>NZ_CP009322.1:2400000-3600000 GCF_000959725.1 Burkholderia gladioli
TCTGGCCTTCGGGGGCTCGGTTCATGGCGTGGGCTCGTGCCTCATGGGGAAAGGGCCGCGCGGCACGCGGCCGGCCGGCGCGGCGGACCGTCATGATGCAACGAATCGCCCACGCTTGCCGAGCGAGTTCGCGGCAGCGGCCCCGCATTGCGAAGGCCGCCCGGCCATGGCATGCTCGCCGCCATCCCGACCATCGGCGCATCGGCGCCGCCTCCACGATGCGCATCCCCGAATCGCGACACGCCCTGGCTCCCGCCCTGTCGATGCTGCTGGCCGGCTGCCTTCTCGGCGCGGCCGTGCCGGCCTCGGCCGCCAAGCCGCTGCTGACGGTCAGGGTCGACGCGAGCACCACCGCCACCGTCACGCGCGCCGACGGCAATCACGTGCTGGTGCGCCTGTCGCCCGACAACACCACGCAGAAGCTGGAGGTCGGCGTCAGCGACGAGGATGGCAACACGCAATACGGCTCGGGCGACTACAACTTCGACGGCCACCAGGACCTGGCCTTCTCGGCCACGCTGGGGATGGTCAACGAGCGCTACCAGGTCTACCTGTTCGATGCAGCCAGCCGCCGTTTCGTGCCGCTCGGGCTCGCGCCCGGCAGCGACAAGCTCGGCAACTGCGGCGATCTCACCAACCTCGACGCGAAGCCGGCCGAGCACACGCTGTACAGCTCCTGCCGCAGCGGGCCGATCTGGTACACCGATGCCTATCGCTACCGCGCCGACGGCGTGCTCTATCTGTACCAGGCGAGCCGCGAGCTGCCGCAGGAGGTGCAGGACCTGGTGGACGGCAAGCCCGACGACGGCCCCGCCTCGCTGCTGGTGAGCCATGACGCGAGCGGCAAGGTGATCGGCCGCACGCCGCAGGCCTATGGCGGCGGCGAGGCGAGCATCACGGTGGCGGTGCCGAAGCTGGCGCTGCACGACGGCCCGCACGAGGGGCCGACGCGCCGCTACGTGGTGGCGGGCAACAAGCTCGCGCTGGTGGGCGCGAACGACGCGATGACCTGGCTGCAGGTGCGTTTCAGCAATCCGCGCGCGGGCGCGATCGTCGGCTGGATCAAGGTGAGCGAGGCAAGCGCGCCGGCCCAGGCCGCTGCCGCCAGCGGCACGACGCAGCCCTGAGGCGGGCCGCCGACCCGAGCGGCCCCTAGCGGGCCGCCGCGACGTGATAGGGCGTCGGCTGCCCCGCCGCCTGCCAGAGCGCGATCGCGCGTGCCACGCGCGCATCCACCTCGGCCAACGGCGCCGGCTGCGAATCGCCGTTCAGGAAATACCAGTGCCAGTTGCCGTCGGCATCGCGCACCGCCAGCGGCAGGATCGCCGAGCCGCGCATCAGCGGGCTGACCGCCTCGTGCAGATCCCTGAAGTTCGGCCGCGTGGTCTGGATCACCGTGATCTCGCCGTTCTCGAGATCGCGGCAGATCGCATCCACGTCCACCGGGTCCGCGTGGAAATCGATCTTCATCTTCATGGCAGCCCCACCCCGGATAGCCAAGGAGCTTTGTAGTCTAGTCGGCGATCGGCCGCCCACCAAGATCGATCAGGCAGCGCTCAGCGCGGCGCGCCGGCCGCCGCCGCCGTCAGCCCGCGAGGCGTTCGCGCAGCCGCGGTGCAACAAAATCGAGGAAGGCACGCAGCTTCAGCGGCATCGGCGCCTGCCCCTTGTGCACCAGGCTGACCGGCAGCGGCCGTGCCTCGAAACCGTCGAGCACCACTTCCAGCGCGCCCTCGCGCAGCGCCGTCTCGACCTGGTAGGACAGCACGCGGATCAGCCCGACCCCGAGCACGGCCGCATCGATCGCGGCCTCGGCCGTGTTCACCGCGAAACGCGAATGCACCGGCACCGTCAGCTCGCCCTTGCCTGCCTCGAACACCCAGGCGCGCCGCGAGGCCAGCACCTCGAAGCTGATGCAGGGGTGATTCGCCAGGTCGGCGGGTTCGGCCGGCGCGCCGTGCGCGGCCAGATAGGCCGGGCTCGCGCAGATCACGCGGCGCACGCTGCCCACGCGGACGGCCATCAGGCTGCTGTCGGGCAGCTCGCCGATCCGCAGCGCCACGTCGATCTGCTCCTCCATCAGGTGGGCGACGCGATCGGTCAGCACCAGGCGCACGTCGATCTCGGGATAGTGGGCGAGGAAGGCCGCCACCGCCGGCACGATGTGCAGGCGCCCGAACACGATCGGCGCGGTGACGATCAGCTCGCCGCGCGGCGCCGCGTATTCGCCGGTGGCGGCGCGCTCGGTTTCCGCGATGTCGTCGAGGATGCGCCGGCAGCCGGCCACATAGGATTCGCCGGCCTCGGTCAGCGATAGCTGGCGCGTCGTGCGATGCAGCAAGCGCGTGTTCAGGTAGGCCTCGAGTTCCGCGATCTTGCGGCTCACGGTGGCCAGCGGAATGTCCAGCCGGCGCGCCGCGGCCGACATGCTGCCGGCATCGACCACCGCCACCAGCAAGGACATCGACTCGAGCCGATTCATGCTGCCTCTCGAATTCTGGAAAGATGATTCCAGATTCTGTTGGATTATCTTTCCACGAGCAAGTCGGTAGGCTGGCTTCCCATCATCGCGCCCGCGGCATCCGCCGCCGGTGACGACGACGAATTCGCCAGGAAAGGAAGCTGCCATGAACGATTTGCCCATCGCCGCCGGCACCCCGCGCGCCGCGCCGGCCACGCCCGCGCCCCCCGCGACCCCCGCCGCCTCGCGCGGCAAGATCATCACGATGGCCGCCATCGCCGGCGCGGTGGTGACCAACATCTACTGCACCCAGCCGATCCTGCCGCTGATCGCGCAGGGCCTGCATGCCGAGGCGGCCTCCGCCGACCTGGTGGCCGGCGCGGCCCTGCTCGGCTTCGCCACCGGGCTGGCGCTGCTGCTGCCGCTCGGCGACCGCTACGACCGGCGCAAGCTGGTGCTCGGCCAGATCGCGCTGGCCTTCGTCCTCGCGCTCGCCGCGGCGCTCGCGCCGAACCTCGGCTCGCTGATCGGCGCCGCCTTCGGGCTCGGCGTCGTCAGTTGCGTGCCCCAGCAACTGGTGCCGTTCGCGGCCGTGATGTCGGCGCCCTCGCAGCGCGGCCGCAATGTCGGCACGGTGGTCACCGGCATCATGGTGGGCATCCTGCTCGGCCGCGCGGTCAGCGGCGTGATCGCCGCGCGCTACGGCTGGCGCGCCGTGTACGCGGTGGAGGCCGCCGCGATGGTGCCGGTGGGCCTCGCCGCGGCCTGGCTGCTGCCGCGCGGCGTGCCGAGCACCACGCTCGGCTACGGCCGGCTGCTCGCCTCGCTCTGGCCGCTGGCGCGCGACCATCGCCCGATCCGCGAATCGATGCTGGTGCAGGCGCTGCTGTGGGCCGCCTTCAATGCCTTCTGGGTCAACCTCGCGGCCCTGCTCGCCGAAGGGCCCTGGCATCTCGGCAGCGCCTGGGCCGGCGGCTTCGGCATCATCGGCGCGGCCGGCGCGATGGCGGCCACCATCGGCGGCCGCGCCTCGGACCGGATCGGCACGCGGCGCGTGATCGGCCTGAGCATCGCGATCGTCACCGCCGCCTACCTGGTGCTGGCCGGCGCGGGCAGCTCGCTCGCCCTGCTGGTGATCGGCGTGGTGGTGCTCGACATCGGCGTGCAGGCCGGCCTGGTGGCGAACCAGACGCGCGCCTTCGCCGCCGATCCGAAGGCGCAGGGGCGCATCAACAGCCTCTACATGACGGCCACCTTCGTGGGCGGCGCGCTCGGCGCCATCGCGAGCGGCGCGTTGATGGCCCGCTTCGGCTGGCACGGCGTGGTCGCGTTCGGCATCGCGGCGGGGCTGGCCGCCGCGCTCGTGCATCGCTGCCTGGGCCCGCGCTGACGCGGCGCTCGCGATGATCGATCCCGACCTCGCCCACAAGGCGCTCGCGCATCCGTTTCGCCGGGAGGTGCTGCGCTGGCTGAAGTCGCCGGACGCGTTCCCGGCATCGGCGCGGCTGCATTCGTGCCACGGAGCGCCGCTGTCGGCCATCGTGGCACGCAGCGGGCTGTCGCAATCGACCGTCTCGGCGCACGTCGCGCTGCTGCGCGAGGCGGGGCTGGTGATCGCCACGCCGGTCGGCCAGTGGATCTTCGTGGCGCGCGACAATGCCGCGATCGCCGATTTCGTCGCCGGAATGGCTCGCGAATTCTGAGGATCCTTTGCTTGGTCGGCAATGCTTCGCGTGGATTTTCCGCCCGCCAATCAAAATACTTAATATGAAAAATACAATCGGAGAAATTCCCGATCCAGGATTTTCTCCGCGCCGATTTTCATCGCCTTTATTCGTCGATATTCTCTGAGCGCCGGCCGGTGCATCCGATCCGGCAAGGCGTCAACAATTCATTGAATTGCTTTCAGACGATATCCGCAGGGGGCCGCCAACGCAATCCATTCAAAACAATCGCATCGATCGTTTCCATTCCGATTATTCGAACAAGAGGCCGTTGATGAAAAAGATCCGATTCGCACCATTGAGTCTCGTGCTTTGTCACGCGCTGCTGATCGCCCCCGCCCTCGCGCGGGCGGATGAGGGCGGCGACGTCGCGCAGAAGCTGACCAAGCTCTACAACGACACGCGCCAGGATTGCGGCGGGCCGTCCAAGCCGGC
This sequence comes from Burkholderia gladioli, assembly GCF_000959725.1. Lineage (NCBI taxonomy): Bacteria > Pseudomonadati > Pseudomonadota > Betaproteobacteria > Burkholderiales > Burkholderiaceae > Burkholderia > Burkholderia gladioli. The sequence goes on from NZ_CP009322.1 coordinate 2,404,621, forward strand.
CTTCCTGTGCTCGGGCGTGCTGTTCCGCGCCACCTGGCCGTCCACCGACTACATGTTCTACAGCGTGAGCCCGAAGAGCCAGAAAAGCGGCGGCATCTCGGTCTCCTATCTGCGCAAGGACGCGAAGTTCCGCCGCCTCGCCTATGGCCTGAAGAGCGGCTTCATCCTCAATCCGATCTTCGGTAATCCGAAGGAGAACAAGGACTACGACGTGCTCTGCTCGTTCCCGATCGACGCGGCCACCGACGCGCGTGCGCAGGCGGGCTGCACCGATTCGAGCTTCACGCCCAACTATGTCGAGAAGTCCTGCCAGGATCTCGGCATCACCACCGCCGACCAGTGGTACGCCGACTACCGCAAGCACAACGGCGACCACTCGATGCAGTGCTCGTTCGACGTGCGCGACGATCGCAACAAGGACGCGGCGCCGGCCTTCTACCAGAGCATCCTGTCGATGCAGAAGATGGGCGAGGAATCGATGCAGACCCAGGACGAGCTGCGCATCGCGAAGTGGGAGGAGGATCCGCCGCGCTCGCCCTCGGTGATGGCCCTGTTCTACGCCGACGACAGCGGCGTGGAAGGCGCGCGGCTGAACCAGATCCAGTGGTATGAAAGCACCCAACAGTACCTGCCGATCATCAACCTGCAACTGCCGCAGACGCGCCAGGACGATGCGAAGTTCGTCTACAACGAGTGCAAGCAGGCGATCTGGCCGGTCACGGCGAAGAACAGTTGCGATCGCTACGTGCAGAGCGCGGCCTGGATCTGGCGCGACGACCCGGGCTTCAAGAAGAAGATCGCCTCGCTGCAGGTGGTGCCGACCGATTGCGGGCGCGCGGTGAAGGACGAGCAGACCAACAACTTCTTCAACGAGCTGGTGGTCCAGCATTACCTCGACGCGCCGTGGAAGGAGAACGAGGACAATCGCGACAGCAATCTCGCCAGCATGCGCCGGCAACTGGTCTGCCACTTCCAGATCGCGCGCAACAAGGCCGAATGGAACCTGGAGCCGTCGCGGCCCTATACCTCGCAGCAGGAATCGGTCGCCAAGGGTTGCAACAACCTGTGAGCGCATGAGGCCCGGCCGTGCATGAACCGCGCGTCGGCGGTTCATGCACGCCACCGGCGCTCACATGCTCAGCGCGGGTTGCCGTGGTCGTCGGTATCGAAGGTCTGCGACTGGAACGCGAGGAACACCGCCAGCCAGGTGTCGTCGGGGTAATGCAGGATCAGGCAACCGTCCTGGTAGACGCCGTTGTCCTTGCGATACGAACCCGAGTTGCCCTGGTTCATGTGGATGTCGTGCACGCCCTGCCCAGGCACGAACTTGAAATACTGGTCAGGCTTGTCCTCGGGGCCCCACTTCGAGCCGAACGCGAACACCTGCGAGCCGGCCTGGCTCATCGCCTTCACCACCGCGCTCTCCAGGCGGTCCTTCAGGTCGTTGTCCTGGCCCGGCGCGTCGGGCGGCACCGGCACCATCGCCGAGGTGTCCACCAGGCCGCCGCGCACGAAGTCGATCGCCAGGCCGCCCGGCTTGCTCGCCAGTTTGGTGAAGCCGACCTCGGCCGCCATCAGTTGCGAACTCAACGAATCCGGCAAGGTGTCGCGCGATTCGAACAGCACGGTGGACGGCGCGTGCGGCGCCGAGGATTTCACGTTCACCGCGATCCGGAACACCTCGTCGCCGGCATGCACGAGGATCTGGTAATGATCGTCGTCGGCATCGCGCAGATGCCCGGAAACGGTGCCCTTCAGCAAACCATAGTTCAGTGCCATCGGAAGGTCCTGTCGTGAGTGGGGATTCGATTCTGCCGCCTGCGACTGACAGTTTCGAGACGCCGGAGTTGCAGCCGCAAGCAGTCGATGCGCAACGCGCAGGCGCGTCTTCCTTTCGACCGGTAAGCGCTACCGAGCCCGAAACGACCGGGCAGCGGATTCGGCAATTCCTGTCGATCGACGAAGGAATGTGCGCGCGGCAACGTTCTCATGCGCAGGCCCGTTCGCGATGCTTGCAATCGGCTTCACATTCCTGCCAAAAACCGAGCTTACAGTCGGCTTCGGATCCCGGGCCCGTCCCGCATGCGGAACCGTCGGCCGGCGCGTTCCCCGCTCCCTCGCTGTCCCTATGGATGACAATCACCATGTCTCGCCTTTCGATACGCGGCACGCCCCTGCTCGGCACGGCGCTGCTGTGCGCCACGCTGTTGCTGGCCGCCTGCGGCGGCAACGACGACGCGCCGCGCCCGGCACCGTCCACCGGAGACTCCGCCTCCGCCTGCGGCACCCGTCACTGCGCACCGGCTCCCTGAGCCGCCCCCACTCTGCCTGGAAGCCCATTCGCATGACCTTCGACTCTTCCAAACGCCGGTTCCTGAAGACCACGCTCGGCAGCGCGGCCGCCGCGGCCACGCTCTCCAGCTTTCCGCCCGCGATCCGGCGCGCGCTCGCGATCGACGCCAACAACGCCACCGGCACGCTCAAGGACGTCAAGCACGTGGTGCTGCTGATGCTCGAGAACCGCTCGTTCGACAGCTACTTCGGCACCTTCCGCGGCGTGCGCGGATATGGCGACCGCTTCGCGGTGCCGTCGGCGGCGGGCGCGGCCAACATCTTCCACCAGCGCTACACCAAGGCCGGCGAGACCAGCACGCTCACGCCCTACCATCTCGACGAGACGCAGGGCAACGCGCTGCGCGCCGGCAGCACGCCGCACACCTGGAACGACGCGCAGGCCGCCTGGGATCACGGCCGCATGTCGGCCTGGCCGAGCGCGAAGACGCCGCTCTCGCTCGGCTACTACGAAGCCGCCGAGGTACCCTTCCATCGCGCGCTGGCCGATGCCTTCACGATCTGCGATGCGTATCACTGCGGCATGCACACCGGCACCATCGCCAACCGCCTGTTCTACTGGAGCGGCACCAACGGCCCGAACGGCCTGAGCCCGGCCGATAACAACCCGGTGCGCGTGGCCGCGCTCAACAACGAGTTCAACGGCGGCAACGACATCGGCCCGTCCACCTCGGGCTGGACCTGGACCACCTATGCCGACCGGTTGCAGCAGGCGGGCGTGAGCTGGAAGGTCTACCAGAGCCTGGTCGACAATTTCGGCTGCAACGAGATGATGAGCTTCCGCCACTGGCGCGCCGCGATCGAGCAGATGCCGGAGGCGCGCCGCCCGGTGTACGTGTCGACGGTGGACATCAGGCAGGCGGTGACCGCCGCCGGCCCGTTCTACGATCCGAGCATCGACGACGCGCTGAGCCCGCTCGCCAAGGGTTTCGGCAACACCATGCCGGAAGGCTTCCTGGAGACCTTCCGCGACGATATCCAGAACGGCACGCTGCCGGCGGTGTCGTGGATCATCCCGCCCTCGTACTACAGCGAGCATCCGGGGCCGTCGAGCCCGGCGCAGGGCGGCTGGTACGTGCAGGAAGTGCTCGACGCGCTGACCGCCAACCCCGAGGTCTGGAGCCAGACCGTGCTGCTGGTGAACTACGACGAGAACGATGGCTTCTTCGACCACCTGCCGCCACCGAGCGCGCCCTCGCGCAATCCCGACGGCTCGCTGGCCGGCGGCAGCACCTTGCCGGCCGACCAGATGGCGCCCGAGTATCACGACTTCACGCCGGCCACCGCGAACCAGCCCGCCATCGACGGCCGCCCTTACGGCCCGGGCCCGCGCGTGCCGATGTGGGTGATCTCGCCGTGGAGCCGCGGCGGTTTCGTCAATTCGCAAGTGTTCGATCACACCTCCACCCTGCTGTTTCTCGAGAAGCGTTTCGGCGTGGTCGAGCCGCAGATCAGCGCTTATCGCCGGGCGATCTGCGGCGACCTCACCTCCTGTTTCAACTTCGTCTCGCCCAACGAGGGCGCGCTGCCCATGCTGTCGGGCCGCACCAGCAAGGTGAGCGCCGATTCGCTGGCGGCCTCGCAAGGTGCCGCGAAGGCGATCCCGGTGCCGAGCGCGACGCTCACCTCGGCGCTGCCCGCGCAGGCCACCGGCGCGCGCGCCTCTCGCGCGCTGCCCTATGAACTGCACACCACCGCGCATCCGGCCGCCGGGGCGATCACGCTGGAATTCGCGAACGCCAGCGCCAATGCGGCGGGCGCCGTGTTCCATGTCTACGATCGCCTGCACCTGGACCGGATCCCGCGCCGTTATGTGGTGGAGGCCGGCAAGACGCTGAGCGGCAGCTGGACACCCGATGCCGCCGACCAGGGCAGCTACGACCTCTGGGTGCTCGGGCCGAACGGCTATCACCGCGAATACGTCGGCAAGCTGGGCGACATCGCGGCTGGCGCCGATCCCGAGGTGCAGGTCTGCTACCAGCCCTGCGATGCCTCGGCGCTTAGCGTGAAGCTGTTCAATCGCGGCAGCCGGCCGGCCCGGTTCACGGTAACGGCGAACGCCTATCGCGGCGACGGCCCGTGGACGCTCGAACTTGCCGCGAACGCCTCGGGCGAGTTGAGCTGGAGCGTCGCCGAGCACGGCAACTGGTATGACTTCACGGTCGCCAGCAGCAATGCGCCGAGTTTCTCGCGGCGCTTCGCGGGACGCATCGAGACCGGCAAGGATTCGGTGTCCGATCCGGCGATGGGGATGGCGGGCTGAAACCGACCGCGCGCAGATCCTCGCGCGCGCCCCGGCGCGCGCCCGATCGGATCGCACGATTAAACGGTATAAGCATATGAGAACAAATTCGGTTCAATCGAAACCCGTCGTGCGAACATAAGCTCGAACCTGAGAGACGCCTCGAAGAAAAACGCTTATATCCACGATACGTCGGAATTCTTATTTCGATATACGCACGGATCTTCGTGTCGTTACCGCGATTGCCGTTAATGGCCCGCCTCGAGCGCGTGCCGGAGTCGCGAACCGAACGCTAATTTTCAAAAAAATATATCGCGATGCGCCGCCCGGCGGATCGCGAGGGGGAAGGCCGTGCATAAAGTCGTGATCCTGCCGCAAAACGTCGAAGCCACGCTGCCCGCGGGCTGTTCCCTGACCGACCTGGAATTCGAGCTATACGGTCAGGACAGCATCAATTTCGGCTGCAAGGCGGGGGCCTGCGGCACCTGCGCCATCCAGGTGCTCGAAGGGCTCGCGCATCTTGGCGTCAAGGGCGACGAAGAAACCGCATTTCTCGACCAACTCGGCTTCCCCGGCAATGAATTCAGACTGGCATGCCAATGCCGACTGAATGGCGAAGTACGCATTCGCGCCGCATCGTTCGCACACGAAGACGCAAGTCTTTAATTCGAAGTCAAATTCCGAGGTTATCCATGAGCAATCGCGTCAAGCACGTCGGTTTCGACAACCGCATCCCTTTCATCAATGCCGCGCGTTCCGCCGAATTACGCGCCGAAATCGATTCGATCATCGACGGTCAAATCGACAAGTGGTATGAAACGGTGCCCTATGCGGCCCACCTCGAAGGTAAATCCATCGATTCGACCTATTATCAGCGTCACCTGATCGAAACCGCCTGGCGTATTCGCCTGCTGCGCGTGGCCGAATCGAAGGCACTCGCGGAAATCGCCAAGCGCAGCCCCGAGGCGGCCCAGATCTGGGCAAACTACGAACGCGAGGAAATGCTGCACGACGAGCTGTTCATCCAGGACCTGGCTCGCGCCGGCGTGAGCCGCGAGCAGTTCCTGGCCACCGAGCCCTATCTGTCGACCAAGCTGCTGGCCGGCTTCTTCTCCTACCTGCTCGATCACGAGGGTCCGCTCGGCGTGGTCGCGTACTCCTACCTGGTCGAGTACGTCAACGTGAAGCTGGAGCCGCGCAAGCTCGCCGCCCTGAAGGAATCGGTCGGCGAGGCCAATATCGGCGGCCAGATCTCCCACTCGCATACCGACATCAACGACGATCACCCGGGTGAGGTGTGGGCCGCGATCCGCCACCTGCTGCGCAGCGAGGACGATATCGCAGCGCTGAAGCGTTACCTGGACGAACACCAGACGGTGCTGGCGCTCTACTTCAAGGAACTCTACGAAGACAAGATCGCCGCCACGCTGAAGGCCGCAGCCTGACGCCGCCGGGAGCCCACCATGACATCCGATGGCGTTCTCATCCTCAGTCACTGCGGGTTCTCGTTCGCCGAGGACCTGGTGACGGCGGCGCGCGCGCGCGGCCTGGCGGTCTGGATCCTGTCCTCGCGGCCGCTGCCCGAAGCCGGCGAGGCACGCCTGGCGGCACTGCGCGAGCTGGCCGACGAGGTGTTTTCCACCGATTCCCACGAACTCGGCACTCGTGACGTCGAGAACGCCATCGCGAGCCTGCGCGATCGCGGGCGCCGGATTCGCGGCTGCATCAGCGTCTGGGAGGGATATCGCGCGCTGATGGCCTACGCCAATGCGCTGCAGGGGATCGCGGACCTGCCGTGGAGCAGGATCGACGCCCTGCGCGACAAGCGCGTGGTGCGCGCGCGCCTGCACGCGGCGGGCCTGTCGCGCGCCACGGCACGCAAGCTCACGCCGGAAACACTGGACGCGCTGGCCCGCGACGGCGGCCGCTATTTCGTGAAGCCGGCGCGCGGCATCGCCTCGTATGGCGCATTCCGCCTCGCCCACGACACCACCTGGGGTACGCTCCAGGAGATCGCGGCCAAGGCGCGCGCCGATACGGTCTACACCGCCTTGCTCGGCAGCGAGATCGAGTTCATTGCCGAGGACTACATTCCCGGCAGGGAGTTCAGCTTCGAGGTGCTGGTCGCCGACGCCCGTGCGTTCGTCGTCGGCATCCACGAGAAGTGCCAGTTGACCGAGCGCGACGGCACCGTGCTGGAGGACAGCTGCACGAGCCCGCCGCATTCCCTGTCCGGAGTACAGACCGCCGCCGGCATCGCCTGGATCCGCGCGGTGCTGGCGCAACTCGATCTCGACTGGGGCTGCTTCCATATCGAGGCGCGCTTCGACGGCGAGCGCTGGGAACTCATCGAGGTCAACCCGCGGGTGGGCGGCAGCCTGATTTCCCGCAGCGTGCTGGCGCTCAACGGCCGCGCCAGCGTGCTCGATCTTTGGCTCGACCAATTGCTGTCGCAGCAGGACGGCAAGGCCTCGCCACCCTACCTCGATACGCTCGAGACGCTGTCGTACCGCGACGACGGCAGCGCGCCGACCGACCAGGCAACTTTCTTCCGCGTCTATTTCGCGTTGCCCGGGCGCATCGAGCGCATCGACGTCGAGCCCAGCGATCCGCTACCGATCGTCACCCAGGTGCTGCTCAAGGCCGGCGACGAGATCGAACCCGCCGCGCGCGAGGTGTTCCTCGGTCAGATCCTGTGGCAGTTGCCGCGCGCGCGGCGCGATCGCGAGTTGCCGCGCCTGCTCGAGCAGACCGCCGGCACGCTCGGCGTGCGCTACGAATCGGCCCCCACCCTCATCGGAGCGTAGCGATGTCCGAACTCTCCCCCTTGCTGCTCATCGTCGACTACAACCTCACGCGCGTGGCGGACGTGGCGCATCTCGCGCAGGCCGCGAAAGTGCGTCACCAGGCCAACACGATACTGATCCGCGCCGATCCGGGCGCGCGCGACTTCGAGATCTGCACCCACGTGATCGATCTCGATCCGCTCGCCGAGCACTTCGTCGACACGGCGAGCGAGCGCCTAGCACCGTACCGGTCGCGCCTGCGCGCGGGCCTGGTGTTCTCGGACAACGCGGTGCAGCGTGGCGCCGAACTGCTGGAACGGCTCGGCCTGGCAGTCGATTCCGCCGCGCTCGCGGCCGGCGCCTTCAACAAGCGCAGCTACCGCCTCGCGGAAGGCCGCGCGCGGCCCCTGCTCGAGGCCCAGGGCCTGCTCGCGCCGGCCAGCGTGGAGGTGCGATCGGTGGACGACCTGCGCGCCTTCGCGGCCTCGCATCCCGACGGCTTCGTGGTCAAACCCTCGTGCGAGGGCAATAACCGCGGCGTCACGATCGTGCGCGCCGGCGACAGCCTGGACGAGGCCTTCGACGCCGTGAGGCCCTATCTCCACCATGGCGCGATCTGCGAGACGCTGATTCCGTATCGGCGCGAGTACTCGTTCGACGGGGTGGGCGACGTCGAATTCGTCACGGAGAAACTCAGCGCGAGCGGCAAGTATCCGGTCGAGATCGCGCAGATCCTGCCCGCGCGGCTCAGCCCGGCCGAGCAGGCCACGCTCACGCGCGCGGGCCGTCTCGCCAACCTGCTGGTCGGCCAGCGGCGCGGCGCGTTCCATAACGAGATCAAGCTCAGCGACGACGGCCTGGCCGCCGCCGTGGTGGAACCCAACCGGCGCCCGGCCGGGATGAAGATATGGACCATCGCGCAGGCCGTGTACGGCATCGATTTTTACGCGCAATGGCTCGATGCGGCGTTTGGCGAGGCCCGTCCCGCGACGCCGGCCGCCGGCGCCACCCAGGCCGCCACCGTGATGCTCGGCGTGCCGCACGCGGGCTGGTTCGCGCCGCCCGCCGCCGCCGAGGCCGAGCGCTTGTTGTCGGGCGCGCTGACCCGCACCGCCAGCCGTGCGGGCCTGCCCGTCTCGGCCTTGCGGCTGATCGAATGGGGCTGGCTGTCGGCGCAGCCGCGCTACCTGCCCGACCTGCCGCGGGAAAACGGCGATTTCGCGGCCCAGGTCTGCATCGCGGTCGACAGCGGCCAGGCCGAGATCCGCGAACTGGTGCCGGCCTTGCGTGAAGCCTGGCTGGCGATCCTGGCCGAAGCCGGGCTGCCGTCGCGGCAAGCGCTCACGATCGCAGCCTGAAGGAACCGAATCCGATGAGAATCCTGATCCTCCATCGCGTGCCCTATGCACGCATCGACTATGCGCGCGGCATCGACCACGCCGAACACGAGGTGACCTATTTCGGCACCCGCGCGATCCTCGACACGCTGCCCCGCGGCCTGCCTCACCACGCCGTGGCCCGCGCCGGCCAGCGCGGTGCCTACGAGGAGGCGCTCGACTGGCTGGCGGCGCAGCCGCAGCAGTTCGACCGCGTCCTGTCGCTGTCCGAGTACGAGCTGCTCGACGCCGCGCGGCTGCGCGAGCGGCTCGGCGTGCCTGGGCCGAGCGTCGAGGAGGTACGGCGGGTGCGTGACAAGGTCATCATGAAACAGGCCGTCGCGCGCGCCGGCCTGAAGGTGCCGCGCCACCTGCGGCTGCCGGCGCTGCTCGCGGCCCCCGAGGCGGCGAGCTGGACCGGAGCCAGCGTATTGAAGCCGCATAGCGGTGCATCGAGCGAGGACGTGGTGGTGTTCGACAGCCCGAGCGCCCTGCTCGCCGCGCTGGCCTCCCGCACCAGCGGCGCGGCGCGACTCGACCGGGGCGAGCTGGGCGCCGATGCGTACGAGGTCGAGGAGTTCGTCACCGGCGACATCCTGCATCTCGACGGATTGGTGGTCGACGGCCAACTCGCGACCACGATGGCGAGCCGCTACCTCGGCACCTGCCTGGGCTACGCGCAGGGCGAACCGCTCGGCTCGCTGCACTTCCCGCTGTCCGACGCCTTGCGCGACTGGACCTCCGCCGTACTGGCCGCCGTCGGCATCCGCGACGGCAGCTTCCACCTCGAGGCCATCGAGACGCCGGACGGGCCGGTATTCCTCGAAATCGGCAACCGCGTCGGCGGCGCCGACGTGGTGGCGACCTTCGAGCTGGCAACGGGCGTCCATCTGCCTTCGGAGGAACTGCGCGTGCTGACCGGCAAGCCGCCCTCGCATGCGCTGCCGGCCACCCAGGCCGGCTCGGCCTGGCACGGCTGGTTCGTGTTTCCCGGCCATGCGCTCGGTGTCGCGCATTACCCCGGCACGCCGGGTACCGAGGCCTTTCGCGACGACCCGGCCGTGGTTCGCTGGGCGGAACTCCCGCCCGGCGCCCCGCTGCTGTCGCGCATCACCTATTCGGCCCACGAAGCACCGATCGCCGGCATCGTCGCCTGCCGCGATGCCGACGCCACCGCCGCGTGGCTGAGACGGCTATTCGATACGGCCGCCGCCACGCGGTCGGCCGAACGCGCGGCGCTCGCGTGAGCCCGCAGCACCGATCCCATGACTCACCTTCACCATCGATCATCATGAAACTACGAGACATCCTGCTCGCCATCTTCATCACGGCCATCTGGGGCTTGAACTTCTCCGTCATCAAGCTCGGCCTGCAATCCGTCGACCCCTTCATCCTCGCCGGCATTCGCTTCACCTTGAGCGCGCTGCCCGCGGCGCTGCTGATCCGCCGGCCCGCCGTGCCGGTACGCTACCTCGCCATCTACGGCCTGCTGTTCGGGGTCGGGTTGTGGGGCATCGTCAACCTGGGCATCCAGGCCGGGCTGTCGGCCGGCATCGCCTCGCTGGTGCTGCAGTTCAGTGCCTTCTTCACGATCCTGCTCGGCGCGATCGTGTTCAAGGAAGCGGTATCGCGCTACCAACTCGCCGGCATCGCGATCGCCCTGCTCGGCCTGGCCTGCATCATCACCATCACCGACGGCACCGCCACGCTGGTGGGCGTGGCCCTGGTGATCGTGGGCGCCGTCGCCTGGAGTACCGCCAACATCGTGATCAAGCTGTCGGGCACGCGCGACGTGCTGGCCTTTCTGGTCTGGTCCAGCCTGTTCTCGCCGATTCCGCTGTTCGCGATCGCCTGGCTGCAGCATGGCGCGGCCGGCTACGCGGCGACCTTCGCGCACTTCGACGGCAAGGCCATCTTCTCGATTCTGTTCCAGGCTTATCCGACCACGCTGTTCGGCTACTGGATCTGGAACGTGCTGCTCAAGAAGTACCCGGTCTCGACCGTGGCACCGCTCTCGCTGCTGGTGCCGATCTTCGGGATGCTCGGCTCGGCCCTCATCTTCGGCGAACACATCGGCCTGCCGAAGGTGCTCGCCACGGTGTTCATCGTGCTGGGGCTGGCGATCGGCCTGTATGGCAAATACCTCGGGGCGCTGCTGACGAATCGCGCCCGCGCCTGATACGGGAGGTCGGGTCGGTGGCGAAGGCGACGGGGAGGTCGGTGCAGGGGTCGGTGCGAAGGTCGGCTCGTCGCGGAGCCGCATGTCCGGTGAAGGCGCCAGCGCACCGACCTCCGGAATTTCCGATATCCGCCGCCGACCAGAATGATCAGGTCGACCGGCAATCAGATGCCGGCGCCCCCCCGGCCTCAGCAACACGTCTCCAACCGCGCCGCGCAGACCTCGAGCACCCGCGCCGGATCCTGCTTCCACCAATGATCACGAGAAAATATCTCGACTTCCACCATGCCGGCATAACCGGCCTTTTCCACCTGCTCGCGAAACCCGGGCAAATCGACCACGCCATCGCCCATCATGCCGCGATCGAGCAGGAGATCGCGCGTATCGTGGAGCCAGTCCGAGACGTGATAAGCCAAAATCCGCCGAGCCGCCCCGGCCCGGGCGATCGATTCGCGCAGGCTCGGATCCCACCAGCAATGGTAGATGTCGATCGCCAGGCCGAGATGGCCGTCGTTGTCGGCATCGATCGCCTCGCACATCGCCAGGCCCTGCGCGATGGTGTTGACCACCGAACGATTGGCCGCGTACATCGGATGCAGCGGCTCGATCGCGATGCGCACGCCGAACTGCCTGGCGGTGTCCAATAGCATCGCGATGCCGTCCTGAACCTGCTGCCGGGCGCCGTCGAGGTCCCGATGGCCGGGCGGGATGCCGCCCACCACCATCACGAAGCATGCCGCCCCGAGTTCGGCCGCATCCGCCAGCGCGCGTCGATTCGAATCGATGTTCGCGGCGCGCTGCGCCGCCGTTGCCGCCGGGAAGTAGGTCGACCGGCAATAGCCCGACACACTCAGGCCCAGGCTCCGGATCTGCCTGGCGATGGCCCGGACGTCGGCGGATTCGACCTCCTGCCGCCACGGCGCCAGGCCGCCGAACCCTGCTCGCGCGATCCGATCGATCGTCAGGCCGAGCGGTTCACGATGGCCGAGCGTCGCGGTATTGATCGCGCAACGCGCCAGCTTTCCTTTCAGTGCATTCATGTCGATACCAACTCGGCTCGTCCTATCCGGCACAACCGAGCGGAGCCAGCACGGCCCGCGCTCGCGCGACGGCAAGCTCCGGATTCCTCAGCAATCCCGCCTGGTCCGCCAGGCGCAGCACCTCCGCCAGATACGCCGGCGGCCGCGCGCCATGATGGCCGCCCAGCATGAAGAAGTGGTCCTGGAAGCCGTTCAGGTAGGCCAGGAAGACCACGCCCGTCTTGTAGTACTGCGTCGGCGCCCTGAAGATGTGGCGCGACAGCGGCACGGTAGGCGCGAGCAGGGTGTCGAAACCGGCACGATCGCCCAGGGCCAGCGCTTCCAGCGCTTGCGAGGCCGCCGGCGCGATCGCGTCGAAAATGCCGAGCAGCGCGTGGGAAAACCCCACATCGTCGCCGGCGATCAGGCTCGGGTAATTGAAGTCGTCGCCCGTGTACATCCGCACCGACGCCGGCAGGCAGCGCCGGAACGACACCTCCTTCGCGTCGTCGAGCAAGGAGATCTTGATGCCGTCGATCTTCGCGGCATTCACGCCGATGATCTCGAGGCACACGTTAGCCGCGCTCTCGAAATCCTCGCAGCCCCAATAGCCGCGCAGCTCGGGATCGAAGGCATCTCCCAGCCAATGCAGGATCACCGGCTGGTTGCACATCGACAGCACTTCCCGGTAGACGCGGCAATAATCGCCCGGTTCGCGCGCGACCCGCGCCAGCGCACGGCTGGCCATGAGAATGATGCGCCCGCCAAGTTTCTGGATCGCTTCCACCTGGGTCGCGTAGGCCTGGATCACGTCATCGCACGAGTTGGCCTCGCTCGCGGGAAGGTGGTCGGTGCCGCAACCCGATGCGATCGAGGCGCCCGGAATGTCGCGGGTTTCGCCGATGCTGCGCGCGATCAGTTCGAGCGCGCGGCCCCAGCCGAGCCCCATGCCTCGCTGCGCGGTGTCCATTGCCTCGGCGATGCCGAGCCCCTGCCCGAGCAGGTAGCGCCGATATTCGATGGTCCGCTGCCAGTCGATCGCGCCAGCCTCGGAAAGCTCGCCGGCTCGCAACGGGTCGGCCGCCACGTGGGCGGCGGAATAGGCGATGCGATTGAAGGGTGCACGGGGCGCGCGCGGGATCAGCGGCGTTCCCGTCAGCCGATATTGGCGCAACATGCCGTCTTGGGAAGGAAGCTTGATGTCGAGAGTCATGGTCAATACTTTGGAACGAGAAGGCCGCCGTCGATGCGGATTGCCTGGCCCACGCTGTAGGGCAGGCCGCCGGTGGCGAGGGTTCGGATCGTGGTGGCCACTTCCTGCGTGGTGCCCCAGCGCTGCATCGCCGTGAGCCCGCCGGCCATCAGCGCGTCGTATTTCGCCTTGGAAGGCGCGGTCATTTCGGTTTCGATGAATCCCGGCTGCAGCTCGTAGACGGCCACGCCGAGTTCGGCGAATCGCAGGGAAAACAAGGTCGTGGCCATCGACAGCGCTGCCTTGGAAATGCAGTACTCGCCGCGCTGGGGCGAGGCCGCCACCGCGTTCGACGAGGTGATGGTAATCACCGACCGAGGCACGCCGCCGGCGCGCTCCGGCGAGCCGCGAGCAATGCGGCGGCCGAAGGCCTGCATCAGGAAGAAGGTGCCGCGCGTGTTCACCTCGAGGCAGCGGTCGTAACTCTCGGGGCTGATGTCCAGCAGGTCGCCGCGAGACTGCACCGAGACGCCGGCATTGTTCACCAGGCAGGCGAGCGGACCGAGCCGCGCCTCGATCGACTGCAGCATCGGGTCGTGCTGCCCGATATCGGCGAGATCCGAGACCAGCGCGAACGCCCTCCCCCCTGCCGCGCGAATCCCGGTGCAGGTCTGCTCGAGTTCGTCCGAGAGCTGGACGTCGCTCACCGCGACGTCGAAGCCCGCCGAGGCCAGCTCGACCGCCGCCGCGGCGCCGATTCCCCTGCGCGCGCCCGTGACCAGCGCGACGGGACGTGATTCCATGATTCCTCCTGCTCGGTTGTTCGGCATGGGCACCTCGCGGCGCGGCTTCATCTCGATGCCGGCAGGGTGCCGTTGCGCATAAGTAACGATACGGTTCGTTATTTAATAGCGTGCCGAGAGCCCTGTCAAAGAAGGGTTTTCACCTAGGGGGATCAGCGCAAGGAAGGAAGCGCCGCCATTGCGGCGGCGCGATCGAACGAGGCAGGGGCTGCGTCAGCGCGGGCGCAGCAGGCTCAGCACGGTTTCGATGTTGAATCGCAGGCGCGCTTCCAGGGCCTCTTTCGAGACGAAATCGAAGCCAAAGATCACCTCGCCCGTGAAGCGGTTCGTCAGGTAGTAGTAGCCGACCGCGGCCAGCGTGAGGTGCAGTTGCGCGGCATCCACGCCCGGGCGGAATTCACCCGCGGCGACGCCACGATCGAGGATCCGCTGCAGCATGTCGATGAATCCGGCATGCAGCTCCGCGAAGCGCTTCGACTTCTTCACGTGCCGCGCGCGATGGAGATTCTCGCTGTTGACCAGCGTGATGAACTCCGGATGCTTCAGGTAGTACTCCCAGGTGAAGGTCATCAGCGCGCGAATGGCATCGGTCGGCGACAGGCCGTCGAGTTCGAGCGCGCGCTCGGCATTGCGGATGTTCGACCAGGCTTCCTCCAGGACCGCCTGGAACAGCTGGTCCTTGCCCTTGAAGTACTCGTAGATCATCCGCTTGTTGACGCCGGCCTTGTCCGCGATCGAGTCGATCCGCGAGCCGCCCAGGCCGACTTTCGCGAATTCCGCCTTCGCGGCCGCGAGGATCCTGGCCTGGGTCTGCACGGGGTCGCGCGAGCGCTTCGCCCTGGCCGGTTTCTGGGTCGAGTCGGTCGCGAGCGTGTCGCGCCGGGTCGAGAGCTTCGTTTCCATTTCTGTCTCAAGCGTGGGATCGCGCCCACTTTACACCACCCGAGGCCGGCGGCATCCCGCCTTGCGTGCCCTTGGCCAAGCCTCGCCGCCTCGATCCCGTCGCGACCCATCGTTAACCCGAGGCCGCCACAAGAAGGCTTGAATCCGTCATCGAGCTATGCCAGCATTCGCCACAAGTAACGAACTGGTTCGGTGCAAAAAGCCGACCGCAGCCCAGGAGGACGTATGAAGAAGTGGACCACTGCCGACGCGGTCGCGGCAGAGATTTTCGACGGCGCGACGATTGCCATCACCGGCTCGGGCGGCGGCCTGCTGGAGCCGGACGCGCTGCTCGCCGCGATCGAGCGGCGTTTCCTGGCGACCGGGCATCCTCGCGGCCTGACCCTGGTCCATGCGCTCGGCATCGGCGACGGCAACGGCAGCGGCGTGGGCCGCTTCGCGCACGCGGGGATGGTCAGGCGCGTGATCGGCGGCCACTGGGTATGGTCATCGGCCATGCAGCGCCTGGCCGAGACGCAGGAAATCGAGAGCTACAGCTTCCCCGGCGGCGTGATCGCCACGCTGTTTCGCGAGATCGGTGCGGGACGTCCCGGCGTGATCACGCGAGTCGGGCTTCGCACCTTCGTGGACCCGCGCCTGGGTGGCGGCAAGCTCAATGCCCGCACCACGGAGGACCTGGTCGAGCTCGTCACGATCGGCGGCGAGGAGTACCTGCGCTTCAAGCCCTTCCGGATCGACTTCGCGATCGTGGCGGCCTCGTCGTCCGACGATCGCGGCAATCTCTCGACGCGCCGCGAGCCGGCCGATCTCGACATCTACGCGCTCGCGCTGGCGGCCCACAACAGCGGCGGCAAGGTGTTCGCGCAGGTCAAGGCACGCACCGGGCAGCCGGTCCAGGCGCGCCAGGTGAAGGTGCCGGGCGTGCTGGTGGACGCCACCGTCGAGGTGGCGGATCAGATGCAATGCGCGATCGCCGAATACGATCCCGCCATCAGCGGCGAGGCCCGCACCAACGCGGCGGAAGCCATGACGATGCCCGAGGGCATGCGCCTGATCGTGGCCGAACGCGCCGCTCGCGAACTCGGCCGGAACCAGTCGGTCAACTTCGGCTTCGGCTTTCCCGGCGCGATTCCGGCCGTGCTCGCCGCCCAGGGCCGGGGCGGGGATTACTGGGGTTCCGTCGAGCAGGGCGTGCATCGCGGCGACATGCTCGATGGCGCGATGTTCGGCACCGCCCGCAATGCCGACGCGATCGTCGCCAGCGTCGACCAGTTCGATTTCTACAGCGGCGGCGGCATCGACGTCACCTTCCTCGGCATGGGCGAATTCGACCAGGACGGCAACGTGAACGTCTCGAAGCTCGGCAGCACCGTGGTCGGCCCCGGCGGCTTCATGGACATCGTGCAGGGCGCCAGGAAGATCGTGTTCTGCGGCGCCTTCGAGGCCAAGGGCCTGAAGGTCCGGATGCGGGACGGGCGACTCGATATCGAATCGCCGGGCTCGGTGCCCAAGGTGGTGAAGCAGGTCCGCCACGTCACCTTCAGCGGCACGCAGGCACGGCTCGAGGGCAAGGAAGTCCTGTACGTGACCGAGCGCGCGGTGTTCCGCCTCGATGCCGACGGCGTGCGCCTGATCGAGATCGCGCCGGGCGTCGACCTTCGCGACGACGTGCTGTCGCGCATGGAATTCCTGCCCCTGCTCGACGCATCCCTCACGGCCGCCGCCTCCGCGAGCGCATGACGCCAGCCGTCACGCCCCGCCGCCCCAACCCACTCTATTTGCCGGGATCTGCCATGCCACCGACTGGCGACATCGAATTCCGCGTCGACGACGCTATCGCGACCTTGACCCTGAACCGCGCGGCGAAGCGCAATGCCTTGACGCTGGACATGCTCGATCAGATCGACGCGGCCCTGGCGTGCGTCGAGCGGGACCCGCGCATCGGCGTCCTGCTGGTCGAGTCGGCCAGCGAGCAATGCTTCTGCAGCGGTGCCGACATCAAGGAATGGGGCGACCTCGACCCGCAACGGATGGGTAGCCGCTGGATTCGCTCGGGCAACCGCGTGTTTCGCCGTCTGGCCGAGCTCGATATTCCCAGCATCGCGGTACTGGCCGGCGATGCGCTCGGCGGCGGACTGGAACTGGCGCTCGCCTGCGATCTCCGATACGCGTCGCGGGATGCCAGCCTGGGTTTTCCGGAGGCCGCCGTCGGCGCCATTCCAGGATGGCTGGGCTGCCGCCGGCTCGCCGGGCTGGTCGGCCCGGCGCGCTCGCGTCAACTGGTCCTGACCGGCGAGGCGATCTCCGCCGAGCGCGCCGAAAGCTGGGGAATCCTCAACGAGGTGCTACCGGCCGGGCAACTGAGCAGCCGCGTGTCCGAGGTCTGCTCGGTATTGCTGAGCCGTTCGAGCACCTCGCTGTCGGTCGGCAAGCGGCTGCTGCGGCTCGTCGAATCGGGCGACGCCGACATCGCCCACGAATTCGCCGCCTCGGTCTGCAAGGCATCGCCGGACGCGGCCGAGGGCGTGCGGGCGTTCCGCGAGAAACGCCAGGCGAGATTCGAGCGCCCGGCCTGAAGGATCTCGCATCCGGCCGCCCTTGCCGCGCCCGGGAACCAGCGGGAAATCGATCGCCGCCGACGCGCGAGCCATACGGTTCGCGCGGCGTGGCGGCGACCGCGAAATGCGGGGCGACACCCGCTACATGTCAATCGCGCGTGGATGCACGCTTAGGAGACTGAAATGAAGGCCTACAGATGGCGCATCTGCGCGCTGCTGTTCTTTGCGACGACCATCAACTATCTCGACCGCCAGGTGCTCGGCCTGCTCAAGCCGATGCTCGCGGCCCAGATGGCCTGGAGCGAAACCGAGTACAGCTATATCGTGATCGGCTTCACGGCCAGCTATGCCTTCGGCCTGCTGCTGTCGGGAAAGATCGTCGATCGCTTTGGCGTCAAGCTCGGTTACGCCGCCTGCGTGCTGGTCTGGAGCCTGGCCGCCTGCGGCCACGCGCTGGTTCGCAACACGCTCGGCTTCGGGGTGATGCGATCGCTGCTCGGCGTCGCCGAGGCAGGCAGCTTTCCCGCCGCGGTGAAATCCGTCTCGGAGTGGTTCCCGAAGCGCGAACGCGCCTTCGCGGTAGGCATCCTGACCGCCGGCACCAGCATCGGCGCGGTCGCCGCGCCGGCCGTGGTGCCCTGGCTCGCGGCGAGCTACGGCTGGCAGGCCGCCTTCGTCATCACCGGCCTGACGGGCTTCGTCTGGCTCGGCTTCTGGTTCCTCATGTACGAGATGCCCCAGCGCCACCGCAAGGTCGACGCGAAGGAACTCGCCCTGATCATGGAGGCCGAGCAGGACGTCATCGCGACACCGGACAAGGTGAGCTGGCTCTCGCTGTTCAAATATCGCGCCACCTGGCTGTATTTCGTCGGCAAGCTGCTGACCGATCCGGTCTGGTGGTTCATGGCCTTCTGGCTGCCCTCCTACTTCAATTCGCGCTTCGGCCTCGACCTGAAGAACCTCGGGCTGCCGCTGGTCATCGTCTATATCGCGACCTCGCTGGGCAGCGTGGCGGGCGGCTGGGTATCGTCGCGGCTGATCAGCCGCGGCTGGCCCGTGACGAAGGCGCGCCAGGTCACCATGCTGGGCATCGCCTGCCTGGTCGCGCCGATCATGCTGTCGCAATGGGTCGGCAACATGTGGGTGATGGTCGGGCTGCTGAGCCTGGCCGCCGGCTCGCATCAGGGCTGGTCGGCCAACCTGTTCACGCGCCCCGCCGACATGTTCCCGAAGGCGCTGGTCGGCTCGGTGGTGGGCATCGGCGGCATGGCCGGCGCGCTCGGCTCGACGCTGTTCCCGATCTTCGTCGGGCGCGTGCTCGATCACTTCAAGGCGCTTGGCGATATCAACGCCGGCTACAACATCATCTTCGCGATCTGCGGATGCGCGTATCTGGTGGCCTGGCTGCTGATGCGCCTGATCGAACCGCCGCAACGCCGATCCAGCGATCGCGAGATCCTGGTCGCCGCACAGGCCAAGTAAAGCGGTGCCGCGCTCCGGGCGATTTCACACCCACAACGCAAACGGCCGGCACCGCTCGCGCGATGCCGGCCGTTTCATCCAGCCAGTCGATCCGGGCCACCCGCGGGCAGCCCGTCCACCATCAGAACTTGTGGCGAATCCCGACCACCGCCAGCTCCTGCGTGTCGGTGCCCGAGTTCACGCCGTAGCTGCCGATCGAGGCCTTGGCGTCGACCAGCGCGCCGCCCGAGCCCAGCGTCTTGCCGCTGGCCTTCTGGTAGCCGGCCAGCGCGTACAGGTCGGTGCGCTTGGACAGCGAGTACACCGCGCCGATGTTGACCTGGTTGTAGTGCGCCGAAGCCGGGCCCGTCAGCGAGGTGTAGCTGTAGCCGACGCCCGTGTTCAGGGCCGGCGTGAAGCGGTAGTTGAAGAAGCCCGAGCCGCTGTTGAACTTGGCCGTCGAGCGGAACGTCGACAGCGAGTCGCCCGCGTATTGCGTATTCGAGTAGGCCAGGCCGAAGGTGGCCGCGCCCAGCACGTACTGCGCACCGGCGCGCACGATCTGGATCGACTTGGCGCTGGCGAAGCCCGAGTTCACCACGGTGTTGAACAGCGTGTCCGAGGTGCTGGTCCAGGTACGCGAGGTCGCGCCGGTGGCCACGGTGTTGCCGCCGTTCGCGTAGAAGTAGCCGGCGCCCAGCGACAGCGGGCCTTGCGCGTAGGCCGCGCCGAAGCTGTAGGTCTGGCCGTTGCCGGTCTGGCCGGCCACGCCGCCCAGCGCGTACAGGGCCTCGAACTGCAGGCCGGCGATCAGCGGGCTCGTGTACTTGACCGAGTTGCTGACGCGCAGGCTGTTGTCGTAGTTGTCGAGGTCGCCTGGCGTGGCGAAGGTGCCGCCGAACGGGCCGTCTTCGGTCAGGCCCTGCACCAGGTCGACGATCGGGTCGTATTGGCGGCCGAGCGTGACGGTACCCCAGGTCTTGCTCGCCAGGCCGACGATCGACTTGCGGCCGAATTCGCGGCCGCCCTGGCCGAGCGCGCCGGTGCCGACGTTGAAGCCGTTCTCGAGCTGGAAGATCGCCGCGAGACCGCCGCCGAGATCCTCGGTGCCACGCAGGCCCCAGCGGCTGCCCGACATGTTGCCGCTGTTGAACTTCACCAGCGTCGACTGGTTCGCGCCGTTGGCGCCCTGGGCGTTGTGAACGTAGGCGATACCGGCATCCACGATGCCGTACAGCGTGACCGTGCTCTGGGCGTGAGCGACGCCCGTGGCAAGCGATGCGATGGCAGGTAGCGCGAGGAGAGAAATACGCTTCATCCGAGTTCTCTATCTGTTATTGATTGGAAGAGCCCGAACGTTATCGAAATCAATAAGCAGGCGAAACCAAGGAATTCTTTTAAGAATATGAAAACAACACTTCAGTTTCCGGCTTATTGGCGCGTTGACACACGCGCCGCCGTTATGGAAGCAGTTGCAGACGCAAGCATCGCGATCGCGTCGTTTCGGCTGGCCGCGCGCCGCTTCCGATGCGCGGCTTGACAGCCTCGCGCGAACCTTCGTCCGGCCCGCTCGCGCCGGCTTTTGCCGTCAGTTATTTCTGTCTTGACAGAAATAACTGACGGGCCGTACATTACGCCGCATGGAACTGACACCGCTCTCCGAACGATTCATCCTCCACTGGGGCGAGATGGGCTCCCGCTGGGGCGTCAATCGCACCGTCGCGCAGATACATGCCCTGCTCTACCTGCACGGCAAGCCGCTCGCCGCCGACGAGATCGCCGCCGCGCTGAACGTGGCGCGCTCCAACGTCAGCAACAGCCTGAAGGAGTTGCAGTCGTGGCGGCTGGCGCGCGTGGTGCACGTGATGGGCGACCGCCGCGACCATTTCGAGACCTCCACCGATATCTGGGAACTGTTCAAGCTGATCGTCGAAGGCCGGCGCCAGCGCGAACTCGACCCGACCCTGACGGTGCTGCGCGAGACGCTCGACAGCCCCGAGCTGGCCGGCGAGAGCCAGGAAACCGAGCAGCGGATCCGCGATACGCTGCAGTTCCTCGAGACGCTGACCACCTGGTCCGACGAAATGCTGCGCATGAAGCCGGAAACGCTGATGAAGACGCTCGGCATCGGCGCGAAGATCAGCCAGGTGGTGCGGCGCAAGCCGGCGAAGTGAATCCGCGCGGGTGGCGACACCCGCTTTTTTTGATCCTTGAATTTCTGTTTCTACAGAAATAACAGTAAGGAGAAGCGATATGAACACCGTCATCGCCCTGGCCGCCCAGTTCCTCCTGCCGATGCCGATCGGTTATGCGATCGCGCGCTATCTTCGCGCGGTCACGCGCCGCCTGCTGGTGGACATGTGCGGCACCGAGGAGCGCGCCGATTTCTGGACCCGCATCGTGATGGTGATGCTGGTGCTCGGCCCGCTGACGCTGAGCCTCGCCTTCGGCCGCAATCCGGCGCAATGCTCGGCGAGCGAGCTGGTCTGCCTGGTCGGCGCGCTGCGCGCGACGCTGGCCACCTCGCTGTTCGGCGCGATGCTGCCGCTGATGGTGATCGCGCTGCGGATCTCGCGGCAGATTCCGCGCGACGCGGATCCGTCCGCGCCGGGCCGTCTTGCCGCCACGCCGGCCGCCACGGAACGCCCGGCCGCCTCGGCATGAAGATCCGGGCAGCGGCACCGTCACGCTGCCCGGCACTTGCCGGCGCGAAGCGAAGCAGTGGGAGCGATACGGCCTTCATCGCGCTGCCGGCCGTGTACTTCCCGATGATCCGCGAGCCGGTCTGAACGCTTGCCGCGCACGATAGCGCCGATGCGCGGCGACCTCTACTCCCCCGCCAGCCGGCGCAGCGCGCGGCCGTTCGACGAGGCGACGGACGCATCGCCGCGCCGGATCCGAACCGCCTCGGCCTGCGTCGACACGCACGGCGCCGAACCCGGCAGCGGCCGCCCCGCGCTCTCGCGCGCGGCCAGCACCGAGATCGCGCCGATCGCCGCCGCGCCGATCAGGTAATAGGCCGGCATCATCAGGTTGCCGCTGCGCTCGACCAGCCAGGCGGTGACCAGCGGCGTGGTGCCGCCGAACAGCGAGACCGAGACGTTGAAGCCGATCGCCAGCGCGCTGTAGCGGACCCGGGTCGGGAACAGGGCCGGCAGCGCGGACGGCATCACGCCGCAGAAGCAGGACAGCAGCACGCCGAGCAGCATCATGCCGGCGAAGATCAACCCGCCCCGACCGGTCTGCAACAGCAGCAGCGCGGGGATCGCGAACACCATCAGGCCGATGCAGCCGGCCAGCATCACCGGGCGCCGCCCGACGCGATCGGACAGCCAGCCGGCGGCGAGCGTGAGCGGCATCATCAGCACCATCACCAGCAGCACGATCACCAGGCCGCGCGTCTCGTCGAGATGCAGCGTGGCCGACAGGTAGTTCGGCAGGTAGGCCAGCGCCATGTAGTCGGTCACGTTGAAGATCAGCACCAGCCCGACGCAGACCAGCAGCGCGCGCCATTGCCCGACCAGCAGCGCGGCGATCGACGGGCGCGGCCGCGCGCGCTCGAGCCGCTCGCGATGCTCGGCCTCCTTGCGGAAGGCCGGCGTCTCCTCCAGCCGGGTGCGGATGTAGAGGCCGATCAGCCCGAGCGGGCCGGCCACGAAGAAGGGCACGCGCCAGCCCCAGTCGAGCATCTGCGCGGGGCTCAGCAGCGAGGTCAGGGCCGTGACGGTACCCGCGCCGAGCAGGTAGCCGGCCAGCGTGCCGAACTCGAGGAAGCTGCCCATGAAGCCGCGATGGCGGTCGGCCGCGAACTCGGCGATGAAGGTGGCCGCGCCGCCGTATTCGCCGCCCGTCGAGAAGCCCTGCACCAGCCGCGCCACCAGCAGCAGCACCGGCGCGAGGATGCCGATCGAGGCATAGGAGGGAATCAGGCCGATCGCGAAGGTGCCGCAGGCCATCATGATCATGGTGGCGGCCAGCACGCGCTGGCGGCCCAGCCGGTCGCCCAGCGGGCCGAACACCATGCCGCCGATCGGCCGCACCAGGAAGGCGGCCGCGAAGGTGCCGAAGGTGGCCAGCAATTGCGCCGAGCCGCTGGTCGAGGGAAAGAACACATGGCCCAGCGTCACCGCGATATAGCTGTAGACGCCGAAGTCGAACCACTCCATCGCGTTGCCGAGCGCCATCGCGCCCACCGCGCGGCGCAGCAGCGCGCGATCGACCACGGTCACCTCGTCGCCGGCGAAGGCGGCCTCGCGCGGCGGCGCGGCACGTTTCGCGGCGCCGCCGGATCGGGAACGCGGCGCGCTGCCCGGCGCGGCCGGGTGCCTGGCTGGGGTCTTGCCTGAAGCTCTGCGGGTCGAGTGGCTCAAAGGCTCGCTCCTGGATGAGTGGCGATGGACAGCCGCGACGCGGCATGCTGTCTCGTCGTGCGAGCGCGCCGGCCCCGCCGCGATAAAGTCCGTGGACTTCAGCGCGCGCGGCCCTCGCGGTCGCCATCGCCTGTTATCGAATACGGCATCGTGATCGATCCGAGTGTGCGCGACATCGCCTGCGTCATCCTGCCCTGATGCGTCCGCCAGCCGACCGGAAACGACAGTGTTCATGCCCTTGTCGGGCCCGCCGTGGGACGCCGTCGGGGCGCCGTGTCGAACCGGTCCGATCCGTGTCGGGAATAGGCAAGCGCCCGTCGAATTTCCTTGATCGCGGCCCCGCTTTTATCGCAATGATTCGGGGGTGACGCCGCCGTGAAAAAACGGCCGCGAGCGCGGCCCGCGACGCCCGGCAAGTGCCTGCCGGAACGCGGCGGCCACCGCCCTCGCGCCGCTCTCCGGCATCGCGGCTGGCCGGCGCGAGCCGGCCGCCGGGCAGGCGTCGTCATGTACGGCCCAACCTCTGGCATCGGCCCGCGCCGATGTTGCTCCCATGTCCGCATCCACGCCGCGCCATTTCGGTTTCCTGACCCTGCCCTCGTTCTCGATGATCGCCTTCTCGAGCGCGATCGAGGCCCTGCGCATGGCCAACTACGTCGACCGCAGCGAGCATTACCGCTGGACCGTCTACTCGGTCGACGGCGAGGCGGTGGCCGCCAGCAACGGCATGGTCGCGCGGCCCACCCACCGGCTCGATCTCGACGCGCCGCTGCCCGACCTGATGATCGTCTGCGGCGGCACCCAGGTGCGCGAGGCGGTGGACGCGCCGGTGATCCACGCGTTGCGCGAGCTGGCGCGGCGCGGCATGCCGCTCGGCGGGATCTGCACCGGTGCCTACGCGCTGATGGCCGCCGGCCTGCTGGACGGCTATCGCGGCACCGTGCACTGGGAGAACCTCTCGGCCCTGCATGCCGAATTCCCGGCAGTGTCGATCGTCGACGAGCTGTTCGTGATCGACCGCGATCGCGTGACCTGCACCGGCGGCACCGCGCCGCTCGACCTGATGATCGGCATCGTCGCCGCCGAGCGCGGCCAGGAACTCGCCACCCGCGTGTCCGAGCAGTTCGTGCTGCAGCGCATCCGCGGCGCCAGCGATCCGCAGCCGATCCCGGTCGACGCGCGGGTCGGCTTCTCGCGCGGCGAGTTGGTGGAGGCGGTACGGCTGATGGAAGCCAATATCGAGGAGCCGCTGCCGCTGGCCGACCTGGCGCGGCTGATCGCGCTGTCCGAGCGGCAGATGCAGCGCATGTTCAAGCACTACCTGAGCACCTCGCCCACGCACTACTACCTGTCGGTGCGCCTCAAGCACGCGCGCGAGATCCTGCGCAACAGCGACGTGTCGATCGCGCAGGTCACCTCGCTGTCGGGCTTCCGCTCGGCCTGCCATTTCAGCAAGGCCTATCGCGCCCAGTTCGGCCATGCGCCGAGCCAGGAGCGGCGCGCGCCGAAGACGGGCACCGCGAAACGCGCGCGGAAAGCCGCCGGCACGCGCGCCGACGACGACGGCGAACTCGAGGAGGCGGCGGTCGCCGGCATGCCGCACGCCTGAAGCTCGCCCGAAACCGAACGTCTTCATATATCGATCACGGTTCCCGGAGCCGCATCGCGGCGCAGCAACGGCGCGGCCTGTCGGGCGCGTCGCCGCTGGCCGTCGCAGCGGCCCCGGCACTTCCATCCCGGCGTCGTGATCGGCCACTGCCACTGGCTGGCCCGGCGCATCGGCCGGCGCGAGCTGGTCGCGTCGAACACGCCGCGCGAGGCGGGCACGCCACATCATGCGTCGTGCCCGCCCCGCCGCCCCGCTTCAGACCAGCATGCCGCCCGAAGCCTCGATACGCTGCGCGTTGATCCAGCGGTTGTCGTCCGCCAGCAGCGAGGCGATCAAGGGGCCGATGTCGCCGGGCTGGCCCACGCGGCCCAGCGCGGTGAATTCGGCGATGCGGCGATTCAGCTCCGGGTTGTCGCGCACTATGCCGCCGCTGAAGTCGGTGGCGATCGCGCCGGGCGCGACGGTATTGACCGCGATGCCGCGCTCGCCGAGTTCGCGCGCGAGGTAGCGCGTCAGCACCTCCACCGCGCCCTTCATCGAGGCATAGGCGCTGCTGCCGGGGAACGAGAAGCGCGTCAGGCCCGAGGACACGTTGACGATGCGCCCGCCGTCGTTGATCAGCGGCAGCAGCTTCTGGGTCAGGAAGAACACGCCCTTGAAATGCACCTGGTAGAGCGCATCGAGATCGGCCTCGGTCACCTCTGCGAACGGCGCGTGATGCGAGGTGCCGGCATTGTTGACGAGATAGTCGAAACGGCTCGCGCCGAGTTGCGCGAGCGCCTCGCCGAGCTTGCCGACGAAGGCGTCGAAGCCGGCCGTGTTGCCGGTATCGAGCTGCAGCGCGATCGCGCGGCGGCCTTCGGCCGCCACCTGCGCGACCACCTGCTCGGCCTCGGCCGAATTGGAATGCCAGGTGAAGATCGAATCGACGCCGCGGCGCGCGAGATTGACGGCGGTATCGCGGCCGAGGCCGCGGCTGCCGCCGGTGACGATGGCGATCTTGCCGATCTGGCTGGCGACGGGGGAAGTTTGCGTGGACATGGAACACCTCGATCAGGGAACACGGAACGCATCCTACGGCCGCGCCCCCTGCGCGGTGAATGACGGATCTCGACAATTTCTTGCCTGATCCTGCCCGGCCGCGCACGACGCTGCCGGCTTGCCGTTATGCTGGCAGCCGATGCCATCCCCTGGTTCCCGAGGATCCGACATGACCCTGAATGCCCTGCTCGACGCGGTCCGGCACCATATCGACGACCAGCCCCCCGCCCACGTCTATCGCACGGCGAACACCGGCCTGCTGATCACGCGCGCCACCCAGGACCGCCCGCAGAGCCGCCTGCTGATGCGCCCGGTGCTGTGCATCTCGCTGCAGGGCGCCAAGCAGACCACCTTCGGCGCGCGCGACTACCTCTATCGCGCCGGCGAGGCGCTGGTGGTCAGCATGACGATGCCGGCGATCGGCCGGATCGTGCAGGGCACCGAGGAGAAACCGGCGATCGCGCTGATCGTCGAGCTCGACATGGCGGAGATGAGCGCGGTGCTGGAGAGCTTCGAGGCGCCGCCCGCCGCGCGCGAGAGCACCGGGCCCGGCGTGTTCGTGGAGCGGCTGCGTCCCGAGATGATCGACTGCATGCTGCGCGCGATGCGCCTGCTCGACACGCCGCACGCGATCGGCGTGCTCTATCCCGGCATCATGCGCGAACTCTGCTACTGGCTGCTGGCCGGGCCGAACGGCGGCGAGATCGTCGGCATGCTGCTCGGCAACGGCCATGCCGAGCGCGTGGTGCGCGCGATCCACGCGCTGCGCGATCGCTACAACGCGCCGATCCGCATCGAGGAGCTGGCCCAGCTCGCGCGCATGAGCCCGTCGGCCTTCCATCGGCAGTTCAAGGCGCTGACCTCGATGACGCCGCTGCAATTCCAGAAGCAGTTGCGCTTGCTGGAGGCGCGTCGGCTGATCGCGCATGAAGTGGTCAAGGTCGAGGAGGCGGCGTTCAAGGTGGGGTATGAAAGCGCCTCGCAATTCAGCCGCGAGTATTCGCGCATGTTCGGCATCTCGCCCAAGCGCGACGCGGGCGCGCTGGCCGCGGCGCTGCGCGAGGGGCGGGTGCTGGAGACCAGCGAGGCTTAGGCGCGGCGAGTTGCGCGTCCGCCTCGCTCGGCGCCGCGCATCCCGGCTTCGCGTCTCAAAGCTCGCGCACGTCCGCGATCGGCGTGCTGCCGAACTGCTCGCCGAGCGCGTAGTCGAGCAGCTTGCGCGCCGCGTCCTCGGGCGTGCTCAGCGCGCCGCTGGCCTTCAGTTGCGTGAAGCGTTCGAGCTGCGGGAAACGTTCCGCCTCGGTGGCGCGGATGCTCGCCTGCATGTCGGTATCGACCACGCCCGGCGCCACGCTGGCGATGCGCAGCGGCCCGTTCGCGTCGAGCGCGACCGCGCGCGCATGATGGTCGAGCGCGGCCTTGGTCGCGCAATAGACGCTCCAGCCCGCGTAGGCGTTGCGCGCCGCGCCGCTGGACACATGCAGGATGCGGCGTTCGAGCGAGCCGCTGCCGAGCTCGGCCACCGCGGCCGCGAACATCAGCGGCGCCGTCACGTTCAGCGCCACCGCCTGCGCGATCGACTCGGGCGACTGCGTGGCCAGCGGCCCGATCGGCTCGACCATGCCCGCGTTGTTGATCAGCAGCACGCTGCGCGCGCCCTCGGCGAAGCGTTCGAGCGCGCCGCCGGCCAGCCAGGCGGCGACCGCCGCGGGGTCCGACAGGCCGAGCGCGAGTTCGGCGAAACGATCGGCGCCGAACTGCGTGGCCAGCGAGGGATGCGCACGGCGCGAGATGCCGAGCACGGCGACCTCGCGTTGCAGCAGTTGCGCGGCGAGCGCGGCGCCCAGGCCGCGCGTGTGGCCCGTGACGATGGCGCGGATCGGCTGCGAGAAGGAGACGGTCATGATCGAGATCCCGGTTGGCGTCGTGATGGAAAGCCTGCCGCGCGCATCGCTGCGCGGCGGCGCGGGCAGGCCGCTATCGTAACGAGCCGGGCAGGCGGGAGCAACGGATGCCCGGCGCGGCTCAGGCCAGCGCCGCCGCGTTGTCGGCATGCAGCGCCACGGCCGCCGCCTCGATCTCGCGCAGTTGCGCCGGATCCTCGATGCGCGACAGGAATTCGCCGATCGGCCCCAGCGGCGCGATGCCGGCCGCCTCGACGGCCGCGTGCAGCACGCGGATCGGCGAATAGGCGTCGCGGGCGTCCTCGAGCGCGATGAAGCGCTCGCGCAGCGCGGCGGCGCGCGTGTCGTCGCCGTCCAGCAGCGCCAGGCGAATCGCGTTCGACAACGCCGGCGCCACGCAGCAGGAGCCCGAGGTGAAGGCACGCAGCCCGAAGCCGCGGAAATGGTCGATCACCGGCCGCTCGCCGATCCCGCTGATGATGCGCTCCGCGCCCAGGCGCTCGACCAGCGCGGCCAGCACCACGTCGCGGCGCGGGTCCTCGCGCACGATCGCGTACTTGACGGCGCATACGGCGCCGTCCTTCACCAGCGCGGCGAGATCGTCCTCGGCGAGATAGCCCTCGTCCTTCACATAGGCGATCAACGGCCGGCCGTAACGCTCGGCGAGCTTGCGCAGGCCGGTGGCGACGCCGGCCTGCGTGGACGGGAAGCGCAGCGGCAGCACCATCGCGGTCGGGAAACCGCGCTCGGCCAGCAGGGCGAGCTGTTCGCGCGCCTTGCCGAAATCGGGGCCGACCGAGGGAATCAGCCATTCGCCGGCCTTCAACTGCGCGGCCAGCGCATCGACCACGGTGCCGAGCTCGGCCACCCCGAGGTTGTAGAAATTCGCGTTGCCGCCATACATGTAGGTGCTGATGCCGCCGCGTTTCAGGTGCGCCAGCAGCGCGCCGTTGGCGGCCGCGTCCTGGCTGCCGTCGGCGCGGCGCGCGAGCGGCGGCACCGCGATCACGGAGCCGCGCAGGTCCTCGACGCTCACGGGGGTGGTTTTCATCGATCGGCCTCAACATGTAAAATTGATTTACAACCTTAGCGGACCAAAGGGCTGACTGGCAACATGACCGAGGGTAATCACCGAGCCCGCGCCGGCCGCGCCCGAATCGTGCCCGGCGGCCGCCAATCCAGGCTGTAAAAGGCTTGTGCGGCACCACTACCGGCATCGCCGGCGCCGTCCACTCATTGCCAGTGGTTCCGCGATTGGTAAAATCGTCACCCGACTTGTTAGCCTCCCAGGACTCGATGGATTCGATGGACGACCTCGCGAGCGCCGGCGCGCTCGAACGCACCCGGCTGTCCGACACCGTGTACGCGGCCCTGCTCGACGGCATCGTCGGCGGCAACTACGCGGTGGGCGACCGCCTGCCGCCGGAGAACCGCCTGGCGCAGCATTTCTCGGTGTCGCGCCCGGTGGTGCGCGAGGCGCTGCGGCGGCTGCAGAGCGACGGCATCATCGTCTCGCGCCAGGGGTCGGGCACCTATGTGCAGCGCAGCCCGGCTCGACAGGTCACGGCGCTGGCCACCAGCCGCAAGCTGCGCGACGTGCTGCAGGGCTTCGAGGTGCGGCTCTCGCTGGAGGAACTGGCCGCCCGGCTGGCCGCGCGCCATCGCAAGGAACGCGACCTGCTGGAAATGGAGCGCGCCAGCGAGGCACTGCGCCTGGCCTTCGCCAGCCCGGTGTCGCGCGAGGCCGAGATGGAGGCCGACTTCGCCTTCCATCGCGCGATCGTGGTGGCGAGCGGCAACCAGTTGCTGCTCGACCTGCTCGACAGCGTGGCCGAGCGGCTCAAGGCCGGCATGCACATGACGCTGTCGCTGACCAGCGAGGCTTCGGAACAGCGCCGCGCGCGCGTGCTCGACGAGCATGACCGCGTGCTCAAGGCGATCCGCGTGGGCGACCCCGACAGCGCGGCGATCGCGATGCGCTACCACGTCGACCAGGCGCGCAACCGGCTGCTCGACCGCCAACTGGATCGCTGAACGCGGCGGCATCGCGCGCGCGGCGAGCGCCGCTGGATCGCAGCCTTCCGCCCGCGCCCTGTCCCCGGCGACGCGAACCCGTATCAAGTTGTCACTTTGTTTGACATGTCCGGCGAGCGAATGCTACCTTGCCGCGATCCAGTAGCCGGTGCCTTGCCCCAGCCAGGCGGCCGGCCTCGCAGCGTTCGCCGTCACCCCGCCGTCGCCCCCTCGTCCATCGAAGCGACCCGCTCCGCGGCCCCGGCTCCCCGCCCGGGCCCGCGCCCCGTGTCCGGCCACGACTCGCACGCAATCCGCATCACGGCGCCGGCGCGGCGCGAAGCCTGATCCGTTCCGCGCGGCACCGCCACCGATCCACCTTGCCGCATCGCAGGAGACAGACGGAATGGACCACGAAATCACCGGAAACATGTTGCTGGGCGCCGCTTCGGTGCGCGGCACGCAGGGCACGCTGCGCGCCTTCGCGCCGGCCAGCGGCCAGGAGCTCGAGCCGGAGTTCGGCGCGGGCGGCGCGGAGGATGTCGATCGCGCCTGCCGGCTCGCCGCCGAGGCCTTCGACCCTTATCGCCAGGCCGCGCTCGACACGCGCGCCGCGCTGCTGGAAGGGATCGCCACGCGTATCGAGGCGCTGGGCGCGACGCTGATCGAGCGCCTGCACCAGGAAACCGCGTTGCCCGTGGCGCGCCTGGAAGGCGAACGCGCGCGTACCTGCGGCCAGTTGCGCCTGTTCGCGAAGCTGGTGCGCGACGGCCGCTGGAACGACGCCACGCTCGACTCGGCGCAGCCCGAACGCAAGCCGCTGCCGCGCTCGGACCTGCGCGCGCGCAAGATCCCGATCGGCCCGGTAGCCGTGTTCGGCGCCAGCAATTTCCCGCTGGCCTTCTCGGTGGCGGGCGGCGACACCGCCTCGGCGCTGGCCGCCGGCTGCCCGGTGGTGGTCAAGGCGCACGAGGCGCA
This sequence comes from Burkholderia gladioli, assembly GCF_000959725.1. Classification (NCBI taxonomy): domain Bacteria; kingdom Pseudomonadati; phylum Pseudomonadota; class Betaproteobacteria; order Burkholderiales; family Burkholderiaceae; genus Burkholderia; species Burkholderia gladioli. The sequence goes on from NZ_CP009322.1 coordinate 2,435,407, forward strand.
CCTGGGCGGCTCGGAACTGGTGGGCCGCGCGATCCAGCAGACGGTGGCCGAGCTGGGCCTGCCCGAAGGCACCTTCTCGCTGGTGATCGGCAAGGGCAACACGGTAGGCGAGGCGCTGGTCGCGCATCCGGCCATCAAGTCGGTGGGCTTCACCGGCTCGCGGCGCGGCGGCCTCGCGCTGTCGGCGATCGCCGCGGCGCGCGCCGAGCCGATCCCCGTGCATGCCGAAATGAGCAGCATCAACCCGGTGGTCCTGATGCCGGCCGCGTTGAAGGCGCGCGCCACGCAGATCGCACAGGGCTTCGTCGATTCGCTGACGCTCGGCGCCGGCCAGTTCTGCACCAATCCCGGCCTGGTGCTGGCGATCTCGGGCCCCGATCTCGACACCTTCGTGGCCGATGCGGCCGCCGCGCTCGCCACGCGCCAGGCACAGGCCATGCTGTCGGCCGGCATCGCCGCCACCTATCGGCGCCAGATCGGCGAGCGCGCCGAGCAGACCGGCGTCGCCCAGGTGGCCGACGGCATCGCCTCGGACAATGCCTGCAGCGCGCTGCCCGTGTTGTTCCGCACTACCGCGGCGGAGTTCGTGGTCAATCACGGGCTGGCCGACGAAATCTTCGGGCCGGCCTCGATCGTGGTGTCGTGCCGCGACGAGGCGGAGCTGCTGCGCGTGCTGGAGGGTGTCGAGGGCCAGTTGACGGCCACCCTGCAGCTCGATGCGGCCGACTACCCGGCCGCGCGGCGCCTGCTGCCGGTGCTGGAGCGCAAGGTGGGCCGCATCCTGGCCAACGGCTACCCGACCGGCGTGGAGGTCTGTCATGCGATGGTGCATGGCGGCCCGTTCCCGGCCACCTCGGATTCGCGCACCACCTCGGTGGGCACCATGGCGATCGACCGCTTCCTGCGCCCGGTCTGCTACCAGGACCTGCCGGCCGAGCTGCTGCCCGAGGCGCTGCGGGACGACAATCCGCTCGATCTCTGGCGCCTGCGCGACGGCGAATTCGTCAAGGGCTGAGTCAAGGGCTGAGTCAAGGTCTGAGTCAAGGGCTGACTCTAGGGCTGAGTCAGAGGCTGACTCTAGGGCCGATCCGAACCGCGGCGGCATGCCGGCCACGCGCTTCACGCGCGCCGGCCGGCACAAACGAAAAGGGCCGACGCATCGCGCGTCGGCCCTTGTTGCTTCTCGGCCCGCAGACGGCCCGGAAACGGGCCGCTCGATCAGCTTGCCAGGTCCGGCGGCAGCTTGCCGCCGTTGGCCGCCAGCGCCTGCATCAGCTGCTTGTGCAGCCAGATGTTCATGCTGGCCGAATCGTTGGTATCGCCGTCGTACTTCAGCTCCTGCGCGAGCTGCTTGCGATGCTCGAGGCTGCTGTCGACGCCGAGCGCCTTCATGGTGTCGACGATCGACACGCGCCAGTTCAGCGTCTGGCCGCTCTCGCTGACCAGCTGGTCCATCACGGCGGCCACGTCGACGTCCGACAGCGGCGGCGTGGCCGGCGCGGCAGCCTGGGCCGCGGCCGGATCCGGTTGCGGCGTTTCGGCGGGCGGCGCCTGGTCCGGCTTGGCCTTGCCGAACAGCTTGTTCACGATATCGCCAAAGATGCTCATGGTCGGCACTCCATTCGGTTGGTGAAATTCGGTTCGTGACAAAGGAATGCACGCGCACGGCTTGCGATGCGCATGCCGGCGCCATGTTACCCGGATTGCCCCGGCGCGATTGTCAAAAGTGGTAAGCGCGACAAGCTCCGGATCGCGCGCTCAGAAGTGGATCCGGCAGGATTCGGGCGCCACGGTGAACCATGAAATCGTTGCCACGGCCACGTAGACGAGCACCAGGCCGATGATGCTCGGATAGGGGCGGAAACGGATCGGCACCTGGCGACGCGCCAGCGCCACCACGCCCACCCACAGCGCCAGGCCGGCCAGCGTGAGGAGCCAGTTGCCGAGCGCCTGGCCGCCGCCGATGATCGTGAACAGCAAGGTCCAGCCGAGCGCCAGCCCCAGGTCGCGACACTGGGCCGTGAAGAAGCCGAAACCGCCCGCCATCAGCAAGGCGATGGCGAGCAGCAGCAACCAGGCGCTCTGGAACAGCAGATGGGCGGGCCGGCGCGGCGCGGGCGCGGCGGCAACGACGCCGGGCGCGGCGGGCGTGGCAGGCATGGATTCAGGTTCGGTCGGCGGATTCATCGGCTCCCGGATCGGCGGTGGGCAACAGGCGCATCATAGCGCCGCGCGCGCGTGGCCGTGACCGGGGTCGATGACGACGCCGCTCGAACGTTCAGGCGCTCATTGCGACTGCGTGCACGGCGCCGGCGCCGAGGCGTTGAGCGGCGCGGCGCTGGCCTGCTTCACCGCCTGCGCCGCGATCTGCTGCAGGCGCGCGGCCAGTATGGCCGGCACGCCGAGCTGCTGGGCCGCCGTCTCGTTGCCGCCGAAACGCGTCACGTCGGTGCCGGTCACTTGCGCGAACAGCACCAAGCCGGCCAGGTAGGCGCCATCGACGTCGGGATGCAGGTAATCCGGCGAGCTGATCTGCGGATCGTTGACGGCATTGATGCCGTACCAGAGCAGCGGCAGGCTCGACGAGGCAAAGGGGTTGGGATTGGCCACACCCTGGTTCCAGGCGAGTCGCCAGGCCTCGCCCACCGGCGCGACGCCGGCGATCGCGCCGTCCGTCGAGGCGGCGTTGTAATAGGCATCGTGGTTGGCATCGCTGAGCGCGCCGAGCGCCGACTGGTACTGCGTGGCGAAGCCTGCCGCGCCGGTGTTGCCGGCCAGCGCCTGCGCGAGGTCCGCGCGCGCCCAGGGTTCGTAGAGATAGACGTTCGCGTGCGGCGCCGCGCCGTGGACCGCGCGCTCGATGGTCTGCACGCTCGCGCAGAAATCCTTCGGATTACTGACGCTGCTGCCGGTCAGCGCGGTCGGCAGCGGCTTGGTGCTCAGCTCCTGCAGCACCACCGCGTTCCAGCCCGGCTGCGCGATCACGCCCGAGGCCGCCGCGAAATTCTTCGACAGGCTGGTCTGCGAGATCGCCTCGATATGCACGTCGTAGCGCAGCCCGGCCTCGGCCGCGAGCTGCGCGAAGATGGCCGGAATCCCGCCCCAGGGGCCCGGCTCGAGCTCGGCGCGCGCGCCGGTCTGGCCGTAGTTCTCGTCGACCACCAGGGTGGAGGCGCTGCTCGAGCCGGCCGCGCCGCCCGAATGATAGGGGCGCACCGGCGTGTAGCGGCCGTGCGTGAAGCTGTCGCCGACGAACAGGATGTGCTGCACGCCGGCACTCGACGACGACGACGACGCGCTCGAGGAAGACGGAGGGGACGAAGCCGTGGAAGACTGGTTCACGGCCGGCGCCGAGCCGCCGCCGTCGCCGCCCCCGCATCCCGCCAACGCGAACACGGCACCGCATGCGCCAGCCAGGGCAGCTGCGCGCGGGAAAATAAGCTTGTCGATCACCACTGCTCCTCCGATCGGGCGATCGGCCGATTGCGCGTCGCCCTGTTGTCTCGACGATTCCGCGCCTTGCCGAACCGCCACGATACGAAGGCGCGCATCGCAGGCGATGCCGCGCCGATCCTCGCCGAGCGGCGCGCCCGGATCGTTGCGCGCGCACCGACGAAGCGGTCGATGCGCGCGCCGGACGGGGCTGCCGTCGGTCATCTGGCGCAGCCTACGGACGCGGGTTCGCAGCGTCCAATATGATTTGGCGCGCCTGTCCATATCGGCGCGATATGCCAAACGCGGCACGCGGCGCGGGCCGCGCCGCTGCTCGCGACAAGCTTTCAGTTCGATTCGCGGTGCTGGCCGCGGCCACGCGCCGGCAGGGTTTCCCCGAGCGAGCGCCGAGGCGACGACGACGGCGGGCGGCGAGCGGTGGCAGCCCAGCGGCTCAGCGCGAGCCCAGCTCGGCGAGCAGCCAGTCGCGAAACGCGACCAGCACCGGATGCTGGCCGACCCGCGGCGGATAGACCAGGAAGTAGGCACGCGAACTCGGCACCGGATCGAAGGGGCTGACCAGGCGGCCGTCGCGCAGCTCCTCGTCCACCAGCATGCGCGGCACCAGGGCGATGCCGATCCCGGCCACCACGGCCTGGATCAGATGCGAGGTCAGCTCGAAGCTGGGGCCGGGCCGCGGCGCGTCGTGCGGCAGCCCATGGGCCTCGCACCAGACGCGCCAGGCCTCGGGGAAGTTGCGCACGCGCAGCAGGCTCATGCCGGCCAGCGCCCGCGCATCGGGCGCGGGGCGGCGCCGGCCGGAGTCGCCGCGGCGCTTCCAGGCGGCGGGCAGCACCGCGGGATGGCCGACCAGCACCAGTTCCTCGTCATAGAGCCGATGCGCCACCACCTCGGGCCAGCGCCCGTCGCCGACCGCGATCGCCGCGTCGATCTCCATCGCCGAGAAATCGACGGCGTCGATGCGCGAATGCAGGTCGAGCTGCAAGGCGGGATGCGCGAGGTAGAAGCGATGCAGGCGCGGCATCAGCCACTTGGCGCCGAAGGTCGGCAGCGTGGCCAGCCGCAATTGCGTGGCGGGCGCCTGGGAGGCCAGCACGCGCAGCGTGGCGTCGCGAATACGCGCCAGCGCGCCGCCGATCTCGGCCATGTAGGCGCGCCCGGCGTCGCTGGGCCTGATGCGCTTGCCCTCGCGCACGAACAGTTCGACCTCCAGCATCGCCTCCAGCGCCTGCACCTGCCGGCTCACCGCGCTTTGCGTCAGCGACAGTTCCTCGGCCGCGCGCGTGAAGCTTTCATGCCGCGCCGAAGCCTCGAAGGCCAGCAGCAGCGACATCGAGGGCGTCAGTTTTCGAAAATTCATTCATAAACCTCATGATCAACCCGAGGAAGATACGTTTGCGGGCGGCGGCGGTCGATCCGACAATTCACCGGTGGCGGTCCATCCGAAATCGTGACGGATACGCCGAATCCAGACCTCAACCCCCTTCCCCGCCCGCCACGATGACCATTGCCCGGCTCCCCGTCGACGAATCCCTGCCTTCGGCCATCGATCGATTCTTGCATGAATTGCGGGCCGCCGGCTTCCAGGGCGAGATCGACCGCCGCCATGCCACGCGCACGGTGCTGGCCACCGATAACTCGATCTACCAGCGCCAGCCCGCCGCCGCGCTGTTCCCGCGCCACGCCGCCGACGTGGCGCGCCTGGCGGCCCTGCTCGGCGAGGCACGCTTTCGCGGGGTTCATGTGGCGCCGCGCGGCGGCGGCACCGGCACCAACGGACAATCGCTGACCGACGGCATCGTGGTCGACCTGTCACGACATATGAACCGGATCCTCGCGATCGATCCGGTGGCGCGCACCGCGCGCGTCGAGGCCGGCGTGGTCAAGGACCAGCTCAATGCCGAGCTGCAGCGCCACGGCCTGTTCTTCGCGCCCGAGCTGTCGACCTCGAACCGCGCCACCATCGGCGGCATGGTCAGCACCGACGCCAGCGGCCAGGGCAGTTGCACCTACGGCAAGACGCGCGACCACGTGCTCGCCCTGGAGACCGTGTTGATCGGCGGCGAGCGGCTCGCCAGCGCCCCCGTCGACGAGGCCGCGCTCGCGAGCCTGTGCGCGCGCGGCGACGGCATCGGCCGCGTGCATCGCGTGGCCAGCGGGATCCACCGGCGCGAGGCGCAACGGATTCGCGAGCAGTTCCCGGTGCTGAACCGCTGCCTGACCGGCTACGACCTCGCGCACCTGCGCGACGAACAGGGACGCTTCGATCTCAACAGCGTGCTGTGCGGCTCGGAAGGCACGCTCGGTTTCGTGGTGGAGGCCACGCTGAACGTGCTGCCGATCCCCAGGCACGGCATGCTGGTCAATATCCGCTATCGCGGCTTCATGGATGCGCTGCGCGATGCGCGCGCCCTGCTCGCGCATCGCCCGCTGTCGATCGAGACCGTCGATTCGACCGTGCTGCGGCTGGCGCGCGAGGACATCGTCTGGCAGGGCGTGGCCGAGTTCTTCCCCGACGATGCCGCGGTCGAGGACGGCGCGCAGGGCATCAACCTGGTCGAGTTCAGCGGCGACGACGCGGACCAGGTTCGCGCGCGCGTGGCCGCCTTCGTGGCGCGGCTGGAGCAGGAAGCGAGCCCCGCGCGCCTGGGCCTGACGATCGCCGATGGCGATGCCGCCGTGAAGCGCGTCTACGCGATGCGCAAGCGCGCGGTGGGCCTGCTCGGCAACGTGCAGGGCGAGGCGCGGCCGCAGCCCTTCGTCGAGGACACGGCCGTGCCGCCCGAGCACCTGGCCGACTACATCGCCGAGTTCCGCGCCCTGCTCGATGCCCGCGGCCTGCGCTACGGCATGTTCGGCCATGTCGATGCGGGCGTGCTGCACGTGCGGCCGGCGCTGGACCTGCGCGATCCGGCGCAGGCCGCGCTGATCCGGCCGATCTCGGACGCGGTGGCCGCGCTGACGCGCCGCTACGGCGGGCTGCTGTGGGGCGAGCACGGCAAGGGCCTGCGCTCCGAATACGTGCCCGACTATTTCGGCCCGCTCTACCCGGCCCTGCAGGAACTGAAGGCGGCCTTCGATCCGCACAACCAGCTGAACCCCGGCAAGATCGCGGCCCCGGCCGCCGACGGCGCGCAACTGCTGCGCATCGACGCCGTGCCGCTGCGCGGCGAGCTCGACCGGCGCATCGACGAACGCGTCTGGCAGGCCAATGCCGACGCGCTCCACTGCAACGGCAACGGCGCCTGCTACAACTTCGATCCCGACGACGCGATGTGTCCGTCCTGGAAGGCCACGCGCGAGCGGATCCACTCGCCCAAGGGCCGTGCCTCGCTGATGCGCGAATGGCTGCGCCTGCAGGGCGAGGCCGGCACCGATCTCACCGCCGAGCCGGTGGCGGCGCCCTTGCCGGCGCGCGCGATGAACAGCCTGCGCAAGCGGCGCGGCGAGGCCGATTTCTCGCACCAGGTGCACGAGGCGATGGCCGGTTGCCTGGCCTGCAAGTCCTGCGCGGGGCAATGCCCGGTCAAGGTCGGCGTGCCCGAATTCCGTTCGCGCTTCCTGGCCCACTATCACACGCGCTACCTGCGTCCGCTGCGCGACCACCTGATCGGCTCGCTGGAATTCACGCTGCCGCGCCTGGCCGCCGTGCCGGGCGCGCGCCGCATCTACAACGCGCTGCTGGACACGGCGCCGGTGGCCGCGCTGATCGAGCGCGCGGCCGGCGTGGTGGACGCGCCGCGCCTGAGCCGCGCCTCGTGGCGCGCAGCGCTGCGAACGGCCGGCGCCGAGCCCGCCACGTCGGCACGGCTCGCGAAGCTGTCGGCGGCCGAGCGCGCGCGCAGCGTGATCGTGGTGCAGGACGCCTTCACACGCTACTTCGAAACGCCGGTCGCGGCCGCCTGGCTCGCGCTGGCCGAGCGCCTCGGCTATCGCGTGTTCGTCGCGCCGTTCCTGCCGAACGGCAAGCCGCTGCACGTGCAGGGCTTCCTGCCGGCCTTCGCCCGCGCCGCCCGGCGCAACGCCGCGAGCCTGGCCGCGCTGGCCGCAAGCGGCATCGCCCTGGTCGGCCTCGATCCGGCCATGACGCTCGTCTACCGGCAGGAGTATCGCAAGCTGCCCGGTATCGGCGCGCTGCCCGAGGTGCTGCTGCCCCAGGAATGGCTGGTGGAGGTGCTGCGGGAGCGGCCTCGCCCGGCCGAGCTGCCGCCGCGCGCCTTCCGCTTGCTGCCTCACTGCACCGAGCGCACCAATGCCGGCGCCGCCAGCGCGCTGTGGCAGCCGGTGTTCGAGGCGGCGGGCCTCGCGCTGCGGATGCCCGCCAGCGGTTGCTGCGGGATGTCGGGCACCTACGGGCACGAGGCGCGCAATCGCGATACGTCCGAGCGAATCTTCGGGCAGTCCTGGGCGCGTCATGTCGAGGCGGACGACGACGAACTGCTCGCCACCGGTTATTCCTGCCGCTGCCAGGTGGCGCGCATCAGCGGCAAGCGCCTGCGCCACCCGATCGAGGCGCTGCTCGATGTTTATCGGAATGGGCGCAACATCGAGGACGCGCGCCCGGCCTGTAATCCGCATATCGATATGACGTGAAGCTTACGCGGCGCGATGAGCGTCGCTCAACGGCTTCACGCCCGGTTTTCAGCAATCAATTTGATTGCATGCGCAACCGATCGGCGCGAAGCACTGCGCCATCGGCGGCCGCGCGTCCGCCATCGAAGCGGGATCGACGCCGCAACCTCGGGCACGCCTGCACGAATCGCGCGCGCCAACGCAAGCACCCGCTTACAAAGCTGCGTTTTCCCGCACATCCCTGCGCCTCGAATGCATCGGCGCGCCCTAAAGTGGGCGGCCTGCAGGCCGTTAAAACGACGATTCCATCCATCATCGTTCAAGGCCTCCAGCATGAAGTTGTCCACCAAACTGACGGTGCTCGTCGTCACGGCATTGCTCGGTATCGTCCTGTTGGCCGCCACCGCGCTGACCATGATGCGAGGCGAACTGATCGACAGCCGCCGCGACGAGATCGCGACCCTGCTGTCGAAGGCCGAGCACGCGGTGAATGTCTACCGCGAGCGCCAGGCGCGCGGCGAACTCACGCTCGAGCAAGCGCAACAGCAGGCCAAGGAGGCGGTCGCCCGGCTCAACGACGAGGACAGCTATTTCTGGGTCAAGAACGCCGAGAACATCAATATCGTCCACCCGAACCCGGCACTGCGCGACAAGCGCGTGATCGACAACCCGACCGCCAGCGGCAGGACCGATCGCGAGGAATACGATGCCCAACTGGCCCGCTCGCACGTGGCCTTCGTCGACCTGCTGCTCAAGCGCCCCGGCGATGCGCAGCCGGTGCCGAAGCTGCAGGGCGTGGTGCGGATTCCCGAGTGGAACTGGTTGATCGGCACCGGCTTCTTCTACGACCGGATCAACCAGGTGTTCTACCGTCTCGCGGCGATCCTGGCCGGCATCGCGACGGCGATCGCGGTGGTCGTCTCGGCGATCGCGCTAGCCATGGTGCGCAGCGTGCGCCGCACGCTCGGCGGCGAGCCGGCTCATGCCACCGAGATCGCCACCCACATCGCCAACGGCCAGTTGCATCTCGAGTTCGATGCCTCGCGCGCCGCGCCCGGCAGCCTGATCGCCGAGCTCGCGCAGATGCGCACGCGCCTGGCGGCGATGATCGCCGAGATCCAGTCCGCCAGCCACGCCATCGCGCACGGCGCCGGCGAGATCGCCCAGGGCAATATCGACCTCTCGCAGCGCACCGAGCAGCAGGCCGCCTCGCTGCAGGAAACGGCCGCCAGCATGGAGCAGATCACCGGCACCGTGAAGCAGAACGCCGACAACGCACAGCAGGCCAACGGCCTGGTGGGCAGTGCCACCGAGGCGACCTCGCGCGGCGGCGAGGCGGTGCGCCAGGTGGTCGATACGATGTCGAGCATCGCCGAGCAATCCTCACGAATCGCCGACATCACCTCGGTGATCGAGAGCATCGCGTTCCAGACCAACATCCTCGCGCTCAACGCGGCCGTCGAGGCGGCGCGCGCCGGCGAGGAAGGCCGCGGTTTCGCGGTGGTGGCCGCCGAGGTGCGCTCGCTGGCGCAGCGCAGCGCCTCGGCCGCCAAGGACATCAAGGAGCTGATCCAGGTGTCGGTCGACAAGGTGGGCGACGGCAACCGGCTGGTGCAACTGGCCGGCGAACGGATGAGCGAGATCGACCGCTCGATCGGGCAGGTGGCCGACATCATCGGCGAGATCTCGGCGGCCTCGGTCGAGCAGAGCACCGGCATCGACCAGGTCGGCCGCGCGGTCACGCAGATGGACGAGGTCACGCAGCAGAACGCGGCGCTGGTCGAGCAGGCGGCGGCCGCGGCCACCTCGCTGGACGAACAGGCGGGCAGGCTGCGTTCGGCCGTGTCGGTGTTCCGGCTGGCCTGAGCGCCACGCGCCTCGATTGACAGTTAATAGATGACCGGTTATCTTGCTACGCATCCTGCCAACCGGGAACATCGTCCATGCCGCGTCCGCCCAACCCTGAAGTCCGTCTGCGCCTGATCTCCACCGGCCGCCGCGTGGTGCATGAACTCGGCTTCAACGGCTGCGCGGTGCAGGACATCGCCGAGGCGGCCAGCGTGCCGAAGGGCTCGTTCTACAACTACTTCGACAGCAAGGAAGCCTTCGCGGGCGAGATCCTCGAGGCCTATTGGGAGTCGATCGTGGCACGCCACTCGGCCGTGCTGCGCGAGGGCCGGGCCCGGCCGGTCGCGCGCATCCGCAAGTTCTTCCGCCTGCTGTCCGACGATCATCGCGAGGCCGGCTTCGCGCTGGGCTGCCTGATCGGCAATCTCTCGCTGGAGCTGTCCGCCACCAACGAGCAGGCGCGCCTGACCGCGCAGCGCCTGCTCGATCACTGGCAGGCGCTGCTGGCCGACTGCCTGCGCGAAGGCCAGGCGGCCGGCGAGGTCGCGCCGGGCGATGCCGACCAACTGGCGGCGATCCTGATCGAGGCCTACGAAGGCGCCGTGATGCGCAGCAAGATCGAGCGCAACGGCCAGGCCTGCGAGCGATTCGAAAAAGTGGTGCTCACCCGTCTGCTGGGGTGAGCTTTTTTTTGGCCCAATAATAAAGCGACCGGTCATTTATTATTCGAAGCCGCCTGTTTCCATTCCCGCATCCCCACCGCTCGAAGGAGCCCCGCATGACCCGTTCCACCCTGCCCTACGCCGATCCGTCCGACCCGGCGCTGCCGCCAACCGGCTTCCAGCTCGACCGCACCAAGGCCGCGCTGGTGGTGGTCGATCCGCAGAACGACTTCCTCAGCCCGTCCGGCGTGAGCTGGCCGTATTTCGGCGAGAGCATCGTCGAGAACGGCACCGTCGATCACCTGGAAACCCTGTTCAGGACCGCCAAGCAAGCCGGCATCCCGGTAGCCGTCTCGCCGCATTACTACTATCCCTGCGACCACGGTTGGCAGTTCGGCGGCCCGCTGGAGAAGACCATGCACGCGATCGGCATGTTCGAGCGCAAGGGGCCCGTCACGCTCGAAGGCTACGAGGGTTCGGGCGCCGATTTCCTCGAACGCTACAAGCCTTACATCCTCGACGGCGAGACCATCATCGCCTCGCCGCACAAGGTCTATGGGCCCGAGACCAACGACCTGGCGCTGCAGTTGCGCAAGCGCGGCGTCTCGCAGGTGATCCTGGCCGGCATGGCCGCCAACCTCTGCATCGAGTCGCATCTGCGCGAGCTGGTCGAGCAGGGTTTCGAGGTGCTGGTGGTGCGCGATGCGACGGCCGGCCCGCGCGTGCCCGAAGGCGACGGCTACCTGGCCGCGCTGGTCAACTTCCGTTTCATCGCGCATGCGCTGTGGAGCACCGCGCAGACCGTCGAGGCCCTGCAAGCGACGGCCTGAACGCGCTCAAGCGGCCGGCAGCGCGAGCCGCGCCAGCTCGGCGAAGTAGCGCGCGCCGACCGGCAGCAGCGCGTCGTTGAAATCGTAGGACGCATTGTGCAGCGGCGTGCCGCCCTCACCGGCCGTCACGCCGTTGCCGATGAACACGAAGTTGCCCGGCACCGCCTGCAGGAAGGCGCCGAAATCCTCGGAGATCATCATCGGCTGCACGTTCGCGTCGACGGCCGCCGCGCCGGCCACGCGCGTGGCCGCCTCCACCGCCAGCGACACGTATCGCGCCGGGTTCACGGTCGGCGCGAACTCGTGCGTGTAGTCGAAGCGGCATTCGGCGCCGTGGCTCGCGCAGATGCCCTCGCTGATCTCGCGCATGCGCCTGGCCAGCATGGCCTGCACCTCGGGCGCGTAGCTGCGCGTATCGCCCTTGATGGTGACCGTCGACGGGATCACGTTGCGCAGCCCGTCGGTGATGAACTCGGTGCAGGACACCACGGCCTGCAGCCCCGGATCGAGATTGCGCGAGACGATGGTCTGCAGCGCCAGCACGATCTGCGAGGCGATCACGATCGGATCGATGCCCATCTGCGGGCGCGCCGCGTGCGTGCCGCGCCCGCGTATCTCGATCACGAAGTTGTCCTCGCTGGCCATGATGCCGCCGGCGCGCGTCGCGAAGCTGCCGGCCGGCATGCCCGGCATGTTGTGCGCGCCGAAGATCGCCTCCACCGGAAAGCGCTCGAACAGGCCGTCGGCCATCATCGCCTTGGCGCCGCGCCCGTGTTCCTCCGCCGGCTGGAACACGAAGCGCACGATGCCGTCGAAGTCGCGCCGCTCGGCCAGCAGTTGCGCCGCGCCGAGCACCATCGACATATGGCCGTCGTGGCCGCAGGCGTGCATCTTGCCGCGCAGGCACGAGGCATGGGCACGGCCCGGCGCCTGCTCGACGATGTCGAGCGCATCCATCTCCGCGCGGATCGCGATCGCGCGCTCGCCACGGCCGGCCCGCAGGTTCGCCACCAGCCCCGTGCCGCCGATGCCGCGATGCACCTCCAGCCCGAGCGCGCCGAGAATGCGCGCCACCGTGTCCGAGGTGCGGACCTCCTCGAAGCCCGTTTCCGGGTATTGATGAAACTGCCGGCGCCAGCCGGTCAGCTTGTCCTGCAGGGAGCTTTCCATGTTCCTTGTCCTGGCTATCCTCGATGAATTCCCGGTGATCGATACGACGCCGCGCCTCATGCGTCGAGCGGCAGGCGCGCCGCTTCGTCGAGCCAGGCCTGCCGACGCGCGATCACGGCCTCGGCGGCCTCGCCCGTCAAGGAGGCGTAGACGCCCGGCGCGGTCGCGCCCTCGGTATTGATCAGCACTACGCGAGAATTCGCGTCGAGCCCGGCGCGCGCGGCCAGCGCGCGATCGCGCATCAGCACCGCCAGCCCCGCGTGGCCGGCCGCGCCCGATTCCCCGGCCAGCACCGGCACGTCGCCATCCACGCCGGCCGCCAGCGCTCGCATCGCGAACGTCGCATCGGCATCGTCGATGGTGAGGAACGCGTCGATGCAGGGCTGCAGGATGCGCCAGGCGAGCGGCGAAGCCTCGCCGCAGGCCAGCCCCGCCATCACCGAATCGACGCTGCCGGAAGCCTTCGCCGCGTGGCCGGCGATGGCGCTCTGGTAGAGGCAATCGGCCTGGGCCGGCTCGACCACCAGGAAGCGCGGGCGGCTCGCGCCGAAATGCTCCCACAGATAGCTGGCGATGCCGGCCGCCAGGCCGCCCACGCCGCCTTGCAGGATCACGTGCGTGAAGGGCGGCTGGCCGGCGGCCTGCGCGAGCAGCTCGGCCGCGATCACGCCGTATCCCTGCATCACGTCGCGCGGAATCGCCTCGTAGCCCTCATACGAGGTATCGGACACCACATGCCAGCCCTGCTCGCGCGCCAGCCGCGCCGCGTGCTCCACCGATTCGTCGTAGTTGCCGGCGATCCGCACGATGCGCGCGCCATGAGCGGCGATCGCCCGCTCGCGCTCGGCACTGACCCGCGCATGCAGCACGATCACGCAGGCGCAGCCGAGCGATTGCGCCGCGGCCGCGAGCGCCGTGCCGTGATTGCCGTCGGTGGCGCTGATCACGGTCAGCGCGGCAAGCTCATCGGCATGGCGGCCGGCGAACAGCGCCTGCGGCTCGAAGCGCGCCTCGGGCATCAGGCGCAGCGCGAGGCGCAGCAGCGCGACCGGCGCGCCCAGCGCCTTGAAGCTGCCGAGCGACGAACGCAGCGACTCGTCCTTGACCGCCAGCGCGGCGATGCCGAAGCGCGCCGCGGCGCCGGGAAGGTTCCAGAGCGGTGTCGCGCCACGCTCGATCAGCGGCCAATGCGCGAGCCAGGCACCGCTCTGCCGGGCCGTGTCGATATCGAGGATGCGACGCAGCGCGTCGGGATAGGGGGTGAAGCAGGCGTTCGGATTGGCGAACAGCATCGATGGGGCTCCCGGGAAGCGGATTCGGATCGGGTAAATAATATTTCGCCGTGACGCGAATCCTGTCTCGTTGTTATCCTGCCTGACGCAATTTTTTATCGATTCCGCGTTCATCCGCCCCCGACATCCTCATGACCACGCCCCTCGACACTTACGACCGCAAGCTGCTGGCCGAGATCCAGCGCGACGCGCAAACCCCGCAGAACGAGCTGGGCGCGCGTGTGAACCTGTCCACGGCGGCCGTCAACCGGCGCCTGCGCCGCCTGGCCGAGGAAGGCGTGATCGAGCGCTACACGGCCGTGGTCGCGCCCGAGAAGGCCGAGCACCCGCTCACGATCGTGGTGAACGTCGAGGTGGAGAGCGAGCAGATCGACCTGCTCGACGCGATGAAGCGCAGCTTCGCGCAGTGCCCGCAGATCCAGCAGTGCTACTACGTGGCGGGCGAATGGGATTTCGTGCTGATCGTCGCCGTCAAGCACATGGAGCAGTACAACGAGCTGACGCGGCGGCTGTTCTTCTCGAACAACAACGTGCGGCGCTTCAAGACGCTGGTCAGCATGGGCCGAGTGAAGGTGGGGCTGGAGGTGCCGATGGAGCTGGAGGCCTGAGCGGGCAAGGTGGGCGGCACGAAGGCGCGCATGCCGGGTGGAATCGGCAAGGCCGCCGCGACGCATCGCGGGCGCCGACGGGCCCGCGCGTTGCTAGGTCGGGATCGCTCGGCCAGCCGCGGCGCGGCTCCACGGCACGGCGCGCGATACCGCTGCCGAGCCGGCTGGACGAAAGCCCCGGCGGCGCCTAACATGGGCAGCGCTTTTCCTGCCAACTCGATACAGGAGCACCCCATGTCAGTTGATGCGAAATACAAGACCTCCGCCACGGCAACCGGCGGCGGCCGCGACGGCAAGACCGAGCTCGCCGACGGCACGATGTCGCTGCAGCTCACGGTCCCGAAGGAACTGGGCGGCCCGGGCGGCGACGGCGCCAACCCCGAGAAGCTGTTCGCGCTCGGTTATTCGGCCTGCTACCTCGGCGCGATGCGCGTCGCGGCCCAGCAGACCAAGATCAAGGTGCCGGATGGCTCGACCGTCAAGGCGACCATCGGCATGGGCCCGCGCTCGGAAGGCGGCTACGGCATCACCGCCGAACTCGACGTCTACCTGCCCGGCCTCGACGAGGCCGACGCAAAGAAGCTGGTCGAGACCACCCACACCATCTGCCCGTACTCGAACGCCATCAAGGCCAGCGTCGACGTGAAGACGACCACGCACGGCTGAGATCGAATCCGTCTTCCACCGGGTTCGACATCGCACGGGGCGGCAAGCCAGGCTTGCCGCCCCGTTTCATTTGCAGGTCTCGATGGGCGATGCGGCGCCGGCCGCGGCCGGCACGTGGCCGCGGATCACGCCGTCCACCACGGCGGGCAGCCCGTCGCAAAGCGCCGCCACTTCCTCGTCGGTCCAGCGCGGCGATACCGCCCCCTGCCAGACCAGCATCAGCGCATCGGTCATGCGCCCGGGCTCGGCCGCGCCCGAGGCCAGGCAATGCGCATGCAGGAAGGCACGCAAGGCGCCGCGCAGCGCCAGGCTGCGCTGGCTGGTGGCGGGCAGGGCCTCGCCCTGCGAGGTCAGCCGGGCCAGCCGGCAATCGCAGGCCGCATCGGCACGCACGCGCCGCGCCAGATCGTCGAACAAGGCGATCAGCACCGCGCGCGGCGTGCCGTCGGTGGCGCCGGCGATCTCGTCCCAGCGCGCGCGCTCGCCGTCGCAAAGCCGCCCGGCCACTTCGTCGAGCAAGGCCGCGCGCGAGCCGAAGATCCGGTAGATCGCCATCTTGTGCAGGCCCGCGCGCTCGGCGATGCGATCCACATGCACGGGCTCGCCGCCGTCGCGCTCGACCAGGTCCACCACGGCCTGCAGGATCGCCGCGCGCGAATCCTCGGCGCGGCGATAGCGGGCGCGCACCGGCGCGGCCGGCCCGCGCCGCGTGAGCCGGATGTCGACGAGATCGGGCGAATCGCCGGGAGGAAGGTCCATGGCAGGGATCGGGAAGTCGGGCCGGCCGGTGCTGCTCATGGCTGCGCCGGGGCGTCGTCCCAGGGACTGAAGCCGGTGTTCAGCACCGCCGCGAGCGAGCGCCGCAAACCGGCCGCGCGCTGCTCGCCATAGGACTGTTCGAAGGCATCCTGCACCTGCTGCCAGACCGGCAGCGCCTGTCGATAGACGCGCTCGCCGGCCGCGGTGATCGAGATCGCCTTGCGGCGGCGATCGTCCTCGCCGGGACGGATCGCCAGCAGGCCGTCGCGCTCGAGCGGCTTCAGGTTGGTCGACAGCGTGGTGCGGTCCATCGCCATCACGGTGGCCAGCTCGCCCATGCCGAGCGGGCCGCCCGCGCGCAGCTTGTGCAGGATCGAGAATTGGGTGGCGCGCAGCCCGACCTGGCTGAGCGCGCCGTCGTAGAGCGCGCTCAGGTAGCGCGAGGCCTTGCGCGCGGCCAGGCAGTTGCAGCGTCCGTCGAGGTTCGTGCTGTTGTCCATGATCGGAAGGAGATGGAGGGCATCGCTCGTCGCGCGAGACGGTTTCGCATCGCGCGCATCAGGCGCCGAAGCGGCTGCCCCGCCGCCCGCTTCGCGAGACGCGACAAGACGCGAGCAGATTGCCGGCGGGGACTGCGCTGCATATTATGCGTATATCAACCTATTGTAAAGCGAGGGCGGGCCGCTACGACTCGACGCAAAAGATGGCCATCGCCGAGGCGCTGAACCAGTCATTGGTGGAGGTGCTCGACATTCCTCGCGGCGATCGTTTCGTCATGCTTATCGAGCGCGGCGAAGACGAGCTGTTCATCGACCCGGACTTCATGGGCATGCAGCGCAGCGACAAGGCGATGATCATCACCGTGCTGCTCGGCGCGCATCGCGGGCAGGACGACAAGACGGCGCTGCTGGCCGCGGAGCGCGTGGAGGCGCATCCCGACGATGTGTTCGCCGCGCTGGTGCCGGTGCCGAACGAGAACTTCTCGTTCGGACGCGGCATCGCGCAACTCATGGGCGGCGCGCCGCGCTGGTGAGGCGCCTCAGGCCCGCCGCGCCAGGCGGCGCGCCCAGACCGCGTCGAGGCTCAGGGACTCGCCGCCGCGCACGAGCAGCATGAGCGTGATCAGCAGGTACAGCGACTCGGGCAGATAGAGCAGCCAGCTGGTCCAGCCGATCGGCCCGAGCCCCGCCGGGATCTGGTGAAGCCCGACGGTGGCCAGCGCGACGCCGCTGATCGCGAACAGCACCAGCGCGGCCGGGCGCGTGCCGAGGCCCAATGCCAGCAGCAGGCCGAACAGGCACTCGCAGCCCGCCACGAACGGCGCCATCAGCTCGGGACAGGGCACCTGCGCCTCGGTGATGGTCTGCAGCATCGCGGCGCGATTTCCCGGCAGCACCAGCTTGTTGAAACCGGAAGCCGAAAAGAATACGCCGGTCGCAATCCGCATCAGCGCGATCGGCCAACTCGCCGGATAAGCGGATGACGGCTGCACCAACGCAATACGCCGCAGAGTGTGAAATATGTTCATATTGAATTCGTGACTAAAAAAATCGCGTATCTTGCCGGCATCGCGACTCGTTTACTGCATTAGGCATTTCGAACCGGTCCGAATCAATCGCCGAGGTTTAATCGCGAAACCCTAACCGCATCACGCCTGGCGGGCAAGCCGGAAATTCGCAAAGCCCTTAAAAACAGGGGCGATGGGCGATAGCGTGATGCGCCCTGTCGGCAAATCGACAGGATGATGCATCGCAAAAAATCGTTTGAATCGATTTGATGGTTTTTTACATTGCAGCGCCGATACTCGCATGAAAATCCGCCCGGACCAGTCCGAAACGATTCATGCCGGCTTTACCCTGCCGGAATTACCGGGATACCCGCAATCGGGCATATCCATTTCGACAATCTCGACCTAGTATGAAATCGGCCGATTCCAGCGGCCGTTTCGGTGTCATCGATCCATCCTGATGAGGAGTCCAACTCATGAACCTGTCTCACCGACTCGCCGCTGAAGTCTTCGGCACCTTCTGGCTGGTACTGGGCGGCTGCGGCGCGGCCGTGCTCGCGGCCGCGTTTCCGCAACTGGGCATCGGCTTCGCCGGCGTCGCGCTGGCCTTCGGCCTGACCGTGCTGACCATGGCCTTCGCGATCGGCCATATCTCGGGCTGCCACCTGAACCCGGCCGTCAGCGTCGGCCTCACCGTGGCCGGCCGCTTCCCGGCTCGCGACCTGGTGCCCTACGTCGTCGCGCAGGTGGTGGGCGGCGCGCTCGGCGCCTTCGCGCTGTATCTGATCGCCACCGGCAAGCCCGGCTTCGACGTGGTGGGCAGCGGCTTCGCGACCAACGGCTTCGGCGATCGCTCGCCCGGCCATTACTCGCTGGGCGCGGCCTTCATCTGCGAAGTGGTGATGACGGCCTTCTTCCTGTTCGTGATCCTCGGCGCCACCGACAAGCGCGCGCCGGCCGGCTTCGCGCCGATCGCGATCGGCCTGTGCCTGACCCTGATCCACCTGATCTCGATCCCCGTCACCAACACCTCGGTGAACCCGGCACGCTCGACCGGCCCGGCGCTGTTCGTCGGCGGCGACGCGATCGGCCAGCTGTGGCTGTTCTGGGCCGCGCCGCTGATCGGCGCCGTGATCGCCGGCGTGGTCTACCCGATCGTGGCGGGGCGCGGCTCGGTGATCGACGCGCTGCCCCCGGCGGCGGCGCCCGCCGAATGAAAAACGGCGGCGCGAGCCTGCCGATGCAGGTTCGCGCCGCCGTTCGTTCCCAGCCGCTGCTGCTGCAGCAGAGCAGGACAAGCATGCCGCGCTTCCTCGCGAAGCGCCCGCCCCTATCCCCGTCCCCGCCCCTCCCCCGTCTCAGATCGATCGCTCGATCGCCTTGCCGAGCAGTTCCACGCCCAGGTCGACCTCCTCCTCGCTCACCGTCAGCGGCGGCGCGATCCGGAACACGCCGCCCATCCCCGGCAGTTGCACGATGTTCATGCTCAGGCCGAGCTTCATGCATTCGCGCGTGATCTTCGCGCCGAGCCCGTCGGCCGGCTCCTTGCTGCGGCGATCCTTGACCACCTCCATGCCCAGCAGCAGCCCGCGCCCGCGCACGTCGCCGATGCAGTCGTAGCGCTCCATCAGCCCGAGCAGGCCGTGGCGCAGGCGCTCGCCCATCTGGTTGGCGCGCGCCACCAGCCCTTCCTTCGCCACCACGTCGAGCACGCGCAGGCCGACCGCGGCCGGCAGCGGATCGGAAACGTGGGTGGTGTAGAACAGGTAGCCGCGTTCGTGCGCGCGCTCCTCGATCTCGGCCGAGGTGACCATCGCCGCCAGCGGCAGCCCGGCGCCCAGCGTCTTCGATAGCGTCAGGATGTCGGGCGTCACGCCATCGCGCTCGAACGCGAACATCGTGCCGGTGCGGCCCACGCCGGTCTGCGCCTCGTCGAGGATCAGCAGCATGCCGCGCTCCTCGCACTTGCGCTTGAGCGCGGCCAGGTAGCCCGGCGGCAGCTCGATGATGCCGCCCGAGCTGAGGATCGGCTCGGCGATGAAGGCCGCCAGGTTGCCGCTCGACTGGCGGTCGACCAGGTCGAAGGCGTAGTCGAGCTCGGCCAGGTAGTCGTAGCGGCCCTCGCGCTCGAAGCGCGGGCGATAGGTGAAGGGCGCGGGGATCGCGAACGAGCCGACCGCCGCCGGGCCCACGCCCTTGCGCCCGGCGCTGTAGGTGGCCGAGGCGGCGTGCCCGGTCATGCCGTGCCAGGACTGCGCAAAACCCACCACCTCGTACTTGCCGGTGACCAGCTTGGCCATCCGGATCGCGGCCTCGTTGGATTCCGCGCCGGTGCTCAGCAGCAGGGCGCGATCGAGCCCGGGCGGGGTGATCTCGGCCAGGCGCGTGGCGAGATCCACCACCGGCCGCGACAGCATCCCGCTGAACAGGTGGTCGAGCTTGCCGGCGTATTCGTTGATCACCGAGACGATCTCGGGATGGCTGTGGCCGAGCACGGCGCTCATCTGCCCGGAGGTGAAATCGAGGATCGCGCGACCGTCGGCGTCGTAGACGAAGCTGCCCTGCGCGCGCTCGATGATCATCGGTTCGAAGCTGCCGCCGTAGCGGATCAGGTGCTGCCTGGCGCGTTGCCAGAACTGCTCGTCTTGATTGCGGGACACCGTGGTTCTCCTGGCTGGACTGGCGGATCCCTCGCGGCGACGGACCCGGGTGAACGAATGCTTGCAGTCTAGTAGCCGCTCTGGTTTTATAGAATCTAATAGTTTTAATGCCAGATAGTAGTTCCGCTAATACCTTGAGGAACCTGCCTTGAGCCAGACACTCGATATCGACCTGCTGCGCAGCTTCGTCGCGATCGCGGAAGTGCGCGCGCTGAGCCGCGCCGCCGATCGCGTCGGCCGCACCCAGTCCGCGCTGAGCCAGCAGTTGCGGCGCCTGGAGGAGATCGTCGAGCAGCCGCTGTTCCAGCGCACCGGGCGCGGTGTGGTGCTCACGCATCCCGGCGAGCGCCTGCTCGGCCATGCGCAGCGCATCCTGCGGCTGCACGACGAGGCGCTGGCCGATCTCTCCGGCAAGGGTCTGTCCGGCACGATCCGCTTCGGCTGCCCCGAGGATTACGCCACCACCTTCCTGCCGCCGCTGCTGCGGCAGTTCTCGATCCAGCATCCGCATGCGCAGGTCGAGGTGTTCTGCGCGCCGTCACCGCGCCTGCACGAGCAACTGGCCAAGCACGCGATCGACCTGGCGATGGTTTCGGTGGCCGATGGGCAGCCGGCCGGCAGCGGCCCGATCCGCCGCGAGCCGCTGGTCTGGATCGGCTATCCGGGCCTCGCGCCGGCCGATTTCGAACCCTTGCCGCTTGCGCTGTCCGATCCCGACACGCTCGACCATCGCGCCGCCTGCGCGGCCCTGCAGCGCGCCGGGCGCGCCTACCGGATCGCCTACGCGAGCAGCAGCCTGGCCGGCCTGATCGCGCTGGTGCGTTCGGGGCAGGCCTTCGCGGTGGTCACGCAGATGGCCGTGCCGCCCGACCTGGCGATCCTCGGCGGCGATCCGGGCCTGCCGGCCCTGCCCGCGGTCGGCATCACGCTGCGGCTCGAGCAGGCCCAGCCCTCGCCGTTGGTCGAGGCCTTCGCCGAACATATCCGCGCCACCCTGCCCTCGCTGTGACGGCCCGGCGATTCGTTCGCGATCCTCATCGATCTCGCGCGACGGGCATGTCAGGCGAGCAGGCGCTCGAACAGCGGCGCGAGCGCGTCGATCCGCATCTGCCGGCCCACCCCGGCCGGCGGCGACAGCCCGATCGTCCGCCGCATCATCTGGAAACCGGCGATCAGGGCCAGCACCAGCGCCGCGCGTTGCGGCGCATGCGCGCCATCGAGCAGGGACGCGATCGCGCCGAGCCGGAAACGCTCGATTGCCTCGTTGCTTGAACTTTTCAATCTCCTGACGATCCATACCCGCTTTCAGGTAGATCGGAGAAGTTCATGCTGCGTATCGCGACCACCCTCGTCCTGCTGGGCACCGGCGCCCAGGCGCTTGCCGCCGGGGAAACGCGCCCCTCCCTGTTCAAGGAGTACGACGTGCTGGACAAGCGCGACAGGATCCTGCGCGAGGACCATCTGCGCGACTCGCTCAGGAGCGATGCGGAAAAGAGACGGGCAGCGGGGCTCGGCATGTACCCGCAGCATGGGCAGCGCAACGTCGAGCAAGCCGGCAACCTGTCGGTCAAGCCGTATTCGAAGAATATCGATTCGTACTGCTACCAGGAATCGGGCAACTCGACCACCTGCGGCTCGCGCCTGAACTGGTAAGCCCCTTCATCCCGCCAAGGCCTTCACGCGCCGCGCCAGTTCGGCAAAGCCGCACGCGCCCGAACTGGCGCAACAGCGCCTGTTCCGCGGTATCCAGCGCATCGCCGCGGCTTCGACGCCAGGCGATCCGCCTAGCGATGCGACACCAGCAGCACCAGCGGCATGGTGATGGCCGCCAGCGCCGTCTGCACGGTGATGATGCCGGCCGACAGGCGATGATCGCCGCCCAGCAGCTTCGCCATGATGTAGGCCGAGGGCGTGCAGGGCAGCGAGTTGAACAGCACGATGGTGGTCAGCGCCGGGCCGTGGATGCCGAGGCTCACGCCGATCCACAGCGTCAGCAGCGGCACCAGCAGCAGCTTGATGAAGGAGGACTGCAGCACCGGCCCGCGCGCCGCGCGGGCCGCCTGCATGTCGAGCCCGGCGCCGACGGCCAGCAGCCCCAGCGGCAGGGAGGCCGCGCCGAGGATCGAGAGCAGGCTCGACAGCGTGGCCGGCAACGCGAGGCCGCCGAGATTGAACAGCGCGCCGAGCAGCACCGCCATGATCACGGGGTTCTTCAGCACGGCATTGAGGACCTGCCTCGGCGTGGGCGCGCCGCCGCTGCCGTAGCGCATCAGGATCACCACCGAGGCCACGTTGAGCAGCGGAATCGCCACCGCGATGCTGATCGAGGTCAGCGTCAGGCCCACGCTGCCGTACATCGCGGCGGCGGCGGCCACGCCCACGTAGGTGTTGGGCCGCAGCGAGCCCTGGATCACCGAGGAGAACACCGCGCCCGGCTGCCGGCTCCAGAGGCGCCAGCCATACAGCAGCAGCGCGCCGGCGCCTACCGCGCCGAGGATCGCGATCGCGATCGGGCGGATCGGGAACTGCGTGAGGTTGGCGCGGGCGACCTGGCTGAACATCAGGGCCGGGAACATGTAGTAGTAGTTCAGCGTCTCGCAGGGCAGCCAGAACGCGTCGGCGAGCAGCCGGCGCTGGCGCAGCACGAAGCCGAGCAGGATCAGGGCGAAGATCGGGATCAGCGCGGTGAAGACACTTTGCATGGCGGTTCCGTCAGATCAGCGTCCTGGCCAGCACCACCGCGCCGTACACGCCGATGAAGGCGGTCATGGCGCGTTCGTAGAGCGGCGCGCCGGCGCGCTTGAACAGCAGGTTGCCGACCGCGAAATAAACCACCACCGCCAGCGGCGCGATCGCGAAACCCTCCACGCTCAAGGCCGAGCGCCGCAGCACCGCCAGCGTGCCGAGCTGCAGCGCGCCGAACAGCAGGTAGTAGCGCGCGATGGCCAGGCGCACCTGCAGCTTGTCCCGATGGCGGCTGACCGCGTACACGGCCAGCAGGGCGCCGCCCATGTTGGTCAACCCGTGGATCACGCCCATCGCGCCGGCATAGGCGCGGTCGCGACGCTGCACGAAGCGCTGCAGGCGTGCCTGCAGGCGCGGCGAGTAGCGGATCAAGGCGGCGCCCAGCATCATCAGCCCGATCAGGATCTCGACGCGGGCCTTGAGCCCGGTCGCCACCAGCACCGCCAGCGCCACCACGATCGCCAGCGCGCAGAGCAGCATGTTGATCCGCTCGCGCGCCGGCAAGGGCTCGCCGCGCCCGGTCGTGACCTGGATCGCGGAGATCGCCATCGAGGACGGCAGCAGCAGGCCCAGCACCGAGGTGAAATCGAAGCCGAGCAGGAGCAGCGTGGGGGTGCCGAATACCAGCACGCCCATGCCGAAGATCGATTGCACCACCGCGAGCAGCGCGACGATGCCGGCCAGCAGGTAGGGATCGTGCATCTCAGGCCGCCTCCAGGCTCGCTGGCTGCGGCCAGGACCGCTGCCGCGCCAGTTGGCCGACGCGCACCGTCTGCAGCAGGCTCGGCGACACGTCGGCGTCGCTGCTGGCGGCCAGCACCACCAGCACCACGTCGTCGTGCGCGAGGAACCCGGCCGTCCACAGCGCCTCGAGCGCCACCATCCCGGCGCCTTCGTCCGCAACGCTCAATTGCGGCAGGTACACGCCGGTCGTGCCCGGCAGCAGGTTCCAGGCGCGCACCCGCTCAAGCTCGTTGCCGACCGCGATGATCGGCTGCTGCACCTGCGCCATCGACACCAGCCGGGCCGCGTAACCGGTACGCGACAGCACCACGATGCGCGTGATCGGCAGGCTGCGCGCCAATGCCTGGGTGGCTGCCCGCAGGTCGAGCTGGCTGGCCGGCACGCCGCCGAGCGGCGGCGCCACCGCGTGCCGGTGCCCCTCGGCCAACGTGACGATGCTGCGCAGGCGCGCCACGGCCTCCACCGGGAAGCGGCCGACCGCGGTCTCGCCCGAGAGCATCACCGCCGAGGCGCCGTCGATCACCGAATTGGTCACGTCGCCGATCTCGGCCTTGGTCGGCAGCGGGCTCTCGATCATGCTGTGCAGCAGCTCGGTGGCCACGATCACCGGCTTGCCGTAGCGCTGCGCGGCCGCGATGATGGTCTTCTGGTGGATCGACACGTGATCGATGCTGGTCTCGACCGACAGGTCGCCACGATCGATCATGATGGTGTCGGTGGCGCGCGCGATTTCGTCGAGATGGTCGAGGCCGCCCTGGTTCTCGACCTTGGCGACGATCTGCGGCGTCGGCGCGTCGATCAGGGCGCGGATGGCCTCCACGTGGCGCGCCGATTCGACGAAGCTGATGCCGACGAAATCCACGCCGACGCGCCTGGCGAACGCGATCATGTCGCGATCGCGCGGCGTGACGAGCTCCTGGCCCAGGTCGATCTCGGGAACGTTGATGCCCTTGCGGCTCTTGAGCGTGCCGTCCGTTTCCGCGACCACATGCACGTCGGGCCCCTCGACTTCGGCCACCCGGAACGACAAGGTGCCGTCGTCGGCGTAAATGCGCACGCCGGCACGCAGCTTCTCATGAAACTTCGCGTAATTGACCGGCACCTTTTGCGAACCGTCATGCGACAGGTCGGTAGTCAATATCAGACGGTCACCCGTCTTGAACGACGGTTCGACACGCAACTGGATAGTGCGGATCTTGCGCCCCGGAATATCGAGCAGGATCGGCAATTCGGGCAGGGTTTCCCGAATCAGGGCAATGGTGGTCTCATGCCAGGCCAGGTCGCCATGCGAGCCGTTCAGGCGCGCGACCGTCATGCCCGCGCGCTGCAAGGCCAGCAAGGTGGAAGGATGGTTTGAAGCCGGCCCGATGGTTGCGACGATTGTTGTTCTGGACATTTCTTTTTCTGTCGTTGGTTTGCACGCGGCAAATATGACAGAAACATGTCAGCGACTTTAATAATAAAAACTTGGCCAATTAGACGCCAAAGAAATAAAGCTCGTCATTCGAAGTCGAAACATCAATAACGCTGTTGAAACGCCGTTCAACCAAATGGCGCCATCGAATTCAAAATGAGACCTTGATTCGCCCCGCTTCGAAAATCCCCTTTCACCCCCGCCCGCGCCACGCCACCAGCACCACGCCCGCGATCGCCGTGGCGCCGCCCGCCAGCGTGGCGAGGCCGGGACGCTCGCCGGTCAGCCAGGCCGACAGCGCGGTGGCCACGGCCGGCGACAGGTACAGGAAGTTCGCCGCGCGCGCGGCGCCGAAATAACCGAGCGCGTAGGTCCAGCTCGCGTAACCGAGCGCGGCCGGGAACACGCCGAGCATCAGCACCGCCGCGAGCGTGCCGTGAGGCGCCGCGGGCAGCGCGCCGATCGCGCCCGGCAGCCACGGCGAAAGCCATAAAGCCCCCGCCAGCAGCGTATAGGCCGTGCAGGCCAGCGGCCCGTAAACGGGAATCAGCCGTCGCTGCAGCACGAAATAGCTCGCCGTGCAAAAGGCCGCCGCGAGGATCAGCGTGCTGCCGGCGCCGAGCGCCAGGCCGCCTGGCTGGCCGCGCGCGATCACGGCGATGCCGGCCAGGCTGACCAGCGAGCCGATCCATCCCCAGGCATTGATGCGCTCGCCGAGGAACAGCACCGCCAGCACGGCGGTGAAGATCGGCAGCGTGCTGGCGATGAAGCTGGCCGCGCCGGGAGCGACGGTCTGCTCGCCGGTGTTCAGCAGGGCGTTGTAGAAGGCGATGCCGAACAGCCCGCACAACAGGAAGCGCAGGCTGTCGCGCCAGCCCGGCAGGCGCGGCCGCTGCCACGCCAGCCAGGCGAGCACCAGCACGGCGGCGGTGCCGAAGCGCCCCGCCGCCAGATGCAGCGGCGACAGGCCCTGCAGGCCGATGCGGATGAAGGGAAAGGCCGAAGCCCAGGACACCACCGTGAAGGCGACCGCGCCGAGCGCGAGCAGCACCTGCCTGAGATCGCGCGGCGAGCAGTTTTTCGAAGCCGGGGAGAGCGTGTTCATGCCAGGATCGTGCCGCATCGCCAGCTGTTAAGCTAGCGCATCGATCAACGTCTTCCTGTGAATATGGCTCACAGCTCATCTCGCCCTCGCGTCCCGTCCGCGGCACGGCTCGCCGACGCCGCGCCCGACGCCGCGCGGCCACCACTGGCCAGCCTCGAGACGGTCTGCAACGTGGCGCGCCACGGTTCCTTCCTGGCTGCCGCCGAGATCTCCGGCCTCACGCACGGCGCGATCAGCCGGCGCATCGCGGCCGTGGAGAACTGGCTCGGCGTGAAGCTGTTCGAGCGCCACGCGCGCGGCGTGCGGCCGACCCTGGACGGGCAGCGCTTCGTCAGCCGCATCGAGCAGGCCTTCGGCATCATCGACAGCGCGGCCGACCAATGGCGCTCGCCGCGCGGCGCGCGCCTGGTCAAGCTGAGCATGGTGCCGGCCTTCGCCAGCCTGTGGTTCCTGGCCCGCCACGGCGATCTGGAAAACGAAGCACCGGCCCTGCGCATCGAGCTCGACATCGACCATCGCGCCGTCGATATCGCGGGCGGCCAGGCCGACCTGGCGATCCGCTACGGACGCGGCAACTGGCGCCATCTGGAGGCCAGGCCCTTCCTGCCCGAAACGCTCTACCCGGTCGCGCATCCGGCGCTGGCCGCGCAACTGGCCAAGGCCATGCGCCGTCACGGCGAGGCCGCCCTGCTCGATGCCCCGCTGCTGCACGACTCCGACGCGACCGGCTGGCGTGCCTGGTTCGAGCCGCTGGGCATCGCGCTCAAGCCGCGCGCGCAGGATCGACGCTTCGAGGACTACACGCTGGTGCTGGCCGCCGCCGAGGCCGGGCTCGGCGTGGCGCTGGCGCGCGTGCCGGTGGCCGCCGCCCATCTGTCGCGCAGCCCGCTGGTGCGCCTGAGCCGGCGCGAGGTGGTTTCGCCGCTGACGGCGTACATCGTGCACGCGCGGGACGAATGCCGCCCCGAGGTGCTGGCGCTGATCGACAGGTTATTGAGGATGGCGAACCAGGAAGCGGCGGGCCTGGCGGGCGCCGGTGGCTGACATCGCGGCGCCGCCGTGCCCCTCATCGGCTGGCGGGCGAAGGCGCGGCTGCCGGCGCCGAGGCGGGCGTGCTGGCGGAAGCAGGCGCCTGCCAGACCACCGCGTTGTCGACGGCATACAGCCTGAAGCTGACGTTCGACTTGCGGCAATCGTCCTTGAAGCGCGCGAATTCAGCCGAGCTCGAGAAGCTGCCGAACTTGCCGTCGCTGGTGAACACGAAGACGCGCGGCGCGGCCAGCAGCAGGAACTGCTTGTAGGCCAGCACCACCGGCGCCTTCTGCGCGGCCGGCACCGGCAGCGCGTCGGCATCGCCGAGCGCGGCGTAGCCGCTGCCCGCCACGCTGCCGTCGGCGCCGAAGCGCACCCCGGCGGCCTTCATCTCGCCTTGCCAGGCCGCGATTTCCTTCGCATAGCGCTCGGGAAGCTGGGCGACCCATTCGGCCGGATACGAGAACGCGAAATTCTCGGTGGCCGTCGCCACCGAACGCACCACGCCCACCAGCCTGCCTTGCTGGTCGAACAGGCCGCCGCCGCTGGAGCCGCTGGTGACGGGCGTGGACGACTGGATGATCGGCACCGTGCTCTCGGGCTCCTGGCGCAGCGAGGAAATCAGCCCGTCGGTCAGCGACAGTTCCAGCCCGCGCGGGCTGGAGATCACGTAGACGCGCTGCCCGACCCGCAAGGTGCTGATCGGCGCGACCTGCACCGGCGTCACCTCGAACTTGCCGGCCACGCGCAGCAGGCAGAGGTCGCGGCGATTGTCGGGATCGCGCAGCACCTCGTCCACCTTCAGCGTGGCGCCGTTGTTGCCCAGCGTGACCGCGATCGACTTCTCGACCACGTGGCAGGCGGTGATGAAACGGCCCGGCGCGATCAGCACCGCGCTGCCGATCAGGTACTGGTTGCCTTGCGGCTGCTCGGCCCGCACCGTCCAGACCTTCGGCGAGACCGCCGCGAACACCTGCTCGGCCTGGCTGCCGCCATTGCCGATGTCGTTGGCGGGCGCCGTGCCGGCTTGCGCGAACGCACCGGCGCCGAAGCCGCACCACAGCAGACAGGCGGCATGGCGCAGGATGGCGGCGAAGCCTGCTCGGTCGATTCTCAAGGGACGTCTCCTTGCATTCGGATCACGCGATGGACGGCTGCCCGGCGCCGCCACGACGGCGTGCCAGGTCCCGATTATAGGGACCTGCCCGAACGGCCGTCGGGAGCGCGCGCTCAGCCCCGCCCGGCCGGCGCCACCGAGGCGCCCGCCACATGGTGCCGGGCCAGCGCCTCGGCGACGAAGCCCGAGGCCTTGCGCGCCTCCACGAAGGCATCGAGCGCCTCGGCGGCCGCCTGGCCTCGGCTGCGGGGCAGGCCCATCGCCTGGCGGATCACCATGAAGCGGCCGTCGAGCAGGCGCAGGCCCGACTGCCGCGCCGCGTCGGCTTCCAGTTGCTGCTTCACGCCGGCCGCCACGTCGTGCCCCTCGGCCAGGAAGGTCGACACCACCGCCGGCGAGGACGGCGCGCGCTCGATGGCGGCCGCTTTCAGCTCGCGCGTCAGGAACAGGTCGTAGGCGCTGCCCTTGCCGACCGTGACACGCACGCCGGGCCGGTCGACCTCCTCGTTGGCGCGGATCGGCGAGGCCTCGCGCACCAGGTAGCAGCCCTCGATCAGCACATAGGGCGAGGTGAAGGCGATCGATTCGGCGCGCAGCGGATCGATCGCGAAGAAACCGACGTCGGCGCGTTCGTCGCCGACCGCCGCCACCGATTCGCCGGCGGTGGCGAACACCGCCAGCTCGACCGGCACGCCCAGTTCCGCGCCGAGCGCGCGGGCCAGGTCGACCGAGACCCCGGCCGGTGCGCCGCTGGCGGGATCGTGGCCGGCCAGGATCGGATTGCCGAGGTTGATCGAGGCGCGCAGCACGCCGTGGGGAGCGAAAGCGGAAACGATGGCGGGATCGAGGTTCATGAGGCGCGGCGGGTTCGGTTGGGCCGCTGGCCGGCAGGCGCGGCGGCGGACGGGACGGGCGCGGTTTCCCGCGCCGGGGATCGGGGCGATGGCGATTCGAGTATCCCGCTGATGCGCGCGAGCGCGTCGAGCGTATGCAGCAGGTGCTCGCGCAGCGCCTCGGCGGCTTGCTCGTTGCACTCGCGCGCGAGCAGGTCGAGCACGTGCAGGTGCTGGCGACAGTGCTCGGCATAACGCTCGCGATGCCGCATCGAGCGATACGACAGCAGGCGCCGCACGCGATTGACGCGGCGGATCGTGTCGATGAAGAAGGGGTTGCCGGATGCCTCGACCAGCGCCTCGTGATAACGCACGCCGCGATCGTGCAGCGCGTCGGCGCTGGCCGTCTCGATGCCGCCGGCCAGCAGTTGCAGCTCGGTATCGCGGCAGCGTTCGAGCACGCGCGGATCGAGCCGGTAGCCGGGTTCGAGCAGCGCGGCCGGCTCCAGCGCGAGCCGCAGCCGATACGACTGCAGCAGGCTGTCGGGCGTGGTCAGCATGGTCGAGAAGGCCCAGCCGTAACCCGGCTTGCGCTCGGCCCAGCCCTCGCCCGCGATGCGCGCCAGCACGGCATTGAGCTGCGCGCCGGTCAGGCCGTAGCGCTGGCGGATCAGTTGCTCGGAGAATTCGTCGGGCAGCTCGCCGCGCAGGCGATCGTCGGCGATGCGGAAATACACGCTGGAGATCAGGTCCGCCTCGTCCAGGCCGAGCCCGCCGACCACCTCCTCCAGCGGCTCGCGCAAGGCCCGCGCCACGAAGAAACCGCGATGGCGTTCGCGCGTCACCACGCCCTTATCGTGCAGCAGCGCGAGCGCCTCGTTGACGGGCGAGCGCGACACGCGCAGGCGGTCCGCCAGCATCTGCGCCGGCAGGTGGGCACCGGCCTCGAGCTGCTCGCTGCGGATCAGCTCGACGATGCGGGCGGCGATCGATCGGTCGGTCATGGAAGCCGGCGTGAAGGATTGGCGTGGCAGGGCCGCCCATTGTCCGCGTTTCGGCGCATCACGCAAGCGCGGCCGCGTCCGCGCGCGGCAGGTGGCGGCGCAGGATGAAGGGGATCACGCCCCCCGCGCGCAGCAGCTCGCATTCGAGCCGCGTCTCGACGGCGGCCAGCGCGGCCAGCGGCTCGACGCGGCCGTGCGCGCGCACGATGCTCACGCGCACGGCGACACGCGGCTGCAGCACCGCCTCGCGCGCATCGATCTCGATCCGGTCGCCCGGCTGCAGCGCCAGCGCATCGGGATGCGCGAGCTCGATCATGCGCAGCGGCAGGATGCCCATGCCGATCAGGTTCGAGCGATGGATCCGCTCGAAGCTGGTGGCCAGCACCGCGCGGATGCCGAGCAGGCGCTGGCCCTTGGCGGCCCAGTCGCGCGACGATCCCGTGCCGTAGCGCGCGCCCGCCACCAGCACCACCGCCTCGCCCGCCTCGCGATAGCGCGCCGCCGCCTCGTGCAGCGGCAGGGCCTCGCCCGAGGGCGCATGCACCGTGTGCGCGACCGGCAACCCGGCACGCAGACGGTTCTCCAGCGTGCGGTTGTAGAAGGCCGCGCGCAGCATCACCTCCCAGTTGCCGCGACGCGACGCGAACACGTTCAGGTCCTCGCGATCCTCGCCGCGCTCGACCAGGAAATCGGCGACGGGGCTGTGCTTCGGGATCGCGCTGGCCGGCGAGATGTGATCGGTGCTCACGTCGTCGCCATAGACGGCGAGCGGATGCGCTACGTAATGGCCGAGCTGGCTGCCCGCCTCGGCCGAGGCGAAGGGCGGGCGGCGCAGCGCATTCGAGGCCGGGTCCCAGGGGAAGCGCGCCGAATCCGGCGCTTCCAGCGCGTGCCAGGCGGGATTGGCGCTGGCGATCGCGAAGGTGCGGCGGTAGTCGCCCGGCTCGTTGGCGCGCGCGACCAGCGCGTCGATTTCCCCGCGCGTCGGCCACAGTTCATGCAGGTGCACCGGCGTGCCGTCATGCGCCAGGCCCAGCGGCTCGCGGCCGAGGTCGCGCGCCGCGTCGCCGGCCAGCGCGAAGGCGATCACCAGCGGCGGCGACATGATGAAACCGAGTTCGAGCTCGGGATGGATCCGGCCCGGGAAATTGCGGTTGCCCGACAGTATCGCCACCGGGCGCGCGGCCTTCGCGGCCAGCGCCGCGCGGATCGGCTCGCCAAGCGGTCCTGAATTGCCGATGCAGGTGGTGCAGCCGTAGCCGACGATCGAGAAGCCGAGCGCGTCGAGATCCTCGATCAGCCCGGCGCGCTCGAGATAGGCCGCCGCCGCCGGCGAACCCGGCGCGAGCGAGGTCTTGACCCAGGCCGGCACCGTCAGGCCGCGTTCGCGCGCGCGCCGCGCCACCAGCCCGGCGGCGATCAGCAAGGCCGGATCGGAGGTGTTCGTGCAGCTCGTGATCGCGGCGATCGCCACCGGATGATGCGGCAGGTTCGTCGTCCGCGCCCCGCTCGCCGGCGGCGCGCCTTCCAGCTTCGCGAGCGTCTCGGCCACGGCCGTGTAGGGCAGCCGGTCTTGCGGCCGGCGCGGCCCCGCCACCTGCATCGCGATGCCGTCGAGCGCGATCTCGATGCGGCGCGTGTAACGCGGCTGCGCCTCGGGCTCGAACCAGATCCCGACGCGCCGCGCATAGGCCTCCACCAGCGCGATCGCGGCGGCGTCGCGGCCGGTCTCGCGCAGATAGTCGAGCGTGCGCGCATCGATCGGGAAATAGCCGGTGGTCGCGCCATATTCGGGCGCCATGTTGGCCACCACCGCGCGCTCGCCCGCGCTCAGCGTGCTCACGCCGGGCCCGAAGAACTCGACGAATTCTCCCGTCACGCCGATCTCGCGCAGCCGCTGCGTGACCGTCAGCGCCAGGTCGGTGGCCAGCACGCCCGGCCGCAGCGCGCCGCTCAGCCTCACGCCCACCACCTCGGGAATGCGCTGCATCACCGGCATGCCGAACATCACCGTCTGCGCCTCCAGGCCGCCCACGCCCCAGCCGAGCACGCCGATGCCGTTGATCATCGGCGTGTGGCTGTCGGTGCCGATCAGCGTGTCGGGCACGGCCCAGCGCTCGCCGTCACGCTCGATCACGCCGACCACGCTCGCCAGTTGCTCGAGATTGAGCGTGTGCATGATGCCGGTGCCGGGCGGATGGATCCGCACGCCCGTGACGGCCTTCGCGGCCCAGCGCAGGAAACGGTAGCGCTCGGCGTTGCGGGCCAGTTCGGTGCGCAGGTTGCGCGGCGCCGCGTCGGGTTCGCCATGCACTTCCACGGCCAGCGAATGGTCGACCGAGGCATCGACGGGCAGCACCGGATTGAGCACCGAGGGATCGACGCCGGCTTCGGCCAGCGCGTCGCGCATGCCGGCGATATCGACCAGCGCCGGCGTGCTGGTGGTGTCGTGCATCAGCACGCGGTTCGGCTGGAAGGCGATCTCGATCTCGCTGCTGGCGTGCTCGATCCAGGCCAGGATGCCGTCGACGGCGGCGCGCTGCTCCTCGCCCCGGTGATGGCGGATCACGTTCTCCAGCAGCAGCCGCAGCACCACGGGCAGCTCGCGCAGGCGCGTGCCGAAGCGAGCCGGCAGGTCGACGATGCGGTAGCGCGCGCCGTCGAGGGTGAGGGTCGCATCAGGGGCGGCGGCAAGGGGGCTGGGGGTCGAGGTCATGCCGCGCATTTTGCATATTTCAAATAGAAAATGCAATTTTAGGCGAAATGCGGGTAAATTACGGGGCCGCCCGCCGGTTCGCTGGCAGGCAGGCTCGAACTTGACGCCTGCTCATCCGCGGCGCGCCCCGCGCATCATCGTGTCATCGGCATTGGAAGGAGAATCCGCAGCATGTACGCCTATGTCGGCTCGCGTACCACGCGCGAGCGCAACGCCCGCGGCGAGGGCATCAGCGTGTTCCGCGTCGATCCCTCGACCGGCGCGCTCGATCCCGTGCAGGTGCTCGGCGATCTGGTCAACCCGTCCTTCCTCGCGATCGATGCGCGCGGCGAGCGCCTGTACAGCGTGCACGGCGATCGCAGCGAGCTGAGCGCCTTCGCGATCGACCGCGCGAGCGGGCGCCTCGCCTTCCTGAACCGGCAGGACACCGGCGGCAGGAACCCCGTCCACGTCGCGCTCGCGCCGGACGGGCGCCGCGCGCTGGTATCGAACCACCTGGGCGCGAGCCTCGCGGTGCTGCCGATCGCGGCCGACGGCTCGCTCGGCGCGCTCGCGCAATGCCTCGCGCTGGACGGCCCGATCGGCCCGCATCGCATCGAGCAGCAGCAGGCCAAGCCGCATTTCAATCCCTTCTCGCCCGACGGCCGCTTCGTGCTGGTGCCCGACAAGGGCCTCGATCGCATCTTCGTGTTCCGCTACGAAGCCGGGCGGCTCACGCCCGCCGAGCCGCCCTTCGTGGCCACGCGCGAGACGGCCGGCCCGCGCCATCTCGCCTGCCATCCGTCTCGACCCTGGGTCTATTGCGTCAACGAGCTCGATTCGACGGTGACCGCCTACGACTATCGCGCCGACAGCGGCGAGCTGCGGCCCAGGCAGATCGTGTCGGCGCTGCCCGACAGCTACACGGGCAACAGCCGTGCGGCGGGCATCCAGATCGACGCCGGCGGGCGCTTCCTCTACGCCTCGAATCGCGGCAGCGACAGCATCGCCTTGTTGCGCATCGATCCCGACAACGGCCGGCTCGCCTTCGTGGAAGCCGTATCGACGGGCGGGCGCACGCCGCGCTTCTTCACGCTCTCGCCGGATGGCCGCCTGCTGTATGCACTCAACGAGGACAGCGACAGCATCGTGAGCTTCTCGGTCGATGCCGGCAGCGGCAGGCTCTCGCCCACCGGGCAGCTCACCTCGACAGGCAGCCCGGTCTGCATGGTGTTTTCCCGCGCCTGACAAGGCCAGCCAACAAAGAAAAACGGGGCATGCCCAGGCGGGCATGCCCCGTTGCCTTTCCCGGTGCGCGTCGCGCTCACCTCAGCGGCGTCGGCCAGCCGATCGCATCGATATCCGGCGCCCAGTCGCTCGGATTCGAGATCGTCAGCGTATTGCGCGAGCCGGCCTGCAGGTTCACCGTCACCGCGACGTGGCGGATCGTGTCGTAGCTGCCCGTCGAGGGCAGCGCGAGCGTGACCGGCGTGCCGCCGTTCACGCTGACCTGCGCGTTGCGGCCGTTCGGTTCGCCATTGCCGTACAGGATGTCGATCGAATAGGCGCCGGCCTTCGGCGCCGCGATCTGGTTGAAGCTCAGCGTGTTGGCCTGGCCGATGTAGCCGACCTTCTTGCCGCCCGAGCAGCTCGCGCAGTCATACACGGCCGCCTGCCCGCTCAGCGTGTTGAGGGGCGACTCGGCCTCGTAGGCCGCGCGCGGCGGCTGGTAGGCGAGCGGCCCGGCCACCACGGCCACGCGCTGGATCGACAGCGCCGCCGACGGATCGTGCCACTTGGCCAGCACCACGCTGTTGCGCCCCGGCTTCAGCGCGGCCTCGACGCTCACCCCGCCCAGCCCCCAGGCGGCGCCGGTCGGCGGCAGCGAGACGATGCTGCCCGGCCCGCCGTTGACGCTGAGCAGCGCGTCGACCGGTTCGCTGCCGGTGTTCTGGTAGGCGATCTGCAGGTAGCCGCCGGCGCGCTGCGAGACCACGTTG
This sequence comes from Burkholderia gladioli, assembly GCF_000959725.1. NCBI lineage: Bacteria > Pseudomonadati > Pseudomonadota > Betaproteobacteria > Burkholderiales > Burkholderiaceae > Burkholderia > Burkholderia gladioli. The sequence continues at coordinate 2,470,123 of NZ_CP009322.1, forward strand.
TCGAAGCTGACCGTGGCCGGATTCACGACCTGCGCGTTCGGCTCGCAACCGCCGCAGGACGACAGGTCCGCGCTCGGCTGGTAGGCGCTGGGCCGATACGGCACGGCCGCCGTGTCGGCGCCCTGGATCACGTAGAGGCGGCTGGTCCCGGCCGGCACGCGCGTCTCGAAGCGGCCGATGCCGATGCCGGCATTGGCGCGCGCCCAGACATCGCGCACCAGGCCCGGCACCAGCGGCTCGAGCCCGAGCTCGCGCCAGCTCACCGCCATGCTCGCGTCCTTCGTCGAGTTGTTGAACAGCAGCACCGCGCGACGGCCGTTGCCCATCAGCGGCTTGGCCCAGACCTCGACGCCGGGCGCCGGGTTGGCCACCAGCACGCCCTGCAGGCCGAGCCCGTCCTGGTCGATCGCGATCATCTCGGGGTTCTTCAGCAGCGCCAGCGTGGCGGCCTTGGGCGGGCGGCCGGTGAAGTCGTTGCCGAGGATCATCGGCGCGCCCGAGATGGCCCACAGCGCGATGTGCGAGCGGTCCTGCTCGTCGCTCAGGCCCATGCCGGCCAGCATCATGTCCGGATCGTTGTAGCGGCCCGTGTGCTGCGCCTCGGGGAACACGTTGCCCTCGAAGTTCTGCCCCACCAGGCGCGACCAGCCCGGCGTGAAGTTGTCGCCGGTGTCGTAGGAGATGTCCTCCTCGGTGCGCCACATGTCGGCCACGTTGCCCCAGTCGTAGTCGCGGCCCGTCTTCGAGTCGTTGAAGCTGTCAGGGTTGATGCTGTAGAACAGGTAGCCCTTGCGGCCGGCGCCGAGCGCCGCCTGGCGCAGCGCGTCGCGCATCTTCGCGAATACCGGCACCTGGGCCGGCGCCGCGGTCGAGCCCTTGGTGCACCAGTCGTATTTCAGGTAGTCGACGCCCCATTGCACGAAGGTGGCCGCGTCGAGCGCCTCGTGGCCCTGGCTGCCGGTATTGCCGTTGGCCTCGTTGCCGGGCGCGCCGGGGGCGAGTTCGTTCTGCAGATTGTTGAGCTGGGCACAGGTACGCAGGCCCGGCGTCGCGTAAATCCCGTATTTCAATCCCTTGGAATGGATGTAATCGCCGAGCGCGGTCATTCCGCTCGGAAACGATACATGATTTCCATTCAATTTCCCTTGTGAATCGCGAGTCAATTCCGACCAGCAATCATCGACGTTCACATAGACATATCCGGCACTTTTCAGGCCGCTGCTGACCAGGTAATCGGCCGCGTCGTGAATCACCTTTTCGTTGATGTTGCAGCCATGCCCGTTCCAGCTCGCCCAGCCCATCGGCGGCGGTGGCACCGGCACCTGCCGCACCAGCGGCCAGGCGGGCGGCCAGGCTTGCTGCGCGGCGGGCGCGGCACCGCTGCCGGGCGCCGCGGCGCCGGTCACCGAAGCCGCGCCCGCGTGATAGGAAGACAATGCCGATATGAATAAGGGCAATGAAAAAAATACCGCTCGGATATGCCGTTTCATTGAATAGGTATCCTGATTCAATTAATGGTTTTATTCGATTCGCCAGACCTGCTCGATTGCATGCGAACGGTATCCGCCGAATCAGGGCTGATCAAGTTGTGCGACGGCTTCCCATATGTTGAATCGCGCGCGAAAAGGCGCGCTCGCGGCCTTGCGCGAGCACGCCGCGATGCAGCGACGGCGCACACGCCGAGCCGGCGCGGTTTCGTCGCGCGATCGTGTTATGCGGCATTGCGCCGCATCATCGCTGGAGGCCAAAGCGGGGGCGCCAACCGCTCGCCTGGCCGCTTTTCGATAGACTGTGCGGATTCTCGCGGCAGCGGACGGCACGACCGGCGCACCGCGCTCCCGATCCACAGGAATTCCCGATGAAGCAAGCCGTCTTGTCCCTTGCCCTCGCTGGCGCGCTCGCGCTGCCGGCTCTCCCGTCCCAGGCCCAGGCCTTCGACGATCGCTGCTTCGCGGTCGGCGACGTGGCCGCGCAGATCTCCGGCTGGCGCAAGAAGCACAAGACAAAGGAACAGGCGATCGCGCAGTCGCACAAGTACTACGGCAACGGCCCCGACGCGCAGGCCGTCGACCAGGCGATCGAGGAGATCTACGGCGCGCCCACCCTGCTGAACCCCGACCAGGCCACCATGCTGGTCACGCAGAACTGCCTGAAGCGCAAGGCGGCGCAGGCCGCCGCCGCATCGGGCGCGGCCGGCGCTTCGGCGGCCAAGCCCTGAGGCATCGCGCGGCCGGCTCGACGACCACGCCGCGCGATATCGCCAGACCGTTGCCTGCGCCGGCCCTCGCGCCGGCATCCCCAGCCAGCACGACGAACCGGATCCGACTCTCCATGGAAGCACGCCTGATCGAGCGGCCCACGAGCCGCATCGTCCACGTCAGCAGTGTCGATACCCCCGTGCGCAGCCGCCAGGACGCGCTCGACATCATGCTCGGCCACGGCCACCGGGATCTCGACGGCATCGCGATCGACGCCGCCTGCCTGCATCCCGACTTCCTCGTGCTGCGCACCGGCGTGGCCGGCGAACTGCTGCAGATGTTCGTGAACTACCATCTGAAGCTGGCCATCGTCGGCGATTTCTCCGAGGTCCGCGCCGGAGCGCTGCACGACTTCATCGTCGAGAGCAATCGCGGCCGGCAGGTGTTCTTCGTCGCCGATCTCGACGCGGCGATCGCCAGGCTCGAAGCGGCGCTCGCCACCTAGGCCTTGCCCTGCGCGAATCCGGCCAGCACCTGCGCCAGCGCGCGCCCCGCGTGGCGCGCCTGCGCCAGCGTCAGGGCCGTGTAGCCGACCAGCACCGCCGGCGGCAGCCGCGCCTCGCGGCAGAACATGCCCAGCGGCTGCAGCGCGATGCCGGCCGCGGCGGCCGCCGCGACGAAGGCGGCCTCGTCGCTGCCCGGATCGAGCCACAGCATGAAATGAAAGCCCGCCTGCTCGCCCGAGATCGCGTAGCGGCCCGCCGCGCCGGCCGCCAGCCGCTCCAGCACGGCATCGCGCCGCTGCTGGTAGGCCTGGCGGCTCGCCCGCAGGTGCCGGGCGAAATCGCCGTTGCCGATCAGGCCCGCCAGCGCGCGCTGCTCGATCACGCCGACCGGCCGCCCGAGCGCCGCGAGCAGGGCCTCGAGCGGCGCGCGCAACGCCGCCGGCGCCACCACGTAGCCGAGCCGCAAGCCCGCGAACAGGGTCTTGTTGAAGGAGCCGCAATAGATCGCGCGATCGTGCCGGTCGAGCGCCTTCAGCGCCGGCAACGGCGCGGCCTGGTAGCTGAACTCGCCGTCGTAGTCGTCCTCGACGATCCAGGCCTGCTCGCGGCGCGCCCAGTCGAGCAGTTCCAGGCGCCGCGAAACCGACATCGTCACGCCCAGCGGCGACTGGTGCGCGGGCGTCACGTAGGCCGCCACGATGCCCGGCAGCGCGGCCAGCCGCTCGACCACCAGCCCCTGCGGATCGACCGGCACCTGCGCGACGGCGGCGCCGTTCAGCGCGGCCAGCCGCTCCGTCATCGGATAGCCGGGATCCTCGATCGCCACGCGCCGCCCACGCACCTCGATCGCCCGCATCACCAGGTCGAGCGAATGGCGGATGCCGGCGGTGATGAACACGTCCTCGGCGCGGCAGGCGATGCCGCGATACTCGCCGAGCCAGGCGGCAATCCGCGCGCGCAGCCGCGCGTCGCCGCCGGGCACCGCCGCGCCGAGCTCGGCCGGTTTCAGGCCCGCCAGCGCCTGCGCCAGGTGGCGTTTCCAGGTGGCCGCCGGCAGCAGGGCCGGGTCGGCCAGGCGCGCGACGAAGGGCTGGCCGATGCGCGTGCCGGTCGGCGAGGCGTCGCGGGCCGCATCGGGCGAGCGCCGGAGGCGGGACGGATCGGCGCTCGCGGGCGCGATATCGACCGCGACCGCGGCCTCGCCATGCGCATCGGCTGCCGGCGCCATCAGATACGCCTCGGGAACCACCGCGCTGACCCGCGTGCCCGAGCCGCGCACGCGCGATAGATAACCCTCCGCCACCAGCCGCTCGAAAGCCACCTCGACCGTGCCGCGCGCCACCCGCCAGCGCTCGGCCAGCGTGCGCGTCGAAGGCAGCGCGCCGCCGGCCGCCAGGCGCCCCTGCAGGATCGCCTCGCGCAGCGCATCGGCGATGCGATCCTGCTTCGAGGCGCCGCCTCGCGAGGAGAGGCCCGGCGGCCTCGGCAGATCGAGCGGAATCGCGGCCTTGCCTCGCGTCATAGTGGTCCAGTCCGGTAAGCGTGGAATCAATCCCGGCTTATACCACATCGATCCTGGCGGCAGGCTCGCGGTCCTGCCCGCCGCGGCCCTTCGCCGGGATCGCCACCCTCGCCTTACGCCCGCCTTTCTTCATATGGATGTCATCGAACCCACGCCACACTCATCCACTGTGCAGATACACGATATCCCGCGCTTGTAAGGAAGCTGTCGAGGCGCTCGCGTATCATGCGATCACGCTGGCGCGCGTCCCGCGCGCCGGCACCGGACAATGGCCGGAAGCCGCGCCGCGCCCCGCGTTTCGGGCCTCGAGGCGGCGCCCCGCCCGCTTGCCGGCCGTCCGGCGACCGCGCCCTTGCTTGCCGCGCGCTCGCCGTTCGTCATCCGATCCTGTCACCGATACGCGACCCATGACGCTTTTGCCTCCGGAACCCATGGTCCCCGGCCCGCTCCTGATCGTCGACGACGAGCCGCTGATGCAGCGCCGGCTCACCACCATCCTGACCTCGCTGGGCTACTCGGACGACGCGCTGCTGTTCGCCGGCAGCCTCTCGGAGGCGCGCGCGATCCGCGCCACCCAGCCCTGCGCGATCGCGCTGGTCGATATCGGCCTGCCCGACGGCTCGGGCATCGAGCTGATCCGCGAATGGCACGAGGCCGACCCGGCCCTGCCGATCGTGGTGATCTCGACCTGGAGCACCGGCCCGACCATCGTCGGCGCGCTGCAGGCCGGCGCGACCGGCTACCTGCTCAAGGAGCGCGACGACATCGAGATCGCCTTGTCGATCCGCAGCGTGCTGCGCGGCGGCGCGCCGATCGATCCCTTCGTGGCGCGCCATATCCTCGAGACCACCGTGCACGCGGCGCCGGCCGCCGCGACGCCGGCCAGCGCGGGCCTGCTGCCCTCGCGCAACGGCGCGCCGCCGGTGCGCCTGAGCCGCCGCGAGATCGAGATCCTCGGCATCGTCAGCAAGGGGCTGACCAACCGCGAGATTTCGGAGCTGCTGTCGCTGTCGCGGCTGACCGTCGAATGCCACATCAAGAACATCTACAAGAAGCTCGCGGTGCGCTCGCGCACGCAGGCGGTGTTCGAGGCGCGGGCGCACGGCCTGCTGCCCTAGCCGCGCCTCGCCTCCAAGCATCCCTCTCCTGCGATCACAGATCGATGCCTGCCCGGCCCGCGACGTTACCGCTCACATCCACGCCCACGCTCGACGCGGCGGGCGGCGGCGCTCGCGCGCTCGTGCCGCCGTGGCTGTGCTTGCTCTGCCTCGCGCTGCTGACGGTGTTGGCGAGCACGGCGCGCGCCATCGAAACCTCGACGCCGGCAACGGCCAACGCCTCGACCAGCACCGCGCCACCGATCGACGCGGCGGCCGCCACCATCTCGCCCGCCGGCAGCGAGGTGCTGGCCGGCGACGCCAGCGGCAGCGCCGAGCCGCCCGACTGCGCGCTGCAGACCGACGCCGCGCGCGCCGTCGGCTGGGACGACGCCGCGCCGCCCGCCGCCGGCTGGACCCGCGTGCAGTTGCCCGACGTCTGGACCTCGCGCTGGCCCGGCTTCGACGGCGTGGTCTGGTACCGCTTGCGCTGGGACCGCGCCTGCCTCGGCGACGCACCGGCGGCCGCCTTCATCGACTACGTGAACATGGCGGGCGCGCTCTACCTGAACGGCAGCCTGCTGGCCGCCGACCCTCGGTTGAAGGAACCGCTCAGCCGCAGCTGGAACATGCCGCGCCGCTGGCTGCTGCCGGCCTCGCTGCTGGTGGCCGGCAGCAATACCCTGCTGGTGCGCGTCTCGGGCCTGGCCGCCTACGCGCCGGGGCTCGGCCCGGTGACGGTGGGCGCTCCCGCGCAGGTCGAGCGCCGTTACGCGCATGCCCACCAGGTGCGTCGCGACCTGCAGCTCTACAGCCTGGCCGTCACCTCCACGCTCGGCTGCTTCTTCGTGGTGCTCTGGCTGATGCGCCGCCGCGAGAGCCTGTACGGCTGGTTCGGGCTGCAGTCGATGGCCTGGTGGTGCTTCCAGGTGAACCAGGCGGCCACCTCGCCCTGGCCGTTCGCGAGCACCGACGGCTGGGAAGCGGCCATGTCGATCGCGGTGGTGCTGTTCAGCGTCAGCTTCGCGATGTTCACGCTGCGCTTCGCGAACCGCCGCTGCCCGCGCCTGGAGCGCCTGCTCTGGCTGCTCGCCGCGGCGCAGACGCTGGCCATGCTGCTCGCGCCACGCGGCTCGATCGAGACGGTGCGCGCGGCCATCGCCCTGCTGCCCGCGCTGACCTTCATCGGCTGCTGCAGTGCCTTCATCGTGTTCTCGCTGCGCCGGCCGCGCGCCGACCGGCTGGCGCTGTCGGGCTGCATGCTGGTCTTCGTGCTGGCCTGCATCCACGACCTGCTGACCTTCCTCGGCGTGCTCGGCGACAACGTCTACTACACCTCGATCGCCGCGCAGTTCGAGATGATCGGGATGGCGCTGGTGCTGGCCTGGCGCTTCGTCACCAACCTGCGCCGCATCGAGCAGTTCAACCACGAGCTGACCAGCGCGGTGGCCGAGGCCAAGCGCGAGCTGCGCGACACGCTGGACCGCGAGCACGCGCTGCAGGTCACCAATGCGCGCCTGAACGAGCGGCTCTCGCTCGCGCAGGACCTGCACGACGGGCTGGGCGGCACCCTGGTGTCGAGCATCACCACGCTCGAGCACGCGCCGCAGGACATGCCGCCGGCGCGTTTCCTCGGCATCCTGAAGGAGTTGCGCGACGACCTGCGCATCATCATCGACTCGGCCTCGCTCGACCATGCCGGCACGCGCTCGCTGGACGGCTTCCTCGCGCCGATGCGGCACCGGCTGGCGCGCGCCTTCGAGGCGCAGGACATCGACTGCCGCTGGGAGCTGGCCGGCATCGACAGCCTGCACCTGCCGAACGCGACCTGCCTGGACGTGATGCGCGTGCTGCAGGAGGCGGCCACCAACGCGCTGCGCCACAGCGGCGCGAGCCGCATCGAGATCGCCGTGGTGCACGACGCCGAGGGCCTGCGCATGGCCGTCGCCGACAACGGCCGCGGCTTCGACCCGGAAGCGCCGACGCTGCACGGCGGGATCGGCATGCGCAGCCTGCGCGCGCGCGTCGGCCGGCTCGGCGGCGCGCTGCGGATCGCCTCCGACGCGAGCGGCACGCGGCTGACGGTGAGCATTCCCGGGCTCGGCACGCCCGCCGGCGCCGGCTGAGCGAGCGCCCGAACGACAGCCGGGCGCCACGCTACCGACAGCTTCCGGCCAGGCTCGCGCCATCTTCCAACCCGCCTTCGAGCCCGCCGCGCGCCACGCGACATCGGCCGCCCGGCATGGTTCACCGGCTTACCAATTTCGGGGGATGGGCACCCATGGGGCGGATTGCTAATCTGCCCGCACATTCGCTTGCCAAGGCAAGGAAGCGCGGCGCAAGCAAGGCGCCGCACGGGCCGACACCGGCGGCAGCGCGCGGCGCGACCGGCCCGGCCGGCGAATGCGATGGCCGATGCGCCCTGAAGACACGCATCGTTCGTCATTCTCTGGCACGAGGCGGTGACCGGCCGGCGCGGCAGCGTCGGCCGGCTCACCAAGACCGCCGGCCAGGCCTTTGCTGCGGCCGCCCGAGCCGCCCCGGCACCCGCTTCGTACCACTCGCGCGCCGCCCGCCCGCGACCCGCCTTGTTGCCCTGACCCCACAAGAAACGCCTCCCGTCCCGTCGCCGTCGTAGAATCGACGAAATTTTTTGCGCCCGGTGTAACCGCCGACACGGATGGAACGAACTCAAGACAGCGCCGCGCGACAACGCACCGAGCAGGAACTGCGGCAATGGCTGCTGCTCGGCCTGGGCGGCGACGAGGCTGCCTACCGCCGCTTCCTGAACGCCTTGTCCACGCACTTGCGCGGCTTCGTCAGGCGCCGGCTGGCGAGCCGCCCGTCCGACGTCGAGGACCTGGTTCAGGAGATGCTGCTGGCGATTCACGACAAGCGTCACACCTATCGCGCCGGCGAACCCTTGACGGCCTGGGTCCACGCGATCGCGCGCTACAAGCTGGTGGACTACTTCCGCGCCTGGTCGCGCCACGAGGCGCTCAACGACAGCTTCGACGACGAGGCCGAGTGGATCGCGCCGCCGGAGCTGGAGTCGTCCGAGGCGCGGCGCGACCTGGGCCAGCTGCTCGAATCGCTGCCCGACCGGCAACGCCTGCCGATCGTGCACGTCAAGCTGGAGGGATTGTCCGTGGCGGAGACCGCGCGGATGACCGGCCTTTCCGAATCGGCCGTCAAGATTGGAGTGCATCGCGGCCTGAAGGCACTGGCCGCGAAGATACGCGGAACACGATGAAGACCGATGAACTGATTTCCATGCTGGCGACGGGCGTCACGCCCGTCGACCCGCACCTGCCCGCCAAGCGCTTCGCGACCGCCGTCGCGATCGGCGCGGGCGGCGCGCTGCTGCTGATGCTGGCCGTGCTCGGCCTGCGCCACGACCTGGCGACGGTCGCGCAAACGCCGCTGTTCTGGGCCAAGGTGGCCCTGCCGCTGGCGATCGCGATCGGCGCGCTGCGCGGCGCGCTCAGGCTGGCGCGGCCCGGCGCGCGCGCGGGCGGCGCGGGCCTGCTGGTGGCCTCGCCGGTGGCGGTGGTATGGATCGCCACCCTCGTCATGCTGGCGCTCACGCCGGCCGGCGAGCGTCTCGCGATGGTGCTCGGCCAGACCTGGAAGGTCTGCCCGTTCGCGATCTCGATGCTGTCGATCCCCGGCTTCGTCGCCACCCTGGCCGCGCTGCGCAGCCTCGCCCCGACCCGCCTGGCGCTGGCCGGCGCCGCGGGCGGCCTGCTCTCGGGCGCGGTGGCCACCCTGGTCTACTGCCTGCACTGCCCGGAGATGGGCGTGGCCTTCTGGGGCGTCTGGTACCTGCTCGGCATGCTGGTGCCGACCGTCGCCGGCGCCCTGCTCGGGCCGCGCGTGCTGCGCTGGTGAGCGCGGCGCCGGAGCCGGGCGGCGGCATCACGCCCGTGCTCCGACGCCGACGGCCACCGACGACCACTTTCGGCCGTACGCCATCATCATCAGGAAACTCAGGATGAAGCTCAGGCCGCCGATCATCAGCAGTCCCAACTCACCGACCACCGGCAGCAGGTTGGTCAGGAAGCCCGTCACCACCCAGGCGATCGCCATCACGGAACCCGCGACGCCGAGCGCCCAGCCCTGCCGCTCGACCGACACCGCGTCCGAGTAGGCGGTGTACATGGTGGTGTAGGCCACCATGTCGAAGCAGCCGACCACCATGCCGAGCCCCCAGAGCATGCCCTCGTGCGGCAGCAGGGCCGACAGCACCTGGCCGATGCCGGCGATCAGCAGGCCGAGCTTGGCGATGTCCACCACGCGCCAGACCTTCAGCATCAGGCGCACGATCACCATCAGGCCGAACACGAAGCAGATGCCGATCAGGCCGCTGAACAGACCGAGCTGCGAGCTGGTGTAGCCGAAGCGGGTCTGCAGCACCAGCATGATGGTCTGCAGGTAGAGGCCGTAGCCGACCTGCATCAGGAAGAACACGATCGACAGGAAGGCGACGCGATGATGGCGGCCGGCCTCGTGGATGATGCGCATCGGCAGCAGGATGTCGACGTGGATCTTGCCCTTGGGCGGGCTCGCGTCGCGATAGGTCCAGAAGGTCCACAGGCCGCAGAACACCGACAGCGCGGCAACCAGCAGGAACGGCGTGCCGTAGTTGAAGATCGGCAGAATCGTGCGGTCCGAGGTGATGCCGCCCAGCACCGGGCCGACGATCACGCCGGCACTAAAGGCCATCGACATGATGCTCATGTTCCAGGCCTTGGTTTCCGGCGTGCTGACGTCGGTGATGGCCGCCTGCGCGATGCCCTGGCAGCCCGCCATCAGCCCGCTCAGGCCGCGCCCGACCAGCAGCAGCGCGATGCTCGGCAGCAGCGCGCCGAGCGCCATCAGCAGGTAGCTCAGCGCCAGGCCGAAGATGCAGAGCAGCAGGATCCTGCGGCGCCCGTAGCCGTCCGACAGCTCGCCCATCAGCGAGGAGCCGAAGAACATGAAGAACGGATAGACGCCGTAGCCGAGCCCGAGGTAGAAGTTACGCAGCGAGACGCGGGTGCCGGCGCCGATGATGCCCGAATGCGGATCGGAGAAGATCGCCGCCATGATCGGGTAGACCAGGCCGAAGCCCATGGCGTCGATCGCGATCGCCAGCAGGCAGGGGCCCAGCAGCTTGAGATTGAGTCGGGACATGAGGCGGCCTCGCGGCAAGTGGAGTTGCCGCCTAACTTAACGGGCGCCGCACCCGGGGAGTAGCGCCGCCGCCCCGATATCAGTCATCGGTAAACCCGATCGATACGCCCCGGTCCCGCGCGGCTCGTGCCTCGGGCGGCGGCTTCGCCAGGCGCACCGCGTCGGGCAAGTGCGCCTCGAGCAGTTCGAGCACCGCCTGCGTCCTGGCCGGCACCGGGCGCGTCACCGGCAGCAGCGCGTGCAGCTCGAAACCCGGCACGGTATGGCCGGGCAGCAACTCGACCAGCCTGCCCGTCGCCAGCGCCTCGGCACAGACGATCTCCTGCAGCACGCCGATGCCGCAACCGGCCAGCAGCAACTGATGGACCGGGCCCCAGTGGCTGACCGTGGTCACGATGTTGATCGGCGCGGCAGGCGAGGCCGGGGGCGGCGAAACGGCAGCGAAGCGCAACTGGCCATCGGAGAACAGCCCCGCGACCCGGATGAATGGATGCCGGACCAGGTCGGCGGGCGCCTCCGGGCGGCCAGCCGCATCCAGGTAGCCGGGCGAGGCCACCAGCACGCGGCGCACATGGCCGAGCCGTCGCGCGATGAAATTGCCCTCGCCGATACGACCCAGCCGCAGCGAGAGATCGACGCCTTCGGTCACCGGGTCGGTCGGTTCGTCGTTGAGGACCATCTCGACGTGGAGCTGCGGATGCTGCTCGCGCATCACCGCGACCACGCCCGGCAGCAGCGCATCGCCCACCCCGTGCGGCGCCGCGATGCGGATCCGGCCGCGCACCGCCCGATCGCCGGGCGCGACCGCGACGCGCGCCTCCTCGGCGGCATCGAGCACCAGCTTGCTCTTTTGGTAGAACAGCGAGCCCTCGTCGGTGCATGAGACGGCGCGCGTACTGCGCAGCAGCAGGCGCACGCCGAGGTGCTGCTCGAGCCGCTCGATCCGGTCGCTGACGGCGGGCTGCCCCAGGCCCAGGTCCCGCGCGGCGCGCGACAGGTTTCCGCGTTCGACGACCCGCACGAAGACGCGCATTGCGGCCAGCAGATCCATGTATGCCTCGTTGTTGTCCGGATACCGGGCCCGCGAGCCTCGGCGGAATGGAGCCCTGGATTCTACCGGTCGACGCCGCGGATCCCGCCGGCATCGCCCATGCTTTCTGACAAACCGAAAGCTTTCGAGCGCCAGGCATTGCCGTTCCCACTGAATCCTCCGGACAACTTCATAAATGGGCGATTTCGGCCGGACTAGACTGTCCACACCGGATACCCGGTCAACATCCCCCGAGAACGCCGGCGCATCGACGCCGGCACCGGGCGGCGGCCCCGGCCGCCGATTCCTATCAGACAGGAGACATGCATGATCATCTACGGAACCGCCCTGCTCGCGTTCTGCCATCTCGCCGGCCTGTTCCTCGGCGACCTGCTGGGCGCCGCGATCGGCGTCAAGACCAATGTCGGCGGCGTCGGCATCGCGATGCTGCTGCTCATCGCGCTGCGCATCTGGCTGCACCGGCGCGGCTGGCTGCCCAAGGAGTCCGAGGCCGGCGTGACCTTCTGGGGCGCCATGTACATCCCGGTGGTGGTGGCGATGGCGGCCAACCAGAACGTGGTGGCGGCGCTCAAGGGCGGCCCGGTGGCGCTGCTGGCCGCGCTCGGCGCGGTGGCGATCTGCGCCTGCTGCATCGCGGTGCTCTCGCGCCTGGGCAACGACGACTCGGCACTCGTGCCGGCCAAGCAATAAGCGGAGGCCGGGATGCTTGCCATGCTCGAGAAAGTTCTTTCGCACAACGGCCTGGTGGCCGCCTTCGCGCTGGTCGGGATCGTGATGTGGATCTCGATGATGCTGTCGAAGACGCTCACGCGCGGCCGCGTGCACGGCTCCGCCTTCGCGATCCTCATCGGCCTCGCGCTGGCCTGGGTGGGCGGCACGCTCACCCACGGCGAGAAGGGCATCGCCGACGTGCCGCTGTTCGCCGGCATCGGCGTGATGGGCGGCGCGATGCTGCGCGACTTCGCGATCGTCGCCACCGCCTTCGAGGTGCAGGCCAGCGAGGCGCGCCGCGCCGGCATGATCGGCGTGGTCTCGCTGCTGCTGGGCACGGTGCTGCCCTTCATCGTCGGCGCGCTGGTGGCGCGTGCCTTCGGTTATACCGACGCGGTCAGCATGACCACCATCGGCGCGGGCGCCGTCACCTACATCGTCGGCCCGGTGACGGGCGCGGCGATCGGCGCGAGCTCGGACGTGATCGCGCTGAGCATCGCCACCGGGCTGGTCAAGGCCATCATCGTGATGGTCGGCACGCCGCTCGCGGCCGGCTTCCTCGGCCTGCGCACGCCGCGCTCGGCGATGATCTTCGGCGGCCTGGCCGGCACCGTGAGCGGCGTGACGGCCGGGCTGGCCGCCACCGATCGGCGGCTGGTGCCCTACGGCGCGCTGATCTCGACCTTCCACACCGGCGTCGGCTGCCTGCTCGGGCCCTCGGTGCTGTTCTTCGCTACCCGGGCCATCGTCGGCGGTTGAACGAGGCGGGCGCGGCCAGCGGCACCTCGGTGCCGCGCCGGCCGCGCCCGCGTCCACCTCGTCCCTGCCCGCGAGCCTGCCCTTCCTTGCACCGGCACCGCGTCATGCGCCATCCCATTCCCCTCCAGGGCCCGCTGCCCGAACACGAGCGGCGCGCGCTGCAACTCAGGCATCATCTCGCCCTCGCCAGGCTGCTCGACCGCTGCCACGACCCGGTGCCGCTCGGGGTGCTGGCCAACGTGATCCGGCTCGCACAGGCGCTGCGCGGCATCGCCTCGATGCCCTCGCTCGCCGCCTGCTGCCGGCGCGCCGACCTCGCCCTGCAACGCAGCTTCGCGCGCGGCGCGCCCTACCGGCTCGACCGGGCCGCGCGAGATGCGCTAGAGCCGCTGCTCGCGCTGCACGACGCGCAACTGGCCGCCGTCACGGTCGGCGCCTACCTCGGCGCGTGGCGTGACATGCGTGAGGCGCAATCGGTCATTCCGTATTCTCAATCGCCAAACCGCGACACGCCGATCGACACTCGTGCGCGGCACCTTAATCGGCGATTCGATTTGATATCCACCACCTTAAATGGGCAGCGCAATTAATATCCGAAATCCGGAGTCAAATGGATACCGATCGGTATCATCGTTGTCGCGATACGACGGTCCGGCATTCGACTTGCCAATTCGATTGAAAAACACCTGAAAAACAATGCGATTGCCTGACCGGCACTCGTTCGCATTTGCCACACAATTTCCGGCCCGAATTCGACGACACATTCGTCTGAGCCCGGAATCCCCCGCCCAGGCGCAGGCTGGGCGGGCATTTCCCGCCACCTTCCCGGCCCCTTGGCCCGGTCGATATAAGAAAAATCTCACCTGCCCGATAAGCCGACTGTGTACCATTCAAAAAGATACACACCAGATACACAACCATAAGCCGGCGCAATTCCAGGTGAATCGCGCGATCCCGGCCGACCGCATTGGCGTCCCTATTTTTCCGGCGAGGTAGTACCGCGTGGACCGGACGGATTTCCCTTTGGGGGGGTGAAATCCGGCGCCAGCATTTCGATAATAAGCAACGGGTGATAACAAGATCACGATGAGCACGACTTCCGAAGGTTTGAGCTATCGGTTCTCGACAGCCTATGCGCCGGCGCGCGAGCGTTTCGACGCCTGGCGCGCCGACACCGGTGCGCTATTCGACATCGGCATGCTCGAGGACGAGCATGTCCCCTACGATTCGCAGTTCGATTTCACGCTGCTCGACCAGATCATGTTCGGCGGCCGCCAGTGGCTGCATCCCGAGCACCGCGTCGAGCACGCGATGAGCCGTTCCGCGCAGCGGATCCGCTCGGACGGACTCGACGGCTACTACCTGCAACTGCAGATCAGCGAGACGCTGTCCGGCTCAGCCGGCCGCGACCCGGTGCTGATCGGCCCCGGCGACATGTGCGTGCTCGACCTGGCGACGCCCTTCGACCTCAAGGTCAGCACCGGCGATACGATCTGCATGGTGATCCCGCGCGACTTGCTGCCGGCGGGCGCGGCGGCGCTGCACGGTCGCTCGCTGTCGCACGGCATGGGTTCGATGCTGGCCGACTACCTGCGCTCGCTGCGCCGGAACATGTCGGTGGTCTCGGCCGGCGAGATGCCCTATGCGGTGCAGGCCACCAAGAACATGCTGCTGGCCTGCCTGGCGCCGACGCTCGACACGCTCAAGCAGGCCGAGACCGAGCTCGACGCGATGTTCGTGAACCGCGTGCGCGACTACATCGAGCAGCACCTGCTCTCGCCCGACCTGAGCCCGGACCGCATCTGCAAGGCGATGGGCATCTCGCGCTCGAAGCTCTACCGGCTGTTCGAGCCCACCGGCGGCGTGGCGCGGCTGATCCAGCACAAGCGCCTGCATCGCGCGCGCAACCTGCTGATCGACCCGACCGCGAAACGCATGCGGATCTCCGAGGTGGCGTGGCGGCACGGCTTCGTCAACGAGAAGCACTTCAGCCGCCTGTTCAAGGAGAAGTTCGGCTGCACGCCGAGCGAGGTGGCCGCGCGCGAATTCCGCCGCGAATCCGAGTACGCGCATGCCTCGCCGGAACAGTCGGCTGCGTCGACCAACTTCAGCGACTGGATGCGCTCCTTCGTGTCGCTGTAGGCGGGGCGGGCCGACGCGGCGCGGCCATGAAGCCAGGACGCCACGAAAAAAAGCGCGGCCGTCGAAGGACGGCCGCGCTTTTTGCGTTGCGTGCGACGGCTCGCGCGCTCAGTTCTGGATCAGCGGATTGAGCGTGGTGCAGAGGAAGCCCGTGCAGTTCGCCGGCTTGAAGTAGAACGAACTGACCGCCGTGCCGAAGGCGAGATCGCCGAAATAGGCATTGCCCTGCGCGCCCAGCGTGTTCGACTGCGTGACGAAGCCGCTGTTGGTGGTCTGCACGGCCGCGCTCTGGTACGTGAAGGTCGGCGATTGCGTCTGGTCCTTCACGTAGACCGTGGCCGAGGCGCTGCCGAACACCTGCGTGCCCTTGGCGCGGAAACCGCGCGCGCCCTCGCTGTTGGCCTGCGTGACGAAGTCCGCGGCCGACGCGCTCGGCGCCACCGCCTCGTAGGTGTAGGTCGCGTTCGAGGCATTGTTCTTCATGTACAGCGTCACCTCGGTCGAATCGAGGAACAGCGGCGAGACCTGCCAGTAACCCGATTGCCCCTGCCCGTTGGCCTGCGTCACGAAGTCGGCCGGGCTGCCGACTGCCGGCGCGAGCTGGTAGCTGTAGGTCGCCGACGTGCCGTCGCTGCGATAGAGGTTGCCGAATCCCAGCTCGCCCTCGTAGCGGAAGCCGCGCGCGCCTTCCGCGTTCGCCTGCGAGAGGAAGGCCGTCTGGCCCGATTGCGCGGTCTGCAGCTCGTAGGTATAGATCGCGCCCGCACCATCGTTGACGAAGACCGAGCGAATCGTGCCGTCGCCCGAGAACGACAAATCGCCGAGATAGTGGAAGCCCTTCGCACCCTCGCCATTGACCAGCGTGAGGAAGCTCGCGCCGTCGGCGGCCGTCGCGATCGCCTCGAAGCGCGGCGTGAGCGTGCTGCCGGTTCCGCTGGTGCCGCTGGTTCCGCCGCTGGTGCCACTCGTGCCGCCACCGGTGCCGCTGGTCGAACCGCCGCCGCCCGACGAGGAGCCGGCGGAGCTGGAGGAACCCGCCGAAGCGGACGAGACATCGTCGTCCCCGCCGCAGGCGGTCAGGGCGAGACAGGCGAGCGCGATCAGCGCGGCAGCTTTTTTCATGGCGACCTCGGGAAGCGAATCAAAGGGAATACGACGCGAAGGGCGCGGCCCGCCTGACAAGGCGCGGGCCGCGCGGCGGCCGGCCGGCCGCCGCGTCGAAGCAGCTTGCTTAGTTGACCTTCAACGTACCGCCGCGGCCCAGGCCGCCGCTGACGTCCTGCGCCTTGTAGCTGCGCAGTGCCACCACCATCTTGTTCCAGGCGTCGATGAAGGCGACCACGGTGGCCTTGCCTTCCGGCGTCGACGAGAAACCGCCGAGCGCGCCGCCCACGCCACCGCCGAAGCCGCCCAGCGCGGTGCCCCAGTTGGTGGCCGTCGAGCTGCCCTCGGCCGCCGCGATCTGCACCGCCGAGCGCACGTCGAACAGCGTGAGCGTGACCACCGAGGCCTTGCTCTTGAGGCTGCCGGCCAGCGCCGAGATCGCGCCGTTGCCGATCAGCCCGCCGATCGCGCCGCCGATGCCGCCGATCGCCGAATCGTTGACCACGATGGTCGGCTCCATGTAGTAGTCGGCCGCCACGCGTTGGCCCTTCTGCTGCTTCGAGCCGGCGCGGTATTCGCCGGAGCTGCGCTGCAGCGCGGTGATGCGCTGCAGGCGCGCGTCGGTCTTCTGGTTGCCGACCGAGGTGATCACGAAGCAGTTCGATTGCTGGACCGCCAGGCGCAGCAGCGGATCGATGCTGGTGACCTTGGTGGCGCTGCCGAACGGGCCGAACCAGTCCGCGTTGCGGCCGTCGTCGACGGCGATCGTGCCGAGCGGCTGCGCGCAGTGCTCGAGCTTGGTGTCGGCGCCCGCGCTGGCCGCGCCGCCGGCGGCGCCGCTCACGCCGATGTCCTGGCCGCCCGGCGTCACCATGCCGCCGCAGGCGGCGAGCGAGGAGACGATGGCGGCGGCCGCCGCGATCCTGGTGATGGGATAGGTTTTCATATCGTTGTCGAATCAAGTGAGACGATGTACGGCTTACACGTCGGTGCGAACCTAGATAAGCCCCCCGGCATGGTTCGCGAAAGGATTGGTCTCCCCGTCGCGGCCCCCCATGCTTCGGAATTCGTCAGTACCAGTACCAGGTGGTCTGTTGCCAGGTGCCGTAGTACGGATAGCCCGAATTCCAATAGCCGTAATAGACGTCACGCCAGCGCGTGCGCCACTTGAAATCTTCCTCGTCGGCCTTCTTCGCTTCGCGGGCCTGCTGCAGCAGCTTTTCCGATTCCTTGTCGCCGCGGCCCGCCGCGATCGACAGCCATTTTTCCGCTTCGCGCGGGTCCGGGCCCATCTCCTCGAGGCCGAACAGGTAGTAGACGCCGAGCGCCTTCTGCGCGCGCAGGTCGCCGCGCTCGGCGGCGCTGCGCATCCAGTTGAGCGCCTGGTAGCTGTCCTGGCGCACGCCGTCGCCGCGGAAATAACGCAGACCGAGATCGTAGGCGGCCTTCGGCTGCGCCTTGGCGCTCTCCTTGAGCGCCGCGATGCGAGGGTCCTCGCGATCGTTCACGCCGTCCTTGAATTCCGTGGTGACCTGGTTCTTCGGTCGATCGGAACAGCCCTGGCCGTCGCAGATACGGACCATGTCGCTGGGCTGGAGCTGCGCGCAGGCAGCCAGCAACAGCAAGGACAGCGACGGCACCAACAGACGGCACTTCATGATTCCCCCGGCTCGAATCGAATCGCATCGACTGCCGGTTTCCGACGCCCGCCCCCAAGGGCGGTGAAGCGCTCACGCGCCTCGCGGCGCGTGAGCCAAACGTTTCAACTTCGGCAGGCATGCGGCCCGCGGTTTCTCTCTATGCCGGAACGTCTCGCCCGCCAGCCTGGTTCTCATGATGATTCGGCTCGCGAGCGCCGGCCTTCCGTGCCGGATTGGGTGAGCCATCGACAGACGATCCCCCAAGGGATTCCACGCGATTCGCCGCCATCGGGGGCGACGATAAATTTATGAGATTCCAGCGCGAGCCGTGTCTTTCCGGCTGTTCGTGAAGACGAATCCTAAGTTCTCCCGCCGGAAAAACGAGTGCCTCGCCGTCCACAATTGGTTACTGTCCGTCTCATCGGAAATTCGCCAGGAACTTTGTCGGTGTGAACCCTGCCCCGTTTCGGGGCATCATGGCCTCGCCCGTGGCCGGCCGCGGGCGCCAAAATCGTCCTTTCCCGGAGACCCGCAACATGCTGCATGCCCCTCAGGCAACCTTCATGGCGCCGACATTCGCGCGCGCATCCCGTCGTGGCCTGGCGGCCATCATGCTTGCGTGCGCATCCATCTTGTCGGCGATGACGCCAGCGGCAATGGCTCAAACGCCGAGCACCGCTTCCGAGGTGACCGGCGCCTCGCTGGTGCCGCTCGCGGCGCTGCCGCCCTCGCCCGAGCACGGCGCGCCGGCCGAGTTCTGCGCGCATTACCGCGAGCCTGCCGATGCGCTGTCGGCCGCCGGCCGCGAGGTCGAGAAGCTCGGCTGGTTCGTGATGTCCGAGGCACCGCTCGGCCGTTATCGCACGGTGTCGTTCGCGAGCGGCTTCGAGCCCGGCACCAGCGCGATCTGCACGCCGCGCAACGCCAACATCGGCATCTTCGACGGCACGCGCCTGATCGCCCTCGCCTATACCGCGCGCAAGGCCGACTGGCAGCTCGGCAGGCTCGAGCCGCTCGAGACGGGCGGGCTACTGGTCGGCGAGGGGCAAGGCGTCGGCGGCCCGGTCGCCGAATTGCATCAACAGGACGAGGGGCTGCGCCTGACCGCGGTGGCCGCCTCGCGATCGTTCTGCCAAGGCCGCGCGAGCGTGCCCAACGTGTTCGGCAAGTCGATCGCCGAGGCGCGCAAGATCCTCATCGCACAGGGCTGGAAGCCGGTGCGCGCGAAGCGCGGCGACCCGCTCTACGACGTGGCGGCCGATCTCGCCAGGCAAGGCGTGATCGAGGTGAACGACTGTTCGGGCACCGGCGTGGGTTATTGCAGCTACACCTATCGCAACGCCGTCGGCGTGCTGTCGGTGGTGACTGTCGGCGGCGATCCCGATCCGCGCAATGACAACGTGGTCGGCGCCACCGCCCGCTGCCCGGCGAAATGACGGGCGCCGAACGCATTCGATAGCACCGCCGGGGGACCGCAAAGACCGCGGCGCGGGGCTGTCGCGTCTCCGTAAGCTTGCTCTGGCAAACTGCAAGCCTCGGCGCAAGCGCCGGGGCCCGGCGCACGGATCCGCCGCGCTCTCGTTTTCCTTATCGACTCCCGCTCCCCCGACATGACGCGTTCCGTTTCCCAATCGGCCCTGCTGTGGATCGTGGCCGGTGGTTTCTTCATGCAGGCGCTCGACACCACCATCGTCAATACCGCCCTGCCCTCGATCGCGCATGCCTTTGGCGAGGACACGCTGTCGATGCGCTCGATCGTGGTGGCCTACACGCTCACCATGGCGATGCTCACGCCCGCCTCGGGCTGGCTGGCCGACCGCTACGGCACGCGCTCGGTCTATTTCGCGGCGATCCTGGTGTTCGCGATCGGCTCGCTGGCCTGCGCCGGCTCGCATACCTCGACGCAACTGGTGGTGGCGCGCGTGGTGCAGGGCGTGGGCGGCTCGATGCTGCTGCCGATCGGCCGGCTCGCGGTGCTGCGCAGCGTGCCCGGTGAAGCCTACGTGGGCGCGCTGGCCTTCATCTCGATCGCCGGCCAGGTCGGGCCGATCGTCGGCCCCACGCTCGGCGGCTGGTTCGCGCAGGCGCTGTCGTGGCGCTGGATCTTCTTCGTCAACGTGCCGATCGCGACGGTCGGCCTGCTCGCGGTGCAGCGCCACCTGCCCGCCGACCGGCTCGACCAGCGGCAGCCCTTCGACCTGATCGGCTGCACCCTGCTGTCGCTGGCGATGCTCGGCAGCTCGCTGGCGCTCGACATGCCGGGCGCCGCCTCGCACGTGGGCTGGATCGTGCTGGCCGCGCTCGGTTCGGCGCTCGCGGTGCTGGCCTATGTCGCGCACGCGCGCCGCCGCGAACAGCCGCTGTTCCGGCTCGGCCTGTTCGAGCGCCGCTTCAGCGTCGGCCTGATCGGCAACCTGGTGTGCCGGATCGGCAGCAGCGCGGTGCCCTTCCTGCTGCCGCTGCAGATGCAGCTCGGCTTCGGCTACTCGCCGCTGCACGCGGGGCTGGTGATGCTGCCGGCCGCCGTCGCCGGCGTGATCACCAAGCGCATGATCGCGCCGCTGGTCAGGCGCTACGGCTACGTGCCCTTCCTGAAGGTCAACACGCTGGTGGTGGGCATCTCGATCCTCGGCTTCGCCACGCTCTCGCCGCACACGCCGCTGCTGCTCGACCTCGCGCTGATGGCCTCGTTCGGCGGCGCCACCTCGATGCAGTTCGCGGCGATGAACAGCGTCACCCTCAAGGATCTGTCCCACCGCGACGCGAGCAGCGGCAACAGCCTGTTCTCGATGGTGCAGATGCTCGCCACCGGCCTGGGCGTGTCGATCGGCGGCGGCTTCGCCAGCCTGCTGAGCGCGCACGGCAGCTCGACCTTGTTCGGCATCCAGATGAGTTTCCTGCTGGTCGGCGCGATCACGGTGCTGTCGACCTTCGTGTTCGGCAAGCTGGAGAGCCAGCCCGCCGTCGCCGGCACGCGCGGCAGCCACTGAGCGGAGAGTCGCGTCGGGCGGGCCACCGCGCGGCTCGCCTCAGCCGGGCGCGCGGCAGTGCTCGGTGAAGCGCGCCAGGAAGCTCATGCAGGCCGCCAGCTCGTCGCGGCGCACGTATTCGTCGGCGCGATGCGCGCGCGTGATCGAGCCCGGGCCGCAAACCACCGCCGGAATCCCGATCGACTGGAACAGCCCGCCCTCGGTGCCGAACGACAGCGTGGTCTCGCGCTCGTCGCCGAGCCAGCCGGCGCACAGCGATTTCAGCTCGAGCGAGCCGGCATCGTCGCGCAGGCCGGGATAGGCGGACAAGGGCTCCAGCTCGATGGCCGCCTCGGGCGCCACGCGCCGCATCTCCGGCAGCAGCGTATCGCGCGCGAGGGCCGTGAGCGCCTCGATCACGCGCTCGCCGTCGCGCCCCGGCAATTCACGAATCTCGAAGTCGAACGCGCAACGGTCGGGCACCACGTTGACGGCCACGCCGCCCTCTATGGTGCCGGTCTGCACGGTGCTCCAGGGTGGATCGAAGCGCGCGTCGCGCGCGCCTTCCGTCTCCAGCGCGCGGGCGCTGCCGCGCAGCGCCGTGACCAGCTCGGCCGCGTACTCGATCGCATTGACGCCGAGCTGCGGCTGCGCCGAATGCGCCGCCAACCCGCGCACGCAGCAGCGATACGCGCGCTTGCCCTTGTGCGCCGAGCCGAGCCGCATGCCGGTGGGCTCGCCGATGATGCAGCCCAGCGGCCGCGCCGCATCGCGCGCCAGCTCGTCGAGCAGGTCGCGCACGCCCACGCAGCCGATCTCCTCGTCGTAGCTGATCGCGAGATGGATCGGCACCGCCAGCGGCTCGGCGACGAAGGCCGGCACGGCAGCCAGCACGCAGGCCAGGAAGCCCTTCATGTCCGAGCTGCCGCGCCCATACAGGCGGCCGTCGCGCTCCACCAGCTCGAACGGATCGCTGCTCCAGGGCTGGCCCGCCACCGGCACCACGTCGGCATGGCCGGACAGGCACAGGCCGCCGCGATCGCGCGGGCCGATGGTGGCGTAGAGATTGGCGCGCGTGCCGTCGGCATGCGGCACCAGCCGCGATTCAACGCCGTATCCGCGCAGGTAGTCGGCCACGAAGCCGATCAGGTCGAGGTTGGGCTGGCGGCTGATCGAGCGGAACGCCACCAGCCGCGCCAGCAGCTCGACCGGATCGCGCGGCGCGCTCATGGCTTGACGGCGATCACGTCGATCTCGACCAGCCATTCCGGGCGGGCCAGGGCCGTCACGGTCAGTCCCGTCGAGACCGCGTGCACGCCCTTCAGCCAGCGCCCGATCACGCGATAGACGGCCTCGCGATAGCGCACGTCGGTCAGGTAGACGGTGATCTTGCAGATGTCCTCGAGCTTGCTGCCGGCTTCCTCCAGCAGCATCTGGACGTTCGCCATCGCGCGCTCGGCCTGGGCCGCGGCGTCGCCGATGCCGACCGATTGCGAAGTGTCGAGATCCTGGCCGATCTGGCCGCGCAGGAAAACCATCTTGCCGGCCACCACGCCTTGCGCGAGGTCGTTGTCGAGCGACTGCTCGGGATAGGTGTGCTTGGTGTTGAACGGGCGGATGCGGATATGTTCCATGGGGGAATCAGGCGGTGGCTGGGTTGGGAAAAGCGGCGAGGCCGCCGCAATGCGTGAGGCTCAGTGCGTGAGGATGCGGGACAGGAACAGGCGCGCGCGCTCCGAGCGCGGCGCCTCGAAGAAAGCGTCGGCGGCGGCATCCTCGACGATCGCGCCGCGCTCCATGAAGATCACGCGATCGGCCACGCGCCGCGCGAAGCCCATCTCGTGCGTGACCACCATCATCGTCATGCCCTCGCGGGCCAGGTCGGTCATCACTTCGAGCACTTCGTTGACCATCTCGGGGTCGAGCGCCGAGGTCGGCTCGTCGAACAGCATCGCGGCCGGGTCCATCGCCAGCGCGCGCACGATCGCCACGCGCTGCTGCTGGCCGCCCGACAGCGCCGCCGGATACTTGCCGGCCTGCGCGCGCAAGCCGACGCGATCGAGCAGCGCGAGCGCGCGCGCCTCGGCTTCGTCGCGGCGCCGGCCCAGCACCTTGCGCCGGGCGAGCACGATGTTGTCGAGCACGCTCATGTGCGGGAACAGCTCGAAGTGCTGGAACACCATGCCGATGCGCGCGCGCAGCGCCGACAGGCGCGTGCCGGCCGCGCCCACGCTGATGCCGTCGACCACCACCTACCCGGACTGGAACGGCTCCAGCCCGTTCACGCACTTGATCAGCGTGCTCTTGCCCGAGCCCGACGGCCCGCAGACCACCACCACCTCGCCCTTGGCGACGCTGGCGGTGCAGGCATCGAGCACCTGGAACGCGCCATAGTGCTTGCCGAGCTGCCGGATCTCGATCATCGAAGTCTCCCTCGCGCTTAGCGCTTGCCGTCGAAATAACCGGCGCGGATCGCGCTGCCGATCAGGTTCAGGATCAGGCGGCCGGCGGTGATGCAGGAGATCTGGTTGACGTCCTTCTCGGGCTGGATCTCGACGATGTCCATGCCGACCACGCGGCCCTTCTTCACCAGGCCGTGGATCAGCTTGCGCGCCTGCAGGAAGGTCACGCCGCCCGGCGCCGGGCCGGCCACGGCCGGCATCACCGAAGGGTCGAGCCCGTCGGCGTCGATCGTCAGGTAGTAGTTGCCGTTGTCGGGAATGCGCGCCAGCACGGCATCCATGCCGACGTCGTGCAGCTCGTAGGCGCTCACCAGCTCCGAGCCGTAGGCCTGTGCCGCGCGCAGTTCCTCGGGGCGCGCGCTGCCCTGCGCGCGCAGGCCGATCTGCACGATCTTCGCCACGTGCTTCATCTCCGAGGCGCGGCGGATCGGGCTCGACAGGCCCTCGCGCACGCCGTTTACCTCGTCACGCCAGTCCAGGTGCGCATCGACATGCACCAGGGTGATCGGCCCCAGCGTATCGAAGGCGCGCAGCACCGGCGTGGTGATGCCGTGGTCGCCGCCCATCACGATCGGCAGCGCGCCGGCCGCGAGGATCTTGCGCACCGCGGCCTCGACGCGCTGGTAGTGGCTGCCCGGCGCGGCCAGGTCGGCGATCACGTCGCCGCAGTCGACGAAGCGGATGTCGTCGCGCTCCTGCAGCAGCGGGCCGTCGATATCGAAGTCGTAATGGCCGGGCGAGCGCACCACGCGGTCGGTGGCCTGGCGGATCGCGGCCGGCGCGTTGGTCTGGTCGTTGGTGAAGTCGGAGGCCGAATAGGCCGCGCCATAAGGCATGCCGAGCACGGCGATGTCGGCCTCCAGATGGTCCAGGTCGAGTGCCAGTTCCGAGTACAGCAGGGTCTTGTGGCCGGTGCGCGGCGCGACCGTCAGGGCTTGCGTCATTTTCAGTATTCCTCTTTATGTGGATGATGCGATGAGCGCTTCGTCGGGAATGGAATCAGGCGTGGCGGTAGCGCGTCGCGGCGCGCTCGGCCCACTGCCCGGCGATGTCGAGCAGCACGCTGCACGACCAGTAGATCAGCGCCGTGGTGCCGAGCACCTCGACGTAGGCGAAGGTATCGGCCGTCAGCAGGTTGCTCTGGTAGGTCATCTCGGCCAGGCTCATCACCGAGAAGATCGAACTGTCCTTGAACATCATGATGGTCAGGCTGGTGGTGGCCGGCGCGAGGAAGCCGAAGATCTGCGGCAGCACCACGTGGCGCTGCACCTGGAAGGCGTTCAGCCCCAGCGAGCGCGCGGCCTGCACCTGCCCGTGCGACAGGCTCGCCAGCGCGGCGCGCAGGATCTCGCAGAAGTAGCCGCCGGTATAGAAGGCGGTGGCGGCCACGCCGATCGCGAAGGCGGGTACCCGCAAGCCGAGCTTCGGCAGGCCGAAGAAGCTCAGGTACACCAGGATCAGGAAGGGCACGTTGCGCACGATCTCGACATAGGCGAGCGAGAGCGCGCGCAGCAGGCGCGAGGGCATCGCGCGGCAATAGGCGGCCAGCGTGCCGGCCACGATGCCCAGCGGAATGCCGAGCACGCAGACCTGGGCCGTCACCTTCAGCCCTTCGAGCAGCGGCCCGATCGAGGCGGTGACGATGGAAACGTCAATGGACATGGGACAGCCTGCGTTCGAGCCCGCGCGAGGCGGAAGAGACCAGGAACAGGATCGCGAAGTAGACCGCCGCCGCCACGCTGAACACCTGCAGCGGCTGGTTGGTCTGCAAGGTGGCATCGCGCGCCACCGTCGCGAGGTCGTGCACGGCGATGATCGACAGCAGCGAGGAGGCCTTCAGCAGCATGGTGAACTCGCTGGTCAGCGGCGGGATCGAGCGCAGGAACAACTGCGGGAACACGATGTGGCGCCACACCTGCACCGGGGACATGCCGAGCGCGCGAGCCGCCGGGATCTGACCGCGGCCCAGCGAATGCAGCGCGCCGCGCAGGATCTCCGAGATGTAGGCGGCGGTGTTGAGCGCCAGCGCGAGGATCCCGGCCTGCAGGGGCGAGAGCGTGATGTCCAGCAGCGCGGGCAGCACGTAGTAGGCGACCAGCATCTGGATCAGCGCCGGCACGCCGCGGATCAGGCTCACGTAGGCGAGCACGCAGGCCGCCGCCACGCGTCCGCCGTGCTGGCGCGCGAGCAGCAGCAGCGCGCCGAGCACGATGCCGATCGCGAACGCGGCCACGCTCGCGATCACCGTGGTGGCCGCGCCGGCCGCCACGTCGTGCAGGAACGGCCCGAGCATGGCGCCGTCGAGGAAGGATGCCGATGCCATCGCGCGCGCCTCAGACCGCGCCTTCGGGCAGGTAGCCGCTGGTCGGCAGGTTCATGGTGTAGCCGAACCACTTCTTCTGCAGCTGGGCCAGTTGCCCGTTCTTCTCCAGCTCGCCCAGCGAGGCGTTGATGAAGTCGCGGATCTCCTTGTCCTGCGGATTGGCGACCCAGGCCAGCATCTTCGGCTCGCCGATCTTGCCGACCACGCGGAACTGCCCCGGCTCCTTCTTCATCAGCACCGCGACGATGTTCGACGGCATGATGCCGATGTCGAGCGTCTTGTTTTGCAGCGCCACCATCACGTCCGGATAGGCCTGGAACAGCTTGATGTCGGCATAGCCGGCGCCCTTCGCCTTCAACTGCGTATCGAAGGCCTGCGCGATCGGCTGCGAGGACGAGCCCATCTGGGTGCCGACGATCTTGCCGCCCGCGTCCTCGGGCTTGCCGACCGCCGTGTCGCCGGCGCGCGCCACCAGCACCGTGTCGACCACGCCCACCGGCTGCGAGAAGGCGAAGCGGCGCGCGCGCTCCGGATTGATGCCCACGCTGGTGGCGACGAAATCGAACTTGTGCGTCATCAGGCCCGGCAGCAGGCCCTGGAACGGCAGGTTCATCTGGTTCAGCTTCACGCCGAGCTTGCCCGCCATGTATTCGAGGATGTCGTGGCCGTAGCCGGTCACCTTGCCGTTCTCGACGAATTCGAAAGGTTCGTAGGCCGCCTCGGTGCCCACCGTCAGCACGCCGCGCTTGCGGATGTCGGCCAGCGTGCCGCCCTCCGCGAAGGCGATCGACGGCGCGGCCAGCGCGAGCGTGGCGCTGCCCGTCAGGGCAAGGAATTGACGTCGGTTCAGCGGTCTCATGGCGGTGCTTCCTGGTAGCGGTGGGGGGTGGTTGAAGGCCAATGTAGACACGCCAAATAGTTTTGGAAATTCATTTTTTTATTGATATGGTTTCGGAAAGCGAAACTTTCGCGGGGCGCGATCGATGAAGAAAATGGACCTCGACGAGCGCGACCTGCGCTCGTTGCGCGTGTTCTGCGCGGCCGCGCAGGCTAGCGGTTTCGCCGCGGCCGAGCGCGTGCTGGCGATGTCCAAGGCCTCAATCAGCCGGCACATCAACGAGGTGGAGGCGCGCCTGGGCATCAAGCTCTGCGAGCGAGGGCCGGGCGGCTTTCAATTGACCGAGGGCGGCGAGGTGGCGCTGCGCGTGGCCTCGGAAGCACTGGAGGCGCTGGAGCGCATCAAGCCCGAGGTGGACGCGGTGCGCGGCGTGCTGTCGGGGCCGCTGCAGTTGGGGATGTCGGAGCATGTGCTGAGCCACGAGGGCTGCCGCGTGCCGCAGGCGCTGGCCGAGTTGCACCGGATCGCGCCGCTGGTGCGCCCCTCGCTGTCGGTGATGACCTATCGCGATCTCAGCGCCGCGCTGGTCGAGCGCCGCGTGCAGGTCGCGATCCGCGGCGCCTACAAGCGCGCGGCCGGGTTTCGCCACTATCCGCTGTTCGAGGAAACCCATCGCGTGTTCTACCGGCCCGACGTGGCGGGCGAGTTGCGCGCGGCCGGCGATACGCGGCGGCTACCGCTGGTCTATCGCTCGCATCCGTTCGTGGAGGACGCGCTGTCGAGCCAGGGCTTCGCGCAGGGCCCGGAGGTGGTCGGCCTGGAGGCCGTGGCGATGATGGTGGCCACCGGCCATTGCGTCGGGCTGCTGCCCGAGCATCTGGTGGCGCGGCTCGCGCCGCGCTACCGCTTCGAGGTGCTGCCCGATTCGCCGGCCTATTCGGTGTCGTTCTGCGCGATCGTCGAGGAGGCGCGGCCGGTCACGCGCAGCGTCGAGGCGTTCCTGAACCTGCTGCTGGAAACGCATCGGCCTTGAAAGGATTCTTGAAGGGCGGCACGGCCTTGCACCGTGCCGCCGCGCGGCGGCGTGCTGCTCAGGCGCTCGCCACCGGCATGCGCGCCTGCAGCGGCACCGAGAGATCCTCGAGCTGCTCGCGCGTGAGCGTGACGTCGGCGGCCAGCAGCGCACGGCCCTGCACGTAGTCCTTGGTGGCGTTCACGGCGTCGAGCGCGATCAGGCGGCCGCCGCGCAGATAGAGCACCAGGAACGAGCGCGCGGCCAGGTCGCCACGCACCGCCACCTCGTCGTAGCCGTCGGGAATCCCGGCCATCTGGATGCGCAGGTCGTACTGGGTCGACCAGAACCAGGGCACGCCCGGTTTCGGCGAGGGTTTGCCGGTGATCGAGGCGGCCACGATCTGCGCGTGTTCGAGCGCGCTCGGCACGCTCTCGATGCGTAGCGCGGCGCCGGCCACCAGCGGATGCGCGCGACGCGCGCAATCGCCGATCGCGTAGACGTCGGGCAGCGTGGTGCGGCACTGCTCGTCGACATCGACGCCGTTGCCGCCCTGCGCACCCGCATCGAGCAGCCGTTGCGCGGTAGGCACGATGCCGATGCCGGCGATCACCAGGTCGGCTGCGATCGAACGGCCGTCGGCCAGCTCGACCGCGCTGACGCGCCCGTCCCGCCCCTTCAGCGCGGCGACCTGCGCGCCCGTGACGATCTCCACGCCGCGCGCGCGATGCTCGCCCTCGATGAAGGCCGACAGCGGCTCGCCGGCCACCCGCGCGAGCAGGCGGTCCTGGGCTTCCACCACGGTCACGCGCACGCCGCCGAGCTTGGTCAGCGAGGCGGCCGCCTCCAGGCCGACGTAACCGCCGCCGACGATCACCACATGCTCGCGCCCGGCCAGGTCGGCCTTCAGTGCATCGATATCGTGCTTGGCGCGGATCACGTGCACGCCCGCCAGCGTCGCGCCCTCGCAGGCGAGCCGGCGCGGCGTGCCGCCAGCGGCCCACACCAGCTTGCCGTATTGCAGCGTGGCGCCATCGGCCAGGCGCACGCGATGCGCCTCGGGCTCGATCGCCTCGACGCGATGCGCGAGCCGCACCTCGATGCCGCGCTCGAGCCAGGCCTCGGCGGTGCGAAAGCGAATCTGCTCGCCACCGCGATCGCCGGTGAAATAGTCCTTGGTCAGCGGCGGACGCTCGTAAGGCAGCTCGGTTTCGTCGGACAACAGCATCACGCTGCCTTCGAAACCGGCCTTGCGCAGCTCCATCGCGCAATTGGCGCCGGCATGTCCGGCACCGACGATCAATACATCCACTACGTCCATCTGGCGTTCCTCTATTTTGTTACCCGGTCGATGCCGCGCGGGCGGCGCCGGAATGGGCCGGCGGCGTTTGAAACGCGCCGTCGCGTGCAGGGCGGCCCGCGCGATCGCGAGCCCTGGAGAATCGGCGTCCGTGAGTATCGCCGTTCATTGCGCGCGCGGCAACGCCCGGGCCGATGATTTCGCGCCGTGCCCTGGTCGGCCGATCGACTCCGCGGGCTCGACGTCCGGCCATCCCGGCGCATGCGGTCTTCTCGGCTATCGCAGGCAGGTCCGCCATCAGCGGCGAGGCCTGTCGGGCGCCGCGAGCCAGCCGATCACGCCTGGCGATCGATCGCCAGGCCCAGCGCATCCGCCAGTTCCTTCGCACTCCGCACCACCCGCGCCTCGCGCGGATAGGCGCGCGCATCGCTCGCGGCATCGAGCCAGGCCAGCACGCGCATGCCGGCAGCCACGCCCGCCTGCGCGCCGAGCGGGCTGTCCTCGACCACCACCGCCTCGGCGGCGCTCACGCCGAGCCGCGCGGCGGCAAGCCGATAGCCGTCGGGCGCGGGCTTGCCGGCCGCCACGTCGTGCGCGCTGATCGATACCGTCAGCCAGGCATCCAGGCCGAGCGCGCCGATGCCGGCGTCGAGCGTGCCGCGCCCCGCGTTCGACACCACGGCCTGGCGCAAACCCGCGCGCTGGGCGGCACGGCACAGCGCGAGCGCGCCCTCGCGTGCGCGCAACGTTCCGAGGCCAGCGGCAAAGGCATCGGAGCGCAGTTGCGACCACAGCGCGAAATCGAATGCCTGCCCGTAACGCTCGACGCAGAAGCGGTAGGCATCGCGCCCGGTCATGCCGACGGTCAGCGCATGCAGCGCCTCGTCGGCCTGCACGCCGAAGTGATGCAAGGCAGCCGACAGCGAGGCGAAATGCAGCGGCTCGCTATCGGCGAGCGTGCCGTCCATGTCCCAGAGGATCGCCCGGCAAGCGGGCTCGGAAGACGATCGGTCGAGCTTGCCGCTCGCGTCGGCGGCATGGAACGAATTGCCGGTGTCGGTGGAGTCGGAGGCGGGCATGAGAGCAGCGGAATTGAATACGGAATCGGCCATGAAGGCCTCGATTGTAAATCGGAGCAGGCCTCACTCCGCACCGGCGCGATACGAATCCCGCATCGATCGCGATCATCATCGATGCTTGGCGACGCAATCATTTTGTCGCTCGCATAAGCCACGCGCAGCGCCTATTGTGCTGAGACCGATGCGCATGTCCGGCCATCCGGCGACGCATGCGAAATGATCGCGATCAGGGCTCGCGAATTCATCGCGACGTCATCGAGGCTTCGTTACCGTAGTCGCCGACATCGCGTCGCGCGCCTCGGCATCGGTGCGATGTCCGTTCGACATTCCATTCCTGAGGGGGAATCCAGATTGAAAAAAATCCTGATCGGCCTGGCACTGGCCGCCGCTTCGATGTCCGCTTCCCTGACCGCCTCGGCGGCTGATCTCTGCCAGGGCGGCTCGCTGCTCACCGGCACCGTGTTGACCTCGCCCGTGTTCGTGTCGGGCTCGCAGCGCCAGGGCATCTATCTCTCGCACACGCACGTGAACCTGCGCGGCACCGACGGCCGGACCTACGACGTGGCGATGGACAACGTGTTCGCGAACGGCTACCGCCGCAACCAGAAGAGCGTGCCCGATCCGCTGACGCAGATCCGCGTCGGCGACCAGCTCGAGCTGTGCGGCCAGCTCTATACCGGCGGCGACGTCGGCATCCACTGGGTGCACACCAACTGCGGCGACACGCCCACGCCCGACGAGCCGAACGGCTGGGTCAAGGATCTCTCGCAGCCGGCGCTCGGCAACAACCTCGAGAGCAACGAAACCTACTGCTATCTCTGGTAAGCAGGCCGCCGCCATGAGCACACGACGAGCACGCCGCCTGGGAACAGCAGCGATCACGCTGGTGGCGCTCGCGCTCGTGCTCGCCTGGTGCTTCGCGCGCGGCGGCAAGCCGGTGAGAAGTTCGGCGCCGGTCAGCGCGCCGGTGGTCTCGAAGCTCGGGAGCACCGGCGCATCGAGCTTCTCGAATCCCGAGGCGCCGGCCGGGCGCGTCGCCGTCGACGACGCGGGCGCGCAACTGGTGGGCAGCAGCGGGCGCCTGGTCGATCTCGGCGGCAAGACCGTCGCGCAATATGTCGACCAGTACGCGGGCGCGGCCCGGCGCGGCGACGCCGATGCGGCCTGGCATGTCTACCTGGCCGAATCGGTCTGCGCCGAGGCGGCCACGCGGCAGCCGGCGGGCGACGCGGCTGCATCGGACTCCCGAGCATCGGCGAGCCGCGAGGCACGGCTTTGCGCGAACGTCAGCGCCGCGCAGGTCGACGAGCGCCTGCAGTTCCTGGCCCAGGCCGCCCGCGCCGGGCGCGGCGACGCGCAAGTCGACTACTTCATCGAAGGGCCGTTCGGCCAGGGCAGCGCCGCGCTCGGCGACAACCCCGACGACCCGCGCGTGCGGCAATGGCGCGGCGAGGCACGCGAGCACCTGCGGGATGCCGCCGGCAACTGCGATCCGCTGGCCGCCGGGCTGCTGGCCAACGCCTATGGCAGCGGCCAGTTCGGCGCGCAGGACCCGGCGACCTCGATCGCCTATGCCCTGCTCGCCGCGTCGGCCGGCAACGGCAAGTGGCCGCGCGAACGGCTCGCGGCGCGTTTCGGCGCCACACTGTCGGCGGCCGATTTCGCCGCCGCCTACGACCAGGGCATGCAGCAGGCCCGGCAGGCCTGCCCGAAAGCCGGTTGATCGTCGCCAGCTTTCAAAATCATTTCAGCAAGTCAAGCCAGCTTCCGTGTCAGCGTCGCGAAACGTGCACACGCGGCGAAACGCCCCTTGCATTCCCTAATTACTACAAATTCAAACAACAATCTCGCCTGCCGTTGCGAGGACGATCCCGCATCGCAGCAACGCAAATAATTTCAACAAAAACAATTGCTTATTATTTATCAGACGGAATTGGATGCTGCACCCACGTCGTTGTCGTTTTTTCACACAGACGCGACATATCAGGGAAATCCATTATCATGACGCCCGTAACTCCACCAAGAACGATCGTGAACCCCGTCGCCTCTCTCGCCGCACCCGTTTCGCTGGACCTGCCCGGTCCCGGCCCCATCATTAAGATGCCCTACGTCCAGACGGGCGAAGGCGATCTCGTCGTGTTCGTGCACGGCTCGCTCTGCGACTTCCGCTTCTGGCAGCCGCAACTGTCGGGCCTCGCCCCGCAGTTCGCCTGCCTCGCGCCGAGCCTCACGCACTACTGGCCGGCCGAGCCCTCCGAGGCGCTGCCCACCTTCAGCTGGAGCACCCACGCCGACCAGCTCGGCGCCTTCGTGCGCCAGCTCGGCGCCGGCCCGGTGCACCTGGTCGGGCATTCGCGCGGCGGCTGCGTGGCCTTCTACATGGCGCATCGCTACCCGGAACTGGTGCGCTCGCTGACGCTGTGCGATCCGGGCGGCTCGCTGAGCGGCGTGCCGAACCTGGCCGCGCCCACCGCCTCGCTGGAAACCAAGCGCCTGCGCACGCGCGCCGTGACGCTGATCGCCAATGGCGAGGTGGCCGCCGGCCTGGAGCTGTTCGTCGATTCCGTGAGCCGTCCCGGCACCTGGCAGAAGAGCACGCCGGGCTTCCGCACCATGGCCACCGACAACGCCCGCACCCTGTCGATGCAGTTGCGCGACCCGCTGCCGGCCTACTCGACCGAGCTGGCCGGCGGCATCGCCTGCCCGACCCTGCTGATCGACGGCGAGAAGAGCCCGGCGATGTTCCGCGAGAACGTCGGCGCGCTGGCCACCTGGATCCCGAATGCCTCGCGCGTGACCATCGAGGGTGCCTCGCACGGCATGAACCTCGCGCGCCCGAGCGCCTTCAACCGCCACCTGACGGCATTTCTCAAGGGCGCCTAAGCATCGCCCGGCCGGCGGCGCGGCGAGATTCCCGCGCCGCCGGCTTTCAACTTCCCCAGCACCGCGCGCAAGCGCCTGCCGCGCGATAGAATCGGCGACGATTCCCGTTCGCCCCTTCGCGGCACCGCCCATGCGTATCCTCGTCATCGAAGACGATCCCGACATCCTCGCCAATATCTCCGGCCACCTCGGCAATCGCGGCTACATCGTCGATTGCGCGTTCGACGGCCAGCAGGGTTATGCGCTCGCCACCGCGCACGAATTCGACCTGATCGTGCTCGACCTGATGCTGCCCAGGCTCGACGGCTACAGCCTGTGCCGCAAGCTGCGCGAGGAGGCGCGGCTGGAGACGCCGCTCATCATGGTGACCGCGCGCGACACGCTCGACGATCGCCTGCAGGGCTTCGACGCCGGCGCCGACGACTACCTCGTCAAGCCCTTCGCGCTGGCCGAGCTGGCCGCGCGCGTCAAGGCGCTGCTGCATCGCTCGCGCCGCCCGGCCGCGCGCACGCTGCAGGTGGCCGACCTGGTCTACGACACCGAAACGCGCGCCCTGACGCGCGCGGGCGACACGCTGCGGCTGCCGCCCGCGCCGCTCAAGCTGCTGCAGATCCTGATGCAGGCGAGCCCCGCCGTGGTCCATCGCGCGCGGCTTGAGGAAGCGCTGTGGCTCGATTCGCCGCCCGACAGCGACAGCCTGCGCACCCACGTCCACCTGATCCGCCAGGTGATCGACAAGCCCTACGCGGTGCCGCTCCTGCGCACCGTGCACGGCATCGGCTACCAGTTGCAGGACCCGCAGCGTGCGCAAGCCTAGGCGCACGCTGGCGCGCCAACTGCTGCTCACCTACGTGCTGCTCGCGGCGGTGGTGGGCACCCTGCTCTCGCTCGCCTCGCTGTGGACCATCGACACGCTGGAAGTGCACCTGCAGCGCATCGACATGGGCATGGCCGTCAAGCGGATCCGCGACGAATACCTGAGCGGCCGCGACGTGGGCCGCGAGGACCGCTTCTTCCACGGCGCGCCCGGCAGCGACGCGTTTCCGCCCTGGCTGCGCGCGCTGCCGCTCGGCTTCAGCAAGATCGAGCACGAGGGCCGCGAATGGCATGCGATGGTCGACGACCAGGACCAGGTGCGCTACCTGCTGCTGCGCGACTACACCGAGTTCGAGCAGCGCCAGCAGCATTCGCACTGGATCGCGGTGGCCAGCATGGCCGGCGCGCTGATCCTCGCCTTCCTGCTGGGCGGCGTCACCACGCGGCGCTTCGTCGGGCCGCTGCTGCGGCTGGCCGCGCAGGTCGGCGAGCGCCCCGCGCTGCCGCCGCAGACGCGCCTCGCGCACGAATACCCCGACAACGAGATCGGCCAGTTGGCGGCCGCCTTCGACGAGACCTACAACCAGCTCGAGGCGGCACTGCAGCGCGAGCGGCTGTTTACGGCCGACGTGGGCCACGAGCTGCGCACGCCGCTGATGGTGATCTCGAGCTCGGCCGAGCTGCTGCTCGACGATCCGGCGCTGGCCGAGGCGCAGCGCGCGCGCCTGCAGCGCATGCAGGGCGCGGCCCGGGAAATCGACCAGCAACTGGCGGCCTATCTGATGCTCTCGCGCGGCGCCGGCGACACGCACGGCTTCGCGCATGCCGAGGCGATCGGCGTGGCGCGCGACGAGACGCAGCGCTGGCAGGCGCGCGCCACGCAACTCGGCTTCGCGCTGGAACTGGCGATCGACGAGCCGGAGATGCTGGCCGCGCCGCGTTATCCGTCTGCACTGCTGCGCATCGTGCTGTCGAACCTGATCCGCAATGCCCTGCAGCATGCCGGCGGCGGCACGCGGATCCGCGTGCGCGCCACCGCGCGCTCGCTGGAAGTCGAGGACGACGGCCCGGGCATCGCGCCCGAGGCGCAGGCCGCCATGTTCGCCCCCTTCGTGCAAGGCACCAACGCCGGCGCCGACAATCTCGGCCTCGGCCTGTCGCTGGTGCAGCGGATCTGCCAGCACCAGGGCTGGCGCGTGACGCTCGATTCGGCACCGGGGCGAGGCTGCCGGTTCCGTATCGACCTGCGCGACGAGCCGGCCGCGCCGGGTGCCTCGAACCACGCCTGACAGCGCGTGCAAGGTCCAGTGCCCCGCCCGCGGCTCAGCTATCGGCCCACATCCGCAGCAGGTTGTGATAACTGCCCGTCAGTTGCAGCAGCGAGGCCTCGTCGGCGCCCTGCTGCGTGAGCCGCTGGATCGCCACGTCCATCTCCAGCAGCAGGCTGCGCTGCGCATCCTCGCGCACCAGGCTCTCGACCCAGAAGAACGAGGCGAGCCGCTCGCCGCGCGTGACGGGCGCCACGCGATGCAGGCTCGAACCCGGGTAGAGCACCAGGTTGCCGGCCGCGAGCTTGACGGCATGCTCGCCGAAGGTGTCGCGCACCACCAGCTCGCCGCCCTCGTAGCTGTCGGGCTCGCTCAGGAACAGCGTGGCCGACAGGTCGGTGCGCACGCGCTCGCGCGATTCGCGGATGCCGCGCACGGCATTGTCGACATGGAAGCCGAAGGCCTCGCCACCCGCGTAGCAGTTGAACAGCGGCGGATAGATCTTCCTGGGCAGCGCGGCCGACATGAACACCGCGTGCTGCGCGAGACGCCGGATGATCTCGTCGCCGATCTCGCGCGCCAGCGGGTCGTCGCCGGCCAGTTGCCGGTTGTCCTTCACGCGCTGCGACTGCGCGCCGGCCGTGACGCGGCCGTCCACCCATGCGGCCGCGCGCAGCCGCGCCGCGATCGCCCTCGCTTCCTCCGGGCTGAACACGCCCGGTACCTCGACCATCATGCTCATCCTCCTTGCCGGTTCGAAACAGCGGCCGCGCCCGGCAGGCGGGGCCGCCCGTCATTGACTCGGCGACGCGACGCTCAGAACTTCAGGTCGGCGCTCAGGATCACGGTGCGGCCCGCGCCGGGCACGCCGTAGATCTGGTAGCCATCGAGCGAGGCGCCGATCGCCGAGTAGTAGAACTTGTTGAACAGGTTCTGCACGTTCAGGCTCAGCGTCAGGTGCTTGTCCACCTCGTAGCGCGCGGCCAGCGAATGCAGCCAGAAGGCCGGCGCCTTCTCGTTGTCGGCCACGTACACGGGATGCTTGCCGTTCGGCCCGTTCACCGTGCTGCTGTTGTTGTTCTGGCCGCCCACGTAGGCGTTGTCGGTGTAACGGCGCGTGCCGACGTACTGCACGCCGTAGCTCAGCGCGAGCTTCGGCGTGAGCTGGTACGAGGTCCACAGGTTGAAGGTGGCGTTCGGCACGTTGCCGGGCCGCGCGCCCGCGTTGGCGCCCTTGGTGATGCGCCCGCGCATGCCGGCGAAACCGGCGAAGGCGGTCCATTTCTCGGTCAGGTTGCCCGACAGGCCCAGCTCGATGCCGTCCACGCGCTTGGGCGGCAGCTCGCGCACCACCGTGGTGGTGCTGTCGCCGTAATCCCAGGAATCGCTCAGCTCGGTGCGGAACAGCGCGCCCGTCAGCGACAGGCGCCGTTCGAACAGGTCCCACTTGGTGCCCACTTCCCAGGTCTTGGCGGTGGCGGGCTTCACGCTCTGGCTGGTGGTGTCGCCGTAGATCACGTTGTTGGTGGTGCCGCCCACCGCCGAGGGCTGGGTCGCCTGGCTGTAGGAGGCATACAGGCTGCCGTAGGGCACCGGCTTGTAGGTCAGGCCGGCGCGGCCGCTCCAGGCGCCGTCGTTGCTGCGCTGGACCGTGTGCGCCCCCGCCGCGCCGTTCACCTGCCTGACCGAGAAGCGGTCGTAGCGGATCGCGCCGTCGACGATCCACTTGGACGTCAGCGTGACGGTGTCGCGCAGGTAGACGCCGCCGTCGTTGACGGCTGCGTAGTCGCCGGCGCCGCCTTCCAGGGTCGGCACCGAGCCCATGCTGGTGCCGTAGGGGTTGGCCAGCGACATCACCGGATTGAAGGCGGGGCCGTCCACCACGCTGGTCAAATCGCCGTAACGCTCGTGATAGAACTCGGCGCCGGCCACCACGTCGTGGTGCACGTGGCCGGTGTCGAACGCGAGATTCAGGTTGGTCTCGTTGGCGAGGATGTCGTAACGCTTGGCAGTCCCGAAGTTGTTGCCGCGCAGGACCGCCTGGCCGCCGGCGATCGGGGCCGGCGCGAAGCCGCTGTATGAGAGCACGCCCGAGCCGCTGGTGATCAACGGCCCGCTGCCGACGTAGCCGAGCGAGGTGCCGGCCGTGCTGTTGAAGCGCGCCGGCGAGAGCACGGTCACGCGGTCGGTCTGCTCCCAGCGCGTGATGTTGGACAGGTGCACGTTGTCGTTGACGTCGTGCGCGACCTTCACCGTCACGCGGTTGGTCTCGGTGCGATCGGTGTAGAGGTTCGGGTCGCCGTACCAGGCGTTGCGCGCCACGCCCGGCATCGGCGCGCCGCCGGTGCCGCGCTGGATCGGGATGCCGCCGTCGGGCACGTTGTCGTCGTGCTGGTGCAGGTAGTCGATCGTCACCGTGGTGGGCGTGCCCAGGCCCATCGCCAGCGAGCCGGCCACGCCCCAGCGGTCGTAGTGGGTGACCGCGCGGCCGTCCACGTCGTTGGTATGGCGCATCAGGTTCAGGCGCAGCGCGGTGTTGTCGCCGAGCTGCTTGTTGAGATCGGCCGTCACGCGGCGGTAGCTCGCGCTGCCCAGCGAACCCTGTAGGTGGTAGGCATCGCCCAGGTGCGCTTCCTTGGTCACCAGGTTGACGCTGCCGCCCGGCGCCGCCACGCCCGACTCGATGGTGCCGGTGCCCTTGAAGACCTCCACGCTCTCGGTGTCGAAGGTGTCCATGCGGCTCGCCAGCCCGGCATCGCGGATGCCGTCGACGGTGAAGCTCTGCTCGGACGAGAAGCCGCGAATCGTGAACATGTCGCCCCAGCCGAGGTTGCCCTCGCCCGAGGTGAAGGTGATGCCGGGCACGTTGCGCAGGATGTCCTGCAGGCTCTGCGCCTGCTGCTCGTCGAGCACCTTCTTCGGGATCACCGAGACGCTCTGCGCCATGTCGAGGATCGGCTGCGTGAACTGGTCCGAGTGGACGAACTCGGCCTGGTAGGCGGAGCGCCCGCCGTGGATCGTCATGGCCGGCAGCGCGGCGGCGGCCTGGCTGGTGCCCTTGGCGGTGGTTTGGGCGGTGGTTTGGGCGCCGCCCTGGGCGGCCGTGGTTGGGCCGACGGCCTGGGTCGTCGCCCCGGCGGTGCCCGGCGTCGCGGCCGCTTGCGCCGCCGCCCCGTTCGTGCCGGCCGCTGCTGGTGCCTGCGACGGCGCTGGCGGCTCCGTTCGCGTCTGTGCCTGCGCACCCGACATCATGGCGATGCCGAGGGTGGTACCCAGCAGCCCGGTCAACAAGCCCGACGGCCGGCCACGCCTTCCCCGATACGACAACATGCTGATCCTTACGCGTAAATGAAAATGATTGTTGTTTGCGATTCGGATTCTAGGGAGGCGGATGTCAAGGAACTGTTAAGGTCGGCCGCGCGCCGGCGGCCCGGCCGGCGGCGCGCGGCCTTCGGGCAGTCTTCATCCGGCTTTCAGGCGGCTATCGGTTTCGGCTCGCGGGCCGCGCATTCGCCCGCGGCGGGGACCGGCGCGGCCCGCTCGGCTGTAATGCCCTGGCCTGTCTATCCCAAGGAGGAATCATGGCAACCGCAATCAGCGGCAAGATCGATATCTCGGCACTGGCCTCGGCCATCGAGGCGAAGAAGGGTGGCGGCGCGCTGCCCAAGGACGCCGGCATGCAGGCGCTCGGCGCCCTGATGCAGGGCCTGGGCAAGGGCATCGCGGAAAAGGGCAGCCCGCTGCCCAAGGACGCCTCGCTGGCCGACCTGTTCTCGAAGATGCCTCCGGGCTCGTTCCACAAGGCCTGAGCAGGCCCATTCGAGCCGCCTCGCGCGGCTCCTTCCCGACATGACCGATCCCAGCACGATCCACGACGCCTGGCAGGCGGCGCGCCAGCAAGGGCGCGAGGCCGAAGCCGAGGCGCTGCTGCAGCAGTTGCACGCCGAGGCGCCGGCCTCGCGCGAATCGCTGACGCTGAGGCTGTCCGCCTGCATCGAGCGCGGCGACTACCTCGACGCGCTGCATCTCGCGAGCAGCGCCGAAGGCGAGCGCTTTCCGGAACTGAAGGCGCTCGCGCTCTACTTCCTCGACGATCCGCTCTGGCGCGGCATCGCCCAGGGCCTCGCTGACGACGCGAATCCCCACGTCGCCACGGCGATGCGCAAGCTGCTGGAGGAGGCGCCAGCCGCCGCCTGAAGACAGGCCGCCGGCGCATGCCGGCGGCAAGATGCGAGCGCGCTCAGGCGGTGCCGAGCATCCACTTCGCGAAGCCGTGGCGCCCGCTCAGGTTGAGCTTGATCCCGGCGCGCCGGAAGTAGGTGGCGGCGGTGCTCTCGCGCACGCTGAGCTGGCGCGCGATCGCGGGCAGGGTATGGCCGCGCAGATGGGCCAGGCAGACCTGGTATTCGCGGCTCGACAGCCTCACGCCGATCCGCCGCAAACGCTCGTCGAAGCTGCGCTGCAGCCGCGCGGCCTGGCTTTCCGCCGGGGCCGGCGCGATCGACGGCGGCATCTCGGCCCAGGGCTTCTGGGTCTTCTTGCGCGCATGATGGCCGAGCGCCGGCAGGATCGCATCGGAGATCTGCTTCAACGCCGACAGCTCCTGCAGCGAGAAGTCCTGGCTGTGCCGCGAGGCACGGTACAGGGAGATGACGTAACGGCAGTTCTCCTGACGATGCAGCAGAATGCACCGGCATACCGTGTCACCGGCCTGCTGCGCCTCGCCCGTGATCGCGCGCGGCTTCAGGTGGATCAACTGGGAATCCTTGGCATCGACGATCCGGCCGACGATCGCGGCATCCGCCTCGTCACGCCTCGCCGCGCCGCCCCAGCTACCCAGGCGCTGGACCGCCGTCACCGTGCGCCGCTTCTCGTCGAGTGTCCAGTTGCTCGCCTCGGTCACGTCGACCGGCACGTAGTCGTTGATCAGGCGGTGAATGCCCGCCAGGAAATTGTCGGTACCGCTGTCGGTGATCACCTGCCCGATCTTCGCGAAAAAATTGTCCAATTCTCACACTCCTCGGAAACTGCATGCACACAGCGCCTTCCGTCGATCGGCCTCGCCGTCGCGCAGGCAAGCCGCCGATCGTGCGCGGGACACCGCCGCGGCGCACGAGGCGCCGCTTCCCGCCGTGATGCTCTCTCTTCACGATCACGTCGACGCTCGCCATGACAAGACCGGCGAGATAATCGGCATCATTGCATTTTTATCTTTCAACTCCATTATTTCGCCATACAAAATAAGCCAGACGAATCGGCCCACCCAAGCCTTCATTCAACATCAATAACAAAAACATCAATAACAAAAACATCAAGCCGAGAATATCGAATTCTCCGGTCATTATGCTTCAATCAGGATCGTGGCATATCGGCAATCAGCGCATCCGGGCATGCGCTGCACGCAGGCATAAGCCCGCGCCTGCCCCCGATTCCGACGACAAGCACCGATGGCGTCGTCGGCCGGCGAGGCCAACGGGCTGCATGGCGCTTCCGCCCCGCCCGCGATCATGGTATTTATGACACTTGAATTTTGGATTTCGAAACAATTCATAATTTCTTGAGGATTTACACAGAAAGGCAATATGGATCGTTGACGCCCGCCGGCCCTGGATTTACCTGTCCAGATATTGATCTTTTCATATCGCGAACCCGGAACCGGCATTCGGAAATTCGACATCCTGCAATGTACCTCGTTGAAACGACGAATCATTTTGATAGTGCCGTGCGTCCCGGCCAATGGCCGGCAAGAACAAAATGACACCGAGAGATCCACTCATCATGCGAACCCTGGCTCCAGCCTTGCCTTTTTTTCCCACCGGTTTCGCGGCGGTCGTCGCGGCGAAACGAGCCGCCTCGGCCCGTCCGCCATTCCCGGCATGAAAGACCAGCGCGGGCCAGGCCCATGCCGCGCCGGAAACCATCACGGGGGCTATCCATGCGCGACAGCATCGTGAAACTCGGCAGGGTGATTTCGAATGTCGGAAGCCCTCGATTCTTCTCGACCATGCAGCAGCTGATCGAAGGCGCGGTCGCGATCGACCTGATGCAGGTCGCGGTCCGGCGCCGCGATCCGCATCATGGCCGACGGCTCGGCATCGCCACGCTGCACGGCCCGGAACTGCAGGAGTGCGAACTCGGCGGCCTGCTGCCCGAGCCCGACTCGGAGCAGGACGGCCCGCGCCTGTTCCCGCTCGCGCCGCGCCAGGCCGAGCCGGGCGAGACCGCGCCGGCTCCCGGCCATCGCTGCCTGATACTGATGCGTCGCGCGCAGGTGGATTTCGTGATGCTGTTGCGGCGCAACGGCGGGCGCGCCGGGTTTCGGCCCGAGGAGTTCGCCACGCTCGACGAGTTGTCGAAGGCGCTGCTTCCGCTGGTCGAGCAGCATGCCTTGATGCAGCCGCCCGCGGCCGCCGATGCGCTGCCGGCCAACGCGACAGAGCCGTCGACGCTATCCGGCCAGGGCGCCGACACGCTGCCGCAGCGCTTTCGAGCGCGCCTCGACCAGCAGAACATCACGTTGTCGCTGCGCGAGCAGCAGGTCTGCCTGCTGAACCTGTCCGGCTACACGCTGTCGGCGATCTGCGACGAGCTGGACCTGCGCTCGGGCACCGTCGAGACCTACCTGAAGCGCGCTCGCCTCAAACTCGGCCTGAGCGGACGACATGGCCTGTCGCGCTGGATGATCGAATAGGCGAGGCGGGCGGGCCGCACGCCGGCAGGACTGCGTCGTCGCCGGCCCGGCTCGCCGCGTCGCGCCCCCCTCGGCGCCTCGCGGCGGCCTTGCCGCCCGGCGGCTTGCTCAGATCACCAGCAGCAGCCCGGCGAACACCGCATAGAAGCCGCCGACGCAGGTCAGCAGGCGGCTGCTGACGCGGCGCGCGCGGAACACGAACTGCAGGAACACGATCGCGATGGCCGTCATCACGGCCGCAAGGATCGACGGCGAGGCGAGATGCCAGGGCGTGAAGAACAGCCCGAACGCGGTCGGGATGGTGGCCTGGATCATCATCGCGCCGCTGATGTTGGCCAGCGCCAGGCGCTCCTTGCCCTGCCGCACCCAGATCACCGCGTTCATGATCTCGGGCAGCTCGGTGGCGATCGGGCTGAACAGCAGCGCCGTGAGCTGCGGGCTCAGGCCGAGCCAGGGGCCGACCGCCTCGATCTGGCCGACGAACAGGTGCGAGGCGGCGAAGATCACCACCAGCGCGCCCACCGTCTGCAGGACCACCCAGCCCATCGCCGGATTGTCGGAGCGCGGACGCAGCATCAAGGGCTCGAGATCGCCGTGTTCGCTGCCGTCGCCGTCAGCCGTCAGCTCGCGCCAGCAATACAGCGCATAAGCCGCCAGGAAGGCGATGCCGAGCAGCGGCTTGTACTGGAACACCACCAGGCCGAGGCCGATCTTGGCCACGAAGATGGCCAGGAACCAGAGCTGGTCGCGGCGCAGTTGCGCGGTGTTGGCATCCACCTCGCGCGCGCGGCCGAGCTTCCTGGCCACCGCCAGCAGCGCGAAGCCGACCACCGCGTAGGCCACCGTGCTCAGCGCCAGCGGGCCGCCGATCGCGGCGCCCACGCCGATTTCCTTGTGCGCCGGGGTGGTGCCGAAGGCCACCGCGACCAGGGTGACCACGCTCTCGGGCAGGGCCGTGCCGAACGCGGCGAGGATCGTGCCGGTGGCGGTCTGTGTCAGGTTCAGCTTCTGGCCGAGCCATTCCACGCCGTTGACGAAGGTTTCGCAGGAAAAATAGATGATGCCGGCCGCGGCGATCAGGAGAACGAAGGTGAGGATCATCGCGACGACTCCGCGATGGCGAGACGGGTACGGCAGGAGGGATTGAGGGACACTTTTATTATCTCCACGGGCCGGGCGACGCAACCATGACGCAACCCTCCCGCCCGGCCAGGGTGGAGGGAAACGTCATAAGTCTCGTCAGGCCGTGGACAACAACGGCTGCCGACGCCATGGCCATGCTGGCCAAATATGTTGACGTCGGCGCTTCGCCGGGGAGGCGAAGCAGACTACTCCCCTAAGACAGGCGCTATTCTAGCCGAACATTGTGACAACACCAATTTTCGGGCCGTCGTGGCGCGCCACCGCTGGCGCCCGCGCGCATGATGCCGGCGCCGCGCGGCCCGCGCCATGCCCTGCGCGTCATCGCCGTGATGACGGATCCGCATGGGTCGCCGCGCACCAGCCGTGGCGCGGCTCGCCCGGCCGAAGCCGCCTTTAGCGCGCCCGACGCGCCTCGCGGGCACGGGCATCGCCGTGCTATCGTCGCCGGCAGCCGATCGCGGCAGGTCGCGCAGGATCGGCAAGCCACCCATCAACGAGCACGGAGGCCTGAATGCCGGGATTCGACGAACGCGTACTGAACGGCATGAGCATCTTCGTGGCCGTGGTGGAAGCCGGCAGCTTCGCCGCCGCGGCCGAGCGGCTCGAC
This sequence comes from Burkholderia gladioli, assembly GCF_000959725.1. NCBI lineage: Bacteria > Pseudomonadati > Pseudomonadota > Betaproteobacteria > Burkholderiales > Burkholderiaceae > Burkholderia > Burkholderia gladioli. The sequence goes on from NZ_CP009322.1 coordinate 2,513,419, forward strand.
ATGTCGCAACCGGGCGTGAGCCGCGCGATCGCGCGGCTCGAAACGCGGCTCGAGATCCGCCTGTTCGATCGCAGCACGCGCGCCGTGTCGCTGACCGACGAGGGCCGGCGCTTCCACCGGCAGATCACGCCGCTGCTCTCCGGGCTGGAGGAAGCGGCCGCCATCGCCTCGGGCAGCGCCACCGTGGTGCGCGGCCGGCTGCGCGTGAACATCGATCCGTTCTTCTCGCGGCTGATGCTCGGACCGCGCCTCGAGGCCTTCCTCAATCAGCATCCCGAACTACGGCTCGAGCTGGTCACGCGCGACCAGCTCGGCGACCTGGTGGCGGACGGCTTCGATCTCGCGGTGCGCTTCGGCGTGCCGCGCGAATCGGCGATGCGCGCGCGCAAGCTGCTCGACACGCGCATCCTCACGGTCGCCTCGCCCGACTACCTCGCGCGCCACGGCCGCCCGCTCAAGCCGCAGGAGCTCGGCGACGGCAGGCACGTCTGCATCGACTTCCGCGATCCCGAGAGCGGCCGGCCGTTTCCCTGGGAATTCCATCGCAAGCGCGAACGCATCGTGGTCGAAACGCAGGCGCGGCTGGTGGTCAACGATGTCGGCACCATGCTGAGCGCCTGCGCGGCCGGCTACGGCGTGGCCCAGGTGATGGCGCTCGGCTCCGAGGCGCTGCTGGCCGAGGGCCGGCTGGTCGAGCTGTTTCCCGATTGGCCCGACGAGCGCTTCCCGCTCCACGCGCTGTACCTGAGCGCCAATCACCCGCCCGCGAAGACGCGCGCCTTCCTCGATTTCGTGGTGTCGCTGACCGACGCGGGCACGGGCGACGCCGCGCCGCTCGTGCCGCCCGCCAGATCCTCGCGCAAGCCGCGCGCGAAGGCTTGAGGCGCGGGCCAGCAATCCGCGCGCGGCACCACCACCGGGCGCGATGACGGCAACGCCGCCGCCCCGGCTCATTCCACCGGCAAGGCCACCCCCGACAGGCGTTCGCATTCGGCCAGCAGGCGCTCCTGCAAGGCCACCTCGCGCGTGGCCGGATCGGGCTGGCGCGGCTTCATGTGGAAGAAATACCGGGCGCTGACCCGCGCGCCCTCGTCCTCGCCCACCGCGAGCCAGGCCTGGGTGCGATGCGCCTGGTCGAGATCGTCGGGCGCGCCGGGCCCGCCCATGCGGGTGGGCACCCAGCCCGGCTCCAGCGCGTTCGACAGCACGCCGGGCCAGCGCCGCGCCACCGCGAAGGCCAGCAGCACGTCGTAGAGCTTGCTTTCCGAATAGGCATCGGCACCGTTCCAGCGCCGCCGCGTCCAGGCCAGGTCGTCGAGCGCCGCCGCGGTGCCGCGATGCATGCCCGAGCTCAGATAAACGAGGCGCCGCGGGCGATGCATCAAGGCGGTCAGCACGTAGGGCGCCAGCACGTTGATCGCGAACACGTGCGGCAAGCCATCCGCGGTCTCGATGCGGCGCTCGCGATAACCGACGCCGACGTTGTGGATCACAGCATCGAACTGTCCCAGCCGGTTCGCCTGCTCCGCCACCTCGCGCATCGCGTCGAGCGTCGAGAGATCGCCGCTGACGATCGCCTCGGCTTCCGGCAGGCGGCGGCGCGCATGGTCGGCACGTTCGGCGTTGCGCGCATGCAGCACCACGCGATGGCCGTCCCGTGCCAGCAGTTGCCCGGCCATCAGCCCGAGCCCGTCGGTCGATCCGGTGATGAAGATCCTTGCCATGTGTCCTCCGCTTGCTTGAATGTCAGGAAATGCCGGAGCCGGCGCGCTATCGTTCCGTGCCGTGTCGTGACGGCGCCCGCGCCGAAGCCCGGCTTGAATTCACGGGTGAGCGGCGCGGCGGCCATGTCGAACGGCATGTGATGCCGATTGTGGCGAGGCCGCCCGCGCCGGGCAATCCCGTGCGCGGCATCGCATCGATGCGGGGCCGGCATTGATGCCGTCGCCGCATCGATGCGATGAGACGGCGTGCCTGTTTCCACCGGGCCTGCCTGGAGACAATCCCTCCTGTCGAGCGACAAGCTTTCTTGTCCTGACCATCATGGGAGTCTCATCATGCAATCTCGTTGGTCCATCCTGCTGCTCGCGGCCAGCCTCGCCGCGCCGCTCGCCGCGCAGGCGCAATCCACCGTCACGCGCGCCCAGGTGCGCGAGGAACTGGTCCGGCTCGAAAGCATCGGCTACCGGCCCGCGCGCAACGACGTCCACTACCCGGACTCGATCCAGGCTGCCGAGGCGAAGCTGAACGCGAGCCAGGCCGCCGCCGGCATCGGCACGCAGCCCGCGGCGCGCGGCGAAGCCGGCAGCGCGCGGACGCCGGTGGCCGGCGAGCCGCTCTACGCGCATCATTGATGCACGCGCGCCGTTCGCGCGGGAAGCTCGCGGGGCCGATCGCAGGATCGGCCCTGTTTCATTGCGCCGGCATCATTACGCCGGACAAAGTACGAGGCCCTCGCCGCTTGCGCGGCGAGGGCCTCGTCGACACACCCGGCTTCGGGCGGCGTGCCGCTCAGTGCGCCACCAGCCCCTTCAGCACGGTTTCCAGCGTGGTCGGGGCCACGCGATGCTCGCTGCCCTCGCGCTCGAAATCGATCCAGCCTTCGTTGAAGCCGTCGATCATGCGGATGCGCGGCATCGGATACTGCATGCCCTGCGAGCGGAACAGCGCCTCCCAGGTATCGCGCGGCACCGGCGCCATCGTCACCGGATGACCGAGCGCCGCCGCGAAGGCCGCGCCGATGTCGTTCGCGCTGTAGCGGCGCGGGCCCTCCAGCTCGACCACGCGCGTGCCGGTCCAGTCCTCGCGCAGCATGGCCGCGGCGGTGCGGCCGATGTCCACCGTGGCGACCATCGGGATCGGATGATCGAGCGGCTGCAGGAAGGACGGGATCGTGCCGGTCCGCGCGGCCTCGACGTCCCAGGCCGCGTTCTCCATGAACCAGGCGGCGCGCAGCAGGCCGACCGGCACGTCGAGCGTGCGCAGCATGGTCTCGGTCATCCGCGAGTTGTTCAGCAGGTTGGGCTCGGCCACCTGCGCGCCGACCGTCGACAGGAACACCACGCGGCCCGGCCGCGCCGTCTCGATCGCATGGCGGATCGATTCGCAGTTCTCCACCGTCTCGGGAAAGCCCGGCGCCGGATCGTAGTTCGGCGGCGTCATGAAGAACACGCCCGCGGTGCCGGCGAAGGCCCGGGCCAGCGCCTGGGCATCGCCGATCTCGGCCACCGCCACCTCGCAGCCGAGCGCGGCCCAGGGCGCGCCCCGGGCCGCGTCGCGCACCACCGCGCGCACCGGCAGGCCCGCGGCCAGCAGCGTTCGCGCGACTTCTCCCCCGACCTTGCCGGTAATACCTGTCACTGCATACATCGTCCTGTCCTCCGGATCACTGAATATTGGGTTCGCCACCGCGATCGAGCCGGCTCGCCTGGGCGGCGCGGGTTCGATGCGACTGCTCGCAGCGTAAGCCGCGCGGGCGCCGCGACGAATGGCCGGGAGGTCAGGACATCGATGACGGTTCGTCATGAGTCGCCACGCCACGAGCGTCCGGGGCGCGTACAATCGCGTGCTGAACAGACAGGTCGGCCACGCCCGGCCGCAAGGAGTGCTCGATGGCGACGACACGCGCAAGACCCGAATTCGCGTCCGCCTGGTGGTGGGTGGCGCTGTATGTGCTGAGCGGCTACCTGTCGTATCGGCTCGGGGCCGTCGACGACTCGACCAACTACATCTGGCTGCCGACCGGCGTGACGGTCGGCGCCTTCATGCTGCGCCCGGTGCGCGACTGGCCCCTGCTCGGCGGCCTGTTCCTGCTGGCGCAATGGCTGCTGGGCGGCTTCGAGCTGGGCCGCTGGCTCGACGCCCTGCTGTATGCCGTCGACGACGTCGGCGCGGCCGCCCTGGCCGTGTGGCTGATCCAGCGTACCGGTTTCGCGCTCGAGGGCCTGTATTTCCTGCGCTCGGTGATCTTCGCGGGGCTGCTGGCCGGAGCGGTGGCGGCGCTCGGCGACGCGGCCTGGCTGAGCCTGCGCGGCGGCCATGCCACGCTGGGCGCGGTGGCGATCGGCGCGGCCGCGAGCTTCGTCGGGGTGCTGCTGGTCACGCCGGTGCTGGCTTCGTGGTCGCGCTTTCGCGCCCATCGCTCGGGCGACCATGAACGCTTCGATCTCTGGCTCGGCATCGCCTGCTTCGTGCTGATGGTGGTGAGCGCGACGCTGGTCTTCAGCGAATCGGCGGCGCGCATCGATGACATCGGCATCCTGTTCTCGCTGACCTACATCCCGATGTTCCTGACCGTGGTCGTGACCATCCTGCTGGGCGGGCGCAGCGGCTCGGTGTCGATGCTGGTGCTGGCGCTGATCGCGATCGGCCTGACCGCGCAGGACGACGGGCCGTTCGCCTGGCTCGACGACCATCACGGCCACTCGCTGCTGGAAGTGCAGTTCTATCTCGCGATCGCCTCCCTGCTGGTGCTCACCGTCAGCACGCTGAAGACCAACCGAGAGCGCGTGCACGAACAGGCCGCGCGCCAGCAGAACAACGTGGCGCTGGCGCTGGCCGGCGCCGGCCAGCTCGCCTACGTGCTCGACCCGCAATCGGGGCAGCTCGAATGGACCGGCGAGCTCGGCCGCGTGTTCGGCGCGGGCATCGCCGCCGGGCAGGTGGCGAGCCTGCCACTGCTGCTCGAGCGCCTGCATCCCGACGATCGCGCGGCCCTGCGAGAGAGCTGGTCCGCCGAGCAGGCGCAGGACACGCGCGCGCCCTTGCGGCTGCGCGTGATCCAGCCCGACGGCGGCACGCTGGCGATCGTCGATCACGGCAGCGCGCTGCGCGATGCAAGCGCCGAGGTGGCGGTGTTCGCCGGCGTCTGGCTGCTCGGGGATCGCGCTAACTAGGCGCGGCCATCATGAACGATCGCACCGGCGTTCTGCTGATCCACGGGCTGGGCGGCACGCGTCACGATCTCGGCTCGATGCACAAGGCGATCCGGCGCGCCGGCGGCGACGCGCACATGATCACCCTGCCCGGCCACGGCACGCGCCCCGAGGATCTCGCCGAGGTGCGCGCGGAAGCCTGGCTCGACGCGGTGGTCGAGCAGTATCGGCAGCTCGAGGGGGAATACGACACGCTGCACGTGGCCGGCATGTGCATGGGCGCGCTGGTCGCCCTGCTGCTCTGCCATCGCGTCGAGCACGCGCGCGGGCGGCTCGCGCTGCTGGCCGCGCCGGTGTTCATCGACGGCTGGTCGACGCCCTGGTATCGCCCGCTGCGCCACCTGATCTATCGCCTGCCGCAACTGGCCCGGCGCATGCGCGTGGAGGAAGGCGAACCGTTCGGCATCAAGAACCCGCTGGTGCGCGCGATCGTGAAGAAGAAATTCGAGCGCCAGGACAATTTCCACTATCCCTGGGTGCCGCTGTCCTGCGTCGGGCAGGTCGATCGCATGCGCGCCTGGGTGCAGGCGGCCGCGCCCGAGACGCGCTGCCCGACCCTGGTGGTGCACGCGCGCGAGGACGAGCTGACCAGCCTGCGCTCGCAGGCCTTCCTGCAGGACACGCTGCCCGATGCGCGCAGCGTGGTGCTCGAGGACAGCTACCACATGATCTGCGCCGACAACGAACGCGACGAGGTGGCCCGGCAGCTGCTGGCCTTCTTCGGCTTCGATCCGGTACATGCGGTGAGCCCGGCCATGGCGCGCCGCATGGGCCGCGGCAGCCGGGATGGCGACCCAGGCAACGCGGGCGATCCGGCAGATTCGGGTGACGAGGCGGGCTGAAGCGCGCCGGGTCGTGTGGGCCGCTTTCCTCGACAGCGGCCCGTCACCGCCCCGTTCTACCTCGACGGCGGCGGTTCCGCATCGGGCTGCCGCGAAGGCTCCGCGCGCGCGAAGGCCGGCAGCGCGGCGGCACGCTCGTCAAGCCCGACCAGGGTCGGGTAGTCGTCGAGCGCGATCGCGAAACGCCTGGCATTCCAGACCTGCGGCACCAGGCACAGATCCGCCAGGCCCGGCGTGTCGCCGCACACGAAGCGCCCCACGCGCGGCTCGGCCGCCAGGCGCCGTTCGAGCGCGGCGAAGCCATTGCCGATCCAGTGCGCGTACCAGGCGCTCTTCTGCTCGTCGCTCACGCCGAGCGTCGATTTCAAATAGCCGAGCACGCGCAGGTTGTTGAGCGGATGGATCTCGCAGGCGATCTGCTGCGCCACCGAGCGCACATAGGCGCGATCGGCCGCCGCGGCCGGCAACAACGGCGGCTCGGGGTAGCACTCGTCGAGATACTCGACGATCGCCAGCGACTGCAGCAACGGCGGCGCATCGCCATCCACCAGCGCCGGCACCAGCCCGTCGGGATGGATCCGGCGATAGGCCTCGCCCAGTTGCTCGCCGCCGCCGCGCAGCAGGTGCACGGGCAGTTGCGTGTAGTCGAGCCCCTTCAGGTTCAGCGCGATCCGCACGCGATACGAGGCCGAGCTGCGGAAATAACCATGAAGCGCGAGCGCGGACATGGCCTCACTCCCCGCCGAAGTCGTGCGCGGCCGCCGGCAGGATGGTGCCCACGCAGGTGCCGAAACCCACGCGATAACCGTCGCCCTGGCAATGCCCGGCGAGCGTCAGCGTATCGCCGTCCTCGATGAAGGCGCGCGTGCCGCCGCCCGCCAGCGCGATCGGCGCCTTGCCGCCCCAGCTCAGCTCCAGCAGGCTGCCGTAGCCGTGCTGGTCGGGCGCGCTGATGGTGCCCGAGCCCATCAGGTCGCCCACCCGCGTATTGCAGCCCGACACGGTGTGATGCGCGAGTTGCTGCGCCATGCTCCAGTACATGTGCCGGAAATTGCTGCGCGAGATCACGCTCGGCTCGGCCGCGCCCTCGGGCTGCAGCCGCACCTCGAGCCGGATGTCGAAGCCATGCTCGCCGGCATGCCGCAGGTAGGGCAGCGGCGGCGGCTCCTGCCTCGGCTGCGCGACGCGAAACGGCGCCAGCGCATCGAGCGTGACGATCCATGGCGAGATGGTGGTGGCGAAGCCCTTGGAATTGAACGGCCCGAGCGGCACGTATTCCCATTGCTGGATGTCGCGCGCGCTCCAGTCGTTGAGCAGCACCATGCCGAAGATGTGCTCCTCGGCCGTCTCGCAGGGAATCGGCTCGCCGAGCGCGTTGCCGCGGCCGACGATGAAGCCGGTCTCCAGCTCGATGTCGAGCCGGCGGCTGGCGCCGAACACGGGCCGCTCCTGGTCGGGCAGCTTCAACTGGCCGAGCGGGCGGCGCACCGGCGTGCCGCTCACCACCACCGACGACGCCCGGCCGTTATAGCCGATCGGCATCTCGGACCAGTTCGGCAGCAGCGCATGCTTCGGATCGCGAAACATCGAGCCGACGTTGGTCGCGTGCTCCTTCGAGGAATAGAAATCGGTGTAGCCGGGAATCTCGACCGGCAGGTGCAGCATCGCGCCGGCTTGCGGCACCAGCACGCGCTCGCGCAGCGCCGCGTCGTCGCGCAAGCGCGCGTTGCCCTGCGCGAACAGCGCGCTCAACTGCACGCGCACCGCGCGCCAGGCGTCCCGGCCCAGCGCGATGAAGCCGTTCAGGGTGCTCGCCTCGAACAGCGCGCGCGCATCGGCGCCCGGCACCGCGAGCAGGCCCGCCTCGGCCAGCGCGGCGAGGTCGACGATCGCGTCGCCGAGCGCCACGCCGGCGCGCGGCGCTCGCGCGTCGCTGAAGATGCCGAACGGCAGGTTCTGGATCGGGAAATCGCAATCGGCCTGGTTGGCCGAATCGAGCCAGCTGCGCAGCGAGGCGGCCAGCGTGGCGTCGAGGTCGGTGACGGTCATCGTTGCTCCGGGTTGAAGTGCCTGGCGAGGTCCTGCCAGCAGCGGTAGTAGTCGGCCTGCAGTTGCGAGGTCTCCAGCGCGAAGCGCGTCGGCCGGATCAGGGTGCGCGTCTCGAACATGAAGGCCATGGTGTCGCCGACCTTGTGCGGGCGCGAGGTATCGGCCGCCGAGGCCTTCTCGAAGGTGCCCGCGTCGGGCCCGTGCCCGGACATGCAGTTGTGCAGGCTCGCGCCGCCCGGCACGAAGCCCTCGGCCTTGGCGTCGTAGGCGCCATGGATCAGGCCCATGAATTCGCTGGCCACGTTGCGGTGGAACCAGGGCGGCCGGAAGGTCGACTCGGCCGCCAGCCAGCGCGGCGGGAAGATCACGAAGTCGAGCGTGTCGACGCCCGGCGTGTCGCTGGGCGCCTGCAGCACCAGGAAGATCGAGGGATCGGGATGGTCGTAGCTGATCGAGCCGATGGTGTTGAAGCGGCGCAGGTCGTAGCGATACGGCGCGTAGTTGCCGTGCCAGGCCACCACGTCGAGCGGCGAGTGGCCGATCGCGGCGCGCCAGAGCCGGCCGTTGAGCTTGGCGACCAGCTCGAAATCGCCTTCGCGATCCTCGTAGGCCGCGTGCGGCGTCTCGAAGTCGCGCGGGTTGGCCAGGCCGTTCGAGCCGATCGGGCCGAGGTCGGGCAGTTGCAGCGCCTGGCCGAAGTTCTCGCAGACGTAACCGCGTGCCTCGCCATCGGGCAGCGCCACCGTGAAGCGCACGCCGCGCGGGATCACCGCGATCTGCTGCGGCTCGACGTCGAGGCGGCCCAGCTCGGTGGCGATGAACAGGCGCCCCTGCTGCGGCACGATCAGCAGCTCGCCGTCGGCGCTGTAGAAGAAGCGCTCGCGCATCGAGCGATTGGCCGCGTAGAGATGGATCGCGCAGCCATTCATCGCGGCGGCCGAGCCGTTGCCGGCCATGGTCACCCAGCCGTCGACGAAATCGGTCGGCTCGGTCGGGATCGGCAGCGGGTCCCAGCGCAACTGGTTCGGCGGCGTGGGCGGCACCTCGGCCGACTCGGCCCCGAACTCGGCCACCAGCGCGAGCGGGCGCGGCAGCGGCTCGAACGGCCGGTGCACGGCGGCCGGGCGGATCCGGTACAGCCAGGAGCGGCGGTTGTGCGCGCGCGGCGCGGTGAAGGCGGTGCCGCTCAGTTGCTCGGCGTACAGGCCGTAAGGCGCGCGCTGCGGCGAGTTCTGCGCGGCGGGCAAGGCGCCCGGCAGCGCCTCGCTCGCGAAGTGATTCGCGAAGCCGGGCTGGTAGGCGGTCTCGCCCGGTCGGCTCAGGTCGAAGGTCATGGATGCGCTCCAGTCGGTCCGGGCAGGTTTCGTCGCCCGGTCTATCTCGGAAATTTTTTACGCATTGTATAACTCGTTTCTCATACGTGAAATTGCGTTTACCCTAAGGCGCGGCGGCGCGCGAACGAGCACCGGCCTGCCGGGGCGGCAAACCGGCGAAACCAGGGGACGGGAGAAGGAACAAACGGCGGGCGGCGCGGCAGGAACCGGCACGAGCGCGGCGACGCCGGCCCGGGGCGGCGCCCGGCCGGCTCGCGTCACGCGGAAGGCTTGGAAAGAACGGCCGTTCAGGCCGCCTCGAACATCCCCAGGTATTGATACCCGCTCGTGCCGGCGCGATCGAGTTCGCTGATCGCGCCAACCTGCCCCAGCACCTCGACGGTCGGCTGGCGATTCGACACCAGCGTCCAGGAGCCGGCAGGCGAGGCCGCCGCCTCGGGCCCGGACGGCAGCGCCCGCAGCACCTCGAGCAAGCGCGCCGGCTCCGGCGCGACGATCAGGAAACCCTCGTTCGACACCGAGGCATGCGCGATGCCGAGCGCCGCGCAGATCGCCTGCTTGGCCGGCACCGCCTGCTCGTGCGCGACACGGCTGCGCTCGGCGGCCTCGCGCGTGACGGCGTCGACGATCACGCCGCCCGCGATCAGCGGCGTGGCTGCCTGCCATGCCTCGGGCGGGCAACCCTTGTTGGCGGGGGCGAGCGGGATGAAGGGATTGATCTCGGCCGGGTAGACGCGGCACACCATCGGCCGGATCTCGTAGGCGCCGCAGCGCATGTCCTCGAGCAGGTTCGGGCAGGGGCCGCTGAACGAGGCCGCCAGCGTCACGTCGACGCGAATCGGCAGCGAGCCGCTGTCGGCGGCGAAGCTGCGGCGCCGCTTGTAGTCGGCGAAGGCGTTGCCGGGCTCGGGTTCGGTCGGCCAGGGCACGGCCTCGCAGAGCACGTCGACGCGGCCGCCGCGCTCGAGCCAGCCCAGCGCCTCGGCGGGCGTGACGGGCAGGCGCAGGTCGTGGCAGCAGTTGCCGCACGACGTGCATTGGAACGCAATATCGCTCACTGGGGGGACCTCGATCGTCTTGGCGGCGGCGGCTCCGGGCAGGGAGCGCGCGCCCGCTGGAAAGCCCCGCTCGGCCGGACGCGGAACGATTCCACGGCCGGCAGGCGGGCGACGAACTATAGCGAGTTTCGGCGTCCTGCGCGCGGGCTCGTGCGAGGCGAGGCGGGACGGCGGTGGCGCCCGGCGGGCCGCCGGGGCGATCGAGAGGCAGTCGGGGGACAGGCGCGGCGAGCCGGCCGCCGCGCCCCGGGGTGGAAATGAGGCGCGGCGAGGGCCGCTCAGCTCACTTCGCTGACATCGTGCCGAGACAAGGACAGGGCCAAGGCCTGCGCCGGCTGCGAGGCGTGCTGCGCATGCGTGACGTGCGCCAGGTGCTGCACCGGCTGGACCAGCGACAGCGACGAGGGCAAGGGCGACGGCAGCGGGCCCAGCGCCTGCGGCGCGCGTGACGCCGGGGCGTCGAGCATGATCTGCGCGGCCGGCGTCTCGGCGCGGTTCGAGCGGCTCGACGGCGATTCGATGAACACGCGCGACCAGTCGATCCGCTCGGCCATGTGCAACTGCTTCATCAGCACCGCGTGAATCTGCTCCCAGGCGCCCGCCTGCTGCCAGTCGCGCAGGCGGCGCCAGCAGCTCATGCCCGAGCCATAGCCGAGCTCCTGCGGCAGCTGCCCCCAGGGGATGCCCGATTCGAGCACGAACAGGATCCCCGCCATCACGGAACGGTCGTCCAGCGGCTTGCGGCCCGGGTAGCGCGTGCGGCGCGGCTTGGCCGGCGGCAGCAGGGGCTGGATCATGGACCACAGCGTGTCGTCGAGCATCGGTGTCGTATCGGCAGTCATCTCAACCTCGTCTTCATAGGACGGCGCGGCGGGACTGACCGGCGTCGTCGTTTTATTGGCCCTGGATCGGTGTCGGACAGCCGCCTGGATTCACAATCGACTCGACCGAATACCGCTTTCACGGGACCTATTAAAACGATCCGTCATGCCGTTGTCTGTCCTGTAATTCCGGTCCAGACGGAAGATCGCCGCGCCGCGACCAGCGGCACATGAAGTTGCGACGCAGCAATCCGGTCCCGCGCCGAACGCCTGACGGTCATGTCGGGCTTGCCGATGACGCGCTCCGGGAACGCATTTTGCGACGCAGCATGAGCGATGCTCGGGCCGCCTCCTCCTCAACACGCCGACTTGCCCGCCGTCCCCCTTCCTCGCGCCTTGCCGCCCTTTCGAGCGCGCCGGCCGGTACCCGCGGCGGCTTCCCGACGGCCCAGGCCTCGATCCCGCGCCGCCCGCCGCCCTGCCCTGGCGCCCCGCCGCGCGGCTTCGCGAGGCGAACCGACGCCCGCCGCCCATGCCGGCGCCCCGCGCCCCTGTGCGAAAATGCCTGCATCCCAGCCTGGAGTGCTCATGGCAGCCCCGATCCCCACCGTTTCAGACACGAACGGCGCCGATTGCGCGCGAGAACCCATCCATATCCCCGGCGGCATCCAGCCGCACGGATTCCTGCTGTCGATCGACGCCGAAGGCACGGTCCTGCAGGCCAGCGAGAACGCCGTCGAGCTGGTCGGCGGCGCGCCCGAGGCGCTGCCCGGCCTACCGCTGGCGCGCTTCGTCGGCGAGAGCTGGGCCGCCACCATCGTCGCCGCGCTGCGCGAGCACGACACCAACGGCCTGCCGCTCTACCTGGGCTCGATGGACGATCCGCGCCGCGACGCGCCGCGTAAGTCGCCGTTCGCGATCGTGGTGCACCGCCACGACGACATCTCGATCGTCGAATTCGAGCCGGCACGCGGCACCATCGACGTGTTCTCGTCGATGTACCCGCTGGTGCGCACCTTCATCAACCGCCTGCAGGAAGTGCAGACCACCGCCGACCTGGCCGAGCTGGCCGCCGACGAGGTGCACCGGATCACCGGCTTCGGCCGCACCCTGGTCTACAACTTCGACGACGACGGCAACGGCCACGTGATCGCCGAGCGCATCGATCCCGGCTACGCCTCCTACGCGGACCAGCACTTCCCGGCTTCCGACATTCCCGCCCAGGCCCGCGCGCTCTACATGCGCAACCGGATCCGCCTGATCGCCGACGCCAACTACCGGCCGGTGCGGCTGGTGCCGCCGCGCCATCCCGCCACCCAGCGCCCCACCGACCTGACCTACGCCTCGCTGCGCAGCATCTCGCCGGTGCACGTGCAGTACATGAAGAACATGGGCACGCTGGCCTCGATGTCGATGTCGATCATGGTGAGGGGCAAGCTCTGGGGGCTGATCTCCTGCCACCACGACACGGCGCGCGTGCCGCCCTTCGAGGTGCGCACCGCCTGCGAGCACATCGCCCAGGTGCTGTCGCTGCAGATCGAGGCCAAGGAGGATCACGCCGACGCGGAGCAGCGCCTGCACCTGCGCCAACTGCTGGCACGGCTGCTGGCCTCGATGGCCGACACCGAGAGCTTCGTCGACGCGCTGGCGGCCGATCCGGTCGACCTGCTGCGCCTGACCCACGCCTCGGGCGTGGCGATCGTGTTCGAGGGCCGCGTGGTGCTGGCCGGCGTCACGCCGCCCGAGGCGCAGGTGGGCCAGCTGGTGAAGTGGCTCGACACGCAGATCGAGGAGGTGTTCTGGACCGACAACCTGGCGCGCGACGTGCCGGTGCTGGAGGCCAGTCCGGATTACTCGGGCGCGCTGGCGGTATCGATCTCGCGGCTGTTCCGCAACTACATCGTCTGGTTCCGGCCCGAGATGGTGAAGACCATCAAGTGGGCCGGCGACCCGCGCGAGAAGCTCGCGCCGCTGGCGGACTCGCTCTCGCCGCGCAAGAGCTTCGAGGTCTGGACCGATATCGTGCGCGGCTACTCGCCGCCGTGGCGGCCGGCCGAACGCGAGATCGCGCTGGAGTTCCGCACGGCCTTGCTCGGCATCGTGCTGCGCCGCGCCGAGGAGCTGGCCGAGCTGGCGCTCGAGCTGGGCCGCGCCAACCAGGAGCTGGAGGGCTTCTCCTACACGGTCTCGCACGACCTGCGCGCGCCGCTGCGCCATATCGTCGGCTTCGCCGACCTGCTGCGCGAGATGGAGATGCCTAACCTGTCCGAGCGCGGCCGCCACTTCGTCGAGCGCATCGTCAATTCCGCACGCCTGGGCGGCAAGCTGGTGGACGACCTGCTGGCCTTCTCGCGCATGGGCCGCTCGGCGCTGCGCCCGCAGAAGATCGAGCTGAACGCGATGGTCCAGGCACTGATCGCCGACGAGAGCAAGGAACTCGGCGAGCGCCGCATCGAATGGCAGGTCGGCGAACTCGGCGCGGTGATGGCCGACCCGGTCCTGATCCATCTGGTACTGCGTAACTTGGTCGAGAACGCTGTAAAATTCTCCGCCTCCCGACCCGTGGCGCACATCGAAATCGGACGCCGCGACGGCGAGCGCGAGCTGGCCGGCCAGGACGTGTTCTTCGTGCGCGACGACGGCGTGGGCTTTGACATGCGCTACGTGGACAAATTATTCGGCGTGTTCCAGCGGCTCCATCACGTCGAGGAATTCGACGGCACAGGCATCGGTCTTGCTTCAGTGAAACGGATCGTCGAGCGGCACGGCGGAAAAGTCTGGGCCGAAGGCGGGCTCGACCGCGGCGCGACGATCTGGTTTACGCTGCCGCGCGTGTTCGCCGGGGCGGCGGTGGAACTCGAGGAAAGCTCGAACAGCGCGGCGGCCCGGCTGGAGGCGCTGGCGCCAGGGCGCGGTTCGCGCTCGGTGCCCAAGCAGGCCAAATGAGCCGCCGCATTCATGCGGCACCCGTCGACGACGAAAGAACCGGCAATTCAAGCAATGGAGCGAGTGTGTTAAGACCGATCCTTCTGGTGGAAGACAATCCTGACGACATCGAACTGACCTTGATCGCGCTCGAGAAGACGCGACTGGCGAATCCGGTGGTGTCGGTGCGGGACGGCGAGGAGGCACTCGACTTCCTGCGCCGCCAAGGCAAGTGGGCGGAGCGCGTGGACCAGAATCCGGCGGTGATCCTGCTCGACAAGAAGCTGCCGAAGATCGACGGCCACGAGGTGCTCAAGAGCGTGCGCGCCGACGAAAGCCTGCGCCATATCCCGGTGGTGATGCTGACCTCCTCGCGCGAGGAGAAGGACCTGCTGCGCAGCTACGACCTGGGCGTCAACGCCTATGTCGTGAAGCCGGTCGCGTTCGACGATTTCATGGCCGCGATCAGCGATCTCGGCATGTTCTGGGCGGTGCTGAACGAACCGCCGCCCTACCAGCGCTGAGCACGGGGTACCGAGCCGTGGCGGACACGCCGCCGGCGCCCCGCTCCCAGCCCTCTTGCCCTTGCCCCGCCCTCAGCGATAGACGGGCAGGCGCACCCGGAAGGTCGCGCCGTGGCCTGGGCCCTCGCTCTCCGCGACGATCTCGCCACCCTGCCGCTCCAACAGGTTCCTCGCCAGCCACAGCCCCAGGCCGAGCCCCGCCACGCGTCCCTCGCCATCGGCGGCCGATTGCTGGAAGCGCTCGAACACGCGCTCCAGCATGCTCGGATCGATGCCGCGACCGGTATCGCGCACCACCAGCTCGACCTGCTCGCCGACCGTCTCGATCGATACCTCGATGCTGCCCTGCGGCGTGAACTTCACCGCGTTCGACAGCAGGTTCCAGACGATCTGCTTGATGCGATGCTCGTCGGCCATCACCGGCGCCGGGCGCAGGCGCTCGGCGATCAGCGCCAGGCCCTTGGCCTCGGCGATCACCCGCATGTCCTCGATCACGATGCCGGCCAGCGCGCCCAGGTCGACCGGCCGGGGCAGCACCGAGAGCTTGCCGGTGACGATCGCGCCGCTGTCGAGCAAGTCGTCCACCATGTGGGCGAGCTGGCGCCCGTTGCGGTTGATCACCTCGCCGGCGCGCGTGACCAGGGCCGGCTCGGGCGAGCGGCGCATCAGCTCGCACCAGCTCAGGATCGCGTTGAGCGGCGAGCGCAGCTCGTGGCTGACGGTGGCGATGAAGTGATCCATCGCGGTGGCCAGGCGCTCGCTTTCCTCGCGCGCGCGCTTCTCGGCGGCGGCGGTCGCCTGTGTCTCGAGCTCGGACTGCTTGCGCGCGGTGATGTCGAGCGTGAAGCCGAGCACGCTGCTGAGCGCGCCGCTGGCGTGGTAGCGGCCCACCCCACGCACCAGGATCCAGCGCGCCGTGCCGTCCTGCCAGCCGACCCGGAAATCGACCTCGAACTGGCCGCGCGCGTCCAGCGCCTGCTCCATCGCCTCGCGCAGCCGCGCGCGATCGCCGGGATGGACGATCTCGCCGAACCAAAGCTCGCGCGTGAGCGCCTCGTCGACCGCCAGGCCGAGATTGGTGCGGCACTGGTCGGTGCAGTCGATGCGGCCGCTATGCGGATCGAGCTGCCAGGCGCCGACCTGCGAGAAGGCCATCGCGATCTCGAACTGCTCCTGCTGCTCGCGCAACTGGGCGCGCGCCTCGTCGGCCACCACCTGGCGCAATTGCGCCTGCGAACGCAGCTTGGCGCGCTCGCGCTGGTCGCGTTCGTATTCGGCCACGTGGTCGGTGGCCTCGCTGACCAGGATCGCGATCGCGCCGGCCAGCGTCGGGTCGGCCGAATCGAGCGGGGTGGTCTTGATGCGCCAGTAGCGCGGCATCGGCGCGAGCGCGCCGTCGTCGTGCGCCACCGGCATCTCGTAGCGGAACACCGGCGACCAGGCCGACTCGCGGCGCAGCGGCCCGCGCAGCGCCTCGTCCAGCCATTCGCGGCGCGCCGCGCGCTGGGCCTGGGCACCGAACTGGTTGATGTCCTGCACGCGGATGCCGAGCACCGCCTCGAGCGGCACGTCGAGCAGCTCCAGGTAGCGGCGGTTGGCCAGCAGCACCTCGTGCCGCGCGTTGACGATCAGGTAGGCGTCGGGCAGGCAGTCGAAGACGGCCGCCGCCGCGCGCGTCGCCTCGGAGGCGGCATCGCTCGCGCGCACGACGGGCGAGCCGGCGCGCGACGCGGAGGGGTCGAGGTGGAACTCGTCCATGTCGGGCGGCACGCCTCAGCCGGCCCGGCCGGCGGCGGCCGATCGATCGGCACCGCCCGCGCCGCCGGGCTCGCGGCAGGCACGGGCCAGCGCGACCAAACGGTCGAACGCGTCGACGGCGCCGCGACAGGCGGCGTCGATCTCGTCCGGCCCGATGACCTCGGCCGCCAGGCAGCGCACGAAGGCCTTCCAGCGCGCCGACAGGCCGTTGCGGCCGCTCGCCAGGAAACCGAGCGGATGCGGCGCGAGACGCTCGTGCAGCTGCTGGTACAGCACCGCGCCGCCCATCTGCGAGCCCTCGATCACGTAGCTCGCGCCCCAGCGATAGGCGCGATCGGCATCGGCGGGCCACCACGGCGCGAGCGACGCGGGCCCGGCCGGCACGGCATCGCGCGGCGCGGCGGCCAGGTCGGCGTCGATCAGCGCGCGCCGGTCGACCGGCGGCACGGCCGCCGCGTGCGCGGCGAGGCCGTCGCCGCGTGCGGCCAGCCAGGGCTCGAGCGGCGCCAGCCAGGCACGCAGCACCAGCAGGTGGGAAAGGTAATCGGAAAGCGTGGGGGACGGCGCCGCGAGCGGCATCAGGCCGTGCAGCAGCTCATGCTGCTCGCCGGTGGCCTCGCGCAGCCGCGCCAGCACCGGCGGCGTGGCCTGCGTGGCGGGCGCTGCCGCGCGCCCGGCCATGGAGGTGGACGGCGACGCCTCGTGGGCATCGGCCGGTCGAATCTCGTCCAGCATCGGAATGGGTTCCTCGGTTGGCTCCGCCGCGCGCGGCAGGAAGGCGGCGGATCGTGCCGGAGCGGCGCCGGATCGAGTCGGCACCGCCAGCAGTTCCGCGACTATCGCATGACAGCGGCATCGGCGCACGCATTTTGATGCACTACCCGCCGCTCTCAGCCGGGCACTTCGCCGAGCCGGCGCCGGATCATGCCGTGCAGCGTATCAAAGGACAGCGGCTTGCGCGCGGTCTCGACCTGGTCGCCCGGCGGCACCGGAATCTCGACCGCCGCGCTGCAGAGGATCACCGGGATCCGCCGCCAGCCGTGATCGCTCGCCAGCGCGGCACACAGCTCGGCGCCCGTCATCACCGGCATCATGTAGTCGGTCACGATCAGGTCCGGCATGGTTTCCCTCACGCGGTCGAGCGCGATCGCGCCGTTCGACGCCGTGATCACCGCATAGCCGCACTGCTCCAGCAGCAGACGCCAGACGGTCAGCATGTCGAACTCGTCGTCCACGATCAGGATGGTCTTCATCAGCAGCTAGCCGTCCGTCATCGGCCGATGCAGCATGGTCGTCAGCCCTTGCGCCGACAGCAGCCCCGACGCGCCGATCGCATTCGGCGTGACGTCGAGCCCGTCGGACTTGATGATCAGTTCGCGCAGCGAGGTGTCGTGCGCGCTCTCGCGCTGCTTGACCACCGACACCATGCGACGCAGGCGGCCATCGGCTTCCACGTAGCGCAGCAGGATCAGGTTCTCGGTCAGCGCCGACAGGCGCATGCCCTTGCCGTGCGAGGGATCCGCGTAGAGCGGCAGTTCCTCGGTCAGCATGGTGGTGATGCCCGAGTCGCGCAGCGCATGCGTGAAGGCATTGAGGAACAGCCCGAAACGCGCGGGCCGCAGTGCCGAGTCGCGGAAGCCCTCCATGCCGTCGATCACCAGCCGCGAGGCGCCGAGCCGGCGGATCAGCGCGAGCGTGGTGGCGGCCAGCTCGTCCACCTCGAGCTCGACGGCCGGCTGCCACTGCATGGTGAGACGGCCGTCGGCGAAGCCCTCGCGCAGCCGGATGCCGACCGCCTCGGCCTTGCCGATCAGGCGCTGCGGCGATTCGTAGAAGCCCAGGTAGACCACCTTCTCGCCGCGCGCGATGCCGGCCTGCAGGAACTGCAGCGCGAGCAGGGTCTTGCCAACCCCGGCCGGCCCGATCACGGTGGTGGTCGAGCCGCGCACGAAGCCGCCGCCGATCAGGTGATCGAGGTGCGGCAGGCCGGTGTCGAGCCGCTGGCGCAGGTCGCGCTCGTCCTCGAGGTTGGCGTAGCGCGCCTCCAGGCGCGGGTACATGGCGTGGCCGCTGGCGGTGATGCGGAAGAAGTGCTTGCCGAGCAGATGGTTGCGCGCGCGCATCTTGTGGACCTCGATCTCGCGCGCGCGGCGCATGCCGTCGCTGTAGCGGTTCAGCTCGATCAGGCCGTCCACCAGGGTGTGCTCGGGATGCGGCTCGTTGCCCGACAGCGGCGCGAGCAGCAGCGTGGTGCAGTCCATCGCCGCCACCAGCGCGTTGAGCTCGTGGATGAACTTCGACAGCGAGAGCTCGGTCTCGCTGAATTCGCGCGCGCTGCGGAAGCCGTCGATGATCAATAGGCCCGGGCGGTAATTCGCCAGGCTCGCGGCGATCAGCTTCAGGAAGCCGTCCAGGCCGTCCTTCATCAGCTCGTGGTAGCCGGACACGAACATCATCTGCTGCGCCACGGCGGACTGGTCGAAGAACTCGAGCCCGCGCAGGTGGCCCAGCAGCTTGTCGTGCGATTCGGCGATCAGCGTCATGTAGAGCACGCGCTCGCCCTGGCGCACGCGGTGAAAGCCGATCTGGCTCGACAGGATGGTCTTGCCCGCGCCGGCCATGCCCTCGATCAGGTAGAGGCCGCCGCGGACGAACCCCCCGCCGAGGATCTCGTCGAGACCCGGCACGCCCGTCTCCACGTTGTCGGGCAGCCGCGCTTCGGACGGCGAGCTCGGCTTCGGGTCGGGCGCCGGATGTTGGGGCGCGGAGTCTTCCTGGGTCATGTTCAGTCGTTCAGATGTCGGTGGCCGGTCCCGGCGGACCGGGCGCAATGCCGTCCATGACGGGCGGCTCGGTTTTCGCGATTCTAACGTGAGCGACCGACGGCGCCCCGCATATCGTCACGACAAATCATGGTGAAACGGAGCAAATGCCGGGCCCGCTCGTGGCGGCGAGGAGGAAGGAGGCGGTGGATGCGCGCGGCGCATGCATGGCGACGCGCGGACGGGCCATGGGCGGGCCATATCACACCGCCCGCGCATGCCTTCGAGGCCGTGACGCGACCGAAGGCGCGCGCACCGCCGTGTGCCGGGCACGGCGGGCCGCGAAGGCGCGAGGCTCAGGCGGCGGCCATCACCGCGGCGACCTGCGGCAGCCGGACCATCTTGGTCCAGACCGGCAGCGGCATCGCCTCGATCACCGCGGTGGCCACCGCGCGGGCCGCCTCGATGCTCGGCTCGAGGATGCGCCGCAGGCCGCGCCCGGTCTCGACGTCCGAGACGGTGTAGCGCGGATGGCTGTCCGGCGCGAACAGCGGCGAGCGATGCACGGCCCAGGTCCGGCCGCGACACTCGAAGGGCGTGCCGATGGTCTCGATCCAGCTGCCGTTCAGGGCGAGATGGAAAACGATGCCGTCGACGCGGCGCGGGGCGTCCGGCCGTGGGCCGGACATCGGCGTTTTTTCATACATGGACGAACCTCGAATCGGAAAGCGGTGCAGGGCCGGCCGCGCCCGCGAGCGGGCCGGACGATGCGTTTTTTTCAATGCGATTGCAGAAACCGGGGCACCTCAGGCGGCCTGCGACCGCTGCGCCGGAATCGGCGAGCGCCCGGTGAAGACGTGGTGGTGCAGCTCCGCCTGGGCATCGGCGTAGCGATGCGCGGGCAGCGCGACCAGGCGCGCGTCGTAGTCGGTCACGATGCGCTCCAGGTCGCCGCGCTCGTGCTCGTGCAGCAATACCGGCGCGCCTTCGCTAAGGCGCGCATAACACTGCTCGAGCGTGCGCTCGGCACGCGAGAACAACGCCTGGTCGGCCTCGCCTGCCTGCGACGGCGCGCGCAGCAGGTAGGCGAGCTGGATCGTGCTGAGCAGCAGCGCCAATTGCTCCGGGCTCGCCCGGGCCGCGCGCAGCGAAGCCAGCGCGAGATGGTGGCGCAACTGCATCCGCCGCTGGTAGTCGGCCGGCAGCGGCAGCAATTGCGCCTTGCTCAGTTGACGTCGTTTCATGCCGCCCGCTCCTCAGGCCGCGCGCCGGCCGGGCGCGACCGCCAGCGTGGCGATGCGCGCGGCCAGTGCGATCACCGTGTTGGCCGCGCCGGTCTCGAACGGCGTCAGGCGCAGCCTGGCCGCCTGCAGCTCGGCGATCGACACCAGCCCGTGCACGTTCACGTAGGCGGCCACCACCGCCCACATCTCCGTGTCGGCCCAGGCGTCGGCGGGCAGGTTCAGGGCCATCAGGCCGGCCGCGACCAGCGCGCGGTAGTCGCGCTCCTCGCGCACCGGCGCGATCGAAAGCGGCAGGCTGATCTCGAAGCCGGCGCGCGCGAGCGCCGCCAGCGTGTCTTGTGCGGTCTGGGTCGGAATCATCATCGGATGTCCTGCGGAATCAGGGGAGCCCCGGCCGGGCCGGACGAGGCATCGAAAGTACGGCCGAGGGGCGAGACCACGGCTTCAGGCCGGCGGCCTCACGGTCAGGTACACCCAGCCCAGGTAGGCGCCGGTCGCCCCACCCGTGACCAGCAGCGTGGCCAGCGTCCAGGACACCACCGAGCCGGCGAACCACGCCTGGTAGGCGCCCCAGGCCGACAGCACGTACAGCAGCGCCGCGTAGACCACCGCGCGCATCAGCCGGACCATCGTCTGCGCGCGGCGCACCGGGCCGTCGAGCGGGCTGCGCACCGCCACGCGAAGCGCATCCCACATCGACCAGCAGACCATCGCGAACAGCGCGACGACCACCAACCTGACGAATTGAATCTCGTTCATTGGTCTTTTCCTTGTTGTAAAAATTACAATTCAAGCCAGCACCCTGGTAAATCGGCATGTCGCATGCCGGCTGTCGAAGCGCTTCCCGCTTGGCACGGCGGGCGATCGTCTTCGATCGGCGCAGGGAATGGGCAAGAATCGGGCCAGCCCCGGGGACGGCTCGCTGGCAAGGAAAACGGAGGAGGTCGGCGGCCCGGGCGAGGGAGAACGGCAGGTGAGGAGACGCGCGACGGGCGCCGTCGTCCCGCCCTTGAAAAACCGCTTGCCTGCCGCCGCCGTCAGCACATATGATGCACGTCATATTATGAGCATCATATGAACTCGCCGGATGAACCCGATGAAGAAATCAGCCCATAGCCTGCGCAAGGAAGCCTCGCGCGAGCGGATCCTCGAGGTCGGCAGCCGCGCGGTGCGGCGCGCCGGTTTCCACGGCGTCGGCATCGCGGACGTGATGAAGGAAGCCGGCCTCACCCACGGCGGCTTCTACGCCCACTTCGCCTCGCGCGACGCGCTGCTGTGCGCGGCCGTCGAGCACGCCGCCGCCGACAGCCTGGTGACCATGGACGCGCATGCGGCGCGGCTGGTGGCGGCCGGCCTGAGCCCGTTCCAGGCAATGGTCGAAACCTACCTGTATCCCGGCGTGATTGGCGATCGCGAGCGCGGCTGCGCGATGGCCGCGCTGGCCTCCGAGATACCGGTGCAATCGGACGAAGTGGTGGAGGCCTCGCGCGAGGTGGCGCGCCGGCTCCAGCGCCATGTGCTGCGGGCGCTGCCGCCCGGCTACCCGGACGACACCGCCTGGTCGATCACCGGCACCATGCTCGGCGCGCTGCAACTGGCACGCATGCTCGGCGACAACGAGGAAGGCCGCGCCGTGCTGGCGGCCGCCAAACGCGAACTGCTGGCGCGCTACGCGCCGGCCTGAGCGCCCGCCCCGGCCGGCCTGGATCGCCACCGGGGCTTTTTTCCGATCCGAAATATGACGATCGTCATATCAACTCAAGGCGCGCTGCGCGCAAGGATGCTTCCATGAAACTCGAAGGTTCCGTCGTTTTCATCACCGGGGCGAATCGCGGCCTCGGCCTCGAACTCGCGAAACAGGCGCTGGCGCGCGGCGCCGCCAAGGTCTACGCGGCCGCGCGCGACCCGGCCACGGTGACCCTGCCCGGCGTGATCCCGATCCAGCTCGACGTGACCCGGCCGGAACAGGCCGAGGCCGCCGCGCGGGAATGCGGCGACGTCACCGTGCTGATCAACAACGCCGGGATCGGCCGGCTCGGCAGCCTGCTGTCCGACGAGGGTTTGCCGGTGCTGCGCGAGCAGCTCGAGACCAACCTGATCGGCGTGCTGAACGTGACGCGCGCCTTCGCCGGCGTGCTCGGCCGCAACGGCGGCGGCGCGCTGCTCAACATGCTGTCGATCCTGAGCTGGGCGAACACGCCGATGATCGCCGGCTACGGCGTCAGCAAGGCGGCCGCCTGGTCGCTGACCAATGGCCTGCGCCACGAACTGCGCGCGCAGGGCACCCAGGTCACGGGCTTCCATGCCGGCTACGTCGACACCGACATGATTCGCCAGTTCGACGTGCCGAAGGCGCGCCCCGAGGACGTGATCCGCACCACGCTCGACGCGCTCGAGGCCGGCGAGGAAGAGGTGCTGGTGGACGAGCCGACGCGCCAGGTCAAGCAGGCGTTGTCGGGCGGCGTCTACCTGAAGGACGTGCTGGCCGGCTGATCCGGCGCTTCCGGCACGACCAGCGGCAGGCGTCGGGCGACACCTGCCGCTGCCGGCCATCCGGGCCGGGCGCCGCGCTTGCGCGCCTGCCCCGCCCCATTCTTCCCGGCGCGATATCGAAGCGCGCCAAACCTGCCGCGCCCACCCGGGCGCCCCCGGCCTTCTCCCGCCTTCGCGGCACCCTCGCCGCGCCTTGACGTTTTTTTCACTCCCGCCCCTGGAATATTCGCGTCGATCCGGTGTTACTCCGGATGCGGCCCGCCATGGCGGCGCCGCACACCACACGCGGCACCGACAAAACAACGATATCCACCCCATGAAAGCGATCTATTCGGAACTGAAGCGCGTCCAGATGCGGCCCACCGCGGCGCGCGTGGCGGTTCTCAAGCTGTTCCACGACGAGCCGGCCGCGCACTACACGGTCGACCAAGTGTTCCAGGCGCTCAGCGGCGAGATGAACTACAGCCTGTCGAGCATCTACCGGGCGCTGGCCAACCTGCAGGAAGCCTCGCTGATCGTCGGCTCCTCGGTCGGCTCGGCCAAGCTGGTCTACGAGCTCAATCGCGGCGAGCAGCACATCCACCTGGTCTGCACGCGCTGCGAGACGATCCGCGACCTGCGCGATCCCGAGTTCGAGCGCCAGCAGGCAAGGCTCGCGGCCGCGCACGGCTTCCATTACCAGGCGTATCGGCATGTGCTGTTCGGGGTCTGCGCCGACTGCGAGTCGGCGCCGAACGCTGCCGTGCATTGAGGGGCCGGCCCGGCCTCGCGGGCGGCAACCGGCTCGAGCGCGCCCGCGGCACCAAGGGGCGCCGGGCGTCTCGATCTAGCTGCCGCTCAGGGTACGCAGCTCGCCGCTGAACAAGCCCTTGAGCGTACGCAGCAGCAAGCCGGCGATGACCAGGCTGGTCACGCCCAGCAGCAGCCAGGCGACGCCGTTCGTGAAAGCGCCAGGGCTGGCGCCGGCGTAGCGCAGCGCGCAGATCGCGGAGGCGGCCAGCGGAAAGCTGACCGCCCACCAGGACACGCGAAACGGGCAGCAGGCCGCCAGATGGCGCATCTGCCCGGCCAGCACGGCGAGCATGAACAGGCTCAGCATGTAGAGGGCGGTGGCGAACAGGTCGTGCTGGCCGGTCACGGTCGTGTAGGCCGAGTAACCGACCGCGAACGGCGCGACCAGGATCATCAGCGAAGGACGCATCGCGTCGGGCATCGGCGCCTCGAACAGCAGGCGCGAGAAGATCAGCGTGAACAGCGGGATCGCGAAGAACAGCCCGACCGCCAGGGCGAACACGCCGAGCCCCGAGGCGGCGGGCAGGCCCAGCGCCGGCATCGCCAGCGGCAGGTCGAGCAGCCCGACCACGGGAATGATCCAGGCCGGCGTGGCGTGGGCGGCGTGCTGGCGGTCGCTCATCCAGCGGCCGACGATATGCCAGGCGAACAGCATCATGCCGGCCGCCCCCACCACCCACATGCCGAACGCGAGCGCGCGATCGAGGCGCACCAGCACGATGGGCAGCAGCAAGAGGCTGATCCAGACGGTGCCGAACAAGCTGCCGGCCACCGGATGTCGAAACTCCGTCATCACGGCGGCCCGGGCGCTCAGGCATTTCCAGCCGTAACCGAGCAGCAGCGCGATGAACACCACGATCGCGACGAACCCGACGAGATCGGCGATCGCCCCCGGCACGCCGTACAGGCGGGCGGCCTCGCGCCAGACGACGGCGAGCCCGACCAGGCCCATCACCGAGCCGAACAGGCTCACCGGCAGGTAGTCGAGCTGCGAGGGCGACTTGAGTACCTGGCTTGCTGTGTCTCCCATGGCTTGCCTTTGTCGTATCGAGTGAAGATGCGGGACCGCGCCGGCCTGGCGCGGCCGGCGTCATTCGAACTCTACCGGGGAAGGATGACAGGCGAAACCGTGTCGCGCGGCGCCGGGGCTTCGCTTGGCGCCTCAGGCCTCGTGACCGACCTCGGCCACCAGCATGTAACCCTCGTTGCGTACGGTGCGGATCAGCATGGCGCGGCGGGCATCGTCGCCGAGCGTCTGGCGCAGCCGGCTCACGCACACGTCGATCGAGCGATCGAGCGGCGTGAGCCCCTTGTCGAACACGCGGTCGAGCAGGAATTCGCGCGACAGCGGCCGGTTCGGATGATCGAGCAGGGTGCGCAGGGTGCGGTAGTCCGAGCCGCCGAGCGAGACCACCACGCCCTCGGGCGACAGCAGCTGCTTCATGCGCGTATCGAGCCGCCAGCCGGCGAAGCCGATCCAGGCGCTGGCCTCGCCGCCGCGCGCGCCGCCGCCCGGCACGGCGCGCGTGCGGCGCAGCACCACCTTGATCTTGGCGACCAGCTCGCGCGGGTCGAAGGGCTTGGGCAGGTAGTCGTCGGCGCCCATCTCGAGCCCGAGGATCCGGTCGAGCAGGCCGCCGCGCGCGGACAGGATGATGATCGGCACGCCCTGCTCGCGACGCAGGTCGCGCGTGAGGTCCAGGCCGTCCTCGCCGTCGAGCATCAGGTCCAGCACCACCAGGTCGATGCTGGCGCGCCGCAGGATCTGCTTCATCTGGGCACCGTCGGCGGCCACCTGGACCTGGTAGCCCATCTCGCGCAGGTAGTCCTGCAGCAGTTGCCGGATGTGAGGGTCGTCGTCGACGACCAGGATGTGATCCATCGCCATGTTCGGGGGAAGGCACCTGCTGGAAAAGCGCCGGTATCGCGCCAACGCAATCCATTACAAAAAGGCCCGGCGTCAACACAACGCCATTACAAACGGCCTTTAGAGTCTCGCGCTGTAAATAAAAATCGTTCGTGTTTCGCGAATATATCACGCCATTTTTGCCGCTCGCGAGGCGACAGCGGCGCGTTTCGCGACGCCCGCGCAAGCGGCTCGCGCGGCGGTTCCGACCACGCGGACGAGACGCCCAGGCCGGCACGCGGCCCCCTTTTCCTTCCGACGACAGACATCGATGAAGCAGACGACTTTCGCAGTCGCCGCGTGCGCGGCCCTGAGCACCTGCGGCGCCTATGCGCAGAGCAGCGTTTCGCTGTACGGAGTGATCGACGCCGGGCTGGTCTATACCAGCAACGCGGCCGGCAGCAAGCAGTTCCAGGCCGCCAGCGGCACGGTGACCGGCAGCCACTGGGGCATCGCCGGCCGCGAGGACCTGGGCGGCGGCACTGCGGCGATCTTCGCGCTCGAGAACGGCTTCAGCGTGATGAACGGTTCGCTGCGCCAGGGCGGGCGCCTGTTCGGCTACCAGTCGTGGGCGGGCCTGGCCAATCGCGACGCCGGCACGCTGACGGTGGGCCGCCAGTACGACTCGGTGGTCGACTATCTCGCGCCGCTGAGCTTCACCGGCCATCATCCGGGCGGCAACAACCTGTCGGCGCATCCCTACGACAACGACAACCTGAACAACTCGTTTCGCGTCAACAACGCGATCAAGTACGCGAGCCCGGATTTCCACGGCCTGACGTTCGGCACGCTCTACGCGTTCTCGAACGAGGCCGGCGGTTTCGACGACAACCGGCTCTACAGCGCCGGCGCCTCCTACCACCAGGGGCCGCTGACGGTGGCGGCCGGCTACCTGCAGGCCAACAACGGCGGCAGCGCCAACACCAACGGCGCGATCACGCTGACCGAGCGCAGCTTCGTCGCCGCCCGGCAGCGCACCTACGGCGCGGGGCTGAACTATCGTATGGGGCCGGCCCTGCTGGGCATGGTCTGGACCCGCACGCAACTGGGCGGGCTGAACACCATCAACGGCGCGAACGGCCTGAACCTGGCGCAGAACGGCCAGGGCGCAAGCTTCAGCAACTACGAGCTGAACGCCGGCTACCTGCTGACGCCCTACCTCAACCTGAACGGCGAATACACCTACACGCAGGGCAGCATCTCGAACGCGACGGGCGGCCATCGTCCGCATTGGCACGAGGTGTCGCTGCAGGCCGACTACCTGCTGTCGAAGACCACCGATCTGTATGCCCAGGTCAGCTACCAGCGCATCAGCGCGGACGGCTCGGGCCTGGGCGCCGACGTCAGCGGCCAGACGCCGTCGAGCACCAGCCAGCAGACGGTGGCCGGCATCGGCATGCGCCACAAGTTCTGAACGCGCACCGGGCAAAGAGGGTGCCGGGCACACGAGATGCCCGGCGTCTCAGGTTCCGGCGATGCCGGGCGGCATCGCGCTCGATGGCCGGCTTGGGTCGCCGGCTCTCTTCATGGCCCGCTTTCGCGACCGGCGCGCCTAGCGCCCGGCCGCCGCCACCACGTCCTCGCCCGCCAGCGTCGCGTCGAGCGCGAGCTTCAGGCGCCGCACGCCCTCGCGGATATCGCCGGGCGCGGGCGCCGCGAACGACAGGCGCAGCGCGCAGGGATCGACACCGTCCTCGTAGAACGCGCGCCCCGGCACGAAGATCACGTTCTGCGCGATCGCCTGCTTGAGCAGCGCCGCCGATTCCGCGCCGCCGATGCGCGCCCAGACGAACAAGCCGCCCTCCGGACGATGGAAATCGATCGCGTCGCCCAGCGCGGCCTCCAGCCCGTCGCAGAGCGCATCGCACTTGTCGCGATAGGCCGCGGCGATCACCGGCAGATGCCGCTCCAGCGCGCCCTCGGCCAGGTACTCGGCGGCGATCGCCTGGGTCCACGGCGAGCTGCACAGGTCGACGGTCTGCTTGGCGATGGTGCAGCGCCGGGCGATCTCGGCCGGCGCGACGGTCCAGCCCACCCGCAGCCCCGGCGCGACGATCTTCGACAGGCTGGCGAAATGCACCACCCAGTCGCGCGAGCCCGGCACCTGGTCCGACAGCGCCAGCATCGAGGGCACCGGCTCGCCGGCGAAGCGCAGGTCCGCGTAGGGATCGTCCTCGACGATCACGAAGCGATGCCGCGCCGCCAGCGCGAGCAGCGCCAGGCGCCGTTCGCGCGTGAGCGTGGCGCCGGTCGGGTTGGCGAAGGTCGGCACCGTGTAGAGCAGCTTGGGCCGCGCCACGCGCCCCGAATCGAGCAGTTCGGCCAGCGCCTCGACATCCAGCCCCGCGCCGTCGGTCGGCAGCGTGACGATGCGCGCCTGCGCCAGGCGCAGCGCGGCCAGCGTGGCCGGATAGGCGGGCTGCTCGGTCAGCACCAGATCGCCCGGCGCCACCAGCACGCGCAGCAGCAGGTCGAGCCCCTGCTGCGAGCCGGTGGTCACCACCAGTTCCTCGGGCCGGCAGGACGCGCCGCGCGAGGCCAGCCGCGCGGCCAGCGCCTCCTTCAGCTCGGGCAGCCCGTCGGTGGGCCCGTATTGCAGGCAGCGCACCGGTTTGGCATAGGCACGCTGCGCGGCGCGCTCCAGCCCCTCGGTATCGAACAGCCCGGCGGCCGGATAACCGCCCGCGAACGAGATCATCCCCGGCAGGCCGAGATAGCGGAACAGCTCGCGGATCGGCGAGCCGGCCGGTTCGCGAAACGGGGCGGTGAAGTCATACATGGACGGGCCCTCCCTCAGACCACGTTCTTCTCGACGATCGGCCGATTTTCCAGCACGCGCGTCCAGTCGAGCTCGGACAGATCCAGCGTGGTGTAGCGGCCGTGCAGGATCAGCTCGCTGACGCCGCGCCCGGTGGCCGGCCCCTGCTGCAGCCCGTGGCCGCTGAAGCCGTTGGCGAAGATGCAGTTCTCGACCTCGGGGTGGTAGCCGATGATCGCGTTGTGGTCGAACACGTTGTACTCGTAGTAGCCCGACCAGCAGTTCTCGACGCGCAGCGCCTCGAAACCCGGCACGCGATGCGCGAGCGTCGGCCAGATCACCTCGTCGAACAGCGCGTGGTCGACCTCGTCGAGCGGCAGGTCGTCGGGATCGCGATCGGGCGCGGGCGAGGTGCCGCACAGATAGGTGCGCCCCTCGGGACGGAAGTAGACGCCGCTCGGGTCGATCAGCAGCGGGCAGCGTTCCAGCCGCGCCGGCGAGGACACGTTGAAGATGCTGCGGCGGCGCGCGAACACCGGGATCTCGACGCCGGCCAGCTCGGCGATGCGGCGCGCCCAGGCGCCGGCCGCGTTGACCACGGTATCGCAGGCATGGCGCTCGCCGTCGGCGCTCACCACGTGGGTGATGCGCCGCCCCTCGCGCACCAGGTCCACCGCCTCGCTGGCCAGGTAGCGCGCGCCGAGCGACTGCGCCTTCTTGCGCAGCGCCTGCACCAGCCCGTAGCCGTCGAACCAGCCCTCGCCGCGCTCGCCGTAGCAGCCCGCGGCGAGATCCTCGACGTTGAGCCAGGGAAAGCCGGCGGCCAGCGCCTCGCGCTCCAGGTAGCGGATCTGCGCGCCCTCGGCCAGTTGCAGCGCGTGGTTCTCGCGCAGCGTGGCCTCGCCCGCCGGCGTGGCGAGGAACAGGTAGCCGCCCTCGTGCAGGTCAATCGAGGGCCGCGCGCCGTCGATCGCCAGCCGCTCGCCCAGCTCGCGCAGGAACTCGATGCCGAACAGCGACATGCGGATCGACAGCGGCGTGGAGAACTGCTGGCGGATCGAGGCCGCCGACAGCGCCGAGGACGAGCGCGCGTAGGTCGGATCGCGCTCGATCACGGTCACCGCGACGCTCGGGTCGGCGGCCCGCAGGAAGTACGCGACCGCGCTGCCGATCACGCCGCCGCCGATGATGACGATCCGGGAACTCATGCCGCGCTCCGTTCAGCCGATGTTGAAGTCGATGCCCTGCGCGAGCGGCAGCGCCGACGAGTAGTTGACGGTGTTGGTGGCGCGGCGCATGTAGGCCTTCCACGCATCCGAGCCCGACTCGCGGCCGCCGCCGGTTTCCTTCTCGCCGCCGAAGGCGCCGCCGATCTCGGCGCCGCTCGGCCCGATATTGACGTTGGCGATGCCGCAATCGCTGCCGGCCGAGGACAGGAAGCGCTCGCTCTCGCGCATGTCGGTGGTGAACACGCAGGACGACAGGCCGTGCGAGGCGGCGTTGTTGGCCGCGATCGCGTCCTCGAAGCGCTGGTACTTCAGCACGTAGAGGATCGGCGCGAAGGTTTCGGTCAGCACCACGGCCGTCTGCGCGGGCATCTCGACGATCGCCGGGCGCACGTAGAAGCCGCCCTCGCTGCCCGCCACCGCGTGGCGCTCGCCGCCGGTGACCTTGCCGCCTTCCCGGCGCGCCTGCTCCAGCGCCGACTGCATGCGGTCGAAGGAGCGGCTGTCGATCAGCGGGCCCATCAGGGTGCCGGCTTCCAGCGGGTTGCCGATGCGCACCTTGGCGTACAGCGTCTTGAGCTTCTCGACGGTCTCGTCGTAGATGCTCTCGTGCACGAACAGGCGGCGCAGCGTGGTGCAGCGCTGGCCCGCGGTGCCGACCGCCGAGAACAGGATGCCGCGCAGCGCGAGCTCCATGTTGGCGGTGTTCGAGACGATGCCGGCGTTGTTGCCGCCCAGCTCCAGCAGCGAGCGGCCGAAGCGGCGCGCCACCTCGACGCCGACCGTGCGACCCATCTCGGTGCTGCCGGTGGCGCTGACGATGTTCGAGCGCGGATCGGCCACCAGCTTGGCGCCGATCTCGCGGCCGCCGTTGATCACGGCGGCCAGGCCGGCCGGCGCGTCGCCGAATTCGCGCAGCGCCTCGAGCAGGATCTGGTGGGTGGCCAGCGCGGTGAGCGGGGTCTTCTCGGAAGGCTTCCAGATCACCGCGTTGCCGCACACCAGCGCCAGCGCCGCGTTCCAGGACCACACCGCGGCCGGGAAGTTGAAGGCCGAGATCACCGTGCACACGCCCAGCGGATGCCAGGTCTCGGCCATCCGGTGGCCGGGGCGCTCCGAGGCGATCGTCAAGCCGTAGAGCTGGCGCGACAGGCCGACCGCGAAATCGCAGATGTCGATCATCTCCTGCACCTCGCCCAGCCCTTCCTGCAGGATCTTGCCGGCCTCCAGCGTGATCAGCGCGCCGAGCGCCTGCTTCTTCTCGCGCAGCTTGTTGCCGAGGATCCGCACCAGCTCGCCGCGACGCGGCGCCGGTACTTCGCGCCAGGCCAGGAAGGCCTGCTGGGCGGCGACCAGGGCCGCGTCGACCTCGGCCTCGCCCTGGGTCGCCACGCGGGCGATCAGCTGGCCGTCGATCGGCGAATGCACGGCGAGTTCGCCGCCCTGGACGAGATGGTCGATACCGAGTTCGGAAAGGATGCTTGCTGCGTTCACGTTGCCACCTCTGGATTGGGGAATGCGGAAAAGGGATTCATGGGGCCGCGTCGCCGCGGGCGCGGCGGCCCCTCGACGCGATGGTCGCCGAGCCGCCGGCGCCCGCCGCGCCTCGGACCGAGGCGCGCCATGCGGCGCACCGGATCGTCATCGGCCAGCAGCGTCATTCGACGCTCTGGCGCGTGGTGACGGGTACCCAGGCCGCGCGCTTCACTTCGTAGAGCGTCGAGCTGGGCTGCTTCAGGTCGCCGTTCGGCATGAAGGCGATGGTGCCGGTGATGCCGTCGTAGCGGGTGCTCTTGAGCGCCGCGTTGTAGACCGCCGGCGCGGTGCTGTTGGCCTTCTGCATGGCGCGGATCGCGATCCAGGCGGCGTCGTAGGCGAACGGCGCGTAGGCCAGCATGTCCACGCCGTACTTGCGGCGGAAGTCGGTCGCGAAGGTCTTGCCGCGCGCGAGGCGCTCGAGCGGCTGGCCGTATTCCCAGACCGAGGCGCCCTCGCCGGCCGGGCCCGCCAGCTTGATGAAGTTCGCGTTCATCACGCCGCCGCCGGCCAGGAACTGCGCGCGCATGCCGAGCTGGCGCATCCGCTTGACCAGCATCGCGGCCTGCGCGTCGAGCCCGCCGAAGAACACCAGGTCGGCATTGGTGCTCTTGATGCGGGTAAGCTGGGCGCTGAAGTCGACCGCCTTGTCCGACACGAATTCGCGCGTCACCACCGTGCCGCCGTTGGCCTTGACGGCCTTCTCGAACTGGTCGGCCTCGCCCTGGCCGAAGGCGGTGCGATCGTCGATGATCGCGATGCGTTTTGCCTTGGTGACGACGGCGGCGTATTCGCCCGCGTTGCCGGCGTTCTGGATGTCGTTGGCGATCACGCGATAGACGGTGTCGAGCCCGGCGCGCGTGATGTCGGGATTGGTGGCGGCGGGCGTGAGCATCGGAATGCCGGCCTTCGCGTAGATCTTCGAGGCCGGCAGCGTGGTGCCGGAGTTGAAGTGGCCCACCACCGCGGCCACGTGATCGTCCACCAGTTGCTGGGCGACCTGCACGCCAACGCGCGGGTCGCCCTGGTCGTCCTGCGAATCGACCACGAACTTCACCGGCTTGCCGCCGATCATCGGGTGCCCGGCATTGGCCTCGTCCACCGCCATCCGCACGCCGCTCTCGATGTCCTTGCCGTAGGCGGCGGCGCTGCCGGTCAGCGGGCTGGCCACGCCGATCTTGACGATTTCCTGCGCCAGCGCGGCCCCGGAAGCGCCCGCGGCACAGGCGAGCACGAGGGCGGACAGCACGGCGCGGCGGGCGAATCTCGGCGGGAATCTCATGGGACGCTTCCTTCGGGAACGGGAATCGGGGGCGCCGCCGGGGCGCCGGGGCGCCGGGGCGCAGTCTCGGCGGCGGACTTGCGGGTGCTGCCGGTGAGTCGGGGTCTTCCTGCTTGGGCCCGGCACGCCCGAGGCGTGCCGGCGGAACATGGGTCGATGGTGGCCGGCGCGGCCCGGCGGGCGCGCCGATTGTCGGCAGCCGAAAACGGCGGATCAAACGACTTCCACGCACCACCTCTTGCGCTTTGCTCATCAAGCCCGGCACGGCAAGGCGCGCCGGGCCGCGCGGCCGGCTCAGCAGCCCGCGCTGGCGGTCATCTTGAAGATGCCCTGGGCGTTGCCGGCGTCGAAACGCAGGTCGAGCTTCCATTGGTGCGTCGCGCGGTCGAACTCGCGCTTGCGCGTGATGAATTCGTAGAACGAGCCCGGCACGCTGCGCGAGATGACGCGCCCCTCGGCGGTGCGGAACTGGCGCTCCACGATGTCGGCGCGATAGGCGGTCTGGAACACCCGGCCCGAGCGCGAGCGCTCGACTTCCGGCTTCATGGGCCGGCCCTTGGCCTTCTCGGCCTCGGCCAGCGCGAACACGTCGGCGACGCGGTCGGTGGCGTGGTTGAAGGCATTGCCCTCGGTGGCGATCCAGGCCATCTCGGCCGATTCGGCCAGCATCAGTTCGTAGTCGTCGACGCTCGGCACCTCGTGCTGGCGCGCGAAGGCACCGACGATCGCCGGCAGCAGCCGGTGCGCGGCCTCGAGCGGCAGCGTGCCGTCGCGTTCCAGCTCCCAGAGCAGGCCGAGCGCCTCGGGCGTGAGCGGGTCGCGCGAGGTGCGCAGCACGCGGCTGACCGCCTGCTGGAATTCGGTCGAGAAGCGCTCGGGATGCAGTTCGCTGACGAAGAACTGCGCGATGTCGTCGGGCGCATCCTCGTGGGCGTAGGCGCGGCCGGTCATGCCGAGCTTGTCGAGCGGGTAGCGGCCGTTCAGGCGGAAGCCCAGCGGGCGCAGGATCCGCGCGAAGGCGGCCTCGCCCGGCGGCAGCGCGCCGGTCTCGCTCCAGCGCACGGTGCGCAGCGCGCCATGGTCGAAGAACACCGAGCCGCCGGCCGCGATCGCCTCGCGCGTGTAGTCGCGACCGTTCGGCGAGCGCGCCAGCAGGTCCTCGAACAGCGCCATGTTCATCGCCTGCGCCAGCTCGGCGCGCGTGACCGTGCCGGCTTCCCAGTCCGCCAGCAGCGGCGGCAGGTTCAGCGTGGCGAACAGGGCGTCGGTCTTCTGCTCGCCGAGCAGGGTGGTCAACAGGGCTTGCAGGTTCGAATTGCGCATCGGGGATCTCGTCGGAGTATCTGGGGGCACGGCCTCGCCGCGCGGGTGCGTCATGGGCTGGCTTGCTCCGGACGCATTATTCGAAATGGCCGCGGCCGGCGTAAAGCGAGATAAAATTGCCACTTGATGCGTTTTCGGAATCAACATGCGCAAATTCAAGATCCCGAACATGGGCGCGCTGCTGGCCTTCGAGGCGGCGGCCCGCCACCAGAGCTTCACCTACGCGGCGCGCGAGCTGTTCCTGACGGAAAGCGCGATCTCGCGGCAGATCGCGACGCTGGAGGCCAGCCTCGGCGTGCGCCTGTTCGTGCGCGCCAAGCAGCGCGTGGTGCTCACGCGCGCGGGCCGGCTCTACAGCACCCAGGTGCGGCGCGCGCTGGAGAACCTCGACCGCGACACGCTGTCGATCATCGCGCATGGCAGCGGCGGCAGCTACCTGGAGCTGGCGGTGCTGCCGACCTTCGCCTCGCAGTGGCTGATCCCGCGCCTGAAGGATTTCTACGCGCGATGTCCCGAGGTGCGGGTCAACATGGGCGCGCGCACCGGCATCTTCTCCTTCGAGGAATCGCACTTCGAGGCCGCCATCCATTACGGCAAGCCGACCTGGCCCGGCGCCGCGGCCGACTACCTGTTCGGCGAGGAGGTGGTGCCGGTGTGCGCGCCGGCGCTGCTGGGGAAGGCGGCGCGCAAGCCGCACGAGCTGCTGGCCTATCCGCTGCTGCACTCCACCACGCGGCCCGACGGCTGGTCGCGCTGGTTCGGCGCGCTCGGCGTGGAGGACCACGGCACCATGCAGGGCGATCGCTACGAGCTGCACACCATGCTGATCAGCGCGGCGGCGGCCGGGCTCGGTATCGCGCTGGTGCCGAAGTTCTTCGTCGACGGGCGCGAGGCGCAGCTGGGCGTGGTGGTGCCCTACGCGGTGCCGGCCGCCGCGCGCGAGGCGATGCGCGACGACGCGGCCTATTACCTCGTCTACCCGACCGAGCTGAGCCACAGCAAGCCGCTGGAGGCGTTCCGCGAATGGCTGCTGGGGCAGGCGCGCGAGTATGCCGAGGCGCAGCAATGAAGGGGGGCGATCGGCCGTGATCCTGAATCTTTCCCCGACCACCCTGGACGACGCCGAGGCGCTGGTGGCGATCCGCATCGCGGCGATGCGCGAGAGCCTGGAAGCGCTCGGCCGCTTCGATCCACGGCGGGCGCGCGAGCGCTTCCTGGCCGGCTTCACGCCGGCCGATTGCCGCTTCGTCGAGGCCGACGGCGTGCGCGCCGGCTTCGTGCTGCTGCGTCGCCAGACGCGGCCCTGGCTGCTCGACCACCTCTATATCGAGCCGGCCATGCAGGGCCGGGGCATCGGCGCGGCCGTGCTGGCGGCGATCTTCGCCGAGGCCGACGCGCAAGCCGCGCCGATCCGCGTGGGCGCGCTGCGCGGCAGCGCCTCGAACCGCTTCTACCAGCGGCACGGCTTCGTGCGGACCGACGAGGCCGAATGGGATATCCACTACCTGCGCGAGCCGCGCGACGGCCCGCGCAGCTGATCAGGCCGCCGCCCCCTCCACCACCCGGAACCACGACACGGCCGCGTGCAGGCTCTCGCTCTGCCGCTCCAGCGAGGCCGAGCTGGCCGAGGCCGATTCGACCAGGGCCGCGTTGTGGGCCGTGCTCGCCTCCATCTGCACCACGCTGGCATTGACCAGCTCGATACCCGCCGACTGCTCGCGCGAGGCCAGGCTGATGTCGGCCATGATGGCGTTGACGCTGCGCACCGCGCCGAGGATCTCGTCCATGGTCGCGCCGGCCTGGCCGACCAGCGCGCTGCCCTCGCCGACGTTCGTGCTGGAGGCCGAGATCAGCTCCTTGATCTCCTTGGCCGCCGCGGCCGAGCGCTGCGCGAGCTGGCGCACCTCGCTGGCCACCACCGCGAAGCCGCGGCCCTGGTCGCCGGCGCGGGCCGCCTCGACCGCCGCGTTGAGGGCGAGGATGTTGGTCTGGAACGCGATGCTCTCGATCACCCCGACGATGCCGACGATGCGCGTCGAGCTGTCGGCGATCGCGTCCATGGTGCGCACCACGCGGCGCACCACCTCGCCGCCACGGGTGGCGATCTCGGAGGCGCGCGTGGCCAGCGCGCTGGCGTCGTGCGCGTTGTCGGCGTTCTGGCGCACCGTCGCCGTCAACTGTTCCATGCTGGCCGCGGCCTGCTGCAGCGAGGAGGCCTGCTGGCCCGCGCGCGCCGACAGGTCGCGATTGCCGCCGGCGATGTCGCGCGCGTCGAGCCGGATCGCGTCGGTGCCCTCGCGCACCTTGCCGACCACCCCGGCCACGTGGCCGCGCATCTCGTCGAGCGCGGCCAGCAGCCGGTCCATCTCGTTGCCCCGGCCGATCTCGATGCGCCCGGTCAGGTCGCCCGCCGCGATCCTGGCGAAGTGGCCCACGGCCGCGTCGATCGGCCCGACGATCGCGCGCGCCAGGCCGCGATGCGCGATGAAGCCGGCCACCAGCGCCACCAGCGCGGCGATGCCGAAACCCGCCAGCGTCATGTCGAAGCGCCGCGCGGCCTGCTCGAAGCGGGCGCGCTGGCGCTCGACCTGGAAGGCCTCGAGCGCGGTGAGCGCCTGCTGGTACTCGTCGAACCAGGCGCTGGGCATGTCGCGCTGGGTGCCGAGGAAATCGACCAGGTTGTCGCTGTCGAGCTGCTTGAGGCCCTTGGCGAAGGCCTGCGACAGCAGCCGGTCGCGCCGGGCCAGCATGGTGTCCAGCAAGGTCTTCTCGGCCGCGTCGGGCGCGTGCAGGGCGCGATAGGCGTCGAGCTCGCGATTGCTCTCGTCGAGCAGCGCATGCAGGCGGCGGATTTCGTCGCCGGCCGGCTTGCCCGCGCTGATGATCTGCTCGACGTTGCCCAGGCCCACGCGCAGCATCAGCATGCGCTCGGAGCTGGTCTTGAGGTGCACCACCGAGGCGGTGTCGTCGCGGTACATCGCGTCGAGCGCGCCATTGCTCTTGACGAGCGAGAACGCGGCCGCCGCGATCACCAGCATCAGCAGCGCGGTACAACCGGCAATCGTGGCGGCGAGCCCGCCGCGGATCGTGAGGGTTCGGGACATGGTCGGCATCGAGGAATCGGACGGAACGGCGGCCTGGGCGAGCCGCGAACGCCGGCCGTGCCGGCAACGCGCCTCATGCCGGACTAACGGAATCGCCGATTTTTGACTTTTGCCGCGAAGCGACGGCAACCCGTCCAATTGCGCCATGCGGCGCGCCGCCGGCTTGCCCGGCGCGTGCGCGCCGCCACCTCCGCCACCTCCGCCACCTCCGCCACCTCCGTCACCTCCGCCGCCTCGTGGGGTCGTCGCCTCGCCGTCGGCCGCGAACTCCTCGAGCGAGACGCGGTGAGGCGGGCACGCCGTTTGCCGAACGCGTCGCGCGAGGCGGCACCCCATGCCGTCCGCCCGCGCACGCAATATACGCGCACATATGGCGCCGCATCCACGCAGGACTCGTCGAGCCCGTCGCGGCAAGCCCGGCAGCCGTCGGCCCGCGCTGCGGTGGAAAGCGTCCATGATCGTCGATCGCGCCGGCACGCATTGATGAGTTTTCCTCTACGAGGCTTGAAGCAAATCGGGACGGTCGCGAGGCCGCCAAAGGCGGTTTAATGAGCATCGCGCGCGATCCGTCGTGCGCGCCCCCGCTCCCCTCAATACGCCTCGATACGGTAATCCGCCCATGACCACCGACTCCCGACCGACCGCCCACGACCCCGGCAACGCCGCCGCCCCGGCCGGCGCCGGCGTCCCCGAGCGCCCCGCCATCTCGCGCCGCCGCTTCCTGCAGGCCGGCGCCTCCGGCGTGGCCACCGTCGGCAGCGGCGGCTGGCTCGCCAGCGCGGCCGCCGCCGAGCCCCAGCCGGCCATCGAGACGCCCGCGCCCGCAGCCGCCCCCTCCGAGACGAACGCGCCGAACCTGCGCTTCAGCGTGAACGGCGTGGCGCGCGAGCTGCACGTGGCGCCGAACGCGATCCTGCTCGACGTGCTGCGCGACTCCCTGCAACTGACCGGCACCAAGAAGGGCTGCGACCACGGCCAATGCGGCGCCTGCACGGTGCACGTGAACGGCGTGTCGGTGAATTCCTGCCTGTCGCTCGCGCTGATGCACGAGGGCGACGAGGTGACCACCGTCGAGGGGCTGGAGCGCGACGGACGCCTGCATCCGGTCCAGCAGGCCTTCTGGGAACACGACGCCTACCAGTGCGGCTATTGCACGGCCGGCCAGATGATGAGCGCGGTGGCGGTGCTGCGCGACGCGCGGATCCCCGCCGACGACCATTCGCTGCGCGAGGCGATGAGCGGCAACATCTGCCGCTGCGGCGCCTACCGCAACATCGTGGCGGCGATCCAGGACGCCCGCGCCAAGGGCGGGAGGCAGATCTGATGCGCAACTTCGACTACGTCCGCGCCGACTCGGTCGCCAATGCGATCGCCGCCCGCGCGCAGGAACAGACCGTCTACCTGGCGGGCGGCACCACCCTGCTCGACCTGATGAAGCTCGACGTGATGCGCCCGGCGCGCGTGGTGGACATCCACAAGCTCGCGCTCGACCGCATCGAGGCGCTGCCCGACGGGCGCATGCGGATCGGCGCGATGTTGAGCAACACCGAGCTGGCGCGCGACGAGCGGATCCGCCAGGCCTACCCGGTGCTGTCGCAGGCGCTGCTGTCGGGCGCGAGCACCCAGCTGCGCAACAAGGCGACCACCGCCGGCAACGTGATGCAGCGCGTGCGCTGCGGCTACTTCCGCGACGGCGTCTCGCCCTGCAACAAGCGCGAGCCCGGCTCGGGCTGCGCCGCGATCGGCGGGCTGAACCGCAACGTCCACGCGGTGCTGGGCGGCAGCGAGCATTGCATCGCCGCGCATCCGTCCGACATGTGCGTGGCGATCGCCGCGATCGGCGCGCAAGTCCACGTGCGCGGCCCGCAAGGCGAGCGCGAAATCGACTTCCTCGATTTCCACCTGCTGCCCGGCGCCACGCCCTGGCGCGAGCACGCGCTGGAGGACGGCGAGCTGATCACCCACCTCACGCTCGACGCGCCGCTGGCCGGCGGCCGCGGCGCCTACCTGAAGCTGCGCGACCGCGCCTCCTACCAGTTCGCGCTGGCATCCTGCGCGGCGATCGTGGTGATGAACGGCGGCACCATCGAGCGCGCCCGGCTCGCGCTGGGCGGGGTCGGCACCCGGCCCTGGCGCGCGCATGCCGCCGAGGCTTCGCTGGCCGGCCAGCCGGCCACGCTCGACAGCTTCGCGCGGGCCGCCGCGCTGGCGCTGGAAGGCGCGCGCTCCTACGGCCAGAACGGCTTCAAGATCGCGCTCGGCCAGCAGGCCGTGGTGCGCAACCTGCAGACCCTCACCGCCTGAGCGCGCCATGCCCACCTCGAACCGATTCCCCCTTTCCTCCCGGAGCCCCGCATGAGCGAGACCCTCGTGGGCCAGCCGGTCAAGCGCGTCGATGGGCGCCTGAAACTGACCGGCGCCGCGCGCTACGCGGCCGACCAGCATCCCGCCGGCATGGTGCACGCCTATGGCGTGTTCAGCACCATCGCCAGCGGCCGCATCCAGCACATCGACACGCGCGAGGCGCGGCGCGTGCCGGGCGTGATCGACATCCTCCATCACGAGCATGTGCCGCGCCTGTATCGCCCGAAGAAAAGCCCGATCGCGATCCCGACCATCCTGCGCGCCACCATCACCGACGAATCGCGGCTGCCCTTCGAGGACGCCACCGTCAACTACGCCGGCCAGTTCGTGGCGCTGGTGATCGCCGATACCTTCGAGCATGCGCGCGAGGCCGCGATGCGCGTGGCGGTGAGTTATGCCCAGCAGCCGGCGGTGGCCACGCTCGACCAGGGCCTCGCGCGCAACGGCACGCACGACGGCGGCCGCGGCCATGCTCGCGGCGAGCCGGAACCCGCCTTCGAGGCCGCCGCCTACCGGGTCGACCTCACCTATCGCACGCCCGTCGAGACCCACAACCCGATGGAGCTGCACGCCACCGTGGCCAGTTGGGAAGACGGCCGCCTGCATGTCTACGAGGCCTCGCAGGGCGTGACCGTGCATCGCAACACGCTGGCCAGCGTGTTCGGGCTGACGCCCGAGCAGGTCACCGTGGAGGCGCCCTTCATCGGCTCGGGTTTCGGCGGCAAGCTGTTCATGTGGCCGCATTCGGTGGCGGCCAGCGCCGCCTCGCTGGCGGTGGGCCGCCCCGTCAAGCTGCTGGTGCCGCGCGCGCAGATGTTCACGGCCACCGGCCATCGCCCCGAGACGAAGCAGCGGCTGCGCCTGTCGGCCGACGCCAGCGGCAAGCTCACTTCGCTGCGCCACGAGTCGATCAACAGCACCGCCATGACCGATTCCTTCACCGAGAACTGCGGCGGCGTCTCGCGCGTGCTCTATTCCTGTCCGAACGTGCTGGTGAGCCACCAGACCACGCGCGTCAACCACGGCTGCGCCACCTCGATGCGCGCGCCCGGCGCGGCGCCGGGCCTGTTCGCGCTGGAATCGGCGATCGACGAGCTGGCGCTGGCCGCCGGCCAGGACCCGCTCGCGTTCCGCCTGGCCAACCTCTCGACCCAGGACGAGGCGGCCGGGCTGCCCTGGTCGAGCAACCACCTGCCGGAGGCGATCAACACGGCCGCCGAGCGCTTCGGCTGGGCACGCCGCAACCCGGCAGCCGGCTCGATGCGCGAGGGGCGCGAGCGGATCGGCTATGGCATGGCCGCCTGCAACTGGGAGGCCTACCGCACGCCGGCCGAGGCGCGCGTGCAGCTGGGCAGCGACGGTAGCGCGCTGGTCACCTGCGCGATCCAGGACATCGGCACCGGCACCTACACGATTGCCGCGCAGATCGTCTCGGAGCTGAGCGGCCTGCCGATCGAGCGGATCCAGGTGCGGCTCGGCAGTTCCGCGTTCCCCGCCGCGCCGATGTCGGGCGGCTCCTGGGCCACCGCGAGCGTCTCGCCGGCGATCGCCGAAGCCACCCGCAACGCGATCGCCCAGCTCAAGCAGATTGCCGTGGCCGAGGGCGCGCCGTTCGCCGGCGCCAAGCCCGAGGCGCTGCGCTTCGAGCAGGGCGAGCTGAGCGACGGCAAGCGCCGCGTCGCCTTCGACGCGCTGCTCAAGTCGCGGCGCCTGGCCAACGCGGAAGGTTTCTCCAGCACCTCGGCGGGGCCGGCCGGCAAGTTCTCGTTCCGCTCCTTCGGCGTGCATTTCGTGGAGGTACGCTGGGACCCGGGCATCTCGCACCTGCGGGTGGCGCGCGTGGTCAGCGCGATCGACGTGGGCCGCGTGATGAACCCGCTGACGGCGCGCAACCAGGTGGAAGGCGCGATCGTGATGGGCATCGGCATGGCGCTGCTCGAGGCCACCGAATACGATCCGCGCACCGGCCTGCCCGGCAACAACAACTACGCCGAATACACGGTGCCGGTGCATGCCGACCAGCCCGAGATCGAGGTGATCTTCCTCGATCACCCGGACCTGGCCTTGAACGAATTCGGCGCGCGCGGGGTGGGCGAGATCGGCATCACGGGGCTGGCGGCGGCGGTGGCGAACGCGGTGCATCACGCCACCGGGCAGCGCGTGCGCGAGCTGCCGATCACGCTCGACAAGCTGATCGATCCGGCCGCGCCGGTCTTCGCCTGAGCCGGCGGGCGGCGCGCCTTCAGGCCGGCGAGGTACTGCCCGGCGCCGCCGCCCCCAGCGCCTCGAGCGCGTCGCCGAGCCGCTCGGCGAAAGCCCGCGCCACCGCGCCGAGCGCCTCGCTCTCCAGCGCCGCGATCGCCACGCTGAAACCCTGCGCGGGGCGGAACGGCCGCATCACCAACCCCTCGCCGGCACAGGCGCTCGCGATCAGGCGGCTCACGATGGTCACGCCGATGCCGCGCTGGGCCATCGCGCAGGCGACGCTGACCGAATGCACCTCGGCCGCCACGGCCTGGCTGATACGGGCCTCGCGGAAGGCCGCGTCGACGTTGTGGCGCATCGGGCTCTGCCGCCACAGCAGCACCATCGGCACGCCGTCGAGATCGCGCGGACCGACCATCTCCAGCGCCGCCAGCGCGTGATCGCCCGGCATCACGCAGACCGCCTCGCTGTCGAAGCGGCGCAGCGCCGTCAATCCCGGCATCGGGCTCGGCAGCCGCACGATCGCCAGATCGACCTCGCGGCTGCGCAGCGCCTCCTCGGCCGCCGCGTAGGTGCCGGAAAACACCTCCAGCACCGCCTCGCCATGCTCGGCGTAGAAGCGCCCCAGCACCTCGGGCAGCAGCGACTGCGCCAGCGTGTTCGGCACCATCACGCGCACCAGCTTGCGCTGCGTGCCGGCCAGCCTCAGTTGCTGCGCGTGCCGCTCCAGGTAGCGCGCCGCATCGAGGACCGCGCCCGCGTCCCCCACCAGCGCCTCGGCCTCGCGCGTCGGCGTGAGGCGCCCCTGTTCGCGCTGGAACAGGGTCAGGCCGAGATCCTCCTCCAGTTGGGCGAGCAGCCGGCTGACCGCCGACTGCGACAGGCCGAGCCGCTGCGCGGCGGCCGTGGTGGTGTGCAGCGCCGATACCGCCGCGAATGCTTCGAGCTGTTTCAGGTTCATCGCAGGTTCTGCATAGACGTATGCCGATCGCGCATAGGCTTGCGAGCGCCATATTGACGCCGAATCATCCCATCGACGACCGGCACCGGGAACGGACCGGCCTTCGCATTCTCAACATTCGAGGTTCGACACGCAATGACGGCTTTCATCCTCCGCCGCATCGTCCAGAGCGCCGGCGTGCTGCTGCTCACGTCGGTGCTGGTGTTCTGCGGCGTGTACGCGATCGGCGACCCGATCGCGATCCTGGTCCCGGCCGACGCCAGCCCCGCCGAGATCGCCGAGGCCACGCGCGCGCTGGGCCTGGACCAGCCGCTCTGGCATCAATACCTGCATTTCGTGGCGCGCGCCCTGCATGGCGACCTGGGCCGCTCCTTCGTGTTCGACGAACCCTCGATTCGTCTGATCTTCGAGCGCCTGCCCGCCACCCTCGAACTGGGCTTCGTCGCGCTGGTGCTGGCGCTCGGCATCGGCCTGCCGCTCGGGCTGCTGGCGGGGCTGCGGGCCGGCTCGCGCTTCGACCGCTGCGTGATGTCGGGCTCGATCCTCGGCTTCAGCCTGCCGAACTTCTGGCAGGGCATCATGCTGGTGCTGGTGTTCTCGGTCACGCTCGGCTGGCTGCCCTCGGCCGGCCGCGGCGCGCTGGGCGACTGGTTCGGCATCCATACCAGCCTCGCCACCCGCGACGGCCTGTTGCATCTGCTGCTGCCGGCGCTGAACCTGTCCCTGTTCAAGATGTCGCTGGTCACGCGGCTCACGCGCGCCGGGGTGCGCGAGACGCTGCCGCTCGACTACGTGAAGTTCGCCCGCGCCAAGGGGCTGCCGGCGCGCCGCGTGATCGGCGTGCACGTGCTGAAGAACATCCTGATCCCGATCGTCACCGTGGTGGGCATGGAGCTCGGCTCGCTGATCGCGTTCGCCACCGTCACCGAGACGATCTTCGCCTGGCCCGGGGTCGGCAAGCTGATCATCGACAGCATCACGCGGCTCGACCGGCCGGTGATCGTCGCCTACCTGCTGATCGTGGTGAGCCTGTTTACGCTGCTGAACCTGGCCGTCGACATCATCCAGTCCCTGCTCGATCCGCGCGTGCGGCTGGAGGCGGCATGAGCGCCCGCATGAGCCGCCTTACGCCGTCGAACCCGCGCGCGCGCCGGCTGCCGCGCCTCGACCCGCATACCGCGCTCGGCCGCGTCGCGCGCCGGCTGGCGGGCTCGCCCGGCAACGCCGCCGCGGTGCTGGTGCTGGCCGCCCTGGTCGCGATCGCCCTGCTCGCGCCCTGGATCGCCCCGCAGAACCCCTACGACCTGGCGCAACTGAGCGTGGTCGATGCGCGGCTGCCGCCGCTCGCGCGCGGCGCGAGCGGGCATCTCTACCTGCTCGGCAGCGACGCGCTCGGCCGCGACATGTTGGCGGCCATGATGTACGGGCTGCGCATCAGCCTCGGCGTGGGCCTGGTGGCCGGTGCCTTCGCGATGGCGCTGGGCACCACGCTGGGGCTCTGCGCGGCCTACTTCGGCCGCTTCGTCGACGCGCTGGTGATGCGCACCGTCGACCTGCTGCTCGGCTTCCCGACCATCCTGGTGGCCCTGATGGTGCTGGCCGTGCTGGGCCAGGGCGTCGACAAGGTGGTGCTGGCGCTGGTCACGGTGCAATGGGCCTACTTCGCCCGCACCGTGCGCGCGGTGGCCGCCGTCGAGCGCCGCAAGGAATACATGGAGGCCGCGCGCTGCCTCGGGCTAGGCCATCGCCGCATGCTGTTCGGCCATCTGCTGCCGAACTGCCTGCCGCCGGTGATCGTGATCGCCCTGGTGCAGGTGGCCTCGGCGATCTCGGCCGAGGCCACCCTCAGCTTCCTCGGCATCGGCCTGCCCGTCACGCGTCCCTCGCTCGGCCTGCTGATCGCCAACGGCTTCCAGCAACTGCTGGCCGGCAACTACTGGATCAGCGTGCTGCCCGGCCTGCTGCTGCTCGCGCTGGTGTTCAGCATGAACGTGGTGGGCGACAGCGTGCGCGAAGCCCTCAACCCGCGTCTGCGGAAATAGGATCGACATGACGACGCCCACCCTATCGGTGCAGCATCTGCGCACC
This sequence comes from Burkholderia gladioli, assembly GCF_000959725.1. Classification (NCBI taxonomy): domain Bacteria; kingdom Pseudomonadati; phylum Pseudomonadota; class Betaproteobacteria; order Burkholderiales; family Burkholderiaceae; genus Burkholderia; species Burkholderia gladioli. The sequence goes on from NZ_CP009322.1 coordinate 2,557,708, forward strand.
CACTTCCTCACCGGCGCCGGCATCGCGCGCGCGGTCGACGACGTCAGCTTCGAGGTCGCGCCGGGCGAGGTGCTCGGCCTGGTCGGCGAGTCCGGCTCCGGCAAGTCGATCACCGGCTTCTCGGTGCTCGGCCTGGTCGATGCGCCGGGCCGCATCGTCGGCGGCAAGGTGCTGTTCAACGGCCGCGACCTCACCACGCTCGACCCCGAGGCGCTGCGCCGGCTGCGGGGCAATCGCATCGCGATGATCTTCCAGGACCCGATGATGACGCTGAACCCGGTGCTGCGCATCGACACGCAGATGATCGAATCGGTGCGCGCGCACGCGCCGGTGTCGAGGGCCGCCGCGCGCGAACGGGCCCGCGAGGCGCTGGCGCGCGTGGGTATCCCCGCGCCCGACGAGCGCCTGTCGGCCTACCCGCATCAATTGTCGGGCGGCATGCGCCAGCGCGTGGCGATCGCCATCGCGCTGCTGCACGAGCCGGAGCTGATCATCGCCGACGAGCCCACCACCGCGCTCGACGTGACGATCCAGGCCCAGATCCTGAACCAGATGCAGCAGCTCTGCGCGCGCACCCGCACCGCGATGGTCTGGGTCAGCCACGACCTGGCCGTGGTCGCCGGGCTGGCCGATCGCATCTGCGTGATGTACGCGGGGCGCATCGTCGAGACCGGCAGCGTCGACGCGATCCTCGACCGCCCGCGCCATCCCTACACGGCCGGCCTGATCGCCTCGCTGCCCGAACAGGCGCGGCGCGGCGAGCCGCTCAAGCCGATCCCCGGCATCGCGCCGAACCTGCTCGCGCTGCCGCCCGGCTGCGCGTTCGCACCCCGCTGCACGCGCGCCACCGAGCAGTGCCGCCGCGTCGAACCGCCGGTCGCCGCCGAACAGGACCACAGCTGGCGATGTTTTCATCCACGCCATGGAGCCCCGCAATGAGCCTCTCCCCCGAATCCAAGCCGCTGCTGGAAGCACGGCAACTGACGCGCCGCTTCAGCCGGCGCACCGGCGCGCTGCAGCGACTCGCCGGCCGGCTCGGCCTGAGGCCCGACACGCCGGTGGTCCATGCCGTCGACGGCGTCGACCTGACGATCCGGCGCGGCGAGATACTGGGCCTGGTCGGCGAATCGGGCTGCGGGAAGTCGACGCTCGGGCGCATGCTGGCCGGCATCGTGCCGCCCTCCGAAGGCAGCATCCGCGTGCACGAGGCGGACGGCGCCGCGCCGCGGGACGGCGCGCGGCGCCTGGCCACCCAGTTGATCTTCCAGGACCCGCTCTCCTCGCTGAACCCGCGCAAGCGCGTGCGCGACATCATCGGCGAGGCGCCGCTGGTGCATGGCCTGGTCGATCGCGCCGGCCAGCAAGCCTACGTGGTCGAGATGATGGAGCGGGTCGGCCTCAACCCCGATTTCCGCGATCGCTTCCCGCACCAGTTCTCGGGCGGCCAGCGCCAGCGCATCGGCATCGGCCGCGCGCTGGCGGTCGATCCGGACTTCCTGATCTGCGACGAGTCGATCGCCGCGCTCGACGTCTCGATCCAGGCGCAGATCATCAACCTGTTCCTGCGCCTGCGCGACGAACTCGGCCTGACCTACCTGTTCATCAGCCACGATCTCGGCGTGGTCGAACACCTGAGCGATCGCGTCGCGATCATGTACCTGGGGCGCGTGGTGGAAACCGCGCCGAGCGTCGAATTGTTCGCGCGTCCGCTTCATCCGTACACCATCGCCCTGCTCGGCCAGGTGCCGCGCCTGTCGAACCGGCGCCAGCGATTCGAGGCGATACGCGGCGAGATTCCCTCGCCGCTCGCGCCGCCCGAAGGCTGCCACTTCCATCCGCGCTGCCCGCATGCGAATGCGCGCTGCCGCAGCGAGCGGCCCATGCTGCGCGAGACCGGCGCCGGGCACTGGAGCGCCTGCCACCTGGTGGAGGCGGCATGATGCGCGCGCGTTTCTCGCGGCACGCGCCGCGCGCGATCGCCGCGGCGCTGGCGGCCGCCTTCGCGATCACCTGCCCGGCCGCGCCCGCCGCCACCGCCGCCGCGCCGATGCGCGAGATCACCCTGGCGCTGGCCTCGGAGCCCGCCTCGCTGGACCCGCTGTTCTCGCGCACGCAGAACAACATGCAGGCAGCCGAGAACATGTTCGAGCGGCTGATCTCGCAGGACGCCAACCTGCAGGTAAGGCCGGGACTCGCGCAATCGTGGCGCAATCTCGACGCCACCACCTGGGAGTTCCACCTGCGCGCGGGCGTGCGTTTCTCCGACGGCTCGCCGCTGAGCGCCGACGACGTCGCCTGGTCGCTGCGACGCGCGGGCCACGTGCCGAACAGCCCCGCGCCGTTCTCGGGCGCGGTGGCCAATATCGCGCGCATCGAGGTGGTCGATCCGCTCACGCTGCGCATCGTGACCAAAACGCCGTCGCCGGCCTTCGTCGAACAGGTCGGGCTGGTCTACATCGAATCGCGCCGCGCCGGCGAAGGCCACCCGAGCGCCGATTATCGCCAGCCCGCGGTGGCGGTCGGCACCGGCCCGTATCGCCTGGTGCGCTGGACGCCCGGCGACCGGCTGGTGCTGGAGCGCAACCCCTATTACTGGGGCAGGCGCCCCGACTTCGATCGCGCCACGCTGCGCTATGTCGCCAACGACGCGGCACGGCTCTCGGCGCTGATCTCGGGATCGGTCGACCTGATCGACAACGTGCCGCCCGTCACGCTCGATCGATTGCGCCATACGCACGGCCTGCAGTTGTTCTCGGGACCCTCGGCGCGCCTGGTCTACCTCGCGCTGGACGGCTCGCGCGCGCAATCGCCGTTCGTGCACGTGGCCGCCGGCACGCAGGCCGCCGCCAATCCGCTGCGCGACGTGCGGGTGCGCGAGGCGATCTCCAAGATGATCGACCGCGACGCGATCGCTCGGCACCTGCTGGGCGGCGCCGCGCTGCCGGCCGCGCAGATCGTGCCGCCCGGCATCGGCGGCTACGACCCGCACCTGGTGCCCGACGCGCCCGATCCCGCGGGTGCGCGAAGGCTGCTGGCCGAGGCGGGCTATCCCCATGGCTTCCGGCTCACGCTGCACTCGTCGAACGACCGCTTCACCAGCGACGGCGATCTCGGCCAGGTGCTCGGCCAGATGCTGGCGCGCGGCGGCATCCAGGTCGACGACGTGATCACCCAGCCCTACAACGTCTATGCCGGCGCCGCCGCGAAACGTGCCTACAGCGCCTTCGTGTTCAGCTTCGGCAATACCACCAGCGACTCGGCGATCGCGCTCACCAACGTGATCGCCAGCCATTCGAGCGCGGCCGGCACCGGCGCCTTCAATCGCACGCGCTACAGCAACCCGCGCGTCGACGCGCTGCTGCAGGCGGCGGCGCGCAGCTTCGACGTCGCCGCGCGCAACCGGCTGCTGGCCGAGGCCGCCGACCTGGCCTTCCGCGACTACGCGATCGTGCCGCTCTACTTTCCCGTCGCCTATTGGGCGGCGCGCGACGACCTGATCTTCCGCCCGAACCAGTCCGAACGCACTTCGCTGCTCTACGTAGAGACCCGACCATGACGTTTCCCGTTTCCCGCCACGCCGCCGATGTTCCGGCACCGACGCCGGCGCGTCCGGCCGCCGTTTTCCACGACGGCCTGCCCGACCTCAGGGTGCCGATGCGCGACGGCGTGCGCCTCGCCACCGACGTGTACTTCCCACCCGGCTATCGCCGGGAAGTCGATCCGCCGCTGCCGACCATCCTCGAACGCACGCCTTATGGCAAGACCGCGATCTCGCGCGCCGAGATCCATCGCGGCGCGCCGCCGATGACGCGCATCGAGGTGGCCCGCTACTTCGCCGCGCGCGGTTATGCGGTGGTGATGCAGGATTGCCGCGGCCGCTACGATTCGGAGGGGCGCTTCGAGAAATACCTGGCCGAAGGCCCCGACGGCTTCGACACGATGGCCTGGATCGCCGCCCAGCCCTGGTCCGATGGCCGGGTCGGCACCATGGGCCTGTCCTATGCCGCGCACACGCAGTTGGCGGCCGCCTGCCTGAACCCGCCCGCGCTGACCTGCATGGCGCTGGACTCGGGCGGCTTCGCGAACGGCTATCACTGCGGCATCCGCCAGGGCGGCGCGTTCGAGCTGAAGCAGGCGACCTGGGCCTTCAACCGTGCCCGCAACAGCGCGGCCGCCGATGCCGACCCCCTGGTGGCCAGCACGTTGGCCGGCCACGACCTGCGCGACTGGTTCGCGCGCATGCCATGGCGCCCCGGCCATTCGCCGCTCGCGCGCGTGCCCGAATACGAGACCTATCTGTTCGAGCAATGGACGCACGACGTCTACGACGATTACTGGCGGCAGCCGGGCATCTGCGCCGAGCACTTCTACGACACGATGCGGCGCGTGCCGGCGATCTGGATGTCGAGCTGGTACGACGCCTATGTGCGCAGCACGCTCGCGAACTTCCAGGCGCTGTCGGACGACCCGGCCGCGCCCGCCTACCTGATCATGGGGCCCTGGCTGCACGGCGACCGCAATGTCCGCTACAGCGGCGATGTCGATTTCGGCGCGCATGCGGCGATCGACGGCGAGCTGGCCGACGACTGGCTGGCGCTGCGCGCGCGCTGGTTCGATCGCTGGCTGAAACCCGCCACCGCCGCGGCACTCACGCCCGATATCGCCGCCGAGCCGGTGGCACGCATCTTCGTGATGGGCGGCGGCAGCGGCCGCCGCAACGCCGAGGGGCGCATGTCGCACGGCGGCCGCTGGATCGGCTCGCCGGCCTGGCCGCTGCCCGGCACGCAGGAGCGCCCCTTCTATCTGTGCGCGGACGGCCGCCTCAGCGACGACCCCGCCGCCGCCCAGGCGCAGCCGACCTCCGTCGCCTACGCCTTCGATCCGGCCCGGCCGGTGCCGACCATCGGCGGCGCGCTGACCTCCGGGGCCCCGGTGTTCGATGGCGGCGCCTTCGATCAGCGCGAGCTGCCCGGATTCTTCGGCGTGCGCGAGCTCGGCATGCCGCTGGCGGCGCGGCCCGACGTGCTGGTGTTCCAGACGCCGCCGCTCGATCACGACCTGGCCGTGATCGGGCCGATCCGGGTGCGGCTGTGGATCTCGAGCGATGCGCCCGACACCGACTTCACCGCCAAGCTGATCGATGTCTGCCCGCCCAACGAAGACTATCCCGACGGTTATGCGATGAACCTGACCGACGGCATCTTCCGCTGCCGCTTCCATGCCTCGTGGGAAGCGCCCGCCACGCTCGAGCCTGGCCGCGTCTACGAGATCGAGATCGAGCCCTTCGCCACCGCGAACCGCTTCGCCCGCGGCCACCGGATCCGCGTCGACATCTCCAGCAGCAACTTCCCGCACTTCGACGTGAACCCGAATAGCGGCGAGGCGCCCGCGCTGGCCCGCGCGCCGCGCGTGGCCGTCAACCGCGTCTGGTTCGGCGCCGGCACGCCCTCGCAGATCGTGCTGCCGATCGTCGATACCGACCGACTCGACGCCCTCGCCCTGCCGCCATACAAGGCAGATAGCAGCCGCGCCTGAGCGGCCGGGCTTTCCACTTCCCCCCGGGCCCAGGCCGCGCGGCACGCGCGGTGCCTGGCGGGAAACCGTCGCCTTTATTTCGCATCACTGATCAATACGAAGAACAAGAGATTTCGTCAACCGTAGTGCCTATTCGTGCAGACAGCAGGGGAACCCACCATGAAAGCAGCAGCATCGCGTACCATCCGCATCGCGGCCGGCAGCGTCGGCATCGGCCTCGCCGCCGGCGCCGCCCAGGCGCAATCGAGCGTCACCTTGTACGGCATCGTCGACGGCGGCTTCACCTACACCAGCAACCAGGGCGGCCACGCCAACTACCAGTCCACCGCGGGCAGCGAGCAAGGCTCGCGCTGGGGTTTGCTGGGCAGCGAGGACCTGGGCGGCGGCAACAAGGCCATCTTCCGCCTCGAGAACGGCTTCAACCTGCAGACCGGCACGGCCAGCGCGAACGGGCGGATCTTCGGTCGCCAGGCCTGGGTCGGCATCGCCACGGCCCGCTACGGCACCCTGACACTGGGCCGCCAATACAACGCCTCGCAGGATTCGCTGGAACCGCTGCAGGTCGCCACCGATACCGTGCAGTACGCGACCCACCCCTTCGATACCGACGACATCAACAACAGCTTCCGCACCGACAACGCGATCAAGTACGTCACGCCCAGCCTCTACGGCCTGCAGATCAACACCATGTACGCGCTGTCGGGCAATGCCGGGGCCTTCACGACCAATCGCTCCTACAGCGTGGGGGCGACCTGGTCGGGCGGCCCGTGGCGGCTCGGCGCCGCCTACGTGGTGCTCGACCACCCGGCCACCGACACCACCGGCGCGATCCCGTCGGACAACTACTTCAGCTTCCTCAAGGGCATCACCTACCAGCGCATCTGGGGAGCGGGCGGGCTCTACGATCTCGGCAACGCCACCTTCGGGCTGCTCTATACCAACACGCGCTTCGAGCTGACGCCGGCCAGCCAGTATCAGACCTACGAGAATGCCGAGGCCAGCCTGCGCTACCGCCTCACGCCGGCCCTGCACGCGGCGATCGCCGAGACCTACACGAACGTGTCCACCAACGGCAAGGTCGGGTCGTGGCACTACTGGCAGACCACGGCGGCGCTGCAGTATTTCCTCTCGAAGCGCACCGATATCTACGTCGACCTGCTCTACCAGCACGCCACCAACGCGCTCGCGCAGATCGAGGGCGCCAGCGGCGCGTCGAGCGGCCCCTCGCAGTTGCTGGTCGTGACCGGCATTCGCCACAAGTTCTGAGCGCTCGGCGGCACGCCTTCAGGCCGGTGTGCCGCCCGTCAGGCCGATCACGAAATCGAGGAAGGCGCGCGTGCGCGCCGGCAGGTGCTGGCGCGACGGGTAATAGGCATACAGCGGGAAACGTTCGTCGGCCCAGTCGGGGAACAGGTTGACCAACTGACCGGCGGCGATCATCGGCTCGACCGCGAAGGCCAGCATCTGCGCCACGCCGAGGCCCGCCACGCAAGCGCGCACATGCGCGGCCGGATCGTTCACGGTGAGCCGGCCGCGCGCCTCCACCACCAGGTGCCGGCGCTTGCGCCGGAACTCCCAGCGATAGGGGCGCCCCGTCTCGGGATTGCGGAACTCGATCACGCGATGGCCCTCGCCGGCCAGGTCCTCGGGCCGCAGCGGCCGGCCGTGGCGCGCCAGGTAGGCGGGCGCGGCCACCGTCACCACGCCGGTGTCGAACAGCTTGCGCGCGACCAGGGTGGAGGCCTTGGGCTCGCCGAACTGGATCGCCAGGTCGAAACCCTCCAGCACCAGGTCGCCGACCGTATCGCGCGCGATGACCTCGACGTCCAGCCCGGGATGCGCGGCCATGAAGCGCTCGAGCGGCGCGCCCAGCACCAGCCCGTAGCAGACCGGATCGAGGTTGACGCGCAGCCGGCCGCGCACCACCGCTGCGTCGCCGGCGGCCGCCGCGGCCGCCTCCTCCAGGCCCGCCAGGTGCGGCATGACCTGCTCGTAGAAACGGCGCCCCTCGTCGGTCAGCGAGACCGAGCGCGTGGTGCGATTAAACAGGCGGATCTTCAAACGCTTCTCGAGCCGGGCGATGGCGCGGCTGACGCCGGGCGGCGTCATGCCGATCACCTCGGAGGCGGCCGCGAAGGTGCCGGTGTCGACCACGGCCGCGAACACGCTGATTCCGCCGGACAGGTTCTCGTGACGCGATGGCATCGGGGTGGACCGGCGCAGGCCGGGCGTGAGGGAGGATGGCGCAAAGGTATCACGAGCCGAAGGCCGCCGATCGATGACGCCGTGTCATCAATGCCCTGACCCGGCGGGCCTGGGTCGCGCGCGAGCGAGCCCGCACAATGCGCCTCATTCCCGGCCGGGCCCGGGTCACCGAGGGGCGCCGGCATCGGCTCGCGCCCCACTGCGAGAAGGAATTCCCCATGTATGCGATCACCGGCATCACCGGCAAGGTGGGCGGCGCGCTCGGCCGCCAGTTGCTGAGCGAGGGCCGCCCGGTGCGGGCCGTGGTGCGCGACGCCGGCCGCGCCGGCGACTGGGCCGCGCGCGGCTGCGAGATCGCCACCGCCGGGATGGACGACGCACCCGCGCTGGCCGCCGCCTTCGAGAACGCGCGCGCGGTGTTCGTGCTGCCGCCGTCCGACTTCGATCCCGAGCCGGGTTTTCCGAAGGCGCGCCGCATCATCGACGCGGTGGTGGCGGCGCTGCGCGCGGCGCGGCCCGAGCGCGTGCTGTGCCTGAGCACCATCGGCGCGCAGGCCGGCGAGATGAACCTGCTCACGCAGCGCGGGCTGATGGAGCAAGCGCTGCGCGAGCTGCCGATGCCGGTCACGCTGCTGCGGCCCGGCTGGTTCATCGAGAACGCCAGCCGCGACATCGAATCGGCGCGCGAGCACGGCCTGATCGCCAGCTTCCTGCAACCGCTGGCGCGCCCCGTGCCGATGAATGCCACCGCCGACGTCGGGCGCGTGGCGGCGCGGCTGATCCAGGAAAGCTGGCAGGGCCTGCGCGTGGTCGAGATGGAAGGGCCGCGCCGCCTGAGCCCGCACGACCTCGCCGCGGCCTTCTCGCGCGTGCTCGGCAAGCCGGTGCAGGCCGAGGCGGTGGACCGGCGTGCCTGGGACACGCTGTTCCGCGCGCAAGGCATGCGCCATCCGCTGCCGCGCATGCGCATGCTCGACGGCTTCAACGAAGGCTGGATCGACTACGAGTGCACCCACGGGCCGATCCTGAAGGGCGAGGTGGAGGTCGACGCGGTGCTGCGCGAGTTGATCGCGCGGGCAGGGTGAGGCGCCGGCAGGGGGCCAGCCGAACGCCTTGACGACGGGTCAGGCCGCTCGATGACCGTGCTGCATCGCCGCCGGCACGGTCGCCGCCGCCTCGGCGCGCTGGACCACGTCGTCCGCCTCCGCCTCCTCCCGCGCCCCTTCCTCCATCAACACCCCCTCCCACTTCGCCACCGCCGCCGAGGCCACCGCGTTGCCGATCACGTTGGTGGCGGTGCGCCCCATGTCGAGGAAGTGATCCACGCCCATCACCAGCAGCAGGCCCGCCTCGGGAATATCGAACTGGCCCAGGGTGGCCGCGATCACCACCAGCGAGGCGCGCGGCACCGCCGCCATGCCCTTGCTGGTCAGCATCAGGATCGCCAGCATCGACACCTGCTGCGCGAAGGACAGGTGCACGCCGTAAGCCTGCGCGATGAACAGCGTGGCGAAGGTGCAATACATCATGGTGCCGTCGAGATTGAAGGAATAGCCGATCGGCAGCACGAAGCTGGCGATGCGCTTGGGCACGCCGAAGCGCTCCAGTTGCTCCAGCGTCTTCGGGTAGGCCGATTCGCTGCTGGCGGTGCTGAAGCCGAGCAGCATCGGCACGCGCATGTGCCGGATCAGCGCGAACACGCGACGGCCCAGCAGGGCCCCGCCGGCCAGCACCAGCAGCAGCCAGAGCAGCAGCAGGCCGCCGTAGAACTCGCCCATGAAGCGTCCGTAGGTGAGCAGCACCGACAAGCCGCGCGAGGACACCACGTTCGCGATCGCGCCGAATACGGCGATCGGCGCCAGCGCCATCACGTAGCCCGTCACCTTCAGCATCACCTGCGCCACCTCGTCGAGCAGGCGCACCACCAGCGCGCCCTTGTCGCCGAGCGCCGTGAGCCCGGCGCTGAAGAACGCGGCGAACACCACGATCTGCAGGATCTCGTTGCCGGACATCGCCTGCACGATGCTGCTCGGCACCAGGTGCGCCACGAACTGGTTCAGCGACAGCGCGCCGGCATTGAGCCCCGAGCTCGCGTTGGCCGGCGGCAGCGGCAGCCCCAGCACGGCGCCGGGCTTCAGCCAGTTCGCCAGGCACGCGCCCAGCACCAGCGACAGGAAACCGGCCGCCATGAACCAGCCGAGCGTGCGCAGGCCGATGCGGCCGGCGGTGCGCACGTCGCCGATGCGGGTGATGCCGGTCACCAGCGTGCAGAACACCAGCGGCGCGATGATCATCTTGATCAGCCGCAGGAACACATCGGCGAGCAGCGAGAAATAGCCGCCGAAGCGAGCGGCCTGGTCGGCCGGCAAACCGGCATGGCAGGCATAACCGGCGGCGATGCCGAGCAGCATGCCGGCCACGATGCGGGCGGTGAGCGGAAACTTCATGAGGAACTCCTGGGCGTTCGCGGGCGAACGCGGGTAGCAAGGCGGCCGGCTCAATGTCCTGAAACGAGCCGCGTGTAGGCGAGACAGGCCACCGCCGCATCCTGCAGCGCGATGCCGACGGCCTTGTAGATGACGATGTCCTCGGCGTCCCCGGCGCGGCGCTCGCCGGCCGCGATCACAGTCGACAGGTCGACCAGCGGCCGGCGCTCGACCAGCTCGCGCGGCGGCAGCAGCAGGTCGCCGGTTTCGAGCGGCGTCTGGCGGGTCCAGTCGACCACCAGCCGCGAGGCGCGTTGCAGCGAGGCATCGTCGATCTCGCGCTGGTCCGGCCGCGTCGCGCCGATGCTGGCGACGAAGGCGCCGGGCCGCAGCCAGTCGCCGCGAAGCACCGGCTCGGATGCGCGCGTGGCGAGCACCACGATGTCCGCCGCGGCGGCTTCGCGCGCCTCGACCACGCGCGTCCCGATCCCGTGGCCGGCGGCGATCTCGTCGGCCAGCGCGCGAGCACTTGCCTCGTCCGGGCTATGGATGCGCAGCTCGCGCAAGCCCGGCCGCGCCGCGAAGGCCAGCGCATGCGCGCGAGCCTGGATGCCGCTGCCGAACAGCCCGAGGCTGGCGCTGCCCGGGCGCGCGAGGTGCTCGGCGGCCAGCAGCGTGGTGGCCGAGGTACGGAAGCCGGTGATCGAATCGCCTTCGAGCAGCGCCACGAGTTCGCCGTCGTCGAGCGAGAACAGCGCGATGTAGAAACGGAAACGGCCGTCGATGGTCGTGTAGAGCTTGCTGGCCGCCAGCCGCGCGGAGCCGAGCATCGCGCTCATCGCGCTGAACTTCAGGTCGGCCAGGCCGATCCGCGCGCGCGGCTGCACGCTGGCGCCGCCGTTCGCCATCTCGAGGTAGGCCCGGCGGATCGCCGCGACCGAGGAAGGGATATCGAGGCAGCCGGCCACCTGGGCATTGGTATAGGTCCTCATGCGCGCGGCTCCAGCGTGGTCGGCTCCACCGCGCCGCTGATCCAGCAGCCCGCCTCGGGATTGCCCGGCTCGCGCAGGGCCACGCCGATGCTCGACGGCCGCCCCATCGCCACGCCCTGGCGGATCGTGATCGCCGTCTCGCCGGCCGGCAGCAGGCCGTGGTGCAGCGCGCCATACAGGCTCGCCGCCGCCGCGATGCCGGTGGCGGCGTCCTCGGGATAACCGGAGCCGCGCGGGAACTGCCGCGCCTGCAGGACCAGCGGCCGGGCCGCTTCGATCGCGAAGGGATAGAGTCCCGTCGATCCGAGCGCGTCGCACAAGGCGCGCACCGCGTCGAGCCTGGGCGCGATCGCATGGAGCCGCTCGACCGAACGGATCGGCACCAGCGTCTTGGTGCGGCTGGTGCGGGCGTTGACGATGCCATGCGGGCCGAGCGCGTCGGCATCGAGGCGCAGCACCTCGCGGATCGCCTCGAGCAGGCCCGCATCCTCGACCGGCTGCACGCTGCCGCGCGGCTGGCTCACGTCGATACGTCGCGCCGCTTCGTCGTAACGCAGCTCGACCACGCCGCTCAGCGTCTCGACGCGGGCCGTCGCGCCGGTCCAGCGGCCGGTCTCGCGCAGCAGCCACATCGCGCCGAGCGTGGCATGCCCGCACATCTCCATCTCGTGCTCGGGCACGAAGAAGCGCAGCCGGCACAGGTTGCGAGGATCCTCAGGCATGCAGACGAAGGCGCTTTCGTGACCATAACGCGCCGCCACCGCCTTCATGGCCTCGGCCGGCAGCGTATCGGCATCGAGCACCACGGGTGCCGGGTTGCCGCCGCCGGCACCGGCCGGGAACACGCTGAGGAAATGCGGCCGCGGATCGCCGCGATCGTTCGCGACGCCCGCCGACGCGAACAGGACTCCAACAAGACTCATGGACTGGCTCCCACGTAAAAGTGGCGCCAGCATGCCGAAGCACAAAAAAACGGTCGCGCCCGATCGGGCCAGGCATCGAGCACGATCGGGCCAGCCGCGCGCCGCGCCTGTCGCGCGGGGGCCGCGCCGCCCCGGCGTTTTCCCTGTGCCGAGCGAGCGGCCCGCTCATTTCACGAATCCGCCGCCGGCTTCGTGCCAGGCGGCCGCGCATCCTCGCGAGCGTTTCAAAAACCTGTTTGGAGCGGGCGCGCGGTTGATTTCCAGGCAGCCCGTCATCCAGAATCCTCGCGACGGGTTCGAGACGCCCGCCCGAGAAGAACCCCATATTCCGGCCAATTCGTTCCCGTTTCGATGCAATCGATCGCTTTGCAGTCCTGTTGAAACTACATAAACGAAACAAACTCACAGAGGGACTTCTCGCATGTCATCCAAACTCTCCCTGGCCGCCGCCGCGGCCGTGTCCTGCCTGCTGGGCCTGGCCGCGTCGCCGGCCAGCGCCGGGCCGGCCACCGTTTCCGATCCGTTCTACACCTATACCGGCAACACGCCCCTGGCATCGATTCCGGCCGGCACGGTGCTCAAGACGCGCGAGGTCACCTATCACGTGGCCGGCATCCCGACCGCGCTGAAGGCCGAGCAATTGCTGTATCGAACCAACAACGCGCAGAACCAGCCGGTGGTCAACGTCACCTCGGTGATCCGCAGCCAGGTCAGCAACGGCCACGCCATCTCCTACCAGTCGGCCTACGACTCGCTGAACCCCTACGACGAACCCTCGCAGGTGATCGCCGGCGATCGCGACATCACCAAGTTCGTCAATCTCGGCACCCTGATCTACAGCGCCGAATCGATCCCGCTCTCGGCGCTGCTGCTGCTCGGCTACAACGTGATCGTGCCCGATACGCAAGGCCAGACCGCCGACTTCGCGGCCGGCCCCGAATACGGCATGACCACGCTCGACTCGATCCGCGCGGCGCTCAATACCTCGTCCACCGGCCTCACGCCCGCGAGCAAGGTGGCGATGATCGGCTATTCCGGCGGCGCGATCGCCACCAACTGGGCCGCGCAACTGGCGCCGAGCTACGCGCCCGACGTCAACAAGCAGCTGGTGGGCGCGGCCGAGGGCGGCGTGCTGGTCGACCCCGCCCACAACCTCAAGTACGTGGACGGCAGCATCGTCTGGGGCGGCGTGGCCGCGGCCGCGCTGGCGGGGCTCTCTAGAGGCTTCGGCTTCGACCTGACGCCCTACCTGAGCGATACCGGCGTGGCCGTGTTCAAGGACATCCAGAGCCAGTCGCTCGCCTACATCCTGCCGAGGTACACGGGCCTGCGCTGGAAGACCCTGTTCAAGCCGCAATACGCGAACGACATCAACAGCATCCCGGTGTACGTGACCTACGCCAACAAGGTGAACGCGGGGCTGGCCCCCTCGCCGACCATCCCGATGTACATCGGCCAGGGCACCATCGGCATCGTGGACGGCACCTTCAGCCTGCAGGTGGGCGACGGCGTGATGCTGGCCCACGACGTGCGCGCCCTGGCGCAGAAGTTCTGCGCGAGCGGCACGCCGGTGGTCCATGTCGAATATCCGCTCGACCATTTCGGCTCGGTCGCGACCTGGGCCGCCGGCATGCTGCCCTGGCTCTACGATCGCTTCGCCGGCAAGCCCGCGCCGAGCACCTGCGCGCTGACGGCCCTGCTGCCGAGCAGCTCGCTGGCGCCGGAAACGCAGCACTGAGCGACGCGGCACGCACGCCGACAACAAAAAAACGCTGTCACCCAGGGGCGATCCGCCGTCGCGGATCGCCTTCTTCATTTTCCGTCACCGTCCCCGTCCGCCCGCTCCGCCGTCACGACCGAATGCCATAATCGAGCCTGCCCGACATTCAAGAAGACGTCCCCGGAGAATTTCCATGCAGAACCTCGACAACCCCTCGCACGACCGCGAGGTCGGCGTCGCCGACGCGACCCAGGACACCACGCGCATCGACGACGTGCGCATCGGCGCGGTGCGCCCGCTGATCTCGCCGGCGCTGCTGCAGGACGAGCTGCCGGTGCCGCAGGCCACGCAAACCCTGGTCGAGGACACCCGCAAGGCGATCAGCGACATCCTGCACGGCCGCGACGACCGCCTGCTGCTGGTGGTGGGCCCCTGCTCGATCCACGATCACGACCAGGCGCTCGACTACGCGCGCCGCCTGAAGGCCGCCGCCGACACGCTGAAGGACGAGCTGCTGATCACCATGCGCGTCTACTTCGAGAAGCCGCGCACCACGGTGGGCTGGAAGGGCTACATCAACGATCCGCGCCTGGACGGCAGCTTCCGCATCAACGAAGGGCTGCGCGCGGCGCGCCACCTGCTGCTCGACATCAACGCGCTGGGCCTGCCGGCCGCCACCGAGTTCCTCGACCTGCTGAGCCCGCAGTACATCGCCGACCTGATCGCGTGGGGCGCGATCGGCGCGCGCACCACCGAGAGCCAGAGCCATCGCCAGCTCGCCTCGGGCCTGAGCTGCCCGATCGGCTTCAAGAACGGCACCGACGGCGGCGTGCAGGTGGCCTCGGACGCGATCGTGGCCGCGGCCTCCAGGCATGCCTTCATGGGGATGACGAAGATGGGCATGGCCGCGATCTTCGAGACGCGCGGCAACGACGACGCGCACGTGATCCTGCGCGGCGGCAAGAACGGCCCGAACTACGACGCCGAACACGTCGAGGCCTGCTGCGCGGTGCTGCGCAAGGCCGGCCTGCGCGAACAGGTGATGGTGGACTGCTCGCACGCGAACTCGAACAAGTCGCACGAGCGGCAGATCGAGGTCGCGCAGGACCTGGCGGGGCAGCTCGCGCGGGGCGAGCAGCGCATCGTCGGCGTGATGGTCGAGAGCCATCTGGAGGCCGGGCGCCAGGACCTGAAGCCGGGCGTGCCGCTCAAGCGCGGCGTGTCGATCACCGACGCCTGCCTGAGCTGGGCGCAAACCGAGCCGGTGCTGGAAGTGCTGGCCGATGCCGTGCGCCGGCGGCGCGCGCATTCGCGCCAGGCCTGAGCGCGGAGGCGGCGGCATGGCGCGGCGGTAGTCGGACGAATCGGCTGCCGCTGGCGCGCTCGCGGTTGCCTGCCGCCGGCCGGCGAGCACCGCGCCGCCAGCCGGCGGCAGGCAGCGGCAAGCAGCGCACCGCCCTGAATTTCGACGCCGGCGCGACGCGCCTTATACTGGCCGCTCGATCCGCGTGCCGGCCCCCGCCGCGCGAAGCATCGCATGGCGTGCGCCGCGCCTGGTCCGGCGCGTCAGGAATCGCATCATGAAGCACTATCCCACCGCCTCCCGTCATCTCTCGGACGACCGCGTCGCCGACGTCCGGCACGTATCGGTCGGCGGCTATCGCACCGAGCCGCACGCGCACGACGAGGAATACATGTTCCTGCTGCCGCGCGCCGGCCAGTTGATCCTCAATGTCGAATCAAACGCGGCGCCGCTGCGCGTCGCGCCGAAATCCTTCGTGGTGGTCCCGCCGCATCGCCTGCACGACACCCACGGCTACCGGCCCCAGCAGGAACACGTGGCGGTCTACGTGGCCCGCGATTTCGTGGCCCATTGCGAGCGCAAGGCGCGGCGCGCGCTGTCCTGCGCGCGGATCTCGGTCTGGTCCGCGCCGCTGCCGCTGCTCGACGCCGTGCGCGTGGCCGCCGGCACCGGCCAGGCCGGCGGCGGCGGCGAGCTGGCCGCCTATCGCGCCGAGCTGGCCGCCCAGATGGCGGCGGCCGCCTGCGTGGAAGCCGGCCTCGCCTCGGCGCCGCTGCCGCCCGGCAGCGCCGACGCGCATCGCGAGCTGGTGCGCGACATCCTTGCCTTCCTCGACGCGACGCTCGACCAGCCGGTCGGGCTCGACCGCATCGCCTACGAGTTCGGGCTGTCGCGCCGCACGCTCACGCGCATCTTCCGCGACACGACCGGCGAATCGGTGGTCGACTACCAGTCGCGCCGACGCGTCGAGCAGGCGCGGGCGCTGCTGCGCGCGCCCAACATGACGGTGGTGGCCGCGGCCGCCGCGGTCGGGCTGGAGTCGCCCTCCTACCTGGCCCGGCTGTTCCGGAAACACGGCTACGCGCCGCCGCGCCGCATCAAGGGTTGAACGCCCGCTTCCCCCGCCGCCCTCGCCGTTTCCTTCAGACGAAATCGCCGCCCGGCGCGGCATCCGTCGCTATTAGCCACGTTTATCGATTCGATAATCGGCAGATAGTTTTCATTATGGCGGCCGCCCTTTAGACTCCGTGAAAACCCTGATCCGCGCGCCGTTCGATCCGGCGCGCTTCGTTTGGACGTGTCCCGCGGTTTCGGCGCGACGCCTCGGCAGACCGATGGCGAAGCCGGCCGCGCTAACCGTCACCTGACCGAGAGGCAAGAGCATGACCGCTTTGTTTACCCCGTTCCGCCTGAAGGACGTCGAGCTGCGCAACCGCATCGCGGTGCCGCCGATGTGCCAGTACAGCGCCGTCGACGGCTTCGTCAACGACTGGCACCTGGCGCACTACACGAGCCTGGCGCGCGGCGGCGCCGGCCTGGTGATCGTCGAGGCCACCGCGGTGTCGCCGGAAGGCCGCATCACGCCGGGCTGCACGGGCCTCTGGGACGATGCGCAGATCACCGGGCTGGCGCGCATCGCAGCCGCGATCAAGGCGGCCGGCGCGGTGCCGGGCATCCAGATCGCGCATGCGGGCCGCAAGGCGAGCGCGAACCGTCCCTGGGAAGGCGACGACCATATCGCCAACGACGCGCCGGGCGGCTGGCAGACCATTTCGCCGTCGGCCTCGGCCTTCGGCAAGCACCTGCCGAAGGTGCCGCAGGCCATGACGCACGAGGACATCGCGCGCGTGCGCGGCGATTTCGCGGCCGCGGCGCGCCGGGCCCGCGAGGCGGGTTTCGAATGGCTGGAGCTGCACTTCGCGCATGGCTACCTGGCGCAGAGCTTCTTCTCGCCGCACGCGAACCAGCGCAGCGACGAATACGGCGGCGACTGGACGCGACGCAGCCGCTTCCTGCTGGAAACGCTGGCCGACGTGCGCGCGGCATGGCCGGAGAACCTGCCTCTGACGGCGCGCTTCGGCGTGATCGAATACGACGGCGACGATGCGGCCACGCTCGATGCGTCGATTCGCCTGGCGGGCGACCTGAAGCGCGGTGGGCTCGACATGCTGAGCGTCAGCGTGGGCTTCTCGACGCCCGACGCGCAGATTCCCTGGGGCCCGGGCTTCCTCGCGCCGATCGCGGCGCAGGTCAAGCAGGCAACCGGGCTGCCGGTCGCCTCGGCCTGGGGCATCGACGATCCGAAGGTGGCCAATCGCACCGTCGAACAAGGCCAGCTCGACCTGGTGATGGTCGGGCGCGCGCACCTGGCCGATCCGCACTGGCCGTATTTCGCGGCCAAGAAGCTGGGCGTGGAGCGGCCCTCGTGGGTACTGCCGGCGCCGTATGCGCATTGGCTGGAGCGTTACGCGGTGGCGACGGGGGATTGAGCGGGCTGGATCGCTTCGGCGGCCGGGATGGCGGAAATATCTTCGCTGCCGTCCCGACCGCCGTCGTGCGCCGCGGCGATCACGATCGCCGCTTTTTCGGCCAGGAACCCACCACCACCGGCGCCGGCAATTGATCGACCGCCGGCGCCTCGATGTCGCGCGCGTGGATCAGCTCGCTATCCTGCTCGGTGATCGCCGGATAGGCCTTGCGCGAGTGGAACAGCTCGACGCGTCGCGGATCGCGCTGCAGATCGAGGTTCAGCGAGAAGGTGTCGAGCTGCGTCGTGCCGGTGATTTCCTTGTCGGGAATCAGCGCGTAGTCGACCGAACCATCGGCATGGCAGGAAACGACACCTCTCGAAACACGCGGGCGCCGCCCCGCCCCATTCCCCCCGGGAATGACTCCTATCACCGCCACCCGTCTTCTTCGCCCGCCCCCGCGCTCGCATCATTCGCTCACCAACCCACCCAACAGGAGCGAATCATGAGCCACTTCCCCGCCTACACCATCGACACCGCCCCGGCCGCTTCCAGGGCCACGCTCGAAGCCACGAAAAAGGCCTTCGGCTTCCTGCCTAACCTGCAGGCGCACATGGCCGAATCCCCCGAACTGCTGGCCGGCTATTCCGCGCTCTGGGACCTGTTCTCGAAGAGCACGCTGACGCCGCAGGAGCAGCAGGTGGTCTACCTCAGCGCGAACTTCGAGAACGACTGCCACTACTGCATGGCGGGCCACAGCACACTGGCGAAGATGGTCGGCATGACGCCCGAATCGATCGCCGCGCTGCGTGCCGGCACCGCCCTGCCCGAGGCGAAGCTGGAGGCGCTGCACCGCTTCGCCACGCTGGTGGTGCGCGAGCGCGGCTTCGTGCCCGAGGCCGACGTCGAAGCCTTCCTGGCCGCCGGCTACACGCGCCAGAACGTGCTCGAGGTGATCCTCGGCGTGGCCACCAAGGTGATGAGCAACTACACGAACCATGTGGTGCACACCGAATACGACGCCTTCATGAAGGGCAACGAGTGGACCAAGCCCGCCCAGGCCGTCGCCGCGTGAGCCGCGAAAAACCATGTAGCAGCCGGCGCACGCAACAGGCAGGCCGCGCCGGCCGACGCGCTCTTTCGATCATTCCCCAGGAGTCCATCATGTCCCTGCAACAGAAACTCGACGCCTTCAAGGCAGACTTCCGCGCCGGCAAGCCGCCCTACAACGCGCCCGCGGAAATCCACCCGATCATGGAGCGCGCCACCGCCGAGCTGATCGCCAGCGGCCAGGCCGGCCGCGCGGTCCAGGCCGGCGATCGCGCGCCGCAATTCACGCTGCGCGACCAGGACGGCAAGCTGGTGTCCTCGGCCGACTTGCTGGCCCAGGGCCCGCTGGTCATCACCTTCTATCGCGGCGTCTGGTGCCCTTACTGCAACCTCGAGCTGCAGGCGCTCGACGCGGCGCTGCCGCAACTGCGCGAATACGGCGCGCGGCTGGTCGCGATCTCGCCGCAGACGCCGGTCAACAGCCGCAAGTCGGTGCGCGACAACCAGCTCGACTTCCCGGTGCTGAGCGACCCGAAGGGCGAGGTCGGCGCCGCCTTCGGCCTGCGCTTCGCACTGCCCGACTATCTCGTCGAGCTCTACAGGAAGCTGAAGAACGACCTGCCGGTGACCAACGACGATCCGTCATGGACGCTGCCGATGCCGGCGCGCTACGTGATCGGCCAGGATGGCGTGGTGCTCTACTCGGAGGTCAATCCCGACTACACGCGTCGTCCCGAGCCGGAAGACCTGTTCCCGGTGCTGGAACGCGCCCGCGCCGCACGCTAAACGCCTATCCTCCCTACATCCCTCACCACTGGAGCCGATTCATGTCACAACGCAGCTTCCTCGTCACCGGCGCCTCGAAGGGCATCGGCCTCGCGTTGAGCCGGCGCCTCGCGCGGGCCGGCCATCGCGTGGTCGGGCTGGCGCGCGGCCAGGCGGCCGATTTCCCCGGCGAACTGATCAGCGTCGATCTCGGCGACGCCGGCGCGACCGATGCCGCGCTGCGCGCGCTGCTCGCGCGCCAGGCCTTCGACGGCGTGGTCAACAACGTGGGGCTGGTGAAGCCGCAGCGGCTCGGCGCGGTCGAGCTCGCGACGCTCGACGAGGTGTTCTCGGTCAACCTGCATCCCGCCGTGCAGACCGTGCAGGCGCTGCTTCCGGGCATGCGCGAGCGCGGCTGGGGGCGGGTGGTCAACGTGTCGAGCCTGACGATCCTCGGCATCGCCGAGCGCACCGCCTACGCGGCGGCCAAGGCGGCCCTGGTCAGCTTCGCGCGCTCCTGGGCGCTCGAGTTGGCCGATACGGGCATCACCGTGAACGCGGTGGCGCCGGGGCCGACCGAGACGGAACTGTTCCGCGCCAACAACCCGCCCGGCAGCGAGGGCGAGCGCCGCTACCTGTCGGGCGTGCCGATGGGCCGCTTCGGCCAAGCCGACGAGATCGCGGCGGCGATCGCCTTCCTGCTGTCCGAGGATGCCGGCTTCATCACCGGCCAGACGCTGTTCGTCGACGGCGGCGCCTCGATCGGCCGGCGCGCGTTCTAGGCGGCGCAGGGAGTCGCGGGGCCGGCTGCGCCGCCGTTCAGCGCGGCGCGACCGGCTCGCCGGCCAGCACTTCCTCGACGAAGGCCACGAAGGCCCGCGCCTTCGAGGTCACCAGCCGGCCCGAGGGAAACACCGCCCAGAGGTCCACCGGCGGCAGCGCCCAATCCGTCAGCACCGCGCGCACGGTGCCGTTCGCCAGCTCGGGCCCGAACATCCATTCCGACGCCACCGCCAGCCCCATGTGGGCGAGCACGGCGGTGCGCATGCCCTCGGCCGCGCTAACCCGCACGCGCCCCGACACGGCCACCGTCACCTCGGTGCCGTCGCGCCGGAACGACCAGGATTCGCCGCCGCCGCGCTGCGAGTAGACGATCGCCTGGTGACGGCTCAGCTCGGCCGGCGTGAGCGGCGTGCCGGCCTCGGCCAGGTACTCGGGCGTGGCCACCACCAGCCGCCGGCTGCTGGCGATCGGATGCGCCGTCATCGAGGAATCGTCGAGCCGCCCCATGCGCAGCGCCACGTCCACGCCTTCTTCCAGCAGGTCGATCGCGCGGTCGTCGAGGATGATGTCGAGCTGCAGGTCGGGATGGCGGTCGACGAAGGTCTTGAGCGCGGGCAGCACGTGCAGCCGCGCGAAGGTCACGGCGGCGCCCACCCGCAGCCGGCCCGACAGCCCCGCCGACGATTCGCGCACCGCCTGCTCGGCCTGGTCGGCCTCCTCGATGGCGAGCCGCGCATGTTCGTAGAAACGCTGGCCGGCGTCGGTCGGCGTCAGGCCGCGCGTCGAGCGCAGCAGCAGCCTCGCGCCCAGATGGGCCTCGAGCTGGGCGACGGACTTCGAGACGGCGGGCTGCCCGAGCTTCAGGCGCCGCGCGGCGGCCGAGAACGAGCCCGCCTCGACCACCGCCACAAAGGTTTCCATCGCTGCCATGCGGTCCATCGTCCCTTCCCCCAATGATTCGAGCCGATGCATCGGCGCCGGGCAGCAGTCTAGCGCGCGTGGGCCGCAGGAAGATATCGCCCGGCTCCCGGCCCACGCGATCGCATGCCGTCGCGCCCCGGTATTTGTCGAGCGCGCGGCGGCCGGCTTATGCCGATTTCGTCAGCGAGGCAGTTCCGGCCAGGACGATGCCGCGCCGCCTGGACCAATCAAGGCAACGCACCGTCCAATCCATTTCATCAGTCGCCGAATTAAAGGAAAATCACCTATGCAGTTGGAATCAAAATCAAATAAATCGAAGGAAAGTCCATCCGCTTAAATCGCGCGCACGCCCGCCGGGCGCGCTCGCACGGATTGCCGGCAAGCCGCGGCGACGGCCGCCCGGCCGGGAACGGTTCCTGAGCCAGACTCATCCCAGCCCCTTTTCAAACCTGCTATTCCTGACAGTGCCGGAACGGCGGGATACCCGACTGATCTCATCAAGTCAGCTATCAAATTGATGTAGATACTGCAATTGGTGTTTATAATCCCAGAATAATTTTTCATTTAGTTGAGCAATTGCCGGAATTGCACCGAGATTTATTCATGCAACGTCAACAAAGCGGCCGTTAGACTCGTCTGCGCATGTCGAGCGACATGCATGCATGAGGCGCAGTCATCCCGCAGGCGAGTCTTCGGATCCGAAACCGCCGCGCGATTTTCGAACCAACGGCCGCGTTTGCTGACTTAAATGTATGGACGGATGGCGTTCGCGCCGCGGGCTTCGGCGGGGTTCCGAAGCCGGGCCGGGCGGCGTCGGCGGGTCGGGAGAGCGGCCCGCGAGGCGCCAGGCAGGATGCCCGGGCCGGATTCGGCCCGGCGGCGGCCGTGACGAAACCGGTGCATCATCGTTGTCAGATTAGTAAGCCGGCGGCCCGAGCGCGCCGGCACTAGGCGAGAGCAATCAACTTACGTCAGAGTCAGAGCCACATGTCGAGCCCGAACAAATACTCCGCGCTGCCGTCCTTGCGGGCCCTACGCTACTTCGTGAGCGTAGGCCGGCACCGCAGCATCAAGACGGCCGCCGAGGAAATCCACGTCACGCCCTCGGCGATCAGCCAGCAGATCGTCAAGCTCGAGGAAGAACTGGGCGTCAGCCTGCTGCAACGTTCGCCGCGCGGCATCGACATCACCCCGCACGGCATCCGCTACCTGCAGGAGCTGCAGCAGGTGTTCGACCTGATCCTGCGCGCCACGGACCGCCTGCGCAGCAACGCCAACCATACCGACATCGTCACGGTCAGCTGCGCGCACAGCTTCGCGATGCAATGGCTGGTGCCGCGCCTGTCGGAGCTCGCGCGCGTGGCGCCCGGCGTCGACCTGCGCATCAGCACCACCAACCGCTACGCGGCCTTCGTCGACGACCAGATCGATTTCGCGGTGCGCCACGGCGCGGGCCGCTACCAGGGCCTCAAGTCCGAGCTGCTGCTCGACGATCCGCTCTACCCGATCTGCAACCCGCGCCTGATCGAGCAGGCCGGGCCGTTCCAGTCCTTCCAGGACCTCGGCCGCGTCACCCTGCTGCACGACGAGCGGCACAAGGAATGGCTGGCCTGGCTCGACCGCTACCAGGTGGGCGGCGTGCGCGGCGATCGCGGCACCATGTTCATCGACTCGAACGGCGTGATCCACGCGGCGCTGGCCTGCCACGGCGTGGCGCTGGCCCGCAAGTCGATCATCGCCTCGGAGCTGGCCGACGGGCGCCTGACAATCCTGTTCGACGCACCGATCACCCCCGAATACGCCTACTACCTGGTCTACCCGGAGCAGACGCTCGACAACCCGAGCGCGCGCGTGTTCCGCCAATGGCTGATGGAAGCGGTGAAGAATCCGCGCCCCGCCGAGCAGCCGGTGGTCCAGCTCAGCGCCGCGGCCGACTGAGGCCGCCGGCACGCGGCATCGTCGGTAGCCGGCCTCGCCGGGACGCCGTGCCAGGCCGGACATCGGGCCGGACGTCAGACCGAACACCAGGCCGCACATCAAGCCGAGCGTTTGCCGGTCAGCACCGACAGCTTGAGCACGCCGCTCGCCAGCATGGTGCCGAGGATCACCACCGCGCAGCCGAGGAACATGGTGGGCGTGATCGCCTCGCCGAGGAACAGCGAGCCCCACACCAGGCCGAAGATCGGCACCAGGAAGGTGACCGAGACCGCGCGCGCCGGCCCGGCGGTCGAGATCAGGTGGAAGTAGATGATGTAGGCGATGCCGGTGCAGGCCACGCCGAGCGCGATCACCGAGCCCCAGGCCAGCGCCGAGACGGGATGCGCGGGCCAGTACAGGAACATGAAGGGCAGCAGCACGATGGCCGCGCCGATCATGCTGCCGGTGGCGATCGCCAGCGAATCGACGCCGACCAGGAATTTCTTGGTGGCGTTGGCCGAGATGCCGTACAACAGGGTCGCGCCGAGCACGGCGAGCGGCGCAATCGCGCCGGCGCCGAACGAGCCGCCGCCCGTCAGGTCCTTCCAGACCAGGATCAGCACCCCCGCGAAACCGATGAACAGGCCCGCCACGCGCAGCCCGCTCAGGCGGTCGCCGATCCACAGGAAGGCGACGATGGCGGCCCACAGCGGCGTGGTCGCGTTGATCACCGAGGTGATCCCGGCCGGCAGCGTCAGCTCGGCATAGGCGAACAGGCAGAACGGCAGCGCCTGATTCAGCACCCCGATCACGAACAGCGGCAGCAGCTTGCCGGACATGCGGTGGAAACCGCGCCGGGAGGCCAGCACGATCGCGAGGAACACCGCCGCGATCAGGATCCGCACCGCCATCAGCGGCACCGGCCCGAACTCGGGCGCGCCGACGCGAATGAACAGGAAGGAGGCGCCCCAGAGGGCGGCGAGCGTCAACAACAGCGTGAAATTACGGGCGTTCATGTCTTGGCTTGGGGAGGGTGGCCGGCAAACGTTTGTGTAGGAAGGAAAATCAGGGCCGTGCCTCGGCGGGTTCGCCGCGAATCCTGGCGGGATCGGTGTTCGCGCCGCAGACGATCACGGCGACGCGCTCGTCGCGCGCCGGCACGTAGCGTCCCGACAGCAGCGCGGCGAAGGCGGTCGCGCCGCCCGGCTCGGCCACCAGCCGCAGCTCGCGCCAGAAGGCGCGCTGCGCGGCGACGATCTCGGCATCCTCGACCGTCAGCATGCGCGCCACGCGCGGCGCGATCACATTGAAGGTATGGCGGCCGGCGCGGCGCGCGCCGAGCGAATCGGCGGCCACGCCGCCGACCGTCACGTCCACCGGCTCACCCGCCTCGAGCGCGGCACCCACCGCGCGCGCCGTGACCGGCTCGACGCCGATCACGCGGGTGGCCGTGCCGGCATACCAGGCGCATACGCCGGCCAGCAGGCTGCCGCCGCCCGCAGCAACCAGCACAGTGTCGGGCGCGCCGGCCTGCTGGTCGAGTTCGAGCGCGACCGTGCCCTGCCCCTCGATCAACTCGGGTTCGTCGAAGGCGTGGATGGACAGCGCGCCGGTCTCGCGCGCATGCCGCTCGCTGGCGGCCAGCGCCTCGCCGTAGTTGGCACCGCTCACCATCACCTCGCCGCCGAGCTCGCGGATCTGCCGCAGCTTTTCCGGCGGCGTCAGCGTCGGCACGAACACCTGGGCGGCAAAGCCGAGCGTGCTGGCCGCATGCGCGACCGCGATGCCGTGGTTGCCGCCCGAAGCCGCCACCACGGTGCGCGAGCCGTTCACGTCGCCGCGCGCGAGCAGGCGATTGAATACGCCGCGCGGCTTGTAGGAGCCGGTGTGCTGGCAGGTCTCGAGCTTCAGCGCGAGGTCGAAATCGAAGCCGAAGCTGCCGGCGGCCAACTGCAGCACCGGCGTGCGCCGCACGCGCGCGGCGATGCGCGCATGGGCGGCCGCGATGCGCGCGCGCCAGTCGCCGAGCGGCGCCGGATCGTAGAGGGCGAGACCTTGGTCCCGCCCGGCGCCACGCTTCATGTCCATCGCCTGCTTCTCCTTGCCCTCAGGCACTTTCGTCGGCCAGCACGCGGCCGGTCACGCCGGCCAGCGCCGCGCGCAGCACGCGCAGGCCGCCGCTCAGCACGGACTCGCGCCAATCGTCGCGCGGCACGTCGAAGAACGCGCGCAGGGCGGCACGCGCCCGCGCGGCGGCCGGCGAATCGCCATAGGGATCGTTGCGCCAGGCCACCGCCTCGGCGCGCAGCGCAGCCACCGCGTCCGGCACCGGGTGGGTGCCGAACTCGAGCGCGATCGAGGTCAGCGAGCGGCCGAACAGCCAGCGCCGCCAGGCATCGTAGAGCGTGCCGTCGAGGTCGTTCGAGACCGCGCCGCCGGCGCGCGGCGCGCCGAGCGCCGGCCCGAACCAGGCCTGGGCGCGCGCCAGCGCGGCCGAGCCCGGCAGGTCGAACGATACCGGCTGCCCCTCGCCGTAAGGCCCGAGCCCGGTGTGCAGGTCGACCAGCGCGATATCGGCGGCATGGCCGAGGTTCTCGCGCACCAGCTCGCCGATCAGCCGCGCGCTCCAGGTCGCCTCGTTGCCGCCGTAGAACAGCCCGTCCGGATGTCGATACTGGCCGCGCGAGAGCGCTTCCTGGAACGCGGCGATACCGTGGCGCCCGGTGAAGTCGCGCAGTGACGCGTCGGCGCGCACGCGCGCCACCGGATCGTCGTCGCCGGTCAGCAGGGCGTCGTGCAGCGCGTCGTAGCCGTCGTTGCTCGGGCGCGCCGCATTCCAGTCGATGAAGTTGCGGTTCAGGTCGACGTTGTCCTCGTTGACGCGCCGATGCCAGGCGAAGCCGAACGGATTGAGCGCATGCACCAGCATCACCGCCGCGTCGCAAGGCAGCTCGCCCGCGTCCTCGCCGGCCAGCCAGGCGCACTGGATCGCCGAGCCCGCGTAACCCTCCACGCCATGCGTGCCCGATACCACCACCAGCACGCGCGAGGCGGCGGCCGGCCCGAGCCAGGCCACGTCGGTGGTCAGCGTGACGCCGTCCGGACCGCGCGCGGGGTTGCGCACCTGGGCGAGCCGCGCGCCGCGACGCGCCGCCGCCTCGCGAAAGCGCGCGCGCGCCGCCTCGTAGCTGTCGGAGAACATCTCGCCGGCCTTCATCACGCCGCCAGTTCGATGCCCGTGGCGCGATGCCAGTCGACCGTCAGGCCGAGCGAGCTCATCTCGCTGTCGAAGCGCGCCACCGCGCGCTCGCGGAAGTCGGGGTAGAGCACGCCGTGACGGATGCCGGTATCGAGCAGCCCGGAGATGTCGCGCCAGAGGTAGGGATGGATATGGTCGCGATACCAGTCGCAATGGACCTGGGCGCGCACGCGCTCCTCCGGGTTCTCCTCGAACATGCGCTCCAGCACCTTCTTGCCAAAGGCGAGATGGGTCGCTTCCTCGCGCGCGATCTGGCGGAACGAGGGGAAGATGTCGGGACGCGTCTCGCTCATCTCGGCCAGTTCCTCCATCGCGAGCACGCCCTCGGCATAGACGTTCAGGCCGATCAGCACCTCGAGCTCGTCATCGCTCTCGAACAGCTTGTCGAAGCGGTTGTCGATGTCCTTCAGGCGATAGCGCTCGATCAGCGCGTCGTCCCATTGCAGGCCCAGGTGGCGCACGCCTTCCTTGAAGAAGTTCGAGTGGGAGACCTCGTCGTGCGCGTGATGCACCAGGTAGAACTTCTCGCGCAGGTCGTCGCGGCGCGGGATCCACTTCGCGCACAGGTCGATGATCTCGAGCTCGGAGAAGTAGAAGTTGACGTTGACCGTCAGGATCAGGTCGAGCAGTTCCTGGCCGCCCTGGTCGAGAATTTTCTTGTAGAGTTCCATGCGTCAATCTCCTTGGCCGCGCTTGAGCAGGTAGCGGGCAAAGCGTGACTTGTCGGCACGCAGCGCCTGGGTGGTGATGTCGAGCAGCGAGCAGAGCAGCGCCACGCTGGGCGTCTCGCTGGCAAGCTCGCTGTCGTGAAACGATGCGCCGAGCCGCTGGGCGCCCATCTGCAGGAAGGCGTGCAGGGGGCTTTCGCGACTGTCGGAAAAGGCGTCGATGACCAGCGTGGTGTTGAAGCCGCCGACCAGGTAGCGCTTGACCACGGCCTTGAACAACAGTCCCGACAGGCCATACGGCGCGCTGTCGAAACGACGCCGGCGCCAGGCGGGATCGACGATCAGCCGCTGCGGCTCGACCAGTTGCGTATAGCGCTTGAGCGGGCCGAGCGGGAAGAACCGCTCGATCGGCAGGCCGACGCGCGAATCGCCCACCACGCGCACCGTCGCGATCATGATTTCCGCCGCGCCGGCGTGCTGCCGGACGAACACCGCCAGATAGTCGCCGCTGGCGTGATAGTCGTCCTCCACGGCATGCACGTCGTCCTCGACCTCGAGCAAGCCGCGCTCGGCGCCGTAGACGCGTTGCCACAAACCACCCACTTCGTGCATCGACTGCGGATCGTCGCGATCCAGCGTGCGTACCGTGAACTGCGGGAAGGCATCGGATGGCGCCAGCCCGGGGGGGGCCCAGGCTGGCGCAAGCGCTTCCACGACGGTCGATTCATCTTCCGGCATAGGCAGTACTCTCGTTTTCCGAGGGCTGGCGCCGCTCGGGTTCTCTCAGGTTCGGAGGCTGGTGCCCCTCGCTCTTGCCGCGGGTTTTGCCCGTCGGCGCTCTCTCAGGTTCAGGGGCTTTTCGCCCTCTCGGGGGCTTTTCGCCCCTCGTTGCTGTCGCGTCGGGATCGTGATCCCTCGGCTTCCTCGGAATGCGGGAGTCATGGCTCCCTGGCTGTTATTCGGTACCACGCAATGGATGCACGGCGATCGCATGCGCTCGCGCTGGGGCCGGCGGCACGTGCCGGCCCGGGTGCCGCGCCGCGATCAGCGGTATTCGACGTAGTGGAGCGAGTCGTCCCACATGCGCTTGTAGAAGGTTCCCGCCACGTAGGAGGCATGTGCCATCCAGCGCACTTCCTCCTCGTTGAGCGGCGAACGATCGATGATGTCCCACAGCTCGACCACGTGTTCCTTGTCGGTCTCGCCGTGCGAGAAGAAGAAGCTCAGGTTCTCGTGCTTGAGCGGCGTCTTTTCCAGCACCAGCTTGCCGAACCAGGCGCCGTAGCGCTGGCCGATCCCTTCCAGCACGATCGAGCTGGCCAGGCGCGTGCCCGGCATATGCAGCGCGTTGTGCACGTTGAAGGCCACGTAGGCCATCGCCGAGGGTTGCGGCAGCAGCGTCTTCGGATCCGGGCCCTGGTAGCCGGTGGAATAGAGATCGTCGAGGATCCACTTGTAGTGCGGGATTTCCTCGTGCGCATGCGCCACCAGGTATTCGCGCAGTTCGGTCAGGCGCGTCGGGCAATTGGCGGCGGCCGCCGCGAACGACATCGAGCCCTGGTAGATCTGGTAGAACAACGTCAGCAGCAGGTGCTGGTAATCGGTCACGCTCCACTTGCCCGCGTCGAGCGCGCTGAACACACGGTTGCCGGCGAATTCCTCGATCGCCCGGTTCGCCGCCTGACGAACCGCCTTGTAATCGACTGACACCAATCGCGACTCCGCTTGCTTGAAGGTTCATCCACCGGCGGGCTGGGGCCCGCGCCGGGCGGCTTTCGTTTCGTCTCGATTGTCAATCGTCTCGCGAATCGAAAAGAATCGGAAGGTCGATTAATAAATCGATATAAATCTGACGTCGGAGGGCAGATTACCAATGCGAAACAAAGGGAACAAGCTAGATTTTTTTCGGCAGCTTTAGATTGGCTAAAGCTCGATTGCCGCGTGCCGGTGCGGCGCCGGCCCGGCACCATACGCCGGAGATGTCCGTCTGGCGGGGCGCGGCGGCCGGCGCACCGGTCAATGGCACCGGTACCGGCGATGGATGCGAAGAATCGGCCTCGAATCCGATTTAATCAATGAATAAGCCGCTTGTTTCAAGCTTGAAAGCTGCGATCGCAGAGAAAGACAAGCGCTGGAATTGGTTTCAGGCCGGATATCATTAAAATATTTTTCGGCATTATGCAAAGAATCGCTTTGATGGCGCAAGTGGCGATCCGCGATTGCCGCGCGGCGAGCATCGACGCCGGCCGGCATTCATCACTTCGAACTGCTGATCCAGCATGCGGGCCGCGCGGCAGCGCTCGATATCGAGGATCGCGAGATGCCGGGCCGGCACGATCGACACCGATCGATCGGCAAGCGCTCGCGAACGAGACGCCGGGCGGGCGGGAAAAATCCGCCCGGGCAGCACGAGGACGACCCGGCGGCCTCGCCTCGTCCATCGCCCCGCCGCTGCCGCGATCGCCTCGATCCGTGCCGCAACCGGCACGCGTCAACCCCGAACGTAATCGTCCGTAATCTGATTCTTTGCTTTTCTCGCGAAAAATTACAGGCTCGATTTGATTCGCGCCCCGGCCTAAACAACTTTCAAAAATCACACCACGATCATTAACAATAGCTTTCCATTTCGACATCTTTCCTCATACTCCACGCCGCGCTCGATCGCCCTGCCCGGCGCCCACCGAGGCGATCGTCCCATGCGACGGCCCCTGGAAATCCGAAAAAACCCCTGGAAATTCAGCATCACCGAGCGTTTTCCGCGCCCGCCACGGTACCCGCGGCCGCCCTCATCGATACCGGAAGCCTCATCGCCACAATGGAAAGCACTTCGTAATAAGCCGCATCTTCACATCATTTCAAACCTTACGATCCATATGATGGTTTTATTGCTTTTTTATTAAAAAATGGCCGAATAGTCAGAATTCCCCGGCGATCCCTGTCACGAAAACGTAAATAGCCCGCTCCAATAATTCGCCCCGACAAAAAGTTCACGGATCGGCTTTCGTGAGAACGCAAGAAGAACTCATCAACCCACAGGGACCCCAAAATGTCGGTTAGTTCAAAGCTACGCATTCCCCTCCTGCTGACCTCGATCGCGGCAGCCAGCATGCTGGTTGCCTGCGGCGGCGACGATGATTCGTCCTCCGCATCGAACGGCAACGGCGGCACCACCACCTCGACCAAGACGCTCACCGGCACCGTGGCCGCCTCGGCCCTCGTGCCGGGCGGCACCACCGGCGACCC
This sequence comes from Burkholderia gladioli, assembly GCF_000959725.1. Lineage (NCBI taxonomy): Bacteria > Pseudomonadati > Pseudomonadota > Betaproteobacteria > Burkholderiales > Burkholderiaceae > Burkholderia > Burkholderia gladioli. The sequence continues at coordinate 2,587,886 of NZ_CP009322.1, forward strand.
GGTCATCAAGGCCGGCTACTACGCCGGCGCCACGGTGTGCCTCGACGTCAACGGCAACGGCAAGTGCGATGGCAGCGACCCGGTCGCCACCACCGACGCCAAGGGCCAGTTCACGCTGAAGGTCGCATCGAACGCCACCGGCCAACTGCTCGCCGACATCAGCACCAAGGCCACCAACACGGCCGCCGGCAGCGCCGTGGCCAGCCACCTGGTGCTGCGCGCCTCCGCCGCCCAGGTCGCCGACCAAGGCGCGAACATCGTCATCAGCCCGATGTCGAGCGAAGTGCAGCGCCTGGTCGAAGCCAACAACAGCAACTACGCCACCGAGAAGGCCAACCTCGCCACGCGCCTGAGCGGCGCCGGCGTGGCCAACGCGGCCTCGTCCGTCACGGTCCCGGCCGCCGACGTGCTCGCCGACGCCGGCAAGCTCTCGGGCGCCGAGCAGGCCGCGATCCTCTACGAGGACAACGCGCTGAGCAACCGCTACACCTACGCGACCACCAAGATCGATCGCGGCGACCTGTACCCGGACAACCTCGCGATTGCCGGCGGCGATCCCTCGCTGGCGAAGCTGCAGGGCATCAGCTCGGCCACGCTCGTGACGCCGACCCAGACGCAGGCGCCGATCACCTTCGCGCAGGCCCAGCAGGCCGCCTTCAACGTGGAAGGCATCCCGCGCTACGACGCCGTGTTCATCCTGATGCTCGAGAACCGCTCGATCGGGACCACCACGGGCGGCACGATCGGTATCGAAGGCTCGGGCGACGCGCCGTACATCGCCGGCAACCTCGACTTCAACACCGGCAAGTGGAACCAGGCGACCACCTACTACTCGACCGGCAACCCGTCCGAGCCGAACTACACGGCACTGGGCGGCGCGGACGACTGGGGCATCACCGACGACAACTGGTGGGGCTGCGGCGTCGACACGTCCTCGCTGACGGACGCCGCGTTCAAGGGCGGCACGGCATCGGACGGCCAGCCGCTGGTGGCGACGCCGGCCGGCACGCCGACCCAGACGAGCGCCTTGTCCAGCTTCGGCACCTGTCCTGCCGGCACGACGACGGCTGCGCACAACATCACGGCACCGAACCTGTTCACGCTGCTGACGAACTCGGGCCTGACCTGGCGTACCTACAGCGAGTCGATGAACCCGGGCCAGGACGTGCGTACCGACAGCATCGCCGACGCGGCGGTGGTGGCCGGCTACAACGGCGCGGCAGGCACCACGACCGCCGGCATCACCAGCCCGGCGATCGCGATGCCGAGCTCGCTGTACAAGACCAAGCACCACCCGGGCATGGCCTACCAGACCGCGCGTTCGCTGCCGGACTTCTTCGCCAGCAACCGCACGCTCTTCGGCACGCAGTACGCCAGCGCGATCCAGAACACCTCGGTGTACCCGGTCCCGCAGAACTACAACTTCGACCAGTTCAGCACCGACCTGGCGAACGGCGACGTGGGCGCGATCAACTTCATCGTGCCCGACCAGTGCGACGACATGCACGGCACGGGCAACGACCCGACCTGCAAGGGCGACAACCTGGTCAAGCGCGGCGACTCGTACGTCCAGCAGGTGGTGAGCAAGATCCAGGCATCGCCGATCTGGAACAACCCGAAGCGCCACGTGGCGATCGTCGTGATGTTCGACGAAGGCGAAGGCAGCTCGACCTCGTGCTGCGGCTGGAACCCGTCGCAGACCAGCAAGGCCGAGCCGCTCACGTTCGCCAACGGCACGTACACGCCGACGGTGACCACGGTCTACAACCACGGCAACCACGGCCACGGCAACTCGATCTTCGGCGTGATCACCAACCATGGTCCGCAGGGTATCCAGGATAGCGACGCGTACAGCCACTTCTCGCTGGTCCGCACGATGCAGGACATGTTCCAGCTCGCCGACCCGGCACCGGGCCAGGAGTTCACCTACCTCGCCCGCGCGAAGTACACGGAGAGCTTCATCGCGCAGAACATCCTGAACCTGCCGGAACTGGCAAGCAGCGCCGATACGCACTTCGACTCGGTCCGTCCGATGAACCATGCGTACATCACGCCTGCCGGCTACACGCAGAAGCTCAATCCGGCCGACATCATCGGCACGCAGGAAGCGAATCGCCAGCCGGGTCCGGACAAGACCCAGACCAACATCTGGGCGATCCAGTAAGTCCCGCGTCCGCGGGGAGGGGCCGGCCCGAACGGGCGGCCCCTCCCCGCTCCGAACGCTTGCGTAGTGAAGCCGGGCAGGCCCTTGGGCACGCCCGGCGATTTCGTTGATGACCCTGTCCGGCCACCCGGCACCGCGCCTCGCGCGACCGGCCGCGCCGAACGACAAACCGAATGCCTGACCAGAAGAAGATAACCGCCATGCGCACGCTATCTCTTGCATTGATCTGTGTACTTACCGCGCTGTTGGCTGCCTGCGGCGACGACTCGTCCGGCGGCGGCGCCTCCGGCTCGTCGGGCGCCTCGGCGCCGGCCGGCGGCAGCAGCGCCGCGGCCTCGACGCTGAGCCCCAAGGCGCAGCTCGGCGAGAAGATCTTCTTCGACAAGACCCTGTCGGGCAACAAGAACATGGCCTGCGCGAGCTGCCACGACCCGGCCTATGCCTACGGGCCGCCGAACAGCCTGTCGGTGCAGCTCGGCTCCGATCCGTCGCAGGCCGGCGTGCGCGCGGTGCCCTCGCTGCGCTACAAGTCGATGACGCCGCCCTACAACGACAATGCCGACAACCCGGACGGCGTCACGCAGAACGCGCCCGGCGGCGGCTTCATGTGGGACGGCCGCGCCACCTCGCTGGCGACCCAGGCGGGCCTGCCCCTGCTGAACCCGATCGAGATGAACAACAGCTCGCCGGACGCGGTGGTGAAGGCCGTGCAGAACGGCGCCTATGCCGCGCTGTTCCAGCAGGTCTACGGCAACGCGGTGTTCGGCGACACCACCAACGCCTTCAACGCGATCGGCGACGCGCTGCAGCAGTACCAGAACGAGGACGAATCCTTCGCGCCCTACTCGAGCAAGTTCGACCTCTACATCGGCAACAAGATCGGCGGCACGCTGACCGCCGCCGAGACGCGCGGCCTGCAACTGTTCAACGACACCAGCAAGGGCGCCGGCTGCGCGGCCTGCCACTACGTGGGCGCGAACTTCAACGGCTCGACCGGGCTGATGACGGACTTCACCTACCAGGCGATCGGCGCGCCGCGCAACGACACCTCGATCCCCGGCAACCCGAATCCGATCCCGGCCGACGCGGACGCGAGCTTCTTCGACATGGGCCTCTGCGGCCCCTACGCGACGCTGCACGTGCCCGGCACGGCATCGAGCGGCGCCGGCCCCGATTCGTTCACCGGCGTGAACGTGCCGGACCCGTATTGCGGCCGCTTCAAGGTGCCGACGCTGCGCAACGTGGCCACCCGCAACGCCTTCTTCCACAACGGCGTGTTCCACTCGCTGGTGCAGGTGGTGAACTTCTACAACACGCGCGATACCAACCCCGAGTACTGGTACCCGGCCACCGGCGGCACCGGCGCGCCCTCCAGCAACCCGAGCTTCGCGCTGCAGCCGACCTACCTCGCCGGCGCCACCGTCAACCGCTTCAACGACCTGCCGGCCGACTATCGCGGCAACATCGACGAGGAGCTGCCGATGGGCCAGGGCCAGACCGACGCGGGCGGCACCACCGCCGCCGACGGCGCCCAGGCGCGTAGCTTCCACTCGGCGCCGCAGCTCTCGCAGAAGGACATCGCCGACCTGGTCTGCTTCATGAAGACGCTCAGCGACGGCTACCAGGCGCCGGCCACCGCGCCGAGCTCCGGCGACTGCGTGAACTGAGCACCTCCTGTCGCCCGGCCCGCCCGCTCGATGCGCGGCGGGCCGGGCCGTTTTTCCCGACTTTCCGAACCGCTTGCCACTCATGATCCAACGTCTTTCCGCCGCCCTGCTCGCCGTGATGCTGTCCACCGCCGTCCACGCCAGCCCCAGCCCCCAGGACGCCAGCCGCGAGAACTTCACGGCCGCCGTCAACGACTTCCTCGCCAAGCGCGGCCACCTCTGCCTGGGCAAGTACGACTGGCCGATCTACGTGACCGACGAGGACAAGGCCGGCCACAGCGCCGATTCGCTGCAACTGCCGGTGCTCGAGAAGCTCGGCATCGTGACGGGCAAGGACATGCTGGTGGACGGCCACGACCAGGGCAAGAAGCTGGTCGCGCATGCACGCCAGTACCAGTTGACGGCCGAAGGCCAGAAGTACTACCTGCACATTCCGGAAGTGACCGCGACCGCGATGACGCGCGTCACGCACCCGGCCGATTTCTGCGTGGCCACGCTCACGCTCGACAAGGTGGTGGGTTGGGAGAAGCCGGTGCAGCGCAACGGCGAGACCATGACCTCGGTGCTCTACACCTACAGGATCGATCCGGCGCCGTTCGCGAAGAACCCGGATTTCCTGCGCGTCTACCCGATGGTGCAGCGCGTGATCGAAGGCCAGGGCACGCAGCAGTTGCGTGAAGGCATGCATCTCACGCCGAAGGGCTGGGTCGCCGACGAGATCTTCCAGCGCTGAAGCCGGCCCCGCGGCGGCGGCAAGGCGGGCCAGCGCGCCCGCCTCCCGCTCCTGCACGCGCGGCCCGAGCCTGCCGCGCGAGGCTGGCGGCGCAGGCGCCGCCTTACTTCATGCCCGGCTCGGCCGCGTCGATGCGGGGCACGAAGCGCCGCGTGCGGATCCACTTGGTGGCCACCCACTTGTCGCCCGAACCGATCGGCGAACTCGCATGCAGCGAGGCCGGGTCGGAACGCCCGCTGCCGTTGCCGTACTCGAAATAGAAGGCCTGGCCGCGCCGCGGCACCACCGAGCAGCCGACCTGCGGAAACAGCGTCTCGCCGCCGCTCTCGACATCGTTCAGGTACATCAGCAGGGTGCCGACGCGCTGCCCGCTGCGCGCGATCGATTCGGCATTGGCCGGGTTGCCCGGCACGAGGTAGTCGACGTGCGGCGTCGATTCGGCGCCGGCCTCGTAATGCAGCATCTGCAGGCCCTCGCCGTTCTCGACCGGGAAGCCGGTCAGCGCGGCGATGCGCTGCTCGATGCGCGAGATCAGCGGAGTTTCGCCGAGGCGGAAGAACATGCCGTCGCTGCTGCGATGGCCGGCCACGATGTTGCGGCCGGTGACCGGATCGACCACCGTCGAGCGGTTCAGGCGCGGGCGCGCCAGCTCGATCAACTGCCTGCATTCGCCCGCGCTGAGGAAACCGTCGAGCAGCACCGCGGCGGGCCGTTGCAGGCGCAACAGCACGCGTGTCTCGTGCTGGCCGAGCCGGATCAGCGGCCCGGCCGGCACCCGTAGCGCGGCGGGCTCGTAGCCGGCCCGCGCGCCGCCCACCTCCAGCTTGTCCGCGGGCAGCGGCGTGCCGTACATCAGCGCGGCGGTGACCGCCTCGACCATCGCGGCCGCCACCTCGGGCGCGCTCTGGTGCCCGACCAGCTCCTTGACGAGCGCCTGCGCGTCGACACCGCGCGTCAGGTTCTGCAGGATCCAGTCGCGCACCGGCGCGGGAAAATCAACCGTGATCGACATCGTCGGAAGGGGCGAGGGCTCGCCCGTAAAAAGTGTCGAGATTACGACAGCTTGTTGTCACGACGATGACGGCGGCACGGCCCGGGCCGCTCAGGCGAAGCGCTTCACTTCCTCGCGCCATTGATGCTGCTGGCGCCAGCCGAGCAGGCGCTTGAGCTTCTCGTTGCTCAGCAGCGTCTCGAACTCGCCGATCGGCCGCTTGACCGGCACGCCGGGGTAATAGCGCTCCAGCAGCACGCGGCTCGGCAGGTCCGAGGACACGTCGTCGGCCGCCACGTTCATGATCTCGAAGCCGAGCCCGTCGGTCTCGATCGCGAGCCGGCAGGCCTCGGCCAGGTCGCGCCCGTCGATATAGCTCCAGGCGATGCGCTTGCGCAGCGCCGGGTCCTTCAGCCAGCCCGGGAATTTCGCGTAGTCCTCGGGGTCGAGCACGTTGCCGATCCGGAAGCAGTAAATGTCGGCGCCGGTGCGTGCCTGGAAGGCCTTGGCGGTCACCTCGTTGACCACCTTCGAGGTCGCGTAGCTGTCCATCGGATCGACGGGGTAATCTTCGTCCAGCGGGAAATAGGCCGGATCGCGGTGGCGATGGGCGAACACCACGCCGTAGGTGGTCTCGCTGGAGGCCAGGATCACCTTGCGGATCCCCAGCTTCGCGGCCGCGTCGAGGATGTTGTAGGTGCCCATCACGTTGATGCGGTACACCTCGTTGTCGGGGGTCACCATGATGCGGGGGATCGCGGCGAAGTGGACGATCGCGTCGATCGGCTTCGGCTCCAGGTCATCGGCGAACTCCACCGGCGCCGTGCTCGAGGCCAGCGCGTTGAACACCTGGCCGGCATCGGTGATGTCGGTGATCAGCGTGCGCGCGGTGCGCTTGGCCATCGGCACGCGATCCAGGTTCATCACCTCATGGCCGTGCTCGACCAGGTTCTCGACCACCCATTTCCCGGCCAGGCCGCTGCCGCCGGTCACTATCACGCGCTTCGTCATCTGATGCTCTCCTTCAGATCGGGGTCACATGGCGAGCGCCCACGCGTTCGCCGCTTCGCCAATCTTAGCGACGGAAGCCGCCGCGAATCTGTGACGTCCGTCATAGCCCGGCCCGGCTTGTCGGGATCGTGCGCGGCCTGGCACGCGTCTGGCGGCGCTCGCCTCCGGGACAACCCCGATCCGCTTGTATGACGGGCGTCACAGTTTCCCGTTCGGACCTGCTCGTATGCTTGCCGCATCGACGAACGACAGCCGTGCACGATCCAGGAGACCCGCGTTGAAAGCCATTCCCAGCCACCTCGACACCCATCGCGAAGCGCGCCTGCCGGCCCTGCTGCGCGCCTGCCTCGGGGTGCGCGAATTCAACATCCTCGCGGTGCTGATCGCGGTCGGCGTGCTGATCAGCCTGTTCTCGCCGTACTTCCTCACCACCAACAACCTGATGGGCGTGTTCCGCTCCTTCTCGCTCACGGCCATCATGGCGATCGGCATGATGCTGGTGATCGTGACGGGCGGCATCGACCTGTCGGTCGGCTCGGTGATGGGGCTGTCCTCGCTGGTCACCGCGCTGGCCTTCCAGCACGGCCTGGGCAGCCTCGCGGCGGTGGCGGCGGGACTGGTGACGGGCATGCTGGCCGGCGCCGTGAACGGCCTGCTGGTGACGCGCATCGAGCTGCCGCCCTTCATCGCCACGCTCGGCACGCTCAGCATCGGCCGCGGCCTGATGTACATCATCACCAAGGGCGTGCCGGTCACGCCGGACGTGCCCGACGGCTTCACCTTCCTCGGCCAGGGCTACCTCGGCTTCATTCCGTTCCCGGTGATCGTGATGGCCGCGCTGGCCGCCTGCTTCGCCGTGATCATGCGCCGGACCCGCTTCGGCCGGCACGTCTACGCCACCGGCGGCAACGAGACGGCCGCGCACCTGAGCGGCGTGCGCACGCGGCGCGTCAAGTTCCTGGTCTACCTGCTGTCGGGCACCATCGCCGCGCTGGCCGGCGTGATCAGCTTCTCGCGCTTCGTGTCGGCCGAGCCGGCCGCCGGCTTCGGCGCCGAGCTCGACGTGATCGCGGCCGCCGCGATCGGCGGCGCCAGCCTGTCGGGCGGCATCGGCAGCGTGGAAGGCGCGGTGATCGGCGCCGCGCTGGCCGGCATCATCGCCAACGGCGTGGTGCTGCTCAACATCGATACCTACGCACAACAAACCATCACCGGCTGCGTGATCCTGATCGCGGTCAGCATCGATATCTGGCGGCTGCGCCGCAAGGCGCGATGAGTTCGGTCGCGCATCCCTGAACGTCCCTTCCCTCCTTCTCGACACACCATGAGCAAATCCGGTCTGCTTCGCACCACCCTGGCCAAGGGCCTGGGCATCCTCCTCGCGGCTTCCGCGCTGGGCGGCCTGGCCGCGCAGGCGGCCGCGGCCAAGGATGCGAAATCCATCTCGATCGCCGTGATCCCGAAGGTCGCCGTGCCCTTCTTCGACGACTGCAACACCGGCGCCAAGGGCGCGGCCGACAAGCTCGGCGTGCAGTACCAGTGGGTGGTGCCGCAGAACACCCAGGGCTCGACCCAGGTGCGCATCATCGAGGACCTGATGGCGCGCCACGTCGACGGCATCGCGATCTCGGTGAACGAGCCGAAGTCGGTCGAGAGCGTGATCCGCCAGGCGCAGCGCAACGGCATCAAGGTGCTGACCTACGATTCGGATTCGCCCAACAGCGGGCGCTCGATGTACATCGGCACCAGCAATGTCGCGGCCGGCGCGACCATGGCGGCCACCATGGCGCGCGCGATCGGCAGCAGCGGCGAGGTGGCGATCATCACCGGCCAGCTCGGCGCCGTGAACCTCAACGAGCGCATCGCCGGCATCAAGCAGGAGTTGGCCAAGTATCCCGGCATCAGGATCGTCGAGACGCAGGGCACCGACGACGATCTCGCGCGCGGCGTCTCGGTGGTCGAGACCACGCTGCGCGCCCATCCGCAGCTGAAAGGCATCTTCGGCGTCAGCCAGGTGGGCGGCCCGGCCGTCGCCAAGGTGCTGGCCACGCGCGAGTTCGGCGCGCAGAAGGGCAAGCTCGAGGTACTGGCCTTCGACGACCTGCCCGATACCGTCAAGGGCGTGAAGGATGGCCTGATCCAGGGGATCATCGTGCAGCGGCCGGTGACCATGGGCCGCCTCGCGGTCGAGCACCTGTATGCGCAGATACAAGGCACCGAGGCCGGCGCCAAGGACATCGACACGGGCGTGACGGTGGTGACCAGGGACAACCTCGGCAGCTACAGCAAATGAGCCCGATGCGAGCTCACGGGCAGCCGGGAAACACGAGGCACGCGGCGCGGGCGGCGGCCCGTGCCCGCCGCGAGCGCCTGGCGCGAGGCAGCCGATGACACCCTACCTCGAAGTCAGCCGGATCTCGAAGACCTTCCCCGGCGTGCGCGCGCTCGACCAGGTGAGCCTGCACGTCTCGCGCGGCGAGGTGCTGGCGCTGGCCGGGGAGAACGGCGCCGGCAAGAGCACCCTGATGAAGATCCTGACCGGCGTGCTGCAGCCCGACGCGGGCGGCACGATCGCCGTCGAGGGCCGCCCGGTGGTGCTGGCCGACAGCCATCATGCGCGCGCGCTGGGCATCGGCATCATCTACCAGGAGCTGTCGGTGGTCGACAACCTGAGCATCGCCGAGAACATCTTCCTCGCCCGCGAACCGCTCAACCGCCTCGGCTTCGTCGATCGCGCGCGCATGAACCGCGAGGCGCGCGAGCTGCTGGCCGGCATCGGCATGACGATCGACCCGCGCCGGCTGGTGGGCGAGCTCAGCGTGGGCCAGAAGCAGATGGTGGAGATCGCCAAGGCCGTGTCCTGCCAGCCCCGCATCCTGATCATGGACGAGCCCACCGCCTCGCTGAGCCATCACGAGACGCGCCTGCTGCTCGAGCTGATCGCCAGGCTGCGCGCGCGGGAGATCGGCGTCGTCTACATCTCGCACCGGCTCGAGGAACTGTTCGAGCTGGCCGATCGCGTCACCGTGCTGCGCGACGGCAGCACGGTGGCCGACGCGCCGATGGCCGCGGTGGACCGGGCCTGGCTGGTGCGCAAGATGGTGGATCGCGAGCTGGACGAGCTCTACGCGAAATCGGCCTCGCACGCGACGCGCGAGGTGGTGCTCGAGGTCGAAGGCCTGTCGATGCGTTCGCGCAAGGGCGCGCCCGGCTGGGTGCGCGACGTGTCGTTTCGCGTGCATCGCGGCGAGATCCTCGGCATCGCCGGGCTGGTGGGCGCCGGGCGCACCGAGATCATGGAGATGATCTTCGGCATGCGCCCCGCCTCGGGCGAGGTTCGCGTGGCGGGCAGGCCCGTCGCGATCCGCGGCCCGCACGACGCGATCGCGCACGGCATCGGCTTCGCCACCGAGGATCGCAAGGGCCAGGGCCTGGTGGCCGGCATGAGCATCCGCGAGAACTTCAGCCTCACGCATCTCGAATCCTATTCGCCCTGGCAGTTCGTCAGGCATGCCGAGGAAGCGCGACGCTGCCGCGAGTTCGTGCGCGAGCTCGGCGTGAAGACGCCGTCGATCGAGCAGAAGGTAATCAACCTGAGCGGCGGCAACCAGCAGAAGGTGGTGCTGGCGAAATGGCTCGCGCGCCAGCCGCGCCTGTTGATCGTCGACGAGCCCACGCGCGGCATCGACATCGGCGCCAAGGCCGAGGTGCACGCCTTGCTGACGCGCCTGGCCGAACAGGGGGTGGCGATCATCGCGATCTCCTCGGACCTGCAGGAAGTGCTGGCCATCAGCGACCGGATCCTGGTGGTGCGCGAAGGCCGCGTGACCGGCGATTTCGCGCGCGACGAGGCCAGCCAGGAACGGGTGATGGCGGCCGCCACGGCCTGAGCCACGCACTCCGCATATCGACCATTCAAGGGAATCGCAGACAACATGACCACCATCGTCGTCATCCACACCGGCCCCGTCACGGTGCAGCCGCTCAAGGACCAGTTCAGGCAGCAGCTTCCCGACGCGCGCATGATCAACATCGTCGACGACAGCCTGCTCAACGACGTGCGCGCCGCCGGCCACCTGACGCCGGCCGTCACCGCGCGCCTCTATACCTACATGGCGAACGCCCAGGCCATGGGCGCCGACTACATCCTGAACGCCTGCTCCTCGGTGGGCGAGGCGGTGGACGTGCTGCGCGGCATGATCGACACGCCGATCGCGAAGATCGACGAGGCGATGGCCGACGAGGCCAGCCGCATCGGGCCGCGCATCGGCGTGCTGGCCACCGTGCCGACCACGCTCGAGCCGACCGTGCGCCTGATCCGCAAGAAGGCGCAGCAGGCCGCGCGCGAGGCGCGGGTGGTGGAACGCGTCGCGGAAGCCGCCTTCGAGGCGCTGCTGGCAGGCGACACCGTGGGCCACGACGCGATCCTCAAGCAGACCATCCTGGAACTGGCCGAGCAGGTGGACGTGATCGTGCTCGCGCAGGTGTCGATGGCGCGGCTGCAGCCTTCGCTCGGCACGCTGCGCGTGCCGGTGCTGTCCAGCGCCGCGAGCGGCGTGGCGGCGCTCAGGCAGGCGCTGGCCGGGCGCGAACGCGCCTCAAGCGTTGGCTGAGGTGGGCTTGATCTCGTCGCGATAGGCCGGCTTCGCCAGCGCGGCGCCGGCCGCGACCGGCGGCATGGCCGGCAGGTCCAGCTCGGGCAGGTGGCGCGAGACGAACAGCGGCGTGAGCACGATCTTGCGCTGGTGCGTGTCGACCAGGCCCTCGGCCTTCAGGTCGCTCAGGTGCCGGTTGACCGACTCGCGCGAGGTGCCGATGAAGTCCGCCAGCTTGTCCTGCGCGATCGGCAGGTCGATCAGCAGCGCGCCGCCGCTGCCCTCGTGGACGAAGGGGCTGCCGATCTGGCCGGCGAACATCGACAGGATGTTGACCAGGCGCTTGCGCACGTCGTGCAGCGAGAGGTTTTCGATCAGGCGCTGCGCCTCCTGCCAGCGCTGGTGGTGGCTGCGCAGCACGAAGCGGCTGATCACCGGGTAGCGATCGAGCAGGTCGCGGAAGTTCGCCTTGTTGATGTAGCAGATCCGGCAATCGGTGAGCGTCTGCGCGTAGTGCGAATAGCCGGCTTCGTTGAGCACGTCGCCGTCGCCGAAGATCATGCCGGCCTTGATGAAGGACAGCGTGATCTCCTGGCCGTCCTCGGTGATGCGGTAGAGCCGCAGGTGGCCGACCTTGAGCAGGTAGACGTAGTCGCTGCGTTCGTCGGGACGATAGACCACGGCGTTCTTGCGCAGCGCCCGATGATCGCTGAACGCGGGCATCACGTCTTCCAGGCAATTCTTTTCAATCAGCGAGAGAAGCTCGCTCTTTCCGACGAACCACATCGCATGTCTCCTTTCATGAGCGTCGTGTTCCCGACGCATGTCCTCATCGAATCCGGCGCGGCCCCGGCAAGCGATCGGGGGGCGGATCGGCGCGCCTCGCACCGGCCGGGCCAGCGGGGCTAGCGTAGCAAGAACAACGGCCCGCGCGCCAGCTTCGCATGAGATCGCAGTCACGCGCGGCGCGGACGGCGCGGGGCGGCGAACTGACAGCCTGTAAGTGTCGGACCACGCTGCCGGGCCATGACGCATGATGCGCCACGCCGCGAATTCCGGCAGGCTCGCCGGATCGCCGCCATGCGGCGCCGCCGGTTCAGGCCGTGCCGCGCGCGTAGCGGCCCAGTCCCTCGGCCAGCGCCGTGAACACCGCCATGCAGCGCGCGCTGCGCCGCAGGTCCTCGTGCATCGCCACCCAGGTGTCCAGCGTCAGCGAGATCGTGCGCGGCAGCAGGCGCACCAGCTCGGGATCGCGCGCGCCCAGCGCCACCTGGCACAGGCCGATGCCGAAGCCGGCGCGGATCGCCGCCAGTTGCGCGAGATCGCTGTCGGTGCGCAGCGCGAAATCCTCACGCGTGAGCGGCGCGATGCGGTGGCTGAGGGAACGCACGAAGGCCGTCTCGCGATCGAAGCCGATCAGCGTGTGGCGCGACAGCTCGGCCATCGTGCGCGGCGTGCCGTGCCGCGCGAGGTAGGCCCGGTGCGCATGCAGGCCGATCTCGATGCTGCCGGCGCGGCGCACCAGCAGCGCGGCCTGCTCCGGCCGGAACATGCGCACGGCGACGTCGGCCTCGCGGTGCAGCAGGTCGTCGACGCGGTTCGACAGCATCAGCTCGATGCGCAGCGCCGGATGCGCCTCGCGCAGCGCGGCCAGCATCGGCGGCAGCACCTCGACGCTCACCACCTCGCTGGCGGTGATCCGCACCGTGCCGCGCACGCCGTCGCCATGGCCGCTCGCGGCACGCCGCAGCGCGGCCGCCGAGGCGGCGATGGCCGCCGCGTGCGGCTGCAGCTCGCGCGCGGCGTCGGTGGGCGCGTAGCCGTCCACCGAGCGCGTGAACAGCGTGAGGCCCAGCGCGGCCTCCAAGCTCTCGACATGGCGGCCGACGGTGGGCTGGGCGAGGCCCATCGCGCGCCCCGCCGCCGACAGCGAGCCGGTGTCGAGCACCTGCAGGAAGCTGCGGTACCACTCCCAGTTGGGCTCGCGGCTTGCCGCCGGGGCCACTTCAGCGTCGCTCATGATATGCATTTATGTATGGATGAGCCACGATATTAGCCAATTTTCATTTAGGCGCGGGAAGACCACACTGCAAGGCATCGAAGGCGGCAGCGGGCCGCCGACAACAAGGAGCCTCGATATGTCGAAAATCGCCCTGTTCGGCGCCGCCGGCGCCATCGGCCAAAGCATCGCCGCCGCGCTGCGCGCCTCGCAACGTCCCTATCGCGTGGTCGGGCGCAACGCGGCGGCCCTGCAAGCCGGCTTCGGCGACGACCCGCTCGCCGAGATCGCCACCTGGGATCCGGATGCGCCGGGCTCGATCGAGGCCGCCGCGGCGGGCATCGACACCCTGGTCTACCTGGTCGGCGTCAATTATTGGCAGTTCGAACTGCACCCGGCCCTGATGCGCAAGACCATCGACGGCGCGGTGGCGGCCGGCGTCAAGCGCATCGTGCTGATCGGCACCGTCTACCCCTATGGACGGGCGCAGGCCAACCCGGTGCGCGAGGATCATCCGCGCGAGCCGCACACGTTCAAGGGCAGGATGCGCAAGGCGCAGGAGGACCTGCTGATGGAGGCGCACGCCGAGGGCCGCATCGAGGCCACCGTGCTGCGCCTGCCGGACTTCTACGGCCCGGGCGTGACGGCCAGCATGCTGCACGGCGCGATCCGCGCGGCCGTCGAGGGCGGCACCGCCGAGCTGCTGGGCCCGCTCGATCGCGACCACGAATTCGTGTTCGTGCCCGACGTGGGGCCGGTGGTGGAACGGCTGCTCGACACGCCCGCCGCCTATGGCCGGATCTGGCACCTGGCCGGCGCGGGTACCACCAGCCAGCGCGTCCTGCTCGACGAGATCGAGCGGCAGACCGGCCGCAAACTGAAGCTGCGCGTGGCGAACAAGACCATGCTGCGCGTGCTGGGGCTGTTCAGCCCGATGATGCGCGAGCTGGTGGAAATGAACTACCTGATGACGGAGCCGTTGATCCTCGACGACACGGCCTTGCAGAAGCTGATCGGGCCGATCCGCAAGACGCCGTATGCCGAGGGGATCCGGCTTTCGCTGGCGGCGCAGGCCGCGCGCGTGGCGGCCTGAAGCCTGCAAGCGCGTGCCTGGAACGGCCGGCACCGGCGCCGGCCGCTGGCGCGCTCACATCTTGCCGATGCCGGCCAGGATCGCCCCTCGCACCTGCTGCAGCGCGGAACGCGCGTTCGCGATCTCGGTATCGCGCGGCTTGTCGCCGGCGCCCTGGGTGATCTGCTTGAGTACCTCGGGATCGATCGCGGCATCGAACATCCGCTTGACGGCCAGTTCCGCGTACAGCTTGGCGTCGGTCACCAGCTTGGCGGCCTGCATCACCAGCTCGTTGCGCTTGGCCTGGTCCTTCTCCGAGCCCAGATCGCGCCGGTGCTCGAGGACGAACACCAGGCTGCTCATCGACTGGGTGAAATCGCGGCTGGCGCGGCCGAAGGCGACCGAATGCGGATCGGAGCCGGTCACGATCCGGCCCCGGTTGACGGTGGTATCGAAGGCGCCGCCCGTCAGGCTGCGCTGCAGGGAGGCGACGCTGGCATGCAGCACGCGCCCCTCGCTGGTATCGCCGATCTTCGAGCGGATCATCATGTCCGCCACGTCCCGGATTGCCTTCAGCAATCCGGCGGCGAACAGGTGGTCGCCACGCTTGCTGGTAGTCATCGCCTCTGCTCTCTCTTCGTTGTTGTCGATGTTGCGGGCTCCCCCGGCGCGCGGTCGCCGGGGCCCCGTTACTGTAGGAGAAAATCGAGCAGGGCGAAAGCGCCGGGCGTCCCGGCTTCAGTCCTTGAGCGTGTCGAGGAAGGCCAGCGTCAGCTGGGCGATCCGGTCGACCTGCTCGTCGGTCGCGAAATGGCCCGCGTCGAGCACGTGGATCTGCGCATCGGGCAGGTCGCGCCGATAGGCCAGCGCGCCCGGCACCAGGAACGAGGGATCGTAGCGGCCCCACATCACCAGGGCAGGCGGCCGGTGCTCGCGCAGCCAGGCCTGCCAGCGCGGGTAGGCGGCGACATTGTTGCGGTAGTCGTAGATCAGGTCGCCCTGGATCTCGCGCTCGCCCGGCTTCGACAGGAAGGCGTATTCGTCGAGCCAGGCCTGCGGATCGTAGCGCTCGGGATGCGGGCTGCCGATGATGTGGCGGTTGCGCGTCAGCACGAAGGAGGTGAAGTTGTCGAGCACCTCGGGATGCGCGTCGCGATCGGCCCAGTAGCCGGCAATCGCCTGCCAGTTCTTGCCGAGCCCTTCCTGGTAGGCATTCGCGTTCTGGATCACCAGGGCCCGCACGCGCTCGGGATGCGCCTCGGCGATGCGAAAGCCCAACGGGCCGCCATAGTCCTGCATCAGCAGCGTGTAGCGGCCGAGCTTGAGTTGTTCGAGCAGGGCATTGGTGGTTTCGGCCAGGTGATCGAATGTATAGGCATAGCGCGACGGCGGCGGCGCATCGCTTTCGCCGAAGCCGGGGTAGTCCGGCGCGATCACGTGGTAGCGCGTCGCCAGCAGCGGGATCAGCGATGCGTATTGCTTCGACGACGACGGATAGCCGTGCAGCATCACGACCACCGGCGCGTCCTTCGGCCCCGCCTCGCGATAGAACACGCCGACGCCGTCCACCTCGGCGCGGTGGTAGGTGGTGGTCGAGGCATCCGAGGGCGTCGTGGCGGGCTCGGCCGAGGCAGCCGAGGTGCCGAGCACGCCGGCCAGTGCACCGGCCGCCAGCATTGCGCCGAGCCGGGCCAGCAGCTTCATCGGCGTTCGATTCTTGTTCATCCATACTCCTAAGCAAATAGATTGCAATCCGGCGGTCCCGAACGTGTCGATCGGATCAGATGCGTGCGTCGGCCACGGCCTTGGTGTCGATGTACTGGCGGAAACGCGCGATCCGGCCGCTCCGCACCGTCCAGACATGCGCGTAACCCGCATCGGCGGTCTTGCCGGTCGCGCCATGCGTGCCGACGAAGCGCCCGATCGACACCACCGTCTCGCCCTCGCTCACGAATTCGGTGGGCGCGATCCGGAAGCTCGACCACTCGGCCATCAGCGGCGCCAGCAACCCCTCGGCCACCGCCTGCGGCCCGCGCTCCTTCACCTGGTAATGCCACATCGTGGTCCATTCGATGTCGTCGGCCATCAGCGCGAGCGCCTGGGGCGCGTCGCCGCGCTCCAGCGCCGCGTAGAAGTTCTGGACGATTTCGACCGGGGTAGTCATGGTGATGTCTGCCTTCTGAAAGTGAGGAAACGAGGGGCGCCCAGCCCGATGCGGGGCGCTTCCCGGGTCATGTCGATCAACCGTGGGCGTAACGTAGCATCGTCATAAGTAACCTGTCAAAGTATATTTTTAAGGTTACAAAATCAAGACGAACGAAGCGGCGACGCGGCCTGGCAGGCAGCTGATATCGATGGGGGGAAGGTGATGAAGCGAACAAGCGCCGGCATGCCGGCGCTTGCAGGTGAAGCGAGGAAGGATGGGGAGCAGGCGCCTTGTCGTGGCGCGCGGAACTATTGGATCGCGTCGGGCTTCACCTCGATCCAGTTGCGATCGGCCGTCACACGCTGCCCGAGCGCCTTCTGCCGTGCCGCCGCTTCCGTCCGCCAGCGACGCATCTCCTTCAGGTTCTTGTCCTTCTTGTCGACCCAGACGCGCACGCCGCCATGTTCGACGTCGGTGGCATTGAGCAGCATGTAGCCATCGGATATCGGCGTATCGCCGGCCACCAGCACCGGCTTCTTCCATTGGTCGATATAACCGACGATCGAGCCGAGCTTGCCCTCGTACCAGGTCATCGGGTTCATCAGGTAGGGGGTGATCACCAGCGAACGGTTGCGCATCTCGTCGTAGTCGCCCTTGCGGATCTGGATTCGCGAGGTGGTCAGCGCCTGCGTTTGCGGATCGCGCAGCAGCGTGGTCACGCCGATCACGTTCTGCGGCTTGACGTTGTAGCCATATTTCGGATCCGCCACCACCATGCGCGTGAGTTCCTCGTGCGCGGCCGTCATCACGTAGACGGTGATGCCGTTCTCGCGCAGCTTGTTGTACAGCTCCTGCATGCCGGTGAAGAAGCGCGGCGGCTCGACCGTGCCCTCCTCCACCTTGTCGCCGCTCCAGTAGCGGATCGGGATCGGCTTGCGCGTGGCCAGCATGGCGTCGATCTGCGTCTTCAGCTCGGCCAGCGACAGCCCCGAGAAGGCCTGGGCGATCCAGGGGTAGCAGACCAGGTCGTCGATCTCGCAGAGCCGGTAGTAGTAGCTGGTCAGCGATTCGCGGTAGTCGGGCGTGTCCTTGAAGGGGATCAGCTTCAGCGAGGGATCGAGCGTCTCGCGCGTGAGCCGCCCGTTCTGCTCCAGGTAGGGGAGCAGCGATTCCTCCAGGTCGTAGCGGTAGGTGGTGTTGTCGGCGTCGAATACCGCGTAGTCGCCGCGATTGGCGTGGGCGGCGATCATCGCGTCGAGCTTGCGCGCCGCCTCGGGCGGCCAGTGCGCCAGGTCGGTGGCGCCCGCCGAGGCGGCGAAGGCGAACAGGGCGAGGCTGGCGGCGGCAAGGCGCCGGACGGATTTCGGCATGGAAGGCTCCTGAGGATCGCTGCGGCAGCGTCGATTGTGCAGACGCCCCGCAATCCGAAACGTCACGAAAACGTCACACACTTGTCTACCTGCGCCATGCCGCCGGCAGGCAGCGACCCGGAGGTCGCGCCGCCGCCTGCCTTAGCGTTTCGCCGCCGCGCCGTCGCCCAGGTCTACCGCATAGGCCAGCGCCAGCTTGCCGAACTTCAGCGCGTGGTTCGCCTGCCGGTCCGAATTCGCCAGCGTGTCGTTGACGGTATGGATATACGGGCTGTCGTTCTGGTCGGCCTCGAACGGGAACGAGGCGCGATAGCCCTGCGCGGTCCACGAGGCATGATCCGAGCACGCATAGCCGCACACCGAGGTTCCCACCGAGAGCTCCGGCAGGTAGGTCTTCGCGAGCGTCTGCAGATAGCTGTTCTGCGCAGCGTTCGTGTAGTCGGTGATCAGGTAGATATCCTTGGCGTCGCCCTTGTAGTTCGTCATGTCGAGCTGCAACACGCCCACCACGTTGACGTTCTGCGCGCGGAACTGCTTCGCGATCTCGTTCGAGCCCAGCAGGCCGGCTTCCTCGGCCGAGTAGCCGATGAACTTGATGGTGCGCTTCGGCTTGTAGTTGTTGGCCAGCATCACGCGCAGCGCCTCGGTCAGGCTGGCGATGCCGGAAGCATCGTCGTCGGCGCCCGGCGCGCGCGTGTTCTCCGAGGTCCGGCCGACCGTCGAATCGAGGTGGCCGCCCAGCACCACCGTGCCCGCCGACGGGTCGCTGCCCTGGATGGTCAGGATCACCGACTTCTGCGCCCACTTGCTGTGCGTGAACTGCTCGACCGTGATGTCGCCGCGCGAGCCGGCCAGTTGCTTCCACTGCTGGGCCAGCCAGTTCGAGGCGGCCACGCCATGCGAGGTGGTGTAGTAGCGATTGGTGAAGTTGGTCGAGAGCGCCGTGATGGTGCTGACGATGTTGCTGGCCTGCAGTTGCTGGACCCATACCGCGATCGGCTGGGCGCTGGCGAGCGCGAAGTCGGCGGCGGCCTCGGCCTGCTTGGCCTGCGGCGCCGGCTGCAGCGCGCGCCGCGCCGCGTCGAAGGAATCGTGCACGATGAAGCCGGGCCCGTGGCCGCGCCCGTGATGCACGGCGTAGGCGAGCTCGCCGAGCACGGCGTCGTCGACGCGCGCGATATGCACGGTCTCCTCGTGCGCGGCGCCGTCGGCGGTCTTGCCGGCGGAAAGCGTGGTGCTGTAGAGCGAGGCCGCGCCGGCATCGAGCTGCCGGAGCTGCTGGAAGGCCGGATCGCCGAGCGTGATCCAGACCGGCGCCGCGTGCGCCGCGGCCGCGAACAGCGCGCCGCACAGCGCGAGCGCCAGGTGTTTCGGTTTCGGTAGAGGCATGGTCGTCCCGTCAAGGGTCATGATGTCGAGAAATCGGCGCGCGCCGCGGGTCGCGCGGCACGCACCGGCCAGGCGATCCTCAGGACTTCTGCGGCACCGTCACGGCGTAGGTGCAACTCTTGTTGTAGGCGTTCGCGATCGCGTTGATCTGCGTGCTGCTGTAGCCGAGCGCCGAGGCCGCCGTGATCACGGCCTGCGCGGCCGCCTTCTGGTTGGTCGAGCCGTTGGTCATCGACAGGCCCTTCAGGAAGGCCTTGTCCATCGCCTGGCCGCCGATCGCGTCGCGCGCCACCAGGTTGCACGAGGCCCAGTACTGGCCGGCCGTGTGGATCTCGGAGCTGCGGATCTGCGCATAGGTGCGGCCGACGTTGTAGTTGGTCACGCGGCCCGGCCAGAATTCGTTGTGGCCGTCCCAGTTGTAGACCCAGTTGTACTGCGCGTCGGACGGGCTCCACTGGTTGAAGTCGCGGCTGTAGCCGGCCGCCAGGTAGTCGCCCACGCCTTCCGACAGGCCTTCCGATTGCGACAGCCCGCCATTGGTGATCCAGTCGTGGATGCCGTGGCCCAGTTCGTGGATCACCACGTCGGCGTCCTCGGCGTCGTCCACGCCGCCCTGGCCGAAGGTCAGCTGGCCGCTGCCCGAGGAATAGGCCGAGTTGTCGTCGCCCGATTCGCCGTGCGGATCGAACTGCACGCCGCCCGTGTACTGGTAGGGCAGCGCCTTGATGCCCAGCGTCTGGTTCACGTAGCGCAGGAAGGTATCGATGTGGTAGTAGGCGTTGACGGCCTCGAAATAGAGGTTGCCGCGCGTGAACTCGAAGGCCGGCGAGGACTGCACGGGGCAGGCGTTGTCGCGCGGCGCATCGAAGTCGACACAGGAGGCGAACGGTCCCGACAGCGAATAGCTCGCGCCCGATTGCTTCAGGTCCTTCAGCGTCACCCGCACGCGCGCGGCGCTCAGCTGGGTGGAATCGGCGTTGTTGTTGTCCTTGTAGCCGGTGCTGCCGTAGCTGCTCTTGGTGGAGGACAGCGGATCGGGGCGGAACACGTAGCCCGAGCCGTCGACGGCGTAGAAGGCCTTGTCCTCGGCGCGCAGCACCTCGCCGCTGGTCGCGTCGATCAGCAGTTCCCAATCGCCCTTCGGGCCGCCGTCGGGCCGGCCGCGCACCTTCCAGGCCGTGTGCGTGCCGGCCGCGTCGCGGAACGCCACCAATTGCGCCTCGGCGTTGCGCAGCTCGCCGATGCCGAGATAGCTGCGTGCGCGATCGAGCGCCTGCTGCTGGTCCACCGCCTGCGTCTTGGACGCCTTGGGCGCCACGCCGCCGATCGCATTGCTGGCGACGTACAGCACGCTGCCGTCCTTGCCGATCGTCACGGCGATCTCGCTGCCGTAGACGGGCAGCCCCGCCGCCACCTGCCGCAGCCGCACCACCGTGAAATCCGGGTCCTGGCGCTGCGACACCAGCTCGAGGCCGGCCAGCGCGGTCGCGTCCAGGCCGAGCTGCCTGGCCTGCGTGGCCAGGAAATCGCGGGCGGTCGCCTCGGGCGTCGAGGCGGTCTTCTTCACGCGGTAAGCCGGATTCGCGAGCGTGACCGACACCGCGCCGGTGCTGCTCGGCGCGGCCTCGCCGCCGGCGGCGGCCCTGGCCACGCCGCGCGTCAGGCTCTCGCGCAGGTTCTCGGCCTGCGGGTTGCCGGTCTTCGACTGTGCCGCGACGCCATGCACCATGCCGAGACCCAGTGCGATGCTCAATGCGAGCGGCAATGCCTTGCGTGCTGTCTGCATGTGTTCACCTCTTGCTACGGTTAGGTTGGAACCGCGCCCGGGGCGGGTCGCGGGTACGGCAGGTACGACCAGGCGCCGCGCGTCGGCACGACGATGCCGTCACGCAGTGCGAGACTGCGATGCCTTGGTTAGTGAAACTAAGTATCTTGCGCGGACCGGGCGCGCGAAGCGGGCGCGCTGGCTACGAGGTGCCGGAAGGCGGCGGGCGGACGGAGGAAACCGGGGATTGGCCGCTTGCTTGCATCGTCATCTGATACCCCTCGATGGATCGAAACGTCGATGGTGCCGCGGCAGCGATGCGTACCGATTGTGTCGGCCGGATTCTCGTGCAGCCCGCGGAAGTGTCGGACATATTACAGAATATTTTCTTGGAGATTGCGAATTATTTTCGATACTTCTTTCGTTGAAATCCTCTATTAACAAAATGACCGCCGCATGCCGATGAAGCGGCATGAAATACCGGCCGCATCGCCTTGTCGCTTATGGCGCGGCAGGAACGAATCCATTCCATTTCGCGTCGATTGCGCTGCCAATGCGGATTCTTTTATTTATGGCAATTGACCACGATTCGATTAAAGATAAACGCGATCATCGACGGCAGGCTGAATGGCGCCGGTAAAGCGGCATCCATCGCGATAGCCGGGCGAACCGGTTCCGGTCGCGGCCCGCGCGAACCCGCGCGTCAGCACTGACACCGATGGAAGCGGTTCCGCCCCGCCCCTACAATGCGCCATGGACATTCGTTACGTGCAGAGCTTCGTCGCGGTGCTGGAATGCGGTTCGATCGCCGAGGCCGCGCGCCGGCTCGACCTGACCGCCACGGCGGTGTCGGCACGCATCCATTCGCTGGAGGAAGCGCTCGGCGCGCAACTGGTGCGCCGCTCGGGGCGACGCGTGGTGCCGACCGCCGAGGGCCTGAAGATCCTCGACAGCGCGCATGCGGTGCTGCGCTCGGTGCGCGACATGCAGGCGGTCGCGCAGGACGGCCGCACCGAGCTCGGCGAACTGCGCGTGGGCGTGTTCGTCTCGGCGATGGTCAGCCTGCTGCCTTCGCTGCTGCAGCGTGTCTACGCGGCTTATCCGGGCTTCCGGATCTTCGTCGAACCCGGCGCCTCGGTGGAGTTGTGCAGGAAGGTGGGCACGGGGGAGCTGGATATCGCGATCGTCGTCGAGCCGCAGTTCACCATCCCCAAGACCTGCGAATGGCGCATCCTCACCGAGGAACCGCTGGTGGTGGTTGCGCCCGCAAGCATGGCGGGGCGCGACGCGCACGAGCTGCTGCGCGCCGAGCCCTTCATCCGCTACGACCGCAGCGTGCTCGGCGGCCAACTGGTCGAGCGCTACCTGCGCGACCACGATCTGCATCCGAGGCAGCGCCTGGAGATCGACGGCCTGTTGGCAATCGCGGCGCTGGTGGACAAGGGACTCGGCGTGTCGTTGCTGCCGGACTGGCCCTCGCTGTGGACCAGCGGCCTGGCGATCGCGCGGATCGCCCTGCCCGATCGCGCGCCGGTCAGGCGCATCGGCATGATCATCGCGCGGCACACGCCGCGCCTGCCGCTCGCGCAGGCCTTCGCGCACGAAGCGGCCGAGTTGTTCAGTCCCGAACGCGACGGCGGTGACTGAGCCGTCGGCATCGACACGCGCGCATCACACCGGCGTCAACGGCGCCTCCCCCGCCAGCACGCGATGCACGTTGTCGAGCATCAGCCGCAGCATGGTGCGGCGCGTCTCGTGCGTGGCCGAACCCGCATGCGGCGCCAGCACCACGTTGGGCATCGACATCAGCGGCGAATCCGCCAGCGGCTCGGCCTCGAACACGTCGAGCGCCGCGCCGCGTATCGTGCCGCGCGCCAGTGCACTGGCCAACGCGGCCTCGTCGACCACCGAGCCGCGCGAGACATTGACAAGGAATCCGTCGGGGCCGAGCTCCTCCAGCACGTCGGCGTCGATCAGGCGACGCGTGGCCGCGCCGCCGGGGCAACTGACGATCAGGATCTCGGCGTGCCGCGCCAGCGCCGCCGCCTCGCGGAAGTGGAGATACGGCACCGGCTTCGGCTCGCGGCCGCAATAGGCGAGTTCGACGCCGAACGGCGGGAGCCGCTTCGCGATCTCCGCGCCGATGCGCCCGAGCCCGACGATGCCGACGCGCTTGCCGGCCAGCCCCGTGGTCAGGGGATAGGCCGCGCGGGTCCAGTCGGAGGAGCGCACGTGGCGGTCCATCGCCGGAATCTCGCGCAGCAGCGCCAGCAGCAGGCCCACCGCCAGCTCCGCGACGGCCGCGTCGAGCACGCCCGGCGTATTGGTGACCACCACGCCATGCTCGCGCGCCGCCGCCAGCGGAATCGCGTCGTAGCCGACGCCCGAGGTGGCGATGATGCGCAGCGCCGGCAGACGCTCGAGCCAGGCCGGCGCGACGGGATACCGGCTGCGCGTGACGATCGCGCGGATCCGGCCGGCCAGCGCCGCGTCGCGCGCCAGGTCCGCCTCGACGTGGCATTGCAGCTCCGCGTCGATCGCCTGCTGCAGCTCGGCCGGGAATTCGCCGATCCGCAGCACATGGGGACGTTCCGGCCGGCTCATCGCGGGTCGCGCTCCTTGGCCCCGGCCTGCAGGCTCGCGGCGCGCAGGAAATCGAAGTCGACGCCTTCGTCGGCCTGCGTGACCGTCTGCAGGAACAGCTTGCGATAACCGCGCTCGGCGCTCGGCCGCTCGATCGGCGTCTCGGCCGCGCGCCGCGCCAGTTCCTGGTCGGATACCAGCACCGACACTTCGCGCCGCGCCACGCTCAGGCGGATCCGGTCGCCGCTGCGCACATGGGCCAGCGGCCCGCCGATCGCCGATTCGGGCGTCACGTGCAGCACGATGGTGCCGAACGCGGTGCCGCTCATGCGGCCGTCCGAGATCCGCACCATGTCCTTCACGCCGGCCCGCGCGAGCTTGCGCGGGATCGGGATGTAGCCGGCCTCGGGCATGCCCGGCGCGCCCAGCGGTCCGATCCGCTTGAGCACCAGCACGTCGTCGGCGCTCACGTCGAGCGCCTCGTCGTCGATCCGCGCCACCAGGTCCTCGATGCTCTCGAACACCACCGCGCGCCCTTCGTGCTCCATCAGCCGCGGATCGGCGGCCGACTGCTTGATGATCGCGCCGCCCGGCGCGAGGTTGCCGCGCAGCACCGCCAGGCCGCCCTGCGGATAGATCGGCCGCGCGAAGGGGCGCACCACGTCCTGCTCGAAGCCTGAGCCGCTCGCCTCGATCCGCTCGCCGAGCGTCTCGCCGGTCACCGTCAGCGCATCGAGGTGCAGCAGCGGCTTGAGCTCGCGCAGCAGCGTGGCCACGCCCCCGGCCTTGTGGAAGTCCTCCATGTAGTGCTGCCCGGTGGGCTTGAGGTCGAGCAGCACCGGCGTCTCGCGGCCCATGCCGTCGAGCGCGTCCAGGTCGATGCGATGGCCCAGGCGCCCGGCGATCGCGGCCAAATGCACGATCGCATTGGTCGAGCCGCCGATCGCCAGCAGCACGCGCAGCGCGTTGTCGAAGGCCTTCGGCGTCAGCACGCGGTCGATGGTGAGCCGCTCGGCCGCCAGCTTCACGGCCGCCGTGCCGGTTTCCTCGGCCGCGCGGATCCGGTCGGCGGTCACCGCGGGCGGCGTGGCCGCGCCGGGCACCGTCATGCCGAGCGCCTCGGCGATGCAGGCCATGGTGCTGGCGGTGCCCATCACCGAGCAGGTGCCCACGCTCGCCACCAGTTGGTTGTTGACGTCGGCCACTTCCGTCTCGTCGATCTCGCTGGCGCGGAACTTCGCCCAGTAGCGGCGGCAATCGGTGCAGGCGCCCACCCGCTCGCCGCGATGCGAGCCGGTCAGCATCGCGCCCGTCACCAGCTGGATCGCCGGGATGCCGGCCGAGGCGGCGCCCATCAGTTGCGCGGGCACGGTCTTGTCGCAGCCGCCGATCAGCACCACCGCGTCCATCGGCTGCGCGCGGATCATCTCCTCGGTGTCCATCGACATCAGGTTGCGCAGGTACATCGAGGTCGGCGAGGCGAAGCTCTCGTGGATCGAGATGGTCGGGAAGTCGACCGGCAGGCCGCCGGCCAGCATCACGCCGCGCTTCACCGCCTCGATCAGCTGGGGCATGTTGCCGTGGCAGGCATTGAAGCCGCTGCCGGTGTTGACGATGCCGATCACGGGACGGTCGAGCGCCTGGTCGGTATAGCCCGCGCCCTTGATGAAGGCCTTGCGCAGGAACAGCGAAAAGCCGGCGTCGCCGTATGAGGTGAGGCCGCGCTTCATGCCGGTGGCTTCGTCGTCGCCTGGATTGCGCTTCGTCTGCTCGGAGGATCGATCGTCCATCATGTATTCCTTGCTGGTGTCGCTGGTGTTGCCTGTGGCGCGGGCCTCGAAGGGCTCGCGCCTCCTTTGGAGTGCTGCGTGTTTCGTTTCGCGCGCTCAGGCCCGCTGCGCGGGCGCCACGCCCGGCATCGCGAAGCCGGCCGCGTCGAGCTCGGCCCGCAACTGCGCGGCGGCCGCCGCGTCGAGGGCCATCAGGGGCGGACGCACGATGCGCCAGCGCTCGGCGCCGCGCCAGTGCGCGAGCGTGGCCTTCATCGCCGGAATCATGGGCCGCGACTGGAAGATCTTGCGGATCGCCGTCACCGCCTGTTGCTGCGCCCGCGCCTCGGCACCGCCATCGCCGCCCAGCGCGCAGAGCCGCGCGATGGCGGCCGGGTTCAGGTTGGCGGTCGCGCTGATGCAGCCCGCGCCGCCGATCGGCAGCGCCGCGCCGAGCAGGGCCTCGCTGGCCGGGAAGATATCCAGGCCGTCGGCCGCGAAGCGCTCGATCATCGCGCGCGTGTTGTCCCAGTCGCCCGAGGAATCCTTCACGCCGGCGATCGTCTTCGGGTAGCGGCGCACCAGTCGCTCGATCAGCGCCGGCGTGATCGGCACGCCCGACAGCGCGGGGATGTGATAGAGGTACAGCGCGAGCCGCGCGTCGCCCACCCGCTCGATCACCTCCGAGTAGTAAGCGAACAGGCCGTCCTCGCCGAGCGGCTTGTAGAAGAACGGCGGCAGCATCAGCACGCCGGCCGCGCCGGCCCGCACCGCGTGCCGCGTAAGCCGCACCGTGTCGGGCAGGGCCGAGGTGCCGGTGCCCGGCATCATCCGCGCGGCGGGCACGCCGGCCGCGAGCAGCGCCTCGGTCAGCTCGATGCGCTCGCCCACCGACAGCGAGTTCGCCTCCGAATTGGTGCCGAAGATCGCCAGGCCCGCGCCGCTCGCGACGAGCCAGCGGCAGTGTTCGACGAAGGCCTCGGCGTCGGGCGCGAGATCCTCGCGAAACGGCGTGAGCACGGGCGCGAGGACGCCGCGCAGGCGAGGGAGGGAAGAAGCGTTCATGCCTGGATTTCCTGGAGATCGGGAACGGGGCCGGCGCGGCGCGGCTGGCGCGATGCTTTCATCGGTTGACGATCCGCGCGGGCAGGAAGACGACGATCAGCAGCGCCGACAGCGTCAGCGTGCCGGCCACCAGATAGAGGCCCGAGGACAGCGTGTGGGTCTGCGTCTTGAGCCAGCCGATCGCGGCGGGGCTGACGAAGCCGGCCAGGTTGCCGGTCGAGTTGATCAACGCGATGCCGGCGGCGGCGCCCGTGCCGCCGAGGAACGAGGTGGGCAGCGCCCAGAACATCGGCAGCGCGCAGATCACGCCGACCGTGGCCAGCGTCAGGCCGATCATCGCCAGCGTCAGCGAGTTGCCGCCGAACGCGCACAGGCAGAAGCCGGCGGCGGCCAGCAGCGCCGGCGCGCCGACGTGCCAGCGGCGCTCGCGGGTGCGATCGGCGTGGCGGCCCACCAGCAGCATCGCCACCAGCGCGCAGGCATAGGGGATCACGGTCAGCAGCCCGACCATGAACGGGTCGGCCACGCCCGAGTTGCGGATGATGGTGGGCTGCCAGAAGCCGATCGCGTAGGAGCCCATCACGATCCCGAACAGGATCAGGCACAGCAGCCAGACGCGCGCCGAGCCGAATACCGCGCCCACCGAGCCGTGCGTGCGCACGGCGGCATCGCTGCCCACCTCGTCGGCGATCACGGCCTTCTCGTGCTCGCTGAGCCACCTGGCCTGCTCGACGCGATCGTCGAGGAAGAAATAGATCACCACGCCCAGCACGATCGCCGGCAGCGCCTCCACCACGAACAGCCACTGCCAGCCGGCGTGGCCGGCCGCGCCGTTGAAGGCATGCATGATGTAGCCCGACAGCGGCCCGCCGACGATGCCCGACACGGGATTGCCGGCCATCAGCACGGCCACCATCTTGCCGCGCCGGTGCGAGGGGAACCAGTAGGTCAGGTAGAGGATCATGCCGGGGAAGAAGCCGGCCTCGGCCACGCCGAGCAGGAAGCGCACCACGTAGAACATGGTGGGCGTGGTGACCCAGGCCGTCACCAGCGAGAGCACCGCCCAGCTCACCATGATCCGCGCAATCCAGCGGCGCGCGCCGAGGCGGTGCAGCAGCAGGTTGCTGGGCACCTCGAAGAAGAAATAGCCGACGAAGAACAGGCCCGCGCCGAAGCCGTACACCGCCTCGCTGAAATGCAGGTCGCCGAGCATCTGCAGCTTCGCGAAACCGACGTTGACGCGATCGAGGTAGGCGACCACGTAGCAGATGAACAGCAGCGGCATGAAGCGCCAGGCTGCCCGCCGGAAGGTCGCGTCGGCGGACGGCCGGGCCGCCCCCATGGGTATCGCGGGGTGAGTCGACATTCGCTTGTCTCCGTGTGCCGGCGCGCGCCCGGTCGAGGCGCGCCGTCTTGCGAGCGCGTCTCTGACGGACGCGCTTCGTCGGTACCTGGATCGGCTCAGGTACGGTCCGCCGGAGCGTGCTGCGGGAATCGCTTGGTTTCCGGCGTTGCAGCGAGTATTGCAAGCTTCACCAGGCGGAAAAAGCAGGGATTGCGTCGTTCAGACCTCAAAATTTTTTCTGTTTGGCGTCGAGGCTCGGAACGTGGACTTCGTGGTTTCGAGGGGAAATGGCACGGCTCGCTCGAGTCAATCGGCCAGCATGACGAATCCAGAACAAGCACATCGCGATCGGAATCCGGCTCAGCCCTCCGCCCCCATCTCCAACACCTCCCCCAGCTCCCGCTCGATCGCGCGGCACCCGCGCTCGCGCCATTGCGCGCTCGAGATCTTCCCCGTCACCGCGCCGACGAAGCGCGTGCCGGCCGCCGCCGCGGCCTGCTGGTCGGCCGTGTGATCGCCGACGTAGAGCGCCTCGTCGGCCTTCACGCCGAGCAGGTCCAGCGCTTTGAGCAAGCCTTCGGGATCGGGCTTGTGCCGGCCGACATCCTCGTGGCCGACGATCACCGTCACCAGTTGGGCGAGATCGAGATGGCGCAGGATCTGCTCGATCCGGTAGCGGTACTTGGTCGAGACGATCGCGACCGGGATCCGCCGCGCATGCAGCTCGGCCAGCAGCGCGACCGCGTCCGGGTAGAAGCGCGTCATGCCCACCATCACCCGGTCGGCATGCGCGACGAAGCGGGTCCGGTAGCTGGCGGCCAACGCCGCATCCTCGTTGCCGCTCAGGAATGCGAAGGTCTGCTCGAGCGTCAGCCCGATCGAGTCCTCGATGCGCTCGCGCGGGGGCACCGCCTGCCCCATGTCGCCGAGCGCGGCGGCGGCGCAGAAACAGATCGCATCGCTCGAATCGGCGAGCGTCAGGTCGAAGTCGAACAGGTAGGCGCGGGGGGAAAAGGACATGGTCGGACCGGGCAAAAAGGGCTTTCGATCATAACGGATCGCGCCGCGCGACGCCGCTTCGCGTCGTCCCCGCCAAGCTCGGGCACGGCGCCGACGCGGCGCGCGTTTGTCGCCTACAATGCCCCAAGCTTCGCCGCCTCGCGCCCGCTCCGGGTGCGCCGGTTTCCTCCATCCACGCCCCGTCGCCTCACAGGTATGACCCAGCCCACCCCCGCCCCGCTGTCGCGCAGTACCGATCCCGAATTCTTCGCCCTCCTGGCCGACAGCTATCGCCGCCTGCTCGGCAAGCCGCTGGTGCCCGACAGCGTGCCCGCCGAGGCACGCGCGGCCTGGCTCTACGAAAGCGCCCCATTCGGCATCCTCGCGCACAACACCGAGGCCGATCCGGTGTTCGTCTACGGCAACCAGCGCGCGCAGGCCATCTTCGGCTACGACTGGCAGGAGCTGACCTCGCTGCCCTCGCGCCTGTCGGCCGAGGCGCCCGAGCGCAGCGAGCGCCAGGCCTTCCTCGACCAGGTGGGCGCGCACGGTTATGTCGACAACTATCGCGGCATCCGCATCGCCAAGTCGGGCGAGCGCTTCTGGATCGAGGGCGTGACGGTCTGGCAACTGAGCGATGCCGACGGCACCTGGCGCGGGCAGGCCGCGCTGCTGCCGAACGTGACGCCGATCGAGGCCGCGGGCTGAACCTCGCCCGGCGCCGCCGGGCCGCCTGTCGATCGACGGAATAAGCGCGCCCCGCCGGGCGTTCTGCCTCTGAACGGAGCGTCATCCCCGACGTCTCCCCCGCTTCGGAGCGCAGTTTGATGAAACCTACGCGCAGCACCGCCCGCCGCCGGCTCGCCGGCGCCCTGCTCGGCGCCTGCCTGGCCGGCACGATGGCCCTGCTCGCCAGCCTGCCGGCCGGCGCCGAGCCGGCCACCCACCTGAGCGACGTCGAGCGCAATTACCGCCGCCTGCTCGAGGTGCTGCAGCACAGCCCCGCCGCGCTGTCCGACCCGGCCCAGCGCACCGAGCTCACGCGCGCCTCGGCGCTGTTCCTCGCCGCGCTCAAGCGCGACGGCAGCGCCCGCGACGCGCTGGTCACCGACACCCGCAACATCGTCGCCTCGCTCGGCGACGGCAGCTTCAGCGCGGCCGGCAGCATTCGCGCGCTGCAACGCGACGCGGCCGCCGGCAACGCGCTGCAATCGGGCCCCTGGGACCCGAGCACGCTGCCCGGCGCGTCGATCGCGGCACCGATCGGCATCAACCTGGTGCAGAAGCACGAGGGCGACTGCGTCGGCATCTCGGTGGTCAAGGCCTTCTCGACCACGCCGACCGGCAAGGACATCCTGCATCGCGCCGTGCGCCAGCTCGGCCGCGACCGCTACAGCGTCAGCCTGCCCGGCGATCCGTCGCGCACCTACACGCTCGCGGCCGACAGCCTCGACCAATACGGCACCGGCGATCCGGCGGCGGCCGCCATCGTCGGCGCGATGTTCCAGTATTTCCATCTCGACCCGGCCAAGGGCTCGCTGCCGACCAACAAGGTGATGGCGGTGCTGGCCGGCGGCTACGGCACGCATGCGCGCCTGGCAGATCGCGACAGCAGCAGCCAGGACATCGTCGGCTTCCTCGGCCAGCACGCCGACGAGCTCGGCTCGCGCGTGGCGATGGTGTTCGGCGGCAAGCCCGACCGGCACGGCGACTGGTCCAAGGGCGACGGCCATGCCTTCGCGGTGATCCGCGTCGACGTGCCCGGCAACATGGTCTATTACACCAACCCGTGGAACGAGTCGGTGGTCAGGAAGATCGCGCTGTCCGATCTCGCCAGCCAGGCGGCAGGCACCTCGGCCGACTTCGAGTTCGTGCGCTTCTAGGCCGTCGCGGCGGCTTCAGACACGGGCTTCATACCCAGGCTTCACACAGGCTTCAGAGCGAGCCCGGCCACCGGTCCGGGATTTCAGTGCCGAAGGCGTGCCACGCCTTCGGCTTTTTTTCGTCGGCGTCGCGGCGAGATCGAACGTCGAACGCCCGAACTCGCTCAGGCGGCGGCCCGCTCCCGCACGCGATAGACGCAGCGCCGCGCGCCCGCCGGCACGTGCTCGACGCGCTCGATCGAGGCCGCGTCGCCGAGCATCTCGCGAAAGATCTCCAGCTCCGAGCGGCAGAACCCCTGGCAGGCGGTGGCCGCCGCGCAGATCGGACAATGGTTTTCGATCAGCAGCCAGCCGTCGCCGTCCTCGGCGCGCGCCCATTCCGCGAAATACCCCTCGCGATCGCGCAGCTCGGCCAGCTTCGCGAGGCGCGCCTCGAGCCCGGTCACGCCCGCCAGCGCGCGCGCATAACTCTCGCGCGTCTCGGCCTCGCGCGCGCGGATCAGCAGGTCGAGCGTGGGCTCGCCCAGCGTGCCGCGGATGATGCGGATCAGGTCGACCGTCATGTCCGCATGCGCGTCGGGGAAATGCCCGTGCCCGAGCGCCGTGAGCCGCCAGACCCGCGCCGGCCGCCCGACGCCCTGCGGCATGTTCTCGGCCGCCACCAGGCCCTCCGCCTCCAGCTTCTTCAACTGCTGCCGCGCGGCCTCCGAGGTGGTGCCGAGGCAGGCACCCAGCTCGGCCGATTGCTGCGGGCCGCGGCGTTTCAATACGTTCAGCACGCGCTCGGAAACAGGCAGCGCGGGCTGCGGAAAGGATTCGTCCATCGATCGCTTGTCAATCAGGGAGCTTGTTCAAAACAGGGAAACAATCGGAGCCAGCGCAATATTCACCCGAATAAAACAAGGGAATTCTTGACTAACTGACCCACCAAGGCAAATCATGTGCGCGATTCTTACAAAATGCCTGGGAGATTGTCATGCCCCGTTCCCTTCTATTTCCGGTTCTCCATCGTCCAGCCCGGCGGCCCGCGCGATGAGCCCGGCCACCACCACCTCCTCCTGGGGCGAGCTGCTGTCCGGCCGCAACGGCCTGCGCTCGATCGCGCTGGCCGGCGGCGTCGCACTGCACGCGATCAACATCTACCTCGCCACCACCATCCTGCCTTCGGTCGTGCACGAGATCGGCGGCCTCGAGTACTACGCCTGGAACACCACCTTGTTCATGGCGGCCTCGATCGTCGGCGCGCCCTTGTCGACCAACCTGCTGGCCCGGGTCGGGCCGCGCGCCGCGTACCTGGTCGCGCTGGCGGTGTTCTGCGCCGGCACGCTGGCCTGCGCGGCCGCGCGCGACATGCCCTGGATGCTGGCCGGGCGCGTGGCGCAGGGTTTCGGCGGCGGGATCCTGGTCGCGCTCAGCTACGCGCTGATCCGCATCGTGTTCGCGCCGCGGCTCTGGTCGCGCGGCATGGGCATGGTGTCGGGCATGTGGGGCATCGCCACGCTCTGCGGCCCGGCGATCGGCGGCCTGTTCGCCGAATCGGGCCACTGGCGGCTGGCCTTCCTCGCCCTGCTGCCGATCGCGGCCCTGCTGGCCCTGATCGTGATCACGCAACTGCCGGCACGACAGACGCAACGCGTCCCGGCCGCGCCCGCCGCGCTCGGCCGGATCCTGCTGCTGGCCGCCTCGGTGCTGGTGGTGTCGGTGGCGAGCCTGTCGCGCAGCGCCGCGGCGAACGTGGCCGGCATCGCCGTCGGCGTCGCGCTCACGCTCTGGATCGCGCGCCTGGAGCGCGACCCGCGCGTGAGACTGCTGCCGAGCGGCGCCTATTCGCTGCGCCAGCCGCTCGGCGCGATCTACGCCTGCATGAGCCTGCTCGGGATCGGCGTGACCACCGAGATCTTCGTGCCGTATTTCCTGCAGACGATCCATGCCCAGCCGCCGCTGCTGGCCGGCTACCTGAGCGCCCTGATGGCGGCCGGCTGGTCGATCGGCTCGCTGGTCGGCTCGGGCCGCGGCCCGCGCGCGGCGCGCGTGCTGATGCGCGGCGGGCCGGTGCTGGTCGCGCTGGCCTTGCTCGCGCTCGCGCTGCTGATGCCGGTGCCGGGCCTGCTGGCCGCCGGCGCGGGTATGGCGGCGCTGTGCGGCGCGCTGGTGGCGGTCGGGCTCGGCGTCGGGATGGGCTGGCCGCATCTGCTCACGCAGGTGCTGACGCGCGCGCCCGCCGGCCAGGAAGACCTCGCTTCCGCCTCGCTCACCACGGTCCAGCTTTACGCGACGGCGATCGGCTCGGCGCTGGCCGGGCTGGTCGCGAATCTCGGCGGCTTCACCGAGCCGGGTGGCCTGGACGGCGCACGGCAGGCGGCTGCCTGGCTGTTCGCGGTATTCGCGATCGCGCCGCTGCTGGCCGCGATCCTGGTGCGACGCGTATCGGGGGCGCCGCCGGCGGCAGTGGCCGCGCCCGTGGCGGCGGCCTCGACGTCGACCGAGGACGCTTAGGTCGAGGCCGGCGACGAGGGCGCCGGCGCTGCCGCCGTGGGCACTGCCGCACCGGCGGACGAGGGCGCAGCAGCAGCCGCAGGCGCCACCGTACTGGTGGACGACGGCGCCGCCGCCGCCGCGGGAACCGCCACACCGGCAGACGACGGCGCAGCAGCCGCCGCGGGCACCGCCGCACCGGCGGACGATAGCGCAGCAACAGCAGCCGCAGGCGCCACCGCACCGGCGGACGACGGCGCCGCCATCGCCGCAGCCGGTGCAACGGCAGCGGCAGCCACCGCACCACCACCGAGAGCCATGAGGGCAGCAGCGGCAGGGTTCGCAACGGGGGCCGGCGGCGCCACTACCGCCACCGCCGCCCCGGCAGTCACCGCCGCCGGATACGCCGGCCGCATCGCGATCGCCAGCGGAAACCCGCTGACTTCGTGCATGCCGTGATCCACATAGACCTGGTCCGGTTCGCTCGACGGCTGCGCGTTGGTGATCAGCCCCGAGCGCGCATAAACGCCGCCACCCACGCCGTGGAACGGCCCCGGCGGCACGCGCGGGAAGCCGAGCTGCTGCGCCGTGTAGAGGAAGTCGCTGACGTTGGTGTCGCCGATCGGCGAGCCGGCACGCTCGGAGAACTTCGCGTCCCAGATCGCGGTCACCTGCCCGAAGGCCGGCGTCGCATCGCCGGTCTTTTCCGTGATCGAGATATCGGGCGCGCGCAGCTTGCCGTAGCGGTCGCTGATCTTGATGCCGGGGTTGAGATCGTATTCGTGCGCGCCGCCGGCCTTCGGCGTGATCCTCGCGTAGGAAAAATTGCACTTGAGCGCCGGCCCCTTGGGCCACACCGCCTTCTTCTTGCGCGTTACCACCTCGAGCTCGTGACCGGCCTCGAGCTCGGCGCACAGGTTCAGGAAACACAGGAATTCGAAGACATAGGAATCCTGGTCCGTGTCCACCGCCGCGTGGGTGCTCCAGACAGCGGCATCCGCGAGCGTGTGTTTGACGGCGCGCAGGTGTTTCAGCAGATCGATTCGTTTCATCGTGCGGCGAAGGTCCGTTCGAAGCTCAGTTCGCTGGTGCGATTGCCGTCGCTGGAGACGAAGGCCATCAGCTGCGTGAGAAAACCGCCGTCGACCGAGCCGAGGTCGATGTCGAGATAGCTCGGCGGCAGCCGCTGCAGATCGTCCAGCGACTCGAGCACGATCCGGTTCGGGTTCGCGGCGTCATCGGGCAGCGGCTCGAGCTCGGCAAACAGCGCCTCGAAGGCGCGCAGTTGGCGGCCCGCCGATGCGCTGCCGCGCGTGTCCTCGTCGGCGAAATGCACGGCGTCGAAGGTGCCGATGCGCTCGGCGGCGCGCAGTTTCCGCCATTGCGCATTGGCCTCCACCAGCATCTCGCCGACCGGCAGGATGCGCGCCTCGACGAAGCCGATCAGCCGTTCGAGCCTCGCCCGGTAGCTGGCCTGCCGGGACGGGTTCAATGCCTCGCGATGGTCGAACTCGATGCGCGTGCGCGCCGGCAAGGCGTAATAGAGCGAATAAAAGGCCGTGCGCGAGACGAAGATGCGATTGTTGAGCAGCACGTCGGCGTCGACCTGGGGAATCTCGCGGAACGGAAAGCGGAAATGCCGTTCCGGCACCTCCAGGCGCTTGACGAAGCTGAGGCTGTAGAGGAAATCGTCGAGTTCGAGCGGATGGTCCAGCCCCAGCTTGCGCCCGAGTTCGAAGCGATAGCGATAGACCTTGCCCTCATCCTCGATCGGCAACTGATAGCCCAGCGCGAAGTCTTCCGGCAGCTCCGGCGCCGCGTCGCGCTCCTTCATCTCCACGGCCTCGACCACATAGAGCATCGGCTCGATATGGCCCATGCCGTTGCCGAGAAACAAGGCGTCGCCGACGGCAATACGCACGCGGCGACGCGATTCGATTCCCAAGCTGTCGTCGCCGAATCGGATCGATTCGGCCTTCCCGTTGATCAGCCAGAATTTCATTGGCCCGTTGGTCGTTTGAATTGTGATGGTTCCTGCTTCGAACCCCGGGCCGTGCCTTCAACCTCGACCGTCCCACGGTTCCCCCGTGGGACGGCATGATACAGCGGCGGCGCTCGCTTGGCCCAAGCCGGCACGCGCCCGCCGCCCGCCCTCAGGCGCCGAACGCCGCCTTGGCCAGCAAGCCGGCCGCCACCAGCGTCAGCACCACGGCGAAACCCGTCTGCACATGGCGCGCCGCGAGCCGCCGCGAAGCCAGGCGCCCCGCCACCATTCCGGCCGCCGTGGTCGCGCTGAACCAGAGCGCCACCTCCACCGGCACCGGCGTGCCATGCGCGATCGTCGAGGCGATGCCGCCCGTGCCCACCAGCGCGATCACCATCAGCGAGGTGGCGACCACGCCGTGCATCGGCACGTCGGTCAGCTTGCGCAGCATCGGCACGATGATGAAGCCGCCGCCCACGCCGAGCAGGCCCGTCATCAGGCCGGTGACGGCGCCGGTGCCCGCCAGCGCGGCGGCGGTGGCCGGCGTCCAGGCCAGGCGCCCGGTGTCGGGGTTCATATGGCCGACGCACAGCGGCGAATGATCGACCGCCTCGGCGCGGCCGGCGCGCACCTGCCGCCAGAGCCGCGCCGCCACCACCAGCATCACCACCGCGAACAGCGCCAGCAGCAGCCGCTGGGGCAGCGCCTGCGCCGCGCGCACGCCCAGCGAGGTGGCCGGCACGCCGGCGGCGGCCATCAGCAGCGCCGCGCGGTAGCGCACCAGCCGGCGCCGGAACGCTTCCAGCGCGCCGATGGCGGCGCTGCCCGCCACCGCGATCAGGGCCACCGGCGTGGCCTGCTGGATGGTCCAGCCGAGCCCGGCCACCAGGGCCGGCACCGCGAGGATGCCGCCGCCCGCGCCGGTCAGGCCGAGCACCGCGCCCACCAGCGCGCCGAGGATCAGGGCGATGGTCATCCGCGCCCTCCCGCCAGGGAATCGGATGCAGCGGCTGGAAAGCGGGATCGGCCTGGCGACAAGCCGGGGAGACGAGAAAGGATGGAACGATCGGGCAAGACGGACCTCGGGGAATCGATCGCCCGCGCTGACGCGGGCACATGAACTGCGCTCCCCTACACAAGTCGCGTGCCAGATGTGCCGCGCCGCCCGGGCCTGTCGCAAGCCCTTGATTTTGTTAATCGCGCCGGGCCGCGCCGGCGCGGCCGCCGGGCGAAAACCGCCAGCCGGGCCGCATCGTGGCAGTCGATGGCAGTGCTGGCAGTCGCGCCGGCCGAGGCCTCCCGGCGCCTGTCGGCGTTTCACCGCGCTCAACGCCGCGCGCGAATCCTGTCGTTTCTGGCTGGGCATTCCCCCGTATTGACCTGCGGCCCGACTTAATGAAAATGGAAGCATTCATCCGCCAGGAGAGGCGATGCGTAGCGTTTTCATTTCCCACGATGCAAACCGCGCGACGAGCACGCCGATGGCGTGCGGCCTGTCTCCGACCTGTCCCTCCTTGCCCTTCCCCGCGTTTGCCGCGGTCGATTTTTTTTCGCACCGCAACCTGAGTGCTCCTGACGATCGACGCGGGCCGCCCACGGCGGCGCTGTCGCGTCATGCTGCAAACGCACGTAACCGCATCTTCGCCGCCCCGGCGATGCCGATTCGGGGCCAGACATCCGGCGTGCCCGAGAGACGCGCCGGCCTCCTCCATCCCGCGACCGCCGCCGGCGGCCGACCATAACGATTCCTACGAACGGAGCCCACGATCATGACTGCGACCACCTTCGACTCGAAGTCCGTCACCGACACCGATGGCTGGTTCATCCGCTATTGCGAGCGCGGGCGAATCTCCGACTCGGTGATCCGCGGCGGCATCAGCGCGCTGCTGTGGCAGAAGCTGCGCGCCGAGCACGTCGACGACGACGTGGCGCGCATCGACGCGCTGAACGCCTTCGTCGAGGAACTGAACCGCGCCCCGCTGATCGCCGACGCGCAGACCACCAGCCGCGAACTGCACGACATGCCGGCCAGCTTCTTCGAGGCCTATCTGGGCCCGCGCATGAAGCAGTCCTGCTGCTACTTCCCGCAGGGCGAGGACACGCTCGCGCATGCCGAGGACGCGATGCTCGAGTTGTATGGCGAGCGCGCCGAGCTGGTGGACGGCCAGCGCATCCTCGATATCGGCTGCGGCTGGGGCGCGCAATCGCTGTGGCTGGCCGAGCGCTATCGCCAGTCGCAGGTGGTCGGGCTCACCAACTCGGCGCGGCAACGCGAATTCATCGAGCAGCGCGCCGCCGCGCGCGGCATCACCAACCTGAAGATCGTCATCGGGGACGTGGCCACCTATGAATTCGCCGCCGGCGACGCCGGCTTCGACCGCGTGCTGTCGATCGAGAACTTCGAGCACATGAAGAACTATCGCGCGCTGCTCGCGAAGATCTCGCACTGGATGAGCGACGACGGCAAGCTGTTCGTACACCTGTTCGCGCACCGCCTGATCGCGTATCACTTCACGGCGCAGGACGGCAACGACTGGATGTCGCGACACTTCTTCGGCGGCGGCACCATGCCCTCGGCCGACCTGCTGCTGCGCTTCCAGGATCACCTGCGCGTCGAGAAGCAATGGTGGCTCGACGGCACGCACTACCAGCGCACCGCCAACCACTGGCTGGCCTCGCTCGACGCGGCCCACGAGCAGGTGCTGCCGATCCTGCGCGAGACCTTTGGCGAGGACGACGCGCCGATCGTGTTCCAGCGCTGGCGCATGTTCTACATGGCGGTGGCCGGGCTGTTCGGTTATCGGCACGGCCGCGAATGGGGCGTCGCGCACTACCTGTTCGACAAGCGTTCGGCCAGCGGCGCGCAGGCCTGAGCCGGCCCGCATCGCCCCTACAACGACAAAGCCGCGTGGGCCTTTCGGTCCACGCGGCTTTGTCATTGCGGGCCCGTGCATCGTGCACGGGCCCTTCCTCTTTAACGCGTCCTCGCTCAGCGCGCGGCGCCGGCGGTTGCCCGCGCATCGGCCTGGCGGCGGCGATACGCCGTGTCGCGCGTGGCCAGCCAGTAGTACAGCGGCGAGGTCAGCACCAGCCCGATCACCCAGGACAGGTCCGCGCCGTCCAGGTAACCCGGCACCGGGCCCGCGTACATCGGCGTGTTCATGAACGGGATCTGCACCAGGATGCCCACCGCGTAGGCGATCAGCGCCTGCGGGTTGAAGCGGCCGTAGATGCCGCCGTCCACGCGGAAGATCGACTGGATGTCGTAGTCGCCCTTGTGGATCACGTAGAAGTCGATCAGGTTGATCGCCGTCCAGGGCACCAGCACCACCAGCAGCGCGAGCACCAGGTCCACCAGGCTCGACACGAAGTTGGTCGACACGCCGATCGCGAAGTAGCAGCAGGCGGCCAGGATCACGATCGAGAACACGGCGCGCGCGCGGGCGGTGGGAATCCAGCGCCAGGCGAAGGTCTGGATCGAGGTGATCGAGGACAGCACCGCGCCGTACAGGTTCAGCGCGTTGTGGCTGATCACGCTGAGCAGGAACAGCACCAGCATCAGCGAACCGAACGGGCCGGTGGCCTGCTTGACGGCGTCCATCGTGTCGACGCCCGGCGCCACGGCCAGCACCGCGACCGCGCCGAACACGAAGGCCAGCGACGAGCCGATGGTGCAGCCCAGGTAGGTGGCCCAGAAGGTCGAGGACACCTTCACGTCGGCCGGCAGGTAGCGCGAATAGTCGGAGACGTAGGGGGCGAAGGCGATCTGCCAGAGCGCCGAGAGCGACACGGTGGCCAGCCAGCCGGCGAAGTTGAAGCCGCCGCGCGTCAGGAAATCGGCGGTGCCGACGTGCGTGAAGATGTACCAGAAGCCCACCACTATGCCGATGCCCAGCACCCAGGTGCCGATCCGGTTGAGGATGTGGATGAAGCGATAGCCGATGATGCCGATCAGGCCCGAGCCCAGCGCGCCGATCACGATGCCCACCGGCAGCGGCACCGCCGAGGAGATGCCGTGCAGCGACTTGCCGGCCAGCACGATGTTCGAGGCGAAGAAGCCGACGTACATCACGCCTGCGATCACGGTGACCAGCAGCGCGCCCCAGGAGCCGAACTGCGCGCGGCTCTGGATCATCTGCGGGATGCCCATCTGCGGGCCCTGCGCCGAGTGCAGCGCCATCAGCACGCCGCCCACCGCCTGGCCGACGATGATCGCGACGATGCCCCACAACAGGTTCAGGTGGAAGATCTGCACGCCGAGCGCGCCGGTCACGATCGGCAGCGGCGCGATATTGCCGCCGAACCAGAGCGTGAACAGGTCGCGCACCTTGCCGTGGCGGTCCTCGGGCGGCACGTAGCCGATCGTGTGTTTCTCAATCAACGGGGACGCATTGCGCTCCGGGGTGCTCACGATGGTGTCTCCTTGCGTGCGCGGGCAACCGCGCTGGTCCGGTCCAGGGCTCGCCCGGACCCCTGCGATCATCAGCCGGCATCGCTGCCGCCACCCTGCCCCGAATCCGTTCCTGTTTCGATATCCGAATCAATTTCGAATGCGCGGCGAGCTTGGCGCCGGTGCCGCGGCAAGCCCTTCCGGGCCGGCCCGCTTTGATGTGAGGCAAATTTAGCGAAGCCGAAAAGAAATGAGAAATATCGTTTTAGTGTGTCTTGCAAAGCTTTTTGCTATGTCCGGAAGTGAAACAGTTCCGGCACGAAAGCGGTGCGCGCATGCACCGATTCGGGGGCGGGGCGGGAGGGGATGGAGACGGGAGCGGAACCTCTCCCAGATACGGTTTTGGCGATTTCGAGCCGGTTTTCGCGGATTTCCGCTGGAAAACACGGCTCGAATCATCGATATCGAATCGACGACGCAACAGTCTTACATTTCGTCAGGAGGCGGATGTCGTCAGTCGCGGCTTGATTCGCGCCCCCGTCGCCCGGCCAGCGCATCACGCATGATGCGCTCGATCGCGCCGCTCAGCCCGGCGCGCATGGCGAGCCGCAGCAGGCGCCCCGGACGCAGCACCAGCGCGCCGGCGAGCAGGACGGCAACGGTCGCCACGGCCGCGCCGTCGATGCCGGAGCGCCTGACGACGGGGCTCGCGGTGCGACCGCCCGGCGGCAGGCGCCGCGCGGCGGCGATCTTGTCGTTGGCTTGCAGGAGGCTGGCGCGGGATCGCGCCATGTCGACGAGCAGGGCCTCGCGACGGGCCAGCGGACGGCTTTCGGAATCGGATCGGGATGTCATCGCAGGCTCTCCCGAATCGCCTCGATGTCGCGCTGCCAGGTGTCCTGGAGCGCCTGGAAGGTGCCGGCCGCATCGCGCCGGCGCACCGCCACGAACGCGCCCAGGCCCACCAGCACCCAGAAGCCGGCCACCGCCCAGGTGGTTTCGATCAGATAGGGCGTGCTCGCCGCGCTCACGATCACGGCCACGCAGACGAAGGCCAGCCCGAACATCGCGCTGAGCCCCAGCAGCGAATAAAGCATCAGGTCGCGCAGGAGCCGCTGCCGGGCGATCTCCAGTTCGACGGCCGCGAGGTTCGCGTAGTCGCTCAGGCGCGACGCGGAGAATCGCGCCACGTTCTGCCATTTCCTCAAGCTGGAAAACATCGACTCCCTCCCTGATGAAGTCGCCCGCCGGCAACGTCCGCCGGCGGGCGGGTCAGCGTCAGACGCGGGCCGCTTCCCGATCCGGATTGCTGCGGCATCCGGCGAAACCGGCCAGCCCCGAGACGATCATACCCAGCAGCAGCAGCGCCGCCCCGGCCCAGGCCGCCTGGCTGACCTTCCTGGCCGCGACCTCGCCGGCCTCGCGGGCCCGCTGCTCGGCCTGCTGCTTCAAGGCCTGGTATTTCGCGACCGCCTGGTCATAGGCCTGCACGTAATTGTCGGCGATCTGCTCGGCTTGCGCCCGGCTCTTCCCGGTGCGCGCCATGATCAGGTTGACGAGCGCGGTCTTGTCGGCGGCATTCAAGGCCGGATTGGCACGCTGCCGCAGGCTGGCGAACCAGGCGCTCAATTCGTCGGGGGCCTGCTGCGGATTGGCCGCGGCATCGCTGGCCGCCGCCTTGCCGTCGTTCATCGCCTCGCGGGCGCCCTGCTTCAGGTTCGACGGGTCGAGCTCCGGCTTGCCGGTCTGGCGCAGCAGGGTATCCAGGCGGCCCTGCCAGTTCGCGAAATCGAACGAATCGCCGTTCTTGTGCAAGGCACCGGCCACCCCCGAGGCCAGCCCCGGCGCGGCAGCCGCCACGCCCTGCCCGGCCAGCGACAGGCCTGCCTTCGCCAGGCCCGAGGCCGCGCCGATCGCGCTGCCGGCCAGGCCCGCGAGCAGGTAGACCGTGACCAGGATCGAGACCGATCCGCTGAGCACCCCGTGCAGGGCGCCGCGCCGGATCGCCGAGCGGCCGGCGAAGAACGCGCCCACCGCCAGCGAGATCAGGGTGGACACACCCAGCCAGATGCCGGCGCCGGTACCGAAGCCGGCGAACGGATCGCGCTGGCCGAGCGGGTCGAAGCTGCCGGCGCCCAGCGCCGTGCCCAGCACCCCCAGAAACAGATAGGTCATCGAGGCCAGCAGCACCCCGGCGAACACGGCGCCCCAGGAAATTCGCGTCGCGGAGACGGCGACCACGGGGTCGCCCGGCGAGAGATATCGGCTCATGTCAGTTCCTTGCTTGTTATCGATGTTCCTCCCCGGCATCGTGGCCGGGAGCTGTGCGGACAGACTGCAACGGCGGTCGGACCATTGCGCGGCCGCCGGGTCATGCCCGGGGGCTCGCGCAGGCGGCGCGTCAGCGGCGCGACCAGAGTGCGCCGATCACGAAGCTCAGGGCGGCCACCGTCGCCAGCGCGGCGAGCGGCTGGCTGGCAGTCACGTCGCGCAACTGGTCGAGCGCGCCGCCATAGGACTCCTGCATCCGGCCCGCGACCTGGCGCGCGCGTCCCTCGAATTGCGTGCCGCGATCGCCGATCACGTCGCCGACCGCTTCCTGGACCTTGCCGGCGAGGTTTTGGGCACGGCCTTCGGTCTTTTCGAACATGGTGTCTCTCCTGGTCAAGATGAACGACCCGCCGGTCGTCGGCATGGATGCCCCTGGCCGGCTTGCGAGACCGACGGGCGCGGGGCGCGTGCCCCGCTCGGTCGCGCCGGCCGGCATGGGCCGGATCGCGAATCCGATGCCGGCCACTTTAGCGAGGCACGGATCGGCCCGTCTCCGTAGAAATTGACCAGTTGGACTAGTATGTTTGGCCTATCCAGCCTGCCTCGCGCGAGGCAGGCTGGAACGCCTGCCAGCCGGCCAGAGCACCGTGTTTCGGGCGTGTCCGGGGCGCGCGGCCGCCTGCCTGGTGACGCCACGGTATGAATGCACTACCCCACCCGGTGCATCCGTCCCTTGCATGGCGACCGCCCGCCGGCGAAGATTCCGCAGGCACGCCGCCGCCCGGGCAACCCGCCCGAGCCACGCCGGAACGACCCGGCACGTCATCCGGAACACCAGCCATGAACGAAGCCGTTAACGAAGAGCAGGCGCTCAAATCGCATACCGACCGGCGCCAGTTGCACCAGATCATCGCCGGGCTCACCGAGGGCGTGATCCTGGTCGAGCCGGACCAGCGCATCGTCTGGGCCAACGACGCCGCGCTGGAGATGCACGGGGTACACACGCTCGACGAACTCGGCGCGAACGTCACCGAATACCGCGAGCGCTTCCGGCTGCGCTACCGGAACAATCATCCGGTGCAAGCAGGCCATTACCCGATGGACCGCGTGATCTCCGGCGAGGAATTCAGCGACGTGACCGTGGAAGTGTTCCGCGCCGACGACGAGGAGCAGAGCTGGGTGCACCGGATCCGCAGCCTGGTGCTGACCAACTCGGCGGGCGAGCCCGATTGCCTCGCGCTGGTGCTGCACGACGCCACCGAGCTGGCCAGCGCGGAGCAGCGCTTCGAGCGGACCTTCAACGCGAATCCGGCGCCCGCCGTGATCTGCCGGCTCAGCGACATCCGCTACGTCAAGGTCAACCAGGGTTTTCTCGACATGACGGGCTACCAGCGCGACGACGTGCTCGATCGCACCGTCTACGAGGTCGACGTGCTGGAGAACGCCGAGCGCCGCGAACTGGCGATCGAGCGCCTCGGCGAGGGTGCGACCATCCCGCAGATGGAAGCCGTGCTCAAGCTGCCGCAAGGCGGCACCAAGGCGGTGGTGGTGGCCGGGCAGCCGATCGACATCGGCGAGGAGCCCTGCATGCTGTTCACCTTCATGGACCTCGAACCACGCAAGCAGGCCGAGCACGCCTTGCGGCAGAGCGAGGAGCGCTTCGCCAAGGCGTTCCGCGTCGCGCCCGTGGCCACCGCGATCGTCACCGCCGAGCGCTTCGAGATGCTCGACGTGAACGACGCCTTCATCGCGCTGACCGGTTATCCGCTCGACGAGATCCGCGGCAAGTCGGTCTCGAGCATCGGCCTGTGGGTGGACGTGGACGCCTTCGGGCATGCCGCCGCCCTGCTCACGCGCGACAGCCGGCTGCTGAACGTCGACATCCAGATCCGCAGCCATGACGGCGAGGTGCGCGACTGCCTGATCTCCGCCGATTCGGTCAGCATCCACGATCAGGACTGCATCCTGTTCGCCCTGCTCGACATCAGCGATCGCAAGCGCAGCGAGACGGAAATGGTGCTGGCCATCGAGACGGCGATGCAGGACGCGTCCTGGTTCAGCCGCATGCTGATCGAGAAGCTCGCCAACGTGCGCCGCACCAACTCGCCCGATGCCGGCGCCCAGTTGTCGGACCTGACGGGGCGCGAGCGCGAGGTGTTCGACCTGCTGTGCCGCGGCCTGGCCGACAAGGAGATCGCAATCAAGCTGAATTTGTCGCCCAATACGGTGCGCAACCACGTGGCGACGATCTACGGCAAGCTGGACGTGCACAGCCGAACGGAAGCCATCGTCTGGGCGCGCGAGCGGGGCTTCTTCGGGGACGGCGAGGCGCCGCCGGCGCGCGGTGCACGGGCCAAGCCCGGCGCCTGAGCGCGGCAGGCTTCGCGCCCTTGCCTCGGTATTCCCCTTTTCCCCTGGAGCACACATGAAAGCTGGAATTCTCGGTACTTATGGAAGCTGGGCTCTTTTCATCGCGGCCGTCGCGGTGCTGGCCGGATGCGCCGCGCTCGCCGGCGGCCCCAAGGGCAACGCGAAGGTGCCCGAGCCAGCCAAGGAAGTCGAACTCGAGCGCTACCTGGGGCGCTGGTTCGAGCTGGCGCGCTACGAGAACCGTTTCGAGCGCGGCTGCGAAGGCGTCACCGCCGACTATTCGCTGCGGGCCGACGGCCTGATCGAGGTGCGCAACGCCTGCCGGCAAGGCGCGCCCGACGGGCCGGCGCGCGAATCGCTGGGCCGTGCCAAGCGGGTTCCCGACAGCCGGGGCGCGAAGCTGAAAGTGTCGTTCTGGGGACCGTTCTACGTCGGCAACTACTGGGTGCTCGATCACGCCGACGACTACACCTGGTCGATCGTCGGCGAACCTTCGGGCCGCTTCCTCTGGATCCTGACGCGCGAGGCGCGTCCTTCGGCCCAGCTCCGGCGCATGCTGTTCGAGCGCGCCGCCGCCCTGGGCTACGACACCTCGCGGCTGCGGCCGACCGCCCAGTAGCCTCGCCGGGCCCAGGCGGCGACGCCAGGAAATAAAAATTATGTTCGCGGGATAGGATAAATATCGGCTGGCGGCCCGCACGCGGGCGCCCGT
This sequence comes from Burkholderia gladioli, assembly GCF_000959725.1. NCBI lineage: Bacteria > Pseudomonadati > Pseudomonadota > Betaproteobacteria > Burkholderiales > Burkholderiaceae > Burkholderia > Burkholderia gladioli. The sequence goes on from NZ_CP009322.1 coordinate 2,632,634, forward strand.
CATGCGGTAAGGTGCCGACTGGATCGGCGCAGCAGCAGGGGTACCCGTGGCCTTCTATACACTGAGACAACTGAAGTATTTCGTGACGACGGTCGAGGCCGGCAGCGTGGCCGAGGCCTCGCGCCAGCTCTTCATCGCCCAGCCCTCGATCTCGAACGCGATCAAGGGCCTGGAGGAGAGCTTCGGCGTGAAGCTCTTCATCCGCCACCATGCGCAGGGCGTGTCGCTCACGCCGAGCGGCACGCGCTTCTATCGCAAGGCCCAGGAACTGCTGCGCATGGCGCACGAGTTCGAGCAGAACGCGCTGGCCGACAACGACGTGGTGACGGGGCAGATCGACATCGGCTGCTTCGAGACCGTGGCGCCCCTGTACCTGCCGCAACTGATCGCGGGCTTTCGCGAGCTGTACCCCGGCGTCAACATCCGGATCCGCGACGGCGAGCAGCAGGAGCTGGTGCAAGGGCTCACCGCCGGCACCTTCGATGTCGCCTTCCTCTACGACCACGAACTCGACGGCACCATCGAGACCGAGCCGCTGATGCCGGCGCAGAAGCCCTATGTGCTGCTGCCCGAGAATCATCGCTTCGCCGGGCAGTCGCAGGTGTCGCTGCGCGACCTCAGCGTCGAGCCGATGATCCTGCTCGACGTGCAGCCGAGCCGTACCTACTTCGTGAGCCTGTTCCATGCGCTCGGCCTCACGCCCAACATCGTGTTCGGCTCGCCCTCGATCGAGATGGTGCGCGGCATGGTCGGCCAGGGCTTCGGCTTCTCGCTGCTGGTCACGCGCCCGCATTCGGAATGCACCTACGACGGCAAGAAGGTGGTGACGATCGACATCAGCGAACCGGTGGCGCGCTCGGGGCTGGTGAGCGCGCGTCTCAAGCGCGGACAGTTGACCAAGCCGGCGCAGTTGTTCGTGGATTTCTGCCGGGAAAGGTTGACGGAGTTGAGTTCGGTGTCGCGGGGGTGAGGGCGCGGTAACAAGTGCGGCACCGGCGTCGACCAGCTCGACGTGCAGCGACAAGCCATGGTATCCGGCGCCGCCGCCATTGTCAGGCCGCCTTGCCGACAAGGACCAACTTGTGGTTGATGAACTCCCTGATTCCGAGTTCGGACAGTTCTCGACCATAGCCGGAGCGCTTCACGCCGCCAAAGGGCAGCTCGGGCGCGGAGCTCGTCATCGTGTTGATCCACACCGCGCCGGTTTCGATCCGCGCTCCCACCCGTTTCGCGCGATCGATGTCGGTCGAGAAGATCGAGCTCGCGAGGCCGTATCGTGAGTCGTTGGCCAGCGCGACCGCTTCCTCGTCGCCATTCACAACGTAGATCTGGGCGACCGGTCCAAAAAATTCTTCGAAATAGGCCGGGTTGTCGCGGCGCACCCCGGTCAGGATCGTCGGCTCATAGAAGGCGCCCGGCCCCGACACGGCGCGACCACCCAGGTGGACGCGAGCGCCGTGTGCGACGGCACGTTCGACCTGGCCGGCGAGATTGTCGCGAGCCGCGATCGACGAAAGCGGCCCGAGCGTCGTCCTTTCATCCATGGGGTCGCCTATCACGACCCGCTCGAACGCCTCGGTGAATTTCGCCAGAAACGCCGGCGCGACCTTTGCATCCACGATGAAGCGTTTGGCGGCCATGCAGGAATGACCAGGCAGCACGGGCCAGAAAAGCGATCGCTTCGAGGCTGCACGAAATCGATCAGCCATTGTTCGAGATTGGGGAATTTCGAAACGACACACCGTTGCTTAGGATGGCATCGAGTCGCGGCGTAGCGACGAACACGATCGCCTGGCGTCACTGCGCAGGACGACTTGCGTTCATCCATCGCGGTTCATCAGGCACGCAGGTGCCGCGCCCTCGAAATCGAGTTGAAGGAGCAACCCATGACAACCACAAACATCACCTTGATCGGCGGCCCGACCGTGGTGATCGAAATCGGCGGATTTCGCCTGCTGACCGATCCGACATTCGATCCCCCGGGGATCTACAACCCCTACAAGGACAAGCCGATCGAATTTCACAAAACCACCGGCCCCGCACTGTCGCCCGAGCAAATCGGTCGAGTCGACGCGATCCTGCTCAGCCACGATCACCACTTCGACAATCTGGACAACGCCGGGCGCGCCATGCTCCCGTCCGTCGAGGTCGCTTACACGACCCAGTCCGGCGAGCAGCGCCTGCAAGGCAACGCTGTCGGCCTCGCCCCGCACGAAACGACCAAGCTGCACGGTCCGGACGGTCAGAGCCTTTACATCACTGGCACCCCGGCCCGCCATGGGCCAGTCGGCATCGAGCCGCTTTCCGGCGATGTCATTGGCTTCCTGATCGGCGAGAACGAACCCGGCGACGCCATCTACGTGACCGGAGACACGGTCTGGTATGAGGGCACGGCCGATATCGCCAAGCGATATTCCCCGAAGCTGGTCATCCTGTTTACCGGCGCCGCCGAACCTCGCGGCCGATTTCAAATGACCATGGACAGCAACGACGCGCTCGCGGCCGCGCATGCGTTTCCGAATGCGTCGATTCTCGCGGTCCACAACGAAGGCTGGCGGCACAACACGGAAAACGCCGACGAACTCGCGGCGGTGTTCCAGGCGCTCGGTGTCGGCACCCGTCTCACCGCGCTCGAGCGCGGCAAGCCCACCCGATTCGAGTGGTGAACGCAGGCAACGCACCGAAACATTTTCCTGATTCCAGCAGAGGTCAACTTGAACGAAGGCATCGAAAACAAAGTCGTCTTGATCATCGGCGGCGCAGGCGGCATCGGCGCGGCGTCGGCACGGCTACTCGCATCCCGGGGCGCCCGCATGGCGATCGCCGACCTGCACGAGGCGCGGCTCGCCGCGGTCGTCGAATCGATCGCCGAGGCCGGCGGGGATGTCAAGGGATATCGCGTCGACGCCACCGACAGGGACCAGGTCAAGACGATGGTCGACTCGGTGGTCGCCGACTTCGGCAGGCTGGACGTGCTGGTGGGCTGCGCCGGCGTCATGTACATCAGGCCGATGGCGGAGTTGAACACCGCCGAGTGGGAGACCACCATCGACCTCAACATCAAGTCGGTACTCTGGGGCATCGCCGCGGCGCTGCCGGTCTTTCAAGCGCAGCAGTCCGGCCATTTCATCAACATGGGATCGGTGGCCGGCGTCAAGGTGTTCTCGCCGGGCGGCGCGGTCCATTCCGGCTCGAAATTCGCGGTCCGAGCCATTTCGGAGGGGCTGAGATCGGAAGTCGGCGAGGCGATTCGCGTGACCACCATCTCGCCGGGCGCGGTGGACAGCGGCATGCAGAACAAAACCACCGGCAGCGAGTCCAGCCGCATCATCGAGCTGTACAGGAAAGCCATTCCCGTCGGCGCGGTGGCGAACGCGATTGCTTACGTGATCGAACAACCGGCCAATGTCGACGTCAACGAGATCGTCATTCGCCCTACTTCGCAGGTGCAATAGGTCGGCCGCTGCGAATTTTGCTGCCGGTCAGCATGCCGCCCAAGCAAGTTTCAGGCGTGGGTCGACCAAGGCAGACGGCCCGCATTTGCATGCGGGCCGTTCGTCGTTTCAGACCGTCGTCAGGTGCTCGACCAAACGGGCCAGCATCGCGTCGCAGCGCTGCAGCTGCTCGAGGCTGACGAACTCGTCGGGTTTGTGCCCCTGGTCCATGCTGCCGGGGCCGCAAACCACGGTCGGGATCCCGGCGCGCTCGAACAGGCCGCCCTCGGTGCCGAACGCCACCGTGCCGAACTCGGTCGAGCCCGACAGCAGCGCCAGCAGTTGCGCGGCCTCGCTGGCCGGCGGGGTCGCCAGCCCCGGATACGCGCTCAGCGGCTGGAAGCGGATATCCGTATCGGGCTGCACCGCCTGCATCCTCGGCAGCAGCTCGGCGTCGGCATAGGCACGCAGATCGTCGGCCACTTCCTGCGCGTCGTAGTCGGGCAGCGCACGCACCTCGAAGTCGAACTCGCATTCGGCCGGCACGATGTTCAGCGCGCGGCCGCCCTTGATCACGCCCGTCTGCACGGTCGAGAACGGCGGATCGAAACGCGCGTCGTGATGCTCGGGCTCGGCCAGGCGACGACCGATCTCGCCGAGCTGGCCGATCAGCCGGGCCGCGTATTCGATCGCGTTGACGCCATACGGCGCATAGGCGGAATGGCAGGCGGCGCCCTTCACGTGGCAGCGCATCGCCAGCTTGCCCTTGTGGCCCAGCACCGGCTTCAGCTCGGTCGGCTCGCCGATCAGGCACAGGCGCGGGCGCGGCTCGCGCCGCTCGAGCTCGGCCAGCATCGGCCGAACGCCGAGGCAACCGACCTCCTCGTCGTACGAGAAGGCCAGATGCACGGGCATCGAGATTTCGTGCGCGCGCTCGACGAAGGCAGGCACGGCCGCCAGCACCGAGGCGAGGAAGCCCTTCATGTCGGCCGTGCCGCGCCCATACAGCTTGCCGTCGTGCTCGCTCATGCGGAACGGCTCGACGCTCCAGGCCTGGCCGTCCACCGGCACCACGTCGGTATGGCCCGACAGCACCACGCCGCCGCGATCGCGCGGGCCGATGGTGGCGAACAGGTTCGCCTTGCTGCGCTCGTCGTTGTAGAACAGCTCGCTCTCGACGCCGAAACTCGTCAGGTAGTCGCGGACAAACTCGATCAGCGCCAGGTTCGAATCGCGGCTGACCGTGGCGAAGCCGATCAGCTTCCCGAGCAGCTCGCGGCTGCCGAGGCGGCCCGCCGCCGCGGGCATGGAGGCGATCTCACTCATCGCCGGGCACGCCATAGCTCGGCGCCGCGGTCGGGTTGATCGCGCGCGTCAGGTAGTCGGCCATCTGCGGCTGGTAGGCCTGCCAGAGGCCGGCGAGCTGGCCGATCGGATCTTCGTCGGCCCAATCCACGCGCAGGTCGATGATCGGCCAGACCACGTCGCCGACCACCTTGAGCGCCGCCGAATGCACCGGGCCGGCCTCGCCGCCCGCGGCCATCGCGGCCTGCATGGCGGCCAGCAGCCGGTCGGCGAGCATGCCGGGCGCCTCCTCGAAGGCCGGCACCATCGCCTCGATCACCTTCTGGTGCGAGAGCAGGTTGCCGGCGGCCACGCACTGCTCGCCCGCCACCGCGTGATAGAGGCCCAGCGATTCCTTGCCGCTGAACAGCGCGGTGCGGCCCTGCCCGTCGATCACCGTCACCTGGCGATACTGGCTCCAGCCGTTCGCCGACAGCGCGCGATCGAGCGCGGCGGCCGGATCGAGCTGGCCGGCCTCGAGCAGGTCGAGGATCTGCGGACCCAGCGCCGGCAGCGTGACGTTCTGCGTGGCCACCGCGCCCACGCCCGCGCGCACCCAGGGGCAGCGCGCGCCCACCGCGATGCTCGACGAGCTGATCGCGATGCCGAGCTGCCCGGTTTCCTGACATCGTCCGACGATCGAGAAAGTCATGTTCGGCTCCTTGGCCTAGTTCAGGCCGGTTGCGGCGTCCAGTTGTCGGGGATCACGGCGATCACGTCGATTTCCATCAGCCATTGCGGCTGGCCCAGGGCACTCACCACCAGCCCCGTCGAGATCGGGAACACGCCCTTGAGCCACTTGCCCACTTCCTGGTAGACCGGCTCGCGATAGCGCGGGTCGATCAGGAAGGTGGTGGTCTTGACGATGTGCGAGAGGTCGCTGCCGGCTTCCTCCAGCAGTTGCTTGACGTTCTTCATGGCCTGCTCGGCCTGCGCGCGCGGGTCGCCCAAGCCCACCAGCTTGCCGTCGAAGTCGGTGCCGACCTGGCCGCGCACGTAGACGGTATTGCCGGCCCGCACGGCCTGGCACAGGTCGTTGTCGAGCGTCTGGTTCGGGTAGGTATCCTTGGTATTGAACATCCGGATACGGGTATGCGTCGGTTGGCTCATGGATGTACCTCGAAATCTTGATTCGGGAAGCCGCGTTGCCGCGGCTTCGTATGGGTTCGCGCTGAGGGGCCGCGCTGAGCGTTCCCGCTCAGGCCGCGGCGGGCGGCGTCCAGCTGTCGGGGATCACCGCGATCACGTCGATCTCCATCAGCCATTGCGGCTGGCCCAGGGCGCTCACCACCAGCCCCGTCGAGATCGGATGCACGCCCTTCAACCACTTGCCCACTTCCTGGTAGACGGGCTCGCGATAGCGCGGGTCGATCAGGTAGGTGGTGGTCTTGACGATGTGCGAGAGATCGCTGCCGGCTTCCTCCAGCAGTTGCTTGACGTTCTTCATCGCCTGCTCGGCCTGCGCCTGCGGATCGCCCAGGCCCACCAGGTTGCCGTCGAAATCGGTGCCGATCTGGCCGCGCACGTAGACGGTGTTGCCGGCTCGCACGGCCTGGCACAGGTCGTTGTCGAGCGTCTGGTTCGGATAGGTATCCTTGGTGTTGAACATCCGGATACGGGTATGCGTCGGCATCAGTTCACTCCCATTTCGCTGGTCTGGTTCCGGGCTTGCGCCTGGCTGGCGGCCGCGTCGGCCGGTTCAGCGGCTTCGCGCTGCGTGCTGTCGCGGTAGTCGAGGTACTTGCGCTGCGTCGCGATGTGATCGGCGACGTGCTTCGCGTCGTGCCAGACGCCCCAGATGAAGCTGGAGCCGCGGCGCGACTGCCACGGCAGGCCGAGGAAATAGATGCCCGGCTCGACCGACACGCCGCGCTGGTGGCGCGGCTTGCCCTTCGCGTCGAAGGCGTCGACCTGCAGCCAGCGGTAGTCGGTGGCGTAGCCGGTGGCCCAGATGATCGAGGTGACGCCGGCCGCGGCGAGATCGAGTTCCAGCCGCGGCTCGCTCAGGCAGGCGGGATCGGCGGGAATCACGCGCGCTTGCGGCTCTTCCGGCAGGTCGAGGCCGTTGCGCTCGATATAGGCATCGGCCTCGTCGAGCAGCGACAGGTAGTTCTCGTCGCCGCGCGCGATGTTGGCGACCAGGTCGTCCTGGAAGGTGACGACATTGCCCTCGAAGGACTTCGTCAGGCCGACCAGGTTCACGCCCTGGTGCGCGAGACGGCGGAAATCGACGGTATGGCCGCCGCGCGCGCCGCTCACGGCGATCGTCACATGCTCGCGGCCCGGCACGGCCGCCTCGGCGTCCCACTTGCCGAGCACGCCGAGCCACCAGCAGAAGTCACGGTTGCGATAGGCGCGCGGCGGTCGATCGTGCGGGCCGACCGACAGGTAGACGTCGCGGCCGGCGCGCTGCAGTTCGTCGGCGATCTGCACGCCCGAGGAGCCGGCGCCCACCACCAGCACGCCGCCCGCCGGCAGTTGCGCCGGGTTGTGGTAGTCGGCCGAGTGGATCTGCGTGAGCGAACTGGTTTGCGGCGCGATCGGCGGAATCACCGGGATCTGGAACGGGCCGGTGGCCACCACCACACGGCTCGCCTCGATGGTGCCGTCGCTGGTCTCGACCGTGAAGCCGGGGCGGCCCACGTTGCGCACCACCTTGGTCACCTCCACGCCGGTGCGGATCGGCGCCTGGAATTTCTTCGCGTAGGCCTCGAAATAGTCGGCCACGCGATCCTTCGACGCGAACGCGTCCGGATCGAGCTCCTCGAATTCGAGCCCGGGGAAGCGGTCGTGCCAGGCCGGGCCGTTCGCCACCAGCGAATCCCAGCGGCCGGTGCGCCAGCGCTCGGCGATCCGGTCGCGCTCAAGCACCAGATGCGGCACGCCGAGCCGGCCCAGATGTTCGCTCATCGCGACGCCGGCCTGCCCGGCGCCCACCACGAGCGTGTCTACGACTGTTTTCCCGACTGTCATCTCGAGTTCCTCTGAAAGCGGTTCAGGCTGTTGTTTCGTTGTCGCCCACGGCATGGCCGCGCGCGCAAAGGCATGAATCGAATTCTGTTCAGAGAAAACGAATAGCGAAATGATGTTTTTTGTGGTCGCTGGCTAGGAAAAAGCTGGTGGGGCGCCGAGGCCCGCCAGGCTTGGGAGAGGCGCGTTAAAAGGTCGCGAAGCTAGGGGTTCCTGACCTGTCTGGTACCGGCAGTGCCGCCCTGGGGCGCATTGTGCGGATGCCTGAGTCACTCCATCAATACGCATCCGAAGCGGCGGACAAGCATGAAAAAAGACCATGCCCTGCCTGGATCGACGGGACGTGTCGTCCGGGCCGCGATGCTTGCCTCCTGCCGCGCCCCATCCTCGGCCTCCGAGCGAACAGGGTGCGCCGGACACGTGATCCGCGTTCCGACGCCATATCGGGATCGCCAATGCGTGAACTGGCAGCGGCTTATGCAAACACGTGCCTCGAGGGCCCAGGAGGCTTCATTTACCCTCTATTCAATCCACTGATCATGCCCGCCATCGAACTCATTCACGATCGTGAAATCTTTACATCATTCTGGCAACGAGCCATTCTGGAAGTCGCATCGTTGCACGGCAAACCTGGCAAGGACGTGCTTTATCTCGATCCTATCGACCTGCAAACACAGAAATTCTTCGAGCTGCTCCGACTTCTGACAACAGCCCAAGGCGCGGACGAATTCGCTGTGATCATTCTCAAACCCGATCCGTTCGGCTATTTTAATTTTCATTTTGGGAAATATCCGGGATTCGTTCATAACAAGCACCACACCGACGATGAATACTTTTCGGTATTGATGGAAAATCCCGGCGACAGCCCGGCCGACGCGATAGGAATCAACTCTTACCAATACGTCGTCATGCCCTTGCACGGGAACTGGATCGTGTTTGGCGACAGGAATTGGGACATCGCGGTTTTCCATGGTCCGCCCGACATCATGAATCTGGCACGAAACTTCTACCCATTCTTCATCAAGCCGCCTGAAGGCTTTCGTATCGAACCTTATTACCATCGCGAGAACGACTGAAGGACTGCCGATACAACGCGCCGCCTCATTCGGCATCACCCGAACGAGGCGGCGCTCGCCCCCCACGATCGCTTCAAAAAATCAGCCCCCTACCGCCCCAAAACCCGCTCCACCAACCGCACGAAATAACTCGCCCCCACCGGCAGCAGGGCATCGTTGAAGTCGTAACTGGCGTTATGCAGCAGGCAAGGCCCGCCGCCGTGCCCATGCACGCGATGATCGCCCACGCCATTGCCGAGGAAGGCATAACACCCCGGCTTCTCGCGCAGCATGAACGAAAAGTCCTCCGCCGCCATGGTCGGATCGACGGCCGCGTTCACATGCGCCTCGCCCACCAGCTCGCGCATCACCGCCACCGCCAGCGCCGTCTGCTCGGGGTCGTTCACGGTCGCCGGATACTGGCGCTGGAAATCCACCTCGCTCTCGCAATCGAAGGCCGCGGCGGTCGCGGCCACCACCGCGCGCATGCGCGTCTCGATCAGGTCGAGCGTGGCCTCGGAGAAGGTGCGCACCGTGCCGCCCAGCCAGGCATCGGTGGGCACCACGTTCATCGCCTCGCCCGCGTGCACCTGCGTGACCGACAGCACCGCGCCGTCGATCGGATTGCGGTTGCGCGTGACGATCCCCTGCAGCGCGCTCAGCACCTGCCCCGCCGCGAACACCGGGTCGCGCCCCAGGTGCGGCATGGCCGCGTGGCAACCGGCGCCGCGCAGGTTGATCCGGAACAGGCTGGTGGAAGCCATCAGCGGCCCCGGGCGCACCGCGAAATCGCCGGCCGCGATGCCGGGCCAATTGTGCAGCCCGAACACGGCATCCACCGGGAAACGCTCGAACAACCCGTCCTCGATCATCGCGCGCGCGCCGCCGCCCGCTTCCTCGGCCGGCTGGAAGAACAGCTGCACGGTGCCGTCGAACTCGCCGTGCCGCGCCAGATGGCGCGCGGCCCCCAGCAGCATGGCGGTGTGCCCGTCGTGGCCGCAGGCGTGCATCGCGCCGGGCACCGTCGAACGATGCGCGAAGGTATTGGCCTCCTGCACCGGCAGCGCGTCCATGTCGGCGCGCAGGCCGATCGCGCGCGCGCTGCCGCCGCGCTTCAGGGTGCCGACCACGCCGGTGCGGCCGACGCCGCGCGTGACGGCATAACCCCATTGCTCGAGCCGCTCGGCGACGAGCGCCGCGGTGCGGAACACGTCGTAGCCGACCTCGGGATGGGCGTGGATATCGCGGCGGATCGCCGTCAGCTCGTCGGCGTGCGCGACGATGGAATCGATCAGTTTCATGCGGATGGGAAGGCCCTTGTCGGTCGTCGCGTCGCGGCAGCGGCAACGGCGGCAACGGCAGCGGCCCTGCCCGTGCAGCCCGCCGCCGCGACGCGAGACATCAGATATGGAACAGTTGCGCCACCAGGGTCGCGCCGATGAAGGTGCCGGCGTTCGCCACGAAGGACACCAGCACGATGCGCCAGCCGAGCCGGCGGAAAGCGGGGATGTCCTTGGCGATCGACAGCCCGGCGAACACCAGCATCGGCGTGGTCACGCCGAGGAAATCGTTGTGCGAGCTGAGCGCGGCGATCTGCGAGGCCCACGGGCTCCACGGCGAGGTCAGGAACATCGCCACCACCGATACCCAGCAGACCGCCGGAATCCGCCGCCCCGTCACGCGCGCCAGCGCATCGCCGACGATCGTCGCCACCACCATGATCGCGATCCCCGGCAGCCCCACCAGCGGCGTGGTGCCATGGGCGATCCAGTCGCACACCAGCGCCATCGCGGCCGTCACGATCCAGGCCAGCAGCTTGCCGCCGTAGCCGAGCGTGGGCGCCTCGGTGCGCACCTCGCCCAGCGACGGGCTGGCCGTCTCGGGCTGCGCCGAGGCCTTGGTGGTGCGGCCGATCAGCGGCTCCAGCACGCGATAGCCCCACACCGCCAGCGGCAGCGAGATGAACAGCGTGAAGTAGGTGCCGATGGTGGTGGTGATCAGGTTGCTGGCCGCGGCGAAGGCGAGCACGGATTTCGCCGTCTCCGGATCCTGCTGCGCGGCGATCGCGCCCGAGGCGGCCGCCATCATGCTGCCCGAGCCGACGCCCGAGCCCATCGCCAGCGCGAGCGGATCGAAGATGCCGAGGCTGCTCACGAAGCCCGCGAACACGGCGATGAACACCGCGCCGAACACGGTACCGGTCAGGTATTCGGCCAGCACGCCGCGGCCCTCGGCCGAATCCATGCCGTACTTCTCGCCGATGATCGCCAGGCTCGGCTCGCGGCCCACCGAGAAGGTCGCACCGATCGCCTCGCGCTTGATGCCGAGCAGCAGCGCGAGCGGCAGGCCGAGCAGGATGGTGCCGACGAAATGGCCGAATTCCTGGAAGGCCAGCGCCCAGCCCGCCGAGGCCAGCTTGGGCAGCGCGCTGCCCACCATCAGCCCCAGCTTGGAGACGAACAGCAGCAGCGCCGGCTGCAGGATCGCGGCGGCGAAGAACTGGTCGGGCACGCTCAGCCGCGCGCTACTGTTCCAGCGCGCGCTGGCCAGCCCCACCGCGGCGCCCAGCAGCAGCGCCCAGATCATCGGCAGCAGCACGACCTTGCCCGGTCCGAGCTTGAACGTAAACGAGCCGATCCATTCGGCGACCAGCAGGATGCCGGCCGCGTAGAGCAGGACCTTGGCGGTGGCCGCGCCGCCCAGCTCGCGGCGCTCGATCCCCAGTGCGTGTTGCATGGCAAGTCTCCCCTTGAAGCCCGGCTGCCGTCGGATGCGGGCCGGTGTTACAGATAACCGAACGCGGTCGGCGGCGCTTCGGCCGTCTCGACCCAGACGCTCTTGGTCTGCGTGTATTCGTACAGCGCCTCGACCCCGCTCGAGCGCCCGTAGCCGCTCATGCCGTAGCCGCCGAACGGCGAGGCCACGTTGATGGTCTTGTAGCCGTTGACCCAGAAGGTGCCGGCGTTCACCTGCGCGGCCACGCGATGCGCGCGCGCCACGTCGGTAGTCCAGGCCGCGCCGGCCAGGCCGAACTCGGTGTCGTTGGCGATCGCGATCGCCTCCTCCTCGGTGTCGAACGGGATGGCGGCCACCACCGGCCCGAAGATCTCGGTGCGCGCCACCTCCATCGCGTTCGACACGCCGGCCAGCACGGTGGGCGCCACGAAGTAGCCGCCGCGGCCCGGCTCGACGCGCTCGGCCGAGCCGGCGGCGAGCGTGGCACCCGCCGCCACGCCGCGCTCGATCATCGTCATCACGTGCTCGTATTGCTTGCGATTGTTGATCGGGCCCACCTCGGTCGCATCGTCGAGCGGCGCGCCGACGCGGATCTTTTTCGCGCCGGCGGCCACCATCGCGACGAATTCCTCGTAGACGGCGCGCTGCACCAGCAGGCGCGAGCCGGCCACGCAACTCTGGCCCGCGCCGGCGAAGATCGCCGCCTGGGCGGTCAGCGCGGCGCGCTTGAGGTCGGCATCGGCGAACACGATATTGGCCGACTTGCCGCCCAGCTCCAGCACGCAGGGCAGCACGCGGCGCGCGGCGGCCTCGGCGATGCGCGCGCCGGTGGCCGGCGAGCCGACGAACACCACCTTGCTCACCACGCGATGCGCGATCGCGGCCTGCCCGGCGGTATGGCCGAAGCCGGCCAGCACGTTGACCAGGCCGCGCGGCAGCCCGGCCCGCTCGCCGAGCATCGCCACCGCCAGCGAGGTGAAGGGCGTCAGCTCCGAGGGCTTGAGCAGCACGCCGTTGCCCATCGCCACCGCGGGCGCCACCTGCCAGCCGCAGGTGAACACCGGCGCGTTCCAGGGCGTGATCTGCAGCACCACGCCGGCCGGCTCGCGGCGCGTGTAGTTGAGATGCGAGCTCGGCACCGGGATCACGCTGCCGTAGAACTTGTCGGTCCAGCCCGCGTAGTACTCGAACATCTCGGCGACCCTGGCCACTTCGCCCCGGCAGTCGCGGATCGGCTTGCCCGAGCCGAGCGCCTCCAGCCGCGCGATCGCCTCGGCCTCGGCGCGGATCGCGCGCGCCACCTCCTGCATCACGCGGCCGCGCGCGGCATGCGTGAGCGCCCACCATTCGCGCTGCGCGCGGCGCGCGCTCTCGGCGGCGTGGTCGATCACGGCCGCGCCGGCGTCGCGATAGGCGAGCGTGGCCTGGCCCGTGGCCGCGTCGTAAAGCTGGATCGGCTCGCCCTGGCCGGCGACGAGTTCGCCGTCGATATAGGAGCCGATGGTGGCGGCGCCGGGGAAGAAATGCGCGAAGGCGGCGAGCAACTGGTCTGCGTGCTGGGTCATGTCTGGGTTCCGTGTCTGGATCGTCGAATGTCGGGCGTCGGGCTCGATCGCGGCGCGGGCCGCCCGGCCTCAGGCCGGATCGAGGAAGTCGACGATGCGGTTGAAGTCCTCGCCGTCCGCGACGTATTCCTCGCTGGCGGCCCACAGGCGCGCCGCCTCGCGCGCCACCGGCGCGACGCTGTCGAACTGGTCGAGCAGGCCCAGCGCGAGCCGCACGTCCTTGCGCATCAGCTTCATGGTGAAGCCGGAATCGAACTTGCCGTTGAAGATCCAGGTGGGGTAGTTGGTCAGCGTGGCGCTGTTGCGGCCCGAGCCGCCGTTCAGCGCCTCGACCAGCTTCTCCGGATCGACGCCGGCCGCGCGCGCGGTGCGCACCGCCTCGCTGGCGGCCAGCAGGTGCACGCCGGTCAGCAGGTTGTTGAGCAGCTTGGTGACATGGCCGGCGCCCACCGGGCCCACGTGCACGCGCTTGGCGCTGATCACCGCGAGGATCGGCTCGACCGCCTCGATATCGGCGGCCGAGCCGCCCAGCACCATGGTCATGGTGGCGGTGGCCGCGCCCTTGGGGCCGCCGCTCACCGGGCCGTCGACCAGGCCGATGCCGCGCTCGGCCAGGGCCGCCGCCACGCGCCGCGTGCTGTCGGGGTCCGCCGTGGTGGTGTCGATCACGATCGTGCCCGGTTTGGCGTTTTCGAGCACGCCGCCCGCGCCCAGCACCACCGCCTCGACCACCGCCGAGGTCGGCAGCGAGAGCAGCAGCACGTCGGCGTCGCGCGCGATCTCGGCCACCGAATCGCGCGCCGACAGCACCTCCTGCCCGGCCAGCGCGAGCGCCACGCCGGGCGCCGCGTCATAGCCGAGCACCGTGTAGTCGCCGCGCCGCAGCGAGCCGGCCATGCCGCGCCCCATGTTGCCCAGACCGATCACGCCCACCGTTTTCATCCGACGACTCCCGATAACTGTTGGTTCGAGGGCGGCGCGCCAGCTTGCGCCCGCCTTGCATGGCAACGATGTTCGGTCCGGCGATCCGTATAATCAATCCACGCCAATATTGATATTGTTCTCTTTTTTAGAACACTCGACACATGAGCGATACCCTCACCGACAGCCGGATCATCTATTTCTACGAGGCGGTGCGCTGCGGCACGATCCGCGCCGCGGCCGACTGGCTCGACGTGGCGCCCTCGGCCGTGAGCCGCCAGATCGGCCTGCTGGAGAAGGAGCTCGACGCCACCCTGGTGGAGCGCCACGCGCGCGGCGTGACGCCCACCGAGGCGGGCCGCTGCGTGATCGAGTATTTCCGCGAGCAGCTCGCGCACCGCGACGACCTGATCTCGCGCCTGCAGGAGCTGCGCGGTCTCAAGACCGGCCAGGTCAGCCTGGTGCTCGGCGAGGGTTTCGTCTCGGACCTGCTGGCCGGGCCGATGCAGCAGTTCTGCCGGCAGTTCCCGGGGATCCGCGTCAACCTCGACGTGGGCAGCACCAACGACGTGATCCGCAAGATCTCGAACGACGAGGGCGAGATCGGCCTGGTCTACAACCCGCCCACCGAGCCCAAGCTGGTGTCGCGCGCCTCTAAGCGGCAGCCGATGATGGCGATCGTCGGCCCGGATTTCCCGCGCCGCGGCCACAAGGTGCTGACGGTGCAGCAGCTCGCCACCTACCCGCTGGCGGCCACCCACCCGTCCTACGGCACGCGGCAGATGATGGAGGCCGTGGAATACGCCGAGCGCGTGCGGCTCGGGCCGATCGTCACCACCAATTCCTTCGCGATCCTCAAGGAGTTCGTGAAGTCGGGGCTCGGCATCTCGGTGATGCCGGCCTTCGCGGTGGCCGCCGAGCTGCAGGCCAGGGAGCTGTTCGCGATCGAGATCGCGCATCCGATCCTCGAGAACGCCGAGGCGCACATGGTCACGCGCGTGGGCCGCAAGCTCTCGGTGGCCGCCAACAAGATGCTGCAGATGATGACGGGGCAGATGCGGGCGTTCCGCTAGGCGCCGGCGCGTCGGGCTTAGCCTAAGAGACGGTTTCAAAAAGGGCCCGAGGGGCTGTTAACTTTCGCGGCGAGCTGTTAACCTCAGGCATCGGAACAACCGAGACGAGGAGATGGGCAAGCCAATCATCGACGACGAGTTGTGGACACTGATCGAGCCGTTACTGCCGCCATCCAAGCCACGGCGCAAGAAGAACCCGGGCCGCCTGCCGGTTTCGAATCGCGCCGCGCTGACCGGCATCTTGTTCGTTCTCAAGACCGGACTGCGCTGGCGCGATCTGCCTGCCGAGATGGGTTGCGGCTCGGGCGTGACATGTTGGCGACGGCTACGCGATTGGCAGGCTGCCGGTGTGTGGGACCGTTTGCACGAGCTGCTGCTCGCGAAGCTGCGCGCAGCAGACCAAATCGACTTCTCGCGAGCCGCTGTCGATTCATCATCGATTCGCGCAGTTGGGGCGGGCCAAAAACTGGGCCAAACCCAACCGATCGCGCGCGACCCGGTTCCAAGCACCACATCGTCACCGACGCCAACGGCACGCCGCTTGCCGCGATCCTGACCGGCGCGAACGTCAACGATGTCACGCAATTGCTGCCGCTGATTGACGCGATTGCGCCGATTCGCGGACTGCGAGGCCACCCGCTGCAAAGACCGCGTGTGGTCTACGCCGATCGAGGATACGACTCCGAGCGACATCGACGAGCGTTGCGCAATCGCGGTATTGAGCCGGTGATCGCCAGGCGCCGTACCGAACACGGCAGCGGCCTTGGCAAATATCGCTGGGTCGTTGAACGCACGCATGCTTGGCTGCATCACTTCCGTCGCCTCCGTATTCGTTTCGAGCGACGTGCGGACATTCACGGCGCGTTCCTCAAACTCGGTTGCTGCCTGATCTGCTGGAATACCCTTCGGCGCGTCGAGCAGCCTTTATGAAACCGTCTCTAAGCGCAATCAACGAAATCTGGAGTATGGATTTCGTCGCAGACGCGCTGTTTGATGGTCGACGCTTGCGGTCAAGATGACTTCAACGCCTGCGCGAGCATCTCAAACGGCTCATCAGCAAAAAACGGTCCGAGCGCACGTGCGATCGGACCGTTTACCCCCGTCCGGCTTGCTACACCGTCCGGTTTCCTCGCAAAAACCTCAACTGAACAGCCTTACCGCCTCGGCGGGCTTGTGTGTGCCATGTGCAGCCTGTCTCTACTCGTTCCCGCTCTCAAGCGACCAGCTTCACCACCTGCTTGCCATGATTACCGCCGCCGAGCAGGGTGATGAACGCCTCGGGCGCGCGCGCGAGGCCGTCGGCGACGGACTCGTGATAGCGCAGCTTGCCGGCCCCCACCAGTGCGCCGAGTTCCTCGAGCGCGTCGAACCATGCGTCGCCCTGATCCGCAATGATGAAGCCCTCGAGCCGGATCCGATTGATCAGCAGCAACTGCGGCATGGTGAGCGGAATCGCCTGACCGTTGTAGCCGGCGATCATCCCGCACAGCGCCACGCGCGCGAACGGGTTGCAGCGCATCAGCACGGCGTCGAGCAGCATCCCGCCGACGTTCTCGAAATAGCCGTCGATGCCGTTCGGACAGGCGCGGTTCAGCGCGGCGCTCATCGACTTGAGATCGCCGTACTGGCGATGGTCGAGGCAGGCGTCAAAGCCGAGTTCCTCCACCACGTACGCGCACTTCCTCGGACCGCCGGCGATGCCGATTACCCGCGCGCCGCGCGCCCGCGCCAGCTGGCCCGCGGCACCGCCCACCGCGCCGGCCGCGGAGCTAATCACGACGGTCTCGCCGGCTTGCGGCGCGATGATGCGCGCGAGGCCGTACCAAGCGGTCACGCCGGGCATGCCGATCGCGCCCAGATAGGCCGACAGCGGCGCGCGTGCCGGATCGACGTGGCGCCAGCCGCCGAGTTCGGCACCGTCGAGCAGCGCGTACTCCTGCCAACCGCCCATGCCGGCCACGAAATCGCCGGGCTTGAAACGCGCGTTGCGCGAGGCCAGCACTTCGCCCACCGTGCCGCCGATCATCACCTCGTCGAGCGGCTGCGGCGCGGCATAGCTCTTGGATACGCTCATCCGGTCGCGCATGTACGGATCGAGGCTCAGATAATGCTGCCGGACCAGCACCTGATCCTCGCCCGGCTGGACGAGCGGCACCGCTTCCAGCCGGAAGTTGCCCACCTCGGGCGCCTGCCTCGGCCGCGAGGCGAGCACGATGCGGCGATTCATTGCGGTCATGGCGTGGCCCTCCCCCGGCGCTCGCGGGCGGGGCTCACCAGCCGCCTCCATGCACGGCGGCGGCATCGATTTCCTGCAGCAAGGCCAGGTCGATTTGGCTCACCGAATCGACGATGCGACGCACGCCGGTCTCCTTCATGTCGTGCTTCTGCCAGCTCCACGCCTCGTTCGACGGCACGCCGATGAACGGCGTGCCGAGCATCTTGGCGTGCTCGGCCACGAAGTTCACGTCGTCGATGAACAGGGCCTGGTGCGGCGCCAGCTTGTAGAAGTCGCGCACGATCTCGCGCACGCCGGGACGGAACTCGTTGGTGCAGATGTAGGTGGCGAAGCGCTCGGCCTGTTCGCCGAGCCCGCGGCGCATGTAGTCCTCGTCGAGGCCGCCGTAGCAGATCACCGTCACGCCGAGCGAGGTCAGCAGATCGAGGAAGGCGGGCACCTCGGGCTTCATGCCGTGCGGATGGTCGCGCATGTATTCGTCGCGATAGCGGAAATAGCTCGCGATGCTCTCCTCGTCGCTCTGCTTGCGTTCGGTCTCGCTCATCTGCTCGCCGATCTGCCGGCGAAGGTAGTCCACCACCTCGGCGCGCGAGCGCGAGAAGGTGTTGCGCTCCAGTTCGCGCGTGTAGTCGATCCGGTAATACTCGCTGCACAGCTTGTGCATGATCGGGCTGAATGTGTCGATCAGCAACGGGCCGTCGAGATCGACGGCGATGAGGCGAATCGTTTGCAGGCTGGTGCTATTCATCGGATTTGTCTCCGCGGCAGGTTTCAGTGAAATTTCAGAATGACTCTGGGCACGCGGCGCTCAGATCGCGCGCCGTGCCCATGCTTCCTGCAAGGCGGCACTCAGGGACAAGGCGCTGGTGGAGAAGCGGCCGCACGGCTGGCCGTCCACCACGAACACGCCGTCGATGCGCAGATGCGACGCATCGCCGACCTCGGTGACCTCGTTGCGCTCGAACACGAGCTCCACGGCGTCGTCCCAGTACAGCGGCCGATCCAGCGCGACGTGCAGCGCCTTCAGCACGTCGCGGGTGGCCTCGCCGCGTGCCGGCAGGCTGGCCGCCAGCCGGCGCTCGGCGGTAAACAGCCGCATCGACTGACGGGCGGCCTCGGCCAGCACCACGATGTCGATCCAGGACGCCGGGAAATCGCCGAAATACGCGTTGTCCGGCTGCATCACCAGCGCGCAGCTCGGCTGGCCGGCCTCGCCGCGCACCTCGCTGAGCAGCACGTTTGCCGCATCGTGCTTGTTGAGGCTGCGCGCGGGCGCCGGCTCGGCGCGCCCGGGCATCTCGCCGACGGCGCGCGGCGGACGCGGCGGCACCGCGCTCACCACGAACTCGGCGTGAGCCATCTCGCGGTCGTTCTGGACCACCTGCGCCTGATACGTGTCGGATGCGTCGGCGGCGGCGCTCACATGGATCGTCGCGCCGGGCTCCTTGCGGCACAGATCGACGAAGTGCAGCCGCACTTGCGATACGAACAGCGCGGTGTCGGCCGGCAGGCCGTGCCGATGCAGATGGGCCGCCTGCACCGCCTCGCTCATCGCCGCGCCCAGATGCAGGCCGGACACATGGTCGAGCGGATGGTCGAAGAAGAACGCGTGCGATTCGTCCACCACCAGCTTGGCGTCGAGCCGCACCGGCTCGACCGACGCGATGCGCAGCGTCTCGCACAACTGGTTGCGCGGATCGCGGCGCAGCGGCGGCTCGACAGGCTGCGTCTGCGCGCCGGTCGTGGCGGGAATCGCGTAGAGGCGCCGACGGCCGTGCTCCGCTTCCGGCTCCGGCAGCGCGACGGCCGGCGAATCGGCCGACTCGCCATGCGGCTCGCCGTCGGTGGTCGGCGCGCTCGCGGCGACGGTCTGCTCGATGCAAGCCGCGAGGTCGACCGCACTCGCGCAACGCAGCAGCGCCGAGCTCTCGAGCGTCACGCCCTGCGTCTTGAACTCGGCGATCAGCGACGACGACAACTGCAGCAGGAACACCGAATCGAGCCCCAACTCGTGCAGCGAGTGCATGGCGAACGGCTCAGCCGGCAGGCCGGACAGCCGCCCCGCATGACCGCACACGCGCGCCAGCAAGGTGTCGTCTCCCGCCTCGCTTGCCGCCGCGGCGACGGGAGCCGCCGATGACGGGGCCGGGCCTTGCGCCGGCGCCGACGTCACGACACCAGCCGGTGCCGGCTCGATCCAGTAGCGCTCGGCCGCGAACGTGTAGCTCGGCAGATGCAAACGCCGCGGCCGACGCGCCGGGTAGAAGATCTGCCAGTCGAGCGCGAGACCCTTGACCCACATCGACAGCAGACGGTCCCACTTGCCCTTGGCGAGCCAGGTGGCCAGCAGCGACGGCAGATCCTCGTCGGCCGCCAGACTCGACACCATTTCCTTGTTGCGTTGTGCTTGGCCACGCATGCCACTGCCGAGCCGGCCGTCCTTCGTGAACGCACCGAGCCGCTCGCGCAGTTCGTCCAGCGAATCGACTGCCCAGGCCAGGCGCTCGTCCATCGCGTCGCGACCCACTTGCAGCGTGTAGGCCAGCGCATACAGATCCACCTCCGGATTGCGCTCCAGCCACGCCAGCAGTTGCGCCGCGCGCTCGGTCAGCGCCGCTTCCGTGCGCGCCGACAGCACCACCAGCGCCGGGCCGCCCGGCCGGGCTACCGGCTCCACCGGCGCGACATACTCCTCCAGCACCACGTGCGCATTCACCCCGCCGAAGCCGAACGAGCTGACGCCCGCGCGACGCGGCAGCGTACGGCCCGCCTCGTCGACCGGCGCCACCCACGGGCGGTTCTCCCGCACCACGTAGAACGGGCTGCCCGACAGACCAATGTACGGATTCTCCGGCTCGCTGTGCAGGCTCTTGACCAGCGTGGCGTGCTTCATCTGCATCACCACCTTGATCACGCCGGCCACGCCCGCGGCCAGCTCCAGGTGGCCGATGTTGCTCTTGACCGAACCGAGCCCGCAGAACGGCTGCTCGCCCGACTCGACGCCGAGGTTTGCAAACGCACTCTTCAGGCCGGTGATCTCCACCGGATCGCCGAGCTTGGTACCCGTGCCGTGCGCTTCGATATAGCTGAGCGTGCGCGGATCGACGCCCGAGCGGCGATACGCGTCCATCAGCAGGGCCGCTTGTGCCTGCGGGTTGGGTGCCGTCAGCGAACTCGCCCGGCCGCCGTGGTTTTCCGAACCGCCGCGAATCACGGCATAGATCGCATCGCCGGCCGCCTGCGCGTCGCTCAAGCGCTTCAGCACCAGCATCCCCACGCCCTCACCGCGCACGTAGCCGTTGGCGGCCGCAGAGAAGGTCTTGCAACGGCCGTCCTCGCTGAGCATGCCCGCCTTGCTGAAGCTCACATGCGCGTCGGGCGTGACGATGGTGTTGATGCCGCCGACGATCGCCATCTCGCAGCTGCCATCGCGCAGCACTGCGATGCCGCGGTTGATCGCCACCAGCGAGCTGGAGCAGGCCGTCTCGATCGGCTCGCTCGGCCCATGCAGGTTCAGGAAATAGCTCATCCGGTTCGGCCCGATGGACGGCACCACCGAGGTCGAGGTGAACGCCGCCTGCGCCTGCGCGGATTGCGCGAGCAGATTGCCGTAGCCGCTCAGGCTGGTGCCGACGAACAGCGCCGTGCGGCTGCCCGACAGCGCTTGCGCCGAATAGCCCGCATCCTCGATCGCCTTCCAGACATGCGTCATCAAGAGGCGCTGCTGCGGATCCATCACCTGTGCCTCGCGCGGCGTAATGCCGAAAAAGTGCGGATCGAACTCGTCGATGCCATCGATGAAACCGCCCCACTTCACGCGAGTACGGCCCGCGTCGTCGGTCGGATCGCCGTAGATGGCCTGCCAGTCCCAACGCATCGCCGGGATCTCCTCGATGCAGTCGCGGCCGTCGAGCAGGTTCTGCCAGAACGCGTCCGCGTCCTCGGCCATCGGCATGCGAGCGCTCAAGCCGACGATCGCGATCGGCTCGTCGAGCGGAGCCCGGGCCGGCGCGATGGCCGCTGCCGGCGCGTCGAACTGCACGTCGAGCGGTGCGGCGCGACGACGTGCCGCTTTCGCGGGCACGCGCCGGGCCGTCTGGGCCGTCTGGGCCGTCTGGGCCGTCTGGGCCGTCTGGGCCGTCTGGGCCGTCTGGGCCGTCTGGGCCGTCTGGGCCGTCTGGGCCGTCTGGGCCGCCGGCAGGATCGCAGCCGATGCCTCCGTCGCCGGTGCGAAGTGTCGCGCCATCGTCTCGCGATGCGCGTCGACCAGATAAGCCGTGAGCGCCGCCAGCGTCGGATGCTCGAAGAACACCGTCGGCATCAGATCCAGTTCGTAGGTGCGATTCAATTCGGTGGCCAGTTCAGTCAGCGAGATCGAGTCGAAGCCATAACCGGCCAGTTCCTCGTCGAGATCGATGTCCTCGGGCTTCACCTTGATCAGCACCGACGCCTGGTCCAGCAACGCCGCGCTGACCATGCGCGACAGGTCGGCACCGCCGGCCGCCGGCGAACGCGCGGCCGTGATCTCGACCGCCGGCGCGGCGGCGGGGTTCGCCCGATACGCCTCGTCGGCATCCTGCTCGGCCTCGAACCCGTCATCGTCGGCCTGGTCCCCGGCCGCGCCGAACAGCGCGAGCAACTTCTCGCGCTCGCCCGCCGCCACCAGAACCTGTGCCGCATCGCCCATCACCGCCTGCGCGAACGCCGCCAGTGCCGCCTCGTTCTCCAGCGGTACCAGCCCCGCCGTGCGACGCATCAGCTCGACGCTCGCCGCGTCCGGACGCATCGCCCCCTGCGCCCACAACGGCCAGTTCACCGACACGCTGCGCCCGCTCGCCTCGCCACGCGCCACACGCTCGGCGCGAGCGATCACATAGTGATCCATGAACGCGTTCGCCGCCGCATAGTCCGCCTGACCCGGATTGCCGCCGTAACCCGCCAGCGACGAGAACGTCACGAACAACTCCAGCGGCACATCGCGCGTAGCCCGATCCAGGTTCACGACACCCGCCACCTTCGGTGCCAGCACCGCGTCCAGTTCCGCCACGCTCTTGTTCGCCAGATACGCATCGCGCAGCAACCCGGCGCCGTGCAGCACGCCGTCCAGCCGTCCATACTCGACGACGATGCCCTCCACCAGCGCACTCACCGCCGCCGCGTCCGTCACGTCCAGGCGGCGATGCACGACACGCTCGCCGAGCGCGGCGAGCCGCGCTTGGGAAACCTCGTCGAGTGCCGAGCGGCTGCTCAGGATCACGCGTGCGCGCGGCGCACGCGCCAGGATCTCGCCGGCGAACACCAGCCCGATCGCACCGGCACCGCCGGTGATCAGATACACACCATCCTCGCGCCAGATCGGCCGGGCCGGCGTTTGTACCAGCTCCCGCGCCACCCGCACCTCGCGCACGCCATCGCGATAACGCAGCAGCGCGGCCGGTTCGGCCTGCTCGCCCTCCTCGCGCAAGCGATCGCCCATCACCACGCCGTTCATCTCGGCCGGCAGACACAGCAGTTGCGTCCTCAGACGCGGATATCCGAGCCGCGCCGTCTTCAGCAGGCCCGACAGACCCGCCAGCACCGCAAGCTCACCCGTCAGCGGCACGACCACCTGCACCAGCACGTCGGACGCCGGCTTCTCGGCCGCCAGTGCCTGCAGTCGCAGGAACACATGGCGGGCCAGGCCGTGATAGCGCGCACCGAGATCCTCGCCGACCACCGGCGCCACCTCGCAGTGCGTATCGGCCAGCACCGCCGACAGCTCGCCCAGCAATTGCGCACCGAAACCACACAACAGCACGACGCGGCGCGCAACCGGCACGATCGGCGCGTCCGACGGCAGCGCCCTCGGCTGCCATGCAGGTGCCAGCAGCAGCATGTCGTCGTCGTGCGTGGCGGCCGCGTCGAGGCGACGCGAGGCGAAGCCATTCAGTCGAACGCAAACGCGCCCCGCCTGGTCGAGCAGCACGATGTCGAGCTTGCGCACGGTCGCGCTATCGTCCCCGGCGGCGGCGACCCATACCCACATCTCGCGCTGGCACGGCGCCAGCACGTCCAGTTCGCGCAATGCGAACGGCAGCATCGGCGATCCGTCGGCGAGTTCGCCATCGACCTCGAGCACCAGCCCGATCGCGGCCTGCAAGGCCGAATCAAGCAGCCCCGGCGCCAGCGTCATGCCGGCCGGCAAGGCCGGCAGCGACAGCCGTGCCAGCACTTCCTGCTCGCCGGCATGCACCTCGGCCAGGCCGCGATGGCTCGGTCCGTAGACGAGCCCGAGCCGCTCGAACGCGGCATAACACTGCGCGGCCGTGAAGCTCGCGCGTTGCATGCGCGCCCGCAACGCATCCAGATCGAGCGTTTGCGACGCGGCTCCGGCTCGCGGCCGTGCCTGCGCGACACCGCGGCCATGCACGCGGCGCGCCGTGTCGGTGGCATCGTCGCTATGGATCTCGAAGCTCACGCGGCCATCGTCCTCGGCCTGCAGGTCGATATGCACCGCCCGCGGCGTGCCCGGCTCGACCGCCAGCGGGCGCGACCAGACGATCTGGTTCAGCACCAGCTCGGTCGTCGCGCCGGCACCGGAGTGCAGCAGCGCGGCATGCGCCATCTCCAGATAGGCGACGCCCGGCAGCACGCGCCGGCCTTGCACCTCGTGATCGGCGAGGAACGGCTCGCTGCCGTCGAACCGCGATGTGAAGCGCTGCGTCTCCAGGTTCGAGGTATTGGCATGCAGCAACGGATGCAGTTGCTCCGCGCCAGGCACCGGCGCCTTGCTCGCCGGGATGCTTGCCGCCGGCTTCGTCTCGGCCCAGTAACGCTCGCGCGAGAACGGATAGACCGGCAGATGCAGGCGCCGCGGCCGACGCGCCGGGTAGAAGATCTGCCAGTCGAGCGCGAGGCCCTTGGCCCACATCGACAGCAGACGGTCCCACTTGCCCTTGGCGAGCCAGGTGGCCAGCAGCGACGGCAGATCCTCGTCGGCCGCCAGGCCGGCGAGCGCGTCCTTGTTGCGCTTGACCTGCCCGCGCACGCCGCTGCCGAGCCGGCCGTCCTTCGTGAACGCACCGAGCCGCTCGCGCAGTTCATCCAGCGAATCGACCGCCCAGGCCAGGCGCTCGTCCATCGCATCGCGACCCACTTGCAGCGTGTAGGCCAGCGCATACAGATCCACCTCCGGATTGCGCTCCAGCCACGCCAGCAGTTGCGCCGCGCGCTCGGTCAGCGCCGCTTCCGTGCGCGCCGACAGCACCACCAGCGCCGGGCCGCCCGGCCGGGCTACCGGCTCCACCGGCGCGACATACTCCTCCAGCACCACGTGCGCATTCACCCCGCCGAAGCCGAACGAGCTGACGCCCGCGCGACGCGGCAGCGTACGACCCGCCTCGTCAACCGGCGCCACCCACGGGCGGTTCTCCCGCACCACGTAGAACGGGCTGCCCGACAGACCAATGTACGGATTCTCCGGCTCGCTGTGCAGGCTCTTGACCAGCGTGGCGTGCTTCATCTGCATCACCACCTTGATCACGCCGGCCACGCCCGCGGCCAGCTCCAGGTGGCCGATGTTGCTCTTGACCGAACCGAGCCCGCAGAACGGCTGCTCGCCCGACTCGACGCCGAGGTTTGCAAACGCACTCTTCAGGCCGGTGATCTCCACCGGATCGCCGAGCTTGGTACCCGTGCCGTGCGCTTCGATATAGCTGAGCGTGCGCGGATCGACGCCCGAGCGGCGATACGCGTCCATCAGCAGGGCCGCTTGTGCCTGCGGGTTGGGTGCCGTCAGCGAACTCGCCCGGCCGCCGTGGTTTTCCGAACCACCGCGGATCACGGCATAGATCGCATCGCCGGCCGCCTGCGCGTCGCTCAGACGCTTCAGCACCAGCATCCCCACGCCCTCACCGCGCACGTAGCCGTTGGCGGCCGCCGAGAAGGTCTTGCAACGGCCGTCCTCGCTGAGCATGCCCGCCTTGCTGAAGCTCACATGCGCGTCGGGCGTGACGATGGTGTTGATGCCGCCGACGATCGCCATCTCGCAGCTGCCATCGCGCAGCACTGCGATGCCGCGGTTGATCGCCACCAGCGAGCTGGAGCAGGCCGTCTCGATCGGCTCGCTCGGCCCATGCAGGTTCAGGAAGTAGCTCATCCGGTTCGGCCCGACCGACGGCACCGCCGAGGTCGCGCTATAACCGTCCGTGGCCCGTTCCTCGATCGGGAACAGGTTCTGATAACCGCTCAGCCCGGTGCCGACGAACAGCGCCGTGCGGCTGCCCGAGATCGACTCCGACGCATAACCGGCGTCCTCCAGCGCCTTCCAGACATGCGTCATCAAGAGGCGCTGCTGCGGATCCATCACCAGCGCCTCGCGTGGCGAGATGCCGAAGAACAGCGGATCGAACTCGTCGATGCTGTCGATGAAGGCACCCCACTTCACACGCGTGCTGCCCTCGCCGCCTGCCAGCTCGGCGGCCACCGCGCGCCAGTCCCAGCGCTTCGCCGGAATCTCCCCGATGCAGTCGCGGCCGTCGAGCAGGTTCTGCCAGAACGCGTCCGCGTCCTCGGCCATCGGCATGCAGGCGCTCAGGCCCACGATCGCGATCGGTTCGTCGTCGGCCTCGACGGGATCACGCCGGCGCGGCGCCTTGGCTCGGGCGCGGCGCGTCGACGGGGCGCTTGCCGCGGCGCGCAGCTCTCGCCGCGCCGCGGCGGCCGGCGCCGTGGCGGAGACGGGCGCCAGATGGCGCGCCATCGTCTCGCGATGCGTCTCGACCAGATAAGCCGTGAGCGCCGCCAGCGTCGGATGCTCGAAGAACACCGTCGGCATCAGATCCAGTTCGTAGGTGCGATTCAATTCGGTGGCCAGTTCAGTCAGCGAGATCGAGTCGAAGCCATAACCGGCCAGCTCCTCGTCGAGATCGATGTCCTCGGGCTTCACCTTGATCAAGGCGGATACGCGGCTCAAGAGCGCCGCTCCGACCACGCGCGACAGATCCACCCCGGCACCGGGCGCCGCCTGCGGCGCCGGCACGACGGCTTCGGTCGTGTCGTCGTCGGCCTGGTCCCCGGCCGTGCCGAACAGCGCGAGCAGCTTCTCGCGCTCGCCCGCCGCCACCAGCACCTGCGCCGCATCGCCCGTCATTGCCTGCGCGAACGCCGCCAGTGCCGCCTCGTTCTCCAGCGGCACCAGCCCCGCCGTGCGACGCATCAGCTCGACGCTCGCCGCGTCCGGACGCATCGCCCCCTGCGCCCACAACGGCCAGTTCACCGACACGCTGCGCCCGCTCGCCTCGCCACGCGCCACACGCTCGGCGCGAGCGATCACATAGTGATCCATGAACGCGTTCGCCGCCGCATAGTCCGCCTGACCCGGATTGCCGCCGTAACCCGCCAGCGACGAGAACGTCACGAACAACTCCAGCGGCACATCGCGCGTAGCCCGATCCAGGTTCACGACACCCGCCACCTTCGGTGCCAGCACCGCGTCCAGTTCCGCCACGCTCTTGTTCGCCAGATACGCATCGCGCAGCAACCCGGCGCCGTGCAGCACGCCGTCCCAGCCGTCCAATACTCGACGACGATGCCCTCCACCAGCGCACTCACCGCCGCCGCGTCCGTCACGTCCAGGCGGCGATGCACGACACGCTCGCCGAGCGCGGCGAGCCGCGCTTGGGAAACCTCGTCGAGTGCCGAGCGGCTGCTCAGGATCACGCGTGCGCGCGGCGCACGCGCCAGGATCTCGCCGGCGAACACCAGCCCGATCGCACCGGCACCGCCGGTGATCAGATACACACCATCCTCGCGCCAGATCGGCCGGGCCGGCGTTTGTACCAGCTCCCGCGCCACCCGCACCTCGCGCACGCCATCGCGATAACGCAGCAGCGCGGCCGGTTCGGCCTGCTCGCCCTCCTCGCGCAAGCGATCGCCCATCACCACGCCGTTCATCTCGGCCGGCAGACACAGCAGTTGCGTCCTCAGACGCGGATATTCGAGCCGCGCCGTCTTCAGCAGGCCCGACAGACCCGCCAGCACCGCAAGCTCACCCGTCAGCGGCACGACCACCTGCACCAGCACGTCGGACGCCGGCTTCTCGGCCGCCAGTGCCTGCAGTCGCAGGAACACATGGCGGGCCAGGCCGTGATAGCGCGCACCGAGATCCTCGCCGACCACCGGCGCCACCTCGCAGTGCGTATCGGCCAGCACCGCCGACAGCTCGCCCAGCAATTGCGCACCGAAACCACACAACAGCACGACGCGGCGCGCAACCGGCACGATCGGCGCGTCCGACGGCAGCGCCCTCGGCTGCCATGCAGGTGCCAGCAGCAGCATGTCGTCGTCGTGCGTGGCGGCCGCGTCGAGGCGACGCGAGGCGAAGCCATTCAGTCGAACGCAAACGCGCCCCGCCTGGTCGAGCAGCACGATGTCGAGCTTGCGCACGGTCGCGCTATCGTCCCCGGCGGCGGCGACCCATACCCACATCTCGCGCTGGCACGGCGCCAGCACGTCCAGTTCGCGCAATGCGAACGGCAGCATCGGCGATCCGTCGGCGAGTTCGCCATCGACCTCGAGCACCAGCCCGATCGCGGCCTGCAAGGCCGAATCAAGCAGCCCCGGCGCCAGCGTCATGCCGGCCGGCAAGGCCGGCAGCGACAGCCGTGCCAGCACTTCCTGCTCGCCGGCATGCACCTCGGCCAGGCCGCGATGGCTCGGTCCGTAGACGAGCCCGAGCCGCTCGAACGCGGCATAACACTGCGCGGCCGTGAAGCTCGCGCGTTGCATGCGCGCCCGCAACGCATCCAGATCGAGCGTTTGCGACGCGGCTCCGGCTCGCGGCCGTGCCTGCGCGACACCGCGGCCATGCACGCGGCGCGCCGTGTCGGTGGCATCGTCGCTATGGATCTCGAAGCTCACGCGGCCATCGTCCTCGGCCTGCAGGTCGATATGCACCGCCCGCGGCGTGCCCGGCTCGACCGCCAGCGGGCGCGACCAGACGATCTGGTTCAGCACCAGCTCGGTCGTCGCGCCGGCACCGGAGTGCAGCAGCGCGGCATGCGCCATCTCCAGATAGGCGACGCCCGGCAGCACGCGCCGGCCTTGCACCTCGTGATCGGCGAGGAACGGCTCGCTGCCGTCGAACCGCGATGTGAAGCGCTGCGTCTCCAGGTTCGAGGTATTGGCATGCAGCAACGGATGCAGTTGCTCCGCGCCAGGCACCGGCGCCTTGCTCGCCGGGATGCTTGCCGCCGGCTTCGTCTCGGCCCAGTAACGCTCGCGCGAGAACGGATAGACCGGCAGATGCAGGCGCCGCGGCCGACGCGCCGGGTAGAAGATCTGCCAGTCGAGCGCGAGGCCCTTGGCCCACATCGACAGCAGACGGTCCCACTTGCCCTTGGCGAGCCAGGTGGCCAGCAGCGACGGCAGATCCTCGTCGGCCGCCAGGCCGGCGAGCGCGTCCTTGTTGCGCTTGACCTGCCCGCGCACGCCGCTGCCGAGCCGGCCGTCCTTCGTGAACGCACCGAGCCGCTCGCGCAGTTCATCCAGCGAATCGACCGCCCAGGCCAGGCGCTCGTCCATCGCATCGCGACCCACTTGCAGCGTGTAGGCCAGCGCATACAGATCCACCTCCGGATTGCGCTCCAGCCACGCCAGCAGTTGCGCCGCGCGCTCGGTCAGCGCCGCTTCCGTGCGCGCCGACAGCACCACCAGCGCCGGGCCGCCCGGCCGGGCTACCGGCTCCACCGGCGCGACATACTCCTCCAGCACCACGTGCGCATTCACCCCGCCGAAGCCGAACGAGCTGACGCCCGCGCGACGCGGCAGCGTACGACCCGCCTCGTCAACCGGCGCCACCCACGGGCGGTTCTCCCGCACCACGTAGAACGGGCTGCCCGACAGACCAATGTACGGATTCTCCGGCTCGCTGTGCAGGCTCTTGACCAGCGTGGCGTGCTTCATCTGCATCACCACCTTGATCACGCCGGCCACGCCCGCGGCCAGCTCCAGGTGGCCGATGTTGCTCTTGACCGAACCGAGCCCGCAGAACGGCTGCTCGCCCGACTCGACGCCGAGGTTTGCAAACGCACTCTTCAGGCCGGTGATCTCCACCGGATCGCCGAGCTTGGTACCCGTGCCGTGCGCTTCGATATAGCTGAGCGTGCGCGGATCGACGCCCGAGCGGCGATACGCGTCCATCAGCAGGGCCGCTTGTGCCTGCGGGTTGGGTGCCGTCAGCGAACTCGCCCGGCCGCCGTGGTTTTCCGAACCACCGCGGATCACAGCATAGATCGCATCGCCGGCCACCTGCGCGTCGCTCAGACGCTTCAGCACCAGCATCCCCACGCCCTCACCGCGCACGTAGCCGTTGGCGGCCGCAGAGAAAGTCTTGCAACGGCCGTCCTCGCTGAGCATGCCCGCCTTGCTGAAGCTCACATGCGCGTCGGGCGTGACGATGGTGTTGATGCCGCCGACGATCGCCATCTCGCAGCTGCCATCGCGCAGCACTGCGATGCCGCGGTTGATCGCCACCAGCGAGCTGGAGCAGGCCGTCTCGATCGGCTCGCTCGGCCCATGCAGGTTCAGGAAGTAGCTCATCCGGTTCGGCCCGACCGACGGCACCGCCGAGGTCGCGCTATAACCGTCCGTGGCCCGTTCCTCGATCGGGAACAGGTTCTGATAACCGCTCAGCCCGGTGCCGACGAACAGCGCCGTGCGGCTGCCCGAGATCGACTCCGACGCATAACCGGCGTCCTCCAGCGCCTTCCAGACATGCGTCATCAAGAGGCGCTGCTGCGGATCCATCACCAGCGCCTCGCGTGGCGAGATGCCGAAGAACAGCGGATCGAACTCGTCGATGCTGTCGATGAAGGCACCCCACTTCACACGCGTGCTGCCCTCGCCGCCTGCCAGCTCGGCGGCCACCGCGCGCCAGTCCCAGCGCTTCGCCGGAATCTCCCCGATGCAGTCGCGGCCGTCGAGCAGGTTCTGCCAGAACGCGTCCGCGTCCTCGGCCATCGGCATGCAGGCGCTCAGGCCCACGATCGCGATCGGTTCGTCGTCGGCCTCGACGGGATCACGCCGGCGCGGCGCCTTGGCTCGGGCGCGGCGCGTCGACGGGGCGCTTGCCGCGGCGCGCAGCTCTCGCCGCGCCGCGGCGGCCGGCGCCGTGGCGGAGACGGGCGCCAGATGGCGCGCCATCGTCTCGCGATGCGTCTCGACCAGATAAGCCGTGAGCGCCGCCAGCGTCGGATGCTCGAAGAACACCGTCGGCATCAGATCCAGTTCGTAGGTGCGATTCAATTCGGTGGCCAGTTCAGTCAGCGAGATCGAGTCGAAGCCATAACCGGCCAGCTCCTCGTCGAGATCGATGTCCTCGGGCTTCACCTTGATCAAGGCGGATACGCGGCTCAAGAGCGCCGCTCCGACCACGCGCGACAGATCCACCCCGGCACCGGGCGCCGCCTGCGGCGCCGGCACGACGGCTTCGGTCGTGTCGTCGTCGGCCTGGTCCCCGGCCGTGCCGAACAGCGCGAGCAGCTTCTCGCGCTCGCCCGCCGCCACCAGCACCTGCGCCGCATCGCCCGTCATTGCCTGCGCGAACGCCGCCAGTGCCGCCTCGTTCTCCAGCGGCACCAGCCCCGCCGTGCGACGCATCAGCTCGACGCTCGCCGCGTCCGGACGCATCGCCCCCTGCGCCCACAACGGCCAGTTCACCGACACGCTGCGCCCGCTCGCCTCGCCACGCGCCACACGCTCGGCGCGAGCGATCACATAGTGATCCATGAACGCGTTCGCCGCCGCATAGTCCGCCTGACCCGGATTGCCGCCGTAACCCGCCAGCGACGAGAACGTCACGAACAACTCCAGCGGCACATCGCGCGTAGCCCGATCCAGGTTCACGACACCCGCCACCTTCGGTGCCAGCACCGCGTCCAGTTCCGCCACGCTCTTGTTCGCCAGATACGCATCGCGCAGCAACCCGGCGCCGTGCAGCACGCCGTCCAGCCGTCCATACTCGACGACGATGCCCTCCACCAGCGCACTCACCGCCGCCGCGTCCGTCACGTCCAGGCGGCGATGCACGACACGCTCGCCGAGCGCGGCGAGCCGCGCTTGGGAAACCTCGTCGAGTGCCGAGCGGCTGCTCAGGATCACGCGTGCGCGCGGCGCACGCGCCAGGATCTCGCCGGCGAACACCAGCCCGATCGCACCGGCACCGCCGGTGATCAGATACACACCATCCTCGCGCCAGATCGGCCGGGCCGGCGTTTGTACCAGCTCCCGCGCCACCCGCACCTCGCGCACGCCATCGCGATAACGCAGCAGCGCGGCCGGTTCGGCCTGCTCGCCCTCCTCGCGCAAGCGATCGCCCATCACCACGCCGTTCATCTCGGCCGGCAGACACAGCAGTTGCGTCCTCAGACGCGGATATTCGAGCCGCGCCGTCTTCAGCAGGCCCGACAGACCCGCCAGCACCGCAAGCTCACCCGCCAGCGGCACGACCACCTGCACCAGCACGTCGGACGCCGGCTTCTCGGCCGCCAGTGCCTGCAGTCGCAGGAACACATGGCGGGCCAGGCCGTGATAGCGCGCACCGAGATCCTCGCCGACCACCGGCGCCACCTCGCAGTGCGTATCGGCCAGCACCGCCGACAGCTCGCTCGCGAGCTGCGCGTCGAAGCCGCACAGCATCACCACGCGGCGCGCCAACGGGGCCGATGCCCCGGCTTGCAGTGCCTCCTCTTGCCAGACCGGCGCGAGCATCAGCGTCGCGTCGCCGTCGTGACCGGCATCGAGGTCGGCCTCATGCCAGGTTTCGTCGTCGGAGACGGACTCGCCCTGCGCGAGCGCCGCATCGAGGCGGCGCGACGCGAAGCCCTTGATCCGCACGCAGACGCGCCCCGTCTGGTCGAGCAGCACGATGTCGAGCTTGCGCACCGTCGCGCTATCGTCCCCGGCGGCGGCGACCCATACCCACATCTCGCGCTGGCACGGCGCCAGCACGTCCAGTTCGCGCAATGCGAACGGCAGCATCGGCGATCCGTCGGCGAGTTCGCCATCGACCTCGAGCACCAGCCCGATCGCGGCCTGCAAGGCCGAATCGAGCAGCCCCGGCGCCAGCGTCATGCCGGCCGGCAAGGCCGGCAGCGACAGCCGTGCCAGCACTTCCTGCTCGCCGGCATGCACCTCGGCCAGGCCGCGATGGCTCGGTCCGTAGACGAGCCCGAGCCGCTCGAACGCGGTATAACACTGCGCGGCCGTGAAGCTCGCGCGTTGCATGCGCGCCCGCAGCGCGCCGAGATCGAGCAGTTCGGGCGCGGGCTGGTCCATCCCGAGCCGGGCGACGCCGCGGCCATGCACGAGCTGTGCCGTGCCGCCGGCATCGTCGCTATGGATCTCGAAGCTCACGCGCTCGTCGTCCTCGGCCAGCAAGCTGATATGCGCCGCCTGCGGCGTGCCCGGCTCGACCACGAAGGGCCGCGACCAGACCACCTGATTCAACTGGACACGATCCGAGGCGCGGCAGGCGCCCGAGCGCAGCAGCGCGGCATGTGCCATCTCCAGATAGGCGACGCCCGGCAGCACGCGCCGTCCTTGCACCTCGTGATCCGCGAGGAACGGCTCGCTGCCGTCGAACCGCGATGTGAAACGCTGCGTCTCCAGGTTCGAGGTATTGGCATGCAGCAGCGGATGCAGTTGCACCGCGCCGAGCACCGGTGCCGTGCCTGTCGTCGTCACCGGCCCCGGCTCCACCCAGTGCCGCTCGCGAGCGAACGGATAGGCCGGCAGATGCAGACGACACGGACGTGGGCCCTGATAGAGCCGGTCCCACTTCACCGCGATACCCTTCGCCCACACGCCGAGAAGACGCGTGAACTTGCCCTTCTGCTGCCAGCTCTGGAGCAGCACGGCCATGTCGTCGTCGCCGCTCAGGCCGGCGAGCGCATCCTTGTTGCGCTTGACCTGCCCGCGCACGCCACTGCCGAGCTGGCCGTCCTTCGTGAACGCGCCGAGCCGCTCGCGCAGTTCGTCCAGCGAATCGACCGCCCAGGCCAGGCGCTCGTCCATCGCGTCGCGACCCACTTGCAGCGTGTAGGCCAGCGCATACAGATCCACCTCCGGATTGCGCTCCAGCCACGCCAGCAGTTGCGCCGCGCGTTCGGTCAGCGCCGCTTCCGTGCGCGCCGACAGCACCACCAGCGCCGGGCCGCCCGGCCGGGCTACCTGCTCCACCGGCGCGACATACTCCTCCAGCACCACGTGCGCATTCACCCCGCCGAAGCCGAACGAACTGACGCCCGCGCGACGCGGCAGCGTACGGCCCGCCTCGTCGACCGGCGCCACCCACGGGCGGTTCTCCCGCACCACGTAGAACGGGCTGCCCGACAGACCAATGTACGGATTCTCCGGCTCGCTGTGCAGGCTCTTGACCAGCGTGGCGTGCTTCATCTGCATCACCACCTTGATCACGCCGGCCACGCCCGCGGCCAGCTCCAGGTGGCCGATGTTGCTCTTGACCGAACCGAGCCCGCAGAACGGCTGCTCGCCCGACTCGACGCCGAGGTTTGCAAACGCACTCTTCAGGCCGGTGATCTCCACCGGATCGCCGAGCTTGGTACCCGTGCCGTGTGCTTCGATATAGCTGAGCGTGCGCGGATCGACGCCCGAGCGGCGATACGCGTCCATCAGCAGGGCCGCTTGTGCCTGCGGGTTGGGTGCCGTCAGCGAACTCGCCCGGCCGCCGTGGTTTTCCGAACCACCGCGGATCACGGCATAGATCGCATCGCCGGCCGCCTGCGCGTCGCTCAGACGCTTCAGCACCAGCATCCCCACGCCCTCACCGCGCACGTAGCCGTTGGCGGCCGCAGAGAAGGTCTTGCAACGGCCGTCCTCGCTGAGCATGCCCGCCTTGCTGAAGCTCACATGCGCGTCGGGCGTGACGATGGTGTTGATGCCGCCGACGATCGCCATCTCGCAGGTCCCATCGCGCAGCACTGCGATGCCGCGGTTGATCGCCACCAGCGAGCTGGAGCAGGCCGTCTCGATCGGCTCGCTCGGCCCATGCAGGTTCAGGAAGTAGCTCATCCGATTCGGCCCGACCGACGGCACCACTGAAGTCGCGCTGTAGCCCTCGCCCGCCCGCGCCTCGGCCGAGAACAGGTTCTGATAACCGCTCAGCCCGGTGCCGACGAACAGCGCCGTGCGGCTGCCCGAGATCGACTCCGACGCATAACCGGCATCTTCCAGCGCCTTCCAGACATAAGTCATCAGGAGGCGCTGTTGCGGATCCATCACCAGCGCCTCGCGCGGCGAGATGCCGAAGAACAGCGGATCGAACTCGTCGACACCGTCGATGAACGCGCCCCACTTGACACGCGTGCCGCCCTCGCCGCCCGCCAGCTCGGCGGCCACCGCGCGCCAGTCCCAGCGGGCCGCCGGGATCTCGGTCACGCAGTCGCGGCCGTCGAGCAGGTTCTGCCAGAACGCATCCGCGTCCTCGGCCATCGGCATGCAGGCGCTCAGGCCCACGATCGCGATCGCTTCGTTCGCGTGGGCCGTGCCGCTGTCTTGCATCGGCGCCGGAGCCGCCGCGACTGCCGCCGTGGGGGTGGCCGCCGCCGGTACCACGACCGTGTCGGCCACCGCCGGCGCCGCCTCGGCGAGGGGCATCACCGTCGTCGGCCAGACCTGCGTGAGCCGCTCTTGCTCGGTGCGCAGCAGATATTCGGCAAGCGCTTGCAGCGTCGGGAATTCGAAGAACAGCGCCGGCGTCAATGCGAAGCCGAATGCGGCGTTGAGTTCATTCGTCAGTTCAGTCAGCTGCACCGAGTCATAGCCGTATTCGCTCAGTGCCGTGCCCAGCTCAATCTGCTCGGGCACGACATGCAGACGCCCGGCCATGCGCTCACGCAGCGCGCCGCACAGACGATCGCGCAGCTCGGCGGCGCCGACGGCCCCCGGCGTGCCGACCGGCACGGCCGACGCGGCGACGGCCAGGTCCGGCTCGCGCGCCGCCACCGCGGCCTCGACCTCGATGGCCGGTGCCGGCGTCTCATGGATCGGCGCGGCCACCGTCGCCGGCGCGAACCTGCGCGTCAGCAGCGCCGCATGCGCGTCCACCAGATGCCCCGCCAGCCCTTGCAGGCTCGGGTATTCGAAGAACAGCGCCGGCGTCAGTTCGAGCCCGAGCTCGCGGTTGACGCGATCGGCCAGATCGGTCAGCGAGATGGAGTCGTAACCGTATTCGCTCAGCTCGCAATCGAGGTCGATCACGTCGGCCTCGACCTTGATCAGCGCGGCGGCCTGCTCGCGCAGGTAGGCGCCGACCCGATCGCGCAGCTCGGTCGCCGAGATCGCGGCGTCACGCATCGCGGGCGCGGCGCCGGATTGCGCCGGGGATCGCGCCGGGGATTGCGCGACAGGCGCGGCGACCACCGCCGGGGCCGCCGGGGCCGCCGGGACCGCCGGGACCGCCGGCATCGTCGGCGCCGCCGGGGCAGCAAGCGCTGCCGGTATCGCGACGGCCGGTGCGAGACGTGCCGCGAGCGGCGTGCGCTGGGTGGCCAGCAGATGCTCGGCCATGCGTTGCAACGTCGGGAATTCGAAGAACAGCGCCGGCGTCAGATCCAGGCCGAACTCGCGGTTCAGGCGATCGGCCAGATCGGTCAGCGACACCGAGTCGTAGCCGTAATCGCTCAGCTCGGCGTCGAACTCGACGAGCCTCGGCTCGACCTTGATGAGGCTTGCCACCTGCTCGCGCAAGCGCGCCAGCAGCCGGTCCAGCAGCTCGGAATCGGCGATCTCGGCCGAGACCGGCTGCGCCGCGGCGGTTGCGAGGATCGGCGCGGCCGGCTGCAACACCGGTTGCGCGACGGCGACCGTCACGCTGGCGGCCGGCTGTGCCGCGACGACCTCCGCGCGCACGCCCGGCTTGCGGGCGGTCACGCCGAAGGTGTCGATCAGGCGCCGGCGATCGCCGGTGGCGACCAGCACCTGCGCATGAGCGCTCGCGAACGCCGCGTCGAACGCGGCGATCCCGGTGGCATCGTCCATCGTCGCGAGGCCGAAGTTATCGAACATCAACGTGACGCTGGCCTCGTCCGGACGCATCCCGCCATCGGCCCACAGCGGCCAGTCGAGCGAGAGGCTGCGGCCCTGCCGCTCGCCGCTGCGCACCTGCAATTCGCGGCCGGCCATGTAGTGGTCCATGAACGCGTTGCCGGTGGTGTAGTCGGCCTGCCCCGGATTGCCGGTCACGCCGGCCAGCGACGCGAAAGTCGCGAACACATCGAGCGGCGCGGCACGGGTGGCGAGATCGAGGTTGACGAGTCCGCGCACCTTCGGCTCCAGCACCGCGACGAAGTCCGCCTCGGACTTCTTGAGCAGATAAGCGTCGCGCAGGAAGCCGGCGCCGTGCAGCACCGCGGTGAGCGGCCCGAACTCGACGCTCAGGCCTTCGACGAGTGCCTGCACGGCGCTCGCGTCGACCACGTCGAGCGACCGGTAGACCACCCGCGGGCCGAGCGCCTCGAGCGCGGCCAGCCGCGCGCCGTCGAGCTGCGAGCGGCCGGTCAGCACGACCGTGCTGGCCGGGCTGGCGGTCAGGATCGCGCGGGCGAACACCAGGCCGATCGCGCCGGCCCCGCCCGTGATCAGCACCACGCCCTTATCGCGCCAGACCGGTGCGGCAGCCGGCGCGGGCGCGATCTCGACCAGCGAGGCGAGTTCGCGGCGGCTGCCGCGGTAGCGCAGCAGCTGGCCGCGCGCGGGCATCTGCGCGCGTTCGGCACGCAGCAGCCCCGCGAGCCTGGGCAGGCCGATGCCGTCGGCCACCAGCACCACCTGGGTGCGGATCCGCGGATTCTCGAGCTGCGCGGTACTCAGCAGGCCCGACAGGCCCGCGAACGCGGCCGCTTCGCCTGCGGCCGGCAACACCAGTTGCAGCAGCGTCTCGCCGCGGCGCTTGTCCTGCAGGATGCCGCGCACCGTCGCGAACAACTGGCGCGACAGGCTCATGAAGCGTTCGCCGGCATCGGCGCCCTCGGCTTGCAGCGTCTCGCACCGCACGTCGCCGAGACGGTTAGCGAGCGCCGCCGCGTCGATGTCGGGCAGCGCGTACAGCAGCACCTGCTGCATGCCGCCGGTCGGCGCCGTGGCGGGGAACGCCAGCGGCTGGTCGACCCATTGCGGGCGCGCCAGCAGCACGCCGTCCAGCGTGGCTCCGGTCGGCTGCGCGACGGCAGCTGCCGGCACCGCCGAGCGCGGCGCGCTCACCGTCGCCACCGGGGCGGGCACCGCATCGACCGCCACTGCGGCGGCCGGCGCCGGCTGCCCGGCTTGCAGCCCGGGCACCCAGAAGCGCGTCTTCGCGAACGGATAGCCGGGCAGGCTGACGCGGTGCGGCTGCGCACCGCCGTGCAGCAAGGTCCAATCCATAGCCAGGCCCTGCACCCACATCGCCAGCAGCTTGTCGAACTTGCCCTTGGCGATCCAGCTGTGGATCGCGTCGCGCAGATCGTCGTCGCCGCTGAACGCGGCCAGCGTCTGCCGGCCGGCGCGCACATTGCCGCGGTGCAGATCGGCGGCGGCATCGTCGCCGCTCAGGAAGGCGTCGAGCCGCTCGCGCAGCTCGGCCACCGAGCCGACCACCAGCCCGAGCCGCTCGTCCATCGCCTCGCGGCCGGTCTGCAGCGTGAACGCGAGATCGGCGAGTGCCGGCTGGTCGAGCGCGAGCCGCTCGCTCAGGCGCCGGGCGACCTCGCGCAACTGTTCCGGGTTGCGCGCCGACAGCACCACCAGCGCGGGCCCCTGAGCGGCGGGCGCGGCTTGCGGCGTGCCCTGATATTCCTCGATCAGCACGTGCGCGTTCGCTCCGCCCGCGCCGAACGAGCTGACGCCGGCGCGCAGCGGATATTCGAGCAGCTCGCCGTCCACCTCGAGACACGGCCGCTCCCAGGCCGCCAGCTGCTGCTGCACGAC
The DNA here is from genome assembly GCF_000959725.1 of Burkholderia gladioli. Lineage (NCBI taxonomy): Bacteria > Pseudomonadati > Pseudomonadota > Betaproteobacteria > Burkholderiales > Burkholderiaceae > Burkholderia > Burkholderia gladioli. Next base: position 2,670,932 of record NZ_CP009322.1, read on the forward strand.
GAACGGGGTAGCGGCGAAATCGATGTGCGGATTGAGTCGCGCGGAATGCAGCGAGGGCACCAGTTCGCGGTGACGCATCTGCAGCAGCACCTTGGTGACGCCGGCGATGCCGGCCGCGCTCTCGCAATGGCCGATGTTCGATTTCACCGAGCCGATCGCGCAGAAGCCGGTGTCGCGCGTCTGGCGGCGGAAGCTGTTCGACAGACCGGTGATCTCGATCGGATCGCCGAGTGAGGTACCGGTGCCGTGCGCCTCGATATAGCTGATGGTGCGCGCGTCCACCCCGGCGCGCTCCAGCGAGCGGGCGATCACCTCGGCCTGCGCGCCGGGGTTGGGCACCGTGTAGGCGTTGGTCTTGCCGCCGTGGTTGACCGCGCTGGCCTTGATCACGCCGTAGATGTGGTCGCGGTCGGCCTCGGCCTGCGCGAGCGGCTTGAGCAGGATCGAACCCACCCCCTCGCTCGGCACGTAACCGTCGCCGCCGTCGCCGAACGCCTCGCAACGGCCCTTGCTCGACACGAACTTGCCCTGGCCGAGCGCCAGATACTTGTTCGGATGCAGCGTGAGATTGACGCCCCCGGCGATCGCCATCGTGCATTCGCCGTCACGCAGGCTCTGGCAGGCCAGATGGATCGCCGTCAGCGACGACGAGCACATCGTATCGAGCGCGAGGCTCGGCCCGCGAAGGTCGAAGTAGTAGGACACGCGGTTGGCGATCGACGCCTGGCTGCCCGACAGCGCCATGCGGCGCCCCTGCAGGCTCTGTTCCGCGCCGTAGAGCTGGTATTCCTCGTACATCACGCCGACGAACACGCCCACCTGGCTGCCCGCCCGCGCGAGCGACTGGCGCGTGTAGCCCGCATCCTCGAAGGTATGGAACACGTTCTGCAGGAACACGCGCTCCTGCGGATCGATGATCTCGGCATCGCGCGGCGAGATGTTGAAGAACAGCGGATCGAACTCGTCGACGCCGTCGATGAAGCCGCCCCACTTGCTGTTGACCGTACCCGGCTGCGAACGGTCGCGGCTGTAGTACGGCGCGTGGTCCCAGCGCTCGGCCGGCACCTCGGAGACGCAGTCGCGGCCGGCGCGCAGGTTGTCCCAGAACGCGTCGACGTCGGCGGCCATCGGATAGCGGCCGGCCAGGCCGATGATCGCGACGTCGCCGACGGCCAGCGGCTCACGCGCCGGCGTCGCCGCGCGCGAAACCTGCCTGGCCAGCGCCGCCGGCGCCGCGCGCGCGGGTGCCGGCGCGGCCGGGACCGGCGCGGGGACGGCCGCCGCCGTGCGGCGCGAGCTGCCGAGCACCGCGTCGAGCTGACCGGCATGGCTCTCGACGAAGTAGCCGGCGAGTTCGGCGAGGCTGCCGTACTCGAAGAACAGCGTCTTCGACAGCGCTCCGAAATGCTTCTCCAGCTCGCTGGTGAGCTTGATCACCATGATCGAATCGAGCCCGTATTCCTCGAATGGCACGTCGGGCGTGATCTGCTCGGCCGCCATGCGCGTCGCATTCGCGAGCAGCGACTTCAGGTAACGCTCGGTGCGTTCATGCAATTGCGTATCGGTACTCAGGGGAATCTCCTCGGCGGGCAGGTCCGCCACACTGTTCGATGTCACGGCCGACTCGCCGGCCAGGACCATGCTCGCGAGTTCGGCATCGGCATCGGCATCGGGCAGGCCGGGCGCGGCCGTGACCGCCGCGCTGCCGCCCGCGGACGGCTGGCCCGCGAAGCGGCGCGCGGCGAAGCCGAGAATGCGTGCGCACACGGCGCCCTGCGCGTCGCAGACCACGAACTCGAGCTTCTGCACCGCGCTGGCCGCGCTCGAGCCCGCCTCGCGACGTACCCACACCCACATGTCGTCGACGCAGGGCGCCAGCGCCTCGACGCGCGCGGCCGCGAACGGCAGCACCGTGGTGCTGTCGCGCAGACTGCCGTCCTCGCCGAGCAGGAACGCGACGCTCGCCTGCAGCGCCGAGTCCATCACGCCCGGATGCAGCACGAACGCAGGCACCCCGCCGGGCGCGGCCACCGGCAGCGCGAGACGCGCCAGCACGGCGTCCTCGCCCGCATAGACGGCGGCCAGCCCGCGATGGCCCGGCCCGTAGGCGAGGCCCAACTCGGCGAAGGCGTCGTAGCACTGCGCCGGACTGAACTCGGCGCGGCCCATCGAAGCGCGCAGCGCGTCGAGATCGAGCGTCTCGGCCACCGGCGCCGGATCCCAGCGCGCGCTGCCCTGGCTGTGCACGCCGGCGTCGCTGTGGATGCTGAACGCGAGGCGTCCGTCCTCGTGCGGCACCAGACCGATGTGCAGGCTGGCCGGTGCGTCGTCGAGCGCGAACGGTCGCGACCACACCACGTTGGTGAGCACGGCGGCAGCGCCTTCCGGCGCGGGCGACAGTTCGGCGAGCGCGGCGCGCGCCATCTCCAGATAGGCGACGCCCGGCAGCACGCGCCGGCCCTGCACGACGTGATCCGCCAGGAAGAACTCCTCGCCGCGCAGGCGCGCGCTCAGGCGCAGGCCGTCGAGGTTCGAGGTGTTCGCGTGCAGCAGCGGATGCAGCACCGGTGCCGCGCGAGGCGGATCCATCGCGCCCGGACGGTAAGGCAGCGTCAGCCAGAAATGCTCGCGCGCGAACGCGTAGGTCGGCAAGCTCACCCGGCGCGCGCCGGGCGTGAGCCCGTAGGCGGCCCAGTCGAGCGTGGTGCCGCTCACCCACAACGGCAGCAAGGCCTCGTAGCGGCGCTCGGCGGCCCAGGCCGCGCAGCGCGCCGGCAAGCCCTCGTCGCGAGCGGTCGCGGCACCGCGGCGGGTCTCGCGGCGGCCGAGCCAGAGGCCTGCCTCATCGTGGCGGCCGGCCAGATAGGCGGCCAGCTTGTCGCGCGCCTCCTCGAGGCTGCCGGCCACGAAGGCGAGCCGCTGATCGAGCGCGACCCGCCCGACCTGCAGCGTGTGCGCGAGATCGGCCAGCGCGGGCGCGTGCGGCTCGCCGAGGACGTCGTGCAGCGCCTGGGCCATCTCGCGCAGCCGGTCGGCGTCGCGCGCCGACAGCAGCACCGCGTGCGGGCCCGCGTCGGCCAGGGCCGGCGCGGCGGCCGGCCGGGCCGGCAGGTATTCCTCGACGATCACGTGGGCATTCGCGCCGCCCGCGCCGAACGAGCTGATGCCCGCGCGCAGCGGCACCTCGCGGCCGTCGATCACGGGCCGTTCCCATGGGCCGAGCGCCTGCTGCAGCACGAACGGCGTGGCGGCGAAGTCGATCTCCGGATTGACCGTCTCGGCATGCAGCGACGGCGCGATCTGGCGGTGTTTCATCTGCATCAGCACCTTGGTCAGGCCGGCGATGCCGGCCGCGCTCTCGGCGTGACCGATGTTCGACTTGACCGAGCCGATCGCGCAGAAGCCGGTGTCGGCGGTGTGCTCGCCGAACGCGCGCGTGAGCCCGCTGATCTCGATCGGATCGCCCAGCGAGGTGCCGGTGCCATGCGCCTCGACGTAGCTGACGGTGCGCGGATCGATGCCGGCGCGCTCGAACGCGGTGCGCACCAGCGCGGCCTGTGCCGTCGGGCTCGGCACCGTGTAGCTGTGCGTCTTGCCGCCCGCGTTGATCGCGGTGCCCTTGATCAGGCCGTAGATGTGGTCGCCGTCGGCGATCGCGCGCGACAGCGGCTTGAGCAGCACCGCGCCCACGCCCTCGCCGTCGACGAAGCCCTGCGCGCCGGCACCGAACGAATGGCATTTGTCCGAGGGCGTCAGCATCACCATCTCGGAGAGCGTGATGTAGTGCTGCGGCACCGAGATCAGGTTCACGCCGCCGGCGATCGCGCAATCGCTCGCGCCGCTGTGCAGGCTCTCGACGGCCAGGTGCAGCGCCGTCAGCGACGACGAGCACGCGGTGTCGACGGCCAGGCTCGGGCCGGTGAAGTTGAACAGGTACGAGACGCGGTTGGCCGCCGACCAGTAGGCCGCGCTGGTGGCGTAGCGGCCGTTCATGATGCCGACGAACACGCCCATGCGCGGATTCGCGTCGGCCAGTTGCGCCGGCGTATAACCCGCGTCCTCGATCACCGCGTGAGCCTGCATCAGGAACTGGCGCTCCTGCGGATCCATGCGCTCGGCCTCGGCCGGCGAGATACGGAAGAACAGCGGATCGAACTTCGAGAAGTCGTCGAGGAAGCCGCCGTACTTGCTGTACATCGCGCCTTCCTTGCCCTTCTGTTCGTCGAAGTAGTCGCGCCAGTTCCAGCGCTCGGCCGGGATTTCACCGATGCAGTGACGGCCGTCGCGCAGGTTCTCCCAGAAGCGGCGCACGTTCTCCGCCTTCGGATAGCGGCCCGAGAGGCCGATGATCGCGATGTCCTCGCGCGGCGGCGGCGCCACCGGCAGGGCCGCCGCGGTGGCGCCCGGCGCGACAGGCGCGGCCGGCGGTGTGGCGACGGCTGCCTCGGGCGCGGCCGGCGCATGCGCCTCGACCGGCGTCGCGGTGACGGGAGCCGCCCCGGCGCCCGCCACCAGCGCGCGCAGGGCCGGCGCGTGCGTGACGAGCAGCCGCTCGGCCAGCCCCGCCACGCTCGTCACCTCGAACAGCAGCGTGCCGCCGATGTTCGGCAGCACGCTGCGCAGCCTGGCCGTCAGTTGCACCACCAGCACCGAATCGATGCCATAGCTTTCCAGCGGCTCGGCCGGATCGATCTCGGTGGCCGGAATGCGGATCACCTCCGCCACCAGCCCGCGCAGATAGTCGAGCGCGCCGGCACGCAGCGCGGCGTCGCCGCCGGTATCGGCGGAGGCGGCGGCCGCTGCCGCCGATACCGTGACGACCGGCTCGGCCGCCACCGCGACGACCGGCACGACGGCCTCGCTGATCGTGCCCGTCGCGCCGGACGCTTCGGCCGCGACCGGTGCCGCCGCTTGGGCGCCGCTCAGCAACGCGCCCAGCGGCTCCGCATGTGTCGACAGCAGGCGCTCGCTCAGCGCGTCGATGGTCGCCACCTCGAACAGCAGCGTGCCGCCGATGTTCGGCAGCACGCTGCGCAGCCTGGCCGTCAGTTGCACCACCAGCACCGAATCGATGCCATAGCTTTCCAGCGGCTCGGCCGGATCGATCTCGGCGGCCGGAATGCGGATCACCTCCGCCACCAGCTCGCGCAGATAGTCGCTCGCCGCTCCCCGCGACAAGGCCGCCGGTGCCGCTGCCGAATCGACAGCGGCGCTCGCCGCCGCGCTTCGCGGCGCGACGCTCACGCTGGCACGCGCGACGCTCGACGCCGCGCCGGCGGCGAGCGTCACCCGCCGCCGCATGGCGCGCGCCGGCAGGCGCAACGCCACCGGGCTGCCCGGGCCGACCGGCTGACGCGCCAGGCCGTCACTCTCGCCGACGATGATCTGCTGGGCGAGCGCGCGCGCCGAGGCGGCCGGCAGGCGCACCGAGCGGAAGCCCTCGGCTTCCATCGCCGCCTGCCAGACCTCCGGATAGAGACCGGGCGAGCCCGGCAACCGCAGCGCGGGGTCGTCGTAGAGCCACCAGCCCTCGAGCAGGCCGAAGGTCAAATGGCTGAACAGCAGGTTGTCGCTCATCTCGTTGAGCAGCAGCACGCCGTTCGGACGCAGCGTGGCCTTCACGTTGCGCAGCGTGTTGCGGATATTGGCGGTGGCGTGCAGCACGTTGGTGGCGATCACCACGTCATAGGCCTGCGCGTCGATGCCCTGCCCGTCGAGCGGCTTGCCGGCATCGAACAGCCGATAGGCCAGATACGGATTGGCGGGCCCGAACTCGCGCTGCGCGTGCATCAGGAACGCCTTCGACAGGTCGGTGTAGCAGTACTCGGCGATGTTGTCCTGGTACGGACGCAGCGCCGGGAACACGCGCGCGCTGGTGCCGCCGGTGCCGGCGCCCACCTCGAGGATGCGCACCCGCGCGGCCGGATCGTGCGCCACGCGCGCCTTCATCCAGGCCACCAGCACGTCCACCAGCACGGCGTTGAAATGGTCGGAGACGGGATTGTTCTTGTACACCCCCTCGACCAGCTTCAGCGACGACTTCGGGAACATCACGGCGGTGGCCGGACGGCGCTCGCCGAGAATCTCGGGCAAGGCGCGCAGCATCGCCTCGACCAGTTGCACGCGCGAGCGCCGGTTGTCGTCGGACAGCCACCCGGCGGTGTCGCGCTCCCAGTCGGCCCAGGCCGCCGCGGCATCCACCGGCCGCAACGCGTGATAGGCCCCGTCGGCATGCCGCGCGATCCAGCCATGGCCTTGCAGCACGGTCAGGGTCTCGTCGAGCCAGCGCTCGTACATGGCGGGCAAGCGCGCGCGCAGGCCCGCCAGCGTGGCACCCTCCGCGCCGAACAGGCCGAACTCGCGCAGTTGCACGTAGAGCAGCCTGGCGAGATGGTGGTCCATCTCCGCGGTCTGCGCGACCACGCGCTCGCACAGGCTCGCCACGCCGGCGTCGGCGGCCGGCGCCGGCAGCGTCGCGACCAGCGCGGGCAGCGGCGCGGCGGCGGCCGTCACGACCTCGCCCTGGCTGGTGCCGTCCATGGCCGACAGGCGCGTGACCTTGATCAGCGCGAGCTGCCGGCTAGGGCCGGTGAGCAGCACATCGAGCGCGGTCATCGCCTCGGGCGGCTCGACTGAGGCGATCCCGGCGCGCGCCATGCGCGCCTGATAATCAGCCGTCGCGGCCACCCCGACCTCGCCCCAGTAGCCCCAGTTCATGATGCGCACCGGGAAGCGGCGGGTCTGGTCGAGATAAGTCGCGAATGCGTCCTTGAACACGCAGCCGGCAGCGTAGTTGGCCTGCCCCGGCATGCGCGCGAAGGACTGGATCGACGAGAAGAACAGCATGAAATCGAGCGGCAGTTCGCCGAATACCTGGGCCATCCGCACGCTGACGTCCGCCTTCACGCGATAGCTCGACAGGAACGCCTGTTCATCCATGCGCGCGAGCGTGCGGTCCTGCAGCACGATCGCGGAATGCAGCACGCCGTCGATGCGGCCGAAGCGGCGCAGCACCTCGTCGCGCGCGGCCCGCAGCGAGGCGAGCTCGCCGGCGTCCGCGCTCAGGTAGAGCGGGCGCGGGCCGTGCGCGGCGAGCGCGTCCAGGCGGGCCTCGATGCGCGCGTCGGCCGCGGAACGGCCGAGCCAGACGATCTGCGCGCGATGGTCCTGCACCAGCGCCTCGCTCCACGCGCCGCCCACCCCGCCGGCCCCGCCGATCACCACGTAGACGCCGCCCTCGCGATACGAGGGCAGCGCCTCGGCCTGCGGCACCAGCGGCACGCATTGGCGGCGATACCACTGGCCGCCGCGATACAGCCACGCGTCGCCGTGCGCGTCGAACGGCAGCTCGAACACCTGTTGCAGCGGCACCTCGCCTCGCGTGTCGAGATCGATCACGCGTACCGGCCAGTTCGGATATTCGCGCGCGAGCGAGCCGAACAGGCCGTGCAGGCCGGCCTCGGCCGGCTGCACCGCGTCGTTCGCGTCGATGCCGTGGGTACGCGTGGTGAGCAAGGTCCAGTGCAGCGCATGCTCGTCGCGGCCAGCGGCCAGCAGCGCCTTGATCAGCCGGAACACGCGCAGTACGCCGAGCGGCTGACGCGCCAGCAGCGCGTCCTCCTGGCCCGGCACGGTGGATGCGGTGTCGCCGGCCCATACCACCTGATCGAAGTCGCGCAGCGCGGCCAGCCGCGCGACCAGCGCGTCGCGGCTCTCGTCGGCCACGAATGCGAGCGTCTGCAACTCGGGATCGAAGCGCCGCAGCGCGTCGACGAGCGGCGGTTCGGCGCCGATCACGAGCAGCCGGCCCACTTGCCGCGCGGCGGCCGGCAGCGGCGTCACGTCCCAAACCGGCTGCAGCAGCACCGGGAAGGCCGCGCCGTCGGCGACGGCGTTCGCGCCTTGCGCCGCCGCGGCAGCCGGCAGCGCGCCGCCGCGTGCGGCGGATGTCGCGTCCGCGCCGTCGTCGGTGCCCGGTCGCGGCGCGAAGATCCGTGAGCTGTAGCCGCTCAAGCGTGCGCACGGCGCGCCCGCCTCGTCGCACAGCTCGATGTCGAGCTCCTGCCAGCCGGCGCGCGGCTCGTGCAGGCGGATCGCCGCCCACAAGGTGCCCACGCACGGCGCCAGCACGTCGAGCCTGCGCAGCGCGAACGGCAGCGCGGTGCGGTTCTCGCCCATCAGCAGCGCGATCGATGCCTGAATCGCGGCATCCAGCAGGGCCGGATGCAGCACCACGCCGTCCGCCTGCGCGCCGGCCGGTTGCACCAGCCGCGCCAGCGCGAGGCCGGCGCCGGTGCGCACCGAGTCGATCGCGCGCAGGCTCGGGCCGTGATCGATACCCATCGCGCGGATCGCGTCGTAGCAGCGCTCGCGCGAGACCGTCGCGCTCGTGCAACGCGCCTGCCACGCGGCCAGATCGAGCGCGGCCGGCTCGGCCGAGCCGGCCTGCACGAAGCCCTGGGTATAGACGAACTCGGCGTCGCCGGCCGCGCGCACGCGGAATTCGTAGCGGCCCGCCGTATCGGGCAGCAGATCGACCTGGACCTCGGGCATCGGCTCGCCCGTCACGAACGGCCGTACCCACACCACGTCGGAGATCTCGACGCCGGTCTGCTTGCAGGTGACGGCCGCGAACGCGGCGCGCGCCAGCTCCAGCGAGACGACGCCCGGCATGATGGTGCGCCCCTGCACGACGTGATCGACGACGAAGAACTCGCGCCCGCTGAAGCGGGTGCGCAGCGACGGCCGGCCACCGCCGACGGCGCCCGCCGCGAGCCAAGGATGTGCGCTCGCCGCCGGCGTCGTGGCCGATATTGCGGCCGGTACCATGGCCGGGGCCGGCAGCGCGCCCGGTTCGATCGGACGCGCATCGGGCGCCAGCGTCATGGCCGCCGCATCGAGCCAGTAGCGCTCGCGTGCGAACGGATAGGTCGGCAGCGGCATGCGCCGATAGCCGCCATCGGCGTACAAGGTGCGCCACTGCGGCTCGGCGCCCTGCAGATAGGCGTCGGCCAGCGCGCCGAGCGCGGCGCGGTATTCGACCTCGGAGCCTGCGGCGGCGAGTGCCGCTGCCTGCTCCTCCCAGGCGCGCGCCGGCGCCGCACCGGCCGCGGGCGCCGTATTTCCGCTCGACTCGCGGTCCATCTCGCGGCCCGTATCGAGCGCGGCGCCGAGCGCCGCCGCCAGTTCGACCAGATCGCTCACCACCCAGGCCGCGCGGCGGCCGAAGTGCTTGCGGCCCGCCAGCAGCGTGAAGCTGAGGTTGCCGAGGTCGAGCGACGGCTTGCGCAGGCAGTGCGCACGCAGGCGTTCGATCTGCTGGCGCAACTGGCCGGACGTGCGGGCCGACAGCGTGACCAGCCACGCCGGCCGGTCGGCATGGCGCAGCGTGCTGTGCGGCGCCTCGCCGATCACCAGATGCGCGTTGGTGCCGCCCGCGCCGAACGAGCTGACGGCGGCCAGCCGCGGCCGCTGCGCCTCGCGCGCCCACGGCTGCAGCCGGGTATTGACGTAGAACGGGCTGTCGGCGAAGCGGATCGCGGGATTGCCGCTGCGGTAGTGCAGCGACGGCGGGATCTGCTCGTGCTCGAGCGCGAGCAGGATCTTCAGCACGCCCGCCACGCCGGCCGCGTACTGGGTGTGACCGAGATTGGTCTTCAGCGAGCCGATCGCGCAGTACTCGCGGCGCTCGGTGTCGGCGCGGAACGCGCGCGTGAGCGCGCCGAACTCGATCGGATCGCCGAGCCGGGTGCCGGTGCCGTGCGCCTCGACCATGCCGATCTCGCCGGCGTCGATGCCGAAGCGCTCGTAGATGCGGCGCAGCAGCGCCTCCTGCGAGCGCGCGCTGGGCGCCGTGATGCCGTTGGTGGTGCCGTCCTGGTTGACGCCCGAGCCACGGATCACGCCGTGAACGTGATCGCCGTCGGCCAGCGCGTCGGCAAGCCGCTTGAGCACCAGCACGCCCACGCCCTCGCCCGGCACGAAGCCGTCGGCGCTGGCGTCGAAGGTGTGGCAGCGGCCGGTGGCCGACAGCATGCCGGCGCGATGGGCGGCCGTGTAGAGCTTCGGCGTGGCCTGCAGGAACACGCCGCCCGCCAGCGCCATGCGCGTCTCGCCGCTGCGCAGGTCCTTGCAGGCGAGATCGATCGCGACGAGCGAGCTGGAGCAGGCGCTGTCGATCGCCATCGACGGGCCCTTCAGGTCCAGGTAGTAGGCGATCCGCGACGGGATCACCGAGGCCATGTTGCCCCACAGCGATTGCGGCGACGGCTTGCCGAGGAACAGATCCTGGTAATCGCCGCCGCAGCAGCCGACGTAGACGCCGCAATCGGTGCCGGCCACCTGAGCGCCGGCGTAGCCGGCGTCCTCCAGCGCCTTCCAGGCTTCCTGCAGGAAATGCCGCTGCTGCGGATCCATGTAGGTCGCCTCGAGCCCCGAGATGTTGAAGAACAGCGGGTCGAATTCCGCGATGCCCTCCACGAAGCTGCCGTGACGGCAGGCGGCCTCGCCGGCGTCGGCCGGTAGCGGCCAGCGCGTGACCGGCTCGATCAGGTCGTGGCCCTGGGCGAGGTGCTCCCACAGCGCGTCGAGGTCGTCGGAGCGGCCGAAACGGCCGCTGATGCCGACGATCGCGATGGCGTCCTCGCGCGCCGCCGCCGGGGTGGCGGCCGCCGCGCCGGCGGCCACGGCCGGCGCGCGCGGCGCGTCCGGCGCCGCGACCGGCTCCTTGTATTGCGAGACCAGATGCTCGACGAGCCGCTGCAGCGTGCTGTGGTCGAACAGGCAGGTGGTGTCGAGATCGAGGCCGAGCCTTGCGTTGAGGCCGTCGACCAGCTCCACGCCGAGGATCGAGTCGAGGCCGTAGTCGGCGAACGACTGATCGGCGCGCACCTCGTCGGAGCGCAGGTCGAGCGAGGCGCAGAGCCGCTCCAGCACGATCCGCTCGATGTACTCGCGAGTCTGCGCGGCGCTGGGCGCTTGCGGCTCGACGCTGGGCGCCTCAGGCTCGACGCTGGCCGCTTGCGGCACGACCGACGCGGGCGCGAGGCCGCGATAGCGCTCCGCGATCCAGTAGGTATTGCGCGCGTAGGGATAGCTCGGCAGATGCATGCGGCGCGGTCGCGCGTCGCGATGCAGCGCGGCCCACTCGATACGCTGGCCGGCCACCCACAGGCTCGCGAGCGTGCCCAGCTCGCGCGCGGCCAGCGCCGCCTCGACGGCCGGCTGGTTGCGGCGCGCCAGCGCCTCGCGCTCCTCGCCGCCCTGCGCCGCCTGCCCGGCATGAACGCCGGATGCGCCGACGTCGCCGGCCAGATACTGTTCGAGACGCGTGGTCAGTTCGGCGAGGCTGCCGGCCACGCAGGCCAGGCGCCATTCCATCGACTCGCGGCCGACCTGCAGCGTGTAGGCGATGTCCTCCAGGCGGGCGCCGTCGACGGTGGCCGGCTGCAGGCAGGCGGCCAGCTCGGCGACGCTGCCGCAGTCGCGCCACGCGTCGTCCGGCACCGCCAGCCCGGCGGTCCCGGCAAGCTGCTCCAGCAGTTGCCGCAGCTCGAACTCGCCGACCCCGTAGTCGCTGAAGCCGACGTCGGCCTCGATCTGCGCCGGCGCGACGTGCAGCAGGCCGGCCAGTCGCTCGGCGATCACCGGTGCGAGGTCGACGGCCGGCGTGCGATCGGCGCGAGAGAGGTAGGACAGCAGACGCCCGATGCGCCCGCGCAGCGCCGCCTCGGTGCGCGCCGACAGCACCACCAGGCTCGGCGTGGCGGCTGCCGCACGCGCGGGCTGCGCAAGCGGCACGAATTCCTCGACGATCACGTGCGCGTTGGCGCCGCCCGCGCCGAACGAGCTGATCCCGGCGCGCAGCGGCCATTCCCCGCGCGGGCCGGCCATCCGCCGCCACGCTGCGCCGGTACGCTGCAGCACGAACGGCGTGCGCTCGAAATCGATATTGGGATTGATGACGTCGGCGTTGAGGCTCGGCACCAACTGGCGATGCTTCATCTGCATCACCACCTTGGTCAGCCCGGCGATGCCGGCGGCCGCCTCCAGATGGCCGATGTTCGACTTCACCGAGCCGATCGCGCAGTAGCCAAGCGCGTCGGTGTCGCCGCGGAAGGCCTGGGTCAGCCCCTCGATCTCGATCGGATCGCCCATCTCGGTGCCGGTGCCGTGCGCCTCGACGAAACCGATGCTGCGCGCGTCGATGCCGGCGCGATCCAGGGCGGCGCGCACCACGTCGCGCTGCGCCGACGGGTTCGGCACGGTGTAGCCGTGGGTCTTGCCGCCGTGATTGATCTGGGTGGCGAGGATCACGGCGTGGATCGGGTCGCCGTCGGCCTGCGCCTGCGCGAGCGGCTTGAGCAGCACCGCGCCCACGCCCTCGCCCGGCACGAAACCGTTGCCGCCCTCGCCGAAACTCTTGCAGCGGCCATCGGACGAGAGCATCTGCGAGGCGCTCAGCTCGACGAAGCTCGATGGATGCAGGTAGAGGTTCACGCCGCCGGCGATCGCCAGCTCGCAGTCGCCCGCGCGCAGCGCGCGGCAGGCCTCATGGATCGCGGTCAGCGACGACGAGCACATGGTGTCGAACGGCAGGCTCGGGCCGTTCAGGTTCAGCGTGTAGGAGACGCGGTTCGCCACCGAGCTGAAGCTGGTGCGCGGATGCAGCGTCTCGCCGTCGCGCCACAACGCGGGGCCATACAGGTTGAAGCCGGTCTTGGTGATGCCCGCGTAGACGCCGACCCGCCCGCCGTACTGCGTGGCGAGTGTCTCGCGGCTGATCGCGGCGTCCTCCAGCACGTCCCAGCAGGCCTGCATGAACAGGCGTTCCTGCGGATCCATGCCGCTCGCCTCGCGCGGCGAGATGCCGAAGAACAGCGGATCGAAATCGGCGAAGCCGTCGAGGAAGCCGCCCCACTTGCCATAGCTCTTGCCCTGCGCGAGCGCGAGCTTGCGGTCGGCCTCGTAGAAGCCCTCGAGCGGCCAGCGCTCGGGCGGGATCTCGCCGATGCAGTCGAGGCCGTCGCGCAGGTTGTTCCAGAATTCGGTCGGCGAGGCGGCGTGCGGATAGCGGCCGCTCAGGCCGATGATCGCGATCGCATCGTCGTGCGCCTCGGCCGGCGCGCGCGCGGCCGCGACGGCGGAGCTCGCGCCGCGCGCCGTATCGGCCGTATCGGCCGTATCGGCCGTATCGGCCGTATCGGCCGTATCGGCCGTATCGGCCGTATCGGCCGCGTCGGCATCGGCCGCCCGCGCCGATGCGGCCGGCAAGGCATCGAGCCCGGCCCAGCGACGGCTCGCCGCCGCATGCTGGTCGAGCAGATAGCCGGCCAGGGCGGCCAGCGTGCGGTGCTCGTAAAGCAGGGTCTTCGGCAGGCTCGCGGAGAGCGCGGCGAGCCGCTGGTTCAGCCGCGTGATCATGATCGAATCAATGCCGTAGCGCTCCAGCGGCTCCAGCGCGTCGAGCTCCTCGACGCGATAGCGCGTGCATTCGGAGAACAGCGCCTTGAGCCGCGCCAGCAGCGCGGCGCGCAGCTCGGCCGCCTCGGCCTCGGGCGCGGCCGAGATGGAAGCGCAGGCAGCGTCGAGCGCCGGTGCCGCCGCGACGGGCGCGGCGCCGTCGAAGCCCGCGGCCAGCTTCACCAGATCGCCGCAGGCCACCAGCACCTGCGGCCGGGCGGCGGCGAGCGCCTGATAGAACGCCGCGAAGCCGCGCTCGCTGTCGATCGGCGCGAGGCCGAGGTTCTCGCGCAACGCGCGCTCGGTCGGCGCATCGATGCGCATGCCGCCCTCACGCCACAGCGGCCAGGCGATCGAGATGCTGCGGCGGGTCTGCAGCGCGCGGCGGTCGAGAAACGCGTTGGCGAGCGCGTAGTCCGACTGGCCGACGTTACCGAGCACACCGGCCAGGGACGAGAAGCTGGCCAGGAACTCGACCGGCAGCCCGCGGCTGGCGCGTTCGAGGTTCAGCAGGCCGCGCACCTTCGGCGCGCAGACGGCGGCCAGGTCGGCGGCCGACTTGCCGAGCGCGAAGCCGTCGCGCAGCGTGCCGGCGGCGTGGAGGATGCCGGTGAGCGTGCCGTGCTCGCGGTGCAGGTCGCGCAGCAGCGCCTCGACGGCGGCCGCGTCGCTCACGTCGAGCCTGCGCAGTTGCAGCCCCGGCCCGAGCGGGGCCAGCGCGGCGCGTGCCGCGTCGGACCAGTCCGAGCGCGCGGCCAGCACCACCCGCGCGCCGGGCGCGTGATGCAGGATCTCCCGCGCGAACAGCGCACCGAGCCCACCGGCGCCGCCGGTGAGCAGGTACACGCCGTCGTCGCGCCACGGCACCGGCGCACCGGCGGCGGGCAGCGGCGCGTGATGCAGCACGCTGCGCGTGCCGTCGCGATGAAGGATCGCGGCCGCGCCGTGATGCGCACGCTCGGCGTCCAGCAGGCTCGCAAGCCCAGGCGCGTCCACCCGCTCGGGATCGACGCCGATCACCTGCGCGCGGATCCGCGGATTCTCCTGCTCGACGCTGCGCAGCAGCGCGGCGAGGCCGAACAGCGGCTCGTCCTCGAGCGCGGCGGGGATCACCAGTTGCACCCGCAAGGGCGTCGCCAACGGCTCGCGCAGCGGCGCCTGCAGGGCAGCCAGCACCTGCACGGCGAGCGCCTCGTAGCGCGCGCCGAGATCGCCTTCGGGCCGCGCGAACACCTGGCAGCGCGGCGCGGCCGGCAGCGCCGCGAGCGTGGCGCGGGCCGCCGCGAACGGCTCGCTCAGCAGCACCAGCCAGTCGCCGCCGGCCGCCTCGGGCCCGGGTTCGAGCGGCTGCTCGCGCCATTGGGCTGCGTACAGGCCGACCTCCGCGCTGGTCGCGGCCGGGTCGTGCGCGGCGCCGTCACGCCGCGCCTTCAGCAAACGCAGCCCCTCGGCCTTGTCGATACGGCCACTTTTCAGATCCTGCAAGATTCGCTGCAACGCGTCCACGATCCTCTCCATTTACTCGCCGCGGCCGTGATCGGCCAGCGTCAATGCATCCATCGCCTCGTCGACGCTCAAGGTGTCGCTCAGCACGTTGTCCAGCATCCGCTCCAGCGTCGCGTCGTCGAGCGTCGGCGCCGCCTGGGCGGGAATCCAGTGGCGCTGGCCCGCGAACGGATAGGTCGGCAGCCCCACGCGAAGCGGCACGCGCGCGTGATACGTCGACCAGTCGATCTCGGCGCCGTCCACCCAGGCACGCAGCGTCTCGCGCATCGCGGCGCCGGCCGGCGGGAGCGCCGGTGCCGCCGCGCGCCGCGTCGAGCCGCGCAGCACGGCATCGGGCAGGTCATCGAGGTAATCGGTGAGCGTGGCCACCAGTTGCGCCAGCGAGGCGGCCTCGAAGCCCAGACGCTCGTCCATCGGCTCGCGGCCCACCTGCAGCGTGTAGGCCACGCGCTCGATCAGCCCGGCCGGCGCATCGCCCTCGGCCTGCCGCGCCCAGGCCAGCAGGCGACGCGCGACGATCCGCAGCTGCGCGTCGGTACGCGCCGACAGCACGATCGCGTGCGGGCCCACGGCGGCGGGCATGGCGTCCGGCGCCACGTACTCCTGCAGCACCAGGTGCGCGTTGGCGCCGCCGAAGCCGAAGCTGCTCACCCCGGCGCGGCGCGGGCGCGGCCGGCCCGCGGCATCCGCCGTGCGCGGCCAGGCCGTGAGTTCGCGCACGATCCGGAACGGGCTGCCGTCCAGCTCGATGTACGGGTTGAGCGGCTCGGCCTGCAGGCTGGCCGGCAGCGCGCCATGGCGCATCGCGAGCAGCACCTTGAGCACGCCGGCCACGCCCGCCGCCGCCTCCAGATGGCCGATGTTCGACTTCAGCGAGCCGATCGCGCACTGGCCCGCCGCGAGCGGCGCGCCGTCCTCGGTCGGCAGTTGCGCATAGGCCAGCTTCAGGCCGTTGATCTCGACCGGATCGCCGAGGCTGGTGCCGGTGCCGTGCGCCTCGACATAGCCGATGCTGGCCGGATCGATGCCATGCATGGCGCGCCGGATCAGCTCGGCCTGCGCGCGCGGGTTCGGCGCCGTCAGAGAATTGGCGCGCCCGCCATGGTTCTCGGCGCTGCCGAGGATCACGCCGAGGATCGGATCGCCGTCGCGCTCGGCCGCGCGCAGCGGCTTGAGCACCAGCGCCGCCACGCCCTCGCCGCGCACGTAGCCGTCGGCCCGCGCCGAGAACGTCTTGCACTGCGCCTCGGGGCTCAGCATGCCGGCCTTGTAGGCGCCCACGAAGGTGTCGGCGCTCAGCGCGAGGTTCACGCCGCCGGCGATCACCATCTCGCATTGGCCGGCGCGCAGGCTTTCCACCGCGCGATGTAACGCCACCAGCGAGCTGGAGCAGGCGGTGTCGATCGCCTGGCTCGGTCCGTGCACGTCGAGGAAGAACGAGACGCGGTTGGCCAGCATCGAATGCGCCGTGCCGGTGGCCGTGTAGGCCTCGGTGGGCACGCCGTGAGCAGCCAGCAGCGTGGCGTAGTCGTTGCCGCTCACGCCGACGTACACGCCGGTGGCTTCGGGCAGCCGGCTCGCGCGATAGCCCGCGTGTTCGACCGCGGCCCAGGCCGCCTCGAGGAACAGCCGGTGCTGCGGATCCATCAACTCGGCCTCGGCCGGCGAGATCTGGAAGAACGCGGCGTCGAAGCGGTCGATGTCGTGCAGCACGCCCGCGCGGTGCGGGAAGTCGGCCTGCTCCATCTGTTCGCGATAGGCGCCGCGATACCGGCTCATCGGCAGCGGCGCGATGGCGTTGCGGCCCTCGCGCAGGTTGCGCCAGAACGCGTCGAGATCGTCGGCGCCGGGCAGCCGCGCCGACATGCCGATGATCGCCACGGCGCGCTCGAGCAGCGGATCGGACGCGGTGGCGGGTGCCGCCGGCGCGAACCCCGCGGCCGCGACAGGCCGCGTCACCGCCGGAGCCGGCGTCGCCTGCGCGGGTCGGTGCCGGGTGCGCAACGTCGCGCCGTGGTTGCTCATCAGATGCCCGGCCAGTTGCTCGACGTTCTCGACCTCGAAGAACACCGCCGGCGTGAGGCCCACGCCGAGGTCGGCGCCGATCTGGCCGGCCAGCTCGGTCAGCGAGATCGAATCGAAACCGAGGTGGTAGAACGGCGTGCGCAGGTTGATCGCCTCGGGCGCGAACTTCAGGATCGGCGCCATCCGCCCGAGAATGCGGGCCACCACGTCGGTGCGGATCCGCGCGAGCTCATCGGGCGCCTCGACCGGCGCCGGCACCACCGGGGCCGCCGCAGCCGGCGCCGGCGCCGGGGCGGCGGCGGCCGCGGCCGGAGCGGGAGCAAGAGCAGGCGCCGCGGCGGGCGCGGCGGCCTCCCGCGCCACGGCGGCCGGCCGCGTCACGCCCGAGGCCACCGGCATCGCCGCGAGCCCGGTGAGCGCCGCGCGCCCGAAGCGGGCGCCGCGGATCGTGCCGAGCACGCGTCCGGTGTCGTCGAGCAGCGCGATCGTGTGGCGGCCCTCGATATCGCGGCCCTCGAACCGCAGGTGCCGCACCGCGCCGCCGGCGAATTCGAGCGCGTCGGCCCCCACGAAGCCGGCATCCTGCCAATCCGTCTCGCCGGCCTGCCGCGCGAGGAAGTGCGCGACCTGCTGCACGGCGCCGAGCACGGCCGGCGCGAGCGCGACGCGCGCGGCGAAGTGGTGTTGCTTCGGCATCGCTTCGCGCAGCGTGACCAGGCATGCGCCGCCGGCGCTCCAGCCGAGCCGTTCGACGCTCTCCAGGTACGGCAGGTAATCGAGCCCGCCCTCGCGCAGCGTGGCGTAGAAGGCGGCGCCATCGAGCGGCGCGGCGACGCTGCCGACCTCGAGCCCGAGCGTCGCGGGCCATTGCGGCGCGGCCGTCTCCTGCAGCGCGAAGCGCGCCAGCGGCCGGAGCACGCCGTCCTCGCCGGTGTAATGCACGCCCACTTCATGGCTGCCGGGCCCGCGCGTGGCGAGCGCGAACTCGAGCCGGGCGGGTCCGCTCCAGTCCGGCTCCGGATTCAACGCCAGATCGCATACCGCGAACGGCGCGGTCAACCCGGCGATGCTGCCCAGCGCCCAGGCCGCGTCGAGCACGAAGGTCGGCACGATGCGGCGCTGGCCGTCGCGGCGATACGCGTAATCGAGCAGATCGTCGGGCCGCGCGTCGGTCTCGTAGGCGATCGCCGACAGGTCCGACAGATTGCGGCCGATGAACGGATGCAGCTTGCCGCGCGAGGCGAGCGGATCGAGCACGCTCGGCGCGTCGGGATGCACCTCGTACCAGCAGCGCACCTTCTCGAACGGGCTCGGCGGCAGCGACAGGCGATGCGGCGTCCGCTCGGGCCACAGCAGGCGCCAGTCGAGCCGCGCGCCCTCGGCCCAATGACGCGCGAGCCGGGGCAGGTCGCCGGCCGCGAGATCGCGATCAAGCTCGCCGGGGCCGGCGCTCGGGTCGATCGACAGCACGTTGTCGACGAACACCGCGCCGGGCGCGAGCTGGTCGCGCAGGAATGCCTCGAGCGCCGCGATCACGTCGTCGAGGCTCGACGCCACCATCGCGAAGCGGCACGGCTGCACGTTGCGGCCCACCTGCAGCGTGTACGCGAGGCGCGCCGGGTCGAGCCCGGGCTGCTCGCGCAGCCGCGCCACCAGGCGCTCCATCCAGTTCTGCAGCAGCGTGCGGGTCATCGCCGAGAGCACGAACAGGCGCGGCGCGGCCGGCCAGTGCGCGGGCTCGGGCGCCGCGTATTCCTCGATGATCATGTGCGAGTTCATGCCGCCCGCGCCGATCGAGGTGACGCCGGCGCGACGCGGATAGGTGGTCGCGACGCCGTCGGCGCCGACGACGGTCGGGCGCCGCCACTCGGCCAGCTCGCGCTGCACGTGGAATGGCGAATCGGCGAACGGGATCGCCGGATTCAGCTCGTCGGCATGCAGCGACGGCACCAGCGTGGCGTGCTTCATCTGCAGCAGCACCTTGGTGAGGCCGACCACGCCTGCCGCCGCCAGCAAGTGCGCGATGTTGGACTTGACCGAGCCGATCGCACAGAAGGCGCGCTCGTCGGTGTGGGCGCGATACGCCTGGGTGAGCGCCTTGATCTCGATCGGATCGCCGAGCTTGGTGCCCGAGCCGTGGCCCTCGACGTAGCTGATGGTGCGCGCGTCCACCCGCGCGTCGGCCAGCGCCTTCTCGACGGCCCTGGCCTGCATGGCCGGCGTCGGCACCGTGAAGCCGTTGCGCACCCCGGCGTTGTTGATCGCGGTGCCCTTGATCACGCCGTAGATGTGGTCGCCGTCGGCGATCGCCTCGACCAGCGGCTTGAGCAGCACCGCGCCGAGGCCCTCGCCGAGGATCGTGCCGTCGGTGCCGAGGCCGTAGCTGCGGATCACGTCCGAGCTCTTCGACGTGAAATGCTCCTGCGAGCTGGAGATCAGGTTCTGCGGATGCAGCAGCAGGTTGACGCCGCCGGCCAGCACCATCCGGCACTGGCGCGTGCGCAGCATCCAGACACCCTGATCGATGCAGGTCGAGGCCGCCGAGCACATCGTGTCGAGGAAGATCGACGGGCCGGTGAAGCCGTAGAAATACGAGAGCATGTTCGGCAGCGTGCCGGTGTAGCTGCCGCTCGCGCGCGAACCGCGCGTGAGCATGTTCTGGAAGCCCAGCAGGTTG
Organism: Burkholderia gladioli; assembly: GCF_000959725.1. Lineage (NCBI taxonomy): Bacteria > Pseudomonadati > Pseudomonadota > Betaproteobacteria > Burkholderiales > Burkholderiaceae > Burkholderia > Burkholderia gladioli. Next base: position 2,690,601 of record NZ_CP009322.1, read on the forward strand.
TAGTGGTTGCTCATGGTGCCGACCAGCACGCCGACGTCGCCGTCGTAGCGCTGGCGCATCTGCTCGCGCGAATAGCCGGCGTCCTCGAACGCCTCCACGCCCACCTGCAGGAACAGCCGCACCTCGGGCGACATCAGTTCCGCGTCGCGCTGCGAGATGTTGAAGTAGCGCGGGTCGAACTTGTCGATGTCGTCGAGGAAGCCGCCGGTGCGGATCGTGCTCTTGCCGAGCACGTCGCGCTCGTCGTGGTAGATGCCGGCGTGCTCCCAACGCTCCGAGGGAATCTTCTCGAACGCGTGCTCGCCGTTCTTCAACAGCTCCCAGAACGCGTCCAGCGTGGCGGCGCGCGGATAGCGGCCGGCCAGGCCGATCACGGCGATGTCGTGGAGATCGCCGTCGTACATCGCCGCCGGCGCGAGCGCCGGTGCCGGCACGCCGAAGCGGCTCGTGGCGCCGGCCGGACCGGCGGCGATCGCCGCCGGGGCCGGCGGCGCGGCAGGCGCGACAGGCTCGGCGCGCGTCGCCACGGCCGGCGCAGTCGCCACGGCGGCCGGGCGGCGCGCCGCCAGGGCCGCCGCGAGGGCCTGCGCGTGCTCCTCGTGCAGGTAATCGGCGATGCCTTGCAGGTCGACGTATTCGAAGAACAGCGTCTTGGGCAGCGAGCCGACCAGCTCCTCCAGCTGCAAGGTCATGTCGACCGCCATGATCGAGTCGAAGCCATATTGCTCGAACTTCTCGCCGGTGCGGATCTTGGCCGGGTCGAGCTTCAGCACCTTGCCGAGCGTCTGCTTGAGCAGCACCAGCGTCTCGCCCATCAGGTCCACGGCAGGCGCGGCGGCCGTCTCCACCGCTTCCACCGTTTCCAGGGCCGCGGCGGCTTGCACGGCCGGTGCCGGTTGCGGCGCCGCCTCGACGCGCGCGTGCCCGTACCGGACCGACACGTGGCCGGCCCGCCTGGCGGCGAGCACCGCAGCCAGCGCGCCGAGCCCCAGCTCGCTCGGCAGCGGCTCGCCGCCGGTGCGGCGGCGCATCGCGTCGATGCTGGTGGCATCCATGCGCATCCCGCCGTCGGCCCACAGCGGCCAGTCGATCGCGACCGTCACGCCATGCGCGCGGCCGGCACGCACCTGCGCGTCGCGGTAATCGGCGTAGGCGTCGAGGAAGCGGTTGGCGACCGCATAGTCGGCCTGGCCGGCGGCCGGATCGATGGCCGCCACCGAGGAGAACAGCAGCATGAAGTCGAGCGTGAGCCCGCGCGTGGCGGCGTCGAGGTTCGCGAGCCCATGCACCTTCGGCGCGAACACCGAGCTGGCCTGCCCGGCCGTCTTGTTGACGATCAGGCCGTCCTGCAGCACGCCGGCGGCGTGCAGCACGCCGTTCAGCCGGCCGTGGCGGCGCAGGATCTCCGCCACCACGCGCTGCGTGTCCTCGGCGTTGGCGACGTCGGCGACGAGATAGTCGAGCGTCACGCCGCGCGCGCGCAGTGCCGCGTCGCGGCCATCGGCCGGCCCGCGCCCGCTGAGCACCAGCACCACGCCCGAGAGGCCGGCCACGGCCTCGGCGATCAGACGGCCGAGGCCGCCCAGCCCGCCGGTCAGCCAGTAGACGCCGCCCGGCTTGAGCACCTCGCCGAGTGAGGCCGCCGGCAGCACCAGCGGCGCGACCACATTCGTCTCGCGCCGTCCGGCCATGTCGTAGCGAACCTCGTGCATCGCCCCGGACGCGCCGAGCTCCGCGCGCACGCGTTCGGCCAGCGCGGCGGCGGGCAACTGCGCGAGGCCGGCCACCATCATCAGCCGCCCGCGCAGACGCGAGCTTTCCTGCAACGCGACCTGCAGCAGCGCGGCGAGCGGCGCAAGCAGGCGCCCGGCCTCATCGTCGGGCAGCACGATGCAGACGTCGGCCTTGCGGCGCTCGCCCATCACGCGCTGCACGCCGCGCAGCACCACCTGGAAGGCCGCCTCGAGCCCCGCCGCGGCCTGTTCGGCCGGCGGCAGCACGAGCGCCTCGACGCTCGCGCCGAGCGCTTCGGCGAGCTGCCGGTCGCGCTGCGGATCGGGCGCGGCACCGGCCACGAACACCAAGGCGCCGGGATTCGCGGCCGGCGTGGCCGGCGCCGTCAGCGGCGCGGCCTGCCATTCGCGCACCCCGTAGCTCAGCGTGGCGGTCGAAGCCGTAGGAGCGGCGTCGGCGGCGGCCACGTCGCCCGCCTCCAACAGACGCAACGAGAGGCCCGCGAGCCGTACCCGCACGGCCCCCTGTGCGTCGCACAGGTCGATGTCGAAGGCCGGCATCGCGGCATTCCCGGCCGCGCCGGCGCTGGGACGGATCCAGGCGCACATGCGCGTGGCGCACGGTCCGTACTGACGCAGCTCGCGCAGCGCGAACGGCAGCGCCGGACGCTCGCCGCGCAGCAGCACCACGGTGCCCTGGATCGCGGCGTCGAGCAGCGACGGATGCAGCCGGTAGGCTTCGGCCTCGGCGTGCAGCGCCTCGGGCAGGCTCAGTTCCACCAGCACCTGCCGCTCGCCCTGGTACAGGCCGCTCATCGCCTGCAGCGACGGGCCGTGCACCATGCCGGCCGCGCGCAGCCAGCCGTAGGCCTCATCGAGCGCCACCGGGCTCGCGCAGGCGCCGCGCAGCGCGTTCAGATCGATCGCGGCCGGCGCCGCCGCCGGCTCGGCCTGCGCCACGATGGTGCCCCGGCTGTGCACCGTGAGCGTGTCGCCGGCGCCGCTGGTCACCTCGTAGGCGACGTCGCCGCGCGTCTGCGGCGTGAGCCGCATGCGCGCTTCCACCGGCTCGGCGCCCACCCGCAGCGGGCGCATCCAGACCACGTTCTTCAGCGTGCCGTGCTCGCCCGCCTCCACCGCGAGCGCGGCGGCCGCGCGCGCCATCTCGAGATAGGCGACGCCGGGCAGCACCATGCGCCCGGACACATGGTGATCGGCGAGGAAGAATTCGGTGCCCGCGAAGGCGGTGCGATAGGCCTGGCTGCTCAGCGTGGAGACGTTCTCGTGCAGCAGCGGATGCAGGGTGGCGAGCGCGGCCGGGGCCGTCGCGTTCGCCGTGTCCCGAGCGGCCGTCGCGGCCGCGGGTTCGGCCTCCGGCAGCCAGTGGCGCACGCGCGCGAACGGATAGGTCGGCAGCCGCAGCCGTTGCGGGCGCGCGGCGCGATGGAGCCGCGACCAGTCCACCGGCCCGCCGCCGCACCAGTGCTCGGCCAGCTTGTCGAGGCGGCCCTTCTCGATCCAGTGCGAGACCAGCAGCTCGGTATCCTCGTCGAGCGCCGCCGGCTTCGTGTCGTGCCTGCCGCGCCGCACCGGCGCCTGCCCGCGCCAGCTGCGCTCGACCGGCGCCGTGGCCGCGAGCGCCGCATCCAGGCGCGCGCTCAGCTCGGCCACCGAGTCCGTGACGAACGCGATGCGCTCGGCCATCCCCTCGCGGCCGATCTGCAGCGTGTAGGCGAGCGCGGCCAGATCGAGTTCCGGATGGGCACGCAGGTGCGCCGCCAACTGCCGGATCTGCTCGTCGAGCCGCTCTCCGTTGCGGGCCGACAGCGGCACCAGCACCGGCGTGCCGGCGACCTGGAGCGCGTCGGCCAGGTTGGCTGCATCGGCCCCGGCGAGGCTCGGGCCTTCCTCCAGGATCACGTGCGCGTTGGTACCGCCGAAGCCGAACGAGCTGACGCCCGCGCGACGCGGCGCCGTGCCCTTGGTGGCCCACGGCTGACTCTGACCCACCACGTAGAACGGACTGTCCTCGAACTTGATCAGCGGGTTGAGCTGGTGGAAATCGACGTTGCCCGGCAGCGTGCGATGCCGCATCGCCGCGATCACCTTGACCATGCCGGCCACGCCCGCGGCACCCTCGAGGTGGCCGATGTTGGTCTTGACCGAGCCGATCCCGCAGCTCTGCGGCACCGGCTCCGAGCCGGCTTCCCGGTGCATGTCGCGAAACGCTTCCTTGAGGCCCAGCACTTCCACCGGATCGCCGACCGGCGTGCCCGGACCGTGCGCCTCGATGTAGCTGACGCTGTCCGGCGCGATGCCGGCGCGGGTGTAGACCTCGCGGATCAGGCGCGCCTGCGCCTTGGCGTTGGTCACCGTCAGCGAGGTGGTGCGCCCGCCGTGGTTGGTGCCGATCCCCTTGATCACCGCATACACCGAATCGCCGTCCGCCAGCGCGCGCTGCAGCGGCTTGAGCAGCAGCATCGCGCCGCCTTCGCCGCGCACGTAGCCGTCCGCCTCGTGGTCGAACGCCTGGCTGCGGCCGCGCTTCGAGAGCATGCCGTTCTTGCCGAACGCGATGAAGTGGTTCACCGACCAGGCGAGATTCACGCCGCCGGCCAGCGCCGTGTCGCATTCGCCGTTGCGGATCGCTCGCACGGCCTGATAGACCGACACCAGCGAGCTCGCGCAGGCGGTGTCGTTGACGATGCTCGGACCGGCCAGATCGTAGTAGTGCGAAACGCGATTGGCGATGATCGAATAGGCGGTGCCGGTGGGGAAATACGCATCCACCTTCTGCCCGGTCTTCTCGAACAGCTCGGCGTAGTCCCAGTGGCAGACGCCCATGTACACGCCGGTGTTGGTGCCAGCGAGCTGGCCCGGCCGATAGCCGGCGTCCTCGATCGCCTTCCAGGCCAGCTCCATCGCGAAGCGCTGCTGGGGGTCCATGTACTGCGCCTCGCGCGGCGAGATGTTGAAGAACTCCGCGTCGAAGCAGTCGGCATGCTCGATGAAGCCGCCCCAGATGCTGTTGGTCTTGTCCTCTTCCTTGCGCGGATCGCCGTAGTAGACGTTCTTGTCCCAGCGCTGCGGAGACACTTCGCTGATCAGCGAGCGTTGCGCCGCCAGCTCGGTCCAGAAGTCGTCGAGCGTCTCGGCGCGCGGCAGACGCAGCGCGAGGCCGATGATCGCGATGTCGTCGGGCTGCGGGGCCGGCCCTGCCGAGGCCGCTTCGGCGAGCGGCTGCGCGGCGGTGGCATGCTCGGCTGCATGGGCGTCGACCGGGGCCGGCGCCGAATCGGCCGGGCTGCGCTTGCGGAGAAACTCAAACATGTTCCACTCCCGAACAGATTGCGCTGCGGCGATCGACGACCCGGGACAGCACCCGGTCGACCCGATCCAGCGGCATGGGCGGCAGACCCTCGCGCCTTACGTACTGGCGATGCAGCATGGCGGTGGACAGCAGATAGATGAAGGTCTGGTTCTCGCGCGTGCTGATTCTGCCGGGCTCGCTGTCGAAGATCTTGCGGGTGAGCGCCTGCGCGAACCGGGCGTCCAGGTGAGGCACCTTCTTCAGCTCGTTCTCCGAGAGCAGCAGCTCGAGGTAGTCGGCGCGGTGATCGACGAACGCGGCGCTGTCGGGTGCGCGATACGGATGCTTCGACTTGGTGGTGATCGACCGCGGGATCACCGACTCGAACGCCTTCTTGACCAGGTACTTCTCGTTGCTGCCGTCGTCGAACCGCAGGTTGACGGCGGCCGACAGCGCGACCACCTCGGGATCGAGGAACGGGCAGCGGTTCTCGACGCTGTTGGCCATGCTCATGCGTTCGCCCTGCGTGGACAGCAGATAACCCGGCAGCAGCGTCTTGAATTCGAGCCATTGCGCCTTCTCGACCGGGCTCAGGCCCGCGAAGTGCGGATCCTCGGCGGTATAGGCGAGCAGTTCGGCGAACGGGTCGGCATCGCTATCGCGCTTGAGCAGGCGGTTGGCGAAGCGCCCGTTCTGGAAGCGGATCTCGTGCGAGAAGAGGCCCGGCAGGCGCTCCTCGCTGAACTGCTGGAACAGGCCGAGCAGGCGCGTGGACTCGTCGGCGCCGAAGTGGCGCAGATACGGATACATGCGCGAGAGCTGGCGCTTGCGCTCGGCGTTGTCGTACGCGTTCCAGTTGCTGCGCAGCAGCGTTTCCTTGAACAGGTCGTAGCCGAGAAACGCCTCGTCGGCGCCCTCGCCGCTCAGCACCACTTTGATGCCCCTGTCTCGCACCGCGCGCGAGAGCAGGAACATCGGCACGAACGCGGTGCGGAACGCCGGGATTTCGGCGTGATAGACCGCCTCCGGGAACGCCTGCACGATGTCGGCGTGGCCGATCGTGATCGCCGAGTGCCGTGTGCCGAGGAAGCGGCTGACCTCGTGCTGATGCTCCGATTCGTCGAAATACTTGTCCTCGAACGCCACCGAGAAGGTGTGCAGCGGATGATCGGACATGCCGCCCGCGAGCTGGGTGACCACCGTCGAATCGAGGCCGCCGCTCAGGTACACGCCCACCTCGACGTCGCTGCGCATGCGCAGGCGCACGCTCTCGGTGAGCGCGTGGCGCACCTGCTCGATCGCCTCCGCCTCCGAGCCCACCTCGTGGCGCGGCACGAAATCGAGCTGCTCGTAACGGCCCTCGTGCAGCTCACCATGTCGCACCCGCAGGAAGCCGGCCATCGGCAGTTGGCGGATGCCGCGAAAGCCGGTCTGGTGCGGCAACGGCGTCCACTGCGCGAAGATCGACGAGAGCTGCCCGACGTCCGGCTCGAACGAGAAGCCGTCGATTGCCAGGAACGCCTTCATCTCGGAGGCGAACATCAGCATGCCGTCATGCTCGGCGACGAACAGCGGGCGCTTGCCGAAGCGGTCGCGCGCGAGGAACAGGCTGTGTTCCTGGGTATCGTAGATGGCGAAGCCGAACGCGCCGTTGAAACGCCGCAGACAGCCCTCCCCCCACTGCAGCCAGGCCTGCAGCATCACCTCGGTATCCGACTGGGTGTGGAACACCCGGCCCTGCGCCTGCAGCTCGGTGCGCAGCTCGCGGTAGTTGTACAGCTCGCCGTTGAAACAGATCCAGTAGCGGCCGGACGCGTCGCCGAGCGGCTGGGTACCGGACGCGAGATCGATGATGCTCAGCCGCACCGTGCCCATCGCCACGTGGTCGTCCACGAAGTAGCCGACCTCGTCCGGGCCGCGATGATGGATTCGCGCCAGCATCGGCTTGATGAAATCAGCATTCGGAAGCGCCCCTGGGCGCATGGAGATGAATCCGGCGATGCCGCACATAGAATCGGTTCCTTGGCGAATTTTGGGCAAGCAGGCTCCCGCCCCCTTTCGCGAAGGGGGTTGGCGGGAAGCGGTTCGTGAGGGTGTGGTGCGGCTAGGCGAGCGCGACCTTGTCGCGCACGGATTCGACCAGGCTGTCGAAGCTCGTGAGGATCTGCGTGAGCATCTCCTCCTCGGTGTACTTGATGCTGAATTCGCGCTCGATGAAATGGATCAGTTGCACGTAGCCGAACGAGTCGATCACGCCGGCCTTGAAGAGATCGGTGTGCTCGTCGATGTCGGTGCCGAACTGGACGAGGAAGGTGGCTTCGATGAACTCGCGAATCTGGTTTTCCATGGAGATTTCCGGTGAAGAGAAGAGGAAACGATCGGTCCGGTTCAGACGACGGCCTCGGTCTCCGGAGCCGGAGCGGTGGCGGCCTGCCGGAGCAGTTGGGTGAAACGGGTGTTGAGCAGCGCGGCGGTGGACTCCATCAGCCGCACGCCGATCTCGTCGACGTGGCGGTTGCGCCAGCTCTCGAGCGGGGTGCCCTTCACCAGGCGGTTGAAGCCGCCGAGCGCGGGGCCGCAGTGGATCTGGAAGTCCACCTTGCCGCCCGACTCGCCCGCCAGCGCAAGCCGGTTGCTGTAGGCGAAATACCATTTGAAGACGAGCGCCATCTTCTTCTTCGGCGCCTGGTCGGCCGCGGCGATGATCTCGGCCGGATAGTGCTTGCGGCACTCTTCGTAGACCGCCTCGAAGCTGCGCTGGAAGTACTTGTCCTGGATCATGCGGGCCGTCTTCGCGTCGATCTGCTCGAGCGAATCCACGCTGCGGTAGACGTCGTAGAGCTTGTTGGCGCGCGCGGGAAAGAACACGCCGCGCTTGAGCACCTGCACGCGCGCTCCGATCTCGAACATGTCGCCGGCCGGCGCGTAGTCGGTGTCCTGTACCTCCACGTCCTGCAGCATGTCCTTCACCAGATCGCTGGTGCCGGCCTCGACGGTGCATTGGTTGATCGAGCCGGTGAGGATGAAGTCCGCGCCGAGAATGAAGGCGGAGGCCGCCGCCTCGGGCGTGCCGATGCCGCCGGCGCTGCCGATACGGATCGGCTTGGCGTAGCCGTGAGCGGCCATCGCCTCGTCGCGCTGCGCGATGATCACCGGTAGCAGCGCGGCGGCAACGCCGGAATCGGTATGGCCGCCGGAATCGGCTTCCACGCAGATATCGTCGGCCATCGGCAGCTCGCGCGCCCAGGCAGCCTGCTGCGCGGTGATCGCGCCGCTCTGCAACAGCTTGTCGACGATCGCGGCGGGCGCGGGCTTCAGGAAGCCCGCCGCCACCTCGGGCCGCGAGAGCTTGGCCATGATGCGGTTGCGCGCGACCGGCCGGCCGTCGGAGCCGGCCTGCAGGCCGCGCAGGCGATACAGCACGAGACCCGGCGAGACCTGCATGTAAGCCGAGGCCTCGACGTTGCGCACACCGTGCTCGAGCAGCAGCGCCACCATGGCTTCCTCGCGCGAGCCGTTCAACAGGTTCATGCCGAACGTCGCGTCGGGCCCGAGCGCAGCGCGGATCTCGAGGATCGCGCGCTCGACGTCGGCGGGCCGCAGCCCCCCCGTGCCGAAGAACGCCAGCATGCCGGCGCGCGCCATGCGCACCACCATCGCGACCGAGGCGATGCCGTGCACCATCGCGCCGCCCACGTAGGCGTACTTGAGCTTGTAGTCGGAACGGAACGCCGCGCTGCCGAGGCTGGTGGCATGGATCTGCGGGACCGCGGCACGACCGCCCGCGGCGGGAGCCGGGGCCGAGGCCGGGGATGCAGACCTGGCTGGAGCCTGAACGGCCCGCGACGCTGGCTCGGCATGCGCTGTCGGCTCGGCATGCGCTGTCGGGGCGGCCTCAACGAGCGGCGTGGCCTCGCTGCGGATCTTCGTCACCAGGTTGGTCAGCACGCGTCCGTGGCCGAGCTCGCGGAATGTCTCGACGCCCTGCCCCCACATGTAACGCACCGAATCCACCCAATTTACCGAATGCGTGATCTGAGTGGCCAGCAGCCGCTTTGCCTCGCCCGGCCCATAGGGCCGCGCGGTGACGTTCGAGATCACCGGGATGCGCGGCGCCGCCAGCTCGAAGCCCGCGAGGAATCGCTCGAACTCGCGCTGCGCGTCGAGCATCAGGCGCGAGTGGAACGCACCGCTTACCGCCAGCTGGATCACGCCACGGCAACCCGGCGCCTGTTCGAGCACCGGCTTGATCGCCAGCACCGCGTCGCGCGGACCGGAGATCACGATCTGCGAGGGCGTGTTCAGGTTCGCGATGTCGATCTCCTGTCCGCCGTTCGCGTCGAGCAGCACGCGCAGTGTCACCGCATCGAGTCCGAGTACCGCCGACATGGCACCCGCCGTCGCCTGCGACATCAGCGTGGCGCGCTTCTGCACCAGCCGCAAGCCGGTCTCGAAGTCCACCACGCCGGCCGCGAACAGCGCCGCATACTCGCCGAGGCTGTGACCTGCGACGAAGGCAGGCGGCACCGCCTCCTGCTCGCTCGCATCGAGATACGACAGCGCGTTGACCACGTACAGCGCCGGTTGCGTGTAGAGCGTCTGATCGAGCTGGCCGTTCGGATCCTCAAGGCACAGCGAGGCAATCGAGTAACCGAGGATGCGATCGGCACTGGCTACCCGCTCCGGGTACTTCTCGAACAGTGCCGCGCCCATGCCCTTTTTCTGCGCGCCCTGACCAGGAAAAACGAATGCGTACATGTTCTTTGGATCTCCAACGGTGGTGGCCCGGGCGTCGGAACGCGGCGCGAGCGCGTGCAGGCCGTCCAGCTCGCCGGCGAACGGCGACAGAAGGGCGCGGATTGAATGGGGATGCCCGGCGGGCAACAGGCGTTTGAGCAAGCCCGACAGCGTCGCGCCGGGCCCGACGTCGATGAACTCGACGCCGCCCGGTTCGGCGCTCAGCAAGGCGGCCACCGCCTCGCGGAACAGGATTGGACGGCGGCCGATCTGCCAGAAATAGTCCTTGTCCGGCGCGGCGGTGAGCTGGTCGCCGAGCAGGCACGAGATCAGCGGAATGCGCGGCGCGGCCAAGGTTTGTGGTGCGGTGTCGAGCAGCGCCGGCAGGCACGGATCCATTGCCGACGAGTGGAAGCCGTGCGAGATCGGCAGCATCAGGCAGACCACCTGCTGCGCCTGCAGGTGCGCATGCACGCGCTTCAGTGCCTCGCGCTCGCCCGACAGCACGAAGTGCTGATCATGGTTCACGCCGGCCAGCGCGCTGTTGCGATGAAGCACCGGGTCGCGCTCATAGCGTGCGGGGTCGTCGAGCACCGCGAGCATCGCGCCCGGGCCGCAATGCTGCTCGGCGAGCTGCGCCTTGTGCAGCAGGATGCGCAGCACCTGCTCGGGCGACCCGACGCCCGCCAGGGCGGCAGCGACGTATTCGCCGAGGCTGGTGCCGAGCAGGTAGTCGGGCTCGATGCCACGTGCGAGCAGGGTCTGCGCAAGCGAGTACTGCAGCATGAACAACGCGGGATGCGTGTGCAGCGTTCGATCGAACGGCGTGGTGCGCTTGACGTTTTCGCCGTAGAGAACGGCCAGGAGCGAGAATCCGGCCGCCTCGCCGACCACTGCGTCGAGCGCTTCCATCGAGCGGCGGAAAACAGGCTCCGCCGCATGGAGATCGATCCCCATGTGGTAGTACTGCGAGCCCTGGCCAGACATCAGAAACACGGTCTTTCGCTGCATGATCGGACCTGACGAACGAGTGACACGCATCCACCGCGCGGCTGCAGACACAATGCGCCGTGCGGAGGTGCCGGATTACCGATAAGTGAGGAAGCGCCCGTCCGACGTATCGAGATGGGCAATGCAATTCAGGTAGCCAAGCTTGAAGTGCCCGTCGTCGTCGACCATCAGACGCGTGAGCCCAGCGTTTTGGAGGCTCCAGGTCAAATCGAAGATGCGCTCGTCGGGAATGCCGAGCAAGCGCTGGCAGATCGCGCCGATCACGCCGCCCGACGTGAATACCATCACGGGCTGCGTCGCGCCGTGGCGCGCCGGCAGGCCCCTGAGGGTGGCCCAGCATCGATCGGCGAATGCCGACCATGATTGCGTGTACTCGCCGTCGAACTTCCCTGACACCCAGCGGGCCGCCGCGTCGGCGAACATCCGCTGAAACGCGCGCGGCGGATCGTCCTGCTGCGCGACGTGGGCCGACAAGGCCCGCAGATCCTGGAATTGCGGCGTGGCCTGCAACAGGATCTCGGTGTGATCGTATTCATCGAAGCCGGCATCGACCCCGTACTCCGTCTCGAGCACCGGGCCCCATGCTTCGGCGCACGCCAGCGCGCTTTGCAGATGACGTCGATGGCTGCCGCCCACGAGCACCGGCCGTTGCGGTTGCAACGAGTTCAGCCGCTCGCCGAGCAGCGTGCACTGACGGGTGCCGACATCCGTCAGGCGATCGTAATCGTCGGAGCCGAAAGAGGCTTGTCCATGTCTTGCCAGATAAAGACTTTGCATGCATTCGATCCGACTATCAAATGGAATACTTCGTTAATTGATGAATCGCATTATAGGTCAAACAATTAATTCAATTCAACATAACACAAAGGCAACTAAATGAAATCAATTTGACTTTCAATTTAATATTATTTTGTCGATGTGGAACCGTTTCCCCGATCCATCCCTTCCAAACAGCACCACAGTCATACTGCGACGCACGATAAGCCAAGCCAAGCAAGGACAAGGGAATTGTCAAGCGATGGGTCGGTCTCGCTGCATCGCAACCGCGGGCGCCCATCGGACGATTTTCTCAAGAATAATCAAACGAAGCGATATCAAAATCATGGCAGGGACGAATCGATAAAATTATGAAAATTCTATTTTCTATTGAAAGTATTTTCATGTTTTTGAAAGAATTTCGAGTCATTTTTTTACGACAGAATTTCGAAATCTGATATTCGATGCCGCGCATTATTTCGAAATTGAGCCTGAGCCAGGAAATGGTCCGGCTCGAACGTAGAGGAATTCGGCAGGATGTGTCCGACTGGACAGGAAGGCCATGCCACGAAGACGTGGACAGCCCAAAACACGCCAGACAACCCCGAGCCTCACGCCGCGTCGCGGCTACGCGGCGAGAACTGGCCGACGAACGGCCGCCAGGCCGTGGAAACCTCTCGATCTGGTTGCGCCCGATCCAGCGCACGGCGGGCTGTGGATCCGCCAGGAACTGCTTCAGGTATTCCGCCGCGTCGAGCGTGTTCAGCGAGGACAGGGGTTTGCGCTTCGCGACGATCGTCCACGGCAGCCACGGCTCGGCCTCGCGGCGGTACGTGCGGCGTGTGGCTTCGCAGCGCGCGCATCGGATCTCGATCCAGGCGCGCCTCGCCTGCAGGCGAGAGCGACGGCGTCAGCATCGAGCGCACGTACAGGTGCGCGAGCGCCTCGGTCGACGCCTAGAACGACGGATCGAGTTCCTCGATCACGTGATAGGTGTTGATATGTCGCGCTCGTGAAGGATGCATCGATATTTATCGTGGTCGTAACCACGGTCGGCGTAGACGCGGCCAGGACGGCTCAGCGGCCGTCCAAGCACGCCGCCGATCGGCCCGATGACCTCGATCAGCGGAACCAGTTGGGTGACGTCGTTGCGATTGGCGCCGGTCAGGATTGCCGCGACCGGCGTTCCGTCGGCGTCGGTTGCGATGTGGTGCCTCGAACCGGGGCGCGCTCGATCGGTGGGGTTCGGGCCAGTTTTTCGCCCGCCCCAAGAATCGACGATGAGTCGACGACCACGCGGCAGAAGTCGATCTTCCCGGCCGCTCGCAGTTTCGCCAGCAGCACGGCGTGCAGTCGATCCCACACGCCGGCTTGCTGCCAATCGCGCAGCCTGCGCCAACAACTTACGCCTGAGCCACATCCCATTTCGGACGGTAAATCGCGCCAACGAATGTCCGTCTTCAGCACAAATAGGATGCCCGTCAAGGCCGCACGGTCCGCTATTGGCTTGCGACCGGGATACTTGACGCGGCGCGGCTGTGACGGAGGTAGCAGTGGTTCGATCAGTGCCCAAAGTTCGTCATCAATGATTGGCTTACCCATCTCCTTGGCCCGTCTGTCACGACGGCCACGGTTAACAGGATGCTGAAAAAGTTAACAGCCCTTGGGCTCTTTTTGAAACCATATCTTAGTGGAACCCCCGCGAGCGTATATCATCGCGGCAACGCTTTCATCCGCCTTCCTTCGATTCCCATCCCTCCCGCACGATGAACACGTCCAACGACACTCCCGCCCCGCGCACCCTGCGTGCGCTCACCGCCCTCGAAGCCCGCATCGTCGGCGTGCTGATCGAGAAGCAGCACACCGTGCCCGATACCTACCCGCTCTCGCTGAACGCGCTGACGGCCGGCTGCAACCAGAAGACCGCGCGCGTGCCCGTGATGAACGCGAGCGAGGCCGAGGTGCTCAGCGCGATCGAGGAGCTGAAGCTGGTCAGCCTGGTGTTCGAGGGCAGCAGCAGCCGCGTGCCGCGCTTCGAGCACAACCTGAACCGCGTGCTCGGCATCCCGAGCCAGGCCGTCGCGCTGCTGACCGTGCTGCTGCTGCGCGGCCCGCAGACGCCGGCCGAGCTGCGCCTGAATTCGGCGCGCCTGCACGGCTTCGCCGACGTGTCGTCGGTGGAGGGTTTCCTGGAGGAACTCGCCGAGCGCGCCACGCCGCTGGTCGTCAAGCTGCCGCGCGCGCCCGGCGCGCGCGAAAGCCGCTGGATGCACCTGCTTTGCGGGGAAGTGGACGTCGGCGCGTATGCCGCGCCGCGCGCGGTCAGCGAGGGCGGCGCCGTGGAGGGGTTGTCGACGGCCGAGTTCGAGGCCCTGCGCGAGGATCACGACCGGCTCGCCGAGGAAGTCGCGCGGCTGCGCGCGCTGGTCGAGCGGATGGCCGGCGAACTCGGCATCGACGCCGGCTCGCCCGAGGCGGATGCCTGAGGGGGGCGATTGGCGCTTGAGGTGCTTGACGCTTGAGGCGCTTGACGCCAGAGGTGGTAGACGCCTGAGGTGCTGGCCGCCTGAAGCGCCCGATGCTTGAGCCAGCGAATACCTGAAGCGCTGAATGCCTGAAGCACCGGCGCCGAACGACGGACGCGCGACTCAGTCGAGCGCGCGTCCCTTCAGCTCCGGAATCAGCACCAGCGTGGCGACGATGTCGAGCACATAGAGCGCGGCCAGCGCCGCGATCGCCACCGTGAACGAATAGCGCGCCGCCAGCGCGCCCACCGCCAGCGGCCCGAAGCCGCCGATCGCGCGGCCCAGGTTCCACAGCACGTTCTGCGCGGTGGCGCGCGCGGCGGTCGGATAGGCTTCCGACATCAGCGTGCCGTAGCCGCCCACCATGCCGTTCACGAACATCCCCATCAGCGCGCCGGCCCACAGCATCACGGCCGGGTCGCTCAGCCGCGCATAGACGCAGACCATCACCACCGCGCCCGCCTGGTAGAGCAGGAAGGTCGGCTTGCGGCCGATGCGGTCGGCCAGTTGCCCGAAGGCCCAGACGCCCGCCATCATGCCGAGCACCGTCACCGCGGTCCACATGCCCGACTTCGTCAGCGAGAACCCCAGCCGCTTCGACAGGAAGGTCGGCAACCAGATCATGATCCCGTAGTAGCCGAAGTTCTGCACCGCGCAGAGGATCACGATGCCGAGGCTGGTGCGTGCCGTGCGCGCATCGGCAAACAGCATGCGCAAACGCGCGCCGAAGCCCGGCGCCCGCCCCGGCTGCCGCGTGCGCACGAAGGGCTCGGGCTCGTGCAGGCGATTGCGCAACTGCCAGGCCACCAGCGCCGGCAGCATGCCGACCGCGAACATGCCGCGCCAGCCGATCCATTGCAGCAGGGTGGGCGTGAGCAGCGCGGCCAGCAGCACCCCGCATTGCCAGCCCAGGGCGACATAGGACGACACGCGCGCCCGCTTGTCGGCCGGCCAGGCCTCGGCGGCCAACGCCATGCCGATGCCGAATTCGCCGCCCAGCCCGACGCCGGCGATGGTGCGATAGATCAGCAGGTCGGCGAAACCCTGGGCCAGCGCGCACAAGCCGGTGAATACCGCGAACAGAGCGATGGTCCAGGTCAGCACGCGCACGCGGCCATGACGGTCGGCCAGCGCGCCGAAGATCAGGCCGCCCGCCACCGCGCCCACCAGGGTCCAGGTCACCAGCGCGCCGGCCTGGCCGGCGTCGAGTTTCAGCGCGGCCGAGATCGCCGGCAGCATGAAGCCGAGGATCAGCAGGTCGAAGCCGTCCATCGCGTAGCCGATCGCCGAGCCGGCGAGCGCCTTCCAGGCATAGCGCGAGACGGGCTCCGGCGAGGCGGTGGAGGCGACGGCGCCGCGGGCGGCAGGTGAGGGATTCGGTGGCATGGCTGGTCTGGCGAAGAGGGAGCCGCGGCGCAAGGGAGCGGCCGCCGGGCCCGGTGAAGGCCGCCGACGGCCGGGTGCTTCCGGCGGCGGCCCGAAGCATACCGCGTCGGCGCGGGCGGCTGCACGGCGCGCCGCCCGCGCCGTCGGCGAACCTCGCCAGCATGCCCTGCACAAAAATCCACAGGAAGCCCGGCCGGCCGGGCTTGACGCGGCTTCGCCGGGCTCTCTAGAATCGCGAATCCTCACTTTCGGAGCCGACGTCTTGGACGCCAGCAGTTGTCGACCTTCCCACGACATGTCCGCCTGATCGACCGACGCCAGCCCCGTCTCACGCTGCCGTTCGCCGACCAGGCAAACGGTGCGCGCGGCAGTATCCGCAGTCCCCTCCTCGTGCATCGCTGAAGCGCCGGAACGCGCCACGCCCTCCTTGCGTGCGCGATCCGGTCCCGCCGTCCGGCGGCCCGTGCCAGCGCGCGCCCTTTCCAGGGCAGGCGCCGGCGCCGCCCACCGCGATGGCCAACCGACCAGGAGCCCGCCATGAACAGCGACAGTTGCCCCAGTTGCCCCTTATGCCGCAAGACCCTTTACCCATCTGGGCGCGGCGAGCATCCGGCCGTCTGACCCGGCATCCCCGGGATCGCCATCAGGCGGCGGCAGAGGCCCGCGCCCGCTGAAGCGGCGAGACCGAGCGTCCGCCGCACGGAGCCTCATCATGAATTTCGGCCTTCTGCTGTCGCAACTCCCGCACGTCGACGAATCGCGCACGCATTACGAAGCGATGCTCGACCTCGACGACCGCAAGCCGCTGCTGGTGCGCTGCTTGCAGCGCATCCGGGCGATCTTCGCCTGACCGGCCCGGCGTTGCCGGCGCGCCCCGCCCCCAAGGACGGGCGCGCCGGCAACAGGCTGGACCGGCACCCGAACCCCTGTCGGGCCCCACGAACCGCCCCACCCACGCTTTTCTCCCCGCCGTCTCCAATCTCCTCGCGGCCGCAGCCCAGCCTTGTCGCACGGGCCCGCGCACTCGCTTCCCCCGATTCCGTTGCGGCCTCGCGCACGCCGACCGTCACTATTTCAAGATTGATAACCATTCTCATTACCGTTACTATCCGCATCCGGCCATGCGTGCGATCGCACCATGCCGACCGACCCACCGCGATTTCGACACGATGCCAACCAATAGACCATCCCGGCGCCGCATGGCGGCGCGCCAGCCGCTGCACGCGACCGCCCTGACGCTCGCGCTCGCGGGCGCCGCCCACACGTCGGCCGCCTCGGCCGCCGACGCCAGCGGCACGGCCGCGCCCGCCGCGCCGGCGATTGCCGCGAGCAGCGCCGCGCCGGCCACCGAAGCCGCGGCGGCCCACACGCTGCCGACCGTCAGCGTGCGCGGCGCGGCCGCCGCCGAGCCGACCGTCGGCTACCAGCCGCGCACCACCTCGATCACCGGCTTCCCGAACCAGTCGGTGATGAAGGTGCCGCAGGCGGTGGCGGTGGTCAGCAGCACGGTGATCGAGGACCAGCACGCGCGCTCGCTCGACGACGTGCTCTCCAACGTCAGCGGCATCGTGCAGACCAATACGCTGGGCGGCACGCGCGACGCCTTCATCAAGCGCGGCTTCGGCAACAACGACGACGGCTCGATCCTGGTGGACGGCATGCGCTCGCCGGTGCTGCACAACTACCTGGCCGCGATCGACCGCGTCGAGGTGTTGAAGGGGCCGACCTCGCTGCTGTACGGCGTGCAGGAGCCGGGCGGCGTGATCAACCTGATCACGCGCAAGCCGGAGGACGAATACAGCGGCTCGATCTCGGCCTCGAAGACCAACCACGGCGGCGCCGGCGGCAGCTTCGACCTGACCGGCCCGATCGGCGGGGTGGGCCAAGTGGCGGGCGGCACGCTGGCCTTCCGCCTGACCGGCGAGGACAACACCAGCCAGTACTGGCGCAGCTTCGGCCGCGAACGCGACTCGCTGATCGCGCCGGCGCTGTCCTGGCACGACGCGCGCACCTCGATCGAGATCCGCTACCAGTACGCCGACTACACCACGCCCTTTGATCGCGGCACGGTGCTGGTCAACGGCCGGCTCGACGATGCGCTGGCCTCGCGCCGCTACGAGGAAGCCTGGGCGCAGAGCAGCGGCATCCAGGAGATGTTCCAGGCCAAGGTCGAGCACCAGCTCAGCGACAACTGGCGCGTGCGCGCCGCCTACAGCTGGGGCCGCGATCGCTACGGCCAGTACATCACGCGCGCCACCGCCTTCAACAGCGCCACCGGCGCGCTCACGCGCACCGCCGATGCCAACCTCGGCCGCAACGATTCGAACCAGATCGCCTCGATCGGCCTGCTCGGCAACCTGACGCTGGGCGGCATCCGCAACGATCTCTACTTCGGTACGGAGTACGAACGTCGCCGCGAATTCCGCGGCGACACGATCCGAGGTATCGCCACCAAGGGCTTCACGATCTTCGATCCGGTCTATGGCCTGCTGCCGCCGGGCGTGGTGCCGAGCGCCACGCAGAGCGACAACCTGTGGAAGACCCACACCTACTCGTTCATGGCGCAGGACAACGTGCACCTGAGCGAGCGGCTCACCGCGGTGGCCGGGATCCGCCTGGAGAACTGGCAGCAGTTCGCGGGACAGGGCCGCCCCTTCGTGGTGGCCGACGATTCGCACGGCCATGTCTGGCTGCCCACGCTGGGCCTGGTCTACGCGCTCACGCCGGGCCTGTCGGCCTATGTGAACACCAGCCGCTCCTTCGTGCCGAACTCCTCGGTGGACGGCCTCGCGCCGCTGCCGCCCACCACCGGCCGCTCGGTGGAGACGGGCCTGAAGTTCGAGCTGAACCACAGCGTGACGGGCACGCTGGCGCTCTACCAGATCGACAAGCGCAACGTGGCGGTGACCGTCAACGGCGTCTCGCAGACGATCGGCGCGGCGCGCTCGCGCGGTGTCGAGCTCGACCTGGCCGGCCAGATCACGCGCCACTGGAGCGTGATCGGCAGCTACGCCTACACCGACGCGATCGACCGCCAGGCCAACGTGCCGCTGGTCAACGCGGCGCGCCATACCGGCAGCCTGTTCGCGGTCTACGACACCAGCATCGCCTCGCTGCCGGGCCAATGGCGCTTCGGCGCCGGCGCGCACTTCGTCGGCCGCCGCGCGGGCGATACCGCCAACAGCTTCACGCTGCCCGGTTATGCGCTGGTGGATGCGTTCGCCGCCTACGAGACCAGGATCGGCAAGTTCCCGACCAAGGTCCAGCTCAACGTCAACAACCTGTTCAACAAGGTCTACTACCCGTCGAGCAACAGCAACCTGATCATCGCCGTGGGCGAGCCGCGCCTCGTCACCTTGACCACCACCGTGTCGTTCTGATCGCACCGGGCCCGCCCGGGCCCGGCCACTGACTCCCCTCGCTCATCAATGCGGCATCGTTCGATGCCGCCCCTTTCCATTTCCGATTCAATTTCCCCAGGCAATTTCCACCGCATTTCCGGAAATGAACTTCGGCCAGCAGGAAGCGGCATTTCCAATCGCTCTCGAAAACCGGGATATTGCATCGCATCCCGATCACAACGGGGGCAATTGGAGGAAGGCTTCCCCGGCAAGCGATAGCGAAATTATTTCCATTTCCAATTCAATCTCGGGTCAGAATTACAGCTTATCCACCGCATCGATCGAGATTTTATAAACAGCCATTTTGTTTACCTAAATTTCGAAAAAATCAGGGAATTTTCCAATTAGCCGCTAAAGCCGCTCCCGAGGCACACTCCACGTGATTCCAAAGAGCGCGAGCGTCACGCGTCGCATCGCGCCTCGACACGCACAAGAATCGATAACACCTGGAGGCAAAGCATGCGCAAAACCCTGACACTCGCGGCGGCGATAGGCATCGCCCTGCTCGCCGGCTGCAACGGCGACCTCGATTCCTCACCCGCCTCGGTGGCCAGCCAGAGCCGGCCGACCAGCATCGGCGGCCCGTCCGGCGAAGCCGGCGCCACCACGCCGGCCGACAACGGCGCGCGGCAGGTCGCGCGCACCGACATCGCCGGCCTGACGAAATTCGTCAACGTCTTCATCGGCACCGGCGCGCCCGATGCCGGCGGCCTCTATCCCGGCAACCTGAATCCGGCCGCGCAGACGCCGTTCGGCATGGTCAGCTTCGGCCCCGACACGCCGGGCAGCGGGCAACCCTGGGGCAACGGCTCGGGCGGCTACTACTACCAGGACAAGACCATCAACTTCTTCAGCCTCACGCACCTGAACGGCCCCGGCTGTCGCGGCCAGGGCGCGGTGGCGATGATCCCGGGCGGGGGCACGCTGAACTTCTCGCACAGCGACGAAAGCGCCTCGCCCGGCTACTACCGCGTCAAGACCGGCAACGGCATCGTCAACGAATTCACCGCCACCACGCGCACCGGCATGGCGCGCCTCACCTTCCCGGCCGGCACCACGCCCAAGCTGGTGGTCAACGCACGGCTCAGCAACGGCATGAAGTCCGGCGTCTCGACCTCGCTCGTCAACATCGCGGCGGACACGCAGGCCAATACCGTCTCGGGCCAGACCGTGGTGGGCGCGTTCTGCGGCGGCACCTGGTACAAGCCCGTGTATTTCTACATGGCCTTCGACGCGCCGCTCGACGCCAGGACCACCAGCACCGCCAACGGCGTGACCACCGCCGGCTTCGCGGCGAAGCCGGGCAGCGCGACGGTGGTGCAGGTGAAGATCGGCATCTCCTCGGTCAGCGTCGCGAACGCCAAGCTGAACCTGCAGACGGAAAACCCGGGCTGGTCCTTCGACACGGTCAGGTCCGACCAGGATGCCGTCTGGAACCACCGGCTCAACACCATCCAGCTCGACCTCGCGCAAGGCGGCACGATCGATGCGCTGGGCAGCAAGGCGAGCGCGGCGCGCAACTACGTCACGCAGTTCTACACGGCGCTCTACCACACCATGGCCGGGCCGACCGTCTACAGCGACGTGAACGGCGAATACCGCAGCATGCGCCAGGGCAATCTCAACGCGCCGGGCAACACGGCGCCGGCGCGCGACGTGGCCAACGTCGCGCAATATCCGGTGCCGGGCAACCCGAACGCCTATCGCACGCATTATTCGGGCTTCTCGCTGTGGGACACCTATCGCTCGGAAACGCAGTTGCAGGCGCTGCTGTTCCCCGGTGAAACCAGCGACATGATGCAGTCGCTGGTGGCCGACGCGAAGCAATGCGGAGCCTTTCCGCACTGGGTGGACGGCTCGGACGACACCAAGCCGATGGAAGGCGACCACGCGCCCAACGTGATCGCGGCCGCCTATGCCTTCGGCGCGCGCGGTTTCGATATCGGCACGGCGCGCGGCTACATGCTGCAATCGGCCTTCGGCACCGGCGGGCCCGGCAGCGCCTTCGTCGAGGGCGCCTGCAACAACATGGCGGCGGTGGACGACACGGTGGGCGTGAGCAGCATCGGCAGCTTCTACCAGAAGAACGGCTATGTCTCGACCAACGCGGCGGCCAGCCATCACGCGGGCTCGATGACGCTGGAGCTGACCGCCACCGACGAATCGGTCGCCAACTTCCTGGCCGCGCTGGGCCGCGCCGAGGACGCCAGCAGCGTGGCCACCCTGCATGGCCGCGCGCGCAACTGGACCCACATCTTCAACGCCAGCATCCCGCCGGGCCAGAACTACAACGGCGGCGAAACCAGGGGGCTGGTGCCGAAGGACGCCAGCGGCAACTGGGTCTACAGCGGCCTGGACAACGGCGGCTTCCACGAATCGACCGAACCCAACTACACCTGGACCATCGGCCACGACTACACGGAGCTGATCAATCGCCTGGGCGGCAAGCAGGCCGCCATCGCGCGCCTGAACACCTTGTTCGGCCTGAGCCAGAGCGACCCGTTCAACGGCCCGCTGCCGAGCGCCGCCACGCTCAACAGCGGCCAGGACGGCACCACGCTCTACATCGGCAACGAGCCCTCGCTGCAGACACCCTGGGCCTACAACTGGACCGGCAAGCCGCAGCTCACGCAGTTCGTGATCCCGCTGGTGATGAACAAGACCTTCTTCAACACGCCCGGCGGGCTGCCCGGCAACGACGACCTCGGCGCGACCTCGGGCTTCTATCTGTGGGCGAGCCTGGGCCTCTATCCGGTGGTGCCGTCCGCGCCGGGGCTGGCGATGTCCACGCCGCAGTTCAAGGGCATGACGGTCTGGCTCGACGACGGCCGCAAGAAGCTGCGCATCGAGGCCGACGACGAGGCGCTGGTCAACAACAAGCCCTACATCAAGTCGGTGGAGCTGAACGGCAAGACCTACCAGGGCTCGTGGCTGCCGATCGCGGCGATCGCCGACGGCGGCACGCTGCGCTACACGCTGTCGTCGACGCCGACCGACTGGGCCAGCGATCCGTCGCTGGCGCCGCCCTCGGGCCCGGCCGCCGACTACACCAAGGCGGTGGCGGTGGCGCAGCCGGCGCGCTGAGCGTCGATCGCCGCCCAGACATGAAACCGCGGACATCGCCTTGCCGAGGCTGGGCATGGAGAGAGATCGGTTGCCTGTCACGGGTGGCGCAGGCGGCGGCCCGCGAAGCACCGATCACTTGCGTCGACGATACAAGACAGCCTGGTCCGACGACGACTTGGGGCGGACCAGCACGACCGCGGCGGCGAGACCGACCGACGCCAGAGCGGCCACGGCCGAGGCGGACTCCAATCCAGCTCGCTGCGCGACGAAGCCCAGTACCGGCGCGCACAGCAGCAGGGCCGCCTGCATGCTGCCGGTCCTCACCGGGACGAGCGTGCTGGCCGCTGAGGCATGAGCATCGGCGATCATGAGGCTGCTGACCGCGGTGTAGCAGACCTGAAACACGAACAGATAGGCGCCGTAGATCAGAAGGCATGCCGCGGGATCACGCACGAGTGGCGTCGCCATCATCAGGGCCGCGGAAATGATGTCGAGCGTCACGTAGGCCCGTTGGTCATATTTTTTCAGAACCGGCATCGCGAATGAGGTGAACCATGCCCCTACCGTCACGGCAACGGTATTCACCAGCACCACGATCGCAACGCCGTTGACACCGAGATGGAGGTAGTCGACCGCGAGCGGCGTGCGAGCCGCGTGATGATAGGCCTGCAGGGGCGCGGTGCTCAGCAGGAGAAACAACAAGGGCAGGCTCGGCGCGAGTAACCGGTATCCGTTGCTGCCCCTCCCGCCTGACGGTGGCGATTGGAATCCCTCCACCCTGACGCCGGGCCGCCAAGTCAGAGCGAGGCAGGCGCCAGTCGCGGATGTGCAAGCCGCCAACAAGCTGATAACCGGGAAATCGATGCGATCCAAGATCAGCCAGCCGAGCACCGCGGAAACCATCGAACCGGCCAGCCGGCTTGCCTCGGCCGCACTGATTTCCCTGCGAACCGCCCCGGGCTCGGCCACGCACTTGATATACAGCGTCGCCGCGGTGTTCGCAAGCGCCCCGAAAAAACCACGCACGCACAACAGGCTCAGCGAAAGCGAGGCATGGGAATCGAATAACGCCGCAGCGCCCCCCAAGACGCCGGCCCCCGACAATTCACAAAATACATATAGCTGTCGAAGTGCGAATCTCGACAGGATCCACCGTGAACACGGAATCGTCAGCAAGGCTGGAAGCCAGACGGTCGCGAAGGCGACCGACGCAAGCGTTGCAGACCGATACTTGATGAAAAGCGCGGGCGACAGCGCCAACAGCACGATAGCCTGGCCGAGCATGCCGACGGCCAACGCCAGATAGACATTGACGAGTCTGTTCATTGCATTCGATGAAGGTGCGAAACGTGGCGGGAGCCGATACACCTTGTGGTGCGACCCGGCCTGTCGAATTCCGGGGCGAATCGCCTGATACGCGGCCGGCGGCGACTGTTCGCCTCAAGCAAGATGGCGGAGCTCGCCTTGATGCATTGCCGCCGGCGCGGACAAGTACGGGAGAGCGGATCGGGTCACGGGAGCGGCGTCCAGCGTCTCGACGCCGATCGATCCGGCGACATGGCGGGCAATTTCCACGACGATCGTTTCCGCGCGGCGGCCATCGTCCGCCGCTGCCTGCAAACGTGCGAGCACCATTGGTGCGGTAATGGCCTGCCCCGGCACGACATAGCAATCGCAACGCGTCAGCGCGTCGCTCAGCGGGGCCGGCAACGCGGTGCTGAAATCGGGCGCCACGACGCCGCCTTCGACCGTCTTCAGCGCGAACGAACTGACGGAGCGCGCCGGGTCGATTTCCGGGACGGCAACGGGGTTGCCGAGCACCAGGTCGATCAGCATGTCGTGAATGAATTTACCGCTCAGGGAGTCGTAGAGAAACGGCAGCATGCCGCCCATCAGGCGCGCGTTCGCCTCCACCAGGACGGGACCGGCGGGCGTGACCATCATCTCAAGATGAAAGATCCCGAGATCGAGGCCGATGGCCTCGAGTACGCGCCGGGCATAGGCGAAGCAGGACTGTCGTTCGAGCACCGATACATCTGCGGGAAGGAAACTGCCCAATTCGATGGCTTCGTTGGCGGCCGCCTGAATCCGGCCCGAGATCATGAATTCGTAGTATTCGTCCCGCCGTCGTCCGATTTCCACGGAAACCAGCGTACCCGACAGGTAGTCCTCGATCATGAAGCCGCGATCGATGTATCCACGCAGCGATGCCGGCAAACCCAGCCATTCGCTCCTCAGGTCGTCCGCGATCGACGCGAGATCGTCTTGCAAATCGACGACGCGAACCAGGCTGCTGAACACGCCGCTGATCGGCTTGATGACGAACGGGCGTGGCGTGGTCGAGGCCTGCTCCAGCATCGCCTCGAGACTCCCCACCGCCCGGCAACGCGCCGTCGCCAGGCCGGCCCGCTCCAAGGCCGCGCGTGTCTCGTTCTTGTGACGCGCGACATGCACCGCTTCGATCGGCGCGAACGGCACGCCGATCGAAGCAGCGGCAAGGGCGGCGGCCTCGATCGATCGTTCGAAGACACAGAAGATCGCCTCCACCGGATCCCGCTCATGGATGCCCTCGACGATTCGAGCAATCTCCCTCGGATCGCGGCTGCCGCCCGTATCCGCGATCCTGTCGAGCGCGGCCAGGATGTCCCGCGCCTGCGCATCGGTGTGAAAGAAATCATCGTCGCAGCGCAGAAAAGTGATGCGGTGACCACGTTTCAATAATCGACCGAGCAGGCGGATGCCGGCGAAGTTGGCGTCGATGACGAGGCAATGGGCCATTTTCTTCGAGATCTCCGGGTTGAGCGAGGCGAGCGTATGGCACGAACACGGCCAGCCGCCGAGCTTGCATATTCGTTGAGAACACCGAACTACTGGAACGTCGCGCCGCCGCCCGCCTCGACGGTCAATTCGCGTATTCTCACCCGCGGGTTCGACGAAACGAGCCAGGCAATCAGAGACGATATGTCCTGCGGCTGCAGCAAGTCTTCCGGCTTTTTTTCGCACCCGCCCGCCGTCGCCATCGGCGTGTTGATCCAGCCGGGGCAAATGGACGTCACGCGCACGCCCGAATC
Source organism: Burkholderia gladioli (assembly GCF_000959725.1). Lineage (NCBI taxonomy): Bacteria > Pseudomonadati > Pseudomonadota > Betaproteobacteria > Burkholderiales > Burkholderiaceae > Burkholderia > Burkholderia gladioli. Next base: position 2,715,597 of record NZ_CP009322.1, read on the forward strand.
GAGATACTTGGCGTAGACCGCATCGAAAAATCGGATCGCCGCCGCTTTCGACGCGCCATAGATGCCTTTGTCCGAGAAGCCCACCAGGCCGGCTCGCGAGGCAATATTGATGATGTAGCCTCGGTTCGCGTTTTCCATCATGGCGATGATGCCGCGCGCCAACTGGATCGGCGCCAATGCGTTCAATGCCATCGCCTCGTCCAGTTCCGCATCGGTGAAGCGATCGGTCCTGGTACTGGTCATACCCGCGGCGGAGATGAAGACCTCCGGCACCCCCAGGGTCGCGATTCGAGCCAGCAGGCCTCGAATCGCCTCCCGGTCCTTCAGGTCGGCCGCCAGCGCGATGCAGGGCATGGCGCGCGGCAGCGCCTCGATCTCGCCGACAAGCGCGGCAAGCCTGTCCGGGTCGCGGCCCACCACGATCGTCGCGTAACCGATATCGGCAAGCGCCTTGGCACAGCAGCGCCCCACCCCGCCGCTTGCGCCGGTGATCAATGCCAGGCGCGGCGGACATGCCGGCGCTGGCGACAATTCATTCGTCGCTGGTGTGAAGAACGGCATTGATCCCTCCCCAGCCGCCCTTGCCGGTCGGGAGCACCTCGACCACGCCGGTCTGGCTATTGCGCCTGAACAGCAAGCCATCGCGGCCAGACAGGTTGCGCGCGTAGTCGACGGTGCCATCCGGGAGCCGCACCTTCGTGCCGGCCGTGACGTACAGTCCGGCTTCCACGATGCAGTTGTCGCCCAGGGAGATGCCGATACCGGCGTTCGCGCCCAGCAGCGAGCCGCGGCCGATGGCATTGGTTCGCTTCCCGCCGCCGGAAAGGGTGCCCATGATCGACGAGCCCGCGCCCACATCGCTGCCCTCGCCGACCGTCACGCCCGGCGTCACCCGTCCCTCGATCATCGATTTGCCGAGCGTACCGGCATTGAAATTGATGAACCCTTCGTGCATCACGGTGGTGCCCTCGGCCAGATGTGCGCCGAGGCGAACGCGATCGGCGTCGCCGATGCGCACCCCCGCCGGGATGACGTAGTCCACCATGCGAGGGAACTTGTCCACCGACAACACGATCAGGTGATGGTATTCGGCCGCCACCAGGCTGCGCAGCTTAGCGACCCACTGCGGGAACACCGGCCCCGACGTGGTCCATGCCACGATGGGTAGCTTTTCGAAGAGACCGTCGAGCCGCATGCTGTTGGGCTTCATCACACCGGCCGACAGCAGATGCAAACGCAGATAGGCATCCTCGGTGCTCCGAATCGCGTCGTTCACGACATCGACCTCGATCTCGAACGACTCGTTTCGAACCAGCCCGTATTTCTGCGCCAGACATCCACGACGCGCGTCTTCGTCATCAGGGTAGTCGGCATCGACGGTCTTGCCGCTCGCAACATCGACATATCGCTGGCCGCGCCTTTTGACGATTGCCTCACTGCTCATGCTGTTTTCTCCGCTGGTTCAGGTACGTTGATGACCGTCGCGCCGGTCAAATCGAAACGCTCGCCTTCGCTGAGCCCTTGCGTCATCCGCTCCACCAGACGCGCGTCGTCGCCACCGGCCTTGGAGGCGTTGGTTGCAGCGAATCGCGCATCCGCCTCGATGAAGCGCAATACAAATGCCCGGCGGGTCGCCATCACCCCCGGCAGCAATGCATTGCTGCGGTGGAACACATTTTTGTCGAAGAGGATGGCATCGCCAGGCGCGAGCGAGAAGGATACGCCTTCGCTGTCGAACAGGTTTTTCGCGAATCCCGAGATATAGATGGAATCGCTGAACAAATGCGGGAACTTGCTCTGTATGTACGGAAAGAGCTTCTTGAATTTCTTTTGCTCGTCATTCCGGTACTTGGGGCCGAGCAGCGTTTTGTACAAGGCGGGAATCTTGTAGCGCCCCTCGACCAGCGAGCGGGTGACGGTAGCCTGGAGATTGAAGAACTCGCTGCCGGAAAACGACGACGTGGACAGCAGCGTCAGTCCGCCATCCTGGACGTCAGGATCGATCGGATCCAGGGTGATCCAGATGGAGAAGGCTCGATCCTTCGGAAAGATATATTTGAAACTGGTGATGTCGAGATGCCAGTCGAAGCCCCCCAGTTCCGCATCCGTCTCGAAGATGACCCCGTCGGTAAACACGCTGTCGCGATACCCGAGCGATCCGATCAGGGCGGCGAAGGTGCGCTGGCCGAGGAAGCCGTGGATGGCGGGGTCGTCGATAGCAGTATTGTAGGTGTTCTTCTTGATCGTATCGAAAGTGGTGCCGTTTGCCGTTCCCGCTATCACGCGCTTCAGGTGCTCGATCATCTCGTTTGAAATCAGGTTCCTGATCGCACAGAACCCATGCTGCCTGAAAAAGACGGCATCGGCTTCAGGGGCGCAATCATGGGATTCGACTCGATCCCCGAGATAGGCATTTTCCAGTGACATGCGTGCCTCCAGTTGAATATACGCTCAGGCCGTCAACAGTTCGACAAGCTCGCGTTTGGAGAAGTCGAGCCTGTCGAGCTGGTGTCTGTAGCCGCTGAAGGACTCGATGTCCAGGTTCAAGGCCCGTACTTTCCGGACGATGTCCGCCGCATGTCTGCGCGTCGCCGGCAAGTCGATATCGGCTTTGCTCGCCAGCCATTCGATCGTGAGCAGCGCCGGGATATCTTCCTGCAACACGCGCCCCTCCTTGAGATCGACGATCGATTCCGCCGACCGGGAACGATAGATCGACTTGGTGTCCTGCATCGTTTCGAGGAAACTTTGCCGTGCCTTCAGGCCATATTGCTCCTCGAGCATCGAGGTGAACAGCCGGGTCCTGGCGCCATACTGGCCCGCCAATGCCACCCTCTCCTGGTCGAGTTCGCCCAACCTTTGGGCGTTGCCGGCGTGCACGCCCTCGCCGTAATGCAGGTACTGCAGCCCCTGTTCGGTCTTCTCCAGGTTGCGATCGTCCAGCGCGACGCCTAGATGAATGATGTACCCCAATGGATCGAACTGCAGATCGAGCGCGCGAACCACGTCGAAGCGGTGCCAATCCGCTCCGACCGTCGGCCCGGTGAACGCTCGTCTGAGCAGCGCCAGCGCCTCCTCGGAACGGTTGCCCGCCAGGGCGACGTTGGTTTTTTTCTTTCTCTTGAATTCGATCTTGTCCAGGATGTAACGCGTCCCGTAGAAACTATCCTCGACCAGCACCATCGAGGCGTGGCGCAGATTCCGGTCCGACCGATGGCGTGACAGCAGCGAAATCAGCCCGCCTTGCCCGCCCCGCACGAACACGAGATTGAGGGGCAGGCCGCCGGCGTTGCGACCCAGCCATTCGAACACCTGTTCTCGCAGCGGTAGGATGTCGGGCACCGTCACGATCACCAATGCGGCGCCATCCAGCAGCGCGGCGGCGTGGTCGTCGATCGCATGAACCTGCTCGGCGGGAAAATCGCTGGACTCCCGCTCGCCGGATATGATGTTTTCAAGGCGAATCCGGTGTGCGTCGTTCCGGTGGAAAAACGGATGATTGCTTCCACGCAGCAACACGAGGTGCGGGGTGAACTGCGTTTCGGCGCGGCGCCGATGGAGATCCACGGCCAGAGTCAACCCCACATGCCCGCCGCCAACGATAACGATCTTGTCCATGCTGATTGCCGTCCTTGCTCTGCAGTTGAAAAACGGATGAGAAAAGGAAGTCGCGCCATGCCCCTGGATCCCGGCCCCGCGTCGTGGGTCGGCCGCGAGAGGCCGCCACGGACGCCCCGTCACAGCCGAAGCGAAATCATGGTGTTGCCGTGCTGATGCCTCGCCATGTCCCGAGTGATGACGTACGAGCGAAACAGGAGCCGATCGAAATCTTCGTCTTCGAAGAGATCGCGGCCGTGCAGGGCATAGTCGTTGGGGATCAGGAGCGCCTCGCCCTTGCGGATGATGTGGCCGTTTTTTCGTCCAGCGACCAGCGCAAGCTCCGTGACGCGCTTCAATGCGGCCTCTGCTTCCCGAGAGGTGTCTTCGTCGAGCCCTGCAATCGGGCGAATATTGTCGAAGCTCATGCGAATCCTCAGTCGGTCTGCCGGATCACGGTCAAGGATGCTGATCCGTCTGATTTGCTCGCAGGGCCACCGCAATTTGCCGCCGGCTCGTATTTCATAAATGTCGCGATGCAGTAAGCCCAATTCCCGCTCCGTCAGCGAAGCCGCGATTTCCGTGGCCTCGGCCAGCAGGGTTTTCGGAACCTTGCCCTCAGCGGTGTGAGCGACCAGCGCCAGCGCTGCCGGCCTGCAACGGTCGGACGCAAAGGTGAGGTCGTTGTGCATCGTCAGCAACTCCAGCCCACTGCTGGACTCGTGCGATAGCGAGGTCGGACGGATGTCCGTGATGTAACTCTGGTTGTACTCGGAATATCCTGCGCATTTCCCGATTGCCTCGCCAATTGCCAGAACCAGGATTTTTGAATCCTCGACGTCGGAGAATGCGGGCAGGTTCGTGATCAGCAGCGGCCGCGGCGCATCCCAGAAAATATCGCCCAATCGAACCGGGAACTCATTCTCGTATACTGCCAACCGCGCCAAATAGCGGCTTTGTATTTGTCCCGGACAGTCCCGGCGCACCTTGAGAACCAGCGACTTCAATTCATCAGACTGAGGATTCGAAAGATGGATCGTTTTCAAGACTTCGCTCATTTGAGTGCCTCGGTTTTGAAGGCGATATCGCTTGTCGACTCCGTCCGATCAGGACGGGTTGCCCGATGTCAGCCGGCCCGGCACGGCCGGACGCACGGCGAGCCGCCAGCCGACGAGTGGACCGCGTCAGTGCCTGGAATGCTGATGTCGATTCGCCCCGAGACGCGGCGAATCGGGAAGTAAGGGGCGCAATTCCAACATGTCGGCCGCTCGTTTTCGAGGGTGTGGCTCAGGGAATACCTGAAAGTGATGTGAATGCCATGGTCGCATCGCCTCGTCATGTGGCCATTATGGAATCCGCATATTGAAATATGCGAGATAGATTGCATTTCTCTTTCAGCGTCGCTGATTCACGCACAAATTCATGCTAATGGCGTTGCTGCTGGCGGGAAAGCGAAAAATACGCTACCGTGGTGGCGCGTTTAAGTATCCATGTCGATTCCTCGACAATGAAGTCACCGCTGAAAACAGCAAGCTTTAATCCATCCCGGCTCGACAAAAACAGCCTTGTTGTTATCGCATCAGAATTGTCAATCCATCGACCACCACGGGTGATTCGACCGATATGAGACTGCCTTCCTTGCGAAATCTTCAGGTATTCGAAGCAGCCGCCAGACATCAGAGCTTTCGCGAGGCCGCCGATGCGTTGTTTCTGACGCACGGCGCCGTCGGCAAGCAGATCAAGGCGCTCGAAACCGAGTTGGGGGTGGAACTCTTTGCCCGCATAGGACGACGTGTCGTATTGACCAGTCATGGACGGCGCCTGCTGATTGCGATGTCCGAGGCGCTCGAGCGGATCAGCGAGACGGTCGGCGAGTTGCAACAGGAGTCACGGCATCCGGCGGACCGCCTGCCGGTAACAGTCGTGCCGTCGTTCGCGACACGCTGGCTGTTGCCAAGGTTGAAGGATTTTCACGAGCGTCATCCCGAAGTCACAGTGGAATTGGTCCCGACCGTGGCGACGCTCGATCTGTCGGCCAAGCATATTCCGCTCGGCATCAGGATGGGGCAGGGAAGCTGGAGCGGCCTCGAAGCGGAGCGTCTGACGACCGAGGAGCTGTTTCCCGTCGCCGCGCCAGACGGCATCGAGGGCTTCGCTACCTTGCCCGGCTCCGTCCACGACATGCTTAGCTATCCGCTTCTGAATCCCTACGACGAGTGGGAACGATGGTTCAAACGTGCCGGCATCAAGACGCCGGTGTGCGCGCGCGGACCGACCTATCAAGACGCCTCGCAGTTGCTACGGGCGGCCGAGGAACGCAAGGGCGTCGCGCTCGGCAGGAGATGGCTGGCCATGGACGCGATTCGGGAAGGACGGCTGGTACGCTTGCAGGGACCGGCAATGCCAACGACCCATGCCTATTTCCTGGTGCGTCCCAAGGCACATCCGTTGCCGGCCGCGGCCCAGGCTTTCGTCTCCTGGATCAGGCATCAAATACTGCAGTGTCAGGTCGAATTTCCCGAGTCCGAATCCTCATCGAGCAGTTGACGCCCTCCCCAAGACGCCTTGCCGCGAGTTCTGGGTTGCGCCAGGCGACAAGGCAAGCGCAGCGGCATTGGCACGACCAACCTGGGCAGAAGTCATGAAAGCATTCGCATGGTTGCAAATGTTGTCGTTAAGGGAACGACGCGCGCTGTATGCCGGATTCGGCGGCTATGCGGTCGACGCATTCGACTTCATGATCTATCCGTTCCTGATTCCAACACTGATTTCAAGCTTGGGCATGTCGCAAGGCGAGGCCGGGATGATCGCGACCGGCTCCCTCGTCTCGTCCGCGCTGGGCGGTTGGTTGGCTGGCATACTCGCCGACCGCTACGGTCGCGTGTTCATCCTGCAATGGACCATCGCCACGTTCGCGGTATTCACCTGTCTTTCCGGATTCGCGCAGTCGTTCTGGCAGCTTCTTGCCACGCGCACGCTGCAAGGCCTGGGTTTCGGCGGAGAATGGTCGGTCGTGACGATCATGATGGCGGAAACCATCCGAATTCCCGAGCTTCGGGCGCGCGCGGTCGGTACCGTGCAGAGCAGCTGGTCGCTCGGCTGGGCCGTCGCCGCCTTGGTGTATTGGGCATCGTTTACGCTGCTGCCGGAATCGCTGGCATGGCGCGCATGCTTCGGCGTCGGCATCATTCCCGCGCTATGGATCGTCTATATTCGCCGCCATGTCGCCGAGCCCGACATCTACCTGGAGACGCGGCGCAAGACGCCGCCGGGCATGCATTTCGTGCGGATCTTCAGTCGCGCGCAGCTGCCCAGGACGGTTCTAGGCAGCCTGCTGTGCAGCGGCATGCTGGGGGGCTATTTCGCGATCACCATGTGGTTGCCGACGTACCTGAAGACCTTCCGGCATCTTTCTGTCTTCAATACCGGGGGCTACCTGATCGTGCTGATCGTGGGCTCGTTCGTCGGCTATCTTGTCGGTGCCTCGCTGTCCGACCGGATCGGGCGGCGCGCCTCGTTCATCGCGTTCGCATTGGGTTCGTTCGCCCTGGCGATGACATACACGATGCTGCCCGTGACCAACACCATGATGCTCTTGCTCGGCTTCCCGCTGGGCATCGCCATGCAGGGAATCTTCGCGGGCATCGGCGCATACCTTTCGGAACTCTACCCGGGAGCCATTCGCGGTTCCGGACAGGGCTTCTGCTACAACTTCGGCCGTGGCACGGGTTCGCTGTTTCCCGTCACGGTTGGGATGCTGTCGCGGCATCTTTCCCTCGTCAGCGCCATCGGGCTGGTGGCCGGAAGCGCGTATTTGCTGGTGATCGTCTCCGCCCTGCTGCTGCCTGAAACCCGCGGCAAATCCTTCGCGGATCCAGAACCGCTCATACCCGAGTGATATGCGGCCCGGCGGGTTGCCGGGATGACGGCGGCGCTCGAACCGCTCACTCGACGCTCATTCCACGTTATCGGCCACGTCGGTCAGCCGGATCAGATGCGGCCGGACCTCGTCCTCGGCCGCCGCCTCGCCGGCCGGCTCGGGCGGATGGATCAACGCCTCGAGCCGCGCCTTGGTGGCGAGGAACTCCGGCGTATTCATCTGCCCCGCGCCGCGCGGGCGCGGCACCGGCACCTCGATCAGCTCCTGCACCGCACCCGGGTTCGCCTTGAGCACCAGGATCCGGTCCGCCAGCAGGATCGCCTCGTCCAGATCGTGGGTGATGAACAGGATCGTGATGTCGATGTTGCGCCAGATGTCGAGCAGGTGCGACTGCATCTTCGCGCGCGTCTGCGCATCCAGCGCGCCGAAGGGCTCGTCCATCAGCAGGATGCGCGGCCGGTTCGCCAGCGCCCGCGCGATCGCCACGCGCTGCTTCATGCCGCCCGAGAGCTGGTGCGGATAGACCTCGGCGAACTTCGTCAGTCCCACCAGATCGAGCCATTGCAGCGCCTCGCGCTCGGCCTCGCCGCGGCTGCTGCCGTTCATGCGCAGTCCGAACATCACGTTCTTCTTCACGCTCAGCCAGGGAAACAGCGTATAGCCCTGGAACACCATGCCGCGATCCGCGCCGGGGCCATGCACCGGCTTGCCGTCGAGCAGCACCTCGCCGCTGGTCTGCGTATCGAGCCCGGCCAGGATCCGGATCAGGGTGGACTTGCCGCAGCCCGACGGCCCGATCACGCAGACGAACTCGCGCCGGTGCGTGCGAAAGCGGATGCCGTCGAGCGCGACGCACTCGCCCTGCGGGCTGCGGTAGCGCTTGCCGAGGTCGTTGACCTCGAGGATCACCTCGCGCGCCTTGAGCTTGTCGAAACGCTCGCGCACGGCATCGGACTGGATCAGGTAGGACGGAACGGCTTGGGGGTTCTGCATGGTCGCCTCGGCATCTGGCAGGGTCGGTCGGTCGATCGGATTCATCGGGCAAGGCACGCGCTCGCCTCAGGCGCGCTGCGCGCGGTCCCACGGAAACAGCTTGCGGCCCAGCAGGCCGAGCACGATGTCGGTGCCCAGGCCGATGATCCCGATCATCAGGATCGCCGCGTAGACATTGTCGAAATGCTGGTAGCGCGCCTGCTGGCTGATGTACCAGGTGATGCCCGAGCTGGTGCCCACCAGCTCCGCGACGATCAGGTAGGTCCAGGCCCAGCCCAGCAGGATGCGCTGGTCGCGATAGAGGTCGGGCAGGATGCCGGGGATCGCCACGTGCGCGACCAGCCCCGGCTTCTTCGCGCCCAGCGTCATGGCCGCCTCGAACAACGCGTAGTCGAGCTTGCGCGTGGTGTTGGCGACGATCAGCACCTGCTGGAAGAAGGTGCCGATCACGATGATGGCGATCTTCGGCGCGTCGTAGATGCCGAGCACCGCCACCATCAGCGCGCCGAAGGCGGGCGCGGGCAGGTAGCGGAAGAACTCGAGGAAGGGTTCGTTCAGGCGCGCCACCGCGCCGAACACGCCGCACAGGATGCCGATCGGCACGCCCAGCGCCGAGGAGATCACGAAGCCCCAGAAGATCACCTGGATGCTGTGCCAGAGGCTCTGGTGCAGCCACACGCCCTCGCGCGAGGCCGGCGGCGTCGTGAAGGCCGTGTAGAAGGCGCGCAGCACCTCGTGCGGCGCCGGCAGGTAGACCGGGTTCGCGCGAATGCCGGCCGGCGGCGCGGCATGCGCCTCGCGCGCGTGGGCGAGTTCGTCGTCGAACACGGCGCGATCGACGCGCATGCCGGGCTGGAAATAATCGACGCTGCCGGGGTTGGTGATCAGCATCTGCGGATGCCAGACGAAGGGCACGTAGCTGATCACGCACCACACCAGCAGCGGCAGCAGGAAGGAGCCCAGGCCTAGCGTCCAGCGGGCGTGGGGGGACAGCTCGCGACGCACCGAGAGCCAGTCGGTGCGAGGGGCGCGATTGCTGCGGTCGGTACGTCGGGGGACGGTGTTCATTCCGTTCTCCAGGTTGACCGCGCCGCCTTCCCGGGCGGCGCGGTACGTTGATCGGGCAGCGGATTCGGGCACGGCGGCCAGCGCCTTCAGGCGCTCACCGCCTCGCCGGTGCGGATCACCATCAGGCGCTGCCCCGCCGCCACCGGCGCGCCCACCGCGCAATCGATCGTGTCGATCACGCCCGCCTCAGCGGCCTGCACCGTCACCTCCATCTTCATCGATTCGAGGATCGCGATCGGCTCGCCCTCGGCCACCGTCGCGCCCACCTCCACCAGCAGCTTCCAGACCGAGCCCGAGACGTCGGCCGTCACCGCGCGGCGGGCCGGGTCCAGCGCGTCGGCCGCCGCCGGGTTCGTGCTCCCCTCCCCGCCGCCGGCCGAGGTTTCGTCGACGTAATCGGCCTGGCCCGTCAGCCGCCAGCGTTCGCGCTCGGCATCGAAGGCGGCCTGCTGGCGCGTCTTGAAGGCGGCGATCGAATCGGCCTGGTCGCGCAGGAAGCGCCGGTATTCGCCAAGATCGAAGCTCGATGGCTCGATGCGCAGGCTCGCGCGGCCCGCCGTGAAATCCTCGCGCAAGGCGGCCAGCTCGGCCTCGCTGACCTCATAAAAGCGGATCTCGTCGAAGAAGCGCAGCAGCCAGGGCTTGCCGGGCTCGAACTCGCGCGTGCTGCGATAGCGGTTCCACATCTGCACGGTGCGCCCGACGAACTGGTAGCCGCCCGGCCCTTCCATGCCGTAGACGCACAGATACGCCCCGCCGATGCCGACCGCGTTTTCCGGCGTCCAGGTGCGCGCCGGGTTGTACTTGGTGGTCACCAGCCGGTGGCGCGGATCGAGCGGCGTGGCCACCGGCGCGCCGAGGTAGACGTCGCCGAGCCCCATCACGAGATAGCGCGCGTCGAACACGATGCGCTTGACGTCCTCGATCGAATCGAGCCCGTTGATGCGGCGGATGAATTCGATATTGCTGGGGCACCAGGGCGCGTCGGGGCGCACCGACTGCATGTAGCGCTCGATCGCGATGCGCGTCGAGGGATCGTCCCAGGACAGCGGCAGGTGCACGATGCGGTTCGGCACGCGCGCCTCGGCGTCGTCGGGCAGTTCGTGCTCGGCGCGGCGCAGGTGGTCGAGCAGCCGCGCGATCGGCAGCCGATCGGGATCGACATGGACCTGCAGCGAGCGGATCCCCGGCGTGAGATCGACGATGCCGGGCAGCGGATGCGCTTGCAGCCAGCCCATCAGCGCATGCACGCGAAAACGCAGCTCGAGGTCGAGCACGGGCGGGCCGTATTCGATCAGCACGTTGCTGTCGCCGGAGCGGCGGTAGACCACGCCGATGCCGCGCCCGGCATCCGGATCGCGCAGCAGCACGCAATCGGGCGCCGTGAGCGGCTTGGTTGCGCGTGCATCGATCTCGGCGGCGGCGGTTTCTTCCGCGACGGGAACGGCAGTGCGCGCGGCCGGCGCGAAACGCACCGTATCGCCGGGCCGCAGTTGCCCGAGCTTCCACAGCTCGTCGCGCACCACCGTCACCGGGCACACGAAGCCGCCCAGGCTCGGGCCGTCCGGGCCGAGGATCACCGGCATGTCGCCGGTGAAATCGACCGCGCCGATCGCATAGGCGTTGTCGTGGATGTTGGAGGGATGCAGCCCGGCCTCGCCGCCGTCGCTGCGGGCCCAGCGCGGCTTCGGCCCGACCAGGCGCACGCCCGTGCGGCTCGAGTTGTAGTGCACCACCCAGGCCGTGTCGTAGAGCATCGCGATATCGTCGGGCGTGAAGAAGTCGGGCGCGCCGTGCGGCCCGTCGAGCACGCCCAGCGTCCAGGCCTGGGTCAGTTGCGGCCGCTCGTGCTCGGCCAGCATCGCGCCGGCCTCGCCGCGCCCGGCGCCGGCGTCGAGATGCAGCACGTCGCCCTTGCGCAGCGCGCGCCCCGCATGGCCGCCGAACTGGCCCAGCGTGAAGGTCGCCTTGCTGCCCAGGTAGTCGGGCACCTGCAGGCCGCCCTTCACGGCCAGGCAGGCGCGCACGCCGGGCCCCGTCACGCCGCCGAGCTTGAGCACGGCGCCGGGCGCGGCGCGTCGGACCTGCCAGGCCGGCACCGGCTCGCCGTCGAGGGTGGCCGCGAACGCGGCGCCGCCGAGCACGAACAGCGTCGCGCAGTTGAAGCGCAGCGTCGCGCCGACCATCGTGAATTCGAGCCCGGCCGCCTCGGCGGGGTTGCCGAGCAGGCGGTTGGCCAGGTCGAAGGAACGGTCGTCCATCGGGCCCGAGGGCGGCACGCCGATATTCCAGTAGCCAGTGCGGCCCGGCGTCTGCTGCACGGTGGTCTGGATGCCGCCGTCGAGCACGTCGACGGTATGCGGCGCGAACACGAAGCGCGACAGGAAGGCGGTGGTCTGCGCGGCGCGCGCGAACGTGTCCGAGCCGACGATCGCGCGCAGGTAGTCGAGATTGGTCTCGATGCCGTACAGCGTGGTGCTCGCCAGCGCCTCGCGCAGCTTCGCGAGCGCGGCCTCGCGCGTGTCGCCCGCCACGATCAGCTTGGCCAGCAGCGGATCGTAATGGGCGCTGACCTCGGTGCCGGCCTCGACCCAGCTCTCCACGCGCGCCCCGGCCGGGAACTCGACATGCGTGAGCAGGCCCGCGCTGGGCTGGAAGCGCTTGTTCGGATCCTCGGCGTAGAGCCGCACCTGGATGCTCGCACCGCGCGGCAAGGCATTGGCTGCCAGCGCGGCGAGCGGCGGCAGGTCGCCCTCGGCCTCGAGGATCATCCACTCCACCAGGTCGGTGCCGGTCACCTCCTCGGTCACGCAGTGCTCGACCTGCAGGCGCGTATTCACCTCCAGGAAATAGAAGCGGCGCGCCTCGGCGTCGAACACGTATTCGACGGTGCCGGCCGAGGCGTAATCCACCGCCTTCGCGAGCCGCACCGCGCCGGCATGCAGCCCGGCGCGCTCGGCCTCGCTCAGGCCCGGCGCCGGGGTTTCCTCGATCACCTTCTGGTTGCGCCGCTGCACCGAGCAGTCGCGTTCGCCGAGCGCGATCACCTCGCCGCGCCCGTCGCCGAAGATCTGCACCTCGATATGGCGCGCGGCCTCGACGTACTTCTCGACGAACACGCCGGCGTTCGCGAAGTTCGCCGCGCCCAGCCGCGCGACGGTCTCGAAGGCGGCGGCCAGTTGCCCGGCATCGCGGCACAGCGACATGCCGATCCCGCCGCCGCCGGCCGTGCTCTTGAGCATCACCGGATAACCGATCCGTCCGGCGGCTTCCAGCGCGGCCGCCGCGTCGGCCAGCAAGCCGGTGCCCGGCAGCAGCGGCACACCCTGCTCGCGCGCGATCTCGCGGGCACTGTGCTTGAGCCCGAAGGCGCGCATCTGCGCGGCGCGCGGCCCGATGAAGCGCAGCCCGGCCGCCTCGCAGGCCTCGGCGAATGCCGGGTTCTCGGACAGGAAGCCGTAGCCGGGATGGATCGCCTGCGCGCCGGTCTCGCGCGCGGCGGCCAGGATCGCCTCCATCCTCAGGTAGCTGTCGGCGGCGCCGGCGGGGCCGATGCAGACCGCCTGGTCGGCCAGGCCGACATGCGGCGCGTGCCGGTCGGCTTCGGAATAGACCGCCACCGAGGCGATGCCCAGCCGCCTGAGCGTGCGGATCACGCGGCAGGCGATCTCGCCGCGATTGGCGACCAGCACCTTGGCGAATCTCATCGCGCCTCCCAGATCGTCAGCCGCACCGGCGTGGGGTTGTAGCCGTTGCAGGGGTTGTTGAGCTGCGGGCAGTTCGAGATCAGCACCGTGAGGTCCTGCTCGGCGCGCATCTCCACGTACTTGCCGGGCGCGGAGATGCCGTCCTCGAAGCTCAGGCCGCCCTCCGGCGTCACCGGCACGTTCATGAAGAAGTTGACGTTGCCCACCAGGTCGCGCTTGGACAGGCGCGTGCCGACCCCGCAGCTGCAATGCGTGATGGCCTTCAGGAAGGAGTCGCGGCAGTTGTGCATGTGGCGCTTCTCCAGCGCGTAGCGCACGGTATTGCTCTCGGCCGCGCAGGCGCCACCCAGCGTGTCGTGGCGCCCGCAGGTATCGGCCACGATGGTCGCCAGCGGGCGGCCGAGGTTCGACATCAGCACGCTGCCGGCGCCGAGGTAGATCCGTCGCTGCGCGCGGATCGTGTCCTGCGCGCTGTAGCGCTCGGCCGGATCGTGGCTGCTGTAGAACAGCGTGTCGACGGCCTGGTTGCCTTCCAGGTCGAGGATGCGCAGCACCTGCCCCTGCTTGAGCTCGTGCAGCCAGGGCTCGCCCGAGGGCAGCGTGTGGTCGTAGCTCGCGTCGCGCGGATCGAGACGGCTTTCGATGATCGTCATGGCGGCGCTCCTCAGGCGAACAGGCGGTCGGTGTTGATGAAGGCGCGGCCGTTCTCCGGGCGCGAGTTACGGCAGAGGTCGTCGGCGCCGGCCGCGCCGTCGGCCGGATAGGCGCGGTAGGCGATCAGCTTCACCGGGCGGGGCGCGTAGGTGGAAGACGGGTCGAGCGGATGCGGAGCGGTCGAGAAGGCGGCCAGCGTGTTCATCTCGAAGCGCAGGTCGAAGGCGCTGCCGGGCGCCGAGTGAGCGGCCACGAACTCGAGCTCGCCGTCGGCGCCGCTGGCCAGCCGGCTGAAGAAATTCACGTTGGCGGCCAGGTCGCGCAGGCCGAGCCCGTGCTTGGCGAGTTCGAGCACCAGGCTGTCGCGGCCGTTGCGGATCATCGCGTTGCGCTGCTGCTGGTATTGCGTGCTGCCGTACTTGGCGGCGAACAGCGCGGCGTCGCCCACCCCGCCGAGCGGATCGTGCCAGCCGAGCGTGTCGGCCGTGATCGAGGCGATCACGCGGCCCATGTCGGTATGCAGCGCATGGCCGGCCGTCAGATGGGCGGTGTGCTGCGCCTTGAGCGTGTCGGCCATGTTGTAGCGCTCGAGCAGGTCTTCCTGGCGATGGAACACGGCGGCCAGGTTCGCGCCGCCTTCGAGATCGACGATGCGCAGCGCCAGGCCGCGCCGCAGGCAGCCCGACCAGTGGGTGCCGGCCGGGATCAGCGTTTCCCACAGCACGTGCGGGATCGGCGGGAGGGATTGGGAAGTCATCGAGGCTCCTGGGATCGGATGGGATGGCATGAGAGGGCGATGACGTCATCGCGACCTCCCGGGCTTTTATCCCTCCGTGGAGCCTCGCCGCGACCTCGGACGAGGCCGTCGGCAAGACCGGAACGCTCTCGGACCAGGCATCGCGCTCAAGCGCGACCGGAACCCTAGCGATCCTGAAGATGATGCAAATCGCTTCGCACCTCTCGGTTCGCTATCAAGCGATTTGCGTGCCAGTGACGGGGAAGCGTTGGCGGCGCGGCGGGTTGGAGCGGCGGCGAAGCGCGGCGGCGCTGGCGCGCGGGGGTTTTCGCGCAGCTTGGGTGCCATCGCCTGGACGGCATCGGCGCGAACGGCGCCGCGCCCTCGCATCGTGCATGCGCCGGGGCCCGCGCACCACGGCCATGCGCGACGCGCACCGCCGGCGCGCATCGCGAGGGCCGCGCGAGACGGCATATACAAGCTGGCGCGCCATCGCGCCCAGCTTGCTTTCAAGCGCCTTGCGCGTGCCTGAGCAAGCCTCGAATCGCGCGATGGCACGGCCATTGCACGGCCTCTCGCATCGCCATCCCCCAGGAGACCGGAATGAAGACCATGCTGGCATTGCGCAACGCGCTGGCCCTGCTGTTTGCCGCGCGCTTCATCGAATTGCAGCGCGCCGCGCGCCGCGAAACGATGGCTCGCGTCGCCCCCGAGGACGGCGCCCGCTGAATCGCGCCGCCCGTCGCTGGCATGCTTTTCGCTCGACCAGCGATCGAGAGGTGCGGCGAAGTCGCATCTTAGGGGTGCTAGGGTTCCGGTCGCGCGCGAGCGCGATGCCTGGTCCGAGAGCAGCCCGGCACGGGCCGGCGCGCGATGCGCGGGACACGTGCTACACGGCGGGACAAAAGCCCGGGAGAGCAGCGTAGCGATCGCTACCGCGCCTCTCCGTGGCCGTTTTTTCGTTCCGCACCGATTCCGGAGATCCGGCCACGCCAGCGGCCCGCGCAATGCGCGGGCCGGTTCGACGTCACGCCATCCCAGATACGCCGGAGTTCACGATGAACCGCTTTGCCTCTGCCCTGCGCCGCCTGCTGGCCGCCTGCTCCTCCCGTCCCGCCCCGCTCGTCCCACCCGTCCGGTCCGCCGCTCCCGCGCGCCGCGCGCTGCATGCCTTCGCGCTGGCCGGCGCGCTGTCCGCCCTTTGCGCCGCGCCGCTCGCGCACGCGGCGCCGCCGCTGAAGATCGGCTATAGCGACTGGCCGGGCTGGGTCGCGTTCCAGGTCGCGCTCGACAAGGGCTGGTTCAAGGATGCGGGAGTGGACGTCGATTTCGAGTGGTTCGACTATTCGGCCTCGCTCGACGCCTTCTCGGCCGGCAAGCTCGACGCGGTGACGGTCACCAACGGCGACGCGCTGGTGACCGGCGCCTCGGGCGCGAAGAACACCATGATCCTGCTGACCGATTACTCGGCCGGCAACGACATGATCATCGCCAAGCCGCCGCTGCGCAGCGTCGAGCAGTTGAAGGGCAGGAAGATCGGCGTCGAGCTGGGCCTGGTGGACCACCTGCTGGTCGAGACCGCGCTGCAGAAGCACGGCATGAAGGACGGCGACGTCACCCTGGTCAACGCCAAGACCAACGAGCTGCCGCAGGTGCTGGGCTCGGCGCCCGATATCGCGGCGGTGGCGGCCTGGCAGCCGAACGCGGGCGAGGCGCTCAAGCGCGTGCCGGGCGCGCGGCCGATCTTCACCTCGGCCGATGCGCCGGGCCTGATCTACGATGCGCTGTCGGTCTCGCCCACCAGCCTCGCGGCGCGCCGCGCCGACTGGGCCAAGGTGATCCGGGTCTGGTATCGCTGCGTGGCCTATATCGCCGATCCGAAGACCCAGGCCGATGCGGTGAAGATCATGGCCGCGCGTGTCGGACTCACGCCGGAGCAGTACCTGCCGCTCCTGAAGGGTACCCACCTGCTGGACGCGGCCGCCGCGAAGCAGGCCTTCCACAAGGGCACGGGGCTGGATTCGATCTACGGCTCGACCGCCAATGCCGATCGCTTCAACGTGCGCAACGCGGTCTACAAGCAGGCGCAGGATGTGCCGACCTATATCGACCCGTCGCTGGTGAACGCGAACTGAGCGTGAACGCGGCGCCGTCCGGGCCTGACGCCGACCTGATGCGGGCGGCGACATGGCGCCGGCATGAAACGAGGCTGGCGGCGCGCCTCAGCGCACGCTGCGCAGCCTCGGCGTGCCGCCTTCTCCGAACATCAGCGCCTCGGCCTGGTTGAGGCTCGGCAGGCCGTGCCGCTCGGTCTCGCCGACCAGCCAGTCCACCAGCGCGGTCGCATCGGCGCTGCTGCTCGCCTCGCCGTTATTGACCAGCACGTAGCTGCCCGAGGGCACCGTGCAGTCGCCGAACAGCTCTATCAGGCGCCCTTGCCGGATCAGCCCGTCGATCAGCGGCCGGCGGCCGATGGCGATGCCGTGGCCGTCCACGGCAGCCTGCACCAGTTGATCGTACTGGCTGAAGGTCAGGCCGCCGGCCGGCTTCATGCGCGGCACGCCGAGCGCCTTCAGCAAGGTGTTCCACGCATACCAGGGCCACTCGCCGCGCGCATCGTGCATGTGCAGCAGCACGTGCCGCCCGAGGTCGGCCGGGGTGCGAATCGCCATGCCCTGCGCACTGGCCAGCCCCGGGCTGCAGACCGCCACCACGCGCTCGCGGAACAGCACGCGCGCATCCGGCACCAGCATGTTGGGCCCAATGTATCGGACTGCGAAATCAAGCCGCTTGCGCCGCAGATCCTCGATCTCGCTGGTGGCCGACACCCGCACGTCGATGTCGGGATGTTGCATGCGAAACGACCCGAGACGCGGAATCAGCCACAGCGCCGCGAACGATACCGTGGTGGACAGCGAGATGGCCCGCTGCGCGACGCCCTCCGACAAGGCATCGATGGCATGTTCGATGTCCGACAGGGCCATCGCGATGGTGCCGTACAGCGAGCGCCCTTCCTCGGTCAGCGTGAGGGCGCGGATATGCCGATGGAACAGCTCGATCTGCAGGCGCTCCTCGAGCGCCTTGACCTGCCGGCTCACGGCCGATTGCGTGACATTCAGTTCCTGGCCGGCCTTGGTGAAGCTCAGATGCCGCGCCGCGCACTCGAAACCTCTCAGAAAATCGAGCGACGGCAGATTCTGCAAACGTTTTGGACTCGTCATACCGCGACCTCTCACATCGATGCGCCGCGTGTGGCCCTCGGCGCGTGCGGCCCACCTTGGACCGCGCTCTCATTATTTCCGTCGTCGCTGTCGCGATGCGGATGTTATTTCGGAGTGCGACATACTGACTCCGCCCGTCGATTCGAAGGCCTCATTTTCAAGCCGAATTATGACGCCCTCATTTCCTGAACGTAATCTACCAGAATTTCCAAAAGCGAACGAGTCAATTCTGGATGACAAAATGAGTTATGTTTTTGTAAAAACAAAAAACGAAACAGTCAAATCCAGACGTTTGAATTCGAGAATGGAAAATTCACCGACAAAGGCTTGTCGCAAACCCTTTCCAGAGCTCGCGCGGAATGCCCATATTCCACGACAGGAAAGACAAATATCTCGAACCTAGATAATCTTCAGCAAATACATAAATACATTTCGCCAACGATTAAATTTCAATCCACAAACAAAATCGGTTATTCATTCCGGCGTGCCGGCAGCAATCAGCAAGATCATTCAGGAAATAGATAATCACGCCGCGATTAATAGATCGCCTGCTATAAAACACCACCGCCGACCAGGGAAATTCAACTGCCCAATGGAAAATTTAATTGCTTCCTGGAAGTCTGTAAACGACGGCATGCCGCGTATCGTCTGAAGCCGGTTCGCGCGGAAAACCCGCGGCACCGTCCGCCGCGTGGGCATTCCCCGCGCAAGCGCTGCCGGCAAAGCACGCGCGCGTCGGAGGTAGCCTCCGTTTTCGACACGGGCCGTCGCTCGCGGGGATCACGTCCGGATGATGGCTCCGTCACGTCATGACGCAATGACCGCCCGGCAACGAGGTGGGCATGGGAAGAGAGACAGGCGCGGACATGCCGCGCCAGGTCGAAATGGCGGGGATCCAGATGAGGAATGCAGAACGATCGCGGCGCCGCCCCGTGACGGCTCGCGCCAGGCTCAGGCCGAGGCGCGGGCCGTCTCGCCTTCGCCGGGCATCGTGTCGCCCCCGGCCGTGTCGCCGCCGCTATCGGGCGGTGCGAGCCGGCCGCGCAGCAGCGCGCCGTAGAAATCGCGATAGCTGCGATGGTAGTAGCGGATGCGCGGCGCGATCACGCCGTGCAGGTCGTGCAGGCGCTCGATCGGCAGGCCCGGCATCATGTGATGCTCGACATGGTAGTTGTTGCCGTTGGTGAACCAGGTCATGAAGGCATTGCTGGCGATGGTGCGCGTATTGCGGCACGGGTCGGTGCTGTCGAGCTCGCAGCGGTAGTGCTCGGGCATCTCGACCAGCGCATGCACGGGCGAGGCCGCCGCCAGCGAGGCCAGCCAGATCCACGCCGCGAGCCACGAATGCAGCAGCGCCGAGACGAGGCACAGCGCGGCGATCACGGCCAGCATGATCGCGTGGTCGCGGCGGATCGCCTTCGAAACCGCCGGATTCTCGTTGAAGCTCGCGCCCGGCATCCACAGCCTGCCGAAGTTGCGCAGCACCTGCAGGTAGTGCGGCGCCATCGACAGCCGCCAGATCCACCGGCCGAGGCCGACGAGCGGATGCGAACCATATTGGTCGCCGTAGTCGAAGTACTCGCGGTTCTCCGGCGTGCCGAGCAGCCGATGATGGCGCAGATGGCTGTCCTGATAGGCGTGGAAGGACACCAGCATCGGCAAGCCCACCAGCACGCCGAACAGCGTGTTCAGGCGCCGGCTGCGAAAGCCCTGCTGATGCAGCGCCTGGTGCTGCAGTTCGACGCCGTGCGCGAACATCAGGCCGATCGTCGTCACGCCGATCGCCTGGCATGGCCACCAGGTCGACAGCGCGAACCAGACGCCGTGCGCGATCAGCATCAGATAGACGGCAAGCTTCAGGCCGAAGGACACGCCGCTCGGGCGGCTCTTCATTTCTGCCAGCGCCTGCGCGCGCGAGGCAAACGGGGAAAGGACGGACACGACATGCTCCTGGACCGGTTCGAACCTGCACGCACCGCCCGGCTCGCGTGGTGCCGAGCGGCCATGCGGCGAGCGCGGTGGTTCGTGCACCGGCCTGCATTGTTGTCGAGGCCCGTCGCGCGAACAAACGATTTTTCCGAACGCAATGCATGAGGCTCAGGCATGGATGGTTCGCCCGGGCAGACATGACGGGCCCGCTCGGCATGGATGCGCGGCACGCATGCATAGGCTGCGGAGATAGCGTTTGCCGTGCAGGCGGGCTTGCGACAAGAATCGATTCCGTTGCGGCCGGCCCAGGGCCAGGGCCTCCACGGCGTCGCCGAATCACGACAAGTGCCGGCGCCCCGAACCGACCGGCCGTCCCTCATCACAGGACATCCCTTCGATGCCGAAGCTCCCGATTCCCTCGTGCGCCATCCACCACGCCGACGCGCAACCGTATCTGGATCCGCGCGACGGCGGCACCTTGGCCGCGCTGCCCGAGGCCGGCGTGCTGGTCAGCCTGCGCGGCATCACCTACGTGGTGGAATTGCCGGCCCGCGAACATGCCAAAGCCTCCTTATGGCGAACCCTCGCGGGATGGCGGGACCGCGCCGAATGAGCGGCATCGGCGATGCCTGCCGCATCGGCGATGCGCGGCCGCGCTAACGGCTGCTGCGCCCGCGCAGCGCCACCGCCGCGACGCCGGCGATCGCCATCAGCCCGCCGCCGAGTGTCGCCAGCCCCGGCCGCTCGCCCGTCATGAAGATCGACAAGCCCATCGCCGCGGCCGGCACCAGGTAGAGGAAGTGGGTGGCGCGCGCCGGTCCGAAATGGCTCAGCGCGAAGGTCCAGCTCGCGTAGCCGAGCGCGGCCGGGAAGATGCCCAGCAGCAGCACCGCGCCGGCCAGCAGCGTGTAGGCCGTGCAGGCGAGCGGGCCATACACGGGAATCAGTCGGCGCTGCAGCACGAAGTAGACGGCCGCGCCGGCGGCGGCCAGCAGGATCAGCGTGGTGCCGCTGCCCAGCGCCAGGCCGCCGGGCTGGCCGCTCGCGATCAGGCCGATGCCGGCGAA
Organism: Burkholderia gladioli; assembly: GCF_000959725.1. Lineage (NCBI taxonomy): Bacteria > Pseudomonadati > Pseudomonadota > Betaproteobacteria > Burkholderiales > Burkholderiaceae > Burkholderia > Burkholderia gladioli. The sequence goes on from NZ_CP009322.1 coordinate 2,736,449, forward strand.
GCTGAACAGCGAGCCGGCCCAGCCTTGGCGATTGAGTTTCTCGCGCAGGAACAGCGTCGAGAGGATCGCGGTGACGATCGGCGAGGTGCTCATGATGAAGGCGGCCGCGCCGGGCGCGACGCTCAGCTCGGCGGTGTTCAGCAAGGCGTTGTAGCCGGCGATGCCGAGCAGCCCCGACAGCGCGAAGGCCATCGCATCGCGCGCGGTCGGCCGGCGCGGGCGGCGCCAGGCCAGCCAGCCGAGCACCAGCACCGCGGCGGTCGCGAAACGCGCCGCCGCCAGTTGCATCGGCGAGAGTTCGTGCAGGCCGATGCGGATGAACGGAAACGCGGACGCCCACGAGAGCACCGTGAAGGCGACCGCGCCGGCCGCGCGCGCCGTGCCTCGCGGCCCGGCGGATGGCGACTGTGATTGCGACTGGATGGTGCTCATGCTGGCTCGCTCCCCACGAAAGGCATCCTGCTTCGATGAGGGGCGATTGTGTGCCGGGGTCGATGCGCGGGTAAGCCGGGAAGCCGGCGATTCAGAATCCGCGAAGCGCGGACAATCGCCGGCCCGGCAGGGTCAGAAGCGGAACAGCTCGCGCGCGGAATCGACCAGGATGGCGCGCCGCTGCGCCTCGTCGGGGACCCACTGCCGCAAGGCGCGCGCGGCCGACGGATAGTCGACCAGGTGGCGATGCTCCGTGTGCGGCCAGTCGCTGCCCCAGACCAGCCGCTGCGGGCTGAAGGCGGCCAGCAGGTGGGCGGCCAGCACCGTGCCCGCTGCCGCGCCGTCGCCGGCCGCCGCGCCGGCATTCGCGCTCGCCTTCGTCTCCACGCTGCGATAGGCCGCCGACAGCTTGACCCAGACACGGCCGCTGTCGGCGCGCCGGAGCAGCGCGCGGAAACCCGGGTCGCGCGCGCCGGCAGCCGGATCGGGCCGGCCGAAATGATCGACCACCACGGTGCAGCGCTGCGCCAGCAGCGCATCGAGCAGCACCGGCAGGTCGGCCGCGCCGCGATGGATCTCGATGTGCCAGCCCAGCGCGTTCAGCCTCGCGAGCAAACGCGGCCACGGCCCCTGCTCCAGGTCGGGCAGCGGCAGCCCGATCAGGTTCAGCCGCGCGCCGACGATGCCGCTGGCCGCGAGCGCCGCCAGTTGCGCCTCGTCGATCGCGGGATCGACCACGGCCACGCCGCGAAAGCGTTGCGGATAACGACGCGCGACGGCGGCCAGCCAGCCGTTGTCGGTGCCGAGGAAGCTCGGCTGCACCAGCACGCCTTGCGAGAGCCCATGCGCCGACAGATGCGCCACATAGGCATCGAGCGTCGCGTCGTAGTCGGGCGCGTGGCGCCTCTGCGCGGCCAGCGGCAGGCCACGCACGAACAGGTGGGCATGGCTGTCGATGCCGGCCACGGCGGGCGCGGCGGCCGCCAGCCAGGCCGCGCCGGCGGCGCTCAGGCCCGACTCGGCATGCATCGCGCGATCGTCAAGCGTGGTGCTCATGATGGGAAGGACGGGAGACATCGATGAAGAAGGAAGAACCGGCGGCACGCTTCGACCATGCCGCTCAGCCGCGCGACGCGCTCGGCGCGCGGCCGTCGTCGGCGCGGCCCGGCTGGTTCGCGGCGAGCGGCGCCGCGATCCGGCGGCCGCGCGTCTCGGGCAGCATCAGCGCGGCGATCACCACCAGCCCGTAGGCGATGCCGGCGTCGATGCCGAGCGCCGTGCCCAGCGACATCGAGCTGCTCATATGGCCGATCAGCACCGGGAAGCCGGCCGAGACGATGCGCCCGAAGTTGTAGCAGAAGCCCACGCCGGTGCCGCGCACGCCTTGCGGGTAGAGCTCGTTGAACAGCGCGCCGAGGGTGGCCGGGATGCCGGCCGAGACCAGCCCGAGCGGGAAGCTCAGCACCAGCATGGTGGTGTCGCCGATGGGCAGGAAGGTGTAGAGATTGACCATCACCGCGCAGCCGATCGCGAACACGATCACGGTCCAGCGCCGGCCGATGCGGTCCTGCAACCAGGCGCTGACGAAGCAGCCGACGATGAAGGCGACGATCACCACGGCCAGGTAGCCGCCGGTGCCGAGCACCGACAGGTGGCGCTCGGTCTTCAGGTAGGTGGGCAGCCAGGTGGTGATCGCGTAGTAGCCGCCGTGCGCGCCCAGGCCGATCAGGCCGCCGACCGCCGTGGTGCGCAACACCGAGGGCGCGAAGATGCCGGCGGCCATCGCCAGCACGCCCTGGCGCTCGCCGTTCGCGTCGACCGGCAGCGGCTCGCGCGGCGGCTCCACCACGTTGCGGCGCAGGTAGAGCACCAGCAGCGCCGGCAGCAGGCCGACCGCGAACAGCAGGCGCCAGGCCCAATCCTGCGGCACCAGCGAGAAGATCGCCGTGTAGACCAGCACCGCGCCGCCCCAGCCGAAGCCCCAGGCGCTCTGCACGATGCCCATCGCCTTGCCGCGGTGCTTCGCGTTGATGGTCTCGCTGAGCAGCACCGCGCCGGCGGTCCATTCGCCGCCGAAGCCGATGCCCTGCAGCGCCTTCAGCGCCAGCAATTGCTCGAAGTTCTGCGCGAAGGCGCTCAGGAAGGTGAACAGCGAGAACCAGATCACGGTGATCTGCAGCGCGCGCACGCGGCCGACGCGATCCGACAACACGCCGGCCAGCAGCCCGCCCAGCGCGCCCGCCACCAGCGTGGCGCCGCCGATCAGCCCGGCCTGCGCCTTGGAGATGCCCCAGACCGTCAGCAAGGTGGGGATCACCAGCGAGAAGATCTGCGTATCGGCGGCGTCGATCGCCCAGCCCGCGAAGCAGCCCCACAGGGTTCGTTTCTCGACGGGGGTGATGTCCCGGTACCAGCGCATGATCGTCTCCTCTTGCGCGCAGCCTGGCGCGCGGCGCGCCGGCTGATGCGCCGGCGGCAATTGATTGATAGCACGCATTCTGGCGGGATGCGCCTGGCTCGCATACTATGGAAACGTTGATCTTTCATTGCATCGTGTTATGGAATCCGCTCGCATCCTCAAGTATTTCCTGGCCGTGGCCGACGCCGGCAGCGTGACCGGCGCGGCCGAGCGGCTGGGCCTGGCGCAGCCGGCGCTGAGCCAGGCCATCACGCGGCTCGAGCGCGAACTCGGCGTCAAGCTGTTCTCGCGCACGCGGCGCGGCGCGGCGCTGACCGCCGCCGGCGAGGCGATCGTCGACGACATCCGCCTGAGCGTGGCGCGCATCGAGGCCGCCGAGGCGCGCGCACGCGATATTGGCGCGCAACGCGGCGGGCGGCTCGCGATCGGCTTCGTCTCGGCGGCGCTGTTCGAGGTGCTGCCGCGCGCGATCGCGGCGCTGCGCGCCGAGGTGCCGAACGTGGAGCTGGCGCTGCGCGAGATGAGCAATGCCGAGCAGGCCGCCGCGCTGGAATCGGGGGAGATCGACATCGGCCTGCTGCATACGCCGGTGGTGGTGCGCGGGCGCATGCACGAGAAGCTGATCGCGCGCGAGAGGCTGCACGCGGTGGTGCACGAGACGCACGCGCTCGGCGCCGACGGCCGGCTCGCGCTGGCCGACCTGGCGCGCATCGGCCTGGTGTGGTTCCCGCAAGGGCAGTTGCCGGTGGTGCGCGCCGGTATCCTCAGCGCGTTCCGCAAGGCCGGCTGCGAGGCCAATATCGTGCAGGACGCGAACCGCTCGCTGACGGTGCTCGCCTGCGTCGCGGCCGGCTGCGGCGCCTCGCTGCTGCCGGCTTCGGTGCAGGCGCTGCGCTTCTCCGGCGTGCGCGTGTGCGAGGTGCGCGACGGCGATGCGCTGCCCTTCTTCGAGCTGAGCGCGGTGTGGCCGAACCGTTCGCGGCCGACGCTGGCCGATCGCTTCGCCGCGCTGCTCGATCGCGATGCCGGCAAGCCGGCCGCGGGCGGCAAGGCGCAGCCTGCGCGGCGCCGTGCAGGTTGATGCCGACGTCGATGTCGTGGATTGCCGATACGACATCGACAGCAAACAGAACCAGACAACCAGGAGATCACGCCATGCCACGTCCTTCCCCGCTCGCGCTCGCCCTGCTCGCCGCCGCGCTGCTCGCGGCGCCGGCCGCGCATGCCATCGACTGCCGCAAGGCGGCCAGCCCGATCGAGCGGACGATCTGCGCGGACCGGCGGCTGCAGGCTGCCGACGCGGCGATGGGCGCCGCCTACGCGGCCACGCTGAAGGCCGCCGGCGACGAAGGGATCCGCGCGATGCTGGTGGCCAGCCAGCGGCGCTGGCTGCTGCGCCGCGATGCGCAGCTCGGCCATCTCGACGCCGTCGATGATGGCCAGGGCCCGCCCGACGAAGCCGCCCGGCGCGAGATCGTGCTGAAGGCGATCCGGGATCGCACGCGGGTGCTCTCGCAGGCCGGCATGCACAACCCCTATCAGCGGCGCCTGGTCGAGGTCGCGCTGGCGCAACGCGCCTTCGAGGCACGCTACACGGGCGGCCCGTTCGCCGGCTACCAGACATCCTGCGATTTCCTCCCGCAAGCAGGCAGCTATAGCTACGGCTGCTTCGGCACGCAGCGTTTCCAGCATCACGACCGGGTCTGCTCGGTCAACCAGGATTGGGCCAGCGGCAGCGTTTCCGAACGGCGCGAGGTCGGGCGCGTGGTCAACGGCAGGCTGACGGCCGTGGCGAGTTGCTCGATCGGCGGCGGCGAAGCCGGGCAGGCCTGTCCCGACGACGATGCCAAGGGCACGGCGGCGCGCTGGCCGGCGCAGCTCGACGCCGAGGCGACCCGCAACGAAGCGCCGCCGGTGCCGCCCGCGCCCCTGCTCGATGCCGATGTCGGTGAGATCGACCAGGGCTGGCTGGCGGCCTGCCTGGGGGATGCCACTTATCCGCCGCGTTGAGGGCGGGAATAAAACAGACGAAAGCCGTGTTGTCTCGTGACGGCCCCGGCCTTCGTCCGGGCGCCGAAGCTCCCCGAACCGTCACGAGTAGAGGTCATCCATGCATCGTCGCTCCCTGGTTTCCCTGTGTTGCAGCGCCGCCGTCGCGCTGCTGACGTCAAGCCTCGCCCCGCTCGCCGCGCACGCGGCCGGCGGCGCGACGTCCGACGCCGACCGCGCCTTCGTCGCGATGGTCTCGCAAGGCGGCATGTTCGAGGTCGAGGCCGGCAAGGTCGCGGCCCGGCAAGGCGCGCGGCAGGACATCGTCGACCTCGGCAGCACCGAGGCGCACGATCACCAACTGGTGGGCGCCAAGCTGCTGGCCGCCGCGAACGCGGCCGGCATCCAAGTCGATACGCAACTGAACGCGGCCTTCACGCAGCGCCTCGACAAGCTGCGCGGCCTGTCGGGCCCCGCCTTCGACGATGCCTTCATCGCCGAGATGAAGACCATCCACGCGGCCGACGGCGCGGCCTTCGCCAAGGAGGCGCGCGACGGCGGCGATCCCGGCCTGCGCGCCTTCGCGGCCGAAACGGTGCGGATCGTGAAGCGCCACCAGGGCGCCCTGCACGCGCTGCCGCCGGAAAACGGCTGATTCCCCGCGCGCGTCGCGGCCCTCCCGCCTCCAGCGGTAACGCGCCGCAAGAATCGGGAAACATGCCGTTTCGAGAAGGCCGACGATCCTTTCGCTTTCCGAACGATTGGCCTTCGCGAACGACGCGCGCCGTCTCCCGCTCACCCATGCAGCGATCCGAAATGCGGCGCGCGCCGCTCATCCATCCGCCGGCTCGGGCAGCTTCCGCGCGAGCGCCCCATCCCTTGCACGACGAGCCCGGCGCGAGCAATCGATACCGGCGCCGCGCCCTCCTCCCTCTGCCTCGATCCCGTCAGCAGCCGGAAAGAAACATGCAGTAAACGGCAGGTAACCCGTCGACTCACGCGCAACGCGATACTCGCTTCCGTTTTCCCACCGGATCGCGACGATGGCACCGCCCCAGGCTTCCTATTCGATCGATGCGCTGCACGGCTTCGAGCTGACCGAAGACGGGCAGTACCTGATGCTCAACAGCAACCAGCCCGATCGCATCGCCCTGCACTGCTCGGTGATGCATGAACTGCTGGCGGCGCTGTCGAATGCGATCGGCTCGTCCGAGCGCATCCGCCACAAGCAGCGCGGCGTCAAGTTCGTGATGCCCTGCGAGGCCTGGACGGTGGGACGCGACGCCGGTGGCGCGCCGGACCTGATCCTGTCGTTCCGCCTGCCCGGCGGCGCCGAGCTGTCGTTCCAGGTCGGCCGCGCGCTGGCCGGCCAGATGGCCGACGTGCTGGCGCTGGCGAGCGGCCCCGCCGCGGCCCTGCCGCGCGCGGCCGGCTCGCTGCAATAAACCCGCGTCCTCGACAAGCCCGCGTCCTCGGTCGCGAACCCGCTATTCCCGGCTCCTCCGCCTCTTCCTCATCCGCATGAATGCACGCTCCCTGTCGTCACGCCGCCTGCGCTACCTGACGTTCGCCGGCCTTGGCGTGACGTCCGTCACCGCCTGCGCGGCCGATCCGTTCACCATCTCCGACATCCGGATCGAGGGCCTGCAACGCATCGAGCCCGGCTCGGTGTTCGCCTACCTGCCGATGAAGCAGGGCGACACCTACAACGACGACCTGGCCTCCGAAGCGATCCGCAAGCTCTACGCGACGGGCTTCTTCAACGACGTGAAGGTGGCCACCGAGGGCACGGTGGTGATCGTGCAGGTGCAGGAGCGCCCGGCGATCTCGTCGATCGACTTCAGCGGCATCAAGGAATTCGACAAGGACAACCTGACCAAGGCGCTGAGCTCGGTCGGCCTGGCGCGCGGCCGGTACTACGACAAGTCGCTGGTGGACAAGGCCGAGCAGGAGCTCAAGCGCCAGTACCTCACGCGCGGCTACTACGCGGCCGAGGTCACCACCAACATCACGCCGGTGGACGCCAACCGCGTGTCGATCCTGTTCTCGGTGGCCGAAGGCCCGAGCGCGAAGATCCGCCAGGTCAACTTCATCGGCAACCACACCTTCAAGACCAGCACCCTGCTCGACGAGATGCAGCTGTCGACGCCGAACTGGTTCTCCTGGTACACCAAGAACGACCTCTACTCGAAGGAGAAGCTCACGGGCGACCTGGAGAACGTGCGCTCGTACTACCTCGACCGCGGCTACCTCGAGTTCAATTTCGACTCGACCCAGGTGTCGATCTCGCCCGACAAGAAGGACATGTACCTGACCATCACGGTGCATGAGGGCCAGCCCTACACGATCTCGAAGGTCCAGCTCGCGGGCAACCTGCTGGACCGCCAGGCCGAGCTGCAGAAGCTGGTGAAGATCAAGGCCGGCGAGCGGTTCTCGGCCGCCAAGCTGCAGGCCACCACCAAGGCGGTGGTCGACAAGCTCGGCGAATACGGCTACGCGTTCGCGACTGTCAATGCCCAGCCCGAGATTGACCAGGTCACGCACAAGGTGGGCCTGACGCTGGTGGTCGATCCTGGCCATCGCGTCTACGTGCGGCACATCAACATCACCGGCAACTCGCGCACGCGCGACGAGGTGGTGCGCCGCGAGATGCGCCAGATGGAAAGCGCCTGGTTCGATTCGGGGCGCCTCGCGCTGTCGAAGGACCGCATCAACCGGCTCGGCTACTTCACCGACGTCGACATCTCGACGGTGCCGGTGGAAGGCACCACCGACCAGGTCGACGTCAACGTGAAGGTGACCGAGAAGCCGACCGGCTCGATCTCGCTGGGGGTGGGCTACGGCTCCGGCGAAGGCCCGATCATCTCGGCCAGCGTCTCGCAGGACAACGTGTTCGGCTCGGGCACCAGCCTCTCGGTGACGGTCAACACGGCCACCACCTATCGCACGCTGGCAGTCGAGCAGGTGGACCCGTACTTCACGATCGACGGCATCCGGCGCATCACCGACGTCTACTACCGCACCAGCGAGCCGCTCTACTACTCGAGCACCACCGACACCAGCTTCCGCGTGATCACCTACGGCGCCTCGATGAAGTTCGGCATCCCGTTCTCGGAAACCGACACGGTGTTCTTCGGCATCGGCCTCGAGCAGAACCGGCTCGACGTGGACTCGACCACGCCGCAGAGCTATATCGACTACGTGAACTCGTTCGGCCGCGTCTCGAACAACGTGCCGGCCACGGTGGGCTGGTCGCGCGACAACCGCGACAGCACGCTGATCCCGAGCCGCGGCTACTTCCTGCAGGCGAACGCCGAGTACGGCACGCCGATCGCGGCCACCACCTACGTGAAGAGCGACCTGCAAGCGCAGTACTACTACTCGTTCGCGCGCGGCTTCATCCTCGGCCTGAACTTCCAGGGCGGCTACGGCAAGGGCCTGGAAGGCAAGCCCTACCCGATCTTCAAGAACTACTACGCGGGCGGGATCGGCTCGGTGCGCGGCTACGAATCGAGTTCGCTGGGCCCGCGCGACGCCACCACCAACGACCCGATCGGCGGCTCGAAGATGGTGGTCGGCAATATCGAGCTGACCGTGCCGCTGCCCGGCACCGGCTACGACCGCACGCTGCGCGTGTTCACCTTCGTCGACGGCGGCAACGTGTGGGGCTCGGAAGGCAACAGCATCGGCGCAAACGGGCTGCGCTACAGCTACGGCGCCGGCCTCGAATGGATCTCGCCGATCGGCCCGCTCAAGATCGACCTCGGCTTCCCGGTCGTCAAGCACACCGGCGACCAGTACCAGAAGTTCCAGTTCCAGATCGGTACGTCGTTTTAAGGAAACGATCGTCCCGATCCGTCTCCCCCGCGCGCGCCGCTTCGCGTAGGATATCCGGCGGTCCGCGCGCGGATCCGCGGCGCCGGCCTGCGCCGCCGACATCATGGAGACCGTATGAACACCTCGACTGACCGGGCCGCCTCGATCGGCAAGCTGCTGGTCGCCACGCTCGCCATCCTCTCCAGCGCCGCCCAGGCGGCGGGCTTCGACTGCGCGAAGGCGAGTTCGCCGACCGAGCAACGCATCTGCGCCGACGCGCAGTTGTCGAAGCAGGACGAGACGCTGCAGGCGCTCTATGCGCAAGTGCCGGCCTCGCCCGACTGGCGCGCGGACCAGCGCGCCTGGCTGGCCCGGCGCGACGCATGTGGCGACGACGCCTGCCTGCGCAACCTCTACGCCGACCGCATCGTGGTGCTGCGCCATGCGCGCACGCCGTTCCACTGGGGCACGCGCTGGCAGCGCGTCGACGCGGGCGGCCACGACGGCGCGCAGCTCGACATCACGCAGGTCAACGAGCGGCAGTTCTCGTTCAGCTTCGATGCGGTGGCCGGCGTGAATTCCGGCGCGCTATCCGAGACGGCGCGCTTTTCCGCGCCCGACACGGCCAGCTATGTCGGCGACGCGAAGATGGATACCCAAGGCTGCGTGCTGACCTTCCGGCGCGTGCTGAACCGGCTCGAGGTCGAACAGCAGGGCGGTGCCTTCGCCTGCGGCGCCGGCGTGGGCGTCTCCTACGGCGGCGATTACGTCGCTGCCGCGCGCGACCCGAACGCCGAGCCGAGCCTGCTCTCGCTCGGCGTGGCGAGCACGCCTGCGCAGGACGCGGCGCTGCGCAAGCTGCTCGGACGCGACTACCGGACCATGGTGGCGACGGCCAGCGTAGTCGACACGCAGGCCGACAATCTCGACGGCAATGGCGCGCGCGTGGTCGGGATGTTCGTGCAGGGCGTCGCCTGCGATACCAAGTCCGTATTGATGAGCGACGCTCACGGGCACCTCTGGGCGGGCGTCTGGGAAGCGGGCGCGGTCTCGGCGCCGGCGCAACTGCGCTACTACACCAATGTCGCCGCCGACAAGCAGCGGCTGCCCAAGACGATCGCCGCGGTCAACGCCGAGACCTGCCCCGGCGAGCCCGTCACGGTCCGGATGATGCCCTGAGGCGAAACGGGCCCGGGATGACGCTTCGCCTGCATGCCCGCCATGGCGCCTCGCGCCAAGCCGCGAACCGTCGTGACGGGGGCCGGCATGCTAGATTGGCAGGCACCGCCTCTCACGACATCGCCATGCCGATTCCCGACCGGTTCGCCGCCCGCCGCCACCCGCGCCGCGCCACTGTTGCCGCCCTCGCCACCTTGCTGCTGACGCTGGCAGCCTGCGCGCCGTCGCAGCCGCCCGGCGCGGCCGCGTCCACGCCGGCCACGCCGCTGTCGGGCGCCGCCCCGCTCACGCTCGAACGCGCCAAGTCCGACGCCTTCGTCGCGCAATACGGCATCGAGCCCGATTCGCCGAAGGCGGCCATCATCGCGCGCTGGCGCGAGAAGATGCTGACCGATCCCGACATCGTGCGCGCCTTCGGCATGGGCGACGGCGGCCAGGCCGGGCGCTCGCTCGCCGAGCGGCGCCCCGAGTTCTTCAGCGAGGGGTCGCTGCGCGTCTCGCAGTCGGACCGCTCGACCTTCATCTCGATCGGCGCGCGCGTGCTGGACGCGGCGCCGCCCGATTGCGGCGGCGAGAAGAGCATGAGCGCCGTGATCGTGCGCTACCTGTCGCTGGCCAGGCTGTCCGACCAGGACATCGACGACTACTTCCGGATCACCTACGAATCGCTGAAGCGCTCGGCGCAGCAGACGCCGCTGGCCACCGTCAACGAGCCGCAACGCGAGCAGGGACGCAACGCGCTGTCGGCGGCGATCGCCGAACGGCTCAAGGGCGACCCGGACGCGGCGCGCTCGCTGGCCGCCGCGGTGGCCGACCCGGCCGCCGTCACGCCGGAGATCTGGTGCAGCAACATGCGCACCATGGAGCACGCGGTGCTGAGCATTCCGCAGCCGCAGCGCGACTGGCTGCTGATCTCGATCCAGACCGACGCGCTGGCCAGGCGCAGCGCCAACCTGCCGGTGCCGCGCCCGCCGTCGGCGCCCTGAACGAGCGCGCCAGGGCGCGCCTGCACGCCGGTCGATTGCTTCCCGGCCCGCAACAGTCGAGGCAAGCGGGCGCGATCGACATCATCAGGTTGCATGCGCAAACAAGCGCTTCCGCATGCGCCGGGCGCATCGCACCGAATTAGCCATCTTTGACAGTTCGAGGATGGGCTCCACTAAAACCAGCGCAAGCGTTTGCGCAAACGCTTGCCGAAAAATAATCAAGCCCGGCATCTCGCATTAACGGCAGGGAGTCGACATTCATTAATGGCCGGGCACTGGAATTTACGATCGGCGATGGTTTTTTCAGGCCGTTCATGCGATTATTCCGCGGCGACGTTATCCATACGTCGCACGGAAATACCGCTGGCCCGTAATCCGGCGGCATTATCCAGTGCCTTGACGATCCGCGCCGCACGGCGCGGATCTTTTTCCGCTCAGCGGCGCAGTTGCCGTGCGCTCGCGAAACGATGGCGCCGCTCGCCGTCCTGCACGCTGTCGACGCCGATCCGGTAGGCACGCCGCGCGTACTCGCGATGCCGGGCCAGCTCGGCCACCAGGCTGCTGGTGTACACGTCGAGCAGCCTGGCGCTGCCGTCGGCCGCCTCCCCCTCGCTGCCGACGCTGCGACCGATCATCATGCCGATCCCGCAATAACCGTCGATGCTGCCCGTCATCCGCTCGTTCGGACAGTGCCGGTCGAAATCCGCCTTCAATCTTTTCAAGCGAAGATCCCTGATCGTATCGACGATCAGCCATTTGATGAATTTCACGTTGGCCTCGATGTTCTAATTGTGTCCCGACAAAATGCTCGGTTTAGCGCCAGCGAGTGAGCTCATATCCCCGTGAAATGCCGAATGGCGTCGTTCGCATCGCGCGCGCCGGCGATTCTAAATCATAAATTCGGAATCGGGATTAATCGCAAATCGATACCGCCGCATTCGCGACTATTTCCCATTATTTAATTCCCGCCAGGAGACAATCAGGCGATTGTTCCGGCATTACGCGAAATCGGCGAGGTTGTGGCGAGGCCGGAACGGCCTCGCCGAGGCGGGTGATATCGAGCCGGCCTAGCCGCGGCCGACGAAGGGCATCTGGCTGGCCATCACCGTCATGTTCAGCACGTTCGCCGTGAGCGGCAGGCTCGCTATGTAGCCGACCGCGTCGGCCACGTGCGAGACGTCGAACATCGGCTCGGTGGCGATGCTGCCGTTGGCCTGCAGCACGCCGCGCTGCATCCGCTCGGAGAGTTCGGTCAGCGCGTTGCCGATGTCGATCTGGCAGCCGACGATGCCGAACTGGCGGCCGTCCAGCGCGATGCTCTTGGTCAGGCCCAGCACCGCGTGCTTGCTGGCCGTGTAGGGCGAGGTGAAGGGGCGCGGCGTGTGCGCCGAGATCGAGCCGTTGTTGATGATGCGGCCGCCGCGCGGCGTCTGCCGGCGCATCAGTGCGAAGGCGCCGCGCGCGCAGAGGAATACGCCGGTCACGTTGGTGTCGATCACGTCGCGCCACTGCTCGACGCTCAACTCGTCCATCGGCACCGCCGGGGCGTTCACGCCGGCATTGTTGAACAGCAGGTCGAGGCGGCCGTAGGTCCGCTCGATGGTCGCGTAGAGCTCGTCGACGCTGGCCGCGTCGCGCACGTCGACCGTCACCGCGAGCGCTTCGCGGCCGTCGGCCCTGGCCTCCTCGACCAAGGCGGCCAACGGCTCGGCGCGCCGCCCCGCGGCCACCACCGTGAAGCCGTCGGCCAGCAGCCGCCTGGCCGCGGCGCGGCCGATCCCGCTGCCGGCACCCGTCACGAGTGCGATGCGCGGCGCGGCCGCGGTGCTTGCTGTCGATTCCATCCTGAAGTCTCCTGTGGCTGTCGCGAACGAGGGCGGCGCGGCCGGGACGGCACGCGCCGCTCAGCGCCAGTGTAGGCAAGTCCGGCCGCGCGTGGGTGCAAGGCGCGACCGGCGGCGGGCGCACCGCGAAGGTGCTAGCATGGCGCAAGCCGCTGCCGGCTTGCGCCGCGGGCTTTCGATACGCTTGCACATCGCAGGGAACCAGGAGGAGTTATGTCTATCGACTATCGTGGGTTTCGCGTGACCACGGACGTCTCGCCGGACGATACCGGCATGCAGTGGCGCTACAGCGCGAAGATCGACCCCGTCGACGACAGCTATCGCGACGCGAAGCTGCCGCCCGTCGAGGGCACGGTATCGCGGCTGAAGATCGACGTGCTGATGGTGATGAGCATGGTCGAGCAACTCGCCAAGGACATGATCGAGGAGTGGCACAAGAAGCAGTGAGCCGGCGCGCGCCGCTCGCATCCTGACCGGCTCGCCGGAGCCGGAAGCCGCCGCGGTCCTCGACGGTCATGCAGTTCCGCGCGACGTGTCCCGCGTCGCGCATCACCGGTTCGGCTCCCGACGCGGCAGCGTCGCGCGAGACGATCCGGCGCCCTCCCCGCCTCGCTTTCCATTCCCGCCGCTGCCACACCATCCGCAGGCTTCATTTACCGGCTTCATTCGCCGACCGACCGGACGGCCGGGACGTGACGCGCCTGGACTCAGCGACGCCCGCCCTCGCCCGGCGCGGCGCTCGCGCCTTGGCCGACCAGCGCCGAATGGGCGAGGCGGATCGCGTCGTGGCCTGCCTGCTTGGCCTCGTAGAGCGCGAGATCGGCCCGCACGTAGAGACGCTCGAAGGTGTCGCCGCCCTCGGCCGAGGCGATGCCGCCGCTGATCGTGTAGCGGTATTCGCCGCCCGGCGTCATCACCGCGCGCGCGGCCGCCGCGACGCGCAGGCGCTCGCCGGCCTGCCAGGCGTCACGTGCCGAGGTACCCGGCAGCAACACCCCGAAGGTTTCGCCGCCGAGCCGGCCGAGCACGGTCTCGGCGCGCAGTTGCGCCGAGGCGAGCTGGGCGAAGTCGCGCAGCAAGGCATCGCCGCCGTCGCGGCCCGCGACCTGGTTGGCCCGTTCGAGATGATCGAGTTCGATCAGCAGCAGCGCGACGGGACGGCCGCCGCGCTGACGCGCCAGCCGCTCGCGCACCAGCGCCTCGAAGCGGTCGCGCTCCGGCAGGCCCGTCAGCGGATCGCCATGAGCCGGGCCGGCGGGGCGCGCCAGCAGCGCATCCTGCGCCAGCAGCACGGCGGCCAGCGGCAGCAGTGCCAGCGCGATGCCGCCCAGCGGCGACGCCGCGGCCAGCAGGGGAAACACCGGCACGGCCGCCTGGGCGCAGGAGCCGAAGCCGACCAGCAAGGCCAGCGCCGCCACCCCGCGCGACGACCAGGCGGCGGTGCCCGATGCCGGCCGACGCACCATGCCGAGCGCGATCAGGACACCGAACGCAAGGGCATAGATGCCCGCCGCCAAGCTGCCGAGCATGCCGCCGTGGCGCATGAGCTGGCTGGCCGCCAATACCAGGCCGAGCACCGCCAGCGCGCCGCCGAGCAGGGCCCAGGACGGCCGCCGCCCGCCGAAGCGCAGGCAACCGGCCAGGAAACAGGCCAGCGAGGCGGCCGCGACGAAGCTGGCCGGCGCGCCGGCCAGCGCGCCCGACCAGGACAGCCAGGACGCGATCGCAGCCAGCGCGGCGGCGGCGCTCCATTCGCGCAGGCCGGGCAAGGCGGCGCGCAGCAAGGAGACCAGCAGGACGAGTGCAGCCAGCGCGATCGAGGCGCCGAGCATGATGAGGCAGGGAGAGGATTCGGTCATGCGCGGGTCAGCGGTCCTGCCCGGCGGTGAGGGTCGGCAGACTGGCCGTCATGCCTGAAGGCGGTTCGCCGCCCTCGATACGAACTGCGATGCTCGAGCCGGCCAACGGCCGGCAGGATGGTTAAAGCGCCCCGGACATCCATGTCAATCTCTCACTCTGTTGTCGACGGATCGTCCGCATGCGAGATGCATAGGTACAGATCGATCCGGAGCCGCCGCGCCGGGCGGCACGACTGGCATCGCGCGCCCGCTCGGTCGGGCATGGACAGCCAGGCCTGGTGCCGCTCGCCTGCCTGCCCGATACCACGTCGCCATGACGGCGACCGACTCGCTGTGATTGTAGGGGGGGATTCGCGCCGAAATGTATCGAGCTTGAAAACTTTATCAATCTTTCACTTGCGCACCGGGCTCTTCCGGTGCTTGGCACGTCGTGCGGTGCACCGGTTGCACAGGCTCCCGAAGCACGCTACCCTAACTCCGATTATTCAAGTCGGAGTGGCAATGGCACACATCAGTACAGGCGTCGAATACGGGCTGCATTGCCTGCTCTACCTGGCCGAGCCGGCCTCCGGCATGCGCGAGGCGAGCGTGCGCGACCTCGCCGAGCTGCAGGGCGTGCCGCTCGATTTTCTCGCCAAGCTGTTCACCAAGCTGCACAAGGCGGGGCTGGTGATCGCCACCGAAGGCGCGAAGGGCGGCTTCGCGCTGGCGCGGCCGGCCGACCAGATCTCGGTGCTCGACGTGGTCAGCGCGATCGACGGCGACAAGTCCCTGTTCGAATGTCGCGAGGTGCGCGAGCGTTGCGCCGTGTTCGAAGGGACCAAGCCGGCCTGGGCGACCAGCGGCGTCTGCGCGATCCATTCGGTGATGCAGCAGGCGGAGAAGAAGATGC
This sequence comes from Burkholderia gladioli, assembly GCF_000959725.1. Taxonomy (NCBI): domain Bacteria; kingdom Pseudomonadati; phylum Pseudomonadota; class Betaproteobacteria; order Burkholderiales; family Burkholderiaceae; genus Burkholderia; species Burkholderia gladioli. The sequence goes on from NZ_CP009322.1 coordinate 2,751,865, forward strand.
GCGAGTCGCTGGCCTCGCAGTCGCTCGCCGATATTGCTGAGCGCTTCTCATCGAAGGCGCCGCGCAGTTTCGGGCCGCAGGTGGTGAAGTGGTTCGAGGATCGCGCCGCGAGCCGGCGCCGCGAACGCGGCGCGGCGGGCTGAACGAGGCAAGCCGAACGCAGCCGGCATCGCCGGCTGCCGACATGACAAGAGGGGCGGCCCGCCGGGCCGCCCCTTCTCGTTGATGCCGCGCTCGCTCAGGCCACCACCTCATGCCACCACGATACGCAGCGGATCGGCCGCCGCCAGCGCCTCGGCACGATCGGCCGCGGGCGGATAGATCCACTCCGAGTTGATCTGCCGCTTGAGCGTCTTCGCCTGCGCACCCTCCAGCTTCACCACGCGGTCCCAGCCCTCCGTATAGACGGCGCCCCACGGCCCGAGGTCGAGGCAGGTCACGTACTTCGGCTGGCTATAGGGCAGCGGCGCCTGGCCGAGCAGGTCGGCGGCCGCGTTGTGGCCGGCCGAACGGCCCAGGTTCATGGCGTGCTGGCAGGACATCTTGGCGTGATTGCCGGCATCGTCGGTCGCGGCATAGGCGCAATCGCCCGTCGCGAACACGTCCTCCACGCCGATCACCTTCAGGTTGCGATCGACGAACAGGCGGCCGAAGCCATCGCGCTCGCCGGGAATCTGCGCGGTCAACGCGCTGGCCCGCGCGCCGGCGGTCCAGATCACGGTGGCAGCCTCGATCCGCTCGCCGTTGGCCAGCGTCACGCCGCCGGCATCCACCGCGGCCACGCCCGAGCCGAGCTTCCAGCTCACGCCGAGTTCGCCCAGTGCCTGCGTGATGACGGGGCGCGGGCCCGGGCCCAGGTCGGCGCCGAGTTCGTCGTTGCCATCGACCAGGATCACCCGCACCTCGGCATCGGCACCCAGCGTCTCGCGCAGGCGCGCCGGCATTTCGGCGGCGGTCTCGATGCCGGTGAAACCGGCGCCCGCGATCACCACCGTGGCGCGCGCGGCGCCGGCCGGCAACTGGCCGAGCGTCTTCAGGTGCGCCTCCAGCTTCACGGCCTCCTCGAGCTGGTCGACGTTGAACGCGTGCGCGTCGAGCCCCTCGATCGCGGGCCGGAACAGCCGGCTGCCGGCCGCCAGCACCAGGCGGTCGTAGCCGATCTCCCGGCGCGCCGCGCCGGCCTGGGTGCCGATCACCGCGACCTTGCGATTCGCCACGTCGATGGTTTCCACATGGCCGGCAACGAAGCGCACGCCAACGGCATCGAACAAGGCCTGCAGCGGCGCCTTCATCGCGCCCGGGTCCGCCTCGTAGAGGCGCGGGCGCACATGCAGCTCGGGCGCCGGCGCCACCAGGGCAATCTCGACGTCGTCGCGGCCGAGCTGATCGAGCAAGCGCGCCGACGCCAGCGCGCTCCACATACCGGCAAAGCCGGCGCCGATGACAAGAATGCGTTTCGACACTTTTCTCTCTCCTGGACAGGTCACGATTTCGGGCGGCACGCTCGCCGCACGTCGAATAACTCGGATTCTATTTGTCGTAGTTCGTAGATGCAAGTGTGGAATCCGCAACAAATCGTCTCGATTTCCAGCTTGCGCGATGGCGATCGATCTCGTATCTTATGTGCGACTCTATTTATCCAAGTTACATGCCTGAAGCCCGTCCTCCAGCGCCGGACGCTCAGTTTTCCTGATCAGCCGGCGCCCTCGAAGACCAGACTCATGCCCTCCTGCCGCCGATGAGCCAACGCGACCGCGACCTGAAACTCGACATCGACCGCGGCCTGCGCCTGCCGGTCTATCTGCAGATCTGCGAGCGCTTCAAGCACGCGATCGGCGCCGGCCATCTGCGGCCCGGCGATCGCGTGCCGGCCGTGCGCGGCCTGGCCACCGAGCTGAACACGGCGCGCGGCACGGTCGAGATGGCCTATCGGATCCTGGTCGACGAGGGTTATCTGCAGGTGCGCGGCGCGGCCGGCACCTATGTGTCGCCATCGCTGCCGCCGGCCGCCTTGCGCCAGGCCGCGCGCGGCGCGAAGGCGCCGGCACGGGACAAGCCGGCGGCGGCACCGGCCGCAACCGATGCGTTCCGCGAGCATGGCGGCGCCCCGCTGCCGCTGCAGCCGGGCCTGCCCGCGCTCGACGCCTTCCCGCGCAAGGTCTGGAATCGCCTGGTCGCCTATCGCCTGCGGCGCGCCGAGCCGGCCGCGCACGCCTACCCGGCGCCGCTCGGCCATGCGCCGTTGCGCGAGAAGATCGCCAGCTATCTCGGTGTGTCGCGCGGGGTGGCCTGCACGCCCGAGCAGGTGTTCGTCACCAGCGGCTATCGCGCCACGCTCGAGCTGGTGCTGCGCGCGCTCGCCTCGCCGGGCGATCGCGTCTGGTACGAGGACCCCGGCTACCTGCTGGCGCGGCGCTTCCTGGTGGATGCGGGCGTCTCGCTGGTGCCGGTGCCGGTGGATGCGGAAGGGCTCGACGTGGAGCGCGGCATCGCGCTCGATCCGCAAGCGCGCTTCGCGGTGGTCACGCCCTCGCACCAGAGCCCGCTCGGCGTGACGCTTTCGCTGGCGCGCCGCATCGCCCTGCTCGACTGGGCCTCGCGCTCGGGAAGCTGGATCATCGAGGACGACTACGACAGCGAATTCCGCTACACGGGCCGCCCGCTGCCGGCGCTGAAGAGCCTCGACCGCCACGATCGCGTGATCTATTGCGGCACCTTCAGCAAGGTGATGGTGCCGGGCCTGCGGCTCGCCTACGTGGTGGTGCCCGAGCGCGCCATCGCGCGCATGCGGCGGATCTGCCAGAGCATGAATGCGGGCTCGCCCTATCTATTGCAGGCGGGCGTGGCCGACTTCATCGCGCAAGGACATTTCGCGCGCCACCTGAAGCGCATGCGCGCACTGTATGCCGAGCGGCGCGAGTTCATGGCCGAGGCGCTGCGCGAGGCTTTCGGCGCGCGCCTGCGGGTCGAGCTGCCGGCCGGCGGCATGCACCTCGCGGTGGGCTTCGAGGCGTCGGCCGAGCTCGACGATCTCGTCTTCGCGGCGCAGGCGCGCGAAGCCGGGCTCGGCATCAGCGCGCTGTCGGAGTGGTATGCGAATGGACGCGCCAAGCCGGCGCGACGCGGCTTCGTGCTCGGCTTCGCCAACGTGGCGAGCCGCGACGAGGCACGCGGCCTGGCGCGATTGCTGCTGGCGATCTACGAGCGCTGAACGAACGCGCACACGGCGCGCTCCGCTCAGGCGTCCGTCGCCTCGCCCAGGCTCGCGGGCCTGGCCGCTTCGGCCGGCGGCGCCGCGCAGAAGGGCACGCAGCGGCGCAGCGCGGCGCGTTCGCGCGCCAGCTCCGCCTGTACCACCGCGTCGCCCATCACCAGCCCTTGCAGCAGGAAGAAACGCAGGTCGTGCAGGCCGATCGAGCCCAGGGCGTAGCGCAGGTAAGGCGTGAGGAAATCGGCCTGCCGTGCATTCGGCCCGCTATGCACGCCGCCCGAACCGACGATCACGAAGCTCGGCCGATCGCGCATCAGGCCGACCTTGCCCTCGGGCGTCGAACGGAACGTGCGGTTGATGCGCAGCACGTAGTCGATCCACAGCTTCAGCGCGGCCGGCACCGTGAAGTTGTGCATCGGCGTGTTGATGAGCAGGCAATCGGTGGCCTCGATCTCGCCGATCAGCGTTTCCGACAGCGCGAAGGCCGCGGAATCGGCGTCGCGCGAAGTGACCGCCTTCGCATAGATGCTGCCGACCGGCGGCAAGGGCGCCGCCACCAGGTCGCGCTCGATCAGCAGGAATTCGCGGCCCGCGGCCGTCTCGCGATAACGCAACACGTCGACCGCCTCGCGCGCGAGCCGATAACCATGGCTGGCCTCGCGATGCGGGCTCGCATTCAGCAGCAGCACGTTCATCAGGCAGCCTCCCCGGCCAGGTTCAACGGTTCGACGAAATGCAGGCCGCGCGCGAGCAGGCCGTTGCGGAAATAGAAGCGCTGCGCGAGCGCCATGTGCAGGCCGGTATCGAGCACCAAACGCGCGCAGCCGCTGTCGCGCGCGATGCCGCGCACGGCATCGAGCAGGCGCGCGCCGACGCGATGGCCCTGCCGCTCGGGATCGACCACCAGGTCGTCGACATAGACGAAACGTCCGTACAGCAGGTTGGTCTGGTGACGATAGCCGGCCAGGCCCAGCAGTCGTTCGCCGTCGAAGGCGGCCAGCAGGCGATAGGTCTCGCCGCGCTGCCGTTCGAGTTGCGCGACGAAGGCATCCGCGTCGGCCAGGTGCGGGCGCAGCACGCGCATCAGCGTGAAGGCCGTGCTCAGTTCGGCCGGCGTGTCGAGATGCCGGAATGCAATATCAGGGCTCATGCGGGCTCCATCGATCAGTCATGCGCCACGATAGCGCCGCGCGCGCGCGCGCCATAGAGCCATGAATCGTCAAGACGACCGGGCCATCGGCGGCGGCGGGCCGGCATCGGGATCGCAGGCGGCCGCCAGCGCACGGTCGATCTCGTCGACGAACTTCTGGATCACCGGGTGCCGGCCATGACGCGGCTTCTGCACGATGCCGAGCTCGCGGTGGAAGGTGCGATCGCCCAGGCCGAAGGCCTTCACGCCGCCCGGCCACAGCCGCTCGTCGACATTGCGCGGCACCAGCGCGAGGCCGGCGCCGCTCGACACGAGCTGGGCGATGCAGTGGAAATCGACCACCTCGATCGCGTCGTCGACGCGAATGCCTCGCGCGCGAGGAACTGGTCGACGAGCTGCCCGGCGAAGGTATGACGCGCGCAGCGAATGAAGGGGGCCTGCCCGATCGCCTCGCGCCACGAATCGGCCTCGATGCGTTCGGGCGCCAGCAGCACGAACGGCTCGAGCGCGATGCGCCGCCATTCGATCGCCTCGGGCAGGGTGAAGTTGGGGCGGCTCATCACGGCCAGGTCGATCTCGCCCGCATCGATCTGGCTGACCAGGGCCAGGCCGCCGCCGGTGACGATCTCCACGCGCCAGGCCGGGAAGGCCTCGCGAAACAGCGTGACCGGCCCCGCGATCAGGCGCCCCTGCGCCGAGGCCACCGCGCCGATGCGCAGCGTGCCGGTGTTCTCGGCCACGCTGGGCTCGCGCAGCAGGCGCGCATGCAGGGCCATCATCTCGGCGGCCAGCCCCAGCGCCTCCTGCCCGGCCTTGGTCAGGTGCGGCGTGCGCCCGGAACGATCGAACAGCGCCACGCCGAGCTGCTCCTCGATGCGCTGGATCTGCGAGCTGACCGCCGACTGCGTGATGCCGATGCGCGCCGCCGCCGCCGAGAAGGTGCCGTGCTTGGCCACCGCCAGGAATGTCTTCAATTCGCGCAGCATCGCCGGGTATCGATTCCGTCCATATGACCCATAGAATTCTATCGTTTTACATTGAATATCGATAGCGGTAGGCTGCGATTCAGATCGGCGGCACGGTTTAACCGGTTGATATACAGGATCGGATTCCGTGAAAACCCCGATTATAAAAATCAGACATTTTCATTAGCCATTCCGGCCGCGCCGCCCGCGTTGCGCGGTGCAGCAAGGCGTTTCGAGAGCCGTGTTCGTGTCGTTCCCCGCAGTTCGCAGCAAGTCGTTCCTTATTTATCGAATCACCCAATAACATCAACTCTGCAAACCGGCATCACGGCGCGCATTGCCAAAAATCGCAATGCGCGCCGATAACAAAATCAAAATACAACAACCATTCCGAAATAGACCATTTTGCCCGCCGCCATTTCAATTCCATCGAAGATGAGCAAAGGAGATACGGAGATGCAAAAGAACATCGTGATCGGCGCGGTACTGGCGCTGGGCGCCAGCCTGGGTTCCGCGTATGCCCTCGCCGCCTCGACCGAGATCCTCGCCGACGACGCGGCCGTCGTCGCGGCGGCCAACCTGAATCCCTCGGTGCCGCCCGGATCGAACTTCAACCTCAAGCCCTGGACCCTGCAGTTGCCGATCGGCGCCTCGGGCAGCGTCACCCAGGTGAACGGCGACAGCCTCGCGGCCGGCTTCACCAACCAGTTCTATTTCTATACGGACAAGTCGGACGGCGCGATGGTGATGATGGACCCGACGCGCGGCTGGACCACCTCGGGCTCGCAGCACCCGCGCACTGAGCTGCGCGAGGCGAAGATCTGGCCGACCTCGGGCACCAACCGGCTCAACGCCACGCTGACCGTGGTGCAGGTGCCGAAGACCACCGCCGTGGCGCAGATCTTCCAGGGCACCGGGCCGAGCAAGCCGCTCTGCGAGTTGCAGGTGACCTCCGCCGGCAAGGTGCAGCTGCTGCTCGAGGACACCAACCAGGGCGGCCAATCGCATACCTACCAGATCGCGACCGTGACGATCGGCCAGTCCTTCACCTACGAGATGAGCCTGTCGGGCACCACGGTGGGCGTGAAGGTGAACGGTACTTCGAAGTCCTTCACGATGGACTCGAGCTTCAACGGCGAGAGCTTCTACTTCAAGGCGGGCAATTACGATCAGTCGGCCACCTCGGGCACGCCGCTGACCACGCCGGGCACGGTGGTGAAGTTCTACGCGCTGACGCTCACGCACAGCTGAGCCATGCCGTGCGCGCCCGGCACGCGCGAGGCGTGACGGGCGCCGGGTTCAGAACGCCGGCACCGGGTTGTGGCCCGAGGACAGCACGTACTTGCCGTCGCGCAGCCGGTAGACGGCGGTCTGGTGGATCAGGCGCAGGCCGCCGTCGTCGCCCGAGGCGATCGTCTCGGCGCCGTCGAAGTGGATCTGCATCTCGCTCGTGCCGTCCTCGGCGGTGACGAGCGAGAGCTTGCCGTCGACCTCGAAGCAGGCCGGCGGCGAACCCGCATCGTTCGACACCACCACGTCGGTTTCGCTGGCGGCCGTGCCGTGCGCCGGGCTCGCCGCCTTCAGCGTGGCCTCGCAATCGCCGCTCGCGCCGAGGTTGTTGCCGTCCACCGGCACCGTGCTCGCGTAGGTCGCGATGCGGCCCGGCGCGACGCCGTAAACCGAAGCCCAGGTCCCGCAGAAACCCTGCCAGCATCCGCCGCCCGTGACGATCAGGCCGAACTCGCCGGCGCCGATCCGCGTCACGCTGGTGTCACCCAGGGAGCCGGCCACGCCGAGATAGTCGACGCCGTCCACGCGCTTGTCCAGCATCCAGCCCGAGGCATCGCGCCGGAAGAAATAGGCGCCGAGCCAGGCGCCGGCCGCGTAGCCGTCGTCGCGCACGCCGGTGTCGTCGATGCCCACGCCTTCGGTCAGCATCACCGCATGCGTGTCGTCGAGCCGGATCACCTCGCGCGGCGTGATCTCGATGCGGCTCGCTACCGTCTTCGTCGACGCGCTGCCGGCGGTACGCCGGATCCGTCCCGAATCGTCGCGCTCGGGCAGCGGGACCTCGACCGCCTGCGCGGCGGGATCGCTGCCTTCATGCCAGTTGGGGAATACCACGCGCATCAGGTCGCCGCGCTTGAGGCCCTGCGAGAACGAGGCCGTGGTGCCCGACGAATCCGAAGCGGCCAGCGCGCCCGAAGCGAGCGCGGCGGCCGAAGCCGGCATCGAAGCCGCGGCCGGCACGGCCGACGACGCACTCGATGCGCCCGAGGCAGCCGCCTGGTTCGCGTCGTGCCGGTTGCAGGCGCCCAGCAGCAGCGAGGCCGCGCCGAGCAGCGCATACGAAGCCGCGCGCCGCGCCGCCGCGGCCCAGGCCGCCAGGCGAGCCGGACGCGAAACGGCCCGCGGCGGCATGGCCGGCGTGGACGCAAACGGGCGGTTCGGGCGAGTCGGGCAAGCGGCGATCATGGGCGGGGCAGATGGGTGGACAGGTCGAGGCAAGGCGCTTCGAGGCGCCGCTGGGAGGGCTCGCACAGCGCGCGGATGTTACCAGATATTTCGGACCGGTCCGACCAATAGGCGGCTCGCTTGCGCGCTGGCGAGGCCGCCGCGGATCGTCCCGAAACGCTTGCGCATCAAGGCTTTACGCGACGGCGGCAGCGCGTCGTCACGGGGCCGCCGCGCATGCCGGCCACCGGCTCGGCGCGCCATTTCCCGACGATTTCGCGCCGGCGCCGAACGCTCGCGTCCAACCGCAGCGACGGATTTTCCTCGCCGCCCCGTTTAACCCTGGACGGCGCGAATCTGCGCCTCGCAACCCAGGGAGAAAAACCAAATGGCACGTCTGTTCCATCCGGCGCGCCTCGCCGCCGCCCTCTGTCTCACGCTCGCCACCAGCGCCTTCGCGCAGGCCGTGATCGTCGCGCCGATCGCCCCGCCGCCGCCGCGCGTCGAGGTGGTGCCGGCCCCGCGCACCGGCTACGTCTGGGATCACGGCCGCTGGCGCTGGGATCACGGCGGCTATGTCTGGGTGCCGGGCCACTGGCAACCGGTACGCGTCGGCTATCACTGGGTGCCCGGCCACTGGGTCGCGCACGGCCCGAACTGGCACTGGGTGCCGGGCCATTGGGCCTGAGCGTCCCTGCCCATCCAATCGCCAGGGAGTCCTAGCCAATGAAACTGCTCGTCGTTCTCGCGCTCGCCGCCAGCCTGCTGTCCGCCTGCGTGGTGGTGCCCGCGCGGCCGGTCCATGTGCGCCCGGCCGCCGTCGTCGTATATTGATCGCGCGTGCCGCGCGCGGCCCCTTCGCCGGGGCCGGCGCGGTGCCGCCCGTTCGTCATGAGCGGACCCGCCGTCACGATGCCCGCGCTGCCGCGCCCGCCCCGCCGCCCGTCGCCTTCGCCGGCCGCGCGCGGCGCGGCCGATGCGACGCGTGCCGCGCCGACGCGGTCCGAACCTGTCGCCGTCCTGCAGGGAGTCGATGCCCTTGAAGCCATTCCGGCGTGCCCCGCGGCGCGCCCTTCCGCCGCCGCGGCCACGCGAACGGCCGCCGAACCGGGAGCGCGCGACGTGAGCGAACGCGATCCCGACGCGGAACTCGTCGAGCGGGTCGGCCGGCGCGATCCCGGCGCCGCGCGCGCGCTGGTGGCGCGCAAGCTGCCGCGCCTGCTCGCGCTCGCCACGCGCCTGCTGGGCGACCGCATGGAAGCCGAGGACGTGGCGCAGGAAGCCTTCATCCGGATCTGGAAACAGGCGCCGCGCTGGAAGTCCGGCGAGGCGCGCTTCGATACCTGGCTGCACCGCGTGGCGCTCAACCTTTGTTATGACCGGCTGCGCGGACGTCGCGAGGAGCCGGCCGAGGAACTGCCCGAGCAGATGGACCCGCAACCGCTCGGCGAGCAACGGCTCGAGGCGCTCGAGCGCGACGCGCGCGTGCGCCGGGCGCTGGACGCGCTGCCGGCCCGGCAGCGGGAAGCGCTCGTGCTCCATTACTATCAGGAATTGTCGAACATCGAGGCGGCCGGCCTGATGGGCATCACGGTGGACGCGCTGGAGAGCCTGCTCTCGCGCGCCCGGCGCAATCTGCGCGCGCAACTGGCCGGCGACGGCCGCAGCGAGGAAATCTGATGACACCCGAACGATTCCGCAACATCGTCGAGGCCTATGGCGCGGACCCGCGCCGCTGGCCCGACGCCGAACGCGACGCCGCGCGCGACTGGGCGGCCGCCCATCGCGAGCAGGCCGGCGCGCTGCTGGCCGAGGCCGCCGAGCTCGACGGCTGGCTCGGCGCCCATGCCGTCGCGCCGGCCAGCCACGCGCTGGTGGAGCGGATCCTCGCCACCGCGCCCGCCGCGCGCCGGCCCTGGACGCGCGGCCGGCTGTGGTGGTCGGGCGCGGCGGTGCTCGGCATCGGCGCGGCCGGCGCCCTGGCCGGTGCCTTCGCCACCTCGGCCGCGCTGCTGTCGAGCGTGCCGTCATATGTACACGAGAGCACCTACCTGACCACCACCTTCGGCGGCTCGCCCGACGACTGGAGCGGCGAATGAACGGCCGCACCGGAACCATCGTACTGGTCGTCTCGGTGGTACTGAACGTGTTCCTGCTCGGCGCGATCGCCGGCGGCGCCTATCAATGGTTCTCCCGCCATCATGCCGGCGGCGCGCCCGCCGCCAGGACCGCGCTGCGCTTCGCCGCCGAGGGCCTGCCGCCGGAGCGGCAGCAGCAATTCGCCGAGGCGCTGAAGGCAGCCCGACGCGACGGCCGCGTCTATGTGCGCGAGGCCCGCGAGGGCCGCCGCGACGTGCTCGACCTGCTGGCCATGCCCCAGCTCGATCGCTCGGCCGTGGACGAGGCGCTCGCGCGCACGCGCGATGCCGACCTGCGCCTGCGCGCCCAGGTGGAGAGCAACGTGGTCGATTTCGCCGAAACGCTGTCGCCCGACGAACGCCAGCGTTTCGTCGACGGCTTGCGGCACAGCGGGCAATGGCGCTCGGGAGCGGCACGCGCGCCGATCCCGCCGCGTCAGTGACGTGAAGGTAAGGGATGCGCGGCGCGGCACGCCGCGCATCCCGTGCGAAGCCTCTTCGCCCGGCTGCCGACAATCCCGCCTCGACGGACCGTTCCGTCCTCCCACCTGGCCCGATGTGCATGCGCAGCAGCACGCTCGTGCCGTCGCGCGAATCCCTCCTCTCCGCCCTGTGACCATCACGCGAATCGCGCGCCAATTACCCGCGTTCTGATGCGATCGCGATGGCTCGCGCCACGCGTTTTTCCCTCCATCGATTCCACGGCTCTCACGATGCGGTGCCGCAAATTTCGCAGTGTTTTTCCGCGTCCCAGGCATTGAGCACCACGGCGCCGCGTTTCGTCACGTTGCGCATCGTTTAGTAAATCTAAGAAAAATATTACAACTGTGTTTATTCGATTGACGGCGGATTCGTCCGAATCCTAGTCTTACGACGCAGCAAGACAGTAAGACCGTGTAACGAAGCAGGAGTCGCGACGAGCCGGCGGTTCGATCGTTCGAATCGTCGATACGCAAGAAGCAAAGAAGAATGGAGAGAGAGACGATCATGAATCGATTCACGACGCTCGCAGCCACACTGGCCGTGGCCTGCGCAGTGAGCGCGTGTGGGGGAGACGACGGCGGCAGCGGTGGCGCCGCCTCGATACTGGCGGCGCGTCCGTCAGCCTCCGCGGCCGACACGACCAACCTCGACGACAACCGCAGCCTGTCCCTGACCCAGTACGTCGATCCGCTGATCGGCACGCTGGCCAGCAATTCGCCGAACCCCGTGCCGGCCGGGCAGGCCGGCAGTGTCGAGCCGGCCGCCGGCCTGCCTTCGGGCATGGTGCAGTGGGCGCCCGACACCAACACCACGCCGGCGCCGAACGACAGCAAGGAGCCGGGCTCGCCGGCCGGCTACTACTACGACATCAACTCGATCCAGGGCTTCAGCGTGACGCACATGCCGGGTGCCGGCTGCGGCGGCAACAACGGCGAATTCCCGGTGATGCCCACCACCGACTTCACCCAGCTGGTACCCACCTTCAGTCATGCGAACGAAACGGCCAAGCCGGGCTACTACTCGGTGCTGCTCGATTCGCAGATCAAGGTGGAGCTGACCGCCACCCTGCGCACCGGCTTCGGCCAGTTCACCTACCCGGCCGGCAAGCCCGCGCTGCTGGTGCTGGACGCCACGCGCACCAACACCAAGACCTCCACCACCGGCTCGATCACGCAGGTGTCCGACAGCGTGATCTCGGGCAGCACGGTGGGCGGCGGCTTCTGCGGCAACTCGGTGCCGGTGCCGGTCTACTTCTATGCGGCCTTCGACCGGCCCTTCACCTCGGCCGCGATCTCGCACGGCGTGGCCCAGCTCGGCTTCCGCTCGGGCCTGACGGTGAAGATGAAGATCGGCATCTCCTACGTCAGCGTCGCCAACGCGAAGGCCAACCTCGACGCGGAAAATCGCGGCTGGGACTTCGACGGTGTGCGCACGCAGGCCGACAGCACCTGGAACGACCGCCTCAACGCGATCCGCGTGGCGGGCGGCACCGCCGACGCGAAGAAGAAGTTCTACACGGCGCTCTATCACGCGCTGTGGGCGCCCAGCATCTTCAGCGACGTGAACGGCCAGTACATCGGCTTCGACAATACCGTGCACCAGGTCGCCAAGGGCCAGCAGGCACAGTATTCGTCGTTCTCGGGCTGGGACATCTACCGCTCGCTGATCCAATTGAAGTCGATCCTCGACCCGTCGGAAACCAGCGACATGATCCAGTCGCTCGTCAACGACGCGGACCAGTGCGGCGCGATCCCGCATTGGGTCAACGACAACGTCGAGGACGGCGTGATGCCGGGCGATGCCGGTTCGCTGATCGTCTCCAGCGCCTATGCCTTCGGCGCGCGGCGCTTCGATACGCAATCGGCCCTGCAGCACATGGTGAAGATGGCGAACATCCCCGGCACCGCCTGCAACAACGTCACCACCAACGGCGGCCGCGCCAGCTACCTGCAGACCGGCTACATCACCAGCGGCGAGTGGGGGCAGGCTTCGTCGACGCTCGAATACTCGAGCAGCGACTTCGCGATCTCGCGCTTCGCCGGCGAACTGGGCGACACCGCCACGCAGCGCATGCTGCTGGGCCGCTCGGCCTACTGGCAGAACCTGCTCAACACCTCGCTCACGCCGCCGCTGATCGCGGGCCGCCAGTCGAACGGCGCCTGGATCCCGGAAACGCCGAGCAGCGGCGACAACTACGTGGAGGGCAATGCCGAGCAGTACACCTGGATGGTGCCGTACAACGCGGCGGGCCTGTTCGCGCAGCTCGGCGGCAACAGCACGGTGACGTCCCGGCTCGACCAGTTCTTCACGGTGCTCAACGCCGGCCTGAGCCTGCCCAATTTCTACATGGGCAACGAGCCGACCTTCGAGGTGCCCTGGCTCTATAACTGGGCGGCGCAGCCTTCGGGCACGCAGCGCGTGGTGCAGCAGATCATGGCCACCGCGTTCGGCACCGGCCCCGACGGCCTGCCGGGCAACGACGACCTCGGCGCCGTGTCGGGCTGGTATGTGTGGGGGGCGCTCGGCCTGTACCCGCAGATCCCGGGCGTGGCGGGCCTGGCGATCGGCAGCCCGCAGTTCCCGCAGATCGACGTGCGGCTCGGCAACGGCCGCACCTGGCGGATCCGCGCGGCGGGCGCGCCGAACTCGAGCTACGTGCGTTCGCTGTCGATCGACGGCCGTGCCCACGACACCGCCTGGGTCGCCTACGACGACATCGCCAACGGCGCCACCCTGCACTTCTCGATGGGCAGCTCGCCCTCGCAATGGGGCAGCCAGAAGCAGCCGCCGTCGTTTGGCGTGCCGGTGGCGATCAACGCGGCCGACAGCTACAACAACCGCGGCTTCAGCGCGGACGGCGCGACCAACAGCGACGGCCAGGGCGCGGACTTCGACGGCAGCCTGTTCAGCTACTCGCTCAATGCGCTGGCGGCGGCGGGCGTGCAGCCGGGCAAGCCGTTCGCGGTGGCCGGCGCCAGCGTGGCGGTGGCGGGCGGCCCGCTCACGCTCGACAACACCGTCACCGTCGGGCAGACCGTGATGCTGCCGCCGGGCTCGGTGGGCACCGGCGTGGTGGTGCTCGGCTCGGCCAACAACGGCCCGAGCAACGGCACAGCGCAGCTGAACTTCGCGGACGGCTCGAGCCAGGCGGTCACGCTGAGCTTCGACGACTGGACCCTGAACGGCGGCGGCGCGAGCCCCCGCTCGACGGTGGCCGTCACGATGGCCTATCGCAACTCGGCCAGCGGCCAGCAGGACAACGTGAAGACCTACATCTTCGCGCAGAAGATTCCGGTGCCGCTGGGCAAGGTGGTGACCAGCATCACGCTGCCGCGCCAGGTCAGCGCCGGCAAGATGCACGTGTTCGGGATCGGCATGACGAACTCGTGATGACGGCATGACCCGGCAAGGCCCCGCATCGTCGATGGCGATGCGGGGCCTTCTCACCTCCCCCTCCGCGAAACTTTCCCCTCCGCGCATATCCCGCGCCCCGCCTTGTTTTTCGGCACTTCTTACACTTCTTTTTCGATACCTCTCGGGAAGCTTTTCCGCTCGAAAAAGAGACGACATCGGTACCACGAAGAAAGATCCGAGGATTGAGGGAAAACACCGATGCTGTAGTCGGACTACATTCCTACTATCGAAGCCGGTGGAGGTTTCCTACATCACACTGGCCACGTCGATTCTCCACTCCGTCGCGACGGTGCGCACCGTCGCGGCACACGCGGACCGCGTTCCGCGTTGCATCCGTTGTCGCTTCCTGCATCAGAGACACCCAACCAGAACCAAACGGAGAGAGAGACATGCAGGTCAGACTCTGGTCGGCCGCCGCCGTGGCGGCGTTCGCGTTCGCCGGTGCCCATGCGGCCGGCGCCCCCGACATCATCAACTTCCCGCCCACGCCGTCGAGCCTCGACGTGGTCGGTTCGATCGCCGCGCAAATCCGGGCCGACGCGCTCCTGCGCAAGATGACGCTCGATGAAAAACTGCAGCTGATTCATTCGCAGTACGAGATGAGCGCGGTGCCCGGCGGCGGCGCCGGTTATATCCAGGGCGTGCCGCGCCTGGGCATCCCCGACCTGAACATGGCCGATTCCTCGACCGGCTCGGGCAGCACCTCGCAACCCAGCACCACCTTCCCGGCCACCATCGCGGTGGCCGCCAGCTGGGACCGCCAGCTCTCCAATGCCTATGGCCGGCAGGTCGCGCAGCAGTTGCGCGCGCAAGGATTCGGCATGGGCCTGGGCGGCGGCACCAACCTCGCGCGCGAGCCGCGCGGCGGGCGCCTGTTCGAGTATCTCGGCGAGGATCCGCAGCTCGCCGGCGACCTGCTGGCCGAGCGCACCGACGGCACGCAGCGCGAAAAAGTGATCGCAACCATCAAGCATTACGCCGGCAACGAGCAGGAACACGGCCGGCAGGGCGGCAACACGCAGATCGACGAGCGCACGCTGCGCGAGATCTACCTGCTGCCCTTCGAGATCGCCGCCAAGCGCGCGCGTCCCGGCAGCGTGATGTGCTCGTACAACCGCCTGAACGGCGACTACGCCTGCGAGAACACCTACCTGCTGTCCACCGTGCTGAAGAACGACTGGGGCTTCGAAGGCCAGGTCCAGTCCGACTGGGGCGCGGCGCACAGCACGGCGAAGTCGATCAACGCCGGGCTCGACGAGGAAGAGGACGTCGGCGCCACCGTCTACCTGACGCCGGCCGCCGTCAAGCAGGCGATCGCGAACGGCTCGGTGTCCACCGTGCGGCTCGACGACATGGTGCGGCGCAAGCTCTACACCATGATCCGGCTCGGTCTGGTCGATCATCCCGCCAAGAGCGGCACGGTCGATTTCGCGGCCGGCAACGCCTTCGCGCAGAAGGCCGCCGAGCAGTCGATGGTGCTGCTGAAGAACGAGGGCAACCAGTTGCCGCTGGTCGCCTCGGCGCTCAAGCGGATCGCCGTGATCGGCGGCCATGCCGACGCGGCGGTACTCTCGGGCGGCGGCTCGGGCAACACGCGCGACCCGGTGACGGGCTCGTTCGCCGGCTGCGGCGGCCTGCAGTTCGGCAGCTCGACGGGCTGCGGCTGGTGGCACAACCCCTGGCTCAAGCTCGATACGCCGATCGTCGCCGCGATCCAGCAGCTCGCGCCGGGCGCGCAGGTCAGCTTCGCCGGCAACAGCGACCAGCAACAACCGTTCCGCGCCTACACGCAGCAGGAGATCGACTCGGCCGCGGCGCTCGCCAAGCAGTCCGACGTGGCGATCGTGGTGGTCGCGCAGCCGGCCGGCGAGGACTTCGGCGACCTGCAGAGCCTTTCGCTCGCCAATCCGTCGAACCAGGATGCGCTGGTCTCGGCGGTGGCGGCCGCCAACCCGCGCACGGTGGTGGTGGTCGAGAGCGGCAACCCGGTGCTGATGCCGTGGAAGGACAATGTCTCGGCGATCGTCGAGGCCTGGTTCCCGGGCGACGGCGGCGGCAAGGCGATCGCCAACCTGCTGTTCGGCCAGGTCAATCCGTCCGGCAAGCTGCCGGTGACCTTCCCGGCGCGCGACCAGGACACGCCGACCTGGGGCAGCAACGGCAGCTTCGATCCGAATCCCGTCTACAGCGAGAAGCTCGACATGGGCTATCGCTGGTATGACGCGAAGAACATCGACCCGATGTTCGAATTCGGCTTCGGGCTCTCGTACACGCAATTCGCGTACTCGGGCCTGTCGGTGCTGCGCCTGCCGGGCAACCTGCTCGACGTGAGCTTCACGGTCCGCAACAGCGGCCGCGTGGCCGGCGCCGAGATTCCGCAGGTCTACCTGGGCGTGCCGTACAAGGACGAGCCGCCGCGCCGCCTGGTCGGCTGGGACAAGGTTCGCCTGAATCCGGGCGAGTCGCGCCGCGTCAATGTGATCGTCACGCCGCGCATGCAGAGCGTGTGGGACGAGGCGCAGGGCAAGTGGCGCTATGTGCCGGGCAGCAGCGTGTATGTGGGCGCGTCGTCACGCGATATCCGACTGCAACAGCGCTGATCGGACGCACCGGGCGGCGGCGGGCGACGCCGTCCGGGCCTCGAAATACCGGCGGGGCGGGCCTTCTGGCCCGCCCCGCGGTTTTTTATCGGCGCATTCACCGCGCTGCTCGGGAATTCGTGTCACGCAACGGCTCATCCCGCCGGGTGCAATAAATCCCTTGCTTCGGGTAATCGCATGTAATTAAATGCCTCGAATGAATCAGGCAGATTGCCGGTATATGTGAAAATGTGCCCCGAGCCTAGTAATATGGCGCCCTATCGACACTCGCCCACCCACAATGAGCAATAACCTCAACGTTCTCGAAGAGCAGCTGCGTGAACTCGACCGCCAGATCGCCGAGGCCAAGACCGAAGGCAAGCGTGGCCTGCTTTCGACTCTCAAGGATCAGGTAGAGCAATACGGCATTACCGAAGACGAATTGCTGCGTGCGGCCGGTTTCCGCGAGCCGGCGAAAATGCGTCGCGCCGCGCCCGCCAAATACTACGACCCGTCCTCGGGTAATTCGTGGTCGGGCCGCGGCCCGCGCCCGAAGTGGCTGCAAGGCAAGGAACTCGACGATTACCTGATCGACCGCGCGCCGAAACCCTGGTGGCCGGGCGAGGACTGATCGCCGGGCCCGCGGCGCGCGAGCTGCCCACGCCGGCGCCCTGCTGGCCATCGCGCGTCGGCCGTTGATGTAGACCGGGTGGTCTCCCACAGGCCGCCCGAAAAAATTTTCACCCGACGCGACGGATTTCGCGGCGTGCTCCGTTTAACGGAGACCATCCACGCCGGCAGGACTCCGTATGAACGTTCCGCCCCGCTTCACCGCCGCCGCGATCGCGCTGAACCGCTTCGGCCTCGGCGCGCGCGCCGACGACAGCGCCCCCGCCGATCCGCAAGCCTGGCTGCTCGACCAGTTCGCGCGTTATGAAGCGCGCCCGGCGGCCTGGGCCGAGACGCCAGGCGCGGTCGCGCTGGCGACACGCTTCGGCGAGCAGCGCAACGAATTTCGCGCCGCCAGTGCCGCCGAGGCCGCTTCCATGCCGCCCGCGCCATCACCGGCCGCCAGGCTAGCGGCGGCCTCGTCGGCCACACCCGGCGCGACGCAAAACCCCGCGCAGGCAGCACGCCAGGCCCTCAACCAGATGATTCGCCGCGAGGGCGTGGCGGTCTATCGCGATGCCGTCGATGCGCGCGTCGAGAGCGCGCTGAGCACGCCGACGCCCTTCGTCGAACGGCTGGTGCACTTCTGGGCCAATCATTTCGCGGTGTCGGTGGACAAGGGGCAGGTGGCCGGGCTGGCCGGCGCCTTCGAGCTGGAGGCGATCCGCCCGCACGTGCTCGGCCGTTTCGAGGACCTGCTGGTGGCGGCCGAGCAGCATCCCGCCATGCAGCTGTTCCTGGACCAGACGCGCTCGGTCGGCCCCGACAGCCGCGCCGCCATGCGCGCCGACGCGCGCGACCCGGCCCACAAGCGCGGACTCAACGAAAACCTCGCGCGCGAGATCATGGAACTGCACACGCTCGGCGTGCGCAGCGGCTACACCCAGGCCGACGTCACCGAATTCGCGCGCGCGCTGACCGGCTGGAGCGTGGCCGGCGTGCGCGGCCCGCAGCCCAACGACGCGCCGCCGGGCAGCTTCGTGTTCCGCCCGGCGCTGCACGAGCCCGGCACGCGCACCGTGCTCGGCCGCCGCTACGATCAGGATGGCGAAGCACAGGCGCTCGCGATCCTCGGCGACCTCGCCCGCGCGCCCGCCACGGGGCGCCACCTGGCCTTCCAACTGGCCCGTCATTTCGTTGCCGACGATCCGCCCGCCGCGCTGACCGAGCGGCTCGCGCAAGCCTTCGAGCGCAGCGGCGGCGACCTGCCGACCGTCTATCGCGCGCTGGTCGAGGCGCCCGAGGCCTGGTCGCCGCGCGCCGCCAAGTTCAAGACGCCCTGGGACTGGACGCTCTCCTCGCTGCGCGGGCTCGGCTGGACCTCGCTCGACGGCCTCAAGGCCGCCCCGCTGCTGACCCAGCTCGGCCAACCCGTGTGGCGCCCCGGCTCGCCCGCCGGCTACGACGATATCGCCGCGAGCTGGGCCGCGCCCGACGCGCTGGTGCGCCGCGTCGAGGTCGCGCAGCGCCTGGCCGCGCGCACCGGCGATCGCGTCGACGCGCGCCAGCTCGGCAACACGCTGTTCGACGGCACGCTGGGCGAAACCACCGCCACCGCCGTGTCGCGCGCCGAAAGTTCCACCACCGCGCTGGCGCTGCTGCTCGTCTCGCCCGACTTCCAACGGAGGTAAACATGCTGCCTTCCCGCCGCCGATTCCTCGGCACCGTCGCCGCCGGTGCCGGCACCCTGCTGATCGCGCCGCGGCTCGCGTTCGCCAACGTCGCCAGCGATCGCCGCTTCGTGTTCGTGATCCAGCGCGGCGCGGCCGACGGACTCAATATCCTGGCGCCCTACGCCGAGCCCGACTACGCCCGGCTGCGCGGCGAGCTCGCGATCGACCCCGCCAAGGCCACGCGCCTGGACGGCAGCTTCGCGCTGCATCCCTCGCTGGTGCAGACGGCGCGGATGTATCAGGGCGGCCAGGCGCTGTTCGTCCACGCGATTGCCTCGCCCTATCGCGACCGCTCGCATTTCGACGGCCAGAACGTGCTGGAGACGGGCGGCCTGTCGCCCTACCAGGTCAAGGACGGCTGGCTGAACCGGCTCGTTGCGATGCTGCCGACCACGCGCGAGAACGCGATCGCGCTGGCGCCCACCGTGCCCGCCGCGCTGCGCGGGCCGGCCCGCGTGACCTCCTATGCTCCCTCGGGCCTGCCCGGCGCGCCGGACGATCTGCTCACGCGTGTCTCCGCGCTCTACGAGCAGGACGCGCAGCTCGGGCCTTTATGGACCTCGGCGATGCAGGCACGCGGCCTGGCGCACGACGCCGGCGCGCGGCAGGACCCGGCCAGCGTCGGCAAGCTGGCGGCGAGCTTCCTCGCGCGCGACGACGGCCCGCGCATCGCCATGATCGAGACCGGCGGCTGGGACACGCACAGCGCGCAGAACGCGCGCCTCGCCAACGTGCTGAAGGGGCTGGACGCGATGCTGGCCTCGCTGCGCGACGGGCTGGGCCCGGTCTGGAACGACACCACCGTGCTGGTGGCCACCGAGTTCGGCCGCACCGCCGCCGCCAACGGCACCGGCGGCACCGATCACGGCCAGGGCTCGGTGGCGATGCTGCTCGGCGGCGCCGTGGCCGGCGGCCGCGTGATCGCCGACTGGCCCGGCCTGCGCCAGGCCGATCTCTACGAAGGCCGCGACCTCAAGCCGACCGCCTCGCTCGACGCGCTGATCGCCGGCGCCGCCGCCGAGACGCTGCGCCTCGATCCGCAACGCGCCACCGCGGCGCTGTTCGAGCGCCCGGCCGCGAGCCGACCGATGACGGGCCTGGTTCACGCCTGAAGCGCCCACTCCGTGCCGGCCGGCAAGCCGGCGTTTCAAGAACAGATTCGATAACAGTCCCGGGAGGACATGCATCATGACGATCCGATCCAAAACCGTCGCCGCCTTCACCGCCAGCCTGTGCGCGGCCCTGCTTTCGGCCTGCGTGGTCGAGCCCGTTCGGCCGCCCCAGCCGGAACCGCGCGTGGAGGTGATACCGGCCGCGCCGGCGCCCGGTTATCACTGGGTGAAGGGGCATTACCGCTGGGAAGGCAATCACTGGGAATGGGTCCCGGGACATTGGAAGGCCGTTTACTGATCGCCTGGTCGTTCACGCTTCATGGAGAAACGGCGACGCGCCTCGGGGGCGTCGCCGTTTTATTGAGCGATACTGATCGCCACCGGCGCGAACGCTGGCTTGAAAGGAGACGGGAAGATGAAGCTGTTGCTGCTGGGTGCCACCGGCCTGGTGGGAAGCCG
This sequence comes from Burkholderia gladioli, assembly GCF_000959725.1. Classification (NCBI taxonomy): domain Bacteria; kingdom Pseudomonadati; phylum Pseudomonadota; class Betaproteobacteria; order Burkholderiales; family Burkholderiaceae; genus Burkholderia; species Burkholderia gladioli. The sequence goes on from NZ_CP009322.1 coordinate 2,772,172, forward strand.
GGCCTTGAAGCTCGCGCTCGATAGCCGCGCGTTCTCCCAAGTCGTCGCCCCGACGCGAACGCCGCTGCCGCCCAACGCAAAACTGCTGAACCCGGTCGTGGCCCGCCTCGACGACTGGGTGCCGGCGCTGGCATCGCAGCAGTTCGATGCCGTCGTCTGCGCGCTGGGCACCACCCAGGCCAAGGCCGGCTCGAATGCCGCCTTCATTCATGTGGACTACCAACTGCCGCTGGTCTTCGCCAAGGCCGCGCATGCCGCGGGCGTCCCGGCCTTCGCGATCGTCACGGCGATGGGCGCGTCGGCGAGCTCCCGATTCTTCTATCCGAGAACCAAGGGCGAGGTGGAACGCGATATCCAGGCGATCGGCTTTCGCTCGCTGACGATCTGCCGGCCCAGCCTGATCGACGGGCCGCGCAACGAGAGCCGGCAAGCGGAAGGCGCGGCGCTGAAGCTGGTCCGACTCCTGGCGCCCGTGCTGCCGAGGAAATGGCGCGTGAATCCCGCCGATTCCATCGCCGCCGCGTTGCTCGACGCGGTGCTCGCCGCGCAACCGGGTTGCCGCTGGATCCATTCGCGGGACATGAACTGAAGAACTGAAATTCCGGCGCCATCGCTTCGGCTCCCTGACTATCGCGCGCCGGCAGGCCATTGCGCCGCGCCCGCCACGATGATATAAAGCCGTGTCGGAAAAGGCAGACTTGGTTTGGTAAGCCCAAGTCCTTTCGGTAACGAAAGCTCTGGTCTTTGGCCTCGTGCATGAGATCCCCGCGACGAACATGGAACGCCGTCCAGGCTTCCTCCCGTTCGTCCGTGTGGCGCTCAGCCTGAGAAACGCTCCGGTCGAACCTCGACAATGGAGCCGTTCATGCACGATCACCCCCTCGATTCTCATGATGTCGTCATCGCGGGCGCGGGCCCCGTCGGGCTGTTTCTCGCCTGCGAACTGCGCCTGTTCAAGCTTTCCGTGCTGGTGCTGGAGCGCGCGCGAGCCCCGCAAGCGCCGCTGAAACGCCTGCCGTTCGGGCTGCGCGGCCTGTCGGTCGCCACGCTCGAAGCCTTCCATCGGCGAGGCCTGCTAGACGAGCTGCTGGCCGCGCAACAGGCGCGCGACGCGTCGGACAAGCCCGCCCCGGCTCCGCATTGGGCCGGCAAGTCGCACCAGCCCGGCGGCCACTTCGCCGGCATCCAGTTCCATCACGACGCGATCGACGGCTCGCGCTGGCCGTATCGGCTGCCGAGCCCGGCCGGCGAAGGCATGGCCGTCGAACTGGAGATGCTGGAGACCGTGCTGGCTCGGCGGGCCGTCGCGATGGGCGCCGAGATCCGGCGCGGCCACGAAGTCGATCGCCTGCTCGCCGGCAAGGACAGCGTGAGCGTTCGCGCTGGCGGCGAGAGTTTTCGCGGGCGCTGGCTGGTCGGTTGCGATGGCGGGCGCAGCACGGTTCGCAAGCTGGCCGGCATCGCCTTCGCCGGCACCGATCCCGAGTTCACCGGCTATTCGGTCGAAGCGGAGCTGCGCGATCCCCGAGCGCTGCGCCCCGGGCGGCATTACACGCCCCATGGCATGTACACCTTCACGCCGCCCGGCACCATCGCGATGGTGGACTTCGACGGCGGCGCTTGCCATCGAGGCCAACCGATCACGCTCGAGCATGCGCAAACCGTGCTGCGCCGCGTATCGGGTATCGACGTCGAACTGACTCGCCTGCTGCTCGCCAGCACCTGGACCGATCGCGCCTACCAGGCACGCACGTATCGCCAGGGGCGCGTTCTGCTTGCCGGCGATGCCGCGCATATTCACTCGCCGCTGGGCGGGCAGGGACTCAATCTCGGCATCGGCGATGCGATGAACCTGGCGTGGAAGCTGGCCTCGACGATGCGCGGCGGCACACCCGAAGCGATGCTCGATAGCTATCAAGCGGAGCGGCATCCGGTGGGCGCAGGCATTCTCGACTGGTCGCGCGCGCAGGTGGCCTTGATGCGGCCGACGGCAAGCACGCGCGCCCTGGCGGCCATCATGCGCGACCTGGCGGCGACGGATGACGGCGCCGCGTACCTTGCCGAGCGCGTATGGGGTTTATCGTTGCGCTACCCGCTTGGCGATGGACACCCCTTGATGGGATGCAGCCTGCCGGAGTTCGAACTGGGCGACGGGACGCTGGCCGGTAGCCTGCTGCGCGACGGCAAGGGCTTGTTCCTCGATTTCGAGCGCGATCCGCAACGGCTGGCCGAGGTGCGTCGCTGGCAAGGGCGCGTGGCCTGTGTCGCGAGCGAAGCGAGGGATTCGCTGGGGCTGCGCGCGGTACTGGTACGGCCTGACGGGTTCGTTGCATGGGCAACCGACTCGCCGTCGGACGCAGCGGGACTTTCACAATCCCTCGGCCAGTGGTTCGGCGAGCCAGGCGATACAGACGACCTGTGAACGCCATGGCTGCCCGGCACGGAAGCCACGGCAAGCTCACAAGCCAGGCGACAAGCCGCCATCGATACGCAGGTTGACGCCGGTGATATAGCTCGCCAGCGGGCTCGCGAGGAAGGCGACGGCATTCGCGATCTCCTCCAGGCTGCCGACGCGGCCCACCGGCACCTGCGCGAACATCGGCAGCACGGCCCGCTCGACCTCCTCCCAAGGCGCGTCGCGGCCAGCCACGCCGCGCTCCGCGGCGACCTCGCGAAAACGCCGATCGAGACTCGCGCTGTGTATCGTGCCCGGCGATACCGCGTTGACGGTGATCCCGTGCGCCGCCACCGCCTTGGCCATCGACACCGTCATCGTGTTCATTGCCGCCTTGCAGGCCGAATAATCGGGCGCGGTGGCGGGCGGCATGATGGCCGCGAGACTCGAGATATTGATCACGCGGCCCCATCGCGAGCGCTGCATGCCGGGCAGCAGACGCGTCGTGACGCGAACGGCGGCCAGCACGTTGCGATCATAGGCGGATGCCCAGGAATCGGGCCTCGTCTCCGCCCAAGTTTCCTTCGCGCCGCCCGATCCGCCCGCGTTGTTGACCACGATATCGATCGATCCCGCGAGCCTTCGCGCATCGTCGACCAGGCGCTCGACCTCGGCCTCGCGCGTCAGGTCGCCGAGCACGACATGGGCGCGCCCGCCTCGCCGGACGATGTCGTCGGCCACCGCGCCGGCCTGGGCCGCGTCACGGCCATGCACCACCACCAGCGCGCCTTCCTGCGCGAGCTTCCTGGCGATCGCCTCGCCGATTCCCTTGCTGCTCCCGGTCACCAGGGCACGCTTTCCCTGCAGTTGCAAATCCATTGCGCCTCGCTCATTCTGGATTGTCGAATGTCGTCAGCGTAGAGAGGAACGATGGACCCAACCAGTACGCACTTTCATGTGCCTATCCCGCAGGATCAGCGCGATGCCTGCCTGGGGCCGGACGGCTCGGTCGCGCACGTGAGCCGCGTGATACGGATGATCCAGGGACGCTGGAAACTGCCGATCCTGTTCAGGCTCTATGCCGACCCGGCGCTGCGCACCTTGCGGATGAAACGCGACCTGCCCGGCATTTCGCAAAAGATGCTGACCCAGCATCTTCGCGAATTGGCGCACGACGGCCTGATCGAGCGAATCGATTTCGCAGAAAAACCCTTGCGGGTCGAATATCGTCTGACTGAAATGGGGCAGGCCCTGCTGCCGGTGCTGATCGCCGCGCGCAGTTTCTCGACGCGCTATTCGGAGCCGGACCGAGCCCGATGATCCGTCCCGGTGTTCCTTAGAGACGGTTTCAAAAAGGGCCCGAGGGGCTGTTAACTTTCGCGGCGAGCTGTTAACCTCAGGCATCGGAACAACCGAGACGAGGAGATGGGCAAGCCAATCATCGACGACGAGTTGTGGACACTGATCGAGCCGTTACTGCCGCCATCCAAGCCACGGCGCAAGAAGAACCCGGGCCGCCTGCCGGTTTCGAATCGCGCCGCGCTGACCGGCATCTTGTTCGTTCTCAAGACCGGACTGCGCTGGCGCGATCTGCCTGCCGAGATGGGTTGCGGCTCGGGCGTGACATGTTGGCGACGGCTACGCGATTGGCAGGCTGCCGGTGTGTGGGACCGTTTGCACGAGCTGCTGCTCGCGAAGCTGCGCGCAGCAGACCAAATCGACTTCTCGCGAGCCGCTGTCGATTCATCATCGATTCGCGCAGTTGGGGCGGGCCAAAAACTGGGCCAAACCCAACCGATCGCGCGCGACCCGGTTCCAAGCACCACATCGTCACCGACGCCAACGGCACGCCGCTTGCCGCGATCCTGACCGGCGCGAACGTCAACGATGTCACGCAATTGCTGCCGCTGATTGACGCGATTGCGCCGATTCGCGGACTGCGAGGCCACCCGCTGCAAAGACCGCGTGTGGTCTACGCCGATCGAGGATACGACTCCGAGCGACATCGACGAGCGTTGCGCAATCGCGGTATTGAGCCGGTGATCGCCAGGCGCCGTACCGAACACGGCAGCGGCCTTGGCAAATATCGCTGGGTCGTTGAACGCACGCATGCTTGGCTGCATCACTTCCGTCGCCTCCGTATTCGTTTCGAGCGACGTGCGGACATTCACGGCGCGTTCCTCAAACTCGGTTGCTGCCTGATCTGCTGGAATACCCTTCGGCGCGTCGAGCAGCCTTTATGAAACCGTCTCTTATCACGCTCGCTGCAATCAAAATGAAAACCCGGCGATTCACATCGATAACGCAGCCGGAACAGACGTCCCCGTCCATATCAATCTAATTTAGTTACTTTTCATCAAACATTTTTTGACGCCCTGATTTCGGTCTGCTATGGTTCCTTCCACTGTAAGCATGCGGCGTCCCATGCCGTGGCCGGCAACGCTATAGAGAGCGGCCTCGGCGCGGGTAATCCCTGATATCGACGGGATTTCCGCCCGGAGAATGACCAGGATTACTAATATGAAAGACAAGCATCATGGGCCCCTTCTTTCGTCTCATTCGTAAATATCCCCGGCGTCGCACGCGGTAAATCCGCCTCCGCTCCCCTCGTTCCCTCTGTCAATCGCACACGATGAAACATACGCATGCCATGGCGGCCGTGCTGGCCGCGCTCGCCCTCACCGCGGCCTCCACCGCGTCTGCCGTCAACGTCCCGGCGAACGTCACGCTGGCCGCGCAGCAGGACATCACGCGCCAGGTGCCGGCCGAGGTCGAGTCGCTCGATCCCGCCCATATCGAATCCTGGACCGGCAACACCATCGGCCTGGACCTGTTCGAGGGCCTGGCCCGGATCGACGCCGACGGCAAGCTGGTGCCGGGCGTCGCGCAATCGTGGGAGCACCCGTCGCCCGATACCTGGGTGTTCAAGCTGCGTCACGACGCGAAGTGGAGCAATGGCCAGCCGGTGACCGCGGCAGATTTCGTCTATGCCTGGCAGCGCGTGGTGGACCCGAAGACGGGCTCGAAATACACCATCCTGGTGGAGTTCATCAAGAACGCGAAGGCCGTGATCGCCGGCAAGCAGCCGCCCTCGGCGCTGGCCGTGCGCGCGGTGGACCCGTACACGCTCGAGGTGAAGACCGAGAACCCGGTGGCCTTCTTCCCGGAACTGACCGCGATGGCTCCGCTGGTGCCGGTCAACAAGGATGACGTGACCAAGTTCGGCGACGCCTGGACGCGTCCGCAGAACATCGTCAGCAACGGCGCCTACAAGCTGGTGGACTGGCAGCCGAACAACCGCATCCTCGCGACCAAGAACGACAAGTACTGGAATACCGGCAAGGTGGTGATCAAGAACGTCACCTATCTGCCGATCGAAAGCGACGATACGGCAATGCGCATGTATCAATCCGGCCAGATCGACTACACCTATTCGATCCCCGCTGGCGTGTTCAACCAAGTCAGCAAGCAGTTCGGCAAGGAGTTGCGCCCGGGCCTGCAGCTCGCGACCTACTACTTCTACATGAAGAACAGCGACGCGGCCTTCAAGGACAAACGCGTGCGCCAGGCGCTGTCGATGGTGCTCGATCGCGACATCCTCACCTCCAAGCTCACGCAGGCCGGCGAAGTGCCGATGTACGGCCTGATGCCGAACGGCACCAAGGGCGTGCAGCCGTTCAAGCCCGACTGGGCCGCCTGGCCGATGGCCAAGCGCGTCGACTACGCGAAGAACCTGCTCAAGCAGGCCGGTTATTCCGATGCCAACCCGCTGAGCTTCACGCTGACCTACAACACCAGCGACCTGCACAAGAAGGTGGCCCTGTTCGCCGCCTCGGAATGGCGCACCAAGCTGGGCGTGACCGCCAAGCTCGAAAACGTCGAATTCAAGGTGCTGATGAAGCTGCGCCACGACGGCAAGGTAGCGATGGCGCGCGACGGCTGGTTCGCCGACTACAACGACGCGATGACCTTCTTCGACCTGATCCGTTGCGGCAGCGCGCAGAACACGGTGGGCTACTGCAATCCGAAGGTCGACCAACTGATCGACCAGGCCAACCAGAAGCTCGACGACAAGGAACGCACCGCGCTGCTGACGCAGGCGCACGACCTGGCGATGAACGACTACCCGATGCTGCCGCTGTTCCAGTATTCGGCGGACCGCCTCGTCAAGTCCTATGTCGGCGGCTACTCGCTGAACAACGTGATCGACATGCGTGCCTCGCAAGACATGTATCTGATCAAGCACTGAGGCGGAACGCATCATGCTGGCCTACGCACTGCGACGCACGCTCTGGGCGATCCCGACGATCCTCGCCGTGATCACCGTCTGCTACCTGCTGCTGCACTTCACGCCGGGCGGGCCGTTCGACAGCGAGAAGCAGCTGTCGGCGGCCACCATCGCGAACCTGAACGCGAAGTACCACCTCGACGCGCCGCTGTGGAAGCAGTACCTGCTGTACCTGAACTCGCTGCTGCATGGCGACCTCGGGCCTTCGTTCCGCTACGTCGACTGGTCCGTCAACGACCTGGTGCGCAAGGCCCTGCCGGTCAGCCTCGGGGTGGGCGGCGTCTCGATCCCGATCGCGATCGTGCTCGGCGTGCTGCTCGGCACCGTCGCCGCGGTGCGCCGCGACAGCCTGATCGATCGCTTCGTGATGCTGATCGGCAACTTCGGCAACGTGATCCCGCCGTTCGTGCTGGGTCCGGTGCTGGTGCTGATCTTCGCGATCGCCTTGAAGACCTCCGAGGGCCATGGCTGGCTGCCCGCGGGCGGCTGGGGCGACGGCGGCTGGCAGTATCGCGTGCTGCCGATCCTGCTGCTCACGCTGATCAACGTCTCGCTGCTGGCGCGCGTGATGCGCGGCTCGATGATCGAGACGCTGTCGAGCAACTACATCCGTACCGCGCGCGCCAAGGGCCTGCCGGGACGCACCATCGTGCTGCGCCACGCGCTCAAGCCGGCGCTGATGCCGGTGGTGTCGCTGTTCGGCACGGTCTGCATCTCCTCCATCACCGCCGCGGTGGTCACCGAATCGGTGTTCGCCCTGCCCGGGCTCGGGCAACTGGTCGTGAACGGCGCGATCAACCGCGACTACACGCTGGTGCTCGGCCTGGTGGTGCTGACCACGGTCTGCGCGGTGCTGTTCAACCTGCTGGTCGACCTCGCCTATGCGTGGCTCGACCCGCGCATCCGCTATTGAGAGGGGCGCAACCATGACGCCTGCCGCAACTCCCGCCGAAGCCAAGCCGGCCGACGCGCCGGTGCGCTCGCGCACGCCGCTCGAACTGGCGGCCGCGCGCTTCGTGCGCAACCGCGCCGCCATGTTCAGCCTGGCGCTGCTGATCCTGATCGCGCTGGCCTGCTTCGTCGGCCCGCTGCTGCTGCCCAACGATCCCACCGCCAGCGACTGGTCCTCGATCAGCCTGCCGCCCACGCTAGCCGGCATGCACTGGTTGGGCACCGACGAACTCGGCCGTGACCTGCTCGCACGCACCCTGGTGGGCGGGCGCGTCTCGCTCGAGGTCGGGCTGCTGGGCACCCTGGTGTCCGGCCTGTTCGGCGTGGCCTGGGGCGCCATCGCCGGCTTCGCGGGCGGCCGCACCGATTCCGTGATGATGCGCATCGTCGACATGATGTACGCGATCCCCTACCTGCTGATCGCGATCCTGATGATGACGCTGTTCGGCCGCTCCTTCATCCTGGTGGTGCTGACCATCAGCGCCTTCTCCTGGCTCGACATGGCGCGCGTGGTGCGCGGCCAGACGCTGTCGCTGCGCACCCGTGAATTCGTCGACGCCTCGCGCGCGATCGGCGTGACGCCCGGCACCATCGTGCGCCGCCATATCGTGCCGAACCTGCTTGGCGTGGTGGTGGTGTACGCAACCGTCAGCGTGCCCGGCATCATCCTCACCGAATCGGTGCTGTCCTTCCTCGGGCTGGGCGTGCAGGAACCGATGACGAGCTGGGGCATGCTGATCCAGGACGGCGCGCAGAAGCTCGACGGCATGCCCTGGCTGCTGCTGGCGCCCGCCGTGCTGCTTTGCGTGACGCTCTACTGCGTGAACTTCCTCGGGGATGGTTTGCGCGACGCACTCGATCCGAAGGACCGCTGACATGGCGCTATTGGAAGTCAACAATCTCGGGGTCCGCTTCACGCGCCGCGACGGCCCGCCGGTGGATGCCGTCTCGGGCGTGTCGTTCTCGCTGGAAGCCGGCAAGACGCTCGGCATCGTCGGCGAATCCGGCTCGGGCAAGAGCCAGACCGTGATGGCCCTGCTGGGCCTCCTGGCCGGCAACGGCTCGACCAGCGGCGAGGCGCGCTACCGCGACGCCGACCTGCTCGGCATGAACACGCGCCAGCTCAACGAGATCCGCGGCAACCGGATCGGCATGATCTTCCAGGACCCGATGACCTCGCTCAATCCGTTCCTGACGATCGAGCGGCAGATGACGGAAACCCTGCAGCTGCACCGGAAGATCTCGCGCAAGGATGCCACGCGCCGCGCGATCGAGGCGCTCGAGTCGGTGCGCATTCCCGACGCGGCACGCCGCATCCGCATGTACCCGCACGAGTTCTCGGGCGGCATGCGCCAGCGCGTGATGATCGCGATGACCCTGCTCTCCGAGCCGGAGATCCTGATCGCCGACGAACCCACCACCGCGCTCGACGTGACGGTGCAGGCGCAGATCATCGAGCTGCTGCGCGAGCTGAACCGCGAGCGCGGCACCTCGATCGTGCTGATCACGCACGACATGGGCGTGGTGGCCGGCCTCGCCGATGACGTGATGGTGATGTACGCGGGCCGCACGGTCGAGTACGCGAGCGCCGAGGCGATCTTCGCCGCGCCCTCGCATCCCTACACGATCGGCCTGCTCAACGCCCTGCCCCGCCTCGACGCGCCCGACGACGCGCCGCTCATCGCGATCCCCGGCAACCCGCCGATGCCCGGCCTGGGCAGCGACGGCTGCGCGTTCGCCAAGCGCTGCGGCTACGCCTTGGCGCACTGTCGCGAGGATCGCCCCGAGCTGACGGTCTATTCGGAAGCCGGCGCGGTGCGCGCCTGCCATCGGCCCATTGCGGAAATCACGGGAGGCCTGCGATGAGCACCGCCGAACTCGCTTCAACGAATGCCGCGACGGCCGATACGCTGCTGGCCGTGCGCGATCTCAAGGTGCATTTTCGCGTGCCGCTCGGTGGGTATCCGTGGTCGGGCAAGGGAACGCTGCGCGCGGTCGATGGCGTGTCGTTCGACGTGCGCCGCGGGGAGACGGTTGGTCTGGTCGGGGAGTCGGGCTGCGGGAAGTCGACGCTCGCGCGTGCGCTGATCGGGCTGGTGCCGGTGACCGAGGGCAGCGTGCAGTGGCGCGGCGAGACGATGGTGTCGGGCTCGCGCCGCGATACGCGCACCATGCGCCGCGAGATGCAGATGATCTTCCAGGATCCGCTCGCCTCGCTCGACCCGCGCATGACGATCGAGCAGGTAGTAGCCGAGCCGCTGGTGACGCATCAGCCGGGGCTCGGGCGGGAGGAGATCCGGCTGCGCGTGCGGACCATGCTCGAGCGCGTGGGCTTGAATGCGCATCATCTGATGCGCTATCCGCATGAGTTCTCGGGTGGACAATGTCAACGTATCGGCATCGCGCGTGCGTTGATCGGCGAACCGCGGCTGGTGATCTGCGATGAGCCGGTGTCGGCGCTGGATGTGTCGATTCAGGCGCAGATCGTGAACCTGCTGCGCGACCTGCAGCGGGAGCTTTCGCTGTCCTACCTGTTCGTGGCGCATGACCTGGCGGTGGTGAAGGCGATCAGCCAGCGAGTGCTGGTGATGTACCTCGGGCGCGTGATGGAGTTCGGGGCTCGGCATGATGTGTATGGCGTGCCTCAGCATCCTTATACGAAGGCGCTGCTGGCGGCGGCGCCGACGCCGGATCCGGCACGCGAGCGCGCGCGGCGGCCCTTGCTGCTTTCCGGCGAGATGCCCTCGCCGATGAATCCGCCTTCGGGTTGTGCGTTTCGAACGCGGTGTCCGGATGCGATCGAGGCTTGCGCGCAGGACAGACCGCTGCCGGAAGTGCGGGGTGGGTCGGCGGCGCGGGTGGCTTGTATTCGGGCGGGTGTGGCCTGAGGCTCAACGACATGCGGGATGAGCGCGGTATCGTCGCTCAGGTCCCGCTCGATTCGCCCACTTGCGGCCCCGTGCCTCGCGCTGCCAGCGGATGCGCGAGCTTGCTGTCACCGTAAGTGCGGATCACCTCGGAAACGATCACCTGATAGCCGTCCAGCCAGTTCGCCTGGACGGCTTTCGCCTCAAGATGCGCCGGGTTTTTCATCAAAACCTGCAGCGCTTCCAGCGACTCCCAGTAATACACATTGGACGTCAGGCCCGTGGCGGCGTTCTCCCATGTCTCCTCCCCCAGATAACCCGGAATCGTTTTCGCGGCGTCCGCGATCGCTTTGTCGAGGCGGTGGAAGGTGTCGTCGAACTGCCCGGCGGCGAAGATGAAGGTGGAGGAGTACATGGGGTGGGTTTAGGTTGAAGGCGGAAGAATGAAACTGGGCCGTTCGTGCCAGTTCGGCTGACGTCGAGCTCTTCTCGTCATGCCCTCGGCTCTCTTGCCGGCATTATCGCCGACTCGGCCTCGGCAATTCCGACTATCCGGTTGCTCGAATTCGCGCGACCGCCGCCCCTTCCCCGGCCGCTTCCCCACGTTCGCACAACCCGCCGCGCGCGCCGCATGCCGCCATCGGCCATCGGCCATCGTCAGCTATGCGAATTGATCGTCACCCCGGCCAATGACGCGTCACCCGATATTTCTTCGAATTCCGACGAGATGTTGCGCGAATTCAGTCGATTCCGCCATCCAGCGACTACGTGCATGATTCGAATCAGGCGAGGTGTGCGTCGAAGAACTGACGATCGACAACGCTCAAAGGTCTACGACATGCCTTCCATTCAATGACATTCGACAGTCATCACTGGATGACCGGAATATTTTTTACTGGATGACGAAAATGAAGCTCAAGAACAAGGTGGCCTTCGTAACCGGCGGCACGTCGGGCATCGGCCTGGAAACCGCGAAACTCTTCCAGGCCGAAGGCGCCAATGTGGTGCTGGTTGGCTCGAATGAAGAACGCCTGGCCGCCGCAGGCAAGGAGCTCAACGGGACGGCCCTGCTGGTTCGTGCCGATATCCGCAAGGTGGCGGACATCGCGCACGCGGTTGAACAGACGCGGACGAAATTCGGCCATATCGACGTGGTGTTCGCCGTACGCGGTCCATCAACGACGTCTCTCAGAGCGTTGGTGGCGGCGTAGCTTGGTAGGAGAAGCGGAACCTGGCTTCTAATCAGCGCAGTTCGACAGGCATGTTCCAGGGCAGCAGCGCGTCATAGTCTTCGACGCCCTCCGCCAACGGCAGACGCTGAAACAGCCAGGTGAGATAACGATAAGGATCGATGCCGTTGGCCTTGCAGGTCTCGACCAGCGAGTAGAGGTTTGCGCTTGCGTTCGCACCGTCGACAGTGTCGGAGAACAGCCATCCGCGGCGTCCGACGCAGAATGGACGGATTGCATTTTCGCAAGGGTTGTTGCTGATCGGCCAGTCGCCGTTCTCGACATAGCGAATGAGTTTGGGCCACTGCTCGCGCAGGTAAGTCAGCCCCTTGCCGAGCAGGCTCTTCGGGACGACGCCGGCGGACTGCTCGAGCATCAGTTCATGGATCGCGTCGAGCACGCGCGCACTGTATCGTCGTCGCAATCGCTGTCGTCGTTCGGTCCCCCACGTCTCGCTGCGAGACTCTGCGGCGAACAGCTTGCCGATCAGCCTGATGAAGCGTGTCGCGAGCAGGTCGGGCGTACGCGCGGCCTTCGGCACGCCATCTTCGGCCTTGATGAAGTACCGTCTCACATGAACCCAGCATCCCAGATGCACGAGCTCGTGACGCCGAGCGATGTCATTGTAGGGCTCATAGCCGTCGGTCATCAGGACCGCGCCCTTGCGGATGCCGGTGAACAGTTTTTCGCCCAGTTTTGTGCCGCGACCTGGCGTATAGGTGAAGCAACGAACGGGCGCGCCCGAGCCGCTCATTTGCGCCCAGAGATAGCTCTTCGTCTGAGGGCGGCGGCCTTCTTCCTTCAGCACCTGGAGCGTCGTCTCGTCGCAGTAGATCACTTCAGCGTCGAGCAATGCGTCGCGCATCAGGTTGATGACGGGCTGCGCAGCGAGACCGACGCGGACCATGCTGGCGGCGATCGTGTTCGACGAGATATCGCCGCCGAAGCGACGCAGCAAGCCGGCCTGGCGATAGATCGGCATACCGAACTGGTACTTGCCGGCGGCGATCCACGCGAGCGCCGACTCGCTCAACAGTCCGCGCGGGATGATGCGCGGCGGCGCCGGCGTGACCTTGATGCCCAGATCGCAGCACGGACACACGTACTTGACGCGCTGATGCTGGATCACGCGAAGCTGCTCGGGGATCACCGTGAGTTGCTCGCTGATCTCCACACCAAACACGACGAGCGCGTGCCCGTCGTTTTCGCAGAAGCGTTCGGCTTCGGGCAATTCGTGCCGTACGATGTCACGCGGCAGGTTGGGATCGAGCGGCTTGCGATGGCCGCGCTTCTTGCGCGTGTGGGCAGCGACCGTCGTATCAGACGTGTCTTCCGTCGCGGGTGTTGCGGTCGCGCCCAGCGCTTCGGCCTCGTTGAACAGGCCAAGTTGATCGGAGTCTCGTGCTTCGCTCTTCGCGCCGAACAGCTCGCGCCGGTAGGAACGCAGCCGTTCTTCGGCAAGGTCACGTTCGGCCGTGACCAATCGTACCGCGCTGCGCAGCTCGTCGCGCTCCTGCCGAAGTGCGGCGTGCTCCTCACGCATCGCGAGCAGCGCAGTCAGTTCATCGGCAGAGATCGTGACGTTGATCGGCATGCCGGATTAGACCGGCATGCGGGTCTACCCGTTCAGCTCACACGAAGATATTCATGCGTCGGATGTTGCCGAATCGCCGTAATATCGTCACCATCGAGCAGCGCGTGCAGCAGGTCCGGCGTCATCGTCACGACGGCGGTCTTCCTGTCGGGCCAGATGAAGTGGCTCGTCTCGAGTCGTTTCATGAGCAGCCAGAAACCGCTACCGTCCCAGCCCAGGATCTTGATGCGGTCGCGACGCCGGTTGCCGAAGATGTAAAGCGACGAGTCCATCGGATTCAGGCGCATGGACTGTTCGACGAGGATCGACAGGCTGTTCATGCCGTACCGGAAATCGACCGGATCGCGGTGCAGATAAACCTTCAGGGTGTCGTCGAACCGGAACACGGCAGCCTCCCCAGGATCTGGACCAGCGTCGTCAGTTCGTCCAGCGTTGCGATAGCTCCGCCGAGCTCAAGCTCGACACCGTTGGCCAGCCTCACCTGCAACGCGAGGTTCATCGTCGGAGGTGATGGCGGGGGCGATATCGGAGGAGGTGTCGCAACGACAGGGACGAAGGCCGGTTGCGGCCGGTCGATCGCTCGTGACCGGACCGACGGCATGTCGATCGACACGCCGTCGACGGCCATCGGGCTACGCTCTTGCTGCCTCTGCTGGTACTTTGCAACCCACTTGCGCAGCTGGTTCGGATTGACGTCATGCTCGATTGCCATGCGGGCGATCGACACCCCCGGCTTCAGGCACTGCTCGACAAGTTCCTTCAATGCGCCTTCGTCGTACTCACGCCGGCCGTCGCGCTTCATGCCGATCACCAGGCGGCTCTTGAGGTCATTCGTCTCATTCATCTATGTCAGTGTGCAGGTGTCCACGTGGACACCTAGCTTCTGACCTTTACTTCGGCTTGGAAAGACGTCGTTAACGGATCGCATACTGTTCGCCAACGCCGGCGCAAGCACGGTCGCCCCGTTCGAAGCGATAACGGAGGAGTATGTCGCGGACAACCTCTCCCTCAACTTCACCGGTACCTTCTTCACCATTCAGAAGACGGCTCCGATCATCGCCAAAGGCGGCAGCATTATCGTCACGACCTCGTTCCTCAATACGATCGGATTTCCGGGCTTGTCGATTCTCGCCGCCACCAAGGCCGCGACTCGCTCACTCGTGCGCACCCTCGGCGCGGAACTGGCGCCTCGCGGCATCCGCGTCAATGCCGTGAGCCCCGGCGCGATCGCGACGCCGTTCTACAGCAAGATCGGCTTGCCTGACGATGCTCTTTCCCAAGTCGCCGGCGACGTCACGCAGAAAATTGCCCTCAAGCGCTTCGGAGAACCGATTGAACTGGCGAAGACCGCGTTGTACCTGGCAAGCGATGATTCGTCATACACCACGGGCACCGAGCTGGTTGTCGATGGCGGGCTGACCCAGTTCTGACGCGCCTTGCCGGCGACACGATGAACGCATCCAGGTTGCAGCGACGCTGCAACCGAATCCAGCCTGCCGCCTGCCTGATCCACGAACGGCAGGCTGCTTCCGATTGATGGATTGGTCTGCCGGATCATGCCGACTTGGTGAATCGGGAGAAGGACTCCCTGAGTCTGGGCGTCACGAAATCGAGAAAGCGCCGTAGCTTCAGGGGCATGACGCTGCGGAAGACGTGCACGAGTTGTATCGGGACGGGATCGACCTCGAACGCGTCCAGAATGATTTCCAATTCCCCGGCGTCGATGGCCTCCGCGACGTGATAGTGCAGCAACTGTGTGAATCCGAACCCGCGAACGGCGGCATCCACCGCGGAATCCGCGGACGATACCTGGAGCCGAGGCGAAATCGGGACAGTGACCAAGAGCCCCGTATCCGGATATCGGAATGTCCAGTCCGGCGACAGCATCGGGCCGTTGTACATCACGCAGGGCAGCCTTGCGAGCTCGGCCGGCGTTCGGGGCACGCCACGTTCCCTCAGCAAGGCCGGGCTGGCACAGACCACCGTTCGAAATGCGCCAATCCGCGTCGCAATCATGTTGCTGTCGGGCAGGCGGCCGATACGAACCGCGACGTCGACATGCGTATCGACCAAATCGACATTGCGATCCGATTGAGTCAATTTCACGTCGATCTCCGGAAACAGCGCCAGGAAATTCATGATTTCAGGCAGCACGTAAAGCCGCCCAAGCCGCACCGGTGTGGTAATGGCCAGTTCTCCGCGCGGCGCCGTGAATTCGCCCGTCGCCTCACGCTCCTGTTCACTCACCAGATCCAGGATCTGCCGCGCCGTCACCGCATAAGCGAGCCCCGCATCCGTCAGACTCAACTTGCGCGTCGTTCGCATGAGCAAGCGCGTACCTAATTGCTCCTCGAGATCCGTGACTTTACGCGTCAGCGTGGCCACCGGCACGTTCATCATTCTTCCGGCAGCAGAAAAACTGCCGGTTTCGATAGTGGCGAGCAACATCGCCATAGCTTCCAACCTATCCATGGCGCCTGAACAGCCTCCGAAAACGAAAAAAATATTGTAATGGATCCATCGCGATAACGATGGGTATTTCCCAACGCAGAAGAATGAGCAATTCAGCTTCGAGGCATCGACATGAAAATGGGGGCGCACACCGCCTGGAGTTCGGCGGGTTCGCCCCCTGGTTCAACTCATGCGATCGATATTTCGCATTGAATGCCGATGATTTTCAAGGCATCAATTCACTTTCGATCCTCTTCACACCTGCCATCGCGCACTCCTCGTCCTTGTCGCCGCCGGGAGATCCCCCAACGCCAATCGCGGCGATGGTTTCATCCCGCAGCTTGATTGCCACACCACCCGGCAAGGCCGTGACATTCGGGGTCGATGCCAGCGATTGCGCGCCAATCGGCGGATACTTCGCGAGAACATCCCAAAACTGGCTGGTGCGATCGAAGTGGAAAATCGGCCCCATCGACACCGCCGTGTAGGCCTTGCGATAGGAAGAGTCCTTGGTGTGGATGACGGCATGATCGCCGCGCAGCACGACCTCAGGCGTTCCGGCCACGTCCACCACCGTCGCCGTGACGGCGTATCCTTTTGCCGTGCAGGCGCGGACTGCCTCGAGCGCGCCGTCGAGTGCGATATTCATCGGCAATGTATAACCACTAATCGACACCTGGGCAACGGCCGGTGATTCGACAAACAGAGTACCAACGGCCAGGAGCGCGACTGCGGCGACCGTATATTTATTTTCCGACATGTTTTCTCCAAGAATAATTACGCGTCCCATCGGATAATTCTCCGATGGGCTTCACGATATAAACCAGACGATTTATTGCACTCTCTCAGACAAGCAATTTTTATTATCAATCTGAATCACGGTCGATCGTCGGGCAGCGGCTACGCCTCGGATCAGTCTTGTCGTGGCCGATTATGCCGCGTGACCCGGTTCCAATGAATTCGTCAAATCCGAGATACATATCCTCGAAAAATGAGGAGATCGGGCCGGCCTCGCCTCCGTGCGGAGCGGGCCGGCGCCATCCGGAACACGCTAGCGATCCGGCGGGGCAAGGTGAGTCAGCGGCAATCAAGGCCCGACGCTACCGCGGGACCACCGGCATCAGCCTGCCGCAGCCCCAATATTTCCTTACTAGTAAATAAGGTATGATCGCATCTCACAACGAACAGGGTGAGAGTGATGGACATGACAAACCAGTCGGAAGACCAGAAACCAGCGCGCGTGCTGGTGCCCGGCGAATATGGCTTCAACGACCTGCAGATCGACGACACGTACCAGACCAGCGGCGTGACCGTCACCGAAGCGCATGTGGTGGGATTCGCCGGCCTGTCCGGCGACCTGTTCGACGTCCACATGGATGACGAATTCGCGCAGGCAGCGGGTTTCCCGGGCCGGATAGCGCACGGGCTGCTGGGCTTGTCCCTCGCCGACGGCCTGAAAACGCGCTGCCCCGTCCGGCTCAAGGGAATCGCGACGCTGAGCTGGAACTGGTCGTTCCGCGCCCCCTTGCTCATCGGCGACCGGATCCATGTCGAGGTGCGAATTCATGCGAAACGCAACACCAAACGCAGCGATCGCGGCATCGTGACACTCGCCATGAAAGTCGTGAACATGCGCAAGGAAGTCGTGCAGGAAGGCGAAACGCTCCTGCTCGTGCAGGTGTGATCGGTGCCGCGTCGCGCGCCTGGATGCGGTAGCATGCTGCGCGTGAACTCTGATCGGAAGGGGCGGCAGTCAAAGATGGTAAACAGCACGGAAAGCGAACTCGGCGGCGGAACGCAAACAGCAACGCGGAAAAAGCGGGCTGCCAGGGCGCCTGCCGCTGCACGCTCCGACATGCGCGAAAAGATCAAGCAGGTGGCGACGGAACTGCTGATCAGCCGCGGTTTCAACGGCACCAGCTACGGCGATATCGCCACCCGGCTCGGTGTGACGACCACCAATATCCACTACCACTTCGGCAACAAGCAGGCGCTGGTGGACGAGGTCGTGGCCGACTACGTGGCCGAGGCACGAGGGCGGCACCTGCGCATCTGGCTCGACCAGACCACCACCTTGCAGGAGAAGCTGCAAAAGGTGGTCGAGTACAACTTCGAGCGCTACCGGCAGTTCAACCCGACCGATCACGGCACTCAGTCCTGGAGCCTGATCGGCAGGTTGCGGCTCGAGAGCGACGTGCTGAGCGAGAGTGCGCGCGACATGCTCGCATCGTTCACCTCCTCGATTCATGAAGGGATCCGGCTCGCCGTGGACACGGCCTGGCACAACGGCGAACTGCGAGACGACACGCCGCGAGAGGATCTCGCCTTCCTGCTGATCAACATCGTGAACAGCTCGTCCGTGTTCACGCATGGCACCGGCGGCTTCGACAAATTGAAGCTGTTCTTCGATGCCTTCTCCCGCGTGATGTTGTCCGCCTACGCGCCGGACCCGAAAGCACGCCGTCGAAGCAAGTAATCCCGACGAGCATTCGACGCGCCTCCCGCGCGTCGGTGCTTACCGCTTCCCCGCCCTTCCCCGCCTCCCCGATATTCCTTCGCGTCGTCCGACGCGTGTCCACCTGCGTCCGCCTGTTTTCGCCTATCGAGCAGGGTAAACACCGCCCCTTCCGTAAATTGACTTACTAGTAAATAAGTCATAAGCTCGCTCCACTTACTTTTCTGGTGGAGCAGCGATGCAGGTATTGACAGCCGATCAGGCAACAGCCTTGATCCATGACGGCGATACGATCGTTATCGGCGGTTCGGGGTCGGGACATGCCATCCCGGAAGCGCTGATCGAGGCGGTGGAGCGGCGCTTCCTGGCCACGGCGGCACCGCGTTCGATCACGTCGCTGCACCCGGTTGGACTGGGAGATCGCTCGCATCGCGGCATTTCGCATTTTGCGCACCCTGGCCTGCTCAAGCGCGTGGTGTGCGGCACCGTGGTCGACGCGCCGGCGGTTGCCGACATGGCCAACCGCAATGAAATCGAAGCCTACACGCTGCCGCAAGGCGCGCTTTCGCAACTGATGCGGGAAATCGCTGCGGGGCGCCCGGGGCTGCTGACCCACGTCGGACTGCATACCTTCGTCGACCCGCGCATCAGCGGCGGCAAGCAGAGCACGCGCTGCACCGACGACCTGGTCGAGCTGGTGGAACTCAAGGGGCGCGAATGGCTGTTCTACAAGCCGTTCGATATCGACGTGGCCTTCCTGCGCGGCACCACCGCCGATCAGGACGGCAATATCTCGATGGAAGACGAGGCCGTGTTCGGCGAGATGCTGTCGATGGCGCAAGCCACGCGACGTTGCGGCGGGATCGTGATCGTGCAGGTCAAGCGTCTCGCGCAGCGCGGCACCCTGCCGGGCAAGACCGTCAAGATTCCGGGCATGCTGGTGGACGTGGTAGTGGTCGAGCCGGACCAGCACCAGACCTACCAGACGCGTCACGACCCGGCTTTCGCGGGCCAACTGCGCATTCCGCTCGGCTCGTTCCCGACCCTGCCCCTGGACGAGCGGAAGATCGTCGCGCGACGCTGCGCGATGGAACTGGAAGCGGATGCGATCTGCAACGTGGGCTCGGGCATCTGCACGGGCATCGGCATCGTGGCCGCCGAGGAGAACATCCTCGAGCACATCGTGCTGACCAACGAGCAGGGCCTGATCGGCGGCGCACCGGCCAACGGCCTGGACGCCGGCGCCTCCCGCAACTACTGGGCGATGATCGATCAGCCCTACCAATTCGATTTCTACGACGGCGGCGGCCTCGATCTCGCCTTCCTCTCGGCGGTCGAGGTGGATGCGCAAGGCAGCGTGAATATCAGCCGGTTCGCCAACCGGGTGATCGGCATCGGCGGCTTCGTCAATATCAGCCAGAATGCCCGCAAGATGGTGTTCGGCGGCACATTTACCGCGGGCGGCCTGCAGATCGCCACCGGCGACGGCCAACTCGCCATCGTGACCGAGGGCAAGCATCGCAAGTTCGTCGAGAAGCTCGAACAGGTTTCCTATAGTGGTCCATATGGACGCGAGCGCGGCCAGACCACGCTGTTCGTCACTGAGCGGGCGGTGTTCCGCTCCTCGTCGGACGGGCTGGAGCTGATCGAGATTGCACCGGGCATCGATCTGGAACGCGACATCCTGAGCCAGATGGGATTCCGCCCGCTGATTTCCCCGGCGCTGCGGACGATGGACGAGCGCATCTTCAGGGCGGAGCCGATGGGAATCGCGAAGAATCTGGCGGGCAAGACGCGGGCGCCGCATCCGAGGCTCGCGGCCAGCAACGGGGCCGCGGCATGACGACCGTCCAGGGCATCCCCGGCCCGCTGTCCGGCAGCACGCGGGTCTATGCCATTGTCGGCGATCCGATCGCCCAGGTTGCATCGCCGCGCTTATTCAACACCGCCTTTCGCGAGCGCAGCGCCGATGCCGTGCTGGTGCCCTTGCATGTGGCGCCCGACGCGCTGCGGGAAGTGATCGACAGCTTCCGTGCGATCCGGAATTTCGACGGGCTGGTGGTGACCGTGCCGCACAAGATCGCGGCCACCGAGTGGGTCGACGAGCTGGGCCCCCAGGCCCGGCTCACCGGCGCGCTCAACACGATCCGGAAAACCGAGGATGGCCGATTGATCGGCGAAAACTTCGACGGGGAAGGCTTCATCCGGGGTTTGGCCTCGCGAGGACAGACGCTGACGGGACGTCGCGTGCTGGTCATCGGCGCGGGCGGAGCAGGTTGCGCGGTCGCGCACGCCGTCGCCGCGGCGGGCGCCGATGCGATCGGCGTGTTCGATATCGACACGCGACGTTGCCGGGCCCTGGTGGACGGCATCAAGACCCACCGGCCTGGCCTCGACGTTTTCGAGGCCAAGCCGGATGCACAGGGCTTCGACGTGATCGTCAACTGCACGTCGATCGGCATGCGCCCCGACGATCCGTTGCCGCTCGACATCACGCACCTGGCCGGAGGCGCGCTGGTCGCCGACATCATCCTGAAGCCGGTGATGACACCGCTGCTGCTGGCGGCGAGCGAGCGAGGCTGCGCCATCCACCAGGGCCCCGCCATGCTGGAAGGCCAGATCGACGCCGTCCTTGATTTCTTTGCCGTTCGTGCACAAACCTGACAAGGGCCGACGACAAGACGGGCACTGTCAATTCCCTGCACGCCAGACATTCGTTGAGAGAGACCGATGAGCATTACCTTGAAGCTCCCAGCCGGCGACGGCACCCTGCAGCCGTATCGACTGCGCGAAGCCACCCCGTTCACGGCGCACCAGGTACGCCCGCAAACCGCGCGAATCGCCTATTCGGCCGCGCACGTGGTGGCCGATCCGTTCGTCAGTCACGATCCCTCGACGCAGAACGCGATCGACTGGGAAGCGACGATGGCCTACCGGGAATACCTGTGGTCGCTCGGCCTCGGCGTCGCCGAAGCGATGGACACCGCCCAGCGCGGCATGGGAATGGACTGGCCCAGCTCGCTGGAACTGATCAAGCGTTCGCTGGAAGTGGCCAGGCACACGCCGGGCGCGCTGATCGCATCCGGATGCGGCACCGACCAGCTCGCGCCGGAGGACGCGCGCAGCTTGGACGACGTGATTCGCGCGTACGAGGAACAGATGGAGGCGATCGAAGCGCTGGGCGGAACGTTGATCGTCATGGCGAGCCGCGCGCTGGCGCGGGTAGCGAAATCGCCATCGGACTACGAACGCGTCTACGATCGCATCCTGAGCCAGGCACGGCAGCCGGTCGTGCTGCACTGGCTGGGCGATATGTTCGACCCCGCGCTGACAGGTTACTGGGGCACCGCGGATCTGGACGATGCGATGGATACCGCCCTCGGCATCATCGCCGCCCATGCCGGCAAGGTCGACGGGATCAAGATCTCGCTGCTCGACAAGCAGAAGGAAATCGCCATGCGCCGCCGTCTGCCGGAAGGCGTTCGGATGTACACGGGGGACGATTTCAACTATCCCGAGCTGATCGCCGGAGACGGGATCGGCGCATCGGAGAACCATCGGCAAAGCCACGCGCTGCTTGGCATCTTCGACGCCATTGCGCCGGCCGCGGCCGTCGCGCTCGGAGAATTGGCCGCGGGGCATATCGAGCGCTATCACGAGATCCTGCAACCGACGGTTCCGCTGGCACGGCACATCTTCGGCGCGCCCACGCGCTTCTACAAGACGGGCGTGGTCTTCATGGCCTGGCTCAATGGCCATCAGCCGCACTTCACCATGGTGGGGGGCCAGCAAAGCGCTCGCTCGCTGCAGCATTTCGTGGAGCTGTTCCGGCTGGCGGACGCGGCAGGCCTGCTCGAGCGTCCCGAGCTCGCCGCCACGCGCATGAAAACCTTGCTGGCGATGAACGGAGTGTGGGATGCGTGATCTGTCCCAGGATCACCGCTGGCTGTCCATCAATACGGCCACGGTCCGGCAATGGCCGCTCGATCGAATCATCGAGGAATGCGGCCGGCGCCAGATCCGCGCGATCTCGCCCTGGCGCGATCAG
The DNA here is from genome assembly GCF_000959725.1 of Burkholderia gladioli. Classification (NCBI taxonomy): domain Bacteria; kingdom Pseudomonadati; phylum Pseudomonadota; class Betaproteobacteria; order Burkholderiales; family Burkholderiaceae; genus Burkholderia; species Burkholderia gladioli. Next base: position 2,794,450 of record NZ_CP009322.1, read on the forward strand.
GTCGCGGCGGTGGGAAGCGCAAGCGTGGCCCGGCTTCTGCGGGACACCGGCATCGTGTTGTCCGGCTACTGCCGTGGCGGCATGTTCCCGGCATCGACGGCGCTCGGGCGGCAGCAGGCGATCGACGACAACCGCCGCGCCATCGACGAGGCGCGCGAGTTGAATGCGCCGTGCCTGGTGCTGGTGGTCGGCGGTTTGCCGGCCGGGTCGGCAAGCAAGGATATCGGCGCCGCGCGCGAACAGGTTCGCGACGGCATCGAGCAGGTTCTCGACTACGCGCGCAGCGTTCACATGCCGCTGGCGATCGAGCCGCTGCATCCGATGTACGCGGCCGATCGCGCGTGCGTGAATACGCTGGAGCAGGCCCTGGATCTCTGCGACGAACTGGATCCGGAAAAAACCGGCGCGCTGGGTGTCGCGGTGGATGTCTATCACGTGTGGTGGGATCCGAAGCTGAAGGCGCAGATCGATCGCGCGGGTCGCGCTCGCCTGCTGGCCTTTCACGTCTGCGACTGGCTGGTGCCCACGCGCGACCTGCTCAACGATCGGGGCATGATGGGCGATGGCGTGATCGACATCCCGACGATCCGAACCTGGGTTGAAGCAACGGGATACGAAGGTTTCAACGAGGTCGAAATCTTCTCGAGTGAAAACTGGGGTAAGCGCGACGGCGGCGACGTTCTCGACATCTGCATCGAACGTCACGCCAGCGCAATATGAGCAGTCAAACAGGCAGTGCCGAGGCCAGATAGAGCCAAGGGATATAACGGAGGAGAAACATGATTGAATCGGCAAAAGCACAAGCCGGGGCGGATCCCGGGCGGCGGTGGTATCGCGAGATCAGCCTCGGCCAATGGGGCGTATTGATCGGCGTGTGGTGCGTCTGGGCGCTGGACGCCTTCGATTTCCTGCTGGTCACCTTCGTGCTGACGGACATCGCCAAGGCATTCAGCGTGGCGCCCAGCACGGCTTCGCTGTTGATCCTGGCCACCTTCGGCGTGCGATGGCTGGGGGGGTTGATGTTCGGCAGCCTGAGCGATCGCATCGGTCGCAAGATTCCGCTGCTGATCGCGCTGGCATGGTTCACGGTAGGTGGCGCGCTGACCGGCATCGCGTGGAGCTTCGCATCGATACTCGTGTTCCGCCTGTTGCTCGGCTTCGGGATGGCGCCGATCTTCGCGCTGGGTTCCACCATCATCGCGGAAACCTGGCCGGAAAAGCATCGCGCGATCGGCATCGGCATGCTCGACGCCGGCTGGGGTATCGGCGCGATCCTGGCTGCGATCGTCTATGGCCTGGTCTATCCGCATTTCGGATGGCGCGTGCTGTTCTTCGTCGGCATCGTTCCCAGCGCCATCCTGGGCTGGCTGCTGTATCGCTATCTGCCCGAATCCCCGATGTGGCAACGCAGCCAGCAGCAGGCCAAGGCGGGCGGCCGCTGGCCCGCGTTCCGCCTGTTCGCGGAGCATCCCTGGCTGGTGCTGGTACTCGCCCTGATGCTGATCTTCCTGCAGTTCGCCGCCTGGCCGCTGCAAGGGCTGCTGCCCACCTTCCTGAAGGGGCTCAACTTCAGTGCCGCGACGATCAGTTGGCTGACCAGCGCCTCGGCGGTGGGGCAGATCTTCGGGTTTTCCGCGTCGGGTTTCGTCGTGGAATATCTCGGGCGCAAGAAAGGCCTGGCCTTGCTGTTGATTCTGGGCAGCGCGAGCGTCTATGCCTTGGTCAGTTCGGTGAACGTCATGCCGCTGGCCGTTGTCTTCGCGTTTTTCTCGGGCTTCTTTATTGTCGGCGCGGGCGGCTGCTACGCAACGATCATCGCGGAAAACCTGCCCGGCAACGTGCGCGGTTCCGGCGTCGGCTTCATCTACAACATCGGCGTGTTCGGCGGCGGTATCGCGCCCTACGTCGTGCTGTCGTCGATCCGCACTCTCCATCTCGACATGGCGGTCGGCATATGGGTCTTCACCTTGATCGGTGTCCTGCTGGGGCTCGCGATCATCTTCGGTTTCGTGAAAGAGACAAAAGGCGTGTCGCTATTGCATGTCGACTGACCATTCGGCTTCGATTCGCAAATCTGTAGTCGAACCCGGATTTAAATAAGCAATCCCAAACGGCCTGATATGGCCGCCCGCTTGACGTGCGCGAATTGCCCGGCCGGTTTCCAGACCGGGCAAGCGTCGACGCACGCCCGTGCGAGCGGTATTCAGGCCGTGGCTCGAATCGTTGAGAACGCACGGGGCGGCCTCACGACAATGAAAATACATGGAGGTGACAATGAAACGAACTTATGTCGCGTTATGCGGCACAACCCTGTTGTGCGCATCGCATGCCTATGCCCAGAGCTCCGTGGCGCTCTACGGCATTATCGACGAGGGCGTGCAATTCATCAGCAACAACAAGAACGTGGTGAATGGCCACAATGTCGGCGGGCGGCAGTTCAATCTCGACTCGACCAACGGCATCAACGGCAGCCGATGGGGGCTGAGGGGCAGCGAGGATCTCGGCGGCGGGCTGGCGGCGATCTTCACGCTCGAATCCGGCGTGAACCTGAACAATGGCCAGCTCGGGCAAGGCGGCGCCGAGTTCGGCCGACAGGCATTCGTGGGCCTGTCCAGCAGCCGCTTCGGTGCCGTGACACTCGGCCGGCAATATGACTCGGTCTTCTACTTCGTGCAGCCCGTCTCGACGATGGGCTACTACGGCAGCGCGCTGTTCTCGCATCCCGGCGACCTCGACAACCTGAACAATTCGCTGCGGCTCAACAACACGATCCGTTACACCAGCCCGAAGTATCGCGGATTCAGCTTCGGTGGCGAATGGAGCCTCGGCGGCCAGCCCGGCAACATCACCGGCGGCAGCGGATACAACGCCGGCCTCACCTACGCCAATGGACCGATCACGATCGCCGCCGCCTACGAGTACTTCAAGAACCCGACCGGAACGGCAGGCAGTACCGGCTTCTTCACGGGCAACCCCAATGGCGCGACACAGCTCAGCGGCGTGCTCAATAGCGGTTATGCGAGCGCGTCCTCGTATCAGGTGGTCACCGGCGGGGCCACCTATCAGATCGGCAACATGCTGATCGGCGCCGCGTATTCGAACGTCGCGTATGGCAACATCACCGCGCTCGGCGGCAATACCGCGAAATTCAATACCGGCGAGATCGGCATCAAATACAAGTTCTCGCCCACGTTTTATGCGGGTATCGGCTACGAGTACACCAAGGGCAGCGCCGTCGGCAACGGTGCCGGCGGCTCGGTGGGGAACCAGCACTTCAACCAATTGGGCTTGATCGCCGACTACTTCGTCTCCAAGCGAACGGATTTCTACGCCGGGGCGACCTTGCAGAAAGCGTCCGGCATCTCGTCGACGGGCGCCGCCGCGGTGGCGAACATCGGCAACCTGGGGGATTCCTCCAATACGCGCCAGGCTTATGTGCGTTTCGCAATCCGTACGCGCTTTTAATCGGATTCGGGCGGTTTGCTTGATGGCTCCCGGCGACGACCGGCTGCGACCGGCAACGGCGTGCCGGGAAGATGGGCCTGTATGCCAGGCATGACCTCGCGTCATCCGCATCCTGACGCCACCGCGCTTTTTTCCTCGCGCGTCGCTTCCTAAACTGTCCTTGCATCGCGTCGGTTCGCCTCCCGGCAAACCGACGCGATGCCGCCCGCGCGCCGCCATCGGCGCGCAGCGACGAATCGAGCCCGCCCTGCCCCGCCTCCCTCCGGAGCGGGCCAGCGCCGGGCCGCATCTCGCCACGACAGGAGGATTCCCGCATGAACCGACGCCGCACGCTCCTCAAGACCGCCGCCGCGCTGCCCCTGGCCGCCACGCTGCTCGATGCGAACCGTGCATCCGCGCAAACGGCCGCAGCGCTTCGCCAATCGCGAAACTTGTTCGGCTGATCGCCGACGAAGTCACGCCGAGCGCTTCCGACGCGCGCACGAAGCTGCCGGTCTCGACGATCGCCGCCAGCACGCCGGCGCCGTTCAGCAGCCGCGCATCGAATGCCATCGAAATCTCCTTGCCTGAGTGGAAGACTGGCACGGGCCGTCGATCATCCCGGCACGGCCGATCCGGCGCTTGACTGCGCATTCTGATGTCAAGGCTACGCCATCGAGCCTGACTTTTTGTCATCACGGCGATGACGCGCGAGACCTGCCATGATCCGCGGACGACGCCTACACTGCGCCGCCCGCGTGCTCACGCGCGGCGTTCATGGAGACGACATCGATGCAGCAGCAACAGCCGGTTGTCCGGCAACTGATTCCCTTCTCGGTCGTGGCCTTCCTCGGCTTTCTCGCGGTCGGGCTGCCGTTGCCGACCTTCTCGCTCTATGTGCCCGGCACGCTGCATTTCGGTACCGTCGCGGTGGGCGTGATCGTTGGCTTGCAGTCGGCGGCCACGCTGCTGACACGCCAGTTCGCCGGCCGGCTGGCCGATGCGAAAGGCAGCAAGACTACCGCGTTGCTCGGGTTGGCGGGCGCGTCGGTGGCTGGGTGGATTTACTGTGCTTCAGCGCTTGCGGGGGCGACGCATGCGTTGATCGCGATTGCATTGCTGTGCCTCGCGCGCTTGGTGCTGGGGCTGGCCGAGAGTTTCTTCATCACGGCGCTGGCGGCGTGGAGCATCGCTCGCGTTGGCACGCGCTACGCGGGGCAGGCGATGGCCTGGTCCGGCATCGCGATGTATGCCGCGCTGGCGGCCGGCGCGCCGATCGGGCTGGCGATTCATCATGCCGGCGGTTTCGGGATGGTGGGGCTGGCCGCAGCGCTGACGCCGCTGGCGGGGCTCGCGATCGCCGCCGGTTGGCATCCCGATCCGGTGGCGGCTGCCGCGCGGCGTGCTTCGTTCCTGGCGATGCTGAGGTTGATCTGGGCGCCGGGGCTAGGGATGGCGCTCGCCTCCGCCGGCGCGGCGACCATTGGAGGTTTTCTGGCGCTGCGTTATGGCGTTGAGTCATGGCCGCATGCGGGGCTGGGGCTGACTGCTTTCGGTTGCGCTTATATCGTCGTGCGGCTGCTGTTCGGTGGTTTGCCGGATCGCTTTGGCGGGTATCGCACGGGGTTCGTGTCGTTGCTGGTCGAGGCTGTCGGCCTGCTTACCATCGCGTGGGCGAACGGGCCGTCGATCGCCTTCGTCGGCGCCTGTTTGATGGGGCTCGGTTATTCGCTGGTGTTTCCGTCGTTCGGGGTCGAGGCGATGCGGCGCGTGTCTGGCGACAATCGCGGGCTCGCGATCGGGGCTTACCTGGCGTGCTTCGATCTGGGGCTGGCCGTTGGTGGACCGGGCGCGGGGGTCGTGGCGCAGGGGTTTGGCGTGCCGGGGGCGTTTGTCGCGGCGGCGCTGGCGGCGCTGGTATCGCTGGGGGTGCTGTGCGTGGATTGGTCGCGTCGGGGATGATGCGGAAGATCAGTCGCTCACGCTGCGGCTAATCCTAGAATGAAAAATCCGGCACGAAAAAGCACTAGGCATCGTGCGTGGGTCGATTCAAACCGTGTGGTTGCGCTTTGAGAGGAGCTACGCCACCGGCATTGCGCCATGAGCCGCTGTCTCGGCGGCTTAGGCCAATGCCAATAATATTGCGACCGGTTTTGCCCGAGATTGCTCATCTCCGGTCCAACAGATTCGGAGTTTCCTCATGGCTATCAAGGCCTTGGAACAGTTGCTCGGAGCCCGTTACACCCAGTACGAACGGCTCGTCAAACTCGACACGCCAATCGGCAAGGACGCGCTCGTTCCACTGTACGTAAAGTTTAAGGCGCGGCTCGGACGAAATTTCGAGGTGGTTGTCGACGCCTTGTCGACGAGCGGGAACTCGATTCAATTCAAGACGCTGCTGATGCAGCCGGTCACGCTCTGGATTCAGCAAACCGACGGAAACTATCTGCCCATCCACGGCTACGTGCAGCGCGCTCGCCGTCTTGGTAGCGATGGCTCGGTTTCCTATTTCCAGGTCCACTTCTCATCCTGGCTGAGTTTCCTCAAGCTGAGCAGCGATCGACGCGACTGGCAAGAAGCAAACGGCTCACAGATTCTGAGCGACGTGTTCGACAAGCATCCCCAGGCGAACGGGCAGTACAAGCTCGAGCTGCGCGCCGCGATGCGCTCGTATTCGCACCGCGTGCAGTGGGAAACCGACTGGAAATTCGTCCATCGCTGCATGGAGGAGGTCGGCGTGTTCCCGCGATTCGATTTCGCGCAGGATGGGAAATCGCACCAAGTCGTCATCATGGATGATCTGTATTGCGGCCCGTCGCTTCCCGGCGGTGACATGAAATTCAGCCACTCGAGCATGAACGAGGAGTTCGACGGCCTGACTCAGCTCGGGGAGCAGCAGGACGTACAGAGCGAGTCCCTCACGCTCGGCGCGGCCGACTACAAACGTCCTAATGCCGATCAACGGATCAGCACGCCGGCGGCCGATCTGGACGAGTTGCCCGGGCAGGGAGAGGACTACCTCTACACGGGCTCGCAGGCATGGTCGAATAGTGGCATGGGCGAGCAACAGGCGCGCATCCGCACGGAAGAATGGGCGTCCCGCGCGAAACGCTATTTCGCCGTCGGCAGCCCGCGCTATGCCCTGCCCGGCTACTGGTTCAAGCTGACCGGCCATCCCATTCTGGACAAGCTGCCGCCGAAAGATCGCGAGTTGTCCATCATCGCCAGTGACTGGCTGATTCAGAACAATATCCCCGGCATCGACGCGTTGACGCGGTTTCCTCGCAGCCTGCGCAACGAGGTCGAACAGGCGCGCGCGGCCGGCGCTGGCGCCGCCGTCAGGCACGGCGACGGCGGTGTTGGCTTTATCCAGGTTGAAATCGAGGCACAGCGCCGCCGCACGCCTTTCCGCAGCCCTTTCGAGCACCAGAAGCCGGAGATGCATCTCCAGACAGCCATCGTCGTGACAGACAGCGATGATGAGATCCTGACGGACGAAGGCAATCGGGTCCGCGTTCGGACGACGAACAGTCGAAACCACCCGAAGCTGAAATCGACGAATTGGATTCGCGCTGCCATGCCGGACGCGGGTGCGAAGCGCGGCGGCTACTTCCCGCTGCGCAAGGACGATCAGGTGCTGCTGGGATTCGTGAACGGCGACTGCGACCGGCCGGTCATCATCTCGCGATTACACGGTGGATCGACGATGCCGGTGTGGAACACGCATGGCCTGCTGTCGGGCTTCCGATCCCGGGAGTATGGCGGCGACGGCTTTAACCAGCTCGTCATGGACGATGCCACGGGTCAAAACCGCGTTCACCTCTACACCACGAGCTATCACTCCCATCTTCACCTCGGTCATCTTGTCGACCATTCGGACAACACCCGTGGCGCGTTCCTCGGTAACGGCTTCGATTTGAAGTCCAACGCGTACGGCGCCGTGCGTGCCGAACAGGGGCTCTATGTATCGACGCAACCGGCAAGCGACCAACCGCTGAATGTGACTGCCGCAACAGAATCGCTGGCACGTGTGGAAGCCGTGTTCGAAACCGCCTCAAGCGCAAGCGAGACGAATCGCGCCGAGAGCCTGCAAGCCGGGCAGAAAGCGCTGAAGTCCTTCACGGACGGGACGCAGAAGACGATCGCTGGCACGGCGGGTGGCGGCCGAACGGCCGGCGGCGGCACCGGGAACGCCAACGGCTTTTCGAGGCCGGTCATGCTGCTGTCGAGCCCCGAGGGCATTGCGACGTCCACGCAGCAGTCAGTGCATCTCACCGCGACGCAACAGGTCAATACGGCGGCCGGCGAGAATATCAATCTGGCGGCGGGAAAATCCCTGCTCGCCAGCGTGCTCGATAAGGTCAGCGTGTTCGCCCAGAATCTCGGTATCAAGATCTTTGCGGCGAAGGGACCAGTAGATATCCAGGCGCAGGGCGGCCCGCTGTCGGTCGTTGGCCTGGAAGATGTGAAGATCGAGAGCGCAAACGGTCGGCTGGTGCTGACCGCTGCGAACGAGGTATGGATTGGTGCCGGCGGCTCGTACATCAGCATCAAGGGCGGTGTCATCGAGAATGTGACGACGGGCCAGATCCTGGAAAAGTGCACCACGTGGAACAAGCTTGGCGCGGCGAGCGGGACGATCCGCGACAAGCTGCAGGCCACGCCGATCGCCAGCGAGGGCGGACGCGGCACGCCGTTCTCGGGCTGAACGTATTGCACCGCCCCTCACGATAAGAAATGAACGAGAGATTCCGATCGCCATGAGCCAGCGCCATTCATCCGGGAACCCTACCCCGCCCGCCAAACCGTCGAACCCACCTTCCACATCGAGCGCACCCGCGCCCGAACCGTACAAGCCGCTCGCCTGGGCCTTTCCCTTCGCCTCTGTCGACAAGAGCGGCGGGAGCGCCCCGATGACCTATATGAAGGCGTTGGCCGCTGCCGAGGACGGCTTCTATCCGCTGGGCGCGAATGGCATGTGGCACGGCGGCGTCCATTTCGACCAAAACACCGCCAAACACCTCAAACAGGACGCGGGAATTCGCGTGATCGCCGACGGCGAGGTGGTGGCGTACCGGCTGGACAGCAAATATCCGGAGCAGGACTACCCGGATGGCCGCCATGCCCTGTACGCCACGGGCTTCGTGTTGGTGCGGCATAAGCTGCAATTACCTCCGCCGCCCCCGCCTAAGCCCGATGCAAGCCAACAGGCCGCTGGCCAGCCGGCATCCAGTCAGCCCCGGCCAGGCGAAACGCTGACCTTCTTCAGCCTCTACATGCACCTGATGGACTGGAACACCTACCAGTCCGCAGCAGCACAGGCCAAAGTTGCGCAAGTCGACGCTGCAAAGTTGAATATGGCGCCCATGCCGTATTGGGAGGGAGAGCGGTTCTATCGAGTGGGCGACAAGGCGAACGACTCGCAAGACGTTGCCAAGCCGAAAACCCCCGCCTCGCCGCCGCGCGACTTGATCGGCGAATTCATCCAGAGCGATTTCAAGACAGTCCCTGAACCCGATGCCCCCGACGACGACACGGCGAGCCTGCCGCCACCGGTCAAAGGCATCCGGATTCGCGAATTTCCAAACGGCAAGATCATCGGGATGATGCCGAAAGGATCCGAATTGACGGTATCGGACACCGACGAGATCGCCAAGGCGAAGCCCGGCTGGGCGAAGATCAAGACCATCAAGTCGGGCACGCCGGCGGCTGCCGTGGTGGGTCGCACCCCTTCTCCACATGCGCCATATGGCTACGTCTATGCCAAGGAGTTGGACGCGGTCGTGAACCCGCAGCCGCTGGATTCGGTCGTCGTGTTGAAGCAGCCATATCCCGTCAAGGCAGGCGAGGTCATCGGCCAACTGGGCCACTACCTGCGCTACACCGAGGCCAAGCTGCTGCCGGCGAAACCAACCCGGCCTCTTCTTCACCTGGAGGTGTTCGCCGGGCCCGAACTCGCGACGTTCATTCAGAAAAGTCGAGCTCGTGCGAAGGAATTGCCGGCCGCGAAGACGTTCCTGGAGATCTCGCCCGGGGCACACCTGGTCGACGAGCTGGCCGAGCCCGATCAGAAGCTGCAGCCGGGCGTGAAGCTCGTCCCCCTCGACGCCAATGCCAAAGGCAAATGGGTCAAGGTGCAACCGAAGACGGCCGCGCCGGTTCATGGCGGCCGTCACGCGAAACCCACGTACACGGATTCGGGTACGCCGGTATGGGTTGAAGGATCGCTCGCCAATACAACAACGTCGGAGATCGTTCCAGGCTGGAAGGATTTCCCACTGAACCTCTCCAATGCGAAAGGCCCCGGTGCCGACTTTCGCGACGTGTTCCGACGCATCGACCTGGATAAGGCTGGCACGAACAGCACGGTGAAGGACGACAAGGGCCGCGCGTGGTTCCTCGTGACGATCGGTGCCAAGGACGGCAGCGCACGGCAGGGATGGGTCTGTGAGCAAGATCATCCGCTCGTGCGGATGTGCGGACCGTGGGACTGGCCGGGCTTCGAATTGATCGACAACAGCAGCATCATGCCGGTCGATATGCTCAAGCGTTACATCCATGTCACCGAGTTGTACCTGGCCGATGAAAGCAAGACCGAGTTCGAGGCGAGCGCGGCGACGGTCAATGCCGGCCCGCTGATCACGAACCTCGAGAAAGCGATCGACACGGACCACGATGGGAAGGTCACCGCGCTCGAGCTGAAGCACGCGTTGGAGACGCCGTGGATGGCTGAGGCGCTATCGCATCTGGTGGTACGGTGCGAAAGCGAATGGGGCGGTGGCCTGGGCAAATGGGAGGCGCTGTCGCCATTGATGAAGAAGTTGCTGTGGCTGTGGAAGACGGAGATTGAACGGATTGGGAAGTTGCAGTGGTGGGAGCAGGTGTCTGGTGTGGAGGGGTTTCCGAAGGAACCGAGCCCTTGGCATTTTCATCCGATAGGCCTTGTCGGGAATTTCAAGTCGGTGAGGCCTGCGGTAATCGGAACGAGGTCGTTTCCTGCAGAGGTCAACGAGGCAGCACAAGCAGCGCAAGCGAAGTGGCGTATTCCCGCCTCTATATCCCTTGCACAGTGGGCGTTGGAAAGCGGTTTCGGGCACCATTTACCATCAGGCAGCAATAATCCATTCGGCATTAAAGCGAACAAGCAGGATCTAGCGAGCGGAAACTACGTCAACGCCATGACATCCGAATTCGTTAACGGAAAGGAGGTTCGCCTTCCCCAGCCGTTCAGGAAATTTCCGAATTTGATCGAGGCATTTGATTTTCACGGACAACTACTAGCAACCGGCCGGGCATATGCCGAGGCACGCGCCCAAATACCAGACGCTCACAAGTTTGCAAAGGCCCTTGACCACCATTATGCAACCGACCCGAACTATAGCAAAAAATTGATCAATAATTACATCGATCCATACAATCTCACGCAATACGATCTAGAGGAAAAAACATGATCACACAATCCAATTTTTTTAGACAAACAACGTCAATAAGTCTGTTAATTTTTATGACAGCTTACGCTGAAATATGCCTAGCATCCGCCTCAGTTAATTGTGAAACATTGAACTATACCGCCTCAAAGAACGGAGACTATATCGCCGGCGAAGAGGCTGGCAGAACCGTTATTGGCCGCGGACGCCTCCAATTTTATTCAGCACCAGATTATTCTTGCGAAGTGAAAGGAATTTTTATACTACCGAACGAATCTGTCGAAGCTTATACCAGCTATCGCGGATTTACATCAGTCGCATATTTAAATTCAAGACAATCGAAGCCGGTCTTGGGTTGGGTGCAAAGTAGCCGCCTTGCTCCTAATGGGCTAGGCATCGCGCCGGTTCAGAAAACACCTACTGAATCTAAAGAGCAATGAATTTAGTTCGCGCGGGCGACAACACCGACCACTGCAGATCGACCGCAATGGTGATTACAGTGCTTGAGGAAATCGACAGGAGCCGTTAGAAAAATGAAGTGTAAAAATTCATTATTTGTCATCGCTCCGGGCATGCTGCTTGAGCTTACGTCGCCCATCGCTACCGCTTGGGCCGAAACGCCACCGACGATGACATTTAGCAAAGTGGAAATTGCTTACCCCAGCGACGAATGCTCGTTCAAATATTCCCCCGTTGATTTTTTGCGACAACCGGCACATCAAAGAATACAATTCAGCGCTCAAAAATAAACCGGCTAATTTTAATTCCGACTACATCCTTCTTCCAATTAAAGAATGGGACGACGAGAGGTCATTGGTCGCGATCGATAAAAGAAGCGGGGTCGTCTATCCGGTACCGATAGATTCCTACTTCGACACTCCTAAGAGACGGTTTCAAAAAGGGCCCGAGGGGCTGTTAACTTTCGCGGCGAGCTGTTAACCTCAGGCATCGGAACAACCGAGACGAGGAGATGGGCAAGCCAATCATCGACGACGAGTTGTGGACACTGATCGAGCCGTTACTGCCGCCATCCAAGCCACGGCGCAAGAAGAACCCGGGCCGCCTGCCGGTTTCGAATCGCGCCGCGCTGACCGGCATCTTGTTCGTTCTCAAGACCGGACTGCGCTGGCGCGATCTGCCTGCCGAGATGGGTTGCGGCTCGGGCGTGACATGTTGGCGACGGCTACGCGATTGGCAGGCTGCCGGTGTGTGGGACCGTTTGCACGAGCTGCTGCTCGCGAAGCTGCGCGCAGCAGACCAAATCGACTTCTCGCGAGCCGCTGTCGATTCATCATCGATTCGCGCAGTTGGGGCGGGCCAAAAACTGGGCCAAACCCAACCGATCGCGCGCGACCCGGTTCCAAGCACCACATCGTCACCGACGCCAACGGCACGCCGCTTGCCGCGATCCTGACCGGCGCGAACGTCAACGATGTCACGCAATTGCTGCCGCTGATTGACGCGATTGCGCCGATTCGCGGACTGCGAGGCCACCCGCTGCAAAGACCGCGTGTGGTCTACGCCGATCGAGGATACGACTCCGAGCGACATCGACGAGCGTTGCGCAATCGCGGTATTGAGCCGGTGATCGCCAGGCGCCGTACCGAACACGGCAGCGGCCTTGGCAAATATCGCTGGGTCGTTGAACGCACGCATGCTTGGCTGCATCACTTCCGTCGCCTCCGTATTCGTTTCGAGCGACGTGCGGACATTCACGGCGCGTTCCTCAAACTCGGTTGCTGCCTGATCTGCTGGAATACCCTTCGGCGCGTCGAGCAGCCTTTATGAAACCGTCTCTAAGGAAGTGGGCACCTCGGCACAACATGCAAAACTTAATTTCTCAAAGGAAAGCAACGAAGTCTGTATATATGGCTCAATTCTAGTTTACAGAGCCAATGAAACCGGAAAATTTTGCTTCCGCCTGGAAGGGAACAAATTCGTGGGCCATCACACCACTTACATGGGCCACGATACGCCGTGATGAACTTAATTCACGTCGGTAATGACACCGACCATGGCGGCAAGATGGAAACCGGGTCGCAGATGATGTAATAGGACGGCGGGTATGTCGCCCGCAAGGGAAATCGCGTTTCCTGTCTGAGGCATCCAAATGTGTCGCCAAATGTCATCGAAGAGTGCGACATGTCGTTGACCGATGCGCCCCCCTTCGCGCAGCATGTCGTCTGCTGTCGAGCGGCGTTTAGTAGCACCCGTCCCCTGGCATAAAAACGAGCATGAAGTCCAACCGAAATTCACAGCGCAAGGCAAACCAAAATTGAAATGACACTTCAAGCGACTATACTCGCGATTCTCACAATCGCATCTCCCTGCCTCTTCGCAAAGACGCAAACGCAAGACAACACAAGCAATCATCAATATATTTCGGCAAAAATTTTATACGCAACATCTGCGTTAACAAATTGCTCATTCCAATATAGCCCGATCGATTTTTGCGATGCCAAGCATGTTGAAGCATACCAGGATGCGATCAAGAATAATTCTCCCAATTTTAACGGCCACTACATTCTTCTAACCTATCCAGAGTTCAAAAATTATCACCAGCGAACAGTCGTAGCCATCGACACGCAAACCGGTGTGGTCTATCCGCTTCCTATCGATGCGTTTTCTGGCTATATGCGTGGTCGGCGCATCGCCAAAGACGATGGCAAAATCACCTACTCATTAGACAGCAACAAAGTTTGTATCAGCGGAGCAATATTGGTATACCGAGCATTTGAAGAGGGTAATTTTTGCTTCGATTTCGTCGGCGATAAATTTGTCGGACATCATACCGAATATATGTACCCTTAACGCCTCGGTACGAGGATTAATCTAATCCGCGTCGGCGACGACACCGACCACGGCGGCAAAGTGGAAACCGGCTCGCAGACGATGCAATACGACGGCCGGTGCGTCGCCCGCAGGGGAGACCTCGTTTCCTGCCCGAAGCATCCCGAGGTGTCACCCAATCTCATCGAAGAGGGCGACACGTCGTTGACAGACGCAGGCGTGCCGATCGCGCGACATGCGGGCGCCGTCTCTCGTCGAGCCTCATCTAGCTGAACCACTCTCGGGCCAGCGCGACCGGGCCCACGGCACTGACTCAATCCGGCACGATCCGCAGTTGCTGGACGGCCTGCTGCATTGAAGGACGGCCTGCTGCATTGAAGGACGACGAGGGCCGCGCGTGATTCCTCATGACGATCGGTGCAAAGGACGGCAGCGCACGGCAGGGATGGGTCTGTGAGCAAGATCATCCGCTCGTGCGGATGTGCGGGCCGTGGAACTGGCCGGGATTCGAATTGATCGACAACAGCAACATCATGCCGGTCGACAATGATTCTATCCAAGTCATTTTTTTTGAAGGACTGGCTTGGCCGTGTTGACGACTACTTCAGACAAAACCATGAACAGATTGATACGCACTTTTATTGGACTGTGCCTTCTTCCTGGATCCGAGGCGGCGATTGCGCAAGCGCCTCAAACTGAGGCGAGTCCACTTCTTGGCGAATGGCGGTATGCATCTGCGCAACACGAAGGCAAAAAGTCTTATTCCACCTTTGTCATTAAATTACATAAATCTTCAGGCAATCAAATTACAGGGAGTTACTGCTTTATCACCGAGGAAGGACAAAGAATTGATTGCGACACGGAAGGGATCAACAATTTGAATGGAACAATATCGCCTGACGGGTTACGCGCGACGATCAACTTCTTCTCGTTCTTTGGTTCAAAAAATGGAATCTCAGATATTTCAATAAATAACAGAGAATTGCATTGGAAGGTCACAAGAAATCCAGACGGCGATTTCTTTTACGGCCCACTCGACGTTTACCTGACCAGGGATAGCAAAGCATCCGATAATAGGCAGGTAACCGCAAATCGAGCCTACCTGTACGCGGAGCCAACCAGCAAAGGCAAAACAAAATTCTACATAATAAAAGGGGACATGGTTGAATTATTAAAAATCGCTGACAACCTCAAGTTCTGGAGAGTTAGATATACCGCGAAAGACGGGAGGATTATAGAGCGCTGGATTGAGTGCGGCACAGTCAACGCATGTCCGTAGCCCGGCGCGAAAATGATCAATTTGATTCGGGTAGGCAACGACACCGACCACGACGACAAGGTGGAAACCGGGTCGGCGACGATGCGGTACGACGGCCGCCAGGTCGCTCGCCAAGGGGATCTCGTATGTTGTCCAAGGCATCCAGACGTGTCGCCCAACGTCGTAGAGGAAGGCGACACGTCTTTGACGGATACCGGCGTACCGATCGTTCGGCATGGGCATCACGCAACATGCAGGTGCCGTCTCTTGTCGACGCCTTCACTTCCACCCGCGATCCAGCGAACGTGCCTTGCAGCACCGCCGCGTACGGCTTCGCCACGAAGGCCCGCCACGCGTCCACCGACCATGGCTCGATACGCGTAACGGGGCTGCCGGCGAATCGGACCTTGAGCATCGAGGCCTGAAAAGTCATCGCTCGGCGGTTGCCACACCAGAACATGCCGACGGAGCACATGAGAACCCCACTCACAAAACTACCAACTGTTAGTTAGCTATGGCGTAACCTACGCATGTGCGTGGTCGACCAGCCGCGAAACAGGCGACGTTTGCCACATACGTATCGATACCGAAAACGTTGGCCAATGCTTCATCAACCGGGTTCTGGACATACACGTGCCCATGCGCGCTCGAACTTGCGGACAAGGCGCTCCGAATCATCCATGGACAGGCCCACTGCACCTCTGTCGAAGGAAAACTGATGACTGTTACACGCCGGGATGTTCTTGCGACCGTCGGCGCGGTCGCCGCGATGCTCACCACTTCCAGGAGCGCTATCGCCCAATCCACCACCGAGGCCCCTGCAGGTCCCTCCCCCCATCCGGAAAGCCTGCCCGTTCAGAAGACCGATTCTCCGTTGCACTACAAGGATGCCTCGGAGCTGGCCGCCTTGATTGGATCGAAGCAGGTCTCACCAGTCGAGGTCATGAAGGCGCATCTTGATCGGATCGAATCCGTGAATCCGAAGTTGAATGCGATCGTGACATTGCTCGGCGAGCAGGCACTGAAGAACGCAAAGCTTGCGGAAGCCGCCGTGATGAACGGCTCCACCCTGGGTCCGCTTCATGGCGTGCCCTTTACCGCCAAGGATGCAATCGACACCGCCGGCGTTCCAACGCAACGCGGCTCGAAGCTCTACCAGGGGCGCATCCCCACCGAGGACGCGACAGGTGTCTCGCGCCTGAAGGCGGCCGGCGCAATCCTGATGGCGAAAACCAATCTGCCCGAGTTTTCCTTCGGTATCGAAACCGACAATCTGCTGACCGGGAGAACCAATAACCCGTGGAATCTCGCTCACACGCCCGGCGGGTCGAGCGGTGGAGAAGCGGCCGCGATTGCGGCGGGAATGTCACCGCTCGGCTTTGGCAGCGACGTCGGTATTTCGATCCGAGGACCAGCCGCGCATACCGGCATTCTCGGATTCAAACCAACGCTCGGACGCATTCCGACCACCGGACACTGGCCACAAGCCCCGCGACGTTGCTGGCATGTCGGCCCCTTGGCACGTAGCGTCCGAGACATCGCCCTGTCGTACTCGGTCCTTGCGGGACCAGATGGTATCGATGGATATGGCGAAGGTCCGTTGGACATGAATGCAGACGCACAGCGTCAATCCACTCGCCCGTTGCGTATCGGCTGGCTGGCGGAGCGCGGGTTTGGTCCGATAGCGCCCGACGTCGTCGCGACAGTCAAGGCGGCCGCCCGCGCGCTGCAAGACAAAGGCTGCGTTGTCGAAGAGGTTCGACTCCCAGCGCTCGAGCAAATGAACAGCCTGGAAATCTACTCCAGGTTCACCATTCCGGAGAGGCAAGCGTATTTCGCGCGGTTCGTCGGAGACCGCCAGTCGCTACTGTCCAAAAGCATTGCCACCTACCTCGAGGCACCCAATCCGTCACTCGTGGAATACGTCGCCGCCGAACAGGCCACGGAGCGTTACAAGGACATATTCGCCGGCTTCTTCGAGAACTACGACGCCTTCCTCTGCCCGGTAACGCCGATTCACGCCCCGTTGCATGGCCTCTCCGAGTATGTGATCAACGGCGTGACCGTACCGGCCTGGCACATGTTGACCGCCACGGCCCCGTTCAATCTGTCGGGACTGCCTGCGCTGTCGATGCGCTTCGGAACCAGCGACGACAACATGCCGATCGCAGTCCAACTGGTTTCGCGTTGGTATGCCGAGCGCACGATCCTTCGGATGGCTTCGATACTTGAATCGGTGAGTCCCGTGCGGAATTTGCATCCGCAAATCTGACGAGCTTCAAAACACGCGTGGCGCGAAAAGATTCGCGCCACGTTCTTGCTATCCCCTATTCCCGACGAAGGGATAGGGGATCCAGGATCGATTAGAGCTTCGACACGTCGGGATGGAGGCCACGCACCGGGCTGACCGCTTCGAGCAGCGAAGCGAGATGCAGCAGGGTCGATTCCGCCATCCACGGCGCGACGATCTGCACCCCGATCGGCAGCCCGTCGCTGCTGGTGCCGAAGCGCAGCGTCATACCGGGAAGGCCGGTCACGTTCAGCGGCGCGGTCGGATCCATGACGTGCAGCGCAGATACCGCTTGACCGTTGATGTCGAGATCGGAATCGTGCCCGTGGCCCGCCACCGGCAACACCGGGCAAATCAGGGCGTCGTACTTCTGGAAGTACTCGGAAAAGCCGTCGCGCAATTGTTCCGACTTCTGCTCCGCGTCGACGAAATCGGCGATCGAGGTTTCCGGCGCATCGTAGATGCCCTGGACGTGCTTGAAGATTTTTTCCTCGTGTCCAGCCGTGATCTGCTTGAAGGCGGGCTTGGTTTCCATCAACTGGATCTTCCAGAGCAGCTCCAGCGCGTTGATCTGCGTAAGCACCGGAATGCTCACCGGCTCCACCGCGATGCCGAGGCTCTTCAGCGCTTCGGCCGAAGCTTGCACGGTTGCCGCGACTTCGGCGTCCACCGGTGCAAATTCGTCGACCAGCCAGCCCACCCGCAGCGGACGGCCCGGCTTGGCGCTCACGCCGGTATCAACGCTGAGCGGAGCCGTCGAATAGCCGTCCAGGCCGTCGGGGCCGGCCAGCAGCGAATAGGCCAGGGCAACGTCGCGAACGGTCCGGGCGATCGGGCCGAGGTGCCAATAGCGACGCGGCAGGCGCGGCCAGACACCGGTCATCGGAATCCGCCCGTGCGTTGCCTTCAGGCCGACGAGGCCGGTCAGTGCCGCCGGGCCGCGTACCGAGATTGCGATGTCGGTGGCCAGACCGAGCGGCGACATCAGCGCCGCGATGGCCGCGGATTCGCCACCGCTCGAGCCGCCAGGCGTGCGCTCCAGGTTCCACGGGTTAAGGGTGCGTCCCGACAGCAGGTTGTCGGTTTCGATCCAGAACGAAAATTCCGGATGGTTGGTTTTCGCGAGCAGGATGCCGCCGGCCTGCTTCATGCGTGCGATGCCCGTGGCATCCGTGTCCGGAACGCGGCCCTTGAAGATCGGAGAGGCACGCTGCGTCATCACGCCGGCGGTGTCGATCGAGTCCTTCGCCGTGAAGGGCACGCCGTGCAGCGGCCCCAGTGCTTCACCATTCATCACCGCTTGCTCGGCCGCGCGCGCGGCGTCGAGCGCGCCATCGGCGAGCGTGACGATGGCATTGAGCTTGGGATCGACGGCTTCGATGCGGTCGAGATGCGCTTTCACGACCTCCACCGGAGAAACTTCCTTGTTGCGAATCAGTTCAGCGAGACGGGTTGCGTCTTGGGAGATGAGTTCGATGCTCATGGCAAGCCTTCAAAAGGGTCGGGACGTGGACAACAAAGCAGGCTCACTAACTACCTAACGTTTGTTAGCCTGAACATTAAGCGTTGCGGTGTGTGTCGTCAAGAATTTTTTGCTGACCAAGTTGGATGGCAATACCGACGGGCGAGACGATCACCATGAGCTCAAGCATCACTCGAGCACGCCCGGGTCCTCGCACAAAGACAGGCGCGTAATCGATATCGCGAATGGATATTTCAGTAGGAATACCGACGATCGATGCAGATGGAAGACGAGGCCCGGCTCATTCGCTCGAAACGTTGCCGGGGAAACCCGAAATGTCGGGCAAGTCGACGCACTCAGTGGTCGTGAAGCGTGCGGGACACAGATGATTGCTGTTTTCGAGCGACTTGCGAAATGTCTCGGCCGGAATACCGCTACCCCGCAACAAAGCGCGAGGCAGGCCGCGCAATCGCAGCCCGCCTTGTGGCACACGCCTGCTTTACATCTTTCCGTGCGCGCGGAGGTTGGAGTAGTAGATGTTGTCGCTCGCGACGGGCGTCGGGTGCTTCAGGTTTTCCACCCACTCGTCGGTGGACATGGTGGCCGCGTAGGTAGACTCCATGATGACGGTGATGATCCGATGCATCTCCTCCGCGCTCGCGTGGCCCGCCTTGTTCCGGTACGACAGCGAGCCGGCCGCGTCGGGTAGGAACTCGACTCGGTAACCCCTGTGCATGGCGTCGCGCATGGTAGCGTCGTTGCAGTTCTGCGTCATGTAGCCGATCACCGTCAAGGTGTCGATCTCGCGTTCGTTCAGCCAGTCCTCGAAACCGGCACCGGAAAATGCGCTCGGCAGCACCTTGGTCACGGCGCGATCGTGGCGGCGCTCGGCGACCACCGGGTGCAACTGCGCACCGGCGCTGCCCGCCGCGAAAATCGGCGCATCGGCGGGTAGCACGTGCTGTATCAGCACGACCGGGATCTGGTGCGCATTGGCGGCGTCGATCGCCTGAGCGATCTTCGGCAAGGACGACGAAACCGGCGGATATTCGATCAGGAAACCGCCGTCAATGTATTCGTTCTGCACGTCGATGACGATCAAGGCGCGACGCGGTACTGGCTGGGACATGTTGCTGACTCCGGAAAAAGACCGTCCAGGGACGGCCGTCAAGCTTGAGGACAAGGCAAGGGTGTGAGCGATTTCGACGGTTCGTGCGGACGGCGGCCCGGGATCGCGGCTGGGGAATCTCGGCAACGCCGGCGGCCGGCTTCGCACGCGCCGGCGTGGTAGCCACGTCGCCGGGCGACGGCAACCGACAGGCACGGCCAGCCGCGGCCTGGCAGGCTAGAGCTTCACGACCTGCAAGACAGCATCGGCAAATGCCGCGGGCGCTTCCTGCGGCAGGTTGTGGCCGATGCCGCCGGTGACGTCACGGTGCTGGTACTTACCCGTGAACTGCTTCGCATAGGCGGCCGGCGGCTGATGCGGCGCGCCGTTCGCGTCGCCTTCCAGCGTGATGGTGGGCACCGCGATCGGCGGCGCCAGGGCCAGCCGCCGTTCCAAGTCGTCGAACTGCGATTCGCCCTGGACCAACCCCAGCCGCCAACGGTAGTTGTGGATGACGATCGAGACATGGTCGGGATTGTCGAAGGACTGCGCCGTCCTCAGGAACGTCGCGTCGTCGAACCTGAACCGAGGCGAGGCGTTGCGCCAGACCAGCTTGTTGAATTCGTCGCGATGCTCGGCGTAACCTTCGACACCACGTTCGGTGGCGAAGTAATACTGGAACCAGGCCTGCAGTTCGGCTTGCGGCGGCAGCGGCTTGCGATTGGCCTGCTGGCTGCCAATCAGGTAACCGCTAGCCGACACCAGCGCTCGGCAACGTTCGGGCCAAACCGCAGCGATGATGTTCGCCGCGCGGCCGCCCCAATCGAAGCCAGCGAGCACCGCGCGGTCAATCCTCAGCGCTTCCATCAGCGAAATGACATCGGCGGCGAACACCGCCTGCTGGCCGTTGCGCGGCGTGTCCGCGGAGACGATGCGGGTCGATCCGTATCCCCTGAGATACGGCACGATCACTCGGTGACCAGCGGCAGCCAGGATCGGCGCCACCTCGCTGAAACTGTGGATGTCGTGCGGCCATCCATGCAGAAGGATCACGACGGGGCCGTTTTCCGGGCCCGCTTCGGCGTAACCGATGTTGAGCCGGCCGGCGTCGACCTGGCGGATCGGGCCAAACGAGGCCGACGCGGCCGGCGTCGCCGCTCGCGGCGAGGTGGTGTAACGCGACGCGGCCCGCGCCGAGGCCGCGCCGGCCAGATCGAGCAGGCTCAACGCGGCCAGGGCCGACGTGCTGTTCAACAGGCGGCGGCGCCCGATGTCGAATGGATGGGACATGTCTAAACAACCCCAATGTAAAAAGGTGATGTCATCAAGGGCTCCCCGACGGTTTCCTGCATCCCTCGCACCTGATTGCAGGCAGTGGACAAGGTCACATCAGACGAAAGATCTCGGACGTTATGGCGTACCTTCGACGGAAATCGATGGCAGCAGGATCGAGCCAGGCAGCAATACTACCTAACGTTTGTTAGATTAAATGCTAGAAGCTATACTGCGGCTCGTCAACACCTTTTATCGGCGAGTCCATGAAAAACCAGGCAGGCGTGAATTCCAGCGAGAAGATCCTGGTGACCGCTACCAGGATGGCGCAGGCACACGGCTACGGCGGCCTGAACATACGCAATCTGGCCGAAGAGGTCGGGATCAAGGCGGCGAGCCTCTACCATCATTTCCCGGGCAAGGCCGAACTGGCGGCCGCGGTGGCACGGCGCTACCGGGAAGACGCGGCCTTGACGCTCGACACGCTCTGGAGCGAGGCGAAAGATCCACTCGAACGGCTGCGCAGGTATCCCGCCGAGACGTTTCGCAAGTCGCTCGAGAACGGCAACCGCATGTGTCTGGCGAGCTTCATGACCGCCGAGTACGACGACCTGCCCGACATCGTGAAGAAGGAAGCCCAGGCGTTCGCGGACGTCAACATCGAATGGCTGAAAAAGGCCCTACTGGATGCGGACTTGGTGGGTCCACGAGAAGCAAAACGGCAGGCACGCGCGATCTTTGCCGCGGTGGCCGGTGCGCAACTGGTCGCGCGCGGTCGCTCGGACCTGCCATTGTTCGACGCGTTGATCGATGGTTACCGTGCGTGCGGGCTTTTGCCGAAGTGAGCGTGGGCAGCGGGCTTCCGTTAGCCGGAAGCGGTCGATCTGGTGCGCTGGCTATATGGTCGTGGCGCAGGGGTTGGCGTGCCGGGGGCGTTTGTCGCGGCGGCGCTGGCGGCGTTGATGTCGCTGGGGGTAGCGTGATGCGATCCTATAGAGATTTAGGGCCGGACGCAGTTTTCGCAGATGGCTTGATGTAAAGCGTTGCGAAACAACGTTATGTTTTGTCAAAATCCACGTCGATCACGCACCGATCCTGATAGCAGATCTACGCGATCGATTTTCCATCAGCGAGGCGGAATCGCAAGGCGATGGTACCGTGCCGCATGAATCTGGCCTGGCGCCTGGTAAGCGCGGCGGTGCGATCGAGCAGTTCGCATTTGAGGGTTTCGATCACCAAAGTGCGTATCTTCCGGAGATGAGCAACGTGATGGCTGTCACAAAATATGCAATCGCGAAGATTGCTCAAAAGGCAGACTGGGGTGACGCTTGATAGCTAACGCATACATCAAGGTCATTTGCACAATTGCTCTTGTCCAACTTGCTGCCTGCAATCGACATCAGGATTTAAGCATGAGCCATCTACCCCAGCCAGCGGCGGAATCAATGCATACTGTTTGCGTCGGCCGTTACACAATCGATCTCCCGAAATCCGCAACCGATCTTCAAATCGGACAGAAGATCAATGGAATTCAGATCGACGTGCAGTATCCCGCCAATGCAGAACTACAGCAGCATAAAGTTGCCGAAGACGCGCAAGCTGATACTGACAAAGCCCCATCGAAGTTGACCAGCTTACCTGCCAACGCCCCCGAAACTTCAATTTTCCAGATTTCGGACGACACGCAAAATCTACATACGGTTCGCGGTTACATTTTAAAGAAAGACATACTGTACTCATTCAACGTCCAAGTTTTATCCGATTCAGTTGCTGGCGCAAAAATCGCCATTTCGAAGTTAATGCAAGCCATTCTGCCTCGCGAAAACTTTGATATCCCGAAGGGAGCTGGGATTTGCATTGAGCGCGGATTCATCCCCGGGGATCGAGAGAGCGGAGAGTCAGTAAGCATGGTGGTTAATTTGCCGGAAGTCGATAGTCGATTTGGAGTCAATTTCGATACCGGCAGCCGTGGCACCAAAGAGAACATCATCTCTCGCATGTCGAATCTCCCCCTGCCGCTTGCGAATTTTGTCTCCAGTTCATCAACGATTCTGCGCAGCGAGTCAAGGGAAATCGCCGGCCGCAAAGGTGACGAATATGATCTGATCGACAAGTCATCGAAAGCAGCTTCGTTTGAATGGGCAGCCATGCCCGAGGAAGATGGCGCGCATGAGCCAGGCATTGATGCGACGCTCTTCTCTAATGAGGCAGTGCAAGATGAAAAGATCGACTCACTCCTTGGCACATGGGATGTCATATTGCATTCGCTCAAGCGTCGTTGATTTTCTCGATTTGCTTCAAAAGCTACCGTTGAGTGATTCGAGGCCGGTGTCATGCGTCTCGACACGAAGCCTCAGACGTCGAGGGTGAATTTCTACCGGAGCAACGCCCGCGACTCTTGATGGCTTCGATCAGAGCGTGTATTTACCGGAGACAAGCAACATGATGCCAGTCACGAAATATGCAGTCACCAAGTTTGCACAGAAAGTGGATTGGGTAGATGCATGAAAGTGGCCTCTACGTTCGCCACATGCCTTGTCGCCGTCGCGCTCGCAACGCTGGCAGGGTGCAATCATCAACAGGATGCGAACACGTCTAGTTCGCTCAGGCCGACATCCGAATCCATGCGCACCGTGTGTGTGGGGCGCTATACCGTAGACTTTCCTCGGTCCGCTGACCATTTCAAGATGGCACAGTCGGTCAATGGCATTCGTATCGATGCTCGGTCGCCGTCGAACGCTCAACAAATGCACGAAGCGATTCTCCAAGCGGCTCCCGTAGCCGCAAGCATGGCAACGGGCCCACTGAGCAGTCCACCGATCGACATGCCAGATGGGGGAGTTTTTCAGTTGTCGAACGATGGCGAGGATCTCCACACAATGCGAGCGTACATCCTCAAGCAAGACGTGGCGTTCTCATTTTCCGTGCAGGTTTTGAGTGATTCCGTCGCTGGAGCAAAGGTGGCCATAGCGAAATTGATGCAATCCGTGCGACCTCGCCACAATCTGGAAACCCCGACCGAGCCAGGTTTCTGCATCGACAACGGATTCATCCCTGGCGCTCCTTCGGATCTGGAATCTGTCTATCTGATCGGTGACTTGCCAGAATCCAAAAGCGGATTTGGCGTAGGCACCGACACGGCTAGTCGTGGCACGCAAAAAAATATCATCGAGCGCCTGTCTAGCCTTCCGCCCGCCCTCGCGAACCTCGTGTCGAGTTCATCAAAGACATTACGTAGTCGTTCCCGGAACGTGGCCGGCCGCGATGGGGATGAGCATGACGTCGTTGACAGATCTGCCAACACCGCGTCGTGCGAATGGACTGCCATGCCTGGCGAAGATCGTGCACGGGATCCATGGATTGACATTAAGCTGGATTCCGATGGACCTGTCTCGGAAAGTGAGCAAAACCAGCTACTTGTCGTGTGGGATGAAATCTTAAACTCGCTTAAACGGCGTTGATTGTCACACTAGCCGCCCGTGCTTATCCTTATAATTATTGCCTTAGCAGACTTACAATCCTGTATCAACGATTTTAATTTAAAGCGAGATTATCGATGGCAAGAGCGCAAGTGCCGCTGCGTCCGCTTAGCGCAGGTGAGCGAGTGTATTACCGCGACGAACTGCGAGCCGCCCGATACGCCGCGCTTGCTGATTCTGAGAGCTTTACGGAAATTTGCTTTGTCATTGAAGCGCTCGGATTGCGCTTGCTTGGTAGACAAGACGCAATGAGGGAATACAAGGAGCGGATTGGGATGTGCGCGCAGATATCGCCACTATTTAAAGATTTGCCGCAGTTATTTCCGGCGACCTTCAAGACATTCGACGCCCTATATCGGACAGTCAGACAGGCACGTAACGACGCAATGCATACCGGAGCCTACGCCCGGCACGCAACCGAAGCAGCAATTGAACTGTGCATTGGACTTGAAGAGGCCTTAATGATGAACAGCAAACTTGAAGTAGGCGACGTAATGGTCAAGTCGCCAATCACGGTTGATCCGTGGCAACCCGTGGCGCACGCAAGACAGTTGATGCTCATGCACTCTTTCTCGTTTTTACCCGTGAATCTCGGCAACAGTTGGCACCTCATATCGGAACTCGGCCTCGCACGATATCTGAACGTCAGCGTTAATCAGAAGGCGCAGCGTCTGGGAAAGTCGATCGCCGATGCTAATTCAGAGGGAATGGAACTGAAGGACGTCCGACCCGAAGCGATTCTCCGCGCTACGGACTCCATCGACAAGGCGCTAGCCGGAGTGCCGCGACAGGACGGCCCAACCCTCTGGCTTGTCGTTGAGACCCATCGAGTCGACGGGAAAGAACAAACGCTCCTCGCGGGCGTGTTGTCTCCGTTCGAGCTTATGTAACCAGAGATCGCGGATCGTTCGCGTCGCGCCTCGTCATGGCGACCGAGCTGTGCGCTCATGAAGATCCAAGAGCGCCGAGTTGACTAGCTCGTGGCATTCACGACGCTGTTCAGGCGTCTTCGCGATTGTCGATCTATACAATGCTGCTCGCTGCCGCCCTCGAGACCAGACCGTTGGCGGTCAAAATCAGTCGTTCGCGTTCGAGCGAACTCAACGGCGGGTTATGACACATAGAACGGTCGCGCGAATGTACGTCCGTGCACGGCGACGGACGACCGGGCCTGGCCTAAAGCCGTACAGCGCAACCGGCGGCTTTCGACCCATTCCGGTCGTCTGGTTTGCTTCATATCGGACGTTCAGCGCCGAAAACTCCGGCGTTATCGAGCATCTGAATTAGTTCTTCAGGATAGACGGTCTCGGTGGTGCTCAACAGTTCCTCTCGGCTCCACCATTGATGATCCGCCATCACTTCCTTCTCTTCCGCGGTCCAACTGTCACGTGAAATGGATTCGGTGTCGGTATCGACGACGAAATACTGCTCGACGGCGAACACGTGCTCACCGTCCGGCAACTGCAAGAACAATTCGCGTCGTCCCACTGGCTGTGATACCCGCGCCTTGCGAATGCCCGTTTCTTCGCGAAGCTCGCGTATCGCCGCGTCTGCAAACGTCTCGTCACGCTCGACACCGCCGCCCGGCGTTGCCCAATAGGCCGTACCAGCGAGCGCGCCAGTCTTGTGGACGAAACGGAATAACAACACGCGCCGCTTTGGAGTGGTTATTAGAAGCCTGGCCGATGGCCGCTCGCGCAACGGATTTGCAGCTTTCTCGTAGAGTGACCATATATAGCCGCCAGCTTTTGGCTCGGCGTACTGCCCTACGCGGATGAACCCAAGCGATTCGTAGTAAGCGCACAGCATTGCGTTGTGGACGGCGCAGTCGAGTCGAATAAAACGCCGATTCAAGGCGCTAATTTTGTTACCGCACCAATCAAGCATAAATCTGCCGAGCCCACGTCCGTTAAAACCCTTCCGAACCGAAAGGCCATGGACATAACCGGCGATCGGTTCTTGAGGCCCCCAATGCTTGTCCTCATCTAGAACGAATGAAAACGTTGCGACTGGAGTGCCCTCCAGTTCAACTAAATACACATCCTTTTGAGAGACATTGTTTCGTACCCAGTTTTCCGAAAATCCGTCCCCGTCCTTCCCCCACGCATAGTCACGGTACGCGACCTTCTTCGCATGCGCATCGTTTCGAATCTGTGTAAGCACAGGTACGTCATCTGCCGTTGCGCGGCGGATGCTTTTCGAGGCCATCGCTCATATCTCCGTTGAGAAGCTAACAACGCCTTGTAAGGTGAACTGCACTCGAACCTAAGATGCGAGATTTTCAACGATTTACATGCTGTCGTCGACCGTCCGTTCATGGCCGGTTGCTGCCATTGCTCAGAATAATAACCACATGCATTGGTAACTCATTACGCCATCGATTGGACTACCCAGCCCACCGGTATGCGCCGCCATTCCCAGCTCCCCCGCCCTATCCCAAACGGCCAGTCCCAACCTCCCCGCCCCCAACCCGCGCTACTCTATCCCTACGTTATCGCGCAGGCGCGAGCCTTCACCGGCATACAAAACATGCCACCTTCTCTCGCTCAAACCCGCCGCGTAAACGAGCGCGGCCCACGAGTGCTGACACACCCATAGGCCGCTAACCACCACTAACTCACATGGGAGTTAACAATGGCTGAAAAGAATCATAACGCACCATACAGTTTCCCCGACCGCTCCGTAACCATTCGGGAGTCTTGGCGCTACCTCGGCGAATTCGACCCAAAGAAAGACAGAACCGAAATGACCACGTTCCCTTGGATGCGACTTGCCGGCTACTGGCTGGAAGATGCCGGTTTCATCCCTGGGCATCGCGCGCGCATCAAGGTGACGATGGGCCAATTGATCATCACGCCGATCGACGAATCGGAGGTTGACATCACTCGACATGGAATCCTTAGCCTCGCCCAGACAACGGGAGTTCGCCGCCGGATGAAGCCACGGAAAAAATCGCGTGGGACGGCACGCCAATCGGAATAACCGGCGGGCGCCAATCTGCGCGAAGCGCAGCATCAACCGCCCAGCATGCGCCCCCTCGAGCCAGCATCCCATACACAAAAAAGCCCGGCCAAGGCCGGGCTCCTGCACCACATATCCTGAGTGAGTGACTGAGCGAGCGTTACTGCCCAATCCCCAGCAGCTCCACCTCGAACGTCAGTTGGCTATTCGGCGGAATCACCCCAACACTGCGATCGCCATAAGCCGTTGCCGCCGGGCAGGTCAGCTTGGCCTTGCCGCCCACCTTCATCTTCTGCACGCCTTGCGTCCAGCACGGGATCACGCCGCCGAGCGGGAAGGTTGCCGGACCGCCGTGCTTGGCCGAGTTGTCGAACTCCGTGCCGTTGGCGAGCGTGCCGACGTAGTTGACGCGCACCACGTCGCTGGCGGTCGGCTGCGCGCCGGTGCCCGCCTTGAGGGTTTCGACGACCACGCCCGAGGGCAGCTTCTCGACGACGTTGGCGGCAAACGCGGACACGGCGAAGGACGATGCAGCGAGCAGAGCGATCAGTGATTTCATTCGATATCCCATGGTTGAAAGGCGCGCCCATTATATCGGCAGCGCGTGACGGTCTCGCCGATCCGGCGACCGACGCGCGGCAGGCCCGGCTCTTGCTTGAATCGTCCGCCCAAGCGCGGGGATGCAGATGCCGGCTCGCCGCGCAGCCGTGGAAACGGCGTCGAGGCGGAACGGATTACAAGCGCGCTGTATGATTGCGCGCTTTTTACATGCTCGGGAATCGGCGTGCCTCCGATACCCTCACCCCCCTCGATCCAGCGTCGAAGGTTTTAACAGCCACACCGCAGTTCCGGCATATCGCCACCCGCAGCACAACCCGGCCTGCGCCACGGCCTATTGATCCACCCCTGGAGTATTCGTGTCCTACGTACTGGTTGTCGAAGACGACGCGGATTCCCGCGACATGCTCGCCGCCCTGGCGCAATCGCAGCAATTGCGCTGCGAAACCACGGCGACGCTCGCGGAAGCCCGCCGCCTGATCGCGGGCAATCCCCCCGACCTGATCCTGTGCGATCTGGTGCTTCCCGACGGCAACGGCATGGATCTGTTCAAGGATCTTCCGAAGGGCACGCACTGCGAGATGGTCCTGATGACGGGCCATGCGAGCCTGGAAACCGCGATCGACGCGCTGCGCCGCGGCGCGAGCGACTACCTCGTCAAGCCGGTCAACATGCAGCGGCTCACGCGCATCCTCTCGCGCCTGCCGCGCGTGAGCGCCCTGCGCGCGGAAATCGACTCGCTGCGCCAGGAGCTCCAGCAGCTCGGCCGCTTCGGGCGCATGCTCGGCACCTCGCCGCCCATGCAGACCTTGTACGACGCGATCAACCGCGTCGCCAGGACCAGCGCCTCGGTGCTGCTCAAGGGCGAATCGGGCACGGGCAAGGAACTCGCCGCGGGCACCATCCACGACCTGAGCCTGCGCCGCACCGGCCCGTTTCTCGCCATCAACTGCGGGGCGATCGCCGCGAACCTGGTGGAGAGCGAGATGTTCGGCCACGACCGGGGCAGCTTCACGGGCGCCGATCGTCAGCACAAGGGCTTCTTCGAACGCGCCCACGGCGGCACGCTGTTCCTCGACGAGATCACCGAGATGCCGATGGAATCGCAGGTCAAGCTGCTGCGCGTGCTGGAAACGGGGCGCGTGACGCGGCTCGGCGGCTTGCGGGAGTTCGACGTGGACGTGCGCATCGTGGCGGCCACCAACCTCGATCCCGAGGCCGCGATCGCCAACGGCAGGCTGCGCGCCGATCTCTATCACCGCGTGAACGTGTTCCCGATCACCTTGCCGCCGCTGCGCGAGCGCGGCGACGACATCGCCATGCTGGCCCGCGCGTTTCTCGAGCAACTGAACGAGCAGGCCGGCAGCGAGATGCGTTTCGCGCCGGCCGCCCTGGCCGCGCTCGCCAATTTCAAATGGCCGGGCAACGTGCGCGAGCTGCGCAACTTCGTGCAGCGCGCCCGCATCTTCAGCGACGGCGAGCTGATCGAGACGCTGCCGCCGCCGATCACGGTCGAGGTGGCCGGCAACGAAGCCGAGTTCGGCGATTCGGTATCGGTCGAGCTCGGCGCCCCGCTGGACGAGCTCGATCGCCAGATGATCCTCGGCACGCTCGCCAAATGCGGCGGCGTGAAGACCCATGCCGCCGAGGTGCTCGACATCAGCCTCAAGACGCTCTACAACCGTCTCGCGCTGTTCGAGGACGGCGTGGCGAGCGACGACCAGATGGCCTGAGCGGGGAAGCGGCGCACCGCACTCACGCGGCGTGCCGGGTCACGCCGTCGGCTGCGCCCGCGATATCTTCTGCACGGCGCCGAACAGCTGATCCGCATCGAAGGGCTTCTGCAAGGCGGTCCAGGCAAAGGCCAGGTCCGCCGCCTTGGAAACCACGTGGCCGGACGCGAAGATCACGCGCAGGTGCGGATGGGCATGCACCGCCTGCCTCGCCAGCTCCATGCCGTCGATATCCGGCAAGGCCAGGTCCGTCAGGAGAATGTCGCAGGCCTCGCTGTCCAGCACCGCCAAGGCCCGGCGCGCATCCTCCGCGCGCAGCACGACGTGGCCGCCCATTTCCAGCAGCATCGCCGTCGCCTCCAGCGAATCCGCGTCGTCATCCACCACCAGCACCCGCCGGCCCACGACCTCGCCGCATGCCGGCGCGTCCTGCGGCTGCGGGCTGCTCGGCGTCGCCTCGCCGGACATGGCGGCCACGGCGGGCAGCGCGGGGGGCTCGCCGCTCACGGCGAGCATCTGGCGCAGCTTGGTCGCGAGTTGCTGGCGGCTATAAGGCTTGCTCAGCAACTCCACCCCGGGGTCGAGCCGCCCGCCATGCACGATCGCATTGCGCGTGTAGCCCGAGGTGAACAGGATCTTCAGGTTCGGCAGCAACTGCTTGGCCTGGCGCGCCATCTCCGGGCTGCGCAAGGGCCCGGGCATCACCACGTCGGTAAACAGCAGGTCGATATGCGCGCCGCTGCGGATCACGGCCAGCGCCTGCAGCGCGTCGTTGGCCTTCAGCACCTCGTAGCCCAGGCCCGTCAGCGTGTCGATCACGGTCGACTGCACGGAAGGATCGTCCTCCACCACCAGCACCGTCTCGCTACCCTGATGAATCGCGCCGGGCCTCGTGCGCGGCGCGCCGACGGGCATCCCGGCCGACCTCGGGAAATAGGCCTTCACCGTGGTGCCGTAGCCCACCTCGCTGTAGATGCGGATATGGCCGCCGCTCTGCTTGACGAAGCCATAGGCCATGCTCAGGCCGAGCCCCGTGCCAGCGCCTTCAGACTTGGTGCTGAAGAACGGATCGAAGGCGCGGGCCAGGATCTCGGCGGGCATGCCCACGCCGTTGTCGGTGACGGCCAGCATCACGTACTGCCCCGGCGGCACGTCCGATTCGGCCGCCACGTAACGCTCGTCGAGCGCCTCGTTCTCCAGCTCGAGCGTCAGCTTCCCGCCTTCGGGCATCGCCTCGCGGGCATTCACCGCGAGATTGAGCACGGCGTTCTCGAACTGATGCGGGTCGATCATGGTGTGCCAGAGCCCCGGCGCCACCAGCGTCTCGATGTCGATCGACTGGCCGAGCGTGCGCCTGAGCAGGTCGTCCATGTCGCGCAGTTGCCGCTCCAGGTTCACGACCACCGGCTGCAGCGCCTGCTGCCGCCCGAAGGCCAGCAGGTGCGTGGCCAGCCGGGAGCCGCGCTCGGTCGCGTCGATCGCCTTCTGCAGGCGCTCGATGGTCCAGGGGTCGCTTTCGTGGCGGCTCGTCAGCAGATCCAGGTTGCCGCGCAGCACCTGCAGCACGTTGTTGAAATCATGGGCGACGCCGCCGGTGAGCCGCCCCAGCGCTTCCATCTTCTGCGCCTGGAACAGCGCCACCCGCGCCTGCTCCAGTTGTTCGGCCGCCTGCTGGCGTTCGGTGATGTCGCGCGTCACCTTCGCGAAGCCGGCGAGTTCGCCCTCGTGCCGGATCGCGTCGATCACCACATGCGCGAAGAAGCGGCTGCCGTCCCGCCGGACCCGCCATCCCTCGGCCTCGAAGCGCCCGTTCCTGCGTGCCGTTTCCAGCGCGTTCTCGGGAACCCCGGCGGCCACGTCCTCCTCGGTATAGAAGCGCGAGAAATGCGAGCCGATGATCTGCTCGGACGCGTAACCCTTGATGCGCTCGGCACCCGGGTTCCAGCTGACGACATGGCCATCGGGGGAAAGCATGAAGATCGCGTAGTCCACCACGCCCTGCACCAGGATCCGGAACTGGCGCTCGCTTTCCAGCGCCGCATCCTGGGCGGCCTTCCTGTCGCTGATGTCGCTCAGTACCTTGACGAAGCCGAGCAGGGCGTCGCCGGGACCACGCAAGGCCGTCACGACGGCATCGGCCCAGAATGGCGCGCCGCCCTTGCGCACGCGCCATCCCTGTTCGGCATGGCGGCCGTGCGCGGCCGCGGCGGCCAGCGTCTGCGCGGGCGCGCCGGCGGCACAGGCCTTCTCCGGATAGAACGAGGAAAAATCCTGGCCGATGATTTCCGTGCCCTGGTAGCCGCAGGCGCGCTCGGCGCCGCGATTCCAGGTCAGGATGCGCCCCTGCGGCGACAGCAGGCAGATCGCATGGTCCTCGGTATCCCCAATCCATCCGCTTTGCCAGTCCCCCATCGGACCGGCCATCTGGTTCATCGCACTGTTCATGATCTGTCTAGCTTGCGTCACGTCCATCAATCCATCGGCTTACCCGCGCGATGCCGTCTCGTCACGTTCGTCCGAGCGCGGCAGCTCGATACGGAACGTGGTGTGATCCGCCTCGTCCGTCACCACCTTCACCGTGCCGCGATGCATCTGGGCGATCTTCTCGACGATGTGCAGCCCCAGCCCCAGGCCGGCCCGGCGCGGCGTGTCGGCCGCGCCGGGCCCGAAGGCCTCGAACAGATGCGGCACGACGTTCTCGGCAATCACGCCGCGATTGC
Organism: Burkholderia gladioli; assembly: GCF_000959725.1. NCBI lineage: Bacteria > Pseudomonadati > Pseudomonadota > Betaproteobacteria > Burkholderiales > Burkholderiaceae > Burkholderia > Burkholderia gladioli. Next base: position 2,826,952 of record NZ_CP009322.1, read on the forward strand.
GGACCTTGACCGACACCCGGTTCACCGCCTCGCCATCGACCTCCACCGTCACCACGCTGTCCGGCGCGCCATGCTGCAGGGCATTGCTGACGAGATTCGAAATCGCCTGCCATAGCAGGTCGCCATCCCAGTTGCCGGCGCCGTCGCCGCGCTCGACGATCTCGACGCGGTCACCGCCGTCGCCGCCGCGGAACTCGTCCGCGATCGAGCGGCACAGCGTGCCGAGCTGCACCGCCTCGCGCTGCAACTGAAGCCTGCCGCCCTGCAGGCGCGCGAGATTCAGCAACTGATGGACCATCCGCGCCATGCGCTGCGAACTGCTCTTGATGCGGTTCGCCACCTTCACCGTCTGCGGGCCGTTCGGCTCGCGCAGCAGGTACTCCGCCGAGGACAGCACCGCGCCGAGCGGCGTGCGCAGGTCGTGCCCGAGCACCGCCATCAGCATCTCGTTGGCCGCGAGCAGCGCGCGCGAAGTCTGCAACTCCTCGGCCAGCAGCCGCTTGTGGCGTTCGAGCTGCACGAAGACATCCACCTTCGCCTGCAGGATCTGCGGATTGACGGGCTTGTAGAGGAAGTCCACCGCGCCCGCCTCGTAGCCGCGGAAGGTGCGCGAGGCTTCCTCGGTGGTGGCGGTCAGGAAGATGATCGGCACATGGGCGGTGCGCGAGCTGCCGCGCATCAGCGAGGCGAGCTCGAAGCCGTTCATGTCCGGCATGTTGACGTCCAGCAGCGCCAGCGCCACCTCGTGCACCAGCAACAGCTCCAGCGCCGCGGTTCCCGATTGCGCCACCAGCAGGTTGACGCCATCCCGGGCCAGCAATGCCTGCAAGGCCGTGATGTTGTGGGCGATGTCGTCGACGATGAGAATGTTGACAGAAGCCATGGTCTGCATCAGGAGTAAGCGGAAAAGGCGGCCAGCCGGCCGGCCATGGTGAGCGGAGAAAGAATCTCATCCGCCGCGCCGCGCGCGATGGCCGCCAGCGGCATGGCCGACGCTTCGGCCGTGGCCGGGTCCTGCACCCAGGCGGTGCCGCCCGCGGCACGGATGCGGGCCAGCCCCGCCGCGCCGTCGTCGTTGGCACCCGACAACAGCACGCCCAGCAGGCGGCGGCGAAAACAATGAGCCGCCGATTCGAACAGCACATCGATCGACGGACGGGAAAAGGCCACGCGGGCATCCACCGACAGCGCCACCGTCAGGTCGTCGGCAACCAGCAGATGATAATCGGGCGGCGCCACGTAAACGTGACCGGCGGCCAGCGGCTCGCCGGCATCGGGCTCCTGCACCGGGAGCAGGCAATACCGCGCGAGCGCCTGGGCCAGATGGCTCGGCGCATCGGTGGGCAGGTGCACCACCACCATCACGATCGCGGGAAACGCGGCGGGCAGCGCGCCGAGCAGGATGGCCAGCACTTCGATGCCGCCGGCCGACGCGCCGATCGCGACCGCCTCGTAGGACGGCCGGGCGGGAGCAGGCAGCGCGCCGGGTGGAGACGAAGCAGGTAACGACATGGCCGTCAGCGTTTCCGGTAGATGCGTTCACGCCGGCTGAAATCCTCGAAGGCCGGATGCTGGCCCGAGAAACGCAGGCTCTCCTTGATCCCCAGGCCCAGGAAACCTCGCCGCACCAGGGTCCGCTCGAACAGGGCCAGCGCGCGCTCCCGCAGCTCGCGCTCGAAGTAGATCAGCACGTTGCGGCACGACACCAGATGCGCCTCGAGGAACACCTCGTCGGTCGCGAGGCTGTGGTCGGCGAACACCACCCGCTCGCGCAACCGGGACGCGATGCGTGCCCCACCGTAAGCGGCATGGTAGTAATCCGACAAGGACCGCTTGCCGCCCGCCTCCAGATAGTTCCGGGAGAAGCCCGGAATGCGGTCGGCGGCATAGATGCCGGCTTCGGCACGCGCCAGCGCGTCGGGATTGATGTCCGTCGCGTAGAACATCGTGCGATCCGTCAGCCCTTCCTCGTCGAACAGGATCTTCAGCGACCAGAGTTCCTCGCCATTGCTGCATCCCGCCACCCACACCTTGATGGAAGGATAGGTGCCGAGCACCGGCAGCACCTGCTCGCGCAGCGCCTGGAAATAAGCGGGATCCCGAAACATCTCGCTGACCTGCACCGTCAGGTACTGGAACAGGCGCGTGAACTCGTCCTCGTGGCGGAGAATGCGGTCCTGCAGTTGCGACAGCGTCGGATGGCCGAATTCCACCAGCGCCTGCGTCAGGCGCCGGCGCAGCGAGGGCAGCGAGTAGTGGCGAAAATCGTGCTGGTATTTCAGGTAGATCGCATCGAGCAGCAGCTTGAGCTCGATGTCGAAGTTATCCATGCGCAGCGCTTCGACGTCGTCGTCACCGTATTGCGATTCCATGCCGGCGGTCTCCATCCTAGCGCTGCCGCAGCCAGACACGACACAGCGACACCAGCTTGTCGATATCGATCGGCTTCGAAATGTAGTCGTCCGCGCCCGCCTCGATGCAGCGGATGCGGTCGTGCTCCATCGCCTTCGCGGTCAGCGCGATGATCGGCAGCCGCATGAAGCGCGCGTCTTTCCGGATCGCCGCCGTCGCGGCCAGGCCGTCCATCTCCGGCATCATCACGTCCATCAGGATCAGGTCGATCTTGTGCCCCTGTTCGAGCAGCTCCAGCGCCTCGCGCCCGTTGCGCGCGATGAACAGCTTGGCGCCGAGCGGCTCGATCACGTGCGAGAGCGCGAAGATGTTGCGTGCATCGTCTTCCGCCAGCAGGATCGAGCAGCCCTCGAAGATGTCGTCGCGCTGGCGCACGGTGCGCAGCATGCGCTGCTGTTCCGGCGCGAGGGTGGACTCGACGCTGTGCAGGAACAGCGTGACCTCGTCCAGCAGGCGCTCGGGCGAGCGGGCGCCCTTGATGATGATCGACTTGGAATAGCGCCGCAAGCGGTGCTCCTCGTCGGCCGACAGCGCGCGGCCCGTGTAGACGATCACCGGCAGCAGCGCGCGCGCCGGATCGGCGGCCAGCGTTTCGAGCAGGTCGTAGCCGGTGCCGTCAGGCAGCGCGAGATCCGTCACCACGCAATCGAAATCGACCAGGTTGAGGTTCTCCAGGGCGCTAGCCAGGGTGTCCACCGCCACGATCTCGGTGGTCTCGTTGGTGAGCAGGTCGCGGATGCCCTCGCGCATCGCCGTGTCGTCCTCGATCACCAGCACGCGCTTGAGACGATGCTGCAGGCGCCCCTCGATGCGCCGGATCGCGTCCTCCAGCGTCGCGCGCGCGGCAGGCTTGAGCGTGTATCCGGCCGCACCCAGGTGCAGGGCCTTCGCGATATGGTCGGTGGCGGCCACGATATGGATCGGGATATGGCGCGTGAGCGGATCGCTCTTCAGCCATTCGAGCACGGTGAGCCCGGAGCGATCGGGCAGCCCGACGTCGAGCAGGACCGCCGTGGGCTGCATGTCGCGCACCAGCGCGACGCCGGAGCTGCCGTCGGCCGCGTGCACGAAGTCGAAGTCGAGTTCGTGCACCAGATCGCGCAGGATGCCCGCGAATACCAGGTCGTCCTCGATGGCGAGGATCAGGCGGCCCGGGCGATGCCGGTTGTCGCGATCGTCGGCGATGGGCTTCGCGAGCATCGCGCCATGACCGCCCTGGCCGCCCTGACCGCCGCCATTCGCCTGGGCGACGGGGTTCGCGACGTCGGTGGCGCGCAGCGCCTCGCGCGCGTCCTGCGGCGCGGTCAAGACGTCGGCCTGCTGCGCGGCGCGCGCCGGGTCCAGCGCGGCGGCCGGCATGGCCAGGTCGAGCGGCAGGCGCAGCGTGAACACGCTGCCCGCGCCGGGTTCGCTCACCACGTCGATGCGCCCGCCCAGCAGCTCCGCGAACTTGCGCGAGATCGACAGGCCCAGGCCGCTGCCGCCGTAATGGCGGCTGGTCGAGCCGTCGGCCTGCTGGAACGCCTCGAAGATCATCTCGAGCTTGTCCGCGGCGATGCCGATCCCCGAATCGCGAACCTCGAAGCGGATCTCGCCCGCGCCATCCACCGAGATGCCCAGGGCGACCTCGCCGCGCTCGGTGAACTTCAGCGCATTGGAGAGGAGGTTGCGCAGGATCTGCACCAGCCGCTGATGATCGGTCACGATCGTGCCGGGCGTGCCGGGCGCACGCGTGATGGTCAGCGTCAGCGCCTTGCCCTCGGCGATCGGCGAGAACATTTCCCGCATCGACCGCATGACGGTATCCAGCACGACCGTCTCCGGCTCCATCACGATGTGCCCGGCCTCGACCTTCGACAAATCGAGGATGTCGTTGATCAGGTTCAGCAGGTCGCTGTTCGAGCTGTGGATCGTCTGCGCGTAGTGGACCTGCTCGTCGGTCAGGTTGCCGCCGCGGTTTTCCTGCAGCAGGCGGGCCAGGATCAGCGAGCTGTTCAGCGGCGTGCGCAGCTCGTGGGACATGTTGGCCAGGAACTCGGACTTGTAGCGGCTGGTCTGTTCGAGCCGCGCCGCGTTGGCCGAAAGCGATTGCTGGGCACTCACCAGTTCCGCCTTCTGCCGCTCCAGGCGCTGCGCGTATTCCTCGAGCTGCGCATTGGTCTGCTCGAGTTCGGCCTGGTGGGATTGCAGCCGCGCCTGCGAATCGATCAGCGCGCGCCCCCGCTCCTCCAGCCCCTCGTTGGCGACACGCAGTTCCTCCTGCTGGACCTGCATTTCCTCGTTGAGCTGCTGCGCCTCGGCCAGGGTTTCCTGCAGGCGCTCGCGATATTGCGCGGCGGCGATGAAGCCGCCCGCGCTGTTCGCGATCAGCTCCAGCAGTTCGAGATCGCGGTCCTCGACGTCGCGCATGAAGGCCAGCTCGATGACGCCGTTCACCACGTCGTCATTGACCACCGGCAGCACCACGAGATTGCGCGGCACCCCGCTGCCCAGCCCGGACGTCACCGTGAGGTAGGTGGCGGGGATGTCCTTCAGCACGGCCGTGCGCCGTGACGAGGCGGCCTGGCCGACCAGGCCCTCCGAATCCCGGAAGCTGCCGCCGCTCGCCTGCTCGTGGCTGAAGCCGTGCGTCGCCACCCGGCGCAGGTCGCCGGCCGCGGCATCGCGCACGTACAGGGCGGAAACCAGCGCGTCGAGATAGTTGGCGAGGAAATCGAGCGTGGCCTGCCCCACCGAGGCCAGGCTGCTCTGCCCGACCATCTTCTCGGCCAGCAGGCGCTGGCCGGAGCGCACCCAGACCTGCCGCTTCAGCACCTCGGTATGTTCGAGCTCCTGCCGCAGCGCGTCGTCGTAGGTGCCGGAGAGTTCCAGCAGCTCGCGGCGGCCGCGCCAGGCGAGCACACCGCTCACCAGCAGGCTGAACAGCAGGAAGGTGCCGACCACCACCGCCGTCAGGCTGCGCGCGGCGGCGCTGCGCTGCTGGCGCAAGGCCAGCTCGATATCCAGGAAGGAGGTGAATTCGCGGCGCGTCTCGTCGAATTCGCGCTGCCCCTTGCCAGCCTGGATCGCGCCGCTGTAGTCGGCGCCCTTGCGCCGCAGCTCGATGACCTCGTCGACCGAGCGGTTCCACAGCGCATGGATCGCCTGGATACGCTTGAGCGTCTCGACCTGGGGGGGATTGTCCTGCACCAGCTTCACCAGGGAATCGAGCTCGGACTGGAACTGGCGCTCGCCGACCTCGTACTGGGACAGGAAGCGCTCATCCCCCGTGATGAAAAAGCCCCGGCTCGACGACTGGCGCTCGACGGCCAGCCGCATCATCTCGTTGGCGTCGCCGATGACTCGCTCGGAATGCTCCACCCAGCTCATGGTCGAGACCAGGTACACCACCAGGCCGATGAACACCGCGACATTCACCAGGCCCATCACGAGCGGGAGCGCGATGTTGCGCTGAATGATCCTGCGGAAGGAACGCTGGTCGATAGCGTCGGTCATGTATGCCTTTTCATCGATTCACCCCATTCGAATCGGCTTTCAAGCCGATTTCGTCCCCGTGTGGCGCAGACTGGTCAATCCGGCCGGCACACGTCGTCCCACAAGAGGTCGAACTGTACAGGCCTCGACCGATCCGCGAAACAATCACCGCGATAGCGGCGGATTTCCCTTCGGGCGAGTTGTTTATTCGAAAACGTATTCGCGTGCTACTGGATCCGCATCGGCATTTCATCCGACATCGGTGCCACCCTCCGCGCGATGGCGGCATCGTTCATCGCGTCGTCAGGGGCGCCGCCCAGGGCCGCGAGCCCGCCGGCGATCGGGCCGATCTCCCCGTCGGCAGCCGTTTGCGGCTCCGGTTCGCCTTCTCCCTGGCCCCCCCCTGGCTGGTCGAGCCAGCGCAGCACGTCCGAACGGCCCGCCAGACTGGCCAGCATGCGCGCATCGGTGAGCATTTCCTGCTCGCCGCGCATCACCCGCCGCGCCATGATGCGCATCCCGGCGTCCAGCACCTCGCCGGGCCGGGCCGCCTCGATCAGCTCCGCGATTTCCTCGGCCAGGCCTTCCATGGCCAGGCATTTGGTCGAATTCAAGTCGATCGCGCACTGCGCGGCCAGCAACTCGATGAGCGCCAGGCGCCGCAGCGTCGCCTCGCGGCGGGCTTGCAGGCAGGTGGCGAGCGCCGGATCGGCGGCCAGCCGCGAGAGCGTCGAAAACAGCCTGGCCGCCTGCTTTTCGGCGTGGTGAAACTTCGACAAGGTGCGCAATAAAAGTAGGTCGATGGTTCTGATGGGCGCCATGATGAGCTCGTTGGTTAAACGGCGACGCATACTTAAAGCAATCGTCGTGCCACCTGGTTTCGCGCCCGTCGGACCAGGGCGCGCGAACCGTCCGCCCCTGCCCTCGCACCCTCGATGGAAATCGGCATCGCCCGGACAAGCCCTTCCCACCTGGCACGGATCTCGCATGTATCACGCATCCTATGTTTCGGCGTGCACCGAAACACTACCAATTACCCCCCGGCTGCTCGCACGAAAACGCGGGCTGCGGATAGCGATGACTTTGCAGTTTTTGCCAAAAACCGGAATAACGATGAACAATTTTCAACACGAAGGCTCGGCCGGCGGCGGCCGATGCGGCATCGGCGCCGAGCGGCTGCCGCTTCGCGGCGACCTCGGCAAGATCGCAGCGCCCTTTGTCGGATCGGTTTACTCGGGATCGGATATGAACGAAAAGCATGGTGAAGGCGGCCTGTTCGGCCTGGCGCAAGTCCTGGGCGGCGCGCCTTCGGAACGTCAGGCAGCCGGCGGCAACCCGGGATCGCTCGCCAGGCCGTTCGAATGCCTGGGCCGGACCTGGATCGTGCATCGCGCCAGCGCGGCGAACCTCGGCGACATGCCGCGCTACGACATCGTCGACATGGAAACGGGCCGCAGCCAGGGCCAGGTCGCCGCGCCGACCCTCGCGGCCGCGCGGATCCTGGCGATCAGCTCGATGACGATGATGCCGATGCCCACCGCGAGCGAGCTGATCCGGCCGCGCCCGGCCGCCGGCAAGGCGAACGGGGCCGAGCGCCGCAACGATCCCTACCCGCCGCGCCTGCCGGCGCTCGACGCGGCCGCGGCTTGCGAACGCCCGCTGGCCGACGGCGGCATGCCGGGCGCGCACGGCACGGCCTGATCCGCTCGACGCGGCAGCGCCCGGGCCGCGAGCACGGTAACCGCGTTCGGTGCCGTGCTCTTGTATTTCCTACACGGCGCGCCGACGGAATCGGCCAAGCCGGCGCCGCACGGCGCGACGATCGCGTCGATGCCATTCGCGGCCCGGTTTTTGCTCGGCTCCTGCACCCTTCAGGAGCCTTGCCATGTCCACCGCGTTCGATACCCCGCAGTCCACCACCGCTGAACGAGCGACGCCGCCCGCTTCCCGTGAGGGCCGCTTCGCCCGCGCCATCCAGGAAGGACAGCCCTTCCCGCTCGGCGCGACGTGGAACGGGCAAGGCGTGAATTTCGCGCTGTTCTCCGCCCACGCCACCAAGGTGGAGCTTTGCCTGTTCGACGATGACGGCAAGACCGAACTGGAACGCATCGAGCTGCCGGAATACACCGACGAGGTGTTCCATGTGTTCGTGCCGGGCCTGGCGCCGGGCGCCGTCTATGGCTACCGCGTGCACGGCCCCTACGAGCCCGAACGCGGCCATCGCTTCAATCCCAACAAGCTGCTGCTCGATCCCTATGCGAAGGCGCATGTCGGCGAGCTGGTCTGGTGCCCCGAGATCTTCGGCTACACGCTCGATTCGCCCGACGGCGACCTGTCCTTCGACGAACGCGACAGCGCGCCCTTCGTGCCGAAATGCAAGGTGGTCGACTCGACCTTCTCGTGGACCCATCCCGATCGCAATGCCCTGGCGCCCGATCGCGTGATCGTCTACGAGGCGCACGTGCGCGGTTTCACGAAGATGCACCCGGAGGTGCCCGAGGCGGCACGCGGCACCTTCGCCGGCTTCGCGCACGAGCAGGTGATCGACTACCTGAAGGGGCTCGGCGTCACCACGGTCGAGCTGCTGCCGGTCCACACCTTCGTCAACGACAGCCAACTGCTCGACAAGGGCCTGACGAACTACTGGGGCTACAACACGATCGGTTTCTTCGCCGCCGATCCGCGCTATTTCGTCAACGGGAAGGCCTCGCTGGCCGAATTCAAGGAGATGGTGGACCGCTACCATCACGCCGGCCTCGAGGTGATCCTCGACGTGGTGTACAACCACACGGCGGAAGGCAACGAGCTCGGGCCGACGCTATCGTTCAAGGGGATCGACAACGCCTCCTACTACCGCCTGATGCCCGAGCAGCCGCGCTACTACATCAACGACACCGGCACCGGGAACACCTTCAACCTGTCCTGCCCGCGCGTGCTGCAGATGGTCACCGACAGCCTGCGCTACTGGGTGGCGGAAATGAAGGTGGACGGCTTCCGGTTCGACCTCGCCACCATCCTCGGCCGCGAGCCGCATGGCTTCGACGAGGGCGGCGGCTTCCTCGACGCCTGCCGCCAGGATCCGCTGCTAGCCAGCGTGCGCCTGATCGCCGAGCCCTGGGATTGCGGGCCCGGCGGTTACCAGGTCGGCGGGTTCCCGCCGGGCTGGTCGGAATGGAACGACACCTTCCGCGACACGGTGCGCGCCTTCTGGAAAGGCGACGAGGCGATGGCGCCCGAGCTTGCCCGGCGGATCACCGCCTCCGGCGACAAGTTCAACCACCGCGGGCGGCGCCCCTGGGCCAGCGTGAACTTCATCGCCGCGCACGACGGTTTCACGCTGAACGACCTGGTCTCGTACAACGACAAGCACAACGAGGCCAACGGCGAGGACAACCGCGACGGCCACTCGGACAACCGCTCCTGGAACATGGGCGTGGAAGGCCCCACCGACGATCCGGACATCCGCGAGCAGCGCGAGCGCCAGAAGCGCAACATGCTGGCGACGCTGCTGCTTTCGCAGGGCACGCCGATGCTGCTGGGCGGCGACGAGTTCGGCCGCAGCCAGCGCGGCAACAACAACGCCTATTGCCAGGACAACGAGATCAGTTGGGTCGACTGGGCCGGCATCGACGAGGACGGCCGTGCGCTGGCCGACTTCGTGCGCAAGCTGACCACCTTGCGCCAGCGCCTGCCGGTGCTGCGTCGCGGGCGCTTCCTGACCGGCGAGCACAACCCGGCGCTGGACGTGACGGATGCGCGCTGGCTCTCTCCGGCGGGCGAGGACCTCACGCAGGCGCAATGGGACGACGCCTCGATGCGCTGCTTCGGGCTGGTGATCGACGGGCGCGCCCAGGCCAGCGGCATCGTGCGGGCCGCGTCGGACGCCACCTTGCTGCTGGTGTTCAATGCGCATTTCGACGTGGTGGACTTCACCCTGCCCGAGATCCCGGAAGGCGAGCACTGGACCTGCCTGCTCGACACCAACGTGCCCGTGCGCGATGCCCTGCCCGAGCTGCGCAGCGGCGATGTCTACCAGGTGACGGGCCGCTCGCTGCTGCTGTTCGCGCTCGAGGCGCCGAGCGCCGCGACGCAGCGCGTGTTCGATCGTCTGGAGACGGCGCTGACCGACAGCACCGAGTAAGGCCGGCTGATCGGCCGGAAAGGCACGCCAGGGAACGGGGTTCCATATAATTCATGACGTTTCGACTCGTCATGAACGAGCTGCATGCCCGGCTCGAAGGAACCCCGATGACACTTGCCCAGTTGCAGGCGCTTGCCGCCGTGGTCGAGCTCGGCTCGCTGACGGCCGCCGCCGATCGGCTCAATCGCAGCCAATCCGCCATCAGCCATGCCTTGACCGAGCTGGAGGAGATCACCGAGGTCAAGCTGCTGGCGCGCGACCGGCAGCCGGTGGTATTGACCGCCGCCGGCGAACGCCTGTGGCCCTATGTGCGCAACGTCGTGCGCGAGGCGCAGACGCTGCGCCAGCAGTTCAGCCTGTCGCGCGGCCGGCTGGAAGGACGGCTGGTGGTGGCCTCGCTGCCGAGCGTCTCGCTGGCCTTCGTCGTGCCGGCGCTCGAGGCGCTCAAGGCGATGCACCCGGAAGTCACGGCGGTGCTGCTGGAAGGCACCGACAGCGAGGTGGAAGGCTGGATCGAGGACGGCACGGCCGACCTCGGCGTGGTGGCCGGCGACAAGACCTTTCCCCACAATCTGCCCTTGCTCGACGAGGATTTCGTCGCGGTCGCGGCACCCGGCGCGTTTCCGGGCCGTCGGAGCATCTCGCCCCGGCAGTTGTCCGCGCAGCCCTTCATCTACTCGAAGGCCGGTTGCGGCCCGCTGATCGCGGATTACTTCGCCAGGCACGATGCCGCGCTGCAGGCCGCCTTCAACGTCGTCGAGATGCGCACCATCCTGTCGATGGCCGAGGCCGGCATGGGCGTGTCGATCGTGCCGCGCATCACGCTGAGCTACACGCCGTTCAGCGGGCAGGTGCTGGAGCTGTCGCCGAAGCTGCAGCGCTCCGTGCGGCTGTCGTGGCACGCAGGCGGCAACGCGGTCGGCGATGAATTCCTCAGGCTGGTTGGCGAACAAGGCGACAAGGCCGCCAAGGCGATCCGGGCACGAGCGAAAAAGACCAGGTAAGGCGCCATGAACGGCGTTCATGGGGGGCTTGCAGTCAATTCATGCCGCTCGATGCCGGGATGCAATATATTGCAGGCACCCTCGCCACTTCGAAGGAACCCATCGTGCCGGCCCTGCCTACCTTGCTCGCCTTCGGGCTCGTGTCGCTCGGCATGGTCCTGACGCCGGGCCCGAACATGATCTACCTGATTTCGCGCTCGATCTGCCAGGGCCGCCGCGCCGGCCTGCTCTCGCTCGGCGGCATCGCGCTCGGTTTCGTGTTCTACATGGTGTGCGCGGCCTTCGGGATCACCGCCCTGGTGTTGACCGTGCCTTACGCGTATAACGCCTTGCGCATCGGCGGCGCGCTCTACCTGCTCTATCTCGCCTGGCAGGCGCTCAAGCCGGGCGGGCGCTCGGCGTTCCAGATCCGGCGATTGCCGCGCGACAGCCGCCGCAAACTCTTCGTGATGGGCTTCGTCACCAACCTCGCGAATCCGAAGATCGCCGTGATGTACCTGTCGCTGCTGCCGCAGTTCATTTCGCCGGGGCACGGCAGCGTGCTGGCGCAATCGCTGGTGCTCGGCGGCGTGCAGATCGCGGTCAGCCTCGGCGTCAATGCGCTGATCGCCTGCATGGCGGGGTCGATCGCGGCGTTTCTCGCCGGGCGGCCGGTTTGGGCAGCAGTGCAGCGCTGGTTGATGGGGACGGTGCTGGCCGGGTTGGCGGTGCGCATCGCGATGGATTCACGGCGTTAGTCGAGATGAGCCAACCACGCGAAGATGATCTCGTACGAGCCGTACGAGAGAATCAATGGAACCAACTGATCCTGGAGCGAGCGCCGCAACTCGGCATCGACGACTGGTGGCTCACGGCCGGATGCATTGCGCAATCGGTCTGGAACCTGGCTGCCAAGCGCGCTATCCATCTCGGCATCCGCGACTACGATCTGTTCTATTACGATCCCGATACCTCCTGGGAAGCCGAAGATGCGATCATCGCCTCGGCGGCAAGATTGTTTGCCGACCTTCCAGTGGAAGTCCAGATCCGCAATCAGGCTCGCGTTCCGATCTGGTATCGGGAGAAATTCGGCATTCCGTTTGGCGATGTCACCAGGGCCGCGGACGGCATCGATCGATTTCCCTGTGCGACGGTCGCCATCGGCGTGCGGGTTCGGGACGGAGGTTGCGAAATCCATGCTCCGTTTGGTCTTGGCGACTTGTTCGACGGGCGCCTGAAGCCGAACCGGGCCCTGCCCATAGCGCATGTGTACGCAGAGAAAACGGCGCGCTGGCAACTGGAATGGCCGCATCTGTCATGCGAGCCCTGGTAGCGTTGCGACTCGATGGCATGAACTACGCGAGTCGCGAATAGATCCGCGAGTTCCGCAGCGAGCCGTCAGGTGCAACCCGTTCGTGACGCAGGATTCCTTCGAGATCCATGCCGACTCGCTCGCACAATCGCCAGCTTCGCAAGTTGAGATCGTCGGTCACTGCCTCGACGCGATTAGCCGCGAGGCTCGAAAAGACGAACGCCAGGACCGCCCTCACGGCTTCGCTCATCAAGCCCTTTCCGCCAAAGGAAGTTCGTCCCCACCAGCCGATTTCGAAGCCCCTCGACGACCAACGGGGCCGATGCAGGCCGCCGCAGCCGATCAAGGTATCGGTATCACGGAGCAGAAACAACAAGGGGAAATCTCGGCGCATGGCAAAGTTGGCCGCCCCATTTCTTGCGTAAGCCTCGGAGGCTTCCAGCGATGGCGCTTCGAGTGCCCACGGCAAATAGGCCGGGAATTCGCGCAGCATCTCGAGCGATTCGATCGTTGCCTCGAAAACCTTCCCGCCGTCGCCTACGCGAGGCGCTCGAATGATCAAGTGCTCGCTCTCGATCGCATCGGGCAAGTCAATGAGGATGGGATTCATGGTCGAAGTATAGATGCGCCGTTCCGCCCCCTCAATTCTCGCGCTCCCGCCGACCTTTCAAAGCGATACCGCAATCGTCCAAACACGAGGGAGGCCGGACATCCCCGTCCAGCCTCCCTCCCCTCACACGCTCAGCGCACCCGCGCGTTCAACTTCTCCACCAGCACATCGCCGAACTCCGGCGCCGACATCGGCTGCTGCCCCGTGATCAGTTCGCGATCGACCACCACGTTGCTATGCCAGTTCGCCACCGAGTCGACATGCGCGCCGGCTTCGGCCAGGGCATTCACCGGGTAGAACTGCACATTGCCGCCCAGCCCGTTCGGCCCTTCGAGCGCCTGTTCCTCGCCGGTCGAGAACACCGTCAGGCGATAACCGGCATACGGCCAGCCGCTCGCCAGGGCATTGGCCTTGCCGTCGTTGGCGATCATCGACTGCACGAAGGCATGCGGATCATGCAGCGCGGCGAGCAGCACGATCGGCCCGTGGCAGATGATGCCGGTGGGACGGCCGCTGTCATGGAAGCTCAGCAGGATCTTGCCGAGGTTGCGGTCTTCCAGCAGGTCCACCATCGGGGCATGGCCGCCGGGGATGAACAGGCCGACATAGCCGCCGGCGCCTTCGGCCACCACCGAGGCCAGCGTCTTCGGGTGCTTGAGCTGCTCGATGCCTTGCGCGTACTTCAGCGCATCGGCGCGCGCCGCGTCGTCGCCGCCGAAGAACATCTTGTTGTTCGAATTCGCGTCCATCACCGGCATGTCGCCCTTGGGATTGGCGATCACCGGCTCGTAGCCCGCCTCAACCAGCTTGCGGTAGGGCACCACGAATTCGTTGAGGTAGTAGCCGGTCTGGTACTTCTTGCCGTCGCGCAGATCGAGTTGATGGGCACTCGACATCACCACCAGCACCTTGCCGCGCGACTGCGCGGAAGCGCCAAGGGGAACGGCGAAGGTGGTGGCCGCCGTCAGCAAGGCAGCACCGATCTTGAACAGGTTCTTCATGGTAGGACTCCTTCAGGAAAGGGAAACGATTCAGGCACCGGCCTTGGCGTCCAGCACGTAGCGCGGCGCGGCCTTGGCATTGGCGAACTGCGGCGCCAGCGCGCGGCGGTCCGCTTCCCAGCGCGTCCAGCCCTCGCCGTCGTGCAGGGTCGGGATGGTCACCAGTTCGCCCGCGTCGAGCCCGACCAGGGCGGCATCCACCAGGTCCTCGGCCGTCATGGTGCTGGCCGCTTCCTTCTGCTTCGCGTAGCCGGCCACGTCCCAGAACTCGGTCGCGGTCGCGGCGGGCAGCACCGACTGCACGCGCACGCCCTTGCCGGCCAGGTCACGCTGCAACGCGTGGCCGAAGCTCAGCACATAGGATTTCGAGGCGCTGTAAACGCCGTTCAGCATTTCCACGGCAATCCCCACCACCGAACTGATGTTCACGATGGTGCCGGCGCCGCGCGCCACGAAGGCCGGCGCCACCGCATAGGTCAGCCGCGTGAGCGCGGTGATGTTCAGCTTGATCATGTCCTCCATGGCGTCGACATCGCCATTCAGGATCGAGGCGACCGAGCCGACGCCCGCGTTGTTCACCAGCATCGTGATGCCGGCGTTCTCGCGCAGCACGCTCTCGACCTTCGCCAGCGAGGCACGGTCGTTGAGATCGGCGACCAGCGGCGTAACCGAGCGGCCCGTTTCGGCCACCAGGCGACTGGCGAGCGCGTCCAGGCGATCCTGGTTGCGCGCCACCAGGATCAGGTCGTAGCCGCGCTTGGCCAGGCGGTCCGCGTAGATGGCGCCGATGCCGGCCGAGGCGCCCGTGATCAATGCGATTCCTTTCGTCGAGGCAGTCATGTCTTTTCCTTTCGTTGGGGTGATCCGGCTGGGTGCCGGTTCGTGAAGGGAATTCTGGTCGTGACCGCGGCCATCCTCAATGTCGTATATGCAATGATTTAGGACATGACTGGCAGAGAAGCCGGCGTGGACGGCAGGAACGCCGAATGACAGGAAATGGAAAGGAAAACGACGGAAAGTAGCGCGACGGGCCCCGCGCTCGATCATGTCCGCATCGTGCTAGATTCAACGAATCCGGACATTCGCCCTGCCAAACGCCATGCATTCCGTCGGTCTCGTCGTCTACCCCAATTTCCAGTCGCTGGCGCTCGCCGTGGCCAGCGTGTTCGAGTACGCGAACCTGCTGCACGGCGACGAGGTCTATCGCTTCCGCATCGTCTCGGAGCACGGCGGCCTGGTGGCGTCCTCGCAGGGTTTCTCGGTGCAGAGCGAGCCGCTCGCCGAGGCGGGCTACGACACGCTGATCGTCGCCGGCGACAACGAATGCCGGCTTCCCTCGGCCGCGCTGCTCGACTACACGCGCCGCGCGCCGCAGCACTCGCGGCGGGTGGCCTCGATCTGCACGGGCGCCTTCGTGCTGGCCGAAGCCGGCCTGCTGGAAGGCAAGCGCGTGACCACGCACTGGCTCCATGCACGCAACTTCAAGAAGCAGTATCCGGGGGTCCAGCTCGACGAGGACCGCATCTTCGTGGTGGACGGGCAGATCTGGACCTCGGCCGGCATGAGCGCGGGCGTCGATCTCGCGCTCGCCATCGTGGAGAGCGATCTCGGCCTGGAGACGGCGCGCGGCGTGGCCCGCAAGCTGGTGCTGTACCAGCGGCGCGGCGGCGGGCAATCGCAGTTCTCGGCCCTGCTCGAACTGGATGCGCGATCCGATCGGGTCCAGATGGCGCTTGCCTATGCGCAGGAAAACCTCGCCGCCGATTTGTCCGTGGAGCGGCTGGCGGAAGCCGCCCACTTGAGCCCGCGCCAGTTCAGCCGCGTGTTCCGCGAGGAAACCGGGCAATCGCCTGCCAAGGCGGTCGAGCGGCTGCGCGTGGAGGCCGCGCGCCTGATGATGGAAACCACCCGCCATCCGATCGAGGTCATCGCGCGCGAAACCGGCTTCGGCGATCGGGAGCGGATGCGCCAGGCCTTCCTGCGCGCCTTCGGCCAGGCACCGCAGACCATCCAGCGAGCCGCGGGCAACGCGCCGCTCACGGCTTGAATGCCGCCCAACTGATCGTGGCCGGCATGAGTTTCTCGGCGGTCGACCTCAGCGAGGTGCCGACTGGGCGCCGGGACTGCCGTTAGGCAAGGTCACACGCCGTGGCAGACCGCGCGAATCCGCCGGCTCACTGCTCGCCAGGCGTCCAATCGGGGCTGTAGCCGCCGAGCGCCGGGTGGTACATCTCGTCGCCGGAATGTTGGGTGAACTCGACATTGAGCCGGTCCTCGCGCAGGCCGAGGATGTCGATGCAATGCGCGCACAGCGCCTTGGCCACCGCCATGCGCTGCTCCGGCGGCCGGCCCTTGCGGATGTCGAGCATCATCACGGCCACCGGCACGGGCGCCTCGCCGGCCTCGGCGATGCGCCAGACGCCGCCGGCCCCCAGTTCGCGGATCGCCACGCTGATGCGCCGGATATCCACCTCCATCATGCGGGCATAGGTCTGGCTCATCTCGGCGGCGAGCCGCTGCTTCTGCTCCACCGAGTAATGGTCGTTCACGTCGAGTTGCAGATAGGGCATGGGTTCGAGCCTCCAGAAAAAGATGTCGCTCCGGCACGGCGCCGGTGCCAGCATCCGATTCTCGCACCTGGCCCGGCACGTCCTCCATGTCGGATTCGCAAGGATTCGAGACATGCCGCGCCGCCCATGCACGCCCCGGCGCGCGATCGAACGGGGCCAGGCGGGCGGCTCGGATGCGTCCCAGGCGGATGACGGTCGCGTCTGAAAATCGCGGCGCGAATCCTCGCGCCAACCACCTCGATCGACCCTTGATCGACCCGCGAGAGCCTCTCTGACAGCCCGCGCCGCAAGCCCGCCGCCGATGCACGCCCACCCCGCGAAGCCGCCACGGCGCGACGCCGCGAGGCTCGGGTTTACACTGCCTGCCGCTGCTCCCGCTTTTCTGCCATAAAGCTCCGCCAGCCCGTGTTTTCCGGCGCGGACATCGCCCGGACGGGCCGACGCGAGACGACAGAAAGGAATGAATCATGCGGCGGATGCCTTCGCTGATTGCACTGCGTTTTTTCGAGGAGACCGCCCGTCATCTGAGCTTCAACCGTGCCGCCACCTCGCTGTGCGTCACCCAGGGCGCCGTGAGCCGGCAGATCCGCCTGCTGGAGGACAGCGTCGGCGCGCGCCTGTTCGAGCGCGACCACAAGGGCGTCAAGCTGACCGCCGCCGGCATGCTGCTGCTGCCCTTCATCGAGCAGGCCTTCGACACCATCGAGCGCGGCGTGCTCGAGATCACCGCCGTGCAGCCCGGCCGCAAGCGCCGGCTGACCGTCTCGGTGCCGCCCACCTTCGCCACCCAATGGTTCTCGCCGCGCCTGGGCACGCTGTTCGAGACGCTGCCCGAGGTCGACCTGTCGATCCGCACCGAGCCCGGCGACGATTGCCATTGCCATATCCGCTTCGGCCGCGCGGCGCGCGCCGACATGCTCTCGGAGCGGCTGATGATGGAGCGCCACGCGCTGGTGGGCGCGCCGCGCTACGCCGGGCTGCCGCTCGATTCGCTGTTCGGCCGGGTGCCCTCGCTGCACGTGCTGCACGAGGGCAAGCGCCTCACGCTGTGGGCCGACTGGTGCGCCCAGGCCGGCGTGCCGGTGGCGCGGATCGGCGACGGCATCGAATTCTCCACGCTCGAACAGGCGATCCACGCGGCGCGCAAGGGCGCCGGGCTGGCGGTGGTCGACCTGGGCATGATCGAGGAGGAGATCGCCGAGGGCAGCCTGGTGCCGCTCTCGCCGGTCGAGGCGATCGGCCCTTACGGCTACTGGCTCGACATCGCGCCCGAGCGGCTCGACGACGAGCACGTCGGAGCCTTCGTCGCGTGGCTGCGCGGGCAGGCGGCAGTCAGCCAGGCCGCCCAGGCCTGACCAGCGCGCGGCGCGAGCCGCCGCGCCGCCTCCGCCATCACGCCATCCCGCCCGAGCTCAGAACTTCTCGGTCCAGGGCCGCACCTCGATCTCCCAGGACCAGGCGCTGCGATGCTGGCGCAGCAGGTCCGCGTAGACGCGCGCGATCGCGTCGGGGTCGAGCGTGCTGTCGGGCGCGTCGGCCGGATCGGGGCGCTGCGCCGAGCGCACCATGCCGTCCACCACGATATGCGCGACGTGGATGCCCTTGGGCGTCAGCTCGCGCGCCGCGCTCTGCGCCAGCCCGCGCAGCGCGAACTTGCCCATCGCGAACGGCGCCGACAGCGCGAAGCCCTTCACCCCGGCGGTGGCGCCGGTCAGCAGGATCGCGCCCTTGCCGGCCGGCAGCATGCGCCGCGCCGCCTGCTGCACGGCATGGAAGGCGCCCATCGCCGAGACGGCCAGCGCCTGCTCCACCTGGGCCGCGTCGAGTTCGGCGATCGGCCCGCGCAGGCGCCCGCTGGCGTTGTAGACGACGATCTCGGGCGCGCCGATGCGCGCCTCGGCCTGCTCGAACAGCCGTTCGACCTGGGCCGCGTCGCTGGCGTCGACCGGCAGCGCGATCGCGCCGGTTTCGGCGGCCAGCGGCGCGAGCCGCTCGGGATGCCGCGAGGCGATCGCGACCTGCAGGCCGGCCTCGCGCAGCAGCCGCGCCAGCGAGGCGCTGATGCCGGGGCCCGTGCCGATGATGAGGGCATTGCGATAGGGGATGTCGCTCATGGTGTCACCGTGGATGGAGTGTCGAGGGCGCCGGCGCGATCGGAACGCATCGCTGGCCCGCCCGCCTGGGCGGCGCCGCCTGCCGGCCGTCCGCCGAGCATAGTGGATCGCGCCGCCGGCTGCAGGCGGCCCCGCCGGCCGGGCCGCGCCCGGCGGCGGCCAGGCGGCATTGTTCGCGAATCGCGGATACTCAGTCGCCTTCCGGCTCGTTTATTGGGCCCCGGACCTTGTCGAGAATGGCTTCAACGGTCGAGCGACCGCCAGACCATCCAGCCAACCGATCAAGGACATCCCATGCAACTGCACAGCTTCCATCTTTCCGGCCACTCGCATCGCGTTCGCCTGCTCCTCTCGCTGCTCGGCGTCGAGCACGAGGTCCACGAGGTCGACCTGCGCCAGCGCCAGCAGAAATCGCCCGACTACCTGCGCATCAACCCGCTCGGCCAGGTGCCGGCGCTGGTCGACGGCGAGCAGGTGATCGTCGATTCGACCGCGATCCTGGTCTACCTGGCCCGCAAGCACGGCCCGTCCTGGCTGCCCGCGGACGCGACCGGCGCGGCACGCGTGCAGCGCTGGCTGTCGGCGGCTTCGGGCGAGGTGGCGCACGGCCTCGCGGCGGCCCGCGCGATCCAGTTGTTCAAGCTGCCGCGCGATCCCGCCGAGGCGATCGCCAAGGGCGAGGCCTTCCTCGCCGCGCTCGATCGGGAGCTGGCAGGCAGCGACTGGCTCGCCGGCAACGCGCCAACCATCGCCGATGTCGCGATCTACGCCTACGTGGCGCGTGCCGGCGAAGGCAAGGTGGATCGTTCGAACTGCCGGAACGTGACGCGCTGGCTGGAGCGGGTCGAGGCGCTGCCGGGCTTCGTGCCCTTCGTGCGCTCGCCGATCGGCTTCGACGCACCGACGTCGGATCAGGAGGCGGTATGAACACGGGCTTGATCGAACGCGCGCGCATCGAGCTCGATGCCGCGCCGGGAAAGGAAGGGGCGATCGTCCAGTTGAGCGAGGCGAGCGCCACGCGCAGCAGCAGCGTGGTCGATCTCGCGCCTTCGCAGCGCCTCGAACTCGATGGCGGCTCGCGACACGACCTCTATCTGCTGCGCGGCAGCGCCGATCTGTCTGGCGAGCCGCTCGCCAGGGACGATTTCGTCACGCACGCGGGCGAGGCGCTCACGCTGCGCGCCGGTCCGCAAGGCGCGCGAGTGCTGGTCTATCGCGAAGCCGGCGCCGCGCCCGGCGGCACCGCGATCGAGCGCGCCGCGCAGCGGCAATGGCTTGCGGGCCGCCACCCGCACATGCAGGTGGTGCCGCTGCCGAGCGAGGGGCATCGCCTGAGCCTGGTGGCCTGGGAGCCCGGCGCGCGCACGCGCGATCACACGCATCCCCAGGGCGAGGAGATCTTCGTGCTGAGCGGCACGCTGCGCGATGGCGAGCAACGGCTCACGGCCGGCACCTGGATGCGCCTGCATCCCGGCACGCATCACGAGCCCTTCGCCGACGAGCCGGCCGTGATCCTGCTGCGCCATGGCCATCTGCTGGCGCAGCCGGATCAGCCCTGAGCGAGATGCGCCTTGAGACGGTCGATCAGCGCGCGGACCTTCGGGGGCGTGTGCCGGCCCGGCGGCAGCAGCGCGTGCATCGCCATCGCCGGGCCGGCCCAATCGGCATGGACACGCACCAGCCGGCCCGCGGCGATGTCGCCATGCACCGTGAAATCGGGCAGCCAGGCCAGCCCGGCGCCTTCGGCCGCGGCGGCGCGGCAGGCGTACATGGTGTCGGCCAGCAGGCCCGGCGCGAAATCGAGCACCAGGGTTTCGCCGCCGGCCTTGCGCAACTGGCAGCGCAAGGGATGCGCCAGCACCGAGAGCCCGACGAAGGGCAGCCCCGCCGCCTCGGCGACGTCGCCCGGCAGGCGATGCCGCGCGAGCCAGGCGGGGCTCGCCACCAGCCACTTTTCATACTTGCCGACGGTTACCGCGCGCAGGCTCGAATCGGCCAGCTCGCCGAGCCGGATCGCCACGTCGACGCCCTCGGCCAGCATGTCGATGAAGCGATCGCCCGACACCATCTCGATGCGCAGCTCCGGATGTGCTTCGCGCATCGCCGCCAGCACCGGCGCGAGCACGATCGCGCTGAACTCGACCGAGGCCGCCACGCGCAAGGTGCCGCGCAGCGTCTCGGCGGCCGGGTTGACGGAGGACACGGCCTCGTCGGCCAGCTCGGCCAGGCGCCGCGCTGCCTCGAAGAAGGAAGCGCCGGCCTCGGTCACGTGGATGCGCCGCGTGGTGCGCGCGATCAGGGTGGTGCCGAGCTCGTCCTCGAGCCGCTGCACGTGCTTGCCGACCGCGGTCTTGCCGATGCCGAGCCGCTCGGCCGCGCGCGTGAGCGAGCCGGTCTCGACCACCGCGATGTAGATCAGGAGTTGCTCGAAGCTCAGCTTGCGTAGATCGGTCATGGCGCGGCGGTCGGTGAGGACGGGCGACGGCGCGCGAGGCGGCGCCGTCTGGGTCGGAGGGAAGCGCGATGCGCCGGATTATATCGGCGCGCGCGCCATGCGAGGCGGGCGGGACGCGCCGAAGAAGACGCGGGGGAAGGTGCCGAAAAGCACGCCGCGCGGGCCGCCCGCGACGGGCTCCGCGCCCGCCGGCCGGCGCTTCGGGTATAGTCCGCATACACGAAACACGGGCCGCCCGGCGGCTTACAGCAAGATGCGCACGATTGTCAGGTTGTGGAAAGCCAACAAGGGCTTCATCGCCTTCCTGTTCCTGATGGTGATCTTCCGCAGCGCGGTGGCCGACTGGAACGTGGTGCCCAGCGGCTCGATGCTGCCGACCATCCGGATCGGCGACCGGATCCTGGTCGACAAGATGGCCTACGACATCCGCATCCCCTTCACCCACGTGCGCCTCGCGCGGCTGCACGAGCCGCAGCGCGGCGACATCGTCACGATCGACTCGGCGGCGGCGCACGAGTTGCTGGTCAAGCGCCTGATCGGCCTGCCCGGCGACACGGTGGCGATGCACGACAACGTGCTGACCATCAACGGCAAGCGCGCCGACTACCGCCCGATCGGCAGCAACCTGCTGCGCAGCGATGCCGATTCGCCGGGCGAGTACCTGGCCGAGCGGATCGGCGGCGCGCCGCACACGGTGCGCCTCTCGCCCGAGGCGCCGAGCCCGCGCGAATCCTTCGGCCCGATCGTGGTGCCGCCGGGCCAGTACCTGATGCTCGGCGACAATCGCGACAACAGCGCCGACTCGCGCTACTTCGGCTTCTTCCCGCGCGACGAGATCATGGGCCGCGCGCGCCGCGTGGCCTTCTCGCTGGACCCGAGCCGCGATTACCTGCCTCGCCTCGATCGCTTCGGCCGCCGCCTCGATGCGCCGCTGGGCTGAGCCGCGCCGCCGGCGCGCGGCATGGGCGGGACTCGCCGCGGCCACCACGCTGTTCAGCGCGGCGGCCCGGGCCGCCTGCGATACGGCGCCCTCGCGCTGCCCCGACAATCCCGAACTGCCGGCTGCCGTACAGAAGCTGGTCCCCGCCGGCTATGAAGTGCTCGATCACCTGGCCGGCTCGCTGACCGACGCGGGACGCACCGACTATCTGGTGGTGGTGCACCGGATCCCCGATACCGAAGCACGCCCTTCCGCGCGTCCGCTGCTGCTGATCACGCAGGGCGCCGATGGCCGCTACACGCTGGCGGCCCGCAATGATTTCGTGGTGATGCGCGCCGACCAGGGCGGCGTATCGGGCGACCCCTACCTCGATCTGGACGACAACGGCCTCGCGATCAAGAACCGCTATTTCTCGGTCCAGAACGGCGTGGCCGCCGGGCCGAACCACTGGAGCGACAACATCACGTTCCACTACGATGCGGCTCGGCGCGGCTGGCTGTTCCACCAGGAAATCGTCCACAGCAGCGAGCCGAATCCCGATCCCCGCCCCGACGCCGACGCGCTGCTGCCCGACCAGGCCAGCGTGATCAAGGCCGATCGCCAACGGCCCGTGAGCTTCGACGCGTGGCGCCCGAAGCATTGAATGATTGAATCCGCGATGACCGACACGCCCACCCTGAGCGGCCAGCTCGTCGAGCTGCGCCCCCTGGGCTCCGTCGGTGCGGAGCAACTGCTGGCGGCCGCCGCGGACGGCGAACTCTGGAACCTGAAGGTCACCAACGTGCCCGGGCCGGACACGGTCGAGGCCTATCTGGCGAAGGCCTTCGAGGGCGAGCGTGCCGGTACCGTGATGCCGTTCGCGATCGTCCATCGCGAGACCGGCCGCGTGGTGGGCAGCACGCGCTTCTGGAAGATCGACCGCGCCAACCGCAAGCTCGAGATCGGCCATACCTGGCTCGGTGCCTCGATGCAGCGCTCCGGCGCCAACACCGAATGCAAGTATCTGCTGCTGGTGCATGCCTTCGAGGTGCTCGGCTGCGTGCGCGTGCAGTTCACCACCGACGTGCTCAACGAAAAGTCGCGCGCCGCGATCCTGCGCATCGGCGCCACGCAGGAAGGCATCGTGCGCCACGAGCGCATCATGCCGGACGGGCGCAAGCGCGACTCGGTGCGCTTCAGCATCATCGACGACGAGTGGCCCGCGACCCGCCAGCATCTGGAGCGGTTGCTGGCGAAGGCTTGAGACTCGCGCGCCGATACACCGATTCCAGCGTGGCGACCGCATCGGCGCCGAAGCGCTCGACGATGAAATCGATGAAGCTGCGCAGCTTCGGCGAGATCCGCCGCTCCGGCAGGTAGAGCAGGTTCAGCGCGCGCTCGGGCGCGGGGTAATCGGGCAGCACTTCCACCAGGCGCTTGGCGCGGATATCGTCGCCGACCAGCACGGACGGCAGCATGGCGATCCCCAGCCCGCCCAGCACGGCGCGCCGCAGCGCCTCCGAATTGTCGATCCGCAGCCGGCCCTCGATCGGTACGCGCGACGGCCCGTCAGGCCCGTCCAGCAGCCACTCGGCCTTGGCCGCGTACCATTCCGAGCGCGGCGGATAGGCATAGCTCAGGCATTGATGCGCCGCCAGGTCCGCCGGCGTCGACGGCTCGCCGTGCGCCTTCAGGTAGGCCTTCGAGGCGCACAGCATCAGCCGGTACGATGCCAGCGGCCGCGCCACCACATCCTCGCTGCCCGGCGCGCCGACGCGGATCGCCGCCTCGAAGCCGTCGTCGATCAGGTTGGTCAGCGCATCGGTGGCGACCACGTCGAGCCTGACCTCGGGATAACGCGCGTAATAGTCGGCCAGCGACGGAATCAGGCACTCGTTGCTGAACACCACCGGCGCGGTCACGCGCAGCCGCCCGCGCGGCGTCGCCAGATGGTCGAGCGCGAGGCGCTCCGAATCGTCGACCAGGCCGAGGATCTCGATGCAGCGCTCGTAATAGGCCTGGCCGAACGCGCTGAGCTGCTGCTTGCGCGTGGTGCGATGGAGCAGCCGCGTGCCGAGCCGCGCCTCCAGCGCCTGCAGGTGGTTGCCGACCATGGTCGGCGACAGGTCGCAGGCGAGCGCGGCCGCGCTGAGGCTGCCGCTCTCGACCACGCGCACGAAGACGGTCATCGCTTTGAGTAGGTCCATTGCGCAATATTAGTGGATTCTCTTGCAAGGGTTCGCCTGTTTATCCAGTTTTTATTAGGGAATACAGTGGGAGCCAAACCCTGTGGATCAACCGATCCGACCTGGCACGCTCACCCCGGATTCCGTCTCATGCCCGCTTCCCCGCATCGCTCGCCGCGCCTGGCGCTGCTCGCCACCAGCCTCGGTTTCGTCATCGTCTGCATCGATGTCACGGTGGTGAACGTCGCGCTGGCGCGCCTGCGCGACGCCCTGTCGATCGACGCGGCCGGGCTCGAATGGATCGTCAACGCCTATACGCTGGCCTTCGCGAGCCTGCTGCTCAGCGCCGGCGCGCTGGCCGACCGCTTCGGCGCGCGCCGCGTGTTCGTGGCCGGCTTCGCCGTGTTCACCTGCGCCTCGATCGGCTGCGGGGTGGCCAACGGGCCGGCCCTGCTGATCGCCTCGCGCGTGCTGCAGGGCGTGGGCGCCGCGCTGTGCGTGCCGCCCTCGCTGGCCCTGCTAGGCGCGGCCTTCCCCGACGCGCGGGCACGCGCCCGCGCCGTCAGCATCTGGGCCGGCACGGCGGCGCTCGCGCTCGGCGCGGGCCCGCTGGTGGGCGGCCTGCTGGTCGATCGTTTCGGATGGCAGAGCATCTTCCTGATCAACGTGCCGGTCGGCATCGTCGGGATCTGGCTGACGCTGGCGCATGCCCCGGAAACGCCGCGCCACGCGGCGCGGCGGCTGGATCTTGCAGGGCAGGCGCTGGCGATCGTGGCGCTGGCGGCGCTGACCTACGCGGTGATCGCCGCGGGCCGCGCGGGCTGGGGCAGCGCGGAGGTGCTGGGGAGCTTCGCGCTCGCGCTGCTGGCCGCGCTCGCATTCGTGACGGTGGAACGGCGTCATCCGCAGCCGCTCCTGCCGATGACGCTGTTCCGGGTTCCCGTCGTCAACGTCAGCGCCCTGACGGGCCTGTCGCTGAACTTCGGCTATTACGGCCTGATGTTCGCGATGAGCCTGTACTTCCAGAACGTGCGCCACGACACGCCGCTGCAGGCCGGGCTGGCGTTCCTGCCGATGACGGCCCTGGTGGCGGTCGCCAACATCGTGTCCGGCTCGCTGACCGCGCGCTTCGGATATCGCCTGCCGATGCTCGCCGGCCAGATGCTGGCCGCGGCCGGTTATCTGGCGCTGATGCTGCTGCATCGCGACAGCGGCACGCTCGCGGTGTCGCTGCCGTTGCTGGCGGTCGGCGTCGGCGTCGCGCTGGCGGTGCCGTCGATCAATACGGCCTTGCTGGCCCATGTCGAGCCGACCACGATCGGCATCGCCTCGGGTTTGCTGAATACCGCGCGCCAGGTTGGCGGCGTGTTGGGCGTGGGGCTATTCGGGGCGCTGGCGGGAGTCGCCTCGCGCGACATGGTCGGCGGGCTGCACGCGGCCGTCGCGATGGCCGCCGCGGCGAGCCTGGCGAGCGTCGCGCTCGGCCTGTTCGGGCTGAAGGCGATGGCACGGCCGGCGGTCTGCACCGAATCGGCCTGAGGCCGGAGCCGCGCTCGCAGTAAACTGGCAGTTTTCCTCCCTTCGGAATCCTGTCATGCAGATGCTCGTCGACGCCGACGCCTGCCCGGTCGTCGTCAAGGAGATGCTGTTTCGTGCCGCGCAGCGCCTCGAAATCAGCCTCACCCTGGTCGCCAACCAGTTCCTGCGCACGCCGCCCTCGCGCTTCATCAAGGCCCTGCAGGTGCCGGCCGGCTTCGACGTGGCCGACCAGCGCATCGTCGAGCTGGCCGAGGCCGGCGACCTGATCATCACGGCCGACATCCCGCTGGCCGCCGCCGCGCTCGACAAGGGCGCGCAGGTGCTCGACCCGCGCGGCAACTGGTTCAGCCGCGAGAACATCCAGGAGCGCCTGACCATGCGCGACGTGATGGACCAGTTGCGCAGCTCGGGCGTCGAGACGGGCGGGCCGCCGCCCTATTCCGCGCAGGACAGCAAGGCCTTCGCGCGGCAATTGGATCGTTTCCTGGCCAAGCATGGGCCGGGGGCGAAGCCGTGATCCTCTCCTCCCGGTTCGTCTCGCGCATCGACCTGAAACCGGCTCCGGACAACGATACCTCCCGGTATCCCTTCAATCTTCCGGCCGTGCGCTCGCTCGATGCATTGGAACTGCACCCGAAGATCACTTACTTCGTCGGGGAGAACGGCTCGGGGAAATCGACCCTGCTCGAGGCCCTGGCCGTTTCGCTCGGCTACAACGCGGAAGGGGGCAGCCAGTCGCTGCACTTCCAGACGCGCGACACGCACTCGCCCCTGCACGAGCGCCTTCGGGTCTCCAAGGGGCTCCGCCGCCCGCGAACCGGCTACTTCCTGCGTGCCGAGAGCTTCTACAACGTGGCCAGCACGCTCGACGAAATGGAGGAGGATCCCTACACGGCAGGCGTGCTGGCTTCGTATGGCGGCCGCTCCCTGCACATGCAGTCGCATGGCGAATCGTTCCTCGCCCTGGTGATGCAGCGTTTCGGCCCCGAAGGGCTATACCTGCTCGACGAACCGGAGGCGGCGCTTTCCCCGCAACGGCAGCTGACCCTGCTCGCGCGCCTGCACCAATTGATCGAGGAGAAATCGCAGTTCGTCATCGCGACACACTCGCCGATCCTGATGGCGTATCCCGATGCCTGGATCTATGCCTTCGGCGAGGACGGAATCCGGCGCGTTGCCTACGAGGAGACGGAGCACTACCAGGTCACGCGCGACTTCCTGGCAAATCCCCGGCGCATGCTCGACATCCTGATGAGCGATCCCGACGCCACGCAGCACACGAGCGACGAGACGCCATAGCGGCGGCATCCGTGCACGGCGATGGTCAGGGCTCGACCGGCACCTCGCGGTCGTCGCCCATGCCGTGATAACCGCCCTCGAAGATGATGGTCACGTGGCGCGGATTGTTCGCGGCATAGACGTTGGAATAGATCGACGTCGCCACCGTGCCCGCGCCGCATTCCAGCTTCAGTTCCTTGTCCGTCTGTCCGCTTCGGAGATTGACGAGGCGCAGGCGCGCCATCGACAAGGGGCACGCGCTGGACGATTCGTAGATCCCCAGCAGCAGGTGCTTGCCGGTGTGATGCCACATCGGAATCTCGACCGTGCCCGATACGCTCGGCGTTTTGTCGGAACGGGTGTCGTCGAGCGTACCGACCTGGTGCAGCGTGATCGGCAGCACGTGCTTGCCGTCGCGCCACTCGCCGGCGGCGCCGTTGTCACTCGGCTTCAGCGAAATCGGGCAAGGGACGGGATGCGCCAGTGAGGCCACCGGGACCTTGGGAGAATCGCCGAAGGATGCCGGCGCCACGGCTTCGCATAGCTGCATGCTGCCGTCGGCCTGGCGCTTGCCTTGCAAGGGGATGGAGAGGCGATGGGCGTCGTAGTAGTAGCTGCCGTCGACCTGCGATCGACGAGGCTCGTCGTGGTTCAGTTCGGCATAGGTCTGCAGCGATAGATGGATCGGCAGGCTGCCGATCGTGCCGGTGTAGTTCCGGACTTCGTACCAGCCGCCGGCGTGGGCGGTGGACGCGGCCAGCGAGGCTGCGCAGAGGATGGCGTGGAGGAGATGGCGGAAGGGTTTCATCGGCTATCCGTGATTACGCACGATCGGGCGTCGTGTGGATTGTCGGTGATTTGAGCGGCAGAGTGAAACGATTCTTCATGATCGACCGGCGCCCGCTTCCGAAATAAGAGATGCACCGAGCATGATCGCCGACAGATTCTCTCCGGGGTGATGGAGGTACATTCCGTACCCGAGCACCGAGCAAAGGGAGGATCAATTGGCTAGACGAGCGATCATTTGCGCTGGCGACACGACAACGCATGGCGGCTGCGTCCTCGAGGGCGAGCCGTCCGTGACCATCCAGGGAAAACCTGTCGCCGGCGTCGGACACAAGGTGAGTTGTCCGCAATGCCAAGGCGTTTTCCCGATACTTCCGATACCACGCCGATATCCCCACGGAATCCACGGGCGAGATACCGCCGTCGAGGGAATGCGAACCGCATGCGGCGCCGTCCTCATTGCCTCGCAGTCGACCAATACGATCGACGATGACGGCGAGGCTGACGCGTACATCGATGGGCACGACAACATCGTTGCCGCTGCGGCAGCCTTCCCGTCTTCGCCTCCGACGCTGTGCAAGGCATGCATGACGACAGCGGCAAGGAACGCGATGACGATGATCGTTCGGGGTTGATCATGTCGCCGAGCATCGAAGCCTATTTCGCCAGGCGCCGGCAACACACGGTGCCGGTGCGGCTGTATGCGCTGTTCGACGGCGTGCTCTATCAAGACCAGAACGGCACTGTCCCTGACAGAACGGCGGCGTGCCTCGCCTTGCTCGACGATACGCCCGACGAATCGGTGGCCAATGCCGGCCCCTGGCTGGTCGATTGCGAAGCGACATCCATGTCGGTGAGCACAGCGCTTTCGTCCTTGGCGGCCAGTTCGTTTGGCGTGTCCTGGTTGATCAGCGCGTATCCGATGACGGCATTGGCGGATCATCTTCGGGCGAATCTGGATGTCGAGTTGCCCGATGGTCAGCTTGCGCTGCTTCGTTTCCATGACGCTCGGCTCATGCCATCGATTGCCTCGGTGATGACTCCCGTGCAGCGACTTGCATTCTTCGTGACGGTATTCGACTGGCTCGTTGAATGCGACGGCCATCTGATCGAGATAGCGCGCAATGCTCACCCTATCTAGCGAGCAGCTCGCGGCAATGGCACGTATCGATGCGAAAAATTACATCGAACGCATCCGGCATGCACTCGTCACGGAAAACGCTCCGTTGGCTGCGGACCACACGCTGTCAGACCGGCTATGGCGCGCGTATATCGCGGCGCAGGAAATCGGCATCTCGACGGATGAAAACGTCGCGGCATTCCTTCGCCTCGAGGCGTTTTCACCCGGCTTCTATCAAAGACTGGCGACGCAACGCTGGCTAAAGCGGCCGGGCCGCCATCCAGACGAGCGCTTTCATGACTACCTGCGCGTAATCAGGTGGCACGTCAATCATCCCGACTATCTCAGAGGAAATCACAATGGCCGGAATGGCAGTACCTCTCATCGAAGGCGCCGCAATGGAATTTGGGCCGCTCTTGATGCGTATTGGCGCGGCGCTGTTGGGCGGAGCAGGAACCGCTAGCCTGTCCGGCGACGCAACGGACGACGATATCGAGGCAAGGGCATCGGCACATGCTGTCCCGCGCACGGCAGAGCGTTGCGAACGCTGTCCACCCGAGTCCGGCTTGGCTGTCAAACGCTTCCACTCGATGAACGCGGCACCGCGCGAATACCAGGCGCGCGTTACCGGACGGCCTTATAGCGTCGCCGAAGGCTGGAGCGAGGAGTGGGCGTGGCTGAATATCGACTTCGACGGCTTCGTGCCGGGTCGATGCTTGTTGCAGGAAGCGAAGGGCAACTACGATCAGTTTCTCGATGGCTCTATCCCTGCAGCCTATAAATTCTTCAAGGGATTCGAATCGATGGAGGCGGCAGCGGAAAAACAGGCCAGCCTTGTTCGTGCCAAGCCGCCAACCCGCCTGATGTGGTATTTCCAGACACCTCTCGCACAGAGTCGCATGATGCTCACCTTGCGGCACCTTGGCATACCGTCAATCGTCCACCCTTGAGGCAGCCCATGAACATCATCGCCAGCTTTCGCGATCCGTCACTCCTGGCAGACGACTTCGCGGGCATGCTTGCGCGAATTTCACCTATCGCCGCAAAACTTGCCACCTACGACGCATCCCTTCGCGCAGAGAACTGGCGCCTGAAAGGAGACACGCTGGAAGAAGCGATGCTCTACCAGGTTTACGACGCCAATGGCGAGGCGACACCCGCTGCCCTGGCGGTGCTTCGCGAGGCATTTCGCGGTGAGCACGCCTTCACCTATGCCGCTTTATGGGATGGAAACAGGGATGCCAGCAAGGGCGCCTCGATTTCCTGCCACATAGCCGACAAAACCATTCCCGATAGGCTGTCGATCACTATTCGCGGGCCAGCGTGGCAAGACTATCGGGCGGTTGCGGATCTCGTCGCGAAAATCGTCGAGGTTTTCGGGCCGCTGCTCGTCGACGTGTCCGATGAGAAATACGTACTCAAGCAAGTTTTCGATGACAAACCCGGCGTCGGCTGGATGCTCTACTTGCCGCACCGAATCACCACGCAACAGGTTCCCGAAGCAAGGGCACTCATCCCCATCCCATCCGCCGGCCGCAAGCAAACCGGCACGATCATCGTCAGCGTCGTGGATGAAGCGTTCTCAGCCGACAATCCCGAGCATGTCGAGATCGCGAACCGCATGGAGATTCGACTCGTCGACCACGACCTGCTGCCGACTTATCTCAGCTTATAAGCGCTCTCACCGTGCCCCGATCGACGACGCAAACCTCACGCCGACACAGCCAACGCGCGAATCTCATCCCCCTCGAGCCGATATCGAACCCACTCGCTTTGCGGTTTGGCGCCGAGCGCCTTGTAGAAAACGATAGCCGGCTCGTTCCAGTCCAGCACGCTCCATTCGAAGCGCCCGCAGCCCTTCTCGATCGCAATCCCTGCGAGATGCTGCAGCATCCGCTTGCCGGCGCCATGGCCACGCGCGTCGGGCGAAATATACAGATCCTCCAGGTACAGCCCCGCCTTCGCCTGCCAAGTCGAATACGAGAAGAAATACACGGCGAAGCCGATCGCCTTGCCATCGAGCTCGCAGATCAACGCCTTCGCGGGCGATTGCGGACCGAACAGCGACGTCTCGATGCTCTCGACAGTCGCCTCGACCTTGTCTTGCGCCTTTTCATAAATGGCGAGTTCGGTGATGAAGCGCAGGATGAGTGCCGCGTCGTCGACGCGGGCGGTTCGGATATTCAGCGACATGAGATCGGGTTCCAGACAGGCAATGAAGTCACAAGCCAAGGATGGTAGTCGATACCGTCGCGTCGACTCAATGCGACGACACATAAACCGCGCCCTCGAACGGCTCGGGGACCGCGAAGCTCTCGCGCATCCGTCGCGTTTCGGCAGCCGGCGTGGCACCGAACAGCCGTTTGAACTCGCGGCTGAACTGGGAAGCACTCGTGTAGCCCACCGCGTGCCCCGCCGCTTCGGCGGTCAGGTCCTGGCGCACCATCAGCAGGCGCGCCTGGTGCAAGCGCGTGGACTTCAGGTACTGCATCGGAGAAACCTGCGTGATCGCCTTGAAGTGGCTGTGAAAACTCGGCGTGCTCATGCCGGCCTCGCCAGCCAGTTGCGCGACGTCCAGCGGCTGCGCATAAGCGGCGTGGATCAGGCGCAGCGAGCGCCCGATCCGGCCGAACTGCCCGCGCATCGCCAGCGCCTCGCGCATCGACGCGCCTTGCGCCCCCGTCAGCACCCGGAAATACAGCTCGCGCAACAGGCCCGGCCCCAGCACCGCCGCTTCGAGCGGACGATGCATCGCCTCCAGGAAACGCAGCACGGAAGCCTGCATGGCCTCGTCCATCGGCGTCGACATCATGCTCTGCGGGGCGCGCACCGGCTCGGCCGTGCCTTCGCGATCGATCTGTGCCGCCAGTTCCGCGGCCACCGTGAAATCGAGGTGCAGGTAGAGCGCGAGCAAGGGGCGCTCCGGCGTCGCCTCGGTTTCCATGCTGAACGGCACCGGCACGGAAACGGCCAGGTAATGCTGCTCGTCATACAGATACAACTGCTCGCCGAAGTAACCGCGCTTGCGCCCCTGGCAGACGATCACGATGCCCGGGTCGTACAGCACCGGCGTGCGTGACAGCGCCCGGTTCGAACGCAGGATGCGCACGCTCGGCAAGGCGGTGAGGTTGTAGCCCTCGTCGGGAGCCAGGTCCCGCAGCAAGGCAATCATGCGTTTGCGGTCGCTGGCGGAAAGCTCCGTATGTTCAGCTGGGTTGCGTGTCGCGCTCATAGTTTTAGGCAATAAAAATAGCGGAATCCGGCTTATCCGGCGCCGCTCACCAGACTAGTATGCATGTTCCTATCGACATTCGGGAGTCCCTTCGATGGCATCCAGCAAAATTCTGCTCATCACCGGCGTCAGCAGCGGATTCGGCCGCGCGCTCGCGCGGGAAGCCCTGGCGGCGGGCCACACGGTGGTCGGCACGGTCAGGAGCGACGAGGCCAGGCGCGATTTCGAGTCGCTGTCGCCGGGCGCAGCCGTCGCGCGCGTGCTCGACGTGACCGACTTCGACGCCATCGACGGCGTCGTCGCCGAGATCGAGGCGAAGGTCGGCCCGATCGACGTGCTGGTCAACAACGCCGGCTATGGACACGAAGGCGTGATGGAGGAGTCGCCGCTGTCGGACCTGCGCCGGCAGTTCGACGTGAACGTGTTCGGCGCGGTGGCGATGATGAAGGCGGTGTTGCCATTCATGCGCGTGCGTCGCCATGGCCACATCGTGAACATCACCTCGATGGGCGGCTATATCACCATGCCGGGCATCACCTACTACTGCGGCAGCAAGTTCGCGCTGGAGGGCATTTCGGAGGCGCTCGGCAAGGAAGTGCACGCCTTGGGCATCGCCGTGACCGCCGTTGCTCCGGGCTCGTTCCGCACCGACTGGGCCGGCCGCTCGATGGCGCGCACGCCGCGCTCGATCGCCGACTACGACGCGATCTTCGATCCGATCCGCCAGGCGCGCGAGGAAAAGAGCGGCAAGCAGCTGGGCGACCCGGTCAAGGCGGCGCGCGCGATGCTGGTGGCGATCGACGCCGAGCAGCCGCCGGCGCATCTGCTGCTGGGCAGCGATGCGCTCGGCTTGGTGCGTAGCAAGTTGTCGGCGATGGAAGAGGAGATCGGTGCCTGGGAAGGCGTGACGGTCTCGACCGATGGTTGAAGACAAGCGAAGCGCGCGAACCATCGCGCGCTTCGCCTTCAATCCGGCGCCGGGAGATTGAAGGGCTTGCCCGGCGTATGCACCCAGGCCGCGACGACCTTTGCTCCTGTCGGGCCGGCCGTCGTCACGTGCACGACATCGGCCGGCAGTTGGAAGGTTTCGCCGGCGCGCAATCGCCTGGGCGGCTGCCCATCGACACGCACCGTCACCTCGCCCTCGAGCACGTAGCAGAGCTCCGGTCCGCTCGCCTTGTGACGCGGCTTGCTCGCGTTGGGCGGGAACACGGCCACGCCCATTCCCATCTCGCGATCGGTGTCCGGCACGGGAACGCGTTGCAGGACGACCGTTTCCCGGGCCTCCGGAGGCGCCGCGTCGGCCGCCTGCAACATCACCAGCGCCGCGAGCATCGACACGCCGTGGCGGATGTGCCTCGTCGTTGCGCTTCGCATGATTACTGCCCCGCTCCATCGAGCGCGGTCAGGATCCGGTAGGCGGCGGCGACGCGGTCCTCGATCGGATAGCTGCGATTCGCGAGGATCACGATGCCCATCCGCTTGGCGGGCACGAATGCGACGTAGCTCGAGAAGCCGTTGGTGGAGCCCGTCTTGTTGATCCAGACATCATCCCGCGGCGCCTCGGGCGGACGGATTTCCGTCACCTTCATGCCCTTGAAGAGCATCGCCGGGCCGTTGCCGATCAGCAGCGTCTTCAGCGCGACCGGATAGGGATACTGCTCCCAGATCAGGTCCTGCGTCATGGGCCCGGCCTGGAAGTAGCCGGTATGCGTCTGCGTCACCGCGCGTTGCAGCGACGCTTCGAGCGGGATCAGCTTCATGTTGCCCTGCATGAAGTGCAGCAGGTCGCCGGCCGTCGACTTGACGCCATAGGCCTCCCGTCCCACCACCTCCATCTTCATGCGGATCGGCTTGCCCGCCGCCGTATAACCTTGCGCGTAATCGGCCTCGCGCGCGGCCGGCACGTCGATGAAGGTGTTCTTCAGGCCCAGGCCCGGAAACAACCGCCCTTCCATCAGGCTGGTGGAATCCTGCTGCAGGCGGTTCGCGGTCAGGATGCCCAGGGTCCCGATGCTGATGTTCGAGTAGGTGCGAAAGGTGCCCGGTGCATGAGCGGCATGCCAGTGCTTCAGGTAGCTGATCAGTTCGGCTTCGTCGCGGACGTCGTCAGGCACCTGGAGAGGCAGGCCGCCCACCGTATGCGCGCCGAGATCGAGCAGGCGCACCTTGCCGAAATCGCTGCCGCGCAGCGGCGGCAGGTAGGTTTCCACCTTGTCGCTGAGCGACAGTTGCTTGTCGACCTCGGCCAGCGATGCCAGCGTGGCCGTGAAAGTCTTGGATACCGAGCCGAGCTCGAACAGCGTCGCGTTCGTGACGGGCCGGCCGCTTTCCTTCGACGCCACGCCGTAGTTGAAGACGTGCGCCTTGCCGTCCACCACCACGCCCACCGCCATGCCCGGGATCTGCTTCTCCGTCATAAGCGGACGTATGGTCTCGTCCACCACGGCCTGGACGCGATCGGCGGCCGCGAAGGCCGTGTCGGCGATACCGAGCATCGCGCCCGCGGCGCAGAACAGAACCGCCTGGGTCATGGCGGGCATCATCTTGCTGAACTTCATCGTGTGGCGTCCTTATCGAAAGCTGGGCTTGAAGAGCCGCCACTATCGCGGTTTCGGGGCCAGGCGACAAACGATGATAAATTGTCCATTGCCCTAGAAAAACTTATGACATCCTCATGCGCCCCAATTTGCCCCTGAACGCGCTGCGCGCCTTCGAATCCTCGTCGCGGCACCTGAGCTTCACGCGCGCCGCGCAGGAACTGAACGTCACCCAGGCCGCCGTCAGCCAGCAGGTTCGCGCGCTGGAGGAACGGCTCGGCGTCAGCCTCTTCAAGCGCCTGCCGCGCGGGCTGGCGGTAACCGACGAAGGGCTCGCGCTGCGCCCCGTGCTCAGCGATGCCTTCGACCGCATCGAATCCGTGCTGCGGCAGTTCGAGGGTGGACACTTCCACGAGGTGCTGACGGTGGGCGCCGTTGGCACCTTCGCGGTGGGATGGCTGATGCCTCGGCTCCGGTCCTTCCACGCGCTGCATCCCTTCGTCGAACTGCGCCTGATGACGAACAACAACCTGGTCGACCTGGCCGCCGAAGGCCTCGATTGCGCGATCCGCTTCGGCGACGGCAACTGGCCCGGCACGCGCGCGCAGAAGCTGTTCGACGCGCCGCTCTCGCTGCTGTGCGCGCCGGACATCGCGCAGCGCCTGCGGGTGCCCGCCGATCTCGTCGGGGAAACGCTGCTGCGCTCCTATCGCGCCGACGACTGGATGAACTGGTTCGCGAAGGCGGGGCTCGCGCCGATGCCGGCGCGAGGTGCCGTGTTCGACTCGTCGCGGTTGATGGTCGAGGCGGCAACGCAAGGCGCCGGCGTGGCGCTCGCGCCCGCCTCGATGTTCGCGCGAGACCTCGCCACGGGGCGCCTGGTGCGGCCGTTCGATATCGAGGTGCAGGCGGGCAGCTACTGGCTCATCGGGCAGAAGGGGAAGCCGGCCACGCCGGCCATGCAGTTGTTCAACCAGTGGATCGTGAAGCAGGCCGAGGAGGAAGGCACGGCCGCATGAGGGCAAGCCGAGGTGCTAGCGTCATCGCCCATTGGCCGAAGCCACCATCGCGGCGATCGCCGTATCCAGCGACGTGGTGCCGAATGCGCGCTCGCCGGCATCCACCTCGACGTCGATGTGTCCCGCGTTGTGCGCATCGAACAGGTCGATGATCAGTTGCGCATGCTGCTCGCTCGCACCGCCCTGGGCGAGGGCCGACGCCCATTGATCCCGAGGCAGCGCGAGCGCCTTGACGGGGCGGCCGCTGGCCTTCTCGATCGACTGCGCGACATCGTTCGCGGTGACGCGTGCCGGCCCCTCGACGCTCACGATGCGCGTTGCCGCGGCGCTCGGCCCATCGCGCAGTAGGCGCGCCGAAACCACGCCGACATCGCCCGCCGAGATGGTCGGGAAGCGCTTGTCGACGGGATCGTGGAAACTCGGCAGCACGCCGCTCGACAAGGCCACCGGCAACACGCGCGCCCAGTTCTGCATATGCTCCGCCGAGCGCAACAGCGTGAGCTTCGGCGACACCTCGCGCAAGGCCGCTTCCAGATGATGGAACAGCTTCGTGATGCCGGTATCGGCGTCGAGCTCGGCGCCGTAATCGGACAAGGCCAGCACGTGCAGATGGCGATGCGCGGCAAGCACGCGCGCGGCGACGTCGATGGTCTTGCGCATCGTGTCGGCTGGCTGCGCATCGTCCCGTGGCAGCGGAACCAGCACCTGAACGGCCTGCGCGCCGTCCAGCGCACGATCGAGCGCTGACTGATCGTGCAGATCGGCGAACACTACCTCGCAGCCGATGCTCGCCAGCGCGGCACCTTGCACCGCATCGCGCACCACGGCCCGCACCGGCAGCGATGCCTGTCGCAATGCCGTCGCCGTGGTTTGTCCGACCTTTCCCGCCGCGCCAAGGATCACGTACATCGTTCGACTCCTGTTTCATTGGGGAGGAATCGAGCGTATCGCGGCATCACGGGCGATTCGCGCAGGAACGGATGGTGATCAGCAGGAATGGATGACGGCCGCCCGGCGCGGCGGCAGGCGCGCCGCCGGGGATCGATGCATAATGCGCGAAACCGTGGCTGCCGAGGTGCGAACCGTGAATGCGATCAACCCTGCCGAGAGATTCCAGGCCGGTGCGCGCGAGCGCCTGCTGTCGAGCGACCGGCTCGGCTGGTCGGGCTTCGGCGCCGAGCTGGTGGGCATCGGCGCGGGCGTGCATCGCGTACCGGCGGCGGCCGAGCATCGCGTCGGCATGCATATCGGCGCGCCGGTGACCGCGCATTGCCGCTGCGACGGCCGCCGGTCGTCGCGCATCCAGAGCCAGGGCGACGTCGACGTGATTCCGGCCGGCCTCGACGGCCAATGGGCCGACGATGCAAGCTGCACGATCCTGCGGATCGCCTTCACCGATGAATTCGCGCAACGCACGCTGTCGCGTCTCGATCGACGCGGCGCCGTCGCGCGGATCACGCCGCGTTTTCAGTGGCGCGATCCGCGTTTCCAGCATCTCGCCTGGGCCTTGCGCGCGGAACTCGAAGCGCCGTTTGCATCCGACGCGCTTTATGCGGAAAGCCTGGGCGTGGCGATGATCATCCGGCTCGCGGATGGAGATGAGGACTCAGCTTCGCGATCGACCAAGCCGGCCTTGAGTCGAAGCGCGGCGATGCGCGTGGTCGACTATATCGATGCGCATCTCGACCGGAGCCTGACGCTCGCCGAGCTGGCCGAGGTCGCGGGGCTCAGCGTGCCGCATTTCAAGTTGCTGTTCCGGCGGACCTTCGGGACACCGGTGCATCAGTTTGTGGTGGAGAAGCGCGTCGAACGCGCGAAGCGGCTGCTCCTGCAGGGTGGACTGCCGGTCAGCCAGGTCGCGCTCGATTGCGGCTTCGCGCATGCGAGCCATATGGCGCACTGGATGAAGCGCATGCTGGGGGTGACGCCGAGGGAGGTAGAACAAAGCGAGCGGAGGAAATAACACCGCGGCACCGATACCGTGGCTTCGCTGCAACTCGTGCACTCCGTCCCGCATCCCGGTAGTTACCCCATGACATGCAAGAATCATAATGCCGTTATGATTCTTGCATGAACACCGTAAACCGAACACCCGCCCGGCAACCGCACAAGGCGCTGGCGAGATATCTGTCGCTCGACGACTTCGAGCTTGCAGCAAAGCGGCATCTCCCCCGCCCCATATTTGGCTATATCGCCGGCGCCGCCGAGCGCAACGCATCGCTCGACGACAACCAACGCGTGTATGCCGAGTACCGGTTCATCACGCGCGTGTTGCGCGACGTATCCAAGCGCTCACAGTCGACGACACTGTTCGGCCATACCTGGTCGGCGCCGTTCGGCATCGCGCCGATGGGCATCTCGGCGCTGTCCGCCTACCGCGGCGATCTCGTCCTGGCGCAGGCAGCCCGACGCGCCGATATCCCGATGATCATGAGCGGCTCGTCGCTGATTCCCCTGGAAACGGTGGCACGCGCCGCGCCACGGACCTGGTTCCAGGCCTATCTGCCTGGAGAAGCCGACAAGATCCATGCCCTCGTGGAGCGAGTCGAGCGCGCAGGCTACGAAACGCTGGTATTGACGGTCGATACCGCCGTGCTCGCGAATCGCGAGAACAACGTCCGCGCCGGGTTCTCGACACCGCTCAAGCCGAGCCTGCGTCTTGCCATGGAGGGCATCACGCACCCGCGCTGGTTGTTCGGCACGGCGCTGAAAACGCTGGTCAGGCACGGCATGCCGCATTTCGAAAATTCCTATGCCACGCGCGGCGCTCCGATCTTCTCGCGCCGTGTGGCACGCGATTTCGGTGCGAAAGATCATCTGAACTGGGAGCATGTCGAGCAGATTCGACGGCAGTGGAAAGGCAGACTGATCATCAAGGGGCTGCTTGCCGCCGACGATGCGAGCATGGCGAGCGATCGCGGCGTGGACGGCGTCATCGTGTCGAACCACGGCGGGCGCCAACTCGACGGGGCCGTGGCGCCGCTGCGGGTGCTGCCGGAAATCGCGGCGGCGGTCAGGGGACGCATTCCGGTCATGATCGACGGCGGCATCCGGCGCGGCACCGACGTGCTGAAGGCGCTCGCGCTGGGTGCCGATTTCGTATTCGTCGGACGCCCCTTCAACTACGCGGCGGCGGTCGCCGGAGAACCCGGCGTCGATCACGCCATTGCCATACTTCGCGCCGAAGTGCAGCGCAACCTCGGGCTGCTCGGCCTCAACGCCCTCGATGAGCTCGGTCCGCACATGTTGTTGAAAGAAAGCGCCACAGATCATGGACCTCTCGCATGAAACACGAAGACGAACCCGTTGATCGTTCGGTAGCCGCCGTCGACCGGACGCTGCTGCTGCTCGAAGCCTTCCTGGGCCAACCCGGCACGCGCTCGCTCGGCGAGCTCGAAGCGCGAACCGGTCTGTTCAAGAGCGTGATCCTGCGCTACATGCTGTCGCTGGAGGCCAGGGGCTTCGTCCACAAAGAGGCGAGCGGCGCCTACCGACTCGGCATCAAGGCATCGCAGCTCGGCAAGGCATTCGATGGCGGCATCGATCTGGTCGACACGCTGGCGCCCATCGTCGATCGGCTGATGCGAAAGACCGGACATAGCGCGTCGGTCTACGTACGCGACGGCGACTCGCGTGTGTGCCTCGTACGCGCCGAGCCCGATCGCGTCGTGCGCGTCGCGATCCGGGCAGGCACCCGGCGCCCGATCGACAAAACCGCCTCGGGGCAGACATTCAAGCGCTTCGGCACACTCACGGCCGCGGCGCTGGGAGAGAACGGCCTGGACAACGTGAGCGTATCGGCAGGCGTCGGCGACCCGCTGCTGGCCTCGATGTCGATGCCGCTGTTCGGCGCCGGCAATGGCTTCGTGGGCGTGCTCACGCTGTCGGGCGTGATCGGCGATTTCGATGTGGACGATCGTGGATTGCGATCGACGCTCCATGCGGAAGCGTCGATCGCCAGTACGCAGTTGGGCGCGGTCGTGCCGAGGACGAAACCCGCGCCGCGCCGCCGGCCCGCATCGAAGTGAACTCAGCCGCGAGCGTACATCTGCTCGCAGAAGGCCAGGCTCGCACCGAGCTTCCTGGACAGATCCGATGCCGCGCGCAATTGCGGCTCGATCAGTTCGCCGGTTTCGTGCGCCGCGTTCAGACGCGACGCGGGACCGGACAAGGTGAGCGCCGCCATGAAGCGATCGCCGGCACCGAACACGGGCGTCGCGAACGCGGCGGTGTGCGTATCGCGAGCGCCTGATGTGAACCACGGAAACGACGGCAGCGTGTCGTAGATCGGCTCGCCGACGCCCCAGAAGCGGATCACATGGCTGATCGCGGTGTCGTCCAGCGGCAATGCCGTGCCCGGAAGCCGGGTTTCACGCAGCCCCTCGGAGGGTTCGGCACGAAAAAGACAAAGCCGTTGCCCGTTGTCGAGCACATAGTAGGACGCGCTTTCGCGTGTCTGCGCCGCAAGCGCGTGCAACGCCGGTTCGACGATCGTCGAAAGATGGAACGATTGCTCGTAGAGCTTGCCCAGGTACAGCAGTCGGGCGCCGAGGGCATACTCGCCCGACTCGGCTCGTACCACGTAACCCATTCGTTCCAATGAATTCATCAACCGGTACACGGTTGTCTTGTGCATGCCCGAGGCCTGCGCAAGCGCGGCCAGCGCGAGCTTTTCCTTCCCCGGCCTGAAACAGTCGAGCAGCGACAGCGCTTTCTCGACCGCGGCAACTCCATCGTTTCCCATTGCTCCGAACTCCCCGATCACGGCGACCCGAAATTGTACATCGTACAACGCCGTTTCGTGCAGTAAAGGGGTAAACCTGAATGGCTCGCCTTGAATCATCGACGTTATAGTCATTTCACTCTGTACACATATGTTGTACATCGTACAACGCCTTAGCAAAGGATTCTTCATGAGCGCGCTTCCCACCGGACACACTTCCATCAACCGCCACATCGAACGCGTGTCGCCCGAGCTCGTGGCCGCGGCCGGCAAGTTTCAGGCAGCGATCCTGGCCGACGTCGCCGGCCGTCGCGGCACGATCAATGGCCGGGTCAAGGCAATGTCGCCGACGATGAAGGTGGCGGGGCCGGCCATCACGGTCGAGGTGCGTCCCGGCGACAATCTCGCGATCCATGCCGCGCTCGCGGTCGCCCAGCCCGGCGACGTCATCGTGGTCGATGGCAAGGGCGACCAGAGTTGCGCCCTGATTGGCGAAATCATGGCGTCGCAGGCAAAGGCGAGTGGCCTGGCGGGCTTCGTCATCGACGCCGCGGTGCGTGATTCGCACGAACTGGCGACGTGGGACTTTCCGGTGTTCTCGGTCGGCACGAACCCCTGCGGCCCGACCAAAAGCGTTGCCGGCCGCCTCAATTTCCCGATCTCGGTCGGAGGCGCCGCGGTCAACCCGGGCGATCTGATCGTCGGCGACGCGGACGGCGTAGTCGTGATTCCGCGCGACGACGTCGCCCGCATCGTCGATCTCGCCGCGAAAAAGCTGGCAAGCGAAACCGCCCGCCTCGCCGGCATCGCGAAGGGTGAACTGCGCCCGACGTGGATCGAGAAGGAACTGCGCGCCGCGGGCATGCTGGCGGAAGGAGAGGCGCTGTAATGCAAGCCGTCGTGAACAAACCCGTGGTCCTGGTCACCGCCGCCGATCTCGCGCCCGAGGCGCTCGACATGCTGTCGCCCTTCGAGGTGGTGTTTGCCGGCAAGCAGCCGACCGAAGACGACATCGTCGCGCTCTGCACACGTCATGATCCGGTCGCGATCATCGTTCGCTACGGCAAGGTCAATGCGCGGATCATGGACGCCGCCGGCAGTCTCCAGGTGATCTCGAAGCATGGCAGCGGCATCGACGTGATCGACCAGCCAGCGGCGGCCGAGCGCGGCATCGCGGTTCGCGCCGCGACGGGTGCCAATGCCGCGGCGGTCGCGGAACATGCCTGGGCGCTGATCCTCGCATGCGCGAAAGCGGTACCGCAGCTCGATGCGCGGATGCGCTCGGGTCATTGGGACAAGTCGATCCACAAGTCGATCGAATTGAACGACCGCACACTCGGCCTCGTCGGGCTTGGCGCCATCGGGCGCCGCGTGGCGGCGGCGGGCATCGCGTTCGGCATGAAGGTCCTTGCCTTCGATCCCTATGCCAAGGAAGCCCCGGCCGGCGTGACGCTCGTCGCGCTCGACGAGCTCTACGCCGCATCGGATGTCGTATCCCTGCACTGCCCGCTCACCGACGACAATCGCAAGATGCTCGATGCGGCGGCATTCGCGCGTTTCAAGCAAGGGGCGATTCTGGTCAACACGGCGCGCGGCGGCCTGATCGACGAAGCGGCACTCGTCGATGCGCTCGCAAGCGGCCGGCTGCGAGCGGCGGGGCTCGACAGCTTCGCGATCGAACCGAAGCCGCATCCCCATCCGTTCGACGACATCGCGAACCTGATCCTGTCGCCTCACATCGGCGGCGTCAGCGACGCGGCGTATGTGAACATGGGCACGGCCGCGGCAGCCAACGTGATCGCCGTGCTGGAAGCTCACGCGGGCAAGGCCGCCTGACCTACGCGAGGAAACGAGCATGTTTTTCCTGAACGCGTCCGAAGTGCGCGAAACCGAAGTCTTCACGCGAATGCCCGATGCGTTCCGCAAGCCCGAGGTACAAACCGACTGGGCACGCGCCAATCGCGGCGGACTGCCCACCGACTCGTTCCTCGAAGGCCCGGTGTGGGACCCGGCGGGCCATCTGTTCGTGACCGACATCCCGCACGGCCGCATCTTCCGCATCTCGGCCAACGGCGAGTGGGAACTGGTCGTGCAATACGAGGGCGAGCCCAACGGCATGAAGCGCTACGACGACGCGCATCTGCTGATCACCGACTATCGCAACGGCCTGATGCTGCTCGATATCGAGCGCGGCGCGGTGCGGCCGTTTCTCGAGCGCCGCAATTCCGAGCGCTTTCGCGGCGTCAACGACCTCAGCTTCGACTCGCGCGGCAACCTGTATTTCACGGACCAGGGGCAATCGGGCCTGCATGATCCGACCGGGCGCGTCTATCGCCTCTCGCCGGACGGCAAGCTCGACATGCTGCTCGGCAATTGTCCGAGCCCGAACGGCCTGGTGCTGTCGCCCGACGAGAAGGTGCTGTTCGTGGGCATGACGCGCGGCAACAGCGTGTGGCGCGTACCGCTGCAAGCGGATGGATCGGTGAGCAAGGTCGGCCAGTTCTTCACCTCGTACGGGCCGAGCGGCCCCGACGGACTGACGGTCGACAACGACGGGCGGATTCTCGTGGCCAATCCCGGGCTCGGATATGTCTGGGTGCTGAATCATCGTGGCGAGCCGGTCGAGGTCCTGACCAATTCCGCAGGCACGTCGCTGACCAACCTGTGTTTCGGCGGCGAGGACATGAAGACGCTCTACATGACCGAATCCGTGTCGGGCACCGTGCTCAAAACGCGGATGAAAACCGCCGGGCCGCTGCCACACCGCGCCAGGCAATAGACAACGGCAGGCAGGAAAGCCGCGAATTCCGCGGCGCTTCCCGACCGTCATCGACACACCGCGCCGCAGAGCGCGGCGGAGGAGCAAACATGGAAAGCAATC
The DNA here is from genome assembly GCF_000959725.1 of Burkholderia gladioli. Taxonomy (NCBI): domain Bacteria; kingdom Pseudomonadati; phylum Pseudomonadota; class Betaproteobacteria; order Burkholderiales; family Burkholderiaceae; genus Burkholderia; species Burkholderia gladioli. The sequence continues at coordinate 2,870,247 of NZ_CP009322.1, forward strand.
CGGCGCTGCGCGCCGATCCGCAAGCACATCACACCCAGGGCAGCAGAGACGCACGCGAATCGACCGCGTCGTCGGCTCGCGCCATGTCCGAGGACGATTACGCGGCCAGCGAACGCACGCTCGCGAAAGCGTTCCGACGCATCCTGCCGTTCATCTTCGCGTGCTACGTCGTGAGCTATCTCGATCGCACGAACGTCGGCTTTGCCGCGCTGACGATGAACCAGGACCTCGGCCTGAGCGCCGAGCAATTCGGGCTCGGTGCCGGCCTGTTCTTCATCGGCTATTTCCTCTTCGAGATCCCGAGCAACCTGATCATGCAAAAGGTCGGCGCTCGCATCTGGATCGCGCGGATCATGATCACATGGGGGCTGTTCTCGATGGCGACCGCCTTCGTGGTCGGTCCCAAGAGCTTCGCCGCGGCGCGCTTTCTGCTCGGCCTCGCCGAGGCCGGCTTCACGCCGGGCATCTACCTGTATTTCACCCACTGGTTTCCAGGGAAGTGGCGAGCGAAGGTGACCGCCGCGTTCCTGGTCGGCATTCCGGTTGCCAACATGATCGGCTCGCCGATCTCGGGCGCGCTGTTGCAACTCGGCGGCGCGCACGGCCTGCGCAGCTGGCAATGGCTGCTGATGATCGAAGGCCTGCCGGCGGTGCTGCTCGGTATCGCATGCCTGTTCATGCTGTCCGACCGGCCGGCGAAGGCGTCCTGGCTCAGCGACGACGAAAAGCGTTCGCTGGAAAAACGCCTGGCGCTGGAACAAGGCGATATCGGCGCCAAGCATGGCAACAAGCTGAAGGACGCACTGACCAACTGGCGGGTTTTCGTGCTCGCGCTGATTAACTTTTGCGGAATCGTCGGATCGGTCGGCGTCGGCATGTGGATGCCGCAGATCATCAAGCAGTTCGGCGTCAGCCATACGACGGTGGGCTGGCTGACCGCGATTCCCTATGCGGTCGGCGCCGTGGTGATGCTGCTGTGGGCGAGGCTCGCGCGCCGTTCGACGAACTGCATTCCCTATGTGGCCGGCGCGCTGGTGGTCGCGGCGCTGGCGTTGTGCCTGTCCGGTTTCACCGACGTGCCCGCGCTCAAGCTGGCCGCGTTGTGCTTCACGGTGAGCGGCATCCTCGCATTCCAGGCGACCTATTGGGCGATCCCGTCCGGCTTCCTGACCGGTCGTGCCGCCGCGGGCGGCCTCGCCTTGATCGTGTCGGTCGGCAATCTAGGCGGCTTCGTGGGGCCGTCGATGATCGGCGCGCTCAAGCAGATGTCCGGCGGCTTCACGTGGCCCCTGATCGCGATCGCGGCGATCATGCTGGCCGGCGCATTGATCACCGCGTGGCTCGGGGATCCGGGCGCCAACGCGGGCGAATCCACCGATGCACCCGAACCGGCCTCGTCCGGCAGGTAAGCAGGCTTTCAAGCAGCACCATTCCTATAAGTCAATGAATCGTGTTTGGAGACACCATGCCGTTGAAAATTCGTAATACTAAAAAAATATTCCCTCGCACGGCTCTGCTCGCCGCCACCAGCGCAAGCCTGATGGCCGGGTCCGCGCATGCGCAGAGCAGTGTCACGCTGTACGGCATCGTGGATGCCGGGATCGAACATATCAACAACACGCCGACCGGTGGCAGCCTGACCCGCGAGGCATCGGGCAATCTGTCGGGCTCGCGCTGGGGGCTGCGCGGCGTCGAAGACCTCGGAAACGGCATGAAGGCGATCTTCAATCTCGAGGACGGCTTCAACATCAACGACGGCACGACTTCACAGAGCACCAAGGGACTCGGCACGAACGCGGCCACCACGCAACGGCTGTTCGGGCGCCAGGCGTGGGTCGGACTCCGCTATTCGGGCCAGCAGTTGAGCCTCGGCCGTCAAAACGCACTGCTCTACGATGTCTCGGTGCCGTTCGATCCGATGGGCGCATCGTCGCGCTATTCGATCCTGTCCGTCGACTACGCCATGGCCGCGCGAATCGACAACTCGATAAAGTACGTCGGCACCTTCGGCCCCGTCACCGTGGCCGCCATGTACAGCACGCGCTACGACGCCGGTTATGGCAGCGAGGTGCCTGGCGCGCAACTCACGGGACGTTTCTTCAGTGGCGAGCTGACCTACGCGAGCGGGCCATTCGCCGCGACCGCCGTCTACGAGCAGCGCAACAGCAATACGGTCGCGACCAACACGGCCAGCGAGCGGCGCGCCTATGCAGCCGCGACCTATACGTTCGGCCAGATCAAGGGCTTCGCCGGGTATCGCTGGCTGCGAGACAGCAACGCGTTTCAACCCGTCAACCCGATCGTCGTGCAAGGCGGCCAGGCCAGCACCGCGAACCTGTACTACGCAGGCCTGCAGTACTACGTGACGCCCGCGTTCCAGTTGACCGCGTCCGGCTACTATCAGGACGTGCACGGCACCAACGCCGATCCATGGCTCGCTGTCCTGATGGCGGACTACGCCTTGTCCAAGCGCACCGACCTGTATGCGGTCGCTGGCTACGCCCGCAACAAGGGCAACTCCGCGCTCGGCGTGAACGGCTACGGCACGGTAGCTCCCGGCTACAACCAGACCGGGATCACGATCGGCATGCGCTCGAAGTTCTGACGCGGAGCCCATCATGCAGATCGTCCACGCCCCGCATCTGCCGATCCGAGCCGACTGGCTCGCATCGCGCGAAGAAGCGATCCTCGAACCCGACCTGCCTATCGTCGACGCCCATCACCATCTATGGGACAGGCAGTCGGGCCGCTACCTCGCCCACGAATTCCGCGACGATCTCGCCAGCGGACATCGAATCGTCTCGACCGTGTATGTTCAGTGCCGATCGATGCTGCGAGCGACGGGGCCTGAAGCGCTGAAACCTGTCGGCGAGGTCGAGTTCGCCACGGGCGTGGCCGCGATGTTCGCCAGCGGCGCATACGGGACAACGCAGGCATGCGACGCCATCGTCGGTGGAGCGGACCTCACGCTTGCCTCGGAGGTGGCGGCGGTGCTCGAGACGATGCTCGAGGTATCCGGCGGACGGCTGCGCGGGATCCGCAATCCCCTCGCGTGGCACGAGGATCCGACGGTCAGCTCGAGCCCGGTGACGCCGCCGCGCGACCGCATGGCGAATCCGGCTTTCGTACGCGGCGTGCAGGCGCTCGGACGCTACGGACTAACGCTCGATGCCTGGGTCTATCACACGCAGCTCGACGCCTTGTTCGAACTGGCGAAGGCCGCCCCGGCGGTGACGATCGTCATCGATCATTTCGGCGGCCCGCTCGGCGTCGGATCTCACGCCCGGCAGCCGGACGAAACCCATCGCGCCTGGGCACAGGCCCTGCGAAAGCTCGCGTCGCTGCCGAATACGCGGATAAAACTCGGTGGCGCCGGCATGCCCGTCTTCGGCTTCGATTTCGCGGCACAGACGTGCGCTCCGTCATCGGAAACGCTCGCGACTGCCTGGCGTCCCTATTTCGACACCTGCATCGAACTGTTCGGCGTCGAGCGCTGCATGTTCGAAAGCAACTTCCCGGTCGACAAGGGCATGTTCAGCTACCACGTAGTGTGGAACGCGTTCAAGCGACTGGCACACACCATGTCTGCCGCCGAGAAGGCAGCGCTTTTCAGCGGCACGGCCGCATCGACGTACCGCCTGCAAATTCCGGGAGACAAACCATGAAGACAGGCGCAACCCTGCCGTCGAAAGTCACCATCGAACGTGAGAACGACGGCACCCGCTATCGCGACATCACGCGTGCCGAGCGCCGCTCGCTGACGCTGGCTGGCCTCGGCTGGACCTTCGAAAGCTACGACTCGTTCCTGCTGTCGCTGCTGCTGCCGACGCTCGCCTTGCAATTCGGCTTGAGCAAGGCGCAACTCGGCCTCTTCACCAGCATCACGGCCGCCGGCCAGATACTGGGCGGCATCCTGTTCGGCTATGTGTCCGACCGGATCGGGCGCGTACGCACCGCGCTGCTGTGTATCGGCATCTATTCCCTGTTTTCCGGCTTGCTCGCATTGGCGCCCAACGAGCAGACGTTCGCCGCGCTGCGCTTTTGCGGCGCGCTCGGCATGGGCGGCACCTGGACCGCGGGTGCCGCGCTGATCGCGGAAACCTGGCATGCCAATCGTCGCGGCAAAGGCGGCGCGCTGATGCAGATGGGCCTGCCGATCGGCGCGATCCTCGCGATCACGATCGCGGGCATCGTCAGCGATATGAATGGCGGGCTGGGGGGCCATGGCTGGCGCCTGCTGTTCCTGATCGGTGCGCTGCCGTTCTTCCTGTTGTTCTGGGTCGCACGCAAGACGCCCGAATCGCCGATCTGGCTCAAGCGCCACGAGCAGGCGAAGCGCACCTCGGCAAAGCTCGCCGACTCTCGCGACGGCGTGCTGAACGTGCGTGGCCTCGTGACGGCATTCCTGTTCATCTTCTTCCTGCAATACCTGTATTGGGGTGTATTCACCTGGACGCCGACGTTTCTCGTCGCGGTCAAGCACCTCGATTTCGTGCATAGCCTGAAGTTCGTGCTGTCGCTGCAGTTCGGTGCCATCACCGGGTTCCTGCTGTTTTCGGCCCTGGTCGACCGGCTCGGGCGACGCCCGATGTTCATCGCATACCTGCTGGTCGGCGCAGCCGCGGTGTTCGTCTACATCCTGTCGGCCAACACCTTGCTGCTGATGGTGGCGATATTCTTCACGGGCTTCAGCGTCAACGGCATCTTCGCGGGCGCCGGGCCATTCCTGGCGGAAATCATCGGCGATACCGCCTCGCGCGGCTTCCTCATGGGCCTGGCGTACAACGGCGGCCGGCTGGGCGGCTTCATCGCGCCCTTGATCATCGGTGCGCTGGCCTCGACATCCGGCGGCTTCGTGCTCGGCCTTTCCACGACGATCTTCGCGTTCATCGCCGCTGCGATCGTGGTGCTTTTCGCGCCGGAAACGCGCGGGAAAGCGCTTTCATGACGGCAAGCCTGACCAACCGACTCTTTCCGGCACTCGCGGAGGCCTCGCTGCGGCGCTACCTGAGCGGGCAGATTGCATCGGTACTCGGCAGTTGGACACAGAACGTCACGCTCAATCTGCTCGTCTATCACCTGTCGGGTTCCGCCGCGATCCTCGCGCTGCTCAATTTCCTGCTCTACGGCCCCCAGTTGATCGTGGCGCCCGTGGCAGGATCGCGGATCCGGTCGGAAAACGCGCGGCGCGTCACGCTGTGCGTACTGATGACCTCGCTCGTGCTGACCGCAAGCCTGTTCGTGCTGTCGTTCGCCGGCATGCTCGGTGTCAAGCTGATTCTCGCGCATGCGCTCGCGATCGGCATTTCCAGCGCGATCGAGGTGCCGGCGCGCCAGGTGCTGCTGCTGTCGAGCCTGCGCGACGCCAGTCTCACGTCGAATGCCGTCGCGATGAACACGATGGTCTACAACGTCGGCCGCATGGTCGGCCCCACCATCGCCGGCTTCGTCTACCCCGCCTTCGGCGAGCGCATGTCGTTCGCGATCTACATGGCGGCGCTGGGCTTCATGGCAGCCTGCGTCCGCTCGATCCGATTGAGCTCGGACGTGCCGGCGAAGCAGGCCAGCGGCCTGCGCGACGCGGTCGATTACGTGATGGCGGACGCATTTTCCGCGCGCTACCTGCCGATCCTCGCCTGTATCGGGCTGTTCGCGGGCAGCTACCAGACGCTCGTGCCGCTGCTCGCCGATCGCGCCTATCACGATGCCGCGTACTTCACCGGCCTGTTCTTCGCATGCGCGGGAGCGGGCTCGCTATCGGCGGCGGTGCTGCTCTCGTCGGCGCTCGGGCCACGGGCTTCGGCACGTTTCATCGCCTGGTCGCCATGGACTGCAGTCGCGGCGCTGCTCGTCCTGGCCGTGATCACCAACGCCGTCGCATCGGGGCCGGCTTTCTATGCGCTCGGATTCAGCCTCACCTTTGCCGCGACCTCGACCAACGCCACCATCCAGCGCCGCTGCCCCGAGCACGTGCGAGGCGGGCTCGTCGGCATGTACGGCATGGCCTACAACGGCACGATGCCGTTCGGCTATTTGTTGGTCGGCACCGCGTCGGAGGCGCTGGGCGTGCGCAATACCTTCTGCGCGATGGCCGCGGTGCTGGGCGCCGGCGTGCTGTCGATCACGCTGCTGCAAACATTCAGAAAACAGCGCTCCGGCGCTTGAGAACACAGGAGACAGGACATGGAAGTGGAATTGACGGACGACGCGTTGCTCGAGCGTCAAACGATGCGCAAGGTGATCTGGCGATTGCTGCCGTTCCTGATGATCTGCTACCTGATGGCGTTCATCGATCGCGGCAACGTCGGCATGGCATCGCTCCAGATGAATCACGACCTCGGCATGTCGGCCAAGGCATTCGGCTTTGGCGCAAGCCTCTTTTTCGTTTCGTATTTCATCTGCGAAGTGCCGAGCAATCTTGCACTCGAAAAGTACGGCGCACGACGCTGGCTCGCGCGGATCATGATCACCTGGGGCATCGTATCGGCGTCGACGGCCTTGGTGCAGAACGCCACGACCTTCTACATCCTGCGTTTCATGCTCGGCGCGGCGGAAGCGGGTTTCGCGCCGGGCGTGCTGCTGTACCTGTCCTACTGGGTGCCGAAGAAATATCGCGCCCGCGCCGTCGCGACGTTCATGGTATCGATCCCCGCCGCGAGCTTCATCGGCTCCCCGATCTCCGCGCTGCTGCTGCAGATGGACGGCATCGCCGGTTTGCGCGGCTGGCATTGGCTGTTCGTGATCGAGGGGCTGCCGACCGTCCTGCTGGGCCTCGCCTGCCTGTTCATGCTCACCGACAAGCCTGCCGAAGCGACCTGGCTTAGCAAGGAGGAGCGCCGCTGGCTGCTCGGCGCGCTCGCTTCGGAACACAAGGCACCGAAAAAAATCGCGGCGATGCCCATCACCCGTCTGTTCCGCAATCGCTATGTGTTGTGCCTCGCACTCGTCGACACCTGCGCGTCGGCGGCGGGCAGTACCTTGTCGGTATGGCAACCGCAGTTGCTGAAATCGTATGGACTCACCGTGTTGCAGACCGGTCTGCTCAACGCGATTCCCTACGCGCTCGCTTCCGTGCTGATGATCTACTGGGGACGCCGCTCGGATCGACTCGCCGAACATCGCTGGCATACCGTCGTGCCGATGCTGCTGATCGGCCTCGGCCTGTTCGCGACCTCGTTCACCGGCTCGCTCGCGCCGACCGTTCTCATGCTGTGCGCCGTGCTGGTTGGCGCCTATGCATTCAAGGGACCATTCTGGACACTCGCCACCGACATGCTGTCGAACAGCACGGTGGCCGCCGGCCTCGCCACGGTCAATGCCATCGCGAATCTGCTGGGCGGTGGCCTGATGGTGAACGTATATGGCTGGGTGAAGCAGGCAACCGGCAGCTACTCGCTCGCGCTGATGCCGCTGGCGATCCTCACGCTCGTCAGCGTGGCGACGCTGCTGCTGCTCACGCGCAACGGCCCCACCGGACGAGCACCGGTGCTCGACAACAACGCGGAGGCAATCTGACGATGTCGCGAATGAATCGACGTGAATTCATGTGTGGAGCGAGTAGCTTGCTGGCGGCAGCCGCCCTGCCCTCGCTTGCCCATGCACAGCAGGACTGGACGAGCGGAAGCAAGCCACCGGCATTCATGCTGCCCGCGGGGGCGATCGACTGCCATATGCATATCTACGACGATCGCTTTCCGGCGGCGCCCGGCACGACGCTGCGTCCGCCGAACGCGTCCGTCGAGCAATATCGCCATGTGCAGAAACGCCTGGGCGTGCAGCGCAACGTCGTCGTCACGCCATCGACTTACGGCACCGACAATCGTGTGACGCTCGACGCGATAGCGCAGTTCGGAAAGAACGCACGCGGTGTCGCCGTCATCGACACATCGATCACCGACGATGCATTGCGCACGCTGGACGCGGGCGGCATTCGCGCGATCCGCTTTAATCTGAGCTATCCAGGCGCGACCACGCTCGACATGCTCGCGCCACTCGCCAAGCGCATCACACCGCTGGGCTGGCATATCGAGCTGGTGATCCAGGGCAAGCGTCTTCCGGAAATCGAATCTCATTTGACGGCCCTGCCGTGCCCGCTCGTACTCGATCACATCGCGCATGTTCCGCAGCCGGATGGCATGGCATCGGAGGGCTTTCGCGTGGCGCGGAGGCTGGTCGACAAGGGCAATACATGGATTACGCTGTCCGGGCCGTACGTCGATACGAAAAGCGGAGCGCCCTTGTTCGGCGATGTCGCGGCCGTGGCGAAGGCTTTTATCGATATGGCGCCGGAACGCATGTTGTGGGGCACCGACTGGCCGCATCCGACCGAGAAAGGCACAAAACCCGACGATGCGAACCTGGTCGATGTCATCGCCGGGTGGCTCGGGCGCGCCGATCGGCAGGAAATGGCGTTCGTGACGAACCCCGAAAAGCTCTATCGCTTCGAGTGAGCCTCGCCATTCACGGCACGACGATATCCCGCTGTCCCCGAAGGCGGAAGCCGAGGCGAGGCGCAGGCGGGCAAGCGTGGGCGACCGGCCATCGGAAGGCGCCGCGGCCGTCACCTGACGGGCATGTCATCTGTTTGAATGCTTGTGCCGGTAGACTTTCCTGCTCCGGGGGCGACCGCGCGTCGGTGGCCCCCCAGCGCGTCGCGGAATATCCGTCCCACGAAACAGGAGAGCCCATGCATGGCGTCCGACATATCTTGTGCGCACTAGCCCTTTCGCTGCCCTTCTGCGGCGCGGCGCAAGCCGACATCATCGATTCGTGGAAGTCGGTTCCGACGCCCCCGCCGCCGGCGCTGAAGTCGGTTTCCGTCACCGATCCCGCTCACACCGCGCTCCTGCTGCTCGATTTCGACGTCAGCACCTGCAACGGGAAGGAGCGTCCCGATTGCGCCGCCTCGCTGCCGGCCGTCGCCAGCCTGCTGGAGAAAGCGCGCCACGCGAACCTGATGACCGTCTATACGCTCACCAGCACCGGCACGCTCGCCGCGGTACCACCGGCCATTGCCGCCAAGGGCGACGAGAAGGTCGTGCAGTCCGGCGTGGACAAATTCCTCAACACCGATCTCGAGGCCGCCCTGAAAGCGAAGGGGATTCAGACCGTGATCATCGCCGGCACGGTGGCGCACGGCGCCGTGCTGTTTACCGCGAGCGAGGCGGCGCTGCGCGGCTTCAAGGTCGTGGTGGCGGTGGACGGCATGTCGAGCAAGGAATCGTTCGGAGAACTCTCGACGGCCTGGGTCCTGGCCAATGCGCCGGCCAATGTGAGCAAGAACATCACGCTGTCGCGCTCGGGCATGATCGGGTTTCCTCAATGAGCGGCATAAGGCGGAACCCCGAAGCCTGACTCATTCGGCCTGCTGATTATCGGTAAAGAAATCCACCAGGCTCCAGGGCGCCTCGGCGCCAAGGCAGACCTCGGTGAGCATCGGTTCCGCCTGCTCCGCCTCGGCCGCGCTGCGCGGGAACAGCTCCCGTTCATACGCCGCCAGCGCCGCCTCGATATCGTCCGGGCTCGCGGCAATCGCCTGCGCCAGCAGCGCGCCATCGAACATCGCCAGGTTCGCGCCCTCGCCCGAAGGGATCATCAGATGCGCCGCGTCGCCCAGCAGGGTCACGCCCGGCACGCGATTCCAACGATGCGCGCTCGGCAGCGAATACAGCGGCCGTGCCACGGGCGCCGAATCACCTGCCGTGATCAGGGCCGTCAACGCCGGCGCCCAGCCCTCGAATTCGCCGGCAACAGCAGCCCGCGCCGCCGCCGAATCGGAGAAATCGATCGCATCGATCCACTCGCGAGGTTTGTTCAAGGCCACATAGGCATGCAACACCCCCGCCGGTTCGCGATGCGCGAAGATGCCCCGGCCCGGTGCCAGCGCGAACAGCGCGCCGCCGCCCACGGCTTCCGCGCTCGCCGGATGGCGCGCATCGCTATCAAGCAGGTAGGTTTCGACGAAGCTCGTGCCCGTGTACTCCGGCTTCGCGTCCGACAACAACGCCCGCACCCTGGACCACGCGCCGTCGGCACCCACCAGCAGGTCACAGCTCGCCTCCGTGCCGTTGACGAAGCGCATCCGATGCCGGCCGCCGCCAATCGACGCCACCTCGCTCAGCTTGTGCCCCCATCTCACCGCGCCTTCCGGCAACGACTCCAGCAGGATCCGTCGCAACTCGCCGCGCAGCACTTCCGGGCGCCCGCCCGTGCCGTCATCGGCTTGTTCGTACAGCAGCACGCCATCCTTGTCGAACACGCGCGAGGCCTGCCCGCCGGGATGGATCAGCGCCGCAAAGGCCTCATATAGCCCCGCCGCACGAAGCGCGACCTGCCCGTTGTGCTCGTGGATATCGAGCATGCCGCCCTGCTTGCGCGCCTCGGCCGATACATCGGCCTCGTAAACCGTCGCGGCGATGCCGTGGACATGCAGCACCCGCGCCAGCACCAGGCCGCCCAGCCCCGCCCCGATGATTGCGATGGAAGTCGTCATCCTGACCCTCGTTGATTCGCGACAACAGGTTCATCATGAACCGTCGCATGGAACATCATTCCATGGCAATATTGGAACAACATTCCATAGAGGTCAAGATCCGGCATGGCCACCCAGTCACGCAGCCCGCAGCGACGCGAATCCTCGCTGTCGCGAGAACAGATCATCGAGGCGTCGATCGAGATCCTCGACAACGCCGGGGAAAGCGGCCTGACCTTCCGCGCGCTGTCGCAGCGCCTGGCCACCGGGCCAGGCGCGATCTACTGGCACGTCGACAACAAGCACGACCTGCTGAGCGCCGCCTGCGATGCCATCCTGGCCGGCGCGATGGCGCCGCCCTCGCGCCGCGTCTCGCCGAAAACGGCGATCCGTGCGCTCGCGCTGAGCCTGTTCGACACGATCGACGCGCATCCTTGGATCGGCTCCGCGCTCAACCGCGTGCCGGGCCAGTTGCCGATGGTTCGCATGCTGGAGCGCATCGGCCAGCAGGTTCGAGCGCTGGAGGTGCCCGAACGCGCGCTGTGGAGCACCGTCCATGCGCTGCTGAGCTACATCCTCGGCGTGAGCGCGCAGAACGCGGCGAACGCACGGATCGCGCAGGAGCTGGACGTCGAGCGCGCCAGCTTCCTCGACGAGATCGCCACCGCCTGGTCCGAGCTGGATCCCGAAACCTTCCCCTTCACCCGCAGCCTGGCCAACCAAATGCGCACGCACGACGACCGCGAGGATTTCCTGGCCGGCATCGACCTGATCCTCGCCGGCATCGAGACGAAACGGGCACGCTGAGCCTTTCCCCGAAGCCATGCAAAAAGGCCTGCTCATCGAGCAGGCCTTGGTCCTTGCATGCGCAAGCAGGCATCAGTGCCCGAGCGATTCGATCTTCTCGCCGCCCGGCGCCGCCTGTTGCGGCCGCACGCTCTGCTTGACCAACAACGCGACGCAGGACATCAGCCCCGCCACCGCGATGGTCGCGAACACGTTCGCGAACGAGACGTGCCGCGCGGCCAGCTCCGCCACCAGGAACGAGCCGGCGATGCCGCCGAAGCGCCCGATCCCGAGCATCCAGGCCACGCCGGTGCCGCGCCCGGCGGTCGGGTAGAAGGCCGCGGCCAGCGCCGGCAGCGAGGACTGCGCAGTGTTCATCAGCACGCCGGCCAGGAACACGATCAGCACCAGCGCGCCGACATTGCCGGCCGCCTGCCCGATGAAGTAGACGCTCACGGCCGTCAGCGCGTAGCAGACGGCCACCACGCGATTCGCGTTGAAGCGGTCCATCAGCACGCCGCTGAGCACGGCGCCCACGCCGCCGAGCGGGAACAGCGCCGAGATCAGCGTGGCCGTCTTCGGCGCGAGCCCGGCATCCTTGAGCAGGATCGGCATCCAGTTGATCGAGGCGTAGAAGATCACCAGGCCCATGAAATAGGCGATCCACAGCATCACCGAGCCGACGATGTACTGGCGCGACAGCACCACCGCCGCGCCCTTGCCGCCGGTCTGCGGCGCCGTCTCCGTCATCACGAAGGAGCCGGCCTGCATCGCCGTGGCCGAGACGCGTGCCAGCGTCTCGCGAATCCGCTCGAGCGGCTTGCCGGTCGCCACCATGAAGCGCACCGATTCCGGCATCTGCGCCAGCAGCGCGACCACCAGCACCAGCGGCGCGATCCCGCCCAGCATCAGCACGCTGCGCCAGCCGAACTGCGGGATCATCCAGGCCGCCAGGAAACCGCCGAACGCGGCGCCCAGCGGGAAGCCGCAGAACATCAGGTTGATCACGGTGGCGCGGCGCTTGTCGGGGCAGAACTCGCCCATCATGGTGACCGCGTTCGGCATCGCCGCGCCCAGGCCGACGCCCGTCACGAAGCGCAGCGTGGTCAGCTCGCCGATGCTCGACGAGAACGCCGAGCCCAGGCAGGCCACGCCGAACAGCAGCACCGAGCCGATCAGCAGCGCGCGCCGCCCGAGCCGGTCCGACAGCGGCCCCGAAGCCAGCGCCCCGCAGGCCAGGCCGAACAGCGCCGCGCTCAGCACCGGCGCCAGATCAGGCTTGCTCAGGTGCCACTCCGACAGCAGCGATGGGGCGATGAAGCCGATCGCCGCGGTATCGAAACCATCCAGCAGCACGATCACGAAGCACATCAGGAAGATGAGCCATTGGAACGCGCCGAACGGCTGTTCGTTGATGAACGTCTGCACGTTCACGACGGGGCTACGGCTCATCGCAAGTCTCCTGCGGCGGTGGGCGGACTGCGCCGCCTCGGTCACGTTGATCGGTTCGACATGGCGGTAAATTCGCCTGACGAACAATGGTTCCAAAGTTGAACACTGTAGTGTTGCAACGCAAGATCGGTCAACGCGGGGTACTACCAATGCCAATCGTCATCATGCAGAAAGCCCCTTGTCGGCTTCGGCCGGCAAGGGGCTGTTGCGATGGCTTCGCGAGGGTCGAGGCGCCCGCTGGCGCCGGGCTTTACCGACCCGCGATCGCTCAGTTGTCGATCAACCTCAGCCGAATCAGGCTTTCGGCACTGGCGACGATCGCCTCCTCCTGCGAGCGCGGCGCCCAGCCCAGCAGGCGGATGGCCTTCTCGCTGGTGACGTTCATGTCCACGCCGAGCAGCGGGATCAGTCCCTTCATGGCAGGATTGCCGAGCACCACCTCGTCGGGCAGCAGCGCCGTCGGCACCTTGCTGGCGGCCTCGCCCAGCCGTTCGCGCAGCACCTTGGCGACATCGGCCATCCACAGGCTCGCGCCGCCGGTGGCCAGGAAGCGCTCGCCCTTGGCGGCCGGCTCGGTCATGGCCAGCAGGTGCAGGCTGGCGACGTCGCGCGCGTCGACGAAACCCGAGTTGATCCGCAGATAACCGGGCTGCCCGCTCAGCAGGTGCCGGATCAGGTGGATCGAGTGCGAATAGTCGGCGCCCAGCACCGGGCCCAGCACGGCCACCGGATTGACGGCCGACAGCTCGAGGCCGCCGCCTTCGCGCGCAATGAAATCCCAGGCGGCGCGTTCGGCCAGCGTCTTCGACTTCTGGTACGGCGCGATATGGCCGTCCACGTCGCTCCAGTCGGTTTCGTCGAAGGGGCGGCGGTGATCGGCACCGTGCCCGGCGCCGATCGCGCCGAATGCCGAGGTCAGCACCACGCGGCACACGCCCTGGTCGCGAGCGGCGCGCAGCACGCGCAGGTTGCCCTCGACGGCGGGACGGATCCAGGCCTGCTCGTCCTCGTTGGCGTATTCGCCCGAGGGCGTCGGCGAGGCGCCGTGCATCACGTAGGCGCAGCCGCTGGCGGCTTCGTCCCAGCCCGCGTCGTTCGCCAGGTCGGCCACCACGAAGGAGAGCCGATCGCCGGCCTCGACGCCGCCCGCCGCGAGCTGCCGGCGCACTTCCGCCTCGCGCGACAGCGAGCGGACCGTGGTGCGCACGCGATAACCCTGTTCCAGCAAGGCCAGCATGCAATGCTGGGCGATGAAGCCGGTGCCGCCGGTGACCAGTACCAGATCCTTGTTCGTGTCCGGCTGCGGAATTTCCTGATTCGACGACATGACAGCGCCTTCCCTCGATAACGATGAGCCGCCAGCTTAAGGCGCCGCCTCCGGACGGAGAATGCTTGAAAGTGCGCTTTACTTGCGTGATAGTGCGGACATGACTTCAGATCCTCTCTCCGACATCCTCAAGCTGGCCAAGGCGGAATCGCTCGTCACGGGCGGTTTCTCGGCCGGCGCCCCTTGGGCGATCCGGTTTCCGGCGCCTGCCTCGATCAAGTTCTTCGCCGTGGTGCGCGGGCATTGCTGGGCCTGCTTCGAGGGTGAGAGCGAAGCCCTTTACTTCGAATCGGGAGATGTGGGGCTGTTGTCGGCGCGGCGCTCCTTCGTGCTGTCCAGCGAGCCGTCGTTGAAGCCGGTCGATGCGATGAGCCTGTTTTCCGGCGCCGGCAAATCGACGGCGGTGATCGGCGACGGCCAGGATTTCGCGCATATCGGCGGGCATGTGCTGCTCGATCCCGAGGGCGGGCGGCTGCTTACCAGTGTGCTTCCGCCGTGGATCCGTATCCAGGCGGCGGCGCCGCAGGCTGCTGCTTTCAGGCAGTTGCTCGCGCAGCTCGTCGAGGAACGTTCGGATCCGCTGCCGGGTACGCAGCTCGCCTCGGCGCATCTGGCTCAGTTGTTGTTCATCCAGATCCTGCGTGCGCATATGGCGAATGAGGAAGCGCTGCCGGCCAGCTGGTTTCGTGTGATGTGCGATCGGCGGATTGCGCCTGCGCTGACGCTGATGCATGGCGAGCCGGCGCGTAACTGGCGGCTCGATGAATTGGCCGAGGCCTGCGCGATGTCTCGTACCACGTTTGCGCTGCGCTTTCGGACGGCGGCGGGGGTGGCGCCGTTGAGTTATCTGGCCGATTGGCGTATTCGTCTGGCGGAGCGGGCCTTGCGGGAAAGTAGCAGTTCGGTGGCGCAGATTGCGGAATCGGTTGGGTATACCTCCGAGAGCGCGTTTAGTAACGCGTTCAAAAAGGCGACTGGGCAGTCGCCTAGGGGGTATCGGGGGGGCGTGCGGCCTGCTGGTGCGGCTGATAGGGCGGAAGGGGTGGTTGGCGAGCTCGAGGCGGTAAAAACTGAGTAAGAGGCAGGCACGCGTGGGAAGTCGGAGTATCTGCAACCGGGTACGCAGACAATCAACGACTTACGTCCACTCCCATCACTGGTATCCAGGCAAGACCCCGTCAGAGTTCATGCGAATGGCCTACTGCCGCGCGGAAGTAGCGGCATAGCGTTGGATGCGATTGGCTGTAGCCGACCCGGAGCGGCCCTTCAGATTTATCCAAAGCGGCCGATCGTTGTGACCTGCGGCGGGATTTTGTAGCCACGCTCGATGAGTATCTTGGCTTCGGCGCGACTGCGAAATCATTCCCGATTAAATCGCTTCTCCCGCAGCGTGCCGTTGGAATCTTCAACGGAGTCGTTCTGCCAAGGGCGGCAAGAACGGACACAGCGTGTACGATCCGGTCTTCAAGAAACCATCCAAGGAGAGAGGAGTGAATCCGGAACAGGCCCGAACCGAAGAAACCCAGGCGATGGAGCGCATGGTGGCCGCCACGCTGCGCGTGCAGAGTACGTTCGCCTCGATGCAGAAGCAGTTTCCGCCGCAAGGCAGCGGGGAGCCTTCGCCATTCGCGCTGCAAACCTTTGATGCCGCTCTGCAGGAACTTGAAGACGCACAGGCCGCGTTCGATGCGCTGCTGAACGATCTGATCGACGGTAACCGCTAAAGGCTACGCCCTTATTACTTGACGAGGGCGCTTACGCGAAGGGGAACGGGCCTTCGAAATGCCCCACGTAACACAAGTGGGAGACTGCTGACTGACCGCGACCTGTCCAGCGATGCAGCATGTATGCAGGTGGTTCGAGAAAAGAAGCGGGCTGCGCGTCCGCTTCAACGCGCAGCGCAATCTGGGTGGTCGTGCTCGGGCAGGTGAGTACCGGAACGCTCCCAAGACGCGTCTGCATTGACCGGTGGACGTGCCCGGCAAGAATGCGATCTACATTGCTATGCCGCGCAAGAACCCTGGCAAATGCATCCGCATTTCGCAACCCGTAGATGTCCAGATAAGGAATACCGGTCATGAACGGTGGATGGTGCATGACGATAACCACGGTTCGACTGCGATGCTCGGTAAGTTCACTGTCGAGCCACGCCAAGGTTTCGGCGTCCAGTTCGCCGTGATGTAGTCCAGGAACGGAGGTGTCCAACGCCACGAGGCGTAGTTCGCCCACGTCTAGCGCGAATGAGAGTGCACCCTCGTTCGGAAGCCACGCGTGATCCGAAAACGCGGCTCGCAAATTGCCACGGTCGTCATGATTACCCGGCAGAACCACGAACGGTCGCCTCAACTCGACAAGCAATTCGCGAAGTTTTTGATACTCGTCTTCGGTGCCCTCGTCCGTAAGGTCGCCTGAGATGACAATCAGGTCTGGCTCAGGTCGAATGCGGTTCAGCGAATCGACGGCTGCCGAAAACATGACATTTGAATCCACAGCGTCTTGATATAGAACACCGTGAGGCCGAACATGAATATCCGAAAGTTGTGCGATGACCGTCATCCAGCGCTCCGTTGAATTTGACCTGCCGGTACAAGGATCACGGAGATTTTGGGCTAGACAAAATTCGCCCATCGACAGAACCTTTCTGTGGCAACGATCTTGCTCCACGCGCTTCCAATTGTGCGTCCGGGTGGCTGATTCGGGATGACAAGCAGGCGCTGGGTGGTGAAGCACGAAAGACCGCTTATGGCCGAGCACGGCCGGCCGCCACTCAGCAACGCGCGACCGTCGCAGATCGACCCGAAGCGATCGTTCGACATAGCCCGAAGCCGACATTCAACGGCCATGACGATACTTGGAGGCAGCCCGCCTTACCAGGGTGATTTCCTCTCACTCTTCAAGTCGCCGCAATCTCTACAGTAATTTCCGGTTCGGACGGAGATGCAACATCAACGACGTGATTCAGGCAATACGCAGCCCAATGCCTGTAAGGGCCTGGATGGTCATCGCAGGCCCATGACGCCTTGCGCATGTAGCTGAGATATTCCGAGCGAACGTATTCCCTGAAAAGTTTCCCTGACCCGTCGGAGGTCTCGGGCTCCCCCGACGCGTAGCTCTCGTTGACAACAGAGTACGCAATGTAGCTAGACCAGCGGATATCAAATATGAGACATCCAGGCAGATGCTCGATCGCGCGCGCTCCCTTAAGTATGTCGGTCAATTCAGGGGGTGAATCAAAGCCGAGCTTTGCCGAGTCGACGGCACCACCTTCGGTTGCCTCCAGAAGGACAAGTCGTAACGTCCCGTCGTCCAACTCGCCGATACCTCTGAGATAGAGATATCGACAGTCCAAAAAAATATCTGTCAATTTTGACATAGTGTTCGGAGCTCCCGGCGAGAAGCGGGTCGATTGTTAACGTGGT
Organism: Burkholderia gladioli; assembly: GCF_000959725.1. Lineage (NCBI taxonomy): Bacteria > Pseudomonadati > Pseudomonadota > Betaproteobacteria > Burkholderiales > Burkholderiaceae > Burkholderia > Burkholderia gladioli. The sequence goes on from NZ_CP009322.1 coordinate 2,887,702, forward strand.
GTCGACTGTGGGACTGTTCGTTCCTGGCCGGAAGCCAACAAATGCCGCAGGCTGCTCTCAACCCGTTTCTGCCCGTCCACCAACCGCAATCAAAAGCCCCTCGCTACCCGATTTCCACCAACGCCACCCCACTAAATCGCTACAATCGCGACCTCCCCCCTTCGACAGCATCGAATTCGAAACATGCTGACCTCCTATTTCTGGAGTGGCGACGCCATCCGCAGTCGACGCGTCAGTGACATCGTTCTATCAGGCACGGTTGACGTGCCTGTTCCCTCCGCACGCGTGCTTGCGGATTGGGAGAGAGAGACATCGTCGCGGCTCGTACTGGAACCTGGGGATGTCGAGGCAATGCCTTTGGCGCGAACGCAGGCGCGCTGGCCGGACTACAAGCGCTGCGTGCAGGCAATGTCCGACTGGACATGCGCAATGGGACTACCCACCGTGCTTGCTTCCAGCGACGTAGCCCTCATGGCGTGTCGTGGCGCGCGGTACCACCATGACGGTGCGCAATATGGCGGTGCGGCCTTCTGCAATCTCTTCCTGAGCGAGGACCGCGGGCTGGACTTGCATTTTCCCTCCACGGGCCACCGTATTCCCCTGACCCGGGGAACAGCCGTGATATTCGATACGGGCCAGCCTCATGGCGTCATCCAGCGCCACAGTAGCGGCTTTAACGCGGTCGATTTCGCGCCGGACCAGGATTACATCCAGATATTCCTGACTTGGGAGCTTCCCATCGAAGACGCCCAGGTTGGGCAAGCGCTCGAGGTCGTCTTCGACGTTGCCCCAGCGACCGCGCTGCACCTGGATGAGGAGCAAGTCTGGTCGAACGGCGCACCCGCTGCTGTGTGCCCGGAATCTGGTCGCTGGCACCGGATTGACTAATTGCTCGGGTCACATCTCGGCGTTACCGTCGCATGCTCAACAGACTTCTGTTCAGCACGATAGCCGGCCAAGCGAAAAAGTCGTCACTTGACCGAACAGACCGCCGGCACGACGATTTCTTCACCCCCGTTGCGTCGACCGGTTGAATCCGCAATGTCCATCTGACGATCCCGAGCGCGTTGCTCGCGGTAGTCGGACAGCGGCAACCCGCCCTGTCCGAAATCATCGATCTCGTGTTCGTGGAAAACAACGGTCGTATCTTCATGCGGCTTGCCCATGACGGTAAACAGCAGGTCGGCGATACCCTTGTACACGGCGGCTTTCTGCTCGCGGGTCGTGCGCTCCGCACCAGGACTGGTACCCTCGCGCGTCACCAGGATGTTCACGATCGGCATATGGTTCTCCGGAAAGAAGGGAGGCGCTCGTTACGCGCCTCCCGTGCAGGTCAACGCCCGGCGATCAGTCCGCCGTCGACGTGAAGAATTTCGCCGGTCGAGAAGGCGGCGTCCTCGAGGTAGAGCACCGCTCGCACGATATCCTCGACCTCACCCAGCTTGTTCATGGGATGGAAGGCGGCCAGCTTCTCCACCATGCTCGGATCGTGCATGGGAGTGCGGATGACGCCCGGCGCCACCGCGTTCACGCGGATGCCGCGCGTGGCATATTCGATCGCCATGCTCTTGGTGGCGGAATTCATCCCGCCCTTCGTCAGCATCGCGATGAATGCGGGGGAAAGCGAGCTGGCGAATTCCGCCGTCGAGGCCGTGATTTGGACGACATGTCCGCTGCCCTGCTTCAACATCACCGGAATGACCTGCTGGGTGGTGAAGAAAAAACCGTCGAGGTTGGTCCTCAGCTTGAGCCGGTAATCTTCCTCGGTATAGTCGGTGAATGCCTTGCCGATAAAGATGCCGGCGTTGTTCACCAGCGTGTCGATGCGGCCAAATTTGTCCAGGGCTGCCGCGACCACGCGCTTGCCTGTCTCCGGGTCACCGATGTCGCCCGCGACGGTCACGACATCCGGATCGGTCGAGGGCTGAATCGAGCGCGACGTGGCGACGACGCCATAGCCACGGGCGCGAAAACCGTTGACGATGCCCTCGCCCATTCCCTGCGAAGCGCCGGTGACAATGGCTACCTTCTTTTGACTCATGATCTTTCTCCTGGCTGTTGATTGAACCCGGATGCCCTTGCATCTCGTGGTATGGCAAGCAGGTTATCGCTGGACTTCGGGAAAGAGGAGTCGCTATCCTTGCGCAATGACTGATAGAAAACGCACAGAATTCGACTGGCAGGACATGCGGATTTTCCTGGCGCTGGGGCGCTATGGAAGCCTGTCCGCCACGGCACGCGCACTGCGCGTCAATCATGCGACGGTGGCCCGCCGTGTCCAGTCGCTCGAGGAGAGCGTGGGTCGCAAACTGGTCGAGCGCAGGCCGGAGGGATACGTGCTGACGCCGGCCGGAAAAGACGCCTTGCAGGTGGCAGCGGAAATGGAATCCGCGGCGCAGACGATGCGGCATTCAGGGGCAGGCGAAGACGACGGCAGCCTTCGAGGCCTGGTGCGCATCAATGCGCCGCCCGCGCTGTCGCAGGGCTTCCTCCTTGCGCGCCTCACCCAGCTCACCGAGTCCCATCCCGGTATCGACATCGATCTCGCGACCAACCTTCGTTCGGTCAGCCTCGACCGTCACAAGGCGGATATCGCCGTGCGCGTGGGCAGCCTCGTCGACGCGGACCTCATCGCCAAGCCACTCGGCAGCATGGCATTCGGCTTCTATGGCGCGACATCGCAGTGCGAACGGATCGAGCGCGGAGAACCGCCGGTGTTCGTGAGTTTCAACGAGGAAAGCGCCGACATGCCGGGCACGAGCTGGCTGAGGCAACAATTCCCACACGCTCGTGTTTCGCTTCGCGCCGAGAATCACATCCTGCAAGCCATTGCGGCGCGCGACGGCGCGGGGTTGGCCCTGCTCCCCCACTACCTGGGCCGATGCCTACCCGGACTGAGCCTGTGCGCGCTGGGACCAACGCCTCCTGCGCGAGATATGTGGCTGCTCATACGCAGGCAGGACCGGAACGTGCCGACGCTACGCGTGGTGATGCAGCACCTGATCGATGCCTTCAAGGAAAGCGAAGCGCTTTTCGATGCATGAGGGTTCGATGCATCGGGCCTGCGGAGCGTTGTTGGCCAAGGCTCAGGAAGCGGCTCGGGTGGTTGTTTGCTTTCGATCCGGAGTGGTCTGTCGGCTCGCCCTAAAAGCAATCGTTGACGATATGGAGAGTTTTACGAAAAAAAAGTAACCTTCCGAGATCCGCCTACCCACGTCACGTGCGAAATGGATCTAGCTCGCCTTTCCCATCTATTCGGCCACCATATCGACGGGGCTGTCTTGGTGCAAGATGGTATCAACAAGATCTACCGCATCGAGAAGAGCGGCGCTCAGCCGCGTTATTTGCGGCTCTTTCGGCGGAGTGGCCGATCGCGAGAGGAGATTGATTTTGAACTTCATCTCCTCCACCAGCTTCCTGACATGGTCGGGGTGGCGGTGGCAAGACCGCTCCCGAACGTAGACGGCGCCCTTCTCTCGGAAGTGCTCGACGAAGATGAAACGCGTCTGGCTTGCATGTTCGAGGCGGCGGAAGGGCGGGTACCCAAGTCGGATGTAAGCGACATGAAGCAGCTGGGGCAAGCGCTAGCCATTCTCCATGAGGCCGCTCGTCGAGTTTCTTTGCCCTTTTCAAGACCAATGGATCCTTCCGCAACCATTCGGGATTCCGTCAGATCTTTGGAGAAAATCGGGGCAACGGGTCTGGCTATCGCACAGCAGATTGAACGGGAATGCGCCCATCTGCCATCCATGTTGACTCGTTCCACCTTGCCGTTCGGGCCCTGCCATGGCGATGTATGGGCAGGCAATGTACGAATGCTCGACGAGAAAGTTACTTTTTTCGACTTCGATGAATGTGGGTTCGGCCCCTACGTAATGGACCTTGCGACGCCTGCATGGCACCTTATCGTTCAGAAGAGATCGGAGGCAGGAACGCTTTGGAACGCGTTTCTTGGTGGCTATGAAAGTCAGCGTCAATTACACGATGCCGAAAAAGAAGTCCTGCCCTGCGCCATCATGCTTCGGCATATTAGCTCCCTACTATCCCTGGCGCGCTTCTGCACCTTACCCGAGGCGCTCTGGATTGATACGGCCGAGAGAACCCATTCGATTATCTCGGGATTCAAGGGTGCCAATCCGAAATTCGGCTTCCTATAGGAAAATTCATGACGCGACAGCATATTCAAAGCAGAGCTTGTTGGCGAGTTGGTTGCACGCCCGACATATCCGTTTGGCTATGGCGCAACCGGCATTCCGCGAAAATCTCCGGGCAACTGATGGCATCAACCCCATCTCGGGCGGCGAGCCGAACTGGATCAAAGCGTAAGGATTCCGTCGTCGCAACGCCCGGACGACAATTAGCGCCTTGAGGGAGGAGTCGATGCGAGCACCGTTTCAGGTTCTTGCCATCCCGTATCGTATCGGGAACAAAGGAATTACATTCGCTGCTCTCAAGCGTTCAGACGACGGCCATTGGCAAGGTGTGGCTGGAGGTGGAGAAGTCGGCGAAACGCCGTTGCAGGCAGCAATCAGGGAGTGCCGGGAAGAAGTCGGCCTTGGGTCGCGAAACACGGTGCGACGCCTGAAAAGTCAGGCCTCGATTCCTGTTGCGCATTTCACCGATCGCGAACACTGGCCGGCTGACGTTTTTGTCATTCCCGAGTATTGCTTCGGCTTGAATTGCACCGGCAAGGACCTTGTCCTTTCACGCGAGCATGTGGATGTGCGTTGGGGGACGTACCGATCGATCAATACCCTACTTCGTTGGGACTCGAACAAGACGGCTCTCTGGGAGCTCAACTGTCGTTTCGGCAATACATAGCTCCATGCCTATTCAATGGCAAACCGTTCCACCTTGGAAATTGGCAGCATGTTGAGGCTCATGGTCGAGAGTAAAGATACGTGCTCAAGATTGCGGTGACCTGCCCAACGAGCTAGCGACGCCGCAAACCTGTTTCACTTGCATGCCGGCATCGCGAGACGAATGGGCCGCGACTGTCGGGGCCACGCCACCAAGGTCGATTCAACACAACCGCGTCGCACTTCGGCGCTTCCCCCTCAGCGCCACGGCGGTGCAAATGCACCATACCGAAGCATCCCCGCACCGCCGGGGCGATTCCACACTCGCGCGCTAAAGCCCCCACGCGACGCTGCCGTTAGCCAGGGAGCGAGCGCGCGCGGACTCCGCGATGACGCTTCCAGACAACGCCGCCTTCCCGTATGAAGCTCGGCGGCAACCTTGGTGTCATCCTGGCGCATGCGATGCAACACAACCTGTTCTTTCGACTGCTCGGGCGCTTGCGGGTCGGCCGCAAGCTGCTGCTGATCTACCTGCTCGACCTGAGCGCGGTCGTCTATATCAGCGGCATCCTGATCCACGAGAAATACATGTCCATCGATTTCTCGCAAAAGGAGATCGTCGGCAACGCCTACCTGACCAGTGTGCGCGAGGCGCTGGTGCAAGTCGCCACGCTCAGCGCCGACGGGCACCTCGGCGTGCGCGAGATCGCGCGCACCGAAGCCGCGCTGTCCGCCGCCGAGCAGCAGTACGGCGCGGGGCTGCAAAGCGGCGAGCTGAACGCGCGCCTGCGCGCCGCGCTCGACGCGCTTGCCCATGCGTCGCCGGTGAATCGCGCCGGGGTCCTGCGCGACGCGTTCACGGCCTGCCGCGATCTGATCACGCGGGTAGGCAACCAGTCGAACCTGATCCTCGACCCCGATCTCGACAGCTATTACTCGATGTCGCTGTCCGTGCTGCGCTACCCCGCGCTGCTCGATGCGGTGGACGGCATCGGCCAGCGCCTGCGCGCAGGCACCGACGATACCCGGAGCCGGCGCGAGTTGAGCACCCGTTATCTCGTGCTCGAAGGCCAGCTCGACGCCGTCGCGCAGGGACTGCGCTCCGATTTCGCCGAGGCGGGCGCCGCCAACTCCGGCGTGCAGCGAACGCTCTCCGCGCCGACCGGCCAGTTGCTCGCGGCGATCGAGGCCTATCGCGACGCCGCGCGCCTGGTGGTGGCGGCGGGCGGCGCCGACGCCGCCGCGCGCGCGGCCGCCGACGCGGCCCAGCAGGCGCTGGTGGCCCGCGCGGGCGACGCCTGGCGCGCCACCGGCGCCGAACTCGACACACTGCTGCACTCACGCGTGAGCGCGCTGTTCTCACGCATGTGGCTGCACCTCGGCACCGCGCTGTTCCTGCTCTGCGGCATTCTCTCGATGGTCTACCTGGTGGCCCAGCAGATCTCGCGGCCGCTGCGCCAGCTCGCGCGCGTGATGGACACCGTGCGCCGCACGGGCGACCACGGCCAGCGTGCCACGTGGCACAGCCAGGACGAAATCGGCCAGCTCGTCAGCGGGTTCAACGACATGCTCGCGCAGCTCGATCACGAACGCGACGTGCAGAAGGAACTCGCCGCCAGCGCGCGCGCCGCGCAGGCACAGCACGCGCTGGTGGAGGCCACGCCGGTACCGATGATGGTCACCGCGGTACCCGGCCACGAGGTGCTGCACGCCAACCATCCGGCACTCTACTGGCTCAACGGCTGCACCTCGGACCCGTGGGCCTTGGGGCTCGATTCGGCGGTGCGCGCGCGCTTCTTCCAGCAGCTCTCCGACCGCGATGCCGTCGACCAGTTCGAGGTGCGCTGGAGGGCGAGCGAGGAACCCACCTGGGCCATGCTCTCGGCGCGCCGCCTCGAATTCCAGGGACGCGACGCGGTACTCACCGCGTTCACGCCGATCAACCAGATCAAGCTGATGGAGCAGCGCCTCGAACTGTGGGCGAAGGTGTTCGAGGCCTCGTCGGAGGCAATCCTGATCCTCGACAGCGAGCGTCGCCTGCTGACCGCGAACGCCTCGTTCTATCGCGCCACCGGCTATCGCGCCGAGAAGATCAGCGGCACGCTGCCCAACTTCGTCCTGGCAAGCGGAAGCGACCAGCCGCTGATGTCCCGGCTCGCGGCGCTGGTGGACATCTCGAGCGTCTGGAACGGCGAGGCCGTGGTGCGCCGGCGCGCGGGCGGCGACTATCCGGCCTGGCTCATGATCAGCGCCGTGCGCGACAAGCACGGCGCGGTTTCCCATTACATCTGCACGCTGATCGATATCACCGACCGCAAGAAGAGCGAGGCGCGCATCCGGTTCCTCGCCGAACACGACGTGCTCACCGAGCTGCCCAACCGCGCGCTGTTCACCAGGCGGCTCGGTACGGCTATCGAGCAGGCGCGGCACAACGACAGCCGCGTGGCAGTGCTGTTCATCGATCTCGACCGCTTCAAGGACATCAACGACACGTTCGGCCATCACGCCGGCGACGGGCTGCTGCGCTCGGTCTCGCAACGCTTGCTGCAGTCGGTGCGTGCGGGCGACACCGTGAGCCGGCTCGGCGGCGACGAATTCACGGTTCTGCTCGGCGGCGCGGGCAGCGCGGCCGACGTGGCGCATCTGCTCGACGAACGGCTGCTGCCGCTCATGCAGGAGCCGCACCAGATCGGCGGCATGACGTTGCAAGTGGCGTGCAGCATCGGCATCGCGCTGTATCCGGATCACGGCGAGGACATCGAGACGCTGATGCAGAACGCCGATGCCGCGATGTACCGCGCGAAATCGGGCGGCCGCAATCTCGTCAAGTTCTTCTCGCCCGAGATGGCCGAAAGCGTGCGCCACCGTCTCGAACTCGAAACCCATCTGCGCACCTCGGTGGAGCGCCGCGAGCTGTGGCTCGAATACCAGCCCTGCGTGCAGGCCGCGACGGACCAGTTGCTGAGCGTGGAGGCGCTGCTGCGCTGGAAGCACCCGCATCTGGGCATGGTGCCGCCCTCGCAATTCATTCCGATCGCAGAGGAAACGCGCCTCATCGTGCCGATCGGAGCCTGGGTGATCGACGAAGCGTGCCGCCAGATCGCGCGCTGGCGCGCCGCGGGCCTGCCCGAGATCCGCGTGTCGATCAACCTCTCGGTGGTGCAGTTGCGCGACGACGCGCAACTGGTCGACAAGCTGCGCGAGGGTCTGACGGCCCACGACGTCAAGCCGGACAGCCTCGAACTCGAAATCACCGAAACCGTGCTGATGGAGAGCGTCGATCACTATCTCGACACCGTCAACGAGATCCGCGCGCTGGGCGTGAAGCTCTCGCTCGATGATTTCGGCACCGGCTATTCGAGCCTCAGCTATCTGCATCGCTTCCCGCTCGACCGGCTCAAGATCGACCGCGCGTTCGTGAACGGCAGGCTCGATGCGCTCGCCGATCTCGCCGTGATCCGCGCCATCGTCGAACTCGGCCACGAGCTGGGATTGCGCGTGGTGGCCGAGGGCGTCGAGCAGGCGCACGAGGCGAACGCGCTCAAGCGCATCGGCTGCGACGAACTGCAGGGCTTCTACTATGCCAGGCCGATGTCGAACGAAGCACTCGAGCAATGGCTCAGGACGCGCGCCGCGCCGCGCGTGAGCGAAGCGGTCTGAGCGGGTGGCGCGATGGGGCAGCAGACCTGAAAAAGCCTCGCGCGACGCGGGCAACCCGCGGAACGACCATGCCGGCCTCGCGTGGATTTTTCCGGGAAGCGGGAATCATCTCGGTTAGACTGGAAACGCTTTGTACCTCGTAACAGCTTCGATTTTCCAGTGTATTCGCCAGTGCATGAACTTGGGGCCGCAAGGTGGGCGAGCGATGCCGCGTGCGCCACGATGGGCCGATGGAACGGAAAACGCCGGAGCACTCGGCATGGAGGAACATGATGCGACCAACGGAAAAAACTGAAGGCCACGCTTCCAATTTCGCCGAGCGCTTATTTGAACATGGCCTGTTTGCAAGTCGTTGGGTACTGGCGCCGATCTATGCGGGTTTAGCCTTCGGCATGATCATGCTATTGGTCAAGTTTTGCCAGGAGTTCTGGCATCTCGCCACGACCGTGCTGGATAGCGAAGTGGAAGACGTCATTCTCGGCGTGCTGTCGCTCGTCGATCTGTCCTTGATGGCGAACCTGTTGCTCATGATTATCTTCGGCGGCTACCAGAATTTCGTGTCCAGATTGAAGCTCGGTGGTCACGAAGATACCCCCGAGTGGATCGGGCATGTGGGATTCACCGATATCAAGTTGAAGCTGATGGCATCGATCGTCGCGATATCGGCCATCGAGGTACTGAGGGGATTTCTGTCGCTCGACAGGGTCGGCCTTCAAACCATCGTATGGGGTATCGCCGTGCACATGACATTCGTGGTGTCCGCGATCTTGCTCGCCGGGATGGACTGGATCACCGCGAAAACCCGGGCAATCAAGTAAGCGAGTACCGCAGCGAACTGTCCGTGGCACCTGCCATCGGCAAGCGGCTGGCGCTCTCCGGTATTGACAGACTATTTTCGCCTATCTAGTTTACTGGACATGACATCCAATAAACTGGAATAGTTGCGATGAACGTCCACGATCGAATCGCCGAACGCCTGCGCGCCCTGCGCGATGCCCGCGGCTGGTCGCTCGAAACACTGGCCGAGCACAGCGGCGTGAGCCGCTCGAACATTTCCCTGATCGAACGCGGCCAGAGCAGCCCGACCGCCGTCGTGCTCGACAAGCTCGCCACCGCGCTGGCCGTGCCCCTCTCCTCGCTATTCGGCGAAAGCGGCGAGAGCGAAGCCCCCTCGCCGATCGCCCGCGCCGCCGATCAACCGCTATGGACCGACCCCGCCTCGGGCTACCAACGCCGCCAACTCTCGCCGGCGCTGCGCTCGCCGATCCAGCTCGTCGAGGTGCATTTCCCACCCGGCGCACGCGTCCATTTCGACACCAGCGCGCGCGACGCCGACATCCACCAGCAGATCTGGCTGCTCGAAGGCGTGATGGAGATCACCGCCGGCACCACCGCCTGTCGGCTCGAAGCCGGCGACTGCGTGGCGATGCGGCTCGACAGCCCGATGCAATTCCACAACCCCACGCGCCGGCCCGCCCGCTATTTGGTGGCACTGAGCACGCGCTGATCCGAGCCATCATGACCTCGCAAACCACGCCCATCCAAGCCCCCCGCATCCGCCGCCTCGACGCCGACGAGGCCCGCGCGAAGATTCCCGAACTCGCCGAGGTGCTGATCGATTGCGTCGAAGGCGGCGCCTCGGTCAGCTTCATGCTGCCGATCGCGCGCGACACCGCACTACGCTTCTGGCAAGACGTCGCCGACGAGGTCGCGCTCGCGCGGCGCGTGCTGCTGGTGGCCGAGGATGCAGCCGGCATCACGATCGGCACCGTGCAGATGATCACCGCGCAACCGGAAAACCAGCCGCATCGCGCCGATATCGCGAAGATGCTGGTGCACCGGCGCGCGCGCCGGCAAGGCGTGGGCGAGGCCTTGATGAAGGCCGTCGAGGCAATCGCGTCAGAGGAAGGAAAGACCGTGCTGGTACTCGATACCGTCACGGGAGGCGCCGCGGAGCGGCTCTATCGCCGCGCGGGCTGGCAGCGCGTGGGCGACGTGCCCGGCTTCGCGCTGATGCCGGATGGCGCCTTGTGCGGCACCACCTTCTATTACCGGCACGTCGCCGCGAGCTAAGCGCGCATTGGGCTGAACGACCCAACGCTCAAAGCGTGGCCTCGCCCACCTGCACGCGGCCGCGCAACCGCTTGCGCAGCCAGAAGGTCCAGACCATCAAGCCGCCGAAGGTCACATAGCTGAGGATCGGCGTAACCACCAAGGTGCGCTCGATCGGCCAGTTCCAGGCGCACCAGCTACGCACGCTGCACTCGATCACCAGCCCGAGCCCCCACATCAGCGTGATGAGACGCAGGGCCGAACGCACCGAGGCGCTGTCCTCCCACAAACGCTCGAAGCGTTCCACGCCGCCCTCGCCTTGGCGCGCCACGGTCGCGCGCGTCAGGTAGTAGGTGATCGGCCGCTTGAACACCAGCGACACCAGGAACACCACGCCGATCGTGCCCGACACGAAGGACTCGCGCACCAGCAGCAGGCGCGGGCTGCCGCCGCCGGCCATCAAGGCGATCGACAGCGCGATGCCGAGCAGCGCGATGGCGGAGAGCGCATCCACGCGCCGCGTCCTGGCGAATTCGACGATGCCCCACAGCAGCGGCGGCACGGCCGAGGCATACAGCGCGCCCGATTCTCCCCAGCTCGGCAGGGCGAGCCGGTATACCACCCACGGCAGCACGAAATTGACGGCCAGCTCGGCGACGAAGGCAACGCGGATCTTCACGGGAGGGGAACCTCGCGGATAAAACAGGGCGGGGTCAGTATAAAGGCGAACGGCCACCGAGGTGGCCGTTGCATCGCCGGTGCCGCGCCGGGGCGGCGAGGCGGATATCGCGCGCGGCGCCTACAGCGCGATCGGCGCGTTGCCGCGACGCGGCGCGGCAACCAGCCCGCTGCGCTCGACCAGCGCGCCGAACAGCAGGCCGATGGTGGCCCACAGAATCGCCTGCATGCCGATCGCGGCGACGCGGAACTTCCATAGCACCACGGCCGGGAACGCTGCCGGCACCTCGTTGATGGTGGGCAGCGCGAACTGCACGGCGGCGAGGATCGCGATATAGAGCAGCCCCGCCACGATCGAGGCATTCCACTGCCCCATGCGCGCGGCCAGCGAGCGCCGGAAGTTCAGCGAGAACACGCCGACAGCGATCGAGATCGCGATCATCAGGAAGAACAGCCCGGTGCGATAGCCGATGGTGTCCGGGTCGCCCACCGAGGGCGGGTTCGCCGGGTACTTGAGGTTCGGCACGATCACCAGCGAGACGAAGGCGGCCGCCGCGAGGCAGGCCGACAGCGTGCGCGGCTGGCGGCTGCCGATGCGGCCGTGCACGAAGGCGAAGCTCAGCGCGAACAGCCCGCCGAGCGCGGCGCCATAGACGATCACGCCGGTGCCCAGGCCAAGTCCGGCCTGCGTCGGGCGGCTGACGAGTTCCGGCTCGGGCGCCTCGCCCTTGGCCGCATCGATCTTTTCCTCGAAGGCGATGGCCTGATCGACCTGCGGCTCGCCGGCAAAACGGGCGAAGCCGAACACGAAGATCCCCGCGGCGATGCCGGCCAGCATCCCGCGTACCAACAGTTTTCCGACCATGGAGCCCCCGTCAGTGGCAGGGGAAGCCGAGCAGGTGGCGCGCGTCGTGCACGAACTCATGCACGTACATGCCCGGCACGATCGAGGTCGCGCCTTGCTCGGCGCCGACGAAGTACAGCGCCAGCAGCATCAGCAGGCCGCCGAACACGATCCACGGCATCAGCTCGCGGACGGGGATGGGCGCCGGCACGGCAACCGGCTTGAGGGTGGCTTCGGACATATTCGACTCTCCAGGGGATGACGCGCCCCGCTCGACAATGACTGTCAACGGAATGAAAGGATGCTCCATGTGCAGGTCTGGCTTCCGGGAAGGCCGGCTCCCCGGTTACAGTGGCGCGACCGCGCCGGCTTCGCACCGGCTTCCGCACATCGCAACGGCTGGATTCTACGCAAGATGGGCGGTGAACGGAAATCGCGCGCCGCCATGCCGGAGCGCCTCGCCGAACACAATGAAACGATGACGCTCACCGTCCGACTGATCTCTCACGCCGCGAATGCCGAACTGCGCGCCGGCAGCTTCCCCGACGACGCGCCGCTCGACGCACGCGGCCTGGCCGAAGCGGCACGCGCCGCCTCGCATTGGCGCTGGCCGCGCGAAGCCCGCGCGCTCAGTTCGCCGGCGCTGCGGGCGCGGCAGACCGCCGAGGCGCTCGGCCTGGATGCCGAGCCCGAACCCGCCCTCTCCGACCTCGATGCGGGCCGCTGGCGCGGCAGAAAATTGATGGCGATAGCGAACGAGGCGCCGGAACAGCTCGAAGCCTGGATCACCGATCCGGCCGCCGCGCCGCCCGGCGGAGAATCGCATCTCGAGGTGCTGCGGCGCGTCAGCGCCTGGCTCGATGCGCTGCCGGCGAGCGGCAGTTTCGTCGCCGTCACGCACGCGGCCGTGCTGCGCGCCGCGCTCGCGCATGCGCTCGGCATCTCGCCCGAAGCGATGCTGCGTATCGATATCGCGCCGCTCAGCGGGATCGAATTGAAGCGTTCGCCGCGCGGCTGGATCGTGCGTCTCGACGACAAGCTGCCTTCGATCGCAGCGCAACACGATTGAAGCCGCGCGCGCCGCTACCAGAACACCATGCGCTTCGGCGCCATGGTCAACGCAAGGGCAGCTTCACCGAGGATTTCAGCTCGCGCATCGACACGGTGCTGAGCATTTCCTTCACACCGGGCAGTGTGCGCAGGCGGTCGAGCACGAATTCGGAATAGGTATCGAAATCCTCGGCGAGGATCTGCAGCAGGTAGTCGTGCGCGCCGGTGGTGTTGTGGCAGGCGATCACCTCGGGCATCGCCATCACGCCGGCCTCGAAGGCGCGGCAGACCTTCTGCGTGTGGTTGTCGAGCGAGATATTGACGAAGGCCACCACGCCGAAGCCGAGCATGCGGCGGTCCAGCATGGCCTGGTAGCCGCGGATCATGCCGCTCGACTCGAGCCGCTTCAGGCGCTTCCAGCAAGGCGAGGGCGATAGCGAAACCTGCTCCGCGATCTCGGCATTACTGAGTCGCCCGTTCTCCTGAACAATCTGAAGTATTTTCATGTCGGTCGCATCAATCTCGACGCTGCGACTGCCTTTATTCATCGATTGGCCTTTCGGGAAAGATCGTTCCAAATTATAGGATTTGCGGGAACGAAAAGGAACGAATATTCTGGCCGGGCAACTCTACACTGAGCGCAACTCCGCCGTCGCCCGACGCGGTTTGCGCGGTGACGCACGCGTTCGGGCGACGGCGTTCTCTCATTCAAAAGACGAGGGCTCTCACCATGACCTATTCGAACTATCACAAGAAGGATCTCAACGGACGCCCCCTGCATCCCGAGACCCAGATGATGTCGTATGGCTACGATCCCTTCCTCTCCGAGGGTGCCGTCAAGCCGCCGGTGTTCCTGACCTCCACCTTCGCCTTCAAGTCCGCCGAGGACGGCGCCGAATTCTTCGACATCGTCTCGGGCCGCAAGCCGCTGCCCGAAGGCGAGGCGGCCGGCCTCGTCTACAGCCGCTTCAACCACCCGAACCTCGAGATCGTCGAGGATCGCCTGGCCCTGCTCGACGGCTCGGAAGCCGCAGCCGTCACCTCCAGCGGCATGTCGGCGATCTCCACCGTGTTCCTCGCCTTCCTGCGCCCGGGCGACCAGATCGTGCAATCGGTGCCGCTCTATGGCGGCACGGAAACGCTGATCTCGAAGATCTTCCCCGAATGGGGCATCGGCACCGAGGCGATCGAGAACGGCCTGTCCCCGCAGTCGATCCGCGACGCGCTCGAGACCGCCGCCAAGAAGGGCCCGGTGCGCCTGGTCTACATCGAGACGCCGGCCAACCCGACCAACTCGATCATCGACCTCGACGGCATGGTGGCCGAGATCGACGCCTTCGAGCAGCGTCACGGCTATCGCCCGATCTCGGTCTGCGACAACACCCTGCTCGGCCCGATCTTCCAGAAGCCGGCCGCGCATCGCGTCGATCTCTCGGTCTATTCGCTGACCAAGTACGTGGGCGGCCACAGCGACCTGGTGGCCGGCGGCGTGACAGGCAGCAAGGCGATGATCACCAAGGTGCGCTCGATTCGCGGCGCGTTCGGCTCGCAGCTCGATCCGCATTCCTCGTGGATGCTGCTGCGCTCGATGGAAACCGTGGTGCTGCGCATGACCCAGGCCACCCAGACGGCCAGCCGCGTGGCGCGCTGGCTGGTGGACAATCCGCACCAGAAGGTCGAGGTGTTCCACCCGGAAACCATCCTCGACGACGCCTACCAGGCGGTCTACAAGCGCCATTGCACGGGTGCCGGCTCGACCTTCGCCTTCGTGCTGAACGGCGGCCGCGCGCAGGCCTTCCGCTTCATCAACGCGCTGCGCCTGTTCAAGTCGGCAGTCAGCCTGGGCGGCTCGGAATCGCTGGTCTGCCATCCCGCCTCGACCACCCATTCGGGCGTGTCGGCCGCGGCACGCGAGAAGGCCGGCGTCAGCGAAGGCCTGATCCGCATCTCGATCGGCCTCGAACACGGCGACGACCTGATCGCCGATCTCGAGAACGCCTTCATCGCCTGCGCGAAGGCCTGAGCGCATGAGGTGGAGGCACGCGGCGCGATAGAGCGCGTCGCGCAAAAACGAAAACGGCGCGAACCGCATCGGGCGGGGCGAGCCGGAACCGGCCGCCCCGCCCTTTTCATTGCGCCATGCTCATTGCGCGGTCGCCGCGCGCGGGGTCCAGCCGGCCTGGTGGGCCGTGCCGTTGTCGGCGCTGCCTTCCTCGAGCGAAACGTTGCGCGTCTCGCGGCCGTTCACGAACCAGAGCAGCGCGGCCAGCGGGCCGGGCAAGGCCAGCAGCAGCAGCCCGATCAGCGCGGCCGAGGGCGTGCCGGTGGCCGCGTAGACGTTGGTCAGCATCAGCGGCGCCACCATCGCGCCGACCCTGCCCACCGCCACCGAGACACCGAGGCCCGTGGCGCGGATTCGCGTCGGCAGCACTTCCGAGGACACCACGTAGCCCGAGATGTAGGCCCAGGTCACGCCGAACTGGATCAGGCAGTAGCCGGCCACCATGCCCGGCAGCGCGTGCATCATGTAGATCAGCACGATCGCCGCCACCGTGAAGCTGTAGCTGACCAGCAGCGAGGTGCGCCGCCCCCAGGCTTCCACCAGCACCGAGGCGGTCAGCCCGCCGACCAGCGCGGCCGCGTTGCCGTAGACGTAGTAGAGCGGCATGTCGCCGGCCGGCACCTTCATGTACGGCAGGATCACCAGCGCCATCAGCGAGAGCACGCCATACACCACGGCGGCCTGCGAGAAGTTCAGCGCGCTGGCCAGGCCGCAGCGCAGCCGGTAGGCGCCGAACAGCTCGCGCACGTTACGCCAGAAGGCCGGCTGCGAGGGCGTGAACAGCGCCGGCTCGTAGCGCTTGCGGGCCAGTTCGCGATTGGCCTCGCTCACGCCGGGGCGCTCGGCGCTGCCGGCGATCGCGGCGACGATCGCCTCGGCCTCGGCGAGGCGGCCTTGCTGCAGCAGCCAGCGCGGCGATTCGGGAATCACGCGGCGGATCCAGAAGAACAGCAGCGCCATGGTGGTGCCGAGCCCGAAGCCGACGCGCCAGGCCACGTCGGCCGGCAGGTTATTCAGCACGAAGTAGGAGATCGCGGCCGACAGCAGCGCGCCCACCGGGAAGCCCGACAGGATCAGCGAATCGGTCTTGCCGCGATGGCGGCGCGGGATGAACTCGCCCATCGTCGCGGTCACCGCCGAATACTCGCCACCCACCGCCAGCGCCGTCATGGCGCGGAAGAACAGGAAGGACTCGTAGTTCCAGGAGAAGATCGTCAGCACGCTGAAGCAGGCGTACCAGAGCAGGGTGGCGAGGAACAGGCGCTTGCGGCCGAATCGGTCGGCCAGGTAGCCGAACGCGATCGCGCCCACCAGCATGCCGAACACCCAGATCGTCACGGCCAGCGAGCCTTGCGCCGAGCTCAGGTGCCACTGGCTCTTCAGCACGCCGAACACGCTGCCGATGATGTTGGTCTCGAACGAGTCGAGCGCCCAGCCGACGCCGAGCGCGGCGACCAGCAGCGTGTGGAACCAGGTCCACGGCATATTGTCCAGACGCGACAGCGCATCGGTCCGCACGGGTTGAGACGAGGTCATGAAGTTCTCCTGACGATCACGGCGAGGGCACGCTCAGTGCCACGTCCGGGAAATCGAATTGGGGAAAGCGCGCGGGCGCGCCGATGAAATTGCGGCCGCGCGCACCCTCGAAGGCGCTTGCGACGATGTCCTGCCATTCGTCCTGCTCGATGCCGTAGGCCGCGGGTTCGCAGCGCACGCCGAGCGATTCCAGGAACTGCTCCAGCACGCGCGGGGCGGCCTCGAGGCTGCCGAACACCTCGGCCAGCGCGCGATCGCAGGCCGCATCGGCGCCGATCGCCGAGCGCATCACCGCCGGCAGGCAGAACGAGCAGGCCATGCCGTGCGCCACGCCGTGATGCAGCGTGATCGCATACGAGATGTTGTGGGCCAGCGCGGTGCGCGTGTTCGAGAAGGCCAGGCCCGCGCGCAGCGCGCCGAGCGCCATTGCCGAGCGCGCGTGGAGGTCGCCGGGCGCGGCCATCACGCGCGGCAGCGCCTGCAGGATCTCGCGCGCGGCATCCACGGCCAGGCCGCGCGTGACCGGGTTCGCATTGCGGTTCCAGATGCTCTCCAGCGCGTGCGACAGCGCATCGAGCCCGCTGGCCAGCGTCGGCGCGGGCGGCAGCCCGATCACCAGGCGCGGATCGACCAGCACCGTCTCGGGGTAGAGATCGTCGCGCGCCAGCGAGAGCTTGCGGTCGTGCTCGGGGTCCCACACGGTCGCCCAGGAGGTCACTTCGCTGCCGGTGCCCGAGGTGGTCGGGATCGCGACGATCGGCAGGGCCCGCTCGGCGCGGCGCGTCCTGCCGTCGGCGATCCAGGCCAGCACCGGCTCCAGCCGGCCGTGCTCGGCCGCCAGCACCTTCGCGGTATCCATCACCGAGCCGCCGCCGAGCGCCACCAGCACCTCGGGCATGGCCGGCAGCGCGGCCAGCGCCGCGCAGGCCTCGCGCAGCATCGTCACCGAGGGGTTGACCTCGACCGAATCGATGCGCAGCAGCGCCGGGCCGGCGATCGCCTCGATGCGCGCGCAGGGCGCGAGAAAGGCCGAGTCGGGATAGGTGACGATCGCGTAGGCGCGGCCCGCCAGCACCTCGCCGATGGCGTCCAGCGCGTCGACGCCGAAGCGCACGCGCACCGGGTTGTGGAATTGCCAGTCGCTCACGCCGTTTCTCCGGCAGCCAGGCGTTCGCCGATCGAGTCGATCACGGCCGGCAGGTCGGCAATGCTGTCGATCACGTAGTGCGCGCCGGTGCGGGCGATGCGCTCGCGCGCCGGCGCCACGCGCGCATCGCGCGCGGCCGCGTCGAGCGCCTGCCACTCGGCCAGCGAGAGGCCCACCTCGTTGCCGCTGGCGACGATGCCCACAGTCCACATGCCCGCGGCCAGGCCCGATTCGAGGCCGGTGGGGCTGTCGTCGACCACCACGCAGCTGCGCACGTCGGGCGCGCCGAGCGCCAGCGCATTGGCCAGGCACATGTCGGGATAGGGACGGCCGCGCGCCACGTCGCTGACCGTGCAGCAGTGGTCGGGACGATAGCCGTGGCGCTCGGCCAGAGGCTGCAGGTGTTGCATGACCTCGCGCGGATAACCGGTGGTACTGCCGATGCGGATGCCGCGCGCGCGCAGCGTGGCGATGGTGTCGAGCGCGCCGGGGATCAGGTCGCTGTAGCGCTCGACGTTGCGTTCGTCGGCAATCAGGAAGTGCGCGTAGAGCGTGTCGATATCGGCATCGGTCGAGGCGGCGCCGCGCGCGGCGCGCCAGCGCGCCTGCACCTCGACGTCTTCCAGGATCAACTCGATGTGTTCGCGCTTGGCGGCGCCCATCGGCGCGCGCGCCTCGGCTTCGCTGATCGGCACGCCGGCCGCTTCGAACACCTCACGAAATGCATGGACGGGCGCGAGACAGCCGAAATCGAGCACCGTGCCGGCCCAGTCGAAGATCGCGGTGGTAACGGGGCCGCGATAGGCGCGCTGGGCGCGGTGGGCGGCATCGAGGGGGGCGGATCGCTGCAGCATGGCTGGGCTCCGGGAAAAGTGGATCACGGACGCCAGCATAGTTTTGCAACATGACCGGTCTATGATCGAACTACCCGGTCAAATCGAATCGATCCATCGAAAAAATCGTTGAATCATCGTTCGACCCTTGACCACCCAGGCGGGACGGGGCTTGCGGGCCGATCGACCCATCTTCACAGGAAAAGCCGCTTTTTAAGGGCCGATTCGACAGGATCGATCGGCCCGCGCCCGCCCTTGCCAGCTCATCTCATGCGCAACCCATGACCCTGACCCAGATTCGTGCCTTCCTCGCCGTGGTCCAGCATGGCGGCTTCACCGCGGCGGCCCGCGCGCTCGCCACCAGCCAGACCACCATCACCTCGCAAGTCCAGGCGCTCGAACAGGAACATGGCGTGCAGTTGTTCCATCGCCGCGGACGGCGTGTCGAGCTGTCGACGGTCGGCCTCGACTTCCTGCCGCTCGCTCGCCAGATCAACGGCCTGGAGAACGACGCGCGCTCGCTGCTGCACGACAGCGGAGAGCTCACGCGCGGCGTGCTGCGGATCGGCGCGGTCAGCCCGTTCCACGTGACCGAGATCATCGAGGCCTTCCATACCGCGCATCCGCACATGCAGCTATCCGTCACGCTCGGCAATTCGGAGAGCGTGCTCAACGACCTGGACGACTACGCCTGCGACGTCGGCGTGATCGCGCGCTCGTTCAGCGACGAGCGCTACGAGATGGCGCCCTATGCGAGCTACCCGGTGATCGCCTTCGTCGGCGCGGCGCATCCGTTCGCGGCGCGCGAATCGATCACGCTGGCCGAACTGGCCACCGTGCCCTTGCTGATGCGCGAAGCCGGCTCGACCACGCGGCGCGCGCTGGAGGACGCGCTCGGCGCGATCGGCGCCGCGCCGCGCATCGCCATGGAGATCGGCAGCCGCGAAGCGCTGCGCGAGGCCGTCGCGCGCGGGCTCGGCGTCGGCACGGTCTCGCTGTCCGAATACGTGCCCGACGAGGCCCGGCTGCGGCCGGTGAGAATCGAGGGCGACCCGGTCAACACGCACATCCATGTGTGCTGCCTGCGCGAGCGGCGCGAGAGCCGGTTGGTGGCGGCGTTCTTCGAGGCGATGAAACAATGCCGGCCCGGCTCCGGCGGCAAGCTGCCGATCGCGGCACATGCCGAATGAATCGCAACGAAAAACAGTTAAATCAATTACATCAAAAACAGAATTCAATCGATAAAATGTTTAGATAAACACAATAAAAATTCGGAATACTCCGAGTAGTTCACCGCTTGTCTCTCTGGCACGCTGTCGATAGATGTCCTCGCCTCTGATTGACATCCGCGTTCGATAAATCAGGCCGGAAAAATTCGATAAACAGCCAATCCGTGCGGCAATTCTTTCCTGAAGGGAATCCGCACGGCTGGGGGAGCCTTTGCTCCGGCCAAACCCATGCGGCATCCTCGTCATGCGAACCAATACTACGGATTCCTACCATTCATCCGCACTCGCGCGCCTGACGACATGCAATAAGAATCCGGGCCATGCGCCCTCGACAAGCAGTTGATACAGAGACGGAGCAGACGATGAAACTACGAAACATGCTTGGCATCGGTGTCGCGGTGGTATTGGCCGGTTGCGGCGGCGACAACGGCGACGCGGGCGGCATCGGCGTGGCGCGTTCAGGCGCGGGGGCCGCCGACACCAACAGCAGCAACAGCACGCAGACAAGCGGCAGCAACACGCCGGCCGATACGGTGGACACCGCCCAGTTGCTGCGCAGCGTCGATCCCATCATCGGCACGGCCAATCTCGACATCAAGGCGAACTGGAGCAGCGGCATTCGCGGGCACGGCCACACCTATCCCGGCGCGACCGTGCCGTTCGGCATGGTCCAGCTCGGCCCCGACACGACGGGCGGCCCGAGCGCCCTGCCCTGGGACTGGGACCGCACCTCGGGCTACCAATACGACGATCCGTACATCACCGGCTTCACGCATACGCACCTGTCGGGCGCCGGCATCGGCTCGGGCGGCGAGGTGCGCTTCCTGCCGACGCTCGCGCCGGTCGACGCGGCCACGCTGGCCAGCATCAAGGGCAGCTCGGTCACCTACAACGCGCGCTTCAGCCACGCCGACGAAAGCGCCAGCCCCGGCTACTACCGCGTGCGCATGGCGCCCGAAGGTACCGGCAAGACGCCCTGGAACGTGAAGGGCGCGGTCATCCTCGCCGAGCTGACGGCTACCGCCCATGCCGGCGTGCATCGCTACAGCTACTTCCCGAGCGCATCGACGCAGAAACGCGCCATGATCGTCAGCATCGCCAGCCCGATCGGCGGGACGCTCGCGAGCGGCAAGATCCAGGTGATCGACGAGCGCACCATCGCCGGCTGGCAGATCACCAACAACTGGGCCAACAACAAGCCGACCTATTTCATCGCGCGCTTTTCGCAGCCCTTCGACAAGCAGGTGAATTTCAGCGCCGACGGCAGCACCGCCTACCTGAGCTTCGGCACGGCCACTACGGGCGACGCGCCGCTGACCGTGAACGTCGGCATCTCGCCGTCGAGCGTGGCCGACGCCACCGCCAACCTCGCCGCCGACGTGGGCGCCAAGCCCTTCGACGAGGTGAAGGCCGGCGCCGAACAGACCTGGGCCGCCGCGCTCGGCCGGATCCGCATCAAGGGCGGCACCGACGACCAGCGCACCATGTTCTACACCTCGCTCTATCACGCGATGCTCGGGCCGACGCTGTACAACAATGCCGACGGCAGCTATGTCGGCATGGATTCGAGCAACGACGGCAGCAGCTCGCCGCCCACCACCAGCAAGCATGCGGCGCCGGGCTTCGATTATTCCTCCTCGTTCTCGCTGTGGGATACGTTCCGCGCGCAATCGCCGTTGATGACCCTGGTGCAGCCGGAGCGCGTCGACGGCTGGGTCAAGTCGCTGCTCACGCAGTTCAAGCAGAACGGCAAGGGCGAGTTGCCGGTCTGGCCGCTCGCGCAGACCGAAACCTTCACGATGGCGGGCCACCCGGCGATTCCGCTGATCGCCGACGCCTACCTGAAGCACCTCACCAGCGCGAGCACCGACGACATCTGGACCGCCCTCACCACCACCCAGGGCGCCAGCGCCCATGGCTTCGACCAGTACCGCAGCAAGGGCTACGTCTACTCGGGCGACAACGCCTCGGTCTCCACCACCCAGGACTATGCCTTCGACGACTGGGCCACGGCCCGCGTCGGCCAGGCCGCCGGCAAGGGCGATTCGGCCTGGCAGCCCTACCTGACGCGCAGCGGCAACTACCGCAACGTCTACAACCCGGCCAGATACAACGGCTGGATCTTCGCGGTGCCCAAGAGCGGCTCGGGCAACTGGTCGAGCAATTTCGACCCGGCCGCGGCCGAGAAGACCGATTACTCGGAAGCCAACTCGTGGATCGACACCTGGAACGTCTTCCACGACTTCCCCGGACTGATCTCTGTGCTCGGCGGCAAGGCCAGCTTCAGCGCGCAGCTCGACCAGGCCTTCAACCCGAAGAACCCGCTCGGCTACCTCAACGGCCAGGGCTTTCCGGACCTGACCGGCCGCATCGGCCAGTACGTCGCCGGCAACGAGCCGGCCAACCAGATGCCCTATCTCTACGACGTGGCCGGCACGCCGTCGAAGACGCAGGATCTCGTGCGCACGGTGATGGACGAGCTGTACTCGCTCACGCTCACCGCGCGCGATCGCGGCGAACTGAGCAGCAGCAGCCTGAAGACCGCGCAGGACGATCCGCGCCGCGTTCGCGCCTCGGGCATCCCCGGCAACGACGACTTCGGCCAGCTCTCGGCCTGGTACGTGCTGTCAGCGATGGGAATCTATTCGCTCAACCCGGTGGGCGGCGTCTATTACTTCGGTACGCCGCTGTTCGAGGAAGCCAGCATCGACATCCCGAGCGCGAGCGGCGGCGCGAACGGCAGCGCGCTAAGCTTCCAGGGATCGCGCAAGTTCAGCATCACGGCGCACACGACGAACGGCGCGCCGCCCTCCTCGACCAATCGCTACGTGCAGTCGGTCACGCTGAACGGCACGCCGCTGCATCGGCCCTACATCACGCATGAGGAGATGGCGGCCGGCGGCAAGCTCGATTTCGTGATGGGCTCGACGCCGAACGATGCCTGGATCGCACAATGGGATGGCCGCGATCCGAACACGGCATTCGCGCCGCCGCCGGCCTCGCGGCACTGAGTCGGTGAAACGCACAGGCGGGCCCGGGACAACCGGGCCCGCCTGTTTTTTATTGCCTCAGCACTTGCCGAACGTGGCCACGGCCGGCGCGACGTCGAGCGCCGCGTCGTTGAAGATCACCGGCACGCCGCCCAGGCTCAGCCTCGACCTGGCGCGGTCGAGCTTCCAGCCGTCGACACGCAGCGCCGCCGACGATATCGGCCTTCCCTTCGCATGCGGGACGTCGATCACGACGCGCCGCCTCGCGCCCGGCAGCAGGTTCAGGTAGTTGTCGCTGTAGAAGGCCGGCAGGATGCGCTCGCCGCTGGCGCGGTCGAACAGTTGCAGATGCGTCATCAGCGCGATGCTGCCGCCGATGTTCGCCACCTCGACCGTGATGCGCGTGCTCGTTTCGTCCGGCTCGTCGGACGAGGCCTGGATCGAGACCGCAGCCGGCGTGATCGTGTCGAGCGTCACGTAGCTGCTGTCCGCGCCGCTCTTCTCGTACCAGTAGAGATTCTCGGCAAGCGTCGTGCCGCCGGCATCGCGCAGGATCAGCGCGACCAGGCACACGGACGAGGCAGCGCCCGCGATCAGGGTCCGTAGGTTCGCCACCACCTGATACGAAGTCGGCGCCACGCCCGCGATGCTCGGCGTGGCGACGCCGACCAGCGAGCTGTCGAGGTTGTAGACGCGTGCCTCGAGGCTGCCGCCCACCGGCTTCGCCGTGTGGTTGGCGATCGTCAGGTCGAAGCTATTCGCGTCGAGGATCGCGTTCACGCGGCGGCAGCCGTGCCGGACCGCGAAGAAGGACGAATGCTGCTCGAGATCGTGGCTGTACATCTGCCAGACGAAGCTGGGCTGGGCCGGATTCGTCATCCACATGATCACGCCGGTGGCGGGCGAGGTGATCGCGCCCGCCGCCGGGCCGATCATCACGGCCGCATTCGCCTCGTAGATCGAGCGGATGCATTCGTAGTTCATCATCTGCGCCTTGCGCACGAAGTCGGCGAGATTGCGGATCTCGCCGTAGCGGAATGCGGTCGCCGCGATATAGCCCGCGCCGCCCTGCTTATTGCCGACCTGCGGGTAGGTGGCGCCGTTGCCGTTCATGTCGCGATCGGCCCAGTGATCGTCGGGGCATTCCCACGACGAAGGCGGCAGCATCGATTTCACGAACTCGAGCGTCGGGATCGAATGCGAGCCCACCTCGTTGTGGAAGGCCGTGGCGGTCCTGCCGTAGCTGCGCGTGAAGGCCGATTTGGGCGTGGTCCAGTTGTAGGGCCCGCCCGAGGAATAGCCGTTGACGGCACCCGCGCCGGTATCGCCCGCCGAGCTCGTCAGGCACAGCCGCTTCGGGTCGAGCTCCTTCACCAGCGCATCGAGCCCGCTGACCAGCGCGGCGGGCGGCGAGCCCTCGTTGCCGCCGCACCAGAGCAGGATCGACGGATGGTTGCGGAAATGCACGATCACATCGCGGATATTGTCGAGATCGCGCGGCAGGTTGGCCGGGCCCGCGCCGTTCGCCTCGGTCGAATAGAAGAAGTCCTGCCAGACGAGGATGCCGTAGGCATCGCAGGCATCGAAGAAATCGCGGCTCGTGCTCTGGCCGTTCCAGTTGCGGATCAGGTTCAGGTTGGCGTCGCGATGCAGGCGCACCTGGTTGAACAGACGCTCGCGCGGAATCCGCTTGAGCGCCTCGTCGAGGCCCCAGTTGCCGCCCATCACCAGGATCGGCAGCTTGTTGACGCTGATGCTCAGCTGCTTGCCCTGGCCGATGTCGCGCGAGTAGTCGATGCGGCGCAGGCCGATATTCACGCTGCGCGTGTCCGATACCTGGCCCAGCAGCTCGATCGACACCGAGACCGCGTACAGGTTCGGCTCGCCATAACCGTTCGGCCACCAGAGCTTCGGGTTCGACAAGGCCAGCTCGGGAACCTCGGCCGGCGTGAGCGTGATCGTGCTCGGCTGGTCCGCGGCGGGAATCGAGATGGCGCGGCGGAACGCGATGTGTTCGCCGATGCGCCCCGTCACCGTGGCCGCGACCGTGGCGCCCGAGCGATTGTCGAGCGAGAGGTCGAGCTGCAGTTGCGCGCTGCCCAGGTCGTCGGAGAGCGTGCTGTCCACGCGCAGGTCGGCGATGCGAATCGCGCCGGTGCTGAACCAGGATACCGGCTGCCAGATGCCGAGGTTGCGATCGGGAATCGTCGGCAACCAGTCCCAGCCGGCCGAGCAGAAGAAGCTCGGGCCGTTCTTCAGCGTGATGCCGGTCGGCCCGCCGTTGCGGCCGCCGCGCGTCACGCCGCTGCCATAGCTCGGCTCGAGCGGGCCTTCCGAGAAGTCGAGCTTGATCGCGCGCACCGCCAGCCATGCCTCGCCGCCGGCCGGCGCGACCAGGCGCGTGACGTCGAAATAGCCGTGCCTGAAAGCACCCGCCAGCGTGCCGACCTGGCTGCCGTTGAGCCAGATCTCGGCGCGGTAGTTGACGCCATCCAGCCGCAACCACAAGTGCTGGCCCGCGCGCAGCGGCGGTGTCGCGAAGCGCGTGCGATACCAGTAATCGGTGTCCTTCAGCGTATCGGGAATCGTGTCGGTCACGATCCGGCCGTGGAACGGATCGGGATACTTGCCGTTGGCGAGCATGCTGTCGAGGGCGGTGCCGGGCACCGTTGCCACGGACATGCCGGCCGGCCCTTGCGGGCTCGAGAGCTGCGCGCCGCCGAGCGCGGGCTGCTCGGACGCGGCGATGAAGGTCCATTGACCGCTGATCTCGCGCGAGGCGGCGAGATTGTCGAGCGGCGTGGCGGGTGGTGTGCCAGGCGGCGTGTCGGGGACGCCGCGATGATCGTCGGCGACGGGAGCGACGGGGTCGGTGCCGTCACCATTGCAGCCGGGCAGGCAGGCGCTCGCCACCAGGGCCGAGCTGTAACCGAGGAATTTTCGACGCGGTGCCGATGGCATGTCGTTCTCCAGTCTGGGGGGTGGAACTCACGAATTGCTGGCGCAAGACGGCCCGGTTCCCTCGCTGAATCGCGATTGACGAGTTGTTTAGGTATTTTGATGAAACAGCATGGTAAACGCGGCCAGGATCAGTATTGTTTTGCGAAGCAGTCACGCACACCTGCGTTAACCCTCGGCGCATGCAGTTTAGTTTTCGGGGCTTCGCTGTTTTGTGTCGAATCGGCGGGATTGGATTGAATTCGATTCGTGGAAATTGGCAATCGATCGAGGATTCTTGGCTTCGCCTTTGTATTCGCATGTATCCCCGACAGCTCCCGATACTTGCGAATACAAAAGTGCCGTCTCGCGACACAAACGCCATACGTTCCGGTACTCCAATGACGATGCCTGATCGGTAGTTGCCGCGGCTTCCGCCAAGGTGGCCCCCGGTCGCCCTGGCGGAGTTTCGGTCAATTGGTTGTATCTACAACACCGTGGAACGCATCCCTCAAAGGTCCTTGCCACATGAACACACGACGTAGTCAGCCTTTCCCCCGCCTGCAAGCGGCACATGCCTCCAACACGGCAGACCGGGCCGCGCAGACGGGTTCCGGCGGCGGCGATGCCGTCCGGCTCTCCCGGCGCGGCCTGCTCGTGGCGGGTGTCGCCGCCGCCTTGACGCCGAGCGCGTCGGTCCTGGCCCAGTCGATGCCGGCGGCCGACATGCCTGTCACCAGCGCGCCCGCCGGACGGAACGGCATCAAGGCGCTGGTGTTCGACGTCTATGGCACCTGCACCGACTATTGGAGCAGCGTCGTCGAGGAGGGCCGCGCGCTGAGCAAGGCGCGAGGGCTGGAAATCGACTGGCCCGCCATCGCCACCGAATGGTCGGGGCTGATGCTGGCCGGATTCAAGGCGATTTTCGATGGCCAGCGCCCGTGGCAAAGCCTGGCCGCATTGCGGCTCGACGCGCTGGAAAGCACGCTTCGACGGCGTGGCCTGGACAGCGCGTTGCAGGCGGATCTCGAGAACCTGAACGACATCTGGCAGCGATTGCGCACCTGGCAGGATGTCATCCCCGGTTTGCGGCGCCTGCATCAGCCCTATCTGCTCGCCACCCTGTCGAACGCGGACATGGCCGACATGGCGATGCTGGCGCGCGTGCGCGATTTCCGCTGGGATCTGGTCATGACGGCCGAACTGGCCAGGGCCGTCAAGCCGGCGCCCAAGGTGTACCAGATGGCGCCGACCTATCTCGGCCTGAAACCCGAGGAAATCATGATGGTGGCCTGCCACAAACCCGATCTCCTCGGCGCGCACGGGCAAGGTTTGCGCACCGCCTTCATTCGCCGACCGCTGGAAGCAGGCCCCGGCGGCAAGGTCGATACGCAGCCCGACCCTCGCTTCGACCTGGTGGCCGACAGCTTCACCGAATTGGCGGACTTGCTCGGGGCCTAGCTGGTTGAATGGTGCGCGGTGGAGCCACCGCGCCCCCTCACGCCAGCCCGCGCCGCCGCAGGAACAGCTTGCGTCCCAGATCGAAGGCCACCAGGTTCCCCGCCACCACCAGCACCAGCCCGATCACCGCCAGCGTCGACCAGCGATAGCCCTCGAACAGCGTCGACGCGCTCAGCGCCACGAACGGGAACAGCACCGTGCAGTAAGCCGCGCGCTCCGGCCCGATCCGGCCGACCAGCATCAGGTAGGAGGTGAAGCCGATCACCGAGCCCGGCAGCGCCAGGTAGGCCAGCGCGCCGAGATAGCGCGGCGTCATCTCGGGCACGAAGGACAGCCCCGCCACGGCCGAGCCGAGCGTGAGCACCGCGGCGCCGATCAGCATCGCCCAGCTGTTGGTGGTGAGCGGGTGCAGCCCCATCGCCTGCATCCGGCTCGACAGCAGGCTGCCGGTGGAGAAGCACATGGTGCCCGCGAAGGCGATCACCAGGCCGCGCCAGGTGGCCGCGTCGCCGAGATGCCCCGCCATCTGCTGGTAGAACAGGCAGCCGATGCCGAGCAGGCCCAGCAGCGCGCCGGCGATCGCGGTGGGCTGCAGCGGCCGGCCCAGGAAGATCCGGCCGTTGATCGCGTTCAGCAGCGGCGCGATCGAGAACACCACGGCCACCAGCCCGCTCGGCACCACGCGCTCGGCGTAGTAGAAGCACAGAAAGTTCAGACAAAACAGCGCCACGCCCTGCGCGACCAGGAAGCGCCAGGCCTCGCGCGGCGGCCGGATCGGCCGGCGCAGCACGCGCAGCAGCAGGAACAGCACGGCCGCGGCGATCCAGAAGCGCAAGGCGATCGAGATGGGCGGCGGCACGCTGTCGAGCTGCCATTTGATGGCGATCCAGGTGGTGCCCCAGATCAGCACGGTGACGGCATAAAGCAGAAGATTCATGAGACGCGCGGCAGGAAAAAGGTGAGGGAGCGGGAATCGGTCGATCCCCGGCAGCTACTGTGCCGCCGCCCATGTCCGGCCACTTGTCCGAAATTGCGGTCTTTCCGTTACGGCCCGGCGCAGCCGCGCGCGCGCCCCTATACTGCGCACATGAGCTCCCTCCGCCCATCCGCCCCGATTCTCGTCGAACCGCCCGCGTCCGCCTCCGAACTGGCCGGCGCGGCCGATCTGCCGTTCGGCCTGCAGTCGGTCTGCCGCACGCTGGCCGAGGCGGACGCCCGGCTCGAGCGCTTCGCCTGGCTGGGCGACCACCTCGCGATCGCCGAATGGACGCGCGAGACCGAGATCGCCGAAACCGTCTACGAGCAGCCCGGCCATCACACGCTGTCGTGCTACCTGGCGGGCGGTTATCGCACCGAACGGCAGCGGGTGCCCGGCTACGGCGCGCCGAGCCGGCTCTGCGCGCTGCCCGGCGACCACGAATCGCGCTGGTGGGTGCGCGGCCAGATGCATTTCATGCATCTCTACTTCCTGCCCGAGCACTTCGCGCGCCGCGCCGTGCGCGAACTGGACCGCGAGCCGCGCGAGCTGGAACTGGCCGATCGCACCTACTTCGAGGATCCGCGCATCGCCGAGCTGTGCCGCTCGCTGCTGCTGGAAAGCTGGGACGACGTCGACGGCCGGCTGCGCGCCAACGAAACCGCCCACGAGGTGCTGAGCCGGCTGCTGCGCGAGCAAAGCGTGGTGCGCAGCGGCGTGCCGCGTACCGGCGGGCTGTCGCCGACGGTGCGCCGGCGTGTGCGCGATTATGTGGACGCGAGCCTCGGGCAGTCGATCACGCTCGGCGAGCTGGCCGATCTCGCCGCGCTGTCGGAATACCATTTCGCGCGCATGTTCCGGGTCTCGTTCGGCGCGCCGCCACATGCCTGGATCGCCGAGCAGCGGCTGGCCCGCGCCCGCGAGCTGCTGCGCGGCACCGCGCTGCCGCTCGCGCAGGTCGCCGAGCAGTGCGGCTACGCGAATGCCGCGCATTTCAGCCATCGCTTCCGCGACGCGCACGGCGTGGCGCCCACCGTGTTCCGCAAGGCCCTGCTGGGCGGCGCCTGAGCGCCTGAGCGCCTGAGCCCCTGCACGGCTGGGCTGGCGCCCGCGCCGGGCGTCGACGGTTGCAGTTTTCGAGCATCTGCCTATCATCGTTACCTCGCTCAAGCTCCGATCGACGATGATTTTCCCGTTCCCCCTCCCGACCAGCGCCATCGCGCTGCCCTCACCGCGCCCGCTCGGCCGCTCCGACGGACTGCCGGCGGCTTGCCAAACCAGCCGCCGCGCTCCCTCGGAGCCGCGCGCATGAACGGCCACGTCGCCTACACGCTGCTGGACCTGACGGGCACCTTCGCGTTCGCGATCAGCGGCGCCGTGGCGGCCCGCCAGCGGCGCCTCGACCTGTTCGGCGTGGCCTTCGTCACCTTCATCGTCGCCTGCGGCGGCGGCATCGTGCGCGACGTCTGCATCGGCGCCGTGCCGCCGGCCGGCCTCTCGAACTGGAGCTACCTGGTGGTGTCGCTGGTCGCCGCGGCGCTGACCATCGCCGCCTACCAGAAGGTCCGGCGGCTGCGTTATCCGGTGCTGCTGTTCGATGCGATCGGGCTCGGCATGTTCTCCGTGGCCGGCGCGCAGAAGGCGCTGGCCTACAGCGGGAGCGCCGAGGTCGCGATCCTGCTGGGCATGTTCAGCGCGGTGGGCGGCGGCGTGATCCGCGACGTGCTGCTGTCGCGCGTGCCGGCCATCCTGCAGCGCGAGATCTACGCGCTGGCCGCCCTGTTCGGCGCGACCGTCGAGGTCGTCTCGCTGCGCACCAACTGGCTGCCGACGCTCGCGCCCTGGCTCGCGATCGGCTCCTGCGTGGCGATCCGGCTGTCCTCGCTGTACTTCGGCTGGCGGCTGCCGGTGTTCGGCTCGCGGCAGACCGACGGCCGCTGAAGGCCGCCCCCGGCGCCGGGCCGCCCGGCTCGACTCAGCAGGCGAGGTCGAAATGCGCCTGCGCCACCACCGCGCCGTTCACGATCAGCTCGACGCCATGGCGCCCCGCGTAATGCGTGCGCGTCGTGAAATCGCGGATCCGCTGGCTGCGCACGATATCGATGCGCTGCCCCGGCGCCAGCGTCAGCTCCCTGAGCTTGAAGACCTTGTGCGCGGTGCTGCCGTTCTTCTTCACGTAGCCGATCCGGTAATCGACCACCAGCCGCTGCACGTCCTGCGCCGTGGACACAAGCTCGGCGGCCAGCGTGACCGTCTCGCCGAGTTCGATGCGCGCCGGCGTCACCGCGAACGGCACCGCCTCGATCCGCGCCGCGCCGCTCGCGCCGAGCAGCGCCAGCGCCCGCGCGTCGCCGCGCTTGACCAGCGTGCGCAGCGCATGCCGGACGATCCAGCGCGTGCCGGCATCGGCGCCGCCCCATGCGGCGGCACGTTCCAGCACCCAATCCGGATGCAGCTTGGTGACGTCGTTCAGGTGGTTGGCCACCGAGCGGCGCACGTAGTCGCTCGGGTCGGCGCACAGATTGTCGAGGATCGGCGCGGCCAGCGCGGGATCGGCCTCGATCTCGCGCAGCCGGAACGACCAGGGCAGGCGCGGCCGGCTGCCTTCGCTGGCCAGCCGGCGCACGGCTTGGTCCTCGTGCCGGGACCAGTCGCGCAGCGTGGCCAGCGCGCGTCGCGGATCGTCGCGCAGGAATTCGCGCACCGCGAATTCCGAGCTGCCGAAGCGCGTGAAGAAGGCCAGCGCCGCCATCGAGCGATCGAAGTCGTGACGGCCGAACTGGCCGACGTAGTCGGGCGCGACCAGCGACAGGAAGCCGCCGCCCAGGTGCGGCGCGGCCTCGGCCAGCAGCGTCAGCACAGTGTCGTAGCCGCCCGGCAGCGCTTGCGCGCCGGCCTCGATCGCGAGGCTGGCGCGACGCACGCGCGCCATCAGCGACAGCTCGTCGAGGCCATCGAGCGCGACCGCCAGGAAGCGCCGCGTATCGAAGCTGCGCTCGATCAGTTTCAGCGTGGAGAGCAGCGAACGGAATTGCCGTTCGCCCATCGAGTCCTTGAGAAGGACCGGGGAATCGAGGGAATCAGGAGAATCGGGAGCCTGGGTGGACATGGCGCGGTGGCCGCGCGGAGAACCGCGCGCGCGTGATCGGAAAGCCGGTAGCTTCGCCGATCGCGCTGTCAGTTTTTGTCAGGAGACTGCAGGGACAGCGCCAGTTGCGCATGCAGCCCGCGCATCAGGGCCGCGCGCCGCGCCGGGTAGCGGTCGAGCTCGGTGGCGGCCTGGATCCGGTCGGTGCGGAAGGTGCGGAAGGCCTCGCGCAGTTCGCACCAGGCGGCCAGCACGCGCGCATTGTCCATGAAGCCGATCTGGACCGGCCAGACAATGCGATGCGACTGGCTGCCGGCCACGTCCACATAGACGATCTCGAGCCGCCGCTCGGCACGGATCGCCGCGCGCAGCCGGCCCAGTTCGACCACGTTGGCGGGAAACGAGGGCGCGGGTGGCCCCGGCATGGCGAGCGGCGCGTCGAGGGTCGCGCCGGCATCGGGCGGCAGCACCGCGGCGATCTTGGCCAGCGCGGCCGCCGCGGCCGTCTTCAGAATCTCGTCGCCGCGCTGGTCGACATAGTGGAGCCCCAGCACGATCGCCTCGATCTCCTCGCGCGCGAACATCAGCGGCGGCAGGAAATGGCCGGCGCGCAGCAGGTAGCCGACGCCGGCACTGCCCTCGATCGGGGCGCCCTGCGCGATCAGTTCGGCGATGTCGCGATAGACGGTGCGCTCCGACACGGCCAGCTCGGTGGCGAGCTGCGCCGCCGTGACCGGGCGGCGCCTGGCGCGCAGCAGTTCCAGCAGGTTGAGCAGACGTCCCGAACGTGACATGGCGGGCTCCCGGTGGCGTGTATGTCGCGTTGCCGGTTGGCGGCCGGCAACGTGCCCGCGATTGTAAGGGCTCGGGGCAGGAGAGGGAGGCTGGTTAGTTGCTTTTGGTGGGAAATGCGGGTTGGTGGCCGGGTTCGTTTCTCACGATGTCGCGCGCTGGGCGGCAAGTGCTCGGGACGGGTTATCCAACCAGGCA
Organism: Burkholderia gladioli; assembly: GCF_000959725.1. Taxonomy (NCBI): domain Bacteria; kingdom Pseudomonadati; phylum Pseudomonadota; class Betaproteobacteria; order Burkholderiales; family Burkholderiaceae; genus Burkholderia; species Burkholderia gladioli. The sequence continues at coordinate 2,920,034 of NZ_CP009322.1, forward strand.
TCGGCGTGTTTTTCTCCATCCGGCTCGCCGGCCCAATCCCGTACCCGCGCGTGATCGTCGTCAGGGTAGTCGCCACGCTTCTGAGCCAGTATCGTTTCGGCCCAGCCGATTGGCGTTCCTTGTCGCGGTTCCGCGTAGGGATCGTCAGGGGCGATGATGGACAGGTTCGCGATCTCGTCGGGCCAGATCGGCGCGCGGCAGGTGGCGTTCGAGATCATTCGCATCAAGGTGAAGAAGAGGACGGGCGGCATCACCAGCAAGCGCATGAACGCCGGCACGTTCATGCCGAAGTCGTATAGCGAGAAGAGGAAGGATTCGCGAGGTGTTTCATGCCGAGTGTGGAACAGCATGGGTTTGGGCAGGTCCCGCGGGCCCTCGTTCATGTAGCGGCACCAATAGTTCCATTGCGCCAGCGCCAGACGGGCTTCCGTTTTTTGCCACTCGCGACCGATGGAGAATGCCCGCGTGACCTTGCCTTGCTCGTCTACCGTGTAGTGGCGGATGTGATAGTACGTGCCGTATGGCGTGATCTCGCGATGAAGGCAGAAGATCGATTCCTCCGTCCAGGGTGCTTCCCAGACGATATCGCCTTGCCCTGGCTTCGAGAAAAACCGGCGACGCCGGATCGCGTAGATCTTGCGGGTCGCGCGGTGAAGGCGGATGGGACGGTAACGCAGGCCAAAGAACAGGTTGGGGCCGAGATACCAGACAGTCGGGCCAAAAAGCAACAAGGGCAGAAACGAAAGCAATATTTCAACCATGCCGCCCCATGGATAACGAATGAAGGTCAGCCAATAAATATATGGACCCATACCCAGCGACAAAAAAGCCATGAGCACACCCATGACGACCCATTGCTTATCCAGAAGAATTGGATCGATCACGTCCATGAATTTCGAATTAATACTGAATGTCGACCCCAAATCCTTGATTTCAGGCCCAACTGATTGATTAATCGAGAGCCGATGCACCTGATCCCACGCTGGAATAGCACCACCGGCACCTTTCCTGAACAGTCGCTCGTCCATGCCTTAGCGCTCCACGGCGAAATTGAAGGCCTTCAACTCCTCATCCAACGAGCGATAAGCTGGCGTTTTACTGAACTTGCAACGCGCCACCCATTCAACGATTGCGGTCGATTCCACATGAACAACCACGACGCCGATGGCAATCGAAACCACCAGAATCGGCCACAGCGGAGGCAACCATGCACCAATGAGCGGAATTGATGAAACAGCCGGAGAGAGCGCAATGTACATACCAAGAATGCCACTCGAAAGATAAAGGGCCGCCACATTCTTCTCGTGATTCCTCAAGGCTCCCGGTGCCTTTCCAAACAAATCCACGCCCGAGACGAAAACACCCGCGAGCGCACCGACCCATCGCCCGGCATGCGCCGCCACTCCCGCTGTCTTCCTGTTGAACCACGCCCAATGCTTCATGATGAAATCCGAAAGCGGATGAACGGGCGCCTTGATGAACGTCTCCGAAACCGTCTCGACGATATTGCCCAGGATGGCAACCACCGAGCCGGTCAGCTTCAGCAGCGTTTCGTCGTAGTTGAAGCGATCGCTCTCATTGAAATCCGCATACGCAAACCGCAACGCAACGAGCTGAAAAATCGCGGTGGCGACGCCCTGGTGAAACTCGACCGGCGACGATGCTCCGAGCCATTTGCGCGTCATGTCCACGCCAGGCAGCTTGATGGCCTTGACTTCACTCGCCTCCAGCTTGCCCGCCCTCACCCACGCATCGGTATCGATCGCATAGGCAAACACGGCGAGATCGGAAGGCGGTGCCGCCTTGAAGACCTCACGACGGATATTGGCGGCGGCGGCCTGCTGCGCCAGGCGGTCGCCGTCCAGCTTCAAGCCCAGCGCCTCCCCCTGCTTGAGCACCCAGGTGCGCATTTCGATCGGCGTGAGACCCGCGGCCTTGATCGATACGCCCGCGTGCATCGACAGCCGGATCGTCACGAAGCCGGCAGCCACGCCCCTCGCCCCTTTCGCCAGCACATCGACGATCGTGTTCGCCGTGGTCACAACCAGCCGGTCCCGCAGATTTCCAGCCGTTCCGAACTGCTCGATATTCTCGATGGACGCCTTGTAGAGGTTCAGGATGTTCTCGTACTGAATATCCGAGCCGCGCACCTGGCCATCGGCGGCCGCCATCAGCGTTTCCTGATTGAACAGGAGCGCGCGCACGTACAGGTTGCGAGTATCCGAGGCCTGGCCGTTCAACCAGTCATCCAGCACCTTCCGGCATGCTTGCGTACCGGCAGCCGCCCCGATCGATTGCGCACACGATTCGCTGTATGCGTACCCGCTGCGCAAATCCCGCATATCGTGATTACCCGTCATCCAATCGGCGAGCAAGCTGCACTTGAGCCACTCGGCATGTGCCTGCACGAGAGCCGACCACCCGGGCTTGAACGCATCGAGCGCGCGGGGATACTCATCCTTCCGAAAACGCTCAAGCGCCTGCGTGTCGATCACGCTCACGGGCTTTCCGTCGCGGCCGATCAACGGCTTGCCGTCCGGCCCCATCCTGGCGCATGCCGCGGCCCATGCCTCGTCGGCCGCTTCCAGCTCGGCGGTCGGGATATCGTCGATTTTCCGTTGCTCGGCCCTGGCGGCCCTACCGGCGCTGCCGGTCGCGATCCACCTGCGCACGAAGCGATAGAGCCCGGCCAGGTCCGCCGCCGGCTCTCCCGGCGCGCGGACCACGGCATTGAGAGCATTGGCATCGGCGATACGTTTCGATATGCCGTAGCCAAGCCCGGCACTGGCCTTCGCATTGGCCCGAATGCCCACCTCGGCACGCTCCAGGAGTTGCGCCGACACGTACTTCCAGTAAATCCCCGTGTCGAAACCGTTGTGCGAATCAGGGATGGTCAACTCGGCAAGATCATTCGCGATGCCGACGGGATCGTTGACGGCAATCACGAAACCCTGCTTCAGCGGCGATTCGGCCATTACCTTGGCGATGCGCGCATCCGCATGGGTTTGACGCAGACGGATGTCGTCATTGGGTGCGCAATTGCTGAAATTGAAGGCTTCCGCCATGGCGCGATGGTCCATCGCGAAATGCGAGATCCCGCTACGCACCGCCTCGAATTCCCCCGTATGGGCAGCGCCGCCGGCGATCATCGCCGACACATCGATGCACTGCATATGCAGCTTGCGCCAAGCGATATCCTCGATCTTCTTGAAGACCATATCCCGAGTCCAACGCACATTGGACCATCCGATCCAGAGCTTCGTGGCCTCGTCGTCGCCAGGCGTGTGCTGGATGCTCACGCAGAGGCCGTAGGATTGCGGATAGTCGTCACCGAGCGGACAGAGATTCGCGGTCAGGTTGTATTTGGCGCTGTTGCCGGGCGGCGGCGCGATGCCCGGCGGAAATTTCCATAACGCGCCGTCGCCCGTCACCATGTAGGCACGCAGAAGCTTGCGCTTTTCGTCGTAGGTATAGAGGTACCCCCCTCGCAGCGAACGCAAGGTGTATCGCGCCGTCGCGACGTCCTGCGGCGCGCGATCGTCGACTCGAAAATTTCCGGACAAGGCGGGGACCTTTGCCGCGCCGCGAGGGCAGGCGATCGCATAACGAACGGGATAGATGAGCAGCGAGTCACGATCGCAGATCGGGCAGCCCTTACGTATCGACATGGCGTGCCCCTCGTGCCGGGTTGTGCGACGGCGCATCGGATTCGCCGCTTGAGGCCGGAGCGCCGCCCCACGGCGCCAAGGGTTCCCGCACCTCGAACACGCCTTCCAGGTAGTCGGCGTAGCGATCTCGCAGATAAGCAAGCGAGGCGGCCCGGTCGACCTGCAAGTCGAACTTGTCCAGGAAGAACTGCAGGCGGGAACGGTTCTCGTCGAGGATCTGCGCCCAGGTCTTCACCTGGATCGTCACGTTCGCCTTCGCGTAGATCAGGCCGGTATCGTCCTGGGCGAGTGCCTCGGCATAAGGCGCCAGTTCGTCGCCGATCACCCAGAAATTCCAGTTCACCTTCACCATCGAAAAGCGAGGGTCGCGCATCACGCTGAAGGCATAGGCCTGGATCTGCGTGATCTCCTCCGAGCCGATCTTCACCCGCGGCGCCTTCAGCTCGACGATCAGATGCGACAGGCCATTCGCGCGATGCGACCGGGTCGCCTTCGACAGCATCAGGTCGACGATGCCGCGCGTGCGCGAGACATGCTTCACCGGCGCGTCGATGACGAGATCGCGGCCCAGCCATTTCCGGTGCTCCGCCAGCACGGCCGTCAGCGATTGATCGTCGACCGACAGGCTGTACTCCTCGCCGAACAGCCAGCAGTTCTCCGCGACGATGCGATGCAGTTGCGTGCGCTCCTTCAAGCGCCGTTTCGGTTCGGGATCGAACAACAGCACTTCGAGCCCCGCGATGAAACGCAGGCGCTCGGAGACGACCCGGGTCGCGCCGACGATCGACGACAGCGGGGTATCGCGCAGCAGATGGGCGAGCTCGTCGCGCTGCGGCTTCGGCAGGCGCAGCACCTCGTCGAGGATGAGCTGCAGCGACTCGGGGCTGGTCTGGATCGCCTGCCTCAGCATGCGAAGCTGGAACGCCTTGCTGCGGCGCTGGATCGCGTCGAAGCCGGGGAGATGGCGGGCGACATGCACCGCCACGATGTCGAACACCTGCCGCTCGATCTGCTCGATCGAGGTGCCCGGCGGCTCCGGAAACGGATAGACCTGCTCGGCCTTCCATTCCTCCACCACGGCCCGCGCCTGCGCGGCCGCCTGGTCGAGGCCCTGGAATGCCTGCGGCCGGGTGCCGGCCGGATCATGCTGCGTCGTCATGCGATGCTCCCGAAATGCGACCGGCGCTGGCCGCCGGCCTGGGTGGATCAGGAATGGCATCGTCGCGTCGCCTGGAATCGGTGCCGCGCGCCCGAGCCGGTGCCGCGCGGCGGACCTGGGGCCGGGACGATTCCTTGTCGCGAACAGGAAGATGGGGTTGCCGGACGAATGCCGGCATCGAGATGAACCGGGCAAGCCGGATCGCAACGATGCACCGGGTTGAAACCGAACCGGCAGCGTAACGAACCTGAAAAGAGATAGCCTTGCCAACGATCAAGCGGGAAACCTATGGTCCGCGACCTCGACGCGCATGATGAAGCGCGCGGTGCCGGGCCTACTTCGCGGCGGCCACGATCACCGCCGCCAACCGCCGCGCCGCCGCCTCCATCACCGCCTCGTCATAACCGCCGAAGCCGAGCACCAGCCCGGCTCGCGCCGTGCCCGGCGCGTACATCGGCGACACCGGCCGCACCGCGACGCCCGCCTCCAGCGCGGCGGCCGCCACGCGGCGATCGTCGACGCCCGGCGCGAGCCAGAGCACCAGGTGCATGCCCTGGTCGCTCGGCTCGCGCCAGGCCAGTTCCGGCGGCAAGGCCGCGTCGAGCGTGGCGATCAGCCGGGCGCGGCTAGCCGCATAGACGCCGCGCACGCGCCGGATGTGCCGGTCGAGATGGCCCTCGCCGATGAAGGCGGCCAGCACGTGCTGGTCGGCCTCGGGCGGATGGCGGTCCATCAGCACGCGCGCGCCGCGAAACGCGGCTACCAGCTCCGGCGGCACGATCGCGTAGCCGAGCCGCAGCGAGGGAAACAGGATCTTGCTGAAGGTGCCGAGATAGACCACGCGCCGCGGGTCCAGCCCCTGCAGCGCCGGGAACGGATGGCCGGCATAGCGCAGCTCGCTGTCGTAATCGTCCTCGACGATCCAAGCGTCGCGCGCGCGGGCCCAGTCGAGCAGCGCGTCGCGGCGCGCCACGCTCAAGGGCATGCCGAGCGGGTACTGGTGCGAGGGCGTGACGAAGGCGGCGCGCGCCTCGGGCGCCAGGCGCAGCCCGGCATCGACGTCGAGCCCTTCGGCGTCGACCGGCACGCGCACGATGGCCTCGCGACGCCCGGTGCTCTCGAGGATCGCGGTGATGCCGCGATAGGCCGGGTTCTCGACCCAGGCGCGCTCGCCCTCGCCGAGCAGCACCTGGGTGGCCAGGTAGAGCCCCTGCTGGGTGCCGCTGGTGACGATCACCTGGGCGGCCTCGCAACGCACCGAGCGCGCGCGGCGCACGTAAGCGGCGATCGCCTCGCGCAAGGCGTCCACGCCGCGCGTGTCGCCGTAGCCCGACGGCGCGGCCGGGCCGCGAGCGCGCAGCCGGTTGCCGAGCCGCCGCCAGGCCGCATCGGGCAGCGTCGCGCCGCCCGGCACCGAGACCGCGAACGGGATCGGCGGCAAGGGCTCGAAATCGGCGGCGATCGCGGCGTACATGGCCGCCGGGCCGGGCAGGCGGCTCGGCCCGGCTGGATTTTCGCCGGTCACGCTCGCCGCGTGGCGGCGCGAGTTGCCGGCTTTGGCGCTCTTGGCGCTCTTGGCGGTTTCGGTGGCTTCGGTGGCTTCGGTGGCTTCGGTGGCTTCGGTGGCTTCGGCAGTTCCGGCAGTTCCGGCAGTTCCGGCAGTTCCAGCAGTTCCAGCAGTTCCAGCGGTTCCAGCGGTTCCAGCGGTTCCAGCGGTTCCAGCGGTTCCAGCGGTTCCAGCGGTTCCAGCGGTTCCAGCGGTTCCAGCGGTTCCAGCAGTTCCAACAGTTCCAACAGTTCCAACAGTTCCAACAGTTCCAACAGTTCCAACAGTTCCAACAACTCCACCAACTCCACCAACCGCGCCTGCCCGCCCCAGCCGCGATACCGGCTCGGCATCCCGCCCCGGCCGCGCCTCCCCGGGATGCAATCCCATCGCCGCGACAGGCAGGCTCAGCGCCGGCGCCACCCAGGTGCCGGTGCGCCCACGCGAGACCAGGAAGCCCTCGGCGACTAGTTGCTCGAAGGCCTCGATCACGGTGCCGCGCGCGAGGCCGAGCGCCGCCGCGAGCTGGCGCGTGGCCGGCAGCGGTTCGCCGGGCAGCAGGCCACCGCGCCGGATCGCGTCGCGCAAGGCCTGCGCGAGCTGGCGGCTCAGTTGGCCGGCCGCGCGGTCTAGCGGGCCGAGCGCGGGAACGGCAGGCGACCGGGCGGTACGAGCCATCGATTCTGGTCCATTGAAATGACGGGAAACTGGCTCTTTATCTTGAGCCAGTCAGCTAGCAGAATACGCGAATTCGACTACCGGGCGCCGCGCCAGCCAACCGGCGCGCCGCCGCCCGCCCCACCCGGAGCCGCCATGTACCTGCCCGACCATTTCAACGAAGCCCGCCCCGAGGTGTTGCACGCGCTGATCGCCGCCCACCCGTTCGGCACGCTGGTCACGCACGGCGCCGACGGGCTCGACGCGAACCACCTCCCGTTCGAGCTCGATCCGGCGGCCGGCGGCCTGGGCGTGCTGCATGCCCACGTGGCGCGCGCCAACCCGGTCTGGCGGCAGGTCGCGAACGGCGACCCGGTGCTGGTGATGTTCCGCGCGATGGACGCCTACATCTCGCCGAACTGGTACCCGAGCAAGCACGAGGCGCACCGGCAGGTGCCGACCTGGAACTACGCGGTCGCGCACGCGCACGGCCGGATCACGGTGCGCGACGACGAACGCTATGTGCGCGGCGTGGTGGCAAAGCTGACGCGCCGCCACGAGGCCACGCAGCCGGTGCCCTGGAAGATGGGCGATGCGCCGGCCGACTATCTCGACGAGATGCTGAAGGCCATCGTCGGCATCGAGATCGAGATCACGCGCTTCGAAGGCAAGCTCAAGCTGGGCCAGAACAAGGCGGCGCGCGACGTGCAGGGCGCGGCCGAGGGCCTGCGCGGGCAGGGGCGGCATGACATCGCCGAGGCCATGCTGGCGGGCGGGCTGGGCGAGCCGAAGGCCTGAGAGCGCAAGAGCGCCCGAACTCGCGAACCCCTCGATTACAAAATGAACAAGCCGCCGGTGCCAAGCCGGCGCGGCGGCGTGCCGGATATCCGGCGCCTGGGAAATACATATCGACGGCCGCCCGGCCGTCGCGCCCGCCGCGGCCAGGGTCGGATGCCCCGCCCCGCAATCGTTCGCGCCCCGCGGGGCTTCCATTACAATGCACGGCGTTTCCGTCCGTCGAACTTCGACGCTTACTGTATTCAGGGGCTTTCATGATCATCAAACCGCGCGTGCGTGGCTTCATCTGCGTGACCACTCATCCTGTCGGCTGTGAAGCGAACGTCAAGGAACAGATCGACTACGTCGTCAAGCAAGGCCCGATCGCCAACGGTCCCAAGAAGGTGCTGGTGATCGGCTCGTCGACCGGCTACGGCCTCGCCGCGCGCATCTCGGCCGCCTTCGGCTCGCAGGCCGACACGCTGGGCGTGTGCTTCGAGCGCCCCGGCAGCGAGACCAAGCCCGGCACGGCCGGCTGGTACAACAGCGCCGCCTTCGAGAAGTTCGCCAAGGCCGAGGGCCGCTACGCCCGGACCATCAACGGCGACGCCTTCTCCGACGAGGTCAAGCGCGTCACCATCGACACCATCAAGGCCGATCTCGGCCAGGTCGACCTGGTGGTCTACAGCCTGGCCTCGCCGCGCCGCACGCATCCGAAGACGGGCGTGGTGCACAACTCCACGCTCAAGCCGATCGGCAAGAGCGTGGCCTTCCGCGGCCTCGACACCGACAAGGAAGTGATCAAGGACACCGTCCTGGAGCCGGCCTCGCAGGAAGAGATCGACAACACCGTGGCGGTGATGGGCGGCGAGGACTGGCGGATGTGGATCGACGCGCTGAACCAGGCCGGCGTGCTGGCCCCGGGCGCCAAGACCACCGCCTTCACCTACCTCGGCGAGCAGATCACCCACGACATCTACTGGAACGGCTCGATCGGCGCGGCCAAGAAGGATCTCGACAAGACCGTGATCGGCCTGCGCGAGACGCTTTCCGCCACCGGCGGCGACGCGCGCGTGGCGGTGCTCAAGGCGGTCGTCACGCAAGCCAGCTCGGCGATCCCGATGATGCCGCTGTACCTCTCCCTGCTGTTCAAGGTGATGAAGGAAGCCGGCACGCACGAAGGCTGCATCGAGCAGGTCTATGGGCTGCTGCACGACACGATGTACGGCTCGACGCCGCATATCGACGAGGACGGCCGCCTGCGCGCCGACTACAAGGAACTCGATCCGCAGGTGCAGGGCAAGGTGCAGGCGCTGTGGAACCAGGTCACCAACGAGAACCTCTACGAGCTGACCGATTTCGCCGGCTACAAGCACGAGTTCCTGCGCCTGTTCGGCTTCGAGATCGCCGGTGTCGACTACGACGCCGACGTCAATCCCGACGTGGCGATCCCGGGGCTGATCTCGGTCGGCCTGTAACGGTCACGCCAGGATCGGGCGCGCGGGCCGTCCAGGCCGCGCGCACCGCATCGCGGGCCGGTCGCGAAGGCGTGCATCGCACGCGCCTCGCGACCGGCCCGTTTCCTTTGCACGCTGGGGCTCGAGCCGAGGCCGGCACCCGGCCTCGGGGCCAGGCGCCGGCTTGCCCGCGCTCAGGCCAGCGTGCGCAGCTTCGGTTCGCGATCGAAGAAGCGCTGCCCCGCCGCCTTCACGAAGGCATCGCCGAGCCCCGTCACGCCCGCGTCGGCCTGCACGCCGGCCCGATCCAGCAGAGGCTGCGCGCCGGGTGTATGCCCGATCGCCTTCAGGTGCGCATAGGCGTCGAGCACGAAGGCGATCGCCGCCGAATCGGCCGCCAGCCGCTCGGCCGCGTCCTTCGCCAGCACCAGCGCCACCGCGTCGACCAGCACCGAGGGCGAGCCGGCCAGTTGCCCGTCGGCCGTCAGCGTGCCGCCCTTCACGGCGATGCCGCCGACCTTCGGCGCGATCAGCATCGCGCGGCCGCCGGCCTTCTCGATCGCGGCCACCAACTTGTCGATCTCCGCCTTGTCCGAACCCTCGTCGAACAGGATGCCGATCTTGCGGCCCTGCACGGTGTGCTTCGCGTTGCCGACGATCGACAGCGCCGGCGACGGCTTCATGTCGATCGGCTCGCGCGCGGGCGGCGCGGCCGGCGGTAGCGCGATCGCGAGGCCGTCGGCGACGCGCTGCGCGAGCGACTCGTCGACGTTGCGCAGCCTCGACACCATGCGCGAGCGCACCGCCTCGAGCGACACCTTCGACAGCTCGAACACGAAGGCCGAGGCCAGGTGCGCCTGCTCGATCGGCTGCAGCGAGCGGAAAAAGAGCCGCGCCTGGCTGTAGTGGTCGGCGAACAGCTCGGCACGCACGCGCAGCTTCTCCGAGGGATCGTTGCGCTCGGCATTGGCCTCGAAGGTGGTGAAGCCCTCGGCCGGCGCCTCGCGCGGCCCGCCCGGCTCGCCCGCGTCGGCCAGCGAGTTCGGCTCGTAGTTCGCGCGGCCTTCCGGCACCTGCGTCTGCATCATCCCGTCGCGCTGCATGTTGTGGAACGGGCAGCGTGGCGCGTTGATCGGGATCTGGTGGAAGTTGGTGGTGCCCAGCCGCGACTTCTGCGTATCGAGATAGCTGAACAGGCGCCCCTGCAGCAGCGGGTCGTTGGTGAAATCGACGCCCGGCACCACGTTCGAGGGCAGGAAGGCGGCCTGCTCGGTCTCGGCGAAGAAGTTTTTCGCGTTGGCGTTCAGCGTGAGCCGGCCGATCGGCTCGACCGGGATCTCCTCCTCGGGGATCAGCTTGGTGGCGTCGAGCACGTCGTAGGGCTGCTTCGCGGCCCAGGCCTCGTCGAACACCTGGATGCCGAGGTCCCATTCGGGAAAATCGCCGGCCTCGATCGCCTCGAACAGGTCGCGGCGATGATAGTCCGGGTCCGCGCCGGCGATCTTCACCGCCTCGTCCCAGACGGTCGACTGCACGCCGAGCACCGGCTTCCAGTGGAACTTCACGTACTTGCCCTGGCCCTTCGCGTTGACGAAGCGGAAGGTATGCACGCCGAAGCCCTGCATCATGCGCAGCGAGCGCGGGATCGCGCGATCCGACATCGCCCACATCAGCATGTGGGTGCTTTCGGGCATCAGGCTCGCGAAATCCCAGAACGTGTCGTGCGCGGAAGCCGCCTGCGGGTAACCGCGATCGGCCTCCATCTTCACGCTGTGGATCAGGTCGGGGAACTTGATCGCGTCCTGGATGAAGAACACCGGGATGTTGTTGCCGACCAGGTCCCAGTTGCCCTCCTGCGTATAGAACTTGACGGCGAAGCCGCGCACGTCGCGCGGCGTGTCGACCGAGCCCGCGCCGCCGGCCACGGTCGAGAAGCGCACGAACACCGGCACCTCGTCGCCGACCTTCTGGAACAGGCTGGCGCGCGTGAGCTCGGGAATCGCCCTGGTGCAGCGGAACACGCCGTGCGCGCCGCTGCCGCGCGCGTGCACGATGCGCTCGGGAATCCGTTCGTGGTCGAAGTGGAAGATCTTCTCGCGCAGCACGAAGTCTTCCAGCAGCGTCGGACCGCGTTCGCCGGCGCGCAGGCTGTTCTGGTTGTCCGAAACGGGGATGCCGAAATTGGTGGTCAGCACCTCGGGATCGTGCTTGCCCTGCCCCGTGTGCTGTTGATGCGTTTCGCCGCCCTTGCCGATGACGGTGCCGGCATCCTGGGGCGTTTTCGATTTGGCCATGTGTTTCCTCCGCGGCGGGTTGTGGGGTTGGGGCCTGCGATGCGCGCCAAGGCACGAGGCCGCGAGGCGGCGAACATGGCGGGGCGCGATCGGGCCGGAATCGCATCGGGCGCGGCGGCGTGCAAAAACTACACGGCCGTGCCCGACAGGGACCGGCGGCGGCGCCCGCCTCGCCATGCCGGCGCGGGCGGCGCGGCAAGGCTTGGCGAGGCGCGGCGGCACATCGGTGCCGCACGCGCCGCGAGTCGTCGGCAAGGCAGGCGCAAGATGCGAACCCGGCGCTGAGGGAAGGAGGAATCGATGGCGCCGTGCCGGGCACGAGCCCGGCACGAGGCGGAGGAGCGGCGAAGATGCGGAGGGGATGCGGCGGCGTTCAGCGCCGCAGATGAGCGTCGACCAGCGGCGCCAGCGAGGCCGCATGAACGCGGGCCAGATCGTGCCGGCCGCCGGGCACCACGTGCAGGGTCGAATCGGGCAGCAGGCCGTGCAGCCGCTCGCCGACGGCGACGGGGCTGTAAGGATCGTCGTCGCCCCAGATCAGCAGGGACGGCTGCGCGACGGCCGGCAAGCGCTCGCCGAGCTCACCCCGGCTGGCGACGAACCAGTCCGGCAGATGCCCGTTGTTCGCGAGGAAATCGGCGCGCCAATCCCGCGCGCCCAGGGCGGCCATGTCGAGGCCGCCCGAGCTCACGCACAGCACCAGGTGCGTGACCCGCTCGGGCCGGGCGAGCGCGGCGCGCACCGCCAGCACGCCGCCCATCGATTGCGCGATCAGCGCGGTGGGGCCCTCGATGCGTGCCAGCACGCGCTCCAGCAAGTCGTCGATATCGTGGATCGACGGATCGGCGGGCTCGCCGCCAAAGCCGGGATAGGCGAGGATCTCGCGCCTGGCCGTGGCTTCGAGGCGATCGGCCAGCGGCCGCCAGAAGCCGGTATCGCCCGAGGCGCCCGGCAGGAACAACAGGGTGGAGGGGATCGGCATGGCTCTCTCGTTGGCTGGTGGTGATGTTTCGATCCGGAACCGCGCGCGGGTATCATCCAGCTTTACCCGCTCCCGCCATGCTCGCGCTCAAGCTGACGCTCGTCCCGCTGTTCCTGCTCGTGGTCTCGATGTCCGGCACCTGGTGGGGGCCGTCGATCGCCGGCTGGCTGGCCGGGCTGCCGGTGGTGGCCGGCCCGATCCTGTTCCTGCTGGTTCTCGAGCACGGCCCGGCGTTCGGCGCGCAGGCGGCCCTGCTGTCGCTGGCCGCCATTCTGGCATCCGAGGCCTTCAATTTCACCTATGCCTGGACCTGCCGCGCCCGCGCCTGGCCGATCGCGCTGGGCGCCGGCCTGCTGGTCTGGGCGATGGCGGCCGCGGCGCTGGCGCGGCTGCCCGGCACGCCGCTCGCGGCGGCCCTCGCGGCGCTGGCCGCGATCGCCTTCGGGCAGGCCTTCCTGCCGCGTGGCGCGGCCGGCGCGGCGAACCTGCCGCTCGCCCGCCGCGACCTGGCCGGCCGCATGCTGGCCGGCGCGCTGCTCACGCTCGCCGTCACCGCGCTGTCGAATCGCGCGGGCCCGGCATGGAGCGGGCTGCTCGCCGTGTTTCCGCTGCTCGGCAGCGTGCTGGCCGTCTCCTCGCATCGCGCGCATGGCGCCGGTTTCGCGATCGCCCTGCTGCGCGGGATGGTGCTGGGACGCTTCTCCTTCGTCGCCTTCTGCCTGGCGCTGGCGTATGCGCTGCCGCATTGGCCGATCCCGCTCGCCTTCGGCACCGCCTGCGCGACGGCCATGCTGGTGCAATGGGCCACGCGGCGCCTGGCTCGCGCGGCGAGCGAGCGCGGCAACCATGCCGCCGGGCCGAACCTGGCGGCCGAAGCCGCGCCGCCACGCTAGGCCCATCGATTCGCTACGAATGCCGCGCTTCGAAGCGAATCACCCCATCAATGCGCCACGCCGCTCAGCGTGCCGAGATGCCGTTCACGGTCAAAGGCCTCGTTCACGTCGCAATACCTGCCGGTCGACTGTGTGCGCTTGACCAGCTTGAAGTACAGCGGCGGCCAGCCGATCGTGCCGTCGTCGTTGCGCGTCAGCACGTAGTCGCTGAAGCGCACCGTCTCCGAAGCCGCGTAGTTGTCGCCCATCTCGCGCGTCGCCACGATCAGCCGCATCGGCTGCCCCGCCGCCGCCTTCAGCAGGCGGAAATCCTGCAGCAGGCAGTCCGCGCCGCCGTTCACGGTCAGCGTGTCGATTTCGTCGTCGTCGGCGCCCTTGGCCCCGGGCTTGCCCGGCGCGCCGTACAGCGGCACCAGGTTCCACTGGCCGCCATTGGCCTTGTCGACGAAGTGGAAGCTGATCATGTCGAAGCCATGCGCGTTGTAGTTCTCGCGCCAGCTGCGTATCACGTAGCCGTCGTTGCCGTCGAACGAGACGCGCGTCATGCCGTTGGCGACCGGCACCACCCGCGACAGCTCTCGGCCGGCCAGCGCCAGGCCGGCGCCCGCGCCGATCACGACGAGCACCACGATGCCGGCGATCCAGCGTTTCTTCATGCGAAGTCCTGAACAGCTCGAGGTGCGCCACGCGCCCTGCGGCCGGCGCTCGCGCATCGAGAAAAAATGGGAAGCGCGGAGCTTGCAGGCGGCCGCCGGCCTTGTCAATCGAGGCCGGCGATAGGCGTCGCGAAACGCAACGATCATCCCCATTGCATCGAATCGCATCGACAATCCACCCCGCGTCAGATGCAACGCGCGGGAAACCGGCAAAGCACTTCAGGCCGGCGCTCATAACCAAAGCGCAAATCGATGGTTTCGCGAGGCCGGGGCCGCCGATTAGATTGCTGCTGATCCGGCTCGTTCGCAGCCGGTTCCGACGTTCTACCGACCTGACTCGTGCCTCGATGACGCTCCGCTCCCGCCTCCGCCCCACTCGCTCCGTTCGTGCCCCTCGTGTCACCCGCCGCCGCTTCCGCGTCGATTTCGCCGCCCGCTTGTCGTCAATCGCCGCGGCCGCCGTGCTGGCGGTGCCGCTGGCCCTGCCGGCGCCGTCCGCGCAAGCCCAGGCCGCGCCCGACAACGCGCCGGTGCCCTCGCTGAAGGGCAAGCGGATCGGCATCACGGCCGCCGGCACCGATCATTACTGGGACCTGAAGGCCTACCAGGGCGCCATCGACGAGATCAAGCGCCTCGGCGGCACGCCGATCGCGCTCGACGCGGGCCGCAACGACAACCGCCAGATCGCCCAGATCCAGACGCTGATCGCGCAGAAGCCCGACGCGATCATCGAGCAGCTCGGCACCGCCTCGGTGCTCGAACCCTGGCTGCAGAAGATCCGCCAGGCCGGCATCCCGCTGTTCACGATCGACACCGCCTCGCCGGCCAGCATCAACGACACCACCTCGGACAACTTCTTCATCGGCGAGCAACTGGCGCTGAAGCTGGTCAACGACATCCACGGCGAGGGCAACATCCTGGTGTTCAACGGCTTCTACGGCGTGCCGGTCTGCGCAATCCGCTACGACCAGCTGAAGGCGGTGCTGAAGTACTACCCGAAGGTCCACATCATCGAGCCCGAGCTGCGCGACGTGATCCCGAACACGGTGCAGAACGCCTATGCGCAGGTCAGCCAGTTGCTGACCAAGTACCCGAAGGGGCAGATCTCGGCGATCTGGTCGGCCTGGGACGTGCCGCAGGTGGGCGCCACGCAGGCCGTGGACGCCGCGCATCGCAGCGAGATCCGCACCTACGCGGTGGACGGCAGCCCCGACGTGGTGGCGCTGGTCAAGGATCCGAAGTCGAGCGCCGGCGCGGTGGTGGCGCAGCAGCCGGCGTTGATCGGCAAGACCGCCGCCGACAACGTGGCGCGCTACCTGGCGGGCGACCGCTCGCTGCCGCCCTATACCTACGTGCCCTCGCTGCTGGTGACCAAGGACAATGCCGGCTCGCTGCAGCAGGCGCTCGGCCAAGCCCAGCCCGTTGCGGCCGCAACGAAATGAGCGGGCCGGCCAGCACGCCGCCCGCGCTGGCGCTGCGCGGCATCGTCAAGCGCTTCGACGGCGTGCCGGCCCTGCGCGGCGCCTCGCTGACGGTGCCGCGCGGCACCGTGCATGGCCTGATCGGCCAGAACGGCGCGGGCAAGTCCACCCTGATCAAGATCCTGGCCGGCATCCATGAGGCCGATGCGGGAAGCATCGAGGTGGACGGGCTCGCGCGACGCGGCGCGGCCGGGATCGGCTTCATCCACCAGGAACGCCTGCTGGCGCCGACGCTGACGGTGGCCGAGGCGCTGTGGCTGGGCCGCGAACCGGCCTTCGGGCCGCGCGCGGCCGGCTCGCTGCGCCTGCTAGACCGGCGCCGGATGCGGCGCGCGGCGCTCGACGCGCTCGATGCGCATTTCGGCGTGACGCTGCCGCCCGATCGGCTGATCGGCGAACTGAGCGTGGCCGAGCAGCAACTGGTGCAGATCACGCGCGTGCTGGTGGAGCAGCCGGCCATCCTGGTGTTCGACGAGCCCACCGCCGCGCTGGTGAGCCGCGAGGTGGAGCGCCTGCTGCGCACCATCGAGCATCTGCGCGAGCGCGGCCAGACCATTCTCTATGTCTCGCACTACCTCAACGAGATCGCCCAGGTTTGCGACGGCGTGACGGTGCTGCGCGACGGCGCCGACGTGGCCCACTTCGATGCGCGCGCAAGCTCGGTGGAGACCATGGTGGCCGCGATGATCGGCGAGGATGCGCCGTCGGGCGCGCAGGCCGCGCCGCGCGCGATCGGCCCCGCGCGCCTGCGCGTGCAGGCATGGTCGGCGCCGGGCCGCTTCGAGGACGTGTCGTTCTCGGTGGGCCGCGGGGAAATCGTCGGCGTGACGGGCCTGCTCGGCTCGGGCGGCAAGCCGCTGGTGCGCAGCCTGTTCGGGCTCGAACGCGGCGTGAGCGGCAGCCTCGCGCTCGACGGCCGCGCGCTGCGCCTGCGCTCGCCGCGCGACGCGGTGCGCCAGGGCATCGCCTTCGTGCCGGAGGACCGCCGCGCGCACGGCGTGGCGCCCGCGTTGTCGGTGCGCGAGAACATCTCGCTGGCCAGCCTCGGGCGCGTGAGTCGCTTCGGCCTGATGGCCCGCGCGCGGGAAACCGGCATCGTGGCGGGCCTGATCGAGGCGCTCGCGATCCGCGCGCCCGGCAGCGACGCCCCGGTACGCCAGCTCTCGGGCGGCAACCAGCAGAAGGTCGCGCTCGCCAAGTGGCTGAGCCGCGCCTCGCATGTCTATCTGCTCGACGAGCCGACCATCGGCGTCGACATCGGCGCGAAGCACGAGATCTACCGGCTGCTGGAGCGCCTCGCGCGCGAGGGCGCCAGCGTGCTGCTGTTCTCGAGCGACCTGATCGAGCTGCTCGGCATCACCGACCGCGTGCTGGTGATGGCGCGCGGCCGCCTGGTTCGCGAACTCGTCACGCGCGACACCAACCGCCACGAACTGCTCGCCTGGGCCACCGGCGCGCGCGGCGGCGATGCCTTCGAGCGCAGCCAGGCACGCAGCGAGGTGGCGGCATGAGCAAGGTCCTCGACGCCCGGCCCGACGCGGCCGCCAGCGGCGACGCGCCGGCCACGCCGCGCCCGGGCCGCCGCCTGCCGCTGCCCGGCGCGCAATGGTGGCTGCGCAGCGGCGCGGCGCTCGCCTTCGCCGCCGTGCTGGCGGTGTTCGCGCTCAGCTCGCCGCTGTTCCTGACACTCGCCAATCTCGCCAACGTGGTCCAGCAATCGGCCGTGGTCGGCCTGCTCGGCTTCGGCCTGACGGTGGTGCTGATCGGCGGCGGCGCGGACCCGATCCGCGGCGGCCTCGACCTGTCGGTGGCCGCCAACCTCGGCTTGTGCGCCGCCGTGTACGCCGTCTCGCTGCGCGCCGGCATCTCGCCCGGCCTGGCGCTCGCGCTGACGCTGGCGGCCGGCGCGGCGGTCGGCGCGCTCAATGCCTTCGCGGTGATCGTGCTGCGCATCTACCCGCTGCTCGCCACGCTCACCACCATGAACCTGTGCGCCGGCTTCGAGCTGGTGCTCACGCAGAACACCTCGGTGCCGGCCAGCTCGCCGCTGCTCGCCTTCCTGCTCGGCGACGGCATCGCCGGCGTGCCCACCCTCGCGCTCGCGCTGCTGGCGGCGGCCGCCGTGTTCGCGCTGCTGATCCATCGCACGCCCTTCGGGCTGCGCCTGCACGCGGTGGGTGCGCATCCCGAGGCGGCCCGCGCGGCTGGCCTGCGCGTGAACCGCGCGATCGCGGCCAGCTACGTGCTGAGCGGGCTGGCGGCGGCGCTGGCCGCGCTCGCCAACCTCGCCCTGCTGAGCGGCAGCTCGCCCGGCGCCGGCGACAACCTGCTGACCGTGGTGGCCGCGGCCCTGCTCGGCGTGGTGTTCTCGCGCCGCCTGGTACCGACCATTCCCGGCACGCTGCTGGCGGTGCTGTTCATCGGCGTGATCGGCAACGGCTTCCAGCTCGACAACGTGTCGAGCTACTGGGTCAACGGCGTGGAAGGCGTGTTGATCCTGTTCGTGGTCGCGACCACCGCGATCGTGCGCCGCCGTCATGCCGGGAGCCGAGCCCATGACTGAAGCCCGCCCGTCCACCCTCGCGCGCCTCGGCTCGCCGCGGCGCTTCACCCTGGTCGGCGCGCTGCTGGCCGTGATCCTGTTCTTCGCCGTGTTCGCGCCCGGCTTCGCGCGGCCCGGCAACCTGGCCGACGTGCTGCTCAACAACTTCGCGCTGCTCGCGATCGCCGCGCTCGGCATGACCCTCGCGCTGTCGCTGGGCGCCGTCGACCTCTCGCTGGGCAGCGCGATCGACCTGGCCAGCCTCGCCTTCGTGCTGCTGTGCGCCCATCACGTCGGCGTGCCGCTGGCGCTGGCCGGCGGCCTGGCGGCGGCCGCGGCGGTGGGCCTGTTCAACAGCCTGCTGATCGCGCGGATCGGCATCGCGCCCTTCCTAGCCACGCTCGGCACGCTGTTCATCGGCCAGACGGTCCAGCAGCTCGCCACCGACGGCGGCCAGCCCGTCTACCTGCTGAACCTGGCCCTGCCGCCGCTGTTCGGCGCGCTCGCGCACGGCCGGCTCGGCGGCGTGCCGGTGCCGCTCCTGATCGTGGCGGCGCTGGCGCTGGCCGTGCATGCCGCGCTGGCCTGGTCGAGCTTCGGCCGCGCCGCCGTCGCCTTCGGCGTGCAGCCCGGCGTGGCCCGCCATTCGGGGCTGCCGGTGGCGGCCATCGTCACGGCCGGCTTCGTGGCCAGCGCGCTGGTCTATGGCGTGGTCGGGCTGCTGCTGTCGTCCACCGTCAAGGCCTATGTGCCGCTGTCCGGCAACGGCTTCCTGCTCAACGCGATCGGCGCCACCTTCATCGGCACCACGCTGTCGCCGGCGCGCCGGCCGAGCGTGCCGGGCACCCTGCTCGGCGTGCTGCTGCTGAGCCTGGTCGCCAACGGCCTGCTGCTGATCGGCTGGAATTTCTACTGGCAGCAGGTCGCCACCGGCGCGCTGATCCTGGCGGTGCTCGCGATCAGCTTCGCCGGGCGCCGTGGTGCGGTGGCCTGAGCGCTCCCGTTTTTCCCGACTCCGACCCAGGTTTTTCCTCCATGTCCCAAGATCGCGCTTCCGCCCTGCCTTCCGATCTCGCCGCAGCCACCGCCTGGGGCGAGCCGCCCCGCGACGCCTACGCGGGCCTGGTGGCCCCGTTCCGCCCGCTGTTCGCGCGTATCCGCGAGCAGGCGGTCGCCAGCGAGCTCGAGCGCCGCCTGCCCTTCGAGACCATCGACTGGCTGCGCGACGCCGGCTTCACCGCCGTGCGCGTGCCGCGCGAATACGGCGGCCTCGGGCTCGGCCTGCCTGAATTCTTCGAGCTGCTGATCGAGCTGTCCGAAGCCGATTCGAACCCGACCCAGGCGCTGCGCGCGCATTTCGGCTTCGTCGAGCATGTGCTCGGCAGCCCCGCCGCGCGGCGCGACACCTGGCTCACGCGGCTCGCGAAGGGCGATATCGTCGGCGGCGCGTGGTCCGAGAGCGGCGACGCGAAGCAGTCGCAGTTCGGCACGCGCCTCACGCGCGGCGAGCACGGCTGGCGCCTGGACGGCACCAAGTTCTACACCACCGGCTCGCTGTTCGCCGACTGGATCCATGTCGGCGCGACCGACCCGAACGACGCCTATGTCAGCGTCACCATCGACCGCCGCGCGAGCGGCGTGGAGGTGATCGACGACTGGGACGGCATGGGGCAGCGCCTCACCGCCAGCGGCACCAGCCGTTTCGTGGCGGTGCCCGTCGACGAGCGCGAGATCGTCGAGCGCGCGCCCTTCGATTACTCGGAAGCGTTCTATCAACTGGTGCACCTGGCCACGCTGGCCGGCATCGCCCGCGCGGCCGTCAACGACGCGGCGGCGCAGGTGGCCGCGCGCCGCCGCAGCTACAGCCATGCGCCGGCCGCGCGGCCCGCCGACGACGCGCAGGTGCTGCAAGTAATCGGCCGCGCCCGCTCGCAAGCCTGGGCGGCGGCGGCGGCCGTGGCGCAGTCGGCCCGCGCGCTCGAGCGCGCCACGCAGGCCGCGGCTGCCTCTACCCGGCCCGCGCAGGCCAGGCTCGACGGAGCGACCGCGAACCCGGGTGCGACCGCCATCGCCGAGGCCGAGCTCGAGATCTGGCAGGCCCAGGCGGTGGTCATCGAACTCGTGCTCGACGCCACCGGCAGCGTGTTCGACGCGCTCGGCGCCTCGGCGACGCTGCGCGGCAACGGCCTGGACCGCTACTGGCGCAATGCGCGCACCATCGCCTCGCACAACCCGCGCATCTACCGCGAACGCATCGTCGGCGATTTCGCCGTGAACGGCACGCTGCCGCAAGGGCAGTGGCGCATCGGCATCGCCTGAACCCTCGGCAGCCCGAAGCCAGGACGCCCGGCAAACCAGCCGGGCGCGGCGACACCTCGGGCTGATTGCGCAGCACCCGCTGCCGGCATCCCCGCCGGCCACGGCTCACCGCCCCGCTTCGCGAAGCCGGCGTCGCCTCGCGCGCCCCGCACTGCTCGCATCTTCCCGCTTTCGGCGCTCCCGGATTCCGCTAATATCGGCGCACAACTGGCCGCCCGGCCGGCTAGCCCACCGGCCCCGCGTCCGGATCACGGGTCCGGCACCGGCGCGGTCGCCCGGATCCACTGTATGGGTAATGCGCCATGCGCCGATTTTTCTCCCTGAACCCGCTGCCCAGGCCGGGCCTGCGCCAGCTGACGATCCAGCAGAGGATGCGCATCGGCCTCACCCTGGTGGTAGCGATGCTGGCGCTGCTGTGCGGCACGATCCTTGCGAACAGCTACGCGCGCTACCGCCAGGGCAACGCGGACCTGCGCGCCTTCGAGCTGGTGCGCATCGCGATGGTGGCCGCCAACCGGGTCTCGGCCGAACGCGGGCCGACCAACGACCAGCTCGCCCACCTGCGCGGCGACGACGCCGTCGAGCGGCGCAACCTCGCCGAGGCACGCGAGCGCTCCGACGCGGCCCTGGCCGCATTCCGCGACGGCCTGGCCCATGCCTCGAATCTCGGGCCGACCGACCCCGAAGGCCTGCGCGGCGCGCTCGACCTGATCATCGCGCGGCTGGCGGCGGCACGCCGGGAGGTGGACGCGCTGGCCGCGCAACCGAGCGCCGCGCGCACCGAGCGGCAGATCGAGCAACTACAGGTGCGCCTGTTCGGCATCGTCGACGCGCTCGCGCCGCTGATCGACGACCTGTCCACCCACGCCACGCTAGGCAACCCCGACGTGGCCGGCGCGCTGCTGCTCGCGCGCCTGCTCGGCGACCTGCGCGAATACTCCGGCCGGCTCGGCTCGCTGTTCATCGCGCCGATGTTCCTGAGGCAGCCGCTCGATCCCGAGCGGCTCTCGCAGATCATGCTGATGCGCGGGCGCATCGAGCAGTTGCGCTCGCTGATCGCCGGGGCGGTGGTGCCGCAGCTCGCCAACCCGGCGATCGCGGTCGACTTCATGCGCCTGAACAGCGCGCTCGACAACGGCATCGTGCCGCTGGTCGACCAGACCTTCACCGAGGGCCGCGACGGCCGCTATTCGACCAGCGCCGCCGACTTCTCGCGGCGCATCGTGCCGATGTTCCAGCCCGCCGAGCAATTGCGCGATCGCGTGATCGAGTCGGCGCAGGCGCGCGCCACCGCCTACCGCAACCTGGCGCGCCTGCGCGTGGCGATCTCGATCGTCGCCACCCTGCTCAGCCTCGCGATCCTGTATGTGCTGGTGCGCAGCACGCGCCGCGCCCTGCTGATCCCGCTGGACCACCTGCGCCGGCGCATCATCGCCTTGAGCGAGGGCGACGTCTCGCCGATCACCGTGCCGGCCGGCGCGAGCCTGGAAATCCGGCATGTCAGCGAGGCACTCGACACCTTGCGCCGCGCCTATGTCCGCCGCAACGTGCTGGAGCGGCAGCGCGACGACATGCTGACGCTGTTCTCGCACGACATGCGCGCGCCGCTCACCTCGGTGATCGTGCTCGTCAACCAGCCCGACGAGGCGCCGGGCGCCTGCCCGCCCGATTGCGTGCCGCGCGAGCGGCTCGCGCGCATCGACAAGCTCGCGCGCCACACGCTGGCGATGGCCGACGGCTTCGCGCAGATGTCGCGCGCCGAGGCCGGCGAATACGAGCCGGTGCTGGTCAACCTCGCCGACCTGATGAACGAGGCGCGCGACGCGGTCTGGCCGCTCGCGCGCGAGAAGGCAATCGTGATCGACGACGTGGCGCGCCGCGAGGATGCGCTGGTGCGCGGCGACCCGGCGCTGCTCTCGCGCGCGCTGATCAACCTGCTCGCCAATGCCGTCAAGTACAGCGAGGCGCACACGCGCGTCGAATGCTCGGTCGAATTGAGCGAGGACCGCGCCACCGTGCGCTGCGTGATCCGCGACCACGGCTACGGCATCGACATCGCCGACCAGGCGCGGCTGTTCGAGCGCTACCGACGCTTCCGCCTCGACGGCCAGCCGGAGACCAAGGGCGTCGGGCTCGGGATGGCCTTCGTGAAGGCGGTGATGGAGCGCCACGCCGGCGAGATCCGCGTGCGCAGCGCGGCCTGGCAGGGCACCACGGTGACGCTGGCGCTGCCGGCGGCCGACGGGGCTTGAGGTTGGTTGCGGCGCGGCGTGGTCAAGCCGCGGCGGCGATGCCGGCTGTAAGCGCTCGAAAACTTGCTTTCGATGAGCGCATTACGACCCACTGCGATCCAGCGCTTGGATGCTGTAGACGTCCGCTGCCGATCCACTCCGGCCGGTCGACCCGACGCGACAAAGCGAGCGGCTTTCAAGGTACTACGGACGTTCGTGCAGTCGCATTGGAAGACGGGAGGCCTGAGCGGCCATTGCCGGTAGGTGGAGCCAATGCCAGCTAACGGCTTGACAACGGGGACCGATTCTACGCAGGTTTTTAGCGGTCGCGACCAACGTGAATTGACAGGGCATTGTCAAAGGCGAATCAATTCGTTACCCGGGCATCGCCCCCGGCTCTTCCAGACGGACCGTGACTGCCGACGGTCAATCCGCAAAGCCGTGTAAAACAATTCTCAAGCATCCCCGTTCGGGACAGTCCGGGTCACTTCTCGTCTGAGAACCGACGCTCAAGGCACAAACCCTTGGAGCAACTCATCCATCCAGGGGTATAGATCTTCGCTTTTCATGCTCAGCCGAGACTTGAGTTCCTTCGCTGAATCGTCTGCCAGGATCTCGATCAGGCCTTCTGCGATACCGTCGTAGGCCTTGTCGACGACGCTCGCTGCACTCACCTTCGGAACATCCCATCGCGTCGTCATTGGCGTGTCCACCATGCCAACAAAGAGTCCTAGCACATGCGTTCCCTGACTTTTCAACGCCACGCGTAATGAATTGGTCGCCGACCACATCGCAGCTTTCGATGCTGCGTAGCCGGTGGGCACACTAATCCACGCAGCTGCAGAGATGATATTCAGCAGCGTGCCGCCGCCGTTAGCGGCGAGCACCGGTGCGAAGGCATTCGAGACAGCAAGCGTTCCGAAGAAATTCGTCTCGAAGATGCGTCTCAATTCATCTGTGGGTCCTATGATGCTGTCTCCCGCTGGCGCGATGCCCGCGTTGTTAATCAACAGATCAACGTCGGGTGCAGCTTCCAAGGCGCTAGCAATGTCCTCTGCCTTCGTAATGTCCAGCGGGATCGCCTGGACCTTCACATCAACCCATAGTTTCGGGCTTCGCGCTGCGGCATAAACCTTCTTGGCGCCGCGCGCGAGCGCTTGCTCCACAAACTGCTCACCAAGGCCGCCGTTCGCACCTGTGATCAGCACCGTCCTGCCGCTGAGAGACTGCTTCATGTATTCTCCTGGCTAAACGGGGATCTTCCCCGGTAAATGCAATATACGGGGATACCCCCCACTTTGTCAAAGAGAGATGTCATGTCTGGTGTCAGCAATCGTTCCAATAAAGCGCCTCGCGCAATGCGTGCCGATGCCCAACGCAATCGCGATGCGATTCTTGCGGCGGCCCGAGAGACGTTTGAGTCGGAGGGCGTATTGGCGTCGCTGGACGGCATCGCCGTGAGGGCGGGCGTCGGCAACGCAACGCTTTATCGAAATTTCCCAACTCGAGACGACTTACTCGCTGCGGTCATGGAAATCAACATCGCGATGGGGCTAGCAGAAAGTGAGGCGCTGTCGCGTTCGCGCGATCCGCGCGACGCGCTTGCCGAATGGATGCTGCGACTGACGTGGCAGTTGCGAATCTGGCACGACTTGCCCTATTGCATCGCATCTGCAAGGAGTGATCCGGCATCGTCGATGAACCCGGCAAACATACAACTGATCGAGGCGACCCGCAGGCTTCTCGACAGGGCGATAGCGGCAGGGGCGGCGGTGAACACGGTGACCGCGGAAGATCTCTTCGAACTTGTCACGACCTTGTCATGGGGCGTGGATCGCTTCGGCGACGACGAGCAAGCCGCACGCAGGCGGGTGGCCCTCGCAACCGCGGGCATTTTCACGACGCACGCTACTCCAGTTGGTTAGCGAACATCGAACGCGCGATCAGAGTTCAGAAGATCGCGCTCGCGGCAGCTTTGATTAACCGAACATGGGACAAACGTTGCCATCTCCCTGATCTGGGGCACGGGCGAGGATTTCGTCTGCTATCGGCAGTCAAACCGCACGCTCGATGAGCGAACATTTGATGGCCAGTTCAAGCCGAGGACATGACGTACATCATCGGTGGTCGACTGGCCGTTGGCGGTCAGCCAGTGTTGACATGAAAATCGACCATCCAACAAAGACACACTCTGTAGGGGGAGACAGCAAGTTCAACTGTGCGCCGATTATCTGGCTGGTGAATGGTGACTATCGATCACTGAACGGCCCACAAATTGATAACTAGGCAAACGCAGCAAGGGCGGCACCGCTTGTCGGTGCCTTGTCCTCGCGCGCCGCTGCCGTACGAGCGGCATCACCCACATTCACTGCAGGCTGGCCTGCTCGCGCATGCGACGGGCCTCGTCGCGCAGGAACTGCTGGTAATCGTCCAGATCGCCGTCGAAGGGCTCCACGCCCCCCTTGGTCACGAGCCAGAACTCGTCGCACACCGCGCGCAGCAGCGACCGGTCGTGGCTGACCAGCATCACGGTGCCCTCGAACTCATTGAGCGCCATGCCCAGCGCCTCGCGGGTGGCCAGATCGAGGTGGTTGGTCGGCTCGTCGAGCAGCAGCAGGTTGGGGCGCTGCCACACGATCATGCACAGCACGAGCCTCGCCTTTTCCCCGCCGCTCATCGTGCCGACCTGCTGATGGACCATGTCGCCGCTGAAATTGAAGCTGCCGAGGAAAGTGCGCAGCGATTGTTCCGTGCCGCTCTGGCCGGGCGCGCGCATGTGCGCCGGCGTGTCCTTGGCCAGGCGGATCATGTGTTCGATCGGCGTATCGAGAGGACGCAGCACGTCGAGTTCCTGCTGGGCGAAGTAGCCGATGTTCAGGCCCTTGCCTTCGCTGATCTCGCCCGCGATCGGGGCCAGCGCGTGGGCCACCGTTTTCACCAGCGTGGACTTGCCCTGCCCGTTGGCACCGAGGATGCCGATGCGCTGCCCGGCCAGCACGGAACGATTGATGCCTCGCACGATGACGGTCGGCGGCGTACCCGGCGCCGCGTCGTCCGGCGCGGGGTAACCGAAGCTCGCGTCCAGCATCGACAGCAGCGGGTTCGGCACGTTGAGCGGCTCCTTGAACTCGAAGCTGAACTCCGCGTCGGCCAGCACCGGCGCGATCTTCTCCATGCGTTCGAGCGCCTTGACCCGGCTCTGCGCCTGCTTCGCCTTCGAGGCCTTGGCCTTGAAGCGATCGATGAACTTCTGCAGGTGGGCGATCTTGTCCGCCTGCCTCGCCATCGCGGCCTGCTGCAGGACCAACTGCTCGGCGCGCATGTCCTCGAACTTGCTGTAGTTGCCGCCGTAGCGCACCAGCTTCGCGTTGTCGACGTGCACGGTCACCTGCGTCACCGCATCGAGGAATTCGCGATCGTGGCTGATCACCACCAGGGTTCCCTGGTAGCGCTTGAGCCACGCTTCCAGCCAGACCAAGGCGTCGAGATCCAGGTGATTGGTCGGCTCGTCGAGCAGCAGCAGGTCCGACGGGCACATCAGGGCACGCGCCAATTGGAGCCGCATGCGCCAGCCGCCGGAGAAACTGTTGACCGGCTGGTCGAGCTGCGCCTCACGGAAGCCAAGACCGAGAATCAGCGCCTGCGCCCGCGAGGGAGCGTCATGCGCACCGGCGTCGTGCAGGGCCATGTAAGCCTCCGCCATGCGCATGCCGTCGTCGCTGGCTTCCGCGGCGGCCACCTCGGCCTGCGCGGCCAGCAGCACGGTGTCGCCCTCGATCACGAAGTCGGTCGCGCTCTGCTCGGTCTCGGGCATATCCTGCGCGACCTGGCCCATCTTCCACGCGGCGGGAATCGAAAACTCGCCGCCGTCTTCATGCAGCGTGCCGTTGAGAAGGCCGAAGAAGGACGACTTGCCGGCGCCATTGCGGCCGACCAGGCCGATTTTTTCCCCCGGCGTGAAGACGACGGATGCGCGGTCGAGCACGACATTGACGCCGCGGCGCAGGGTGACATTACGGATGGAGATCATGAGGAGCGACTTCGGAGAGGACAGGCATCATAGCCGACCGGCGGGCAAGCCTGCCCGATGCGGCGCCGCAGTCGACCCGTGTAGGCTTTCAAAATAGGTGTCTTTATCACCCTGGAAAAATCAAGGACGTGGACACCTTTTTTGAGACACCGCATGCCTGTCGTCTCAGAAAAGATGTCCGTGGCCCCGAAAATTCTCAGAAAAGTCGTCCCCGAGAATGTCACGACCTCGCCTAGAGCGTGTTATGCACTTTCAAAAATACTGGACAGCGCGAGCGAGCATCAACGAGACAAAGACGACGAAGTGCAGGCCAGCCAGCGTTTCAGGTAGACGCTCGTAATCACGCGCTAGCCTGCGAAAGCGATTGAGCCAGCCGAAGCTGCGTTCGACTACCCAGCGTCGCGGCAAAAGCACGAAGCCTTTCTTCGCCTCGGGTAGTTTGATGACCTGCAGCTCGATGCCCTCAGCGCTCGCGGCCGCTGCCGCATCCTTGCCGGTGTAGCCTTGGTCCGCGAAAGCGAGTTTCACCGTTTTGCCCGTCGCTTGCTGGACTTGTTGCGCCAGTTCCTGAACCTGAGCACGCTCTTGCTCGTCGGCTGGCGTGATGTAGACGGCCAATAGATGACCCAATGTGTCGACAGCAATATGCGTTTTGCTGCCACGCTTGCGTTTGTAGCCATCGTATCCTGCGCGCGGACCGCTTTCGCATGTGGACTGAAGCGTTCGCCCATCGAGAATGACCGCACTGGGCTGGCCCTGACGCGCTTGCGCGACGCGAATGATCGAGCGCAGATCGTCGGTCATCGCTTCAAAACACCCGGTGCGAAGCCATCGCTGTGTTTGCTGATAAACGGCTTCCCACGGCGGGAAATTGGTCGGCAGTAACCGCCACGGCGCGCCTGCGCGGGCCTGCCAGCGCAGCGCGTTGTACAGCTCTCGCAGTTCATATTGCCGCTGCGGGGCGTCCTCTTTCATCAAGGTCAGATAGGGGGCCACGAAGCCCCATTCTTCATCCGTTACATCGCTTGGGTAAGGGCGGCGTTTTTCCATCCCGCTTCGACCCAGGTGAGCTAGAAAAGTGCATAACACGCTCTAGGCTGATGACAACGATCACACCAATAGTCTACACACTACCGCATAGCGAAGGAATTTTCGCTCTCACTTAGAAAGTTAAATAAGGCGCTATTTACTTGCAATCATCAAAAGTTCTTTTTCCAAAGTCTCAACGACTGTAGAAAAATTGGCTCTCACACTACTTCGGGCCGCTTCTCTGGTAGCAATCGCATCTTCCGAGAAATATTTTCTGACAGCAGAGGCACCATTCTCGTCATCAGTTGCGATCAACTTGAACGCATCACCATCAAAAAATGGCATTGGATTAAATTCGCCGACCTTAAAGGCACATGCCTTAAGTGAATAGAGATCCATAACCTCAATAAATCCACGATCAAAAGTCAATAGCGCAGGAAAGAAATACCTTGCCTGCTTAACTGGATTAAATGTAATGGACTGCTCCATTTGTCGAACATGCCACATATCCCAAGCCATGTTGCGCAGCAGCTCCAGAATATCCTTCTTTGATTTTTTCTGAATTCTCCCAAAGAACTTGAGGTCTTGGCCTCGTGTGAAATATGCGCGGGCAACTGCGACCTCTCGCACGCTGATTGCCGCAAGCCCAGAATGACAAAACTCCATGAAGGCAGACATTTTCTCGCAGATGCCTGCGCCCGGGGATTTCAATTGAATCGCCGCCATCTTGATTAAGCATGCGTACATGTATTGATGCCGAAACTTAATTCTCTTCATTCCGGAATCATCGCTGATATCCATGTACATCTTCGACAACAGATGCTGGGCTGACGTTGTCAACTCTTGTTCAGTCAGCGTTGATTGAACTTCGCCTTTCGATTTGAGCCATTTTGCATCAATCGTGCGTAAAATTTCGTAGGCTTTGAGATTTTCGAAAATCTCATCAGCCGATTTTCCATCGGCAAGATTAGGTAGATTTTCGGTGAAATAGGGGATTGGATCAACATTAACCTCGGGACTTGCAATGAACTCAAAAACCTCTAAAAAGTCTGCCGGAATCCCTCCGCCACGCTTGCCCGCCATATGAGGAACAAGGTAGCTCATTGCATTGGTATCGAGGGAAATTGAGTAATCAATCGGATAGGTTGATTGTCCCGACTCCATTTCCAAGGCCGTATCCGGGTCTAGCACAAGAACGCGATCGGTTTTGAATAGACTACGGACGGCGGCACCTGCGGCAAACGTTCGATTTACCGCAAAACCAGGTTTTCCACCCTTATCCGACGCAAATACGAATTTGTAATTCTTGAGAAGTGGGGCTGCAAGATGATACAGTCTAAATGCTTCACCGGTGTTGTCCGAGTTGCAGATACGCGCAACAATTTGCTCAATATTGATATCTCGAAAATCCATCTCCCCTCCGTGAATAGTGCCGAAAATATTTGAGCCTTGCAATTACCTACGTAGGCAATTGGTCTTTGACCAAAAGTCAGTGGTAATGCCCCGTTTTCCACGGCAAGCAGAAGTAGAAACTAAGCGGCCATGGCCAGCCGCTGCTTTGGCGTAAAATCACTCATCGCCATACCGGGCGCTCATGATTGTAAGTCCACATCCAGTCGACCACTGCTAAATTAACTCCGGGCTCCAAATCCGAGTGCTACTGAAAGCGAGAGAACGTCGCCCGCACACCATGCTCAAAGCTCAGAATACGCAAGCATTCACACCCAGCAGGTGTTGATGCGCAGCGATACACTCCGAGCAAATGCGCTCGTTGGCGCCAACAAGGATTGCATTGGGTTCGACTCAGTGGCCACCCAAGCTGATCTGCGTGGGCTTCGTCCCGCTACCATGTCTAGACACTCGGCTAGCCTGGGGAGGTCAGAAACGGGCATAATTTCGGCATCGCGGGAGAAAGTTATGACACGAAAGCTTTACGGCATCGAGTTGAAGCCCCGGGGAGAGCCCGTCCGCCCTGTTCCCATTGATTTATCGGGACCAGAAGGAGAGCGTATTGTTCGAAGCGCTGTCAAGCGAGTGCTTGAGACGCACAAGGACGTCATCAAGGCACTTGCCAAACGATGAGTTCATGTCTTCCGATATCTGCTAAGACGGTACAGATATTCTCACAACGAGATCCTTCGGACTGGACCTGACTTGTCGGATGACTTGGGTAAAGCGTCGCGCTACTCAAGGGCGGAGGGACCTTGCGACGACCTTCATTCCGACGACATCGACGGTTTTGTGAGTTGCGACGACTGACGGAAGAGCCGCTCTCACGCGGCCCTTCTCTTCTGGGCTCGACGTGCGCATGCTGCAGCACCAGCCTTGAAGGTTGACAGCTTACATAGAGGCAAGCACGGGTGCATTATATATTGCTCGCCGCGCTGCGTTATGGTCCATCCGTTCAGCCGCCGATTAAACATCGAAATGGTCGAGATACAAGCGCTCAAGCGGCCCATGCTGTGTTCTGGAGCCGAAATCTATAGGGCGTTCTTGCATCCATCCCTGCATCTTGCCCGGAAGTGATTCTAAATAAGCGTCGAAATTATCTGGGTTCGCAAGCAGTTCTTTTATAGCTCTCTCATGCCACGTTAGATGCACATTCAGTAAGTAGGGAAATCCGGTATCGCCTTCACGACTTTTCGCTCCGATTCGAACCCAGGACGGGTGCCCGCTCTCATGCTGCACGACGTCGGCAGTGACTTGCTGGGCATGATAGAGGCTACTGATTTTTTCCGCGATTCGTATTGCAAATTCGTCTTCAAATCTGTGCCAGTCGTTCGCATTCATCTAAACCCCCAAGGCTCGTCTGAGGGATAAGTATCGCACGAGGCCCAGTTACGGCACATAGCACAAAGTCTTTACGTGTGTTCCAACAGAAGGCCAACTTGCATCCTACCGCCCGATTGTCGATGACTCACGGACCGCGGTCGAACGTCTGGTTCCGGCCGCTTGACGACACATACATTACCGGCGGCCCCCGGGGTCGTTTTATCTGTCTGGCGCTGGCCCCCTTGGCTGTCGCTGTAGTTGCTGATACGCCAGAGATCCATCAGGCGAAGATGCCCTCGTCGATCTGTATGAGGGCATCTTCGACGAGTCGCGCGCCGTGCTCGGTTGCTGCCAGTTCGAGCGCCGTTTTACCGGCGAATCGGGTTTGCTGGCCACGCAGCCAGATCATCGCCTTTTCCTGATTACCGAAAATGGCTTGCGCCTGCGCCAAGATCTTCACGAGGCGGATCGCCTTGTCGGACTCGGTTTTGGACAGGCGCTCGCCGTGCTGCCGGCGATATGAAAGAGTGCTGCGAGGAATGATGAAGATGAGTTCTTTGTCTTTCAGACCGTACGCGTCAAGGCGGTCAAGCACATCGATGCCTACCCGCTGTTCTGCAAGCACGGCGAGATCCCTGCTCGAGCGAACAGGTGCCTGGAGCAGGTCGCAAAGCAAGGAAAATTCGGCCGCGCGTGGATGAGCTTTTCCGCTAGGATGGAACTCAACGATCGACATGACTGCATCCTCATTAACCGTAGAAGTCGCGATCCGATCTGACAGTTACCCGTTCCGACGGTGCATGACTGTCAGATCAGATTCAGATGGCTCACTTTTCACGCCAAACCTCCTTGCCCGCGATGAGCGTCTGCAAAGGCGTGCGACCGCAGCACATCTTACCCTGATGGGTTCGCTCGCCGTTGTAATACGCAAGCCAAGTATCGAGATCGGCCTGTAGTCGCCCGTGCTGCCGGCGGCCTCGGAGGGACGCGAGATCGTGACGAACTACCGCGCGATAGGTTTCACGCTCGGACGGCACCCGCTCGAGCTGCTGCGCGATCGCCTGCGAGCTGACTAGCTGCTGCCGGCGCGCGAGCTCGCGCAGTTGCGCAACGGACAGTTCGCGCGGGCCTGCGGGATCGTGACGGTATGCCAGCGCCCAGGCACGGCCAAAGGCGTGCTGTTTATCACGCTCGAGTAGCTACTTGGATTTCTCGGGACCATGACACTCTTGCCTAGTTGTAATCAACCGGTCCCCTACCAGCACCCCAGTCGACACAAAATCTCGATCAAGATGCACAGTCGGCCGGTTGCCAACCGCAGGGCAGCCGCCATCAGCGGTGTACTCCATAGCAAATAGCGTCTGGTTAAGGATTATTCCCGTAGCCTGTGCGTCTGATATCGATTCTGGCGCCGCGACGATCACCGTAGCGATACCGAGTAATGCCGCCGGGGTAAACAGTTCAATAACGTCTCGCAAGTAGCGCCCTTGAAGCACCGGGTCACCACGGCGACCGAAGCGCACTCGTCGCCACCAAATGAATATCCTGTCCGTCTTCTCCTCCGGAATGAATTTTAACCACTCTCGCACGGATCTCAACAAGAGCGACGGCAGGTTGATCAAAATAAGTATTGCGCCACACACGGCCAGAAAAATTGCAGCGCATCGGACAAAATTCAGGACTACATACCAGGATGACAGAAGACCAACAAAACTCGGGAAGTACTTCGCATCTGCATGTGTCAAAAGTCGCGTCGTACGTATTGCTTGCGATGTTCCGATCGCCAAACATACCGCAGTCGACATCGCATATAACGTTTTGCCGAGCACCTTTCCCCATGACCACTTCGCGATCCGGGAAAGTATCAGATGTGCATGCCGAAGAGCAGCAATCGATGTCACCACACCGACGCAGAATATCTCATATGTGGAACCGATCCAGGGCATCCAGTGCAGGGTAGTAAGTATCAGACGAGCAATCATGTACATCATGACAGCTCCGTACAAGACCGGGACGTCGGGAGGAAGCTTGCGCAGCGGCCGTAGCGCTTTCATAATACGCATTACCCGCCTTAACATCATCCTGCGAAAAGGTGGCAGGAATCGCCGCCACTCCAAAAATAGCCCCCACAACATGAAACCGAAAAAGGAGGCTCCTATAAGCTTAGCTCCCCAACCATAGCTGACCACCCTTGTCGCCAACGTCAACCCCAAAAGCACAACTACAAGCCGCACCCCCGGATGTCGGAATACCCCGCCTACTGCATTAATCCAATATTTCATATACCCCTCTATTATTGCGATATTTATGCAGACATCCAATGTATCGCGACATTCAAAGCGCAATCGCCTTATCGCGTCGATCTATACTCAAGAAAGGCGAAATTGGAGAGAGTCCACTTGGAGGGCACGGTAATCAACATAACCAGAACAATGCCAAACGAGGGCAACTGCACGCGGACAAGTCAGTTGATACCTCTGCCAAGCAGGCGAAACTTCGAAGCTGCAATCGTTGCGAGCACTTGAGCCTGCGCCGAGAGGTCTGTATTCACGTCCTCCGCGGTCATTGACACGAGGTAAGTTGTGTAGCCATCGCGGCCACCGGCATGCGAGGCGACATCGCAAAAAAAATAGCAGAGGGTTTCTCGTATGGCGCGCGGGCGGCTGGCGTTTGCAGCTTGAGCGCGCGGCGGGGTACGCGTACTGGCCTGCGACCAATGTCGAGAGCACCGAAAGCAGCGAGACTGCGAGCAAGCCCCACCAGGCCCAGTCGTGCTCGCGCTTATCGGAAAGGTCGACGGGCTTGAAGCCGAGGCCACCGATGTAGGCCGTGCAACACGACAGTACGACCGCGATTTTCGAGTTCGTCGCGTTGATGTACCCGTCAAAGCGTTTGATGATTTCGAGCAGTAGCTTCTGTTGCTCCTCGTGTGTTCGCGTCCCTGCCATCATTCCCTCGACAATCTGCCAAATCTTGCTCGAGCAGCGCGGCACGAACGGCCGCGACGCGCTGCCACCCTACTGCTTGTTTCCGTTACGCCGGGTCTGCCGCGGGGCTCCCAGCACTGCGCCCAGGGCATCAAACCAGTTGCGGTCGTGAATCAGGCGCCCTTGATGCGCAGACACAGACAGGATTTGCGCCTTCGTCAACTGCGAGACGATTTCCCAGTTCGCGTGGGCGAGAATGTAGGTGGCGTTGTTCGTGAACCGGCTTTCCAGGATGCACAGGCCCTTGCTCGGGAAACCGAACACGACGTAATCGTCAAAGCCACCCAGACCGATGGCGACGAATTCCGGCGCGTACTTGCCCACTTCCTTGAAGCGCGATGCAACGACCTCGCGGCTCTTGCCACGGCTCTTGTCGATGACAGTTTCGAGCGACGACCATGCGGATTTCCACGGGTTCTTGCCAGGCGGCAGAAGCTTCCAGTTGAGGCGGCGCACTGGCACCTTGACCGACGGGCTCATCGACGTGTCGAGCACCTCGAACGAGCCGAACTGCTCGAACAACATATTGGCTGTGTTCGTCGCAACAACGGTCTGTTCATCCGTGTGTTTGAACGGACCGGCGACGATGCAATGCGCACCGTCAGGGTCGGCCGAGATAACAACCTCGATGGAGTACGGCGGAACGTTCGTACGCGGATAACGGTAGTACGGAACATCCTTGACCTCGGTCACCTCGACCTCACGGTCGCCGTGGCGCTGCGTATAAGTCCAGCTGATTTGACGATACGCAACCTCTTTGTCCTGATCGCGATGAACGATGTCGAAGCCGTTAGCGTTGCGGCGGCTCGCCGCGCCGCGAGCCGGCGGCAACAGGCGTTCGCCGATGACCAGCGGACGCGAAAAGCCCAGCGCCGCCAGACGAGCGGCATGCTCGGGGCGCACGCGCACGCCGAGGTAATATTTACCGCCCTCCGGCAGATGCGACAGGTAACGATTGATGTCGCGCGTCTTGCGTTCTACTATCATCGAATTTGTCCTCGCTCATCTGGAGCGGCGAAGTGCCAAATGCTTCGCCCACACCTTGTAAGACTCTCCAGAACGACCGCACGGACGTCTCAACAAAAATTTTCTTCGGCAGCGTCCGTAGAGCGCGCCAGGAGAGTCTTCACCGTTAAGGGGAGTTCGGGAGCTATGAGAGAAGCCCTCGACACTGACGACCGCCTGAGTCCGGCGGAGGTCAAGCAGGAACTGGAAAATATGTCGCCGGCCGATTGGGTCCGCGTCGAACGGATTGCCAGGCGTGCGTTCGCTGGTGTCGGTGCCGATTCGCACGAGGACCTGCTGCAGGACGCTTGTGCAAAGCTTCTTGGCGGAGAGCGGGTCTGGCATCGGGGATATCCGGCCGTACCGGCTATCGCATCGGTCCTGGACAGCATGGCCAGTAACGCTCGCAAGCGCGAAGCGAACGGTCCAATCGACGGGCACACCGTTGTGGAAAGCACCGACGTCATGGATTCGACCGACCTGCTTATCCGTAACGTCGAGCCAGTTCAGACACTCACCCCCGAGGTCGCGACATCCGATGCCGAGCAAGCCACTCGCGTCGAGATGCTGCTCGCAGAGGATGCGGAAGCAGCGTTGGTCGCCTGGGAATGGGCTACAGGAAGACGCGGCAAAGAAGCCGCAGAAGCGCTACAAATGGACAAGAATCAGTATGAGGCCGCCCGTAAGCGGTTGGTCCGGAAACTCGAAACTATGGAAGACGAAAGGAGGAACGGATGAGCGCATCGCGCAAGCCACAGTTCTCGTCGCGCTTTCTCGAGTCATACACGTACGAGCTGATGTCGATGTCCGACGAGGAAATACTCGAAGGTGAGGATATCGAGGCCGTCAAGCAGCGCGCTTCCAACCGCATCGCAGCAGCGAATCAAGCCGCTGGACGCAAACGAATGGCAGCAGCTAAAGCGGCTCGTCAGCAGAGACAACATGAGCCCGACGTTCCGGCTTCTGCTGTGTCGTTAGATGACGTTAAGGCCTACATACGCGAAGCAGCGAACGACGGTCAGGTCACCCTCGCCGCTCGTCAACTCAGCGAAATGTCCGAAACCGACGCTCGACGGCTCTACGCTCAGCTCAAGCAACTTCGAGATGGACAGGGAGAAAACAATTGACTCCCGGCCAGCGCGCGGAAGCACTGATATCCGAATTTGGCATCTCGTCCCCATCGGAACTGGACGTCGAAGCCATCGCCTACGACGCGGGCATGCATGTTCGTTATGAACAGATTGATGGTTGCGAGGCGACCCTCGTAGGGGTCAAGAACCAGGCAATCGCGACTATCAGGCCGTCAGGCAATCGCGGGCGAGAAAGGTTTTCCCTCGCGCATGAACTTGGGCATTGGAATATGCATCGCGGGAGGTCGTTTCGCTGCCGCGTCGATGACCAGAGTACAAACTTGGCGTCCGACGCGTCACTGGAGAAGGAAGCGGACAGCTATGCCGCGCATCTGTTGATGCCACGCCACCTATTCGACCCTGCCGTACGCTCAGGAGCAAAAATCCCGACGTTCAAGCACATCGGGGACGTAGCTCAAGCGTTCGACGTCAGCATCGCAGCTGCCATCATCCGGATGGCCGAAGTCGATTCATTGCCTTTAATCGTCGCCTGCTACGACAGAGCAGGGATACGCTGGCGCGCGTTCGCCCCTCATGTTCCACGGCGCTGGCGCTTGGTACAAACGCTCGATGAAGACAGCTTTGCGTACGACATCGTAAATGGAGACAAATCAACGCATTGCTCTGGGAAGCAGGAAGCGCAAGCGTGGTTTTCGAACGATGGGGCGGAAAACTACGAAATCCATGAGAGTTCTATGCCAGGTTACTTAGGTGAAGTACTGGTGATGCTGTACGTCGGCGATGCGGATATGTTCGAGTCACCCTACGAGCGGGAACCAGAAGGCCGCTATCAAGAAATTCCAAGTTTTGCAAGGCGTTCGCGCTAATCGATAAACGGGACGCTCAAGTTCGAGGCGGCGGCGACATCGGATGTAGTCAAGTGTTCGGTCGAAATCGCGCCAAATACGAATTAATCACATCTTCGCTGACATCAGTTGTAGAAGTTCAGACTTGATCTGACAGTAACGCCTTGCCAAGATGTAGGGTTATCCGTTTTGATAGAGGTGCGAATCTTCATCAAAACAGCGCGTAAACGCCAAGGAGTAACCCCGTGAGTAGTCTCAACCAAAACGTCATCCGCCACAAGATCGGTCTGCTGAATCTGGTGTAGAAGCCCGTTAATTCGTAAGCGGCTCAGCCTGGCCGTTTCCCCGTTCGCGCGCGTGGGACATGATGGTGATGACGTGGTGGAGTCCGTGTAGATCAAGTGTATAAGGCTGGACTAGACCAAGCAGACAGCGTCAGATTGTCTGACTCAGTTTGGCCAGATGGAGCCGTTCGAGCAGAGCCGTCGTCCGTCCGCTTGGGAACGGTAGGCGTCGTCAATTGTCTTGGAATGCTTTGCTGTCGCATAATGCAAGAACCGCGGCGCGCCCAAGGGTGAATCTCGCTTCGTTGGTAGGCTATTCAAGAGGAATTGGAGGCTAATGTTTCCGATCCTTATGAAAAAATTCCAGTCCAAATTCGACACTAAAAACGATCACTAATATGAGCGACATTGAATGGGGCAACGTCTGGCCGACGATCGATCCGGCGATTCAGTCTCAAGCAAAAGATATAGCCGAATCCGGAAAATTTGATGACGCGATCCTTGCATCGCTTCGCTACGTCGAAAGTGCGATTCAAAGCCGCATCAGTTCGACAAGCATCGGCCAAGCTTTGCTAAACGAGGCATTTGATGGCTCGATACCTAAAATTCAGATTGGCGCCCCGCGCGACACTGAATGGGTTAAGTCGATTTTCTCCGGTGCATTCGGATTTGTCAGAAACGACCGGGCACACAAGGACGTGCCTGCATTTCCTTGTAGCTCAGTTAGCGAGTGCAGTGCGTTTCTCCAGTTCGCAAGCTTCCTGTTACGTCTACTCGACCGAGACAAATCACTGCTTCCAAATGTTGTCAGCGTCGAAGTTGTCGCGCTTACTGATCGTATGACGGTGACATTTCACGGCGGACAATTGACTCGGATAGACAAGGTAGTTAGCTCGGGACAAGCCTTTCCAGCAACGCTGCAGCGCGTCGATATGGCGGAGTTCGAACTCTCTGCGGGTTTTGTTGGGAACCTTGACGTGTTCTCCGGTTATGAAAAAGTACATTCGGTTCATGTTGATGGACGGCCGGCTGCCGGCGGCGCTGACAACATCTACGAGGTCACTGAATCAAATATTCCTTTGTACAGCGATGCGAGCGGAAAAGTACGGCGATCTGATTGCACTGGCCTGATGGTTGAAGCGAATGAGGGTGGCAAAGTGTTCGCGCGGATACAACCGACGCGAGGGACATACAGGAAGGGACAATACATCTCGCACGGTCCGTTTGAGTTTGATCGGCCAGCGATCGGGAAAACGTGGTTTCGCTCGACCAGTGGTGAAATTTTGCCAGCGTGGGATAGTTCTGCGCTGGCCGCACCGAATGTTCTCGGAGAACGCGGGACCAGCGTAATAAGCAACCTTAGCATTCTCCCGAGCGTCGTTTCGCTGACGGTCGGTGAGATTCGGACGTTAACCGTGCGCGCCATCGAAACGGACGGTCCTGTGCGAAGGAACGTTTCTGCTAACAGAGGCGCATGGAGTAGCCAAAATGAACAGGTGGCACACGTCGCAGGAGGTGTCGTGCGCGGGAAATCCCTAGGGCAGACCAAGTTGGATTACGTCCAGCATGGGTTTAAGAGTTCGATTGATCTAAGAGTTGAGGACCATATCCGCGGCGATAAGGTTATTTATTTTGAAAGCCAGTATCGCGCCCAATCCATTCGTTTCGACAGCGCTGATGATTTGTATTTTTGCGACCAGTCAAGTTCGCTTTTTAAGCTAAAGCGAGCAGGTGGCGTCGAAACTGTGCTACGAATCCCCAAACCCAACCTGGCGCCATTTGGCGTCGATTGCATCGCACTCCATGCATCTGACGGAATTTACGCAAATAATGTACACCAAGGCGGCGCATTTTATTTTCCCCGCAACGGTCTCCGCTTTGAGCCCGGGGTCGAAATCGGTCGCGACATAGAGGGCACCAAGAAGGGAATGGTGACGACAAGTGCGGGAGATCTCTTCGCCGTCGTTATGCAGTCGCGTGGCGGGTGCGTCCTTCACGTTAGTCCAGACGGAGCTGAAACCACATTTGCAACCCGAGGAAGCGCTCACGTTATTGGTATCGGTCCTGACGCTCGGCTATACATCCCCCCACACGTCGGCGGATGTATTGACGTTTACGAGCAAGGCGGACGTTTGATCGAAACTATCGGGCTCGCCGTCGAGGGGGCTGTTGGTGATCTCACGGTAGCAGCCGATGGAACACTATACGTGGCGATATTTAACCCGGGCCAACTACTTAAGCTAACTCCTTCGCCTCTAGGTTTTCAGCAATCAATAATCGCGACGGATCTGGGAAATCCGACAGGCGTATCGCTAGACTCGCAGGGCCGCATTTACGTTAGCGACTTTTCATCGGGTCGAATTTATCTCGTGTACTAGAGAAAAATTGGGGGCTCAGGCGGAATTGATTTTGATCGAGAATCGTGTTGAAGTCGTTTCGCCAAGAAAGGAAAAACGGACGGTGGCATTTACGTCCTCAAAGGCGCGAATGGGTCGATCACGGCCTTTGATAAGGTGTAGAAGTTCAGACTTGATCTGACAGTCATGCACTGTCGGAACGGGTAACTGTCAGATCGGGTCGCGACTTCTACAGCTTACCGCCTTCCCTACTGCTTTGCTAGACGAAAGGGCTTCATACACCTAACGCAAATACAGCGCGATTGAGTAGATTGCGCACCCGATCGTAACCGGGTTGAACATCCATTACCTCGATCGGCTTCAGGCCATCGAGTTCGGAATGTGCTCGGGTCATCCATTGCGCAGCCAGATCCCGAGCCCCAAACACCTCAGTCGCGTGGTCAAGGACATAGAGCACTCGCGCAACGCGATCTGACTCGACTAAGGACAAACGGTCCCCATTCGTCATCTTCCGTCGGATAGTCGAGGTCGATAAACTCAATGCTCTGAGGAATTCTTGAACAGAGATATCCAGCAGTTCTTTCGCCACACGCTCGACTATCGCGGCATCGAAGCCCTCAACAATGGTACGGCGTTGAGACAGCGGTGCCATTCGGCGGAAGGTGTCGATATCGACAGTGCTCGCGCCAAGCCCGTCCGAGCCCGTGATCATTGCGGTGACACGCTTGCCTAGCTGGCGGCCGGGAAGTGATGCCCTCATGATGAAATTCCAAAAAATTTAAACGGACGTTTTTGTTTTAACGCATTGTCAAACGATAGTCAAATAATCATTAAATTGAAAATGTCGTGTGCTGGCTTGCTGGAATCGCCATACTCCTATACTCAACAATCCATATTTATACAGAATCTACATACGACAATGAACACAGCATTTTCTCATTCCAAATGGATTCCCCAGCCATCTGCTCGCTGACCTGCCGCTCAAAAAGCGCCACGAAATCGCCGGCCGAGCGGACAAGTCCCTGGAGAAAGTCGCCAAGCAGGGTAAATTCGGCCACGCGTGGACGAGCACTTTCCATAGAACAAAACTCATCTTTCGACGTGACTATATCCTCTTTAAATTTTTCGACTTCTCATAGAATTTTTCCATAAATCGAGCAGCCCGCAGTATCCGACTTTCGATATGGTCTAACCACTCTGCTACCAGCGATCTCCTACGCTTGTCGCTTGCTCCGCCAACGCTTCTTGCCAGCAAACGTCACAATCGCAGCTGGATGTGGGCTGCCACCGGATGGTCGTCCGGGATATCGGGCGAACGAATTATCTCTGGATCTTGCCGAACGGCTTTGTTGCATTCTTTCGTTGCGCACTGGAGATGAACGCACGATGAATGAAACCGAATGTCGGCTCAGGTAGTTCAGTAAACAGCCGATAAGATAGGCGTCCGAGATAGTCGCTGTGGTAGGTGCATGGCGGCATCTGAACCAGTGGATCACGCACTTTGCTTATTGCGGACTGTAGCCCGTATGGCCAGTCCCTCACCAAGCAGCCTGCACGTTCTACGCGCCACGCGACGTCACGAACTCTCTTTGAACGAGATGCTGGATAGCGTGACCAGCCGCCTGCAGCCTCAAGCGTGCAAAAGAACGAAATCACCCTGAGCAAGTCGTCAAGATCCAGCTTGTTAAACTCGTCGCATACGTCTTCGCAGCGAGGAGGTGTCTCGCGAAGGAAATGCAACTGCCAGCGGCGACACACAAGTCTGGCGACTCGCATTTCTTCGTCCGATACGCGTACGCCATCTCCACCAAGGTCGAAGCCGCATTGACATAGATGGAGTCGCGGTCGCAACGCGTCTATGGCTCGCTCGCATGCCGGGCATTGATCAAGTATTCGCACTTGGTGATATGGACAAGCAGTGACGAACGTGAATGCATGTACGCCAGGCAGGTATCCGAACTTGCGAATACACATCGGGCACACTCGCTCGCAAGTGCCGACAAGCAAGTGGTGCTGCCCCACATTGGCCCCGTAATACGTGTAGCGCCGTCTCGGTCCTGCACCGCGCTCCCTGACGCCAAACTCGC
Source organism: Burkholderia gladioli (assembly GCF_000959725.1). Classification (NCBI taxonomy): domain Bacteria; kingdom Pseudomonadati; phylum Pseudomonadota; class Betaproteobacteria; order Burkholderiales; family Burkholderiaceae; genus Burkholderia; species Burkholderia gladioli. Next base: position 2,961,183 of record NZ_CP009322.1, read on the forward strand.
GCGGACAAAGAGCGCCGATTAGCTCAGGATCCTGGCGACAAACTCTTGCCAACGACACGACTTCATTTGGCAGGCGGGGAAATGTGCTTGCGATGCCGGCAACACGCAGAACAAATCCCGGCCCGGGTAGTGCGTTTGCTTCTGCAGTTCGTAGCAGCATGGAAGAAAGCGACTCCCCCGGATAGGTTTTAACACCGATCAGCAGCGCCTGGCTCATCAGAGCACCTCCGAGAACGGCTCACCTGCCTGTGTCAAAGGAATGCCGTTGAATTTCTTAGAGACGGTTTCATAAAGGCTGCTCGACGCGCCGAAGGGTATTCCAGCAGATCAGGCAGCAACCGAGTTTGAGGAACGCGCCGTGAATGTCCGCACGTCGCTCGAAACGAATACGGAGGCGACGGAAGTGATGCAGCCAAGCATGCGTGCGTTCAACGACCCAGCGATATTTGCCAAGGCCGCTGCCGTGTTCGGTACGGCGCCTGGCGATCACCGGCTCAATACCGCGATTGCGCAACGCTCGTCGATGTCGCTCGGAGTCGTATCCTCGATCGGCGTAGACCACACGCGGTCTTTGCAGCGGGTGGCCTCGCAGTCCGCGAATCGGCGCAATCGCGTCAATCAGCGGCAGCAATTGCGTGACATCGTTGACGTTCGCGCCGGTCAGGATCGCGGCAAGCGGCGTGCCGTTGGCGTCGGTGACGATGTGGTGCTTGGAACCGGGTCGCGCGCGATCGGTTGGGTTTGGCCCAGTTTTTGGCCCGCCCCAACTGCGCGAATCGATGATGAATCGACAGCGGCTCGCGAGAAGTCGATTTGGTCTGCTGCGCGCAGCTTCGCGAGCAGCAGCTCGTGCAAACGGTCCCACACACCGGCAGCCTGCCAATCGCGTAGCCGTCGCCAACATGTCACGCCCGAGCCGCAACCCATCTCGGCAGGCAGATCGCGCCAGCGCAGTCCGGTCTTGAGAACGAACAAGATGCCGGTCAGCGCGGCGCGATTCGAAACCGGCAGGCGGCCCGGGTTCTTCTTGCGCCGTGGCTTGGATGGCGGCAGTAACGGCTCGATCAGTGTCCACAACTCGTCGTCGATGATTGGCTTGCCCATCTCCTCGTCTCGGTTGTTCCGATGCCTGAGGTTAACAGCTCGCCGCGAAAGTTAACAGCCCCTCGGGCCCTTTTTGAAACCGTCTCTTATGGAACGGATCCCGGCTCGGGACTGCTTCATCCCAGATGTATACGTGAAATGCCTTTGCAAAATCCGGGATGTCTATGAAGCGAGCCTTGCGCGATGCCGCAATTCGGTAGGCGCCACCAATGATCTTGCACATGTAATCAACAAGCCCACCTGTTGCAAAATGCAACTGCTGTATAAACCCAATTTGATCGAGATTTGCACAGGGCAGCGGCATATCAGTCATCAGTGCCTTTGCGACTCCCACAAAGGTACCGATGTCTGGCTTGTTGGCCGTCGAGAAAGGCCTCAACCTCACGACTCTTGAGAAGCGCCGGCGTAGCTGCTGATTGACTTCGAGCACCCGCAACAGCGAGGGAAGTCCTGCCAAGACAACTGATACCTGCAAGCGATTGAGCAAACCCTTAAGCCAATCCGAAACTTCCAGCAACCGGCGTTTGGCTCCATCGGCAAAGTGTTGAAATTCATCGAGAAAGATGAGTTCCACACCGCATGCCTCAACAAGCGTCACAATGCATTCGGTCAAGCGCGCCCCTGTCGAGCCAGGAGGAATCGCCGCGCCCATAGCGAGCAGAATCGCCTCTGCAAGCGACTTCACAGTAGGTGCCGATGGCACCTCCACATATAGTGTTGGAATTACACGTCTTATCAGTTCTTCATGCGCTGGGAATTGATCCCGATAACCCTTCAGTACAGTTGATTTTCCGCTGCCACTCGGCCCCACCAAGGCAAGTCCTGACATTTCGCCAGACTCTCGCTGCCATCCATGCAGTTCCTCGATAGCGGATTGGGCCGCGACAAAGTCAGGATGATCGACAATGTTGTTTCGAACGTTGAAATTAATCATCGCTTGCTCCTTGACTGGCTTGTCGAGCGCTTCGAAACAGAGAACGCAGGAATATCCTTGATGCCATCAGTATGGGTATCAGCGAACGTGTCTTCGACTGAAATTCCGGGCGATGCAACGACGGGCGTGGAATGCCGTCCCAGAAGGGTTGATTTGCTCGAATGTCCCTCGAGCCTTGCTGCCCTACGGCGATCCGACATCCGATGGCTGCGATATAGTTCATCGATGTGGTTGCTTAGCGCGATCCGTGCATGACGAAGAGAGTCGGTGTCGACCACTTTGGCGTCCCGTCTCAGTTTATCTACCAGCTCCGCGTGCATGTCACGTGTGAGTCCAGTCGCGTATTGCAGATCCGTACAAACCACTTCGATGTACTCTTTCCGTGCCGGGTCGAATATCTGCACGGCGTCGACTCTCTCGAAAAAATATCGGACACGTAGCTTCTCGCCTTCAGGCAAACGAAGCCGGAGTGCTTGCAAACCAGGGTTGTTGTATGAGAGGTGCTCGAAGGTGACGCCTCGATTCGTTACGACGCAATGCGCCGTACCGGCGAACGCAATCTCAAGCGCGTTCGGATCTTCCGCCATGTAGATGTGATGTTCTCGGCAGCTTTCCTGCCACACCATATTTGGTGTACGTTTCCCTAAGCCTCGCTGGGGCGCATGCTGATAGACCTCGGCGATCCATCGAACAACAAGTTTGGTCAGATCTTCTAGAGTGACGCAAGCGAGGTCTGCTGAGTTGTAATCGCCACGCTCTGTTGTGCTCGACCACGTCGTCCCCGGAATATTGTGAAAGAGCTGCTCAGCCACCGTTCGCATAAAGCGCTCGACCCGCCCTTTGTGCCACGGGGATCGGCTTGGGCAATACGCCAGTTCAATGCCGAGATCTGCACAGCCGTGCCGCAGTCCGGTTCCGTGGAATTCCATGCCGTTGTCAGCGACGATGAGGGAAGGCACGCCTCGCGCGGGCCAGTCGATATGCTCAAGACCAAGCTGTTGCAGCAGCGCCCCTTTGCCCAGCATTCCCATGCGAATTGCAGCACCAACCTCTTCCTGACCCGGTACGCGAGCGCTGATCTGAAATCCCATGACCATGCGGGAGTGCGCGTCAATCACGACCGTCAATATTGGGCGCACGATGACGATTCGGCGCTTTGGACAGACGCAGAGAAGATTGACTGGGGTATGGTCGATTTCCCATCGCTCATTTATGTGTTGCGTCCGGAGCGATCCATACACGGGGCGGTATTTCCTCTTCGCAGCCAGACGCCCCTCGCGGGCAACAGTGACCATGTACCAGTCCAATGTGTGTACATGGCGATAGAGCGTCGCGCGGCTGATTACAGGTAGAGGCTCCGGTAGAAGGTGGTTTTTCTCCTCGATGGCTGTAACAACCCTGTCGTACAGGGATGCCACAGTTGGCCGCTGCTGATTGAGATAGTGCGTCTCTATAACGTCTTCAACCAGATTCAATAGCGCTCCGTCGAGTACACTGGTTCTTCCCTTGCGCTCGTGACGCGGAATAACATCCACGACATCTTCGGCGATGCGGTATCGCCGTTTCCAGCGGCAGAAGCTGCGGTAGCTTGGTGGCGCCTTCACACCTAGATTGGCAGCGACGCGCGCGAGAACAACTTCCGTGTATGGTTGGCCGGTGCAGCCTTCGGTTGCAACTGCCCGAAGATATGCCAAGCGCATCTGCGCCTGCTGCACATCTTTCTCCTTGTAAGTTGACGCGTCACGCCGTGAAACTTCAATCACGGGCGCGACTGCCTCAGCGATACTGTCGCGGTCGAGTTCCCACGAGGCTGATGCGTGACGTGCCCAAAGTTCGGCCTCGAAAATACGCAGCGGCTCTCCGTCATCCGATTCCAGAAGAATCCGGCCGTCTGCCAGACGTCGCTGCACGGTCCAGCGAATAGAACCTTCCACGAAGACGATCGCGGGTTTAAGCAAAAATCTGCGCATGTCGCATCTCCGGTGGGTCAACGAAAAGTTCGGCCGTCGACAGGAAGGGCAAGTCGAGGTCAATGCCGGCGGCGCCGTTTGCAAGCCAAGTGAGTGCGCGGGTTTTCGTGCGTGCGAGATGGATCAGTCCGCCGAACGTACGAGGCTGCATCCGGGCGACCAGATCGCGAGCCTCGTCAGCTTCGTTGCGACCAATCCGGCCACGCCAGGGGCGAAGCAACCGGAGGGTGTCGCGACGGATGCCGGCTCCGGTAATCCTCTCGTCCCAGACATAAAGAGGAAACCCTCGTTCGGCGAGGCCGGCTCGCGCCAAAGCCAGACGATTTGCGACCGACGGACGACGCGCTTCCCGTGCCGGCTTGGCCTCGATGAATACGATCGAGCCGTCGCGCAACGTCACCTCATAATCGGGCGTGTAGCTGAACGGCTGGGAAATCGTGCCCAGCTGAAACTGCCGATCCTGGGCGTCACGGTAATGCGTGACTTCCGGGGAAAACTCCAGGAGGAGGGCGGCCCCTTCCTCTCCCCAGCTGTGCCACGGTACAGACGGGGGGCTCTTGATCGACGGTATGAAGCCCCGGAAAGAAGTACCGCTTCGTGTGATTTTTGAAGGCATGACATCGTCTCCGGCGCCCAGGCTGGGCGCGTGGAAAGGGGCGTCTCGGACCGTATGGGCGAGCGCCGACCGCGCGATTCGAAAAATCGCGCACCGTGGAGACGAACGGGATTGACTCGACCGGGGAAGCGGCTATACTGAGGTTTCCACACCGTTGTATAGTCGCGCTCCGCGCGATCGAGGAAGCCAGTCCATCTCAGATGTGATTGGCTTTTTCACTTTATGGCATCGATTTTCTCCTAGTCGTACTGTCGGACTAGCTGGCGACAGAAAAGGACTTCATGCGGCAAATCCCATCAGTGGGTTCGCGGGATAGCGAGTTTCGAGGGATTTCCAGACAGATACACGCGGTCTCCGACTACCGATCGTTCCGATAAATTCGGTTCTATCGCTGCTGCCCCTGTTGATGAGGCGACGTTAGCATTACGCTGGCTGGCGCCTGGGGTTCCACCAATGTGCCCATCCAAGCCGCAATATCTTGCGGTCGCCAGAAGCGCTGGCGTCCAATTCGAAGGCATGCCGGTGTCTCGCCTTTCAGATACATCGAGTCAAATTTCCGGCGCGAGATCCGCAGGATCGCTGCAAATTCGTTTGCGGTGACCAAGGCTTCCATGAATGACTCCTGCAATGCATGTTGATGCATTCTCAATGGGGGGCAAAATTTTTGCCAGACGCAATGAAAACAGCAAATGCAACGCTTCGGAAACGCCCAGAGCCAAAGTGGGCTGGGCTTTGGCCGAGATGGGACTCTCTTTTTCAGGCTGCTGTATCTGGCTGGAAAGACCTTGAAGATGCAGTTCTGCTGGGCGATGATGGACTGAGCAAAGGTTGGATAACCCAAGACGGATTACAGGCGCGTATTCGCTGGAATCACTATGTCGCGCGGCTTCCTTTCGTCCCGTTGGCTGCAGATGAGGTCGCCGTGTCGTACAGCCGTCGGTGGCCGGTTACGGCAAACCAGATAGATAGGCTTGCCGCCACGTGGCTGCGGGCTTCGCTCGTGGACGCGATAGGAAGCGAGACGTTTCGTAGCGGCGTCCAATTTCTTCTTGATTCCATCGCTCTTGATCAGGCGGAATCCGACGAAGCGATCCGAAGCCCAGTTAAGCTGTTAAAGCTCGCCTATGCGCAGTTACTGAAGTTACCCAGACGATCTGACGATGGTTTTCGGCTGGCAGCATTCTGGTTGGTTTTGATCGGCTGCGCAGTTGATCGCTTACCATATCCCGACTGCAAGCTTTGCTTCAGGCATGCGCCACACGGCCACCAATACTGCCTCGCGCACTCACAGGCGAGAGCATTCCAGGGGACAAAGGCACAAAAGGCTCGCCGATACTACCTCGGCAGAAAAACGGCGCGAGAGCTCGGCTGGGACCGAAGAAGGCCTATCATCCAGGCTCACGCCGAGTTGGAAATACCGAACCTCATCGCGCGGCATCTGTGGGGGACTTTGCCACGCGGAGAGGTGGACCTGTTCAAACGTATCCGAAAACAACTCGCCGGCTCGCCGAATGTTCGGCAGTTGCTTGATGGGCCGATTCCGCTAGGAAACGTGGCCCTTGATGCCCTGCTGCGCAACAAACTTGATCCCCTAGAGTTGTTGCCACAAGCGTGGCCCGAGAAGGTTGCACTGGCAGAACGCTGGCTTTCGTGCGAGTTACGCCAAGCTCCCGGCGTGCGAGGCCGATCACGGGCCTTAAGTGCAAAAATTCAGCGAGCTGAACGGCTCGCTTCCAGCGGCATGTCGATTGGGCAGATTGCGAAAGTACTAGGCTGTTCGACGGCAACAATTAGAAGTTGGCGCGCCCGCGGACAAGCACAACGGCTCTCGCAAATACTCTCGTACCAGAGCCAGTCAAAATCGTCTGTTCGCTAAGCAACAGGGCGAGGTTTACGGCGGCTCCGCCGCTCGGCACTCCAAGAAAGGCTGCCAGCCTGTCCATGCAATGCTTTTCACCGGAGACATCCGAACATCAAGAAGATAGGAAGGCGATGTTGGGACTAGCGGTCCAGTGCGCCTCTCAGCGTCGTGTTGAGTGCCTCGAACGCGCGGATGACGGAGTCGAACACGAAGTCAAGCGCCTTTCCGTAACCCTGGCCGAGGCCACCCGTGTCGAACCCCATGGCTTGCAGCGGACCGACGTTTCCACCGAGCTCGTGCGCGTCGGCGATGCGCAGATCGTTGTTCAGAAATAGCGGCGCGAGCCGCTCGTTCTTGTCTTTCCAGCCCGTGGGCTCCTCGGCGCTCCGAAGGGCCGTGACATCCTTTTGCTCGCCCTCGAGGCGCTCGACGAGATTGAGCACTCCCTGAAGAAGCTTGGCGCTTGCCAGGCCGTCTACCTCCTTCGCAGGGCAACCGGCTGCTTTCAGCAGGCGCTTCAGATGCGCGGCGGAGATGCTTTGCCAAGTCTCGTGCAGAACCTTGCACCTGCTCAGAAAGGCCTGCTGCGACATCTCCAATGGGGCGACTTGCGCGAGGCGGCTCAGCTGGGGATATCGATGCCACCAGTTGGTCGTGATCTCGCCGCGAGAGAACTTCAGCACATCGTCGACATTCGCCCCCACCCCGACCGTCGCTCCGAGTTGTACGACGTTGTCGGCGAGGTCAAGCAATTGCTCGACGAGACGCGCAGTCTTGGACGCGATGTGCTCCTCTGCGTGGTCCACTGCCTCGACTCGCCAAGGTGCCACTGCATGCTGGTTGGCGTGCAGGATTTCCCGGTCGGGCTTGGGTTTGTAGAGCTCGCGGATGGGAACTCGAATCAGGTTGCGTCCGATGCGCTCGCACCCAGAGAATGCCCACTGGCCACCGTAGGACGGGTTGCACGAGCCTCGCCGACCCGGCATGGAGTCGAAGTGCTCGTTCTGCTCGTATCTCTCAAGGAACCGGTCGTCCAGGTAGACGATGCTTCCATGCAGCTGAGCGTTCGCCCAAGCATGCGTCACCGGATTTTCGATTCCGGGCCAGGCGAGCCCGTCAGCCCCTCGCTCGGGAGTTTGCTCACAGCTTAGGGCGACAACTGTCGCCCAGACCTGGAGGAGGAGACGCCCCTCGTTCTCACGCAGATCAATCTGATACCAACCGCCTTCTGGCTCCGCGAGGAAGTGGTCCTGGCCGTTCATGAGCTCGCGCAACTCGGGGCCGTCGGCAAGGCTCGCCTGATAGTAGAACGCGCGCGCGCCTACGGCACCGCGTATCCAGAGGTACCTTCTGAGGTACTCGCTGCGCATGCTCCAGCTGACGTTTCTCGATGACTCGAAGTGGTACTGGGCCGAGATCTCACCCTGCGCGACTTCGAAAACCGGCAGGCTGAGATCGTCGTAGACAAGGCGCTGCTGTTCGTTGCCCACGCACCGAGCGCTGAGTCCGAGCGCCATCCAGACCTTTTCGGCCAAGTTGAAACTGAACCTGGAGCCGTCGCCCCAGGCGGCCACAATGTAGTCGTAGCTGGAAACGGAAGGGTCGAACTTGTTCGAGGAACCCTTGGCACCCACGACCGGCACGGAGCTAGCCACGAGCCCTTCGCCGGCTTCATCCAGCACGCCGAGCCCTTCGGCCTCATCCTCCGGCACCACGGCGGTGAGCATGTGCACGCATTCCAGACCAAGCCTCGGAGTTTCCTCCTCGAACATCGATGCCACCTCGACGGGTTGATCTGGGTCGAGGCCGATTGGACGTAGAAGGGCCCGAAGCTTGGCCGGAAGTAGGCGCGCGGGGATCGGAAATTCGGCGAGATAGTTGATTGGCATTCGAGATGTCGCTAGAGGGTCGGCGTCCGCGACTAGGAATTGGAGCTGTCGACGACGTCGTCGGGCGCGTCATCTTCTGCCGTCGGTGCGCCGAGCAACGGCGTCGTGATTTCGAAATCCGACGGGTTGCGGGTCGAGAGTCGGGACGAGGGCGGAATGGCCAGACGCCGAGGCGGCCGCTTGGCGACGCGTTCGATCTCACTCAGGGGGTGTGCCTGGAAATGCTGGCGGAACGTCTTCTTGAGGGCGGTACTGTTAGTACTAGCAACCAAGCGCCCCAGTTCGTCACCTTCGACAACCCGAAAGTCGTAGCGCCTCACGCGCGCCGCTTCGTCCGCGATTAGCCCACGGGCCCGCTCCGACAGTACGCCGCTGGTCCAGTACTCGAAGACTTGCCTGCACTCGCGCCACTGCCAAGTGGCCTGAGGTGAACGTCGCATCACTGGGATACGCTCTTTTAGCCAGACCTCGACCATCTCGTCAGGGACGGTGCCGCCGGGCTTGTAGCCCTTGCACTCGATGAATCGGACGGACTGGTTGGCGTGATAGACCAGAACGTCGACCTCGGCCTGGCCGCCGGCGTCATCCTTGAGAATCTCGTTGAGGTCGATCGACGTGTGCGGGTCACGCTGACGCACGAGGTCAGCGACGATGTACTCGAATAGAGCGCCTCGCAGGTTGGTGGCAGCGCCCTCGATGTGGCTGAGCTTGTCGAAGACAGCCGCGACCCTATCGAACGAGTCCGGGCGCAGGTATGCGTCCTTGAGGATGTCGGTCAGCTCTCGAAGAGCCTTGGCGACCTCGAGCCCAAACAGGCTCGTCGTGGTCGCCGGAACGACACCGCTCTCCCTCGCAAGCGCGAAGGCCTCCGGCGTGTAGCCATCCGCTACAAAGACCTGCATGCAGCGGCCCACCTTCGCAAGCGCCCGCAGCGAGGTGCATTTATTGATGAACGGCTGGAGCTCGTGTGCGGCGACGTTGACCCCGAGCAGCACGTCGCAGACGAGATAGCCAGGCTTTTTCTTGTTGGCGGCCTTGTCCCACTGCGTGAGCGGGCCAAGGTAGGAGGCGCCGGTCAGATCCCAGTTGAAGGTGCCCACCCGCGGCTGACCACCGTCCGTGGCACGGAGTGCCACGGTGTTGTAGCTCACGAGCGCCAGGTTCCGGGCCCAGTCCTTGACGGCGCTGAGTAGCACAGCCTCTGTGTTCAGGCGTGCGCGCAGACGGTTGAGCTCCCACGGCGTTGCCTCGACAGTCTGAGCCAGCTCGATGCATTCACCGATCCCCGGGGCGTCGAAGCACGTCACCAATTGAGCACTCTTGAGGCGGTCAAGGACGCCTTGGGCCGGGATGTGGCCCTTCTGGGCGATGGGGGCGCCACACGCGATAAGAAAGTGCCTGACCGGCATGACGCCGCCACGGGCCATGAGGGCGGCAAGACCGCCGCCGTACGACGCGCTGTGCTGTAGAAGGCGCTTGACGAGCTCGTGCCAGAACTCCGGCGAGGCGTAGTCGCTCTGCAGGTAGACGAAGCGCGCCCCTCGAGGGAACACAAGGTGGGCGAGCTTCTTGATCTCCGTCGAGCGCGAGACGCGCTGCCGGGCCGTCGCAGGCGCCACACCTTCCTTGACCAAAGCGGCGACAAGCTCCGTGCTCAAGCATGGTCGGAGGGTCTGGAGCAGGCAAGTAAGCGAGTCAGCCATGGGATGCGAGTGCCTACGATGTCACACTGCGCTATTTATAACACTTAACTACGTGGTCTTTCCTAAAACGCAAGTCCCAGCGAGAGCCCGTGGAAACATGGGGTCTGGCGGAGTGATCAAACGGCCTGCTCCGCCAATGATGTCACAGTGGTGGTTTCGTGGGTCGGCAGGGAAGGCCCGGGAATGCGCTTGGTCGATCTCGTCAGGACAGCTCACGTCATGCGCATGCGAGCCTGAGCATACGGGCCTGCCGCCGCTTGGAGCGCAGAGTCCTTTTCGATGCAGAGTGCCGCCAGCGCGCGCACAGAAGGATCGGCGCCAACCGTTAAATTCCCAAATTCCCTCCGTTTCGAAAGTCCGGTTTTGAGCGTCGAGATCGATCATGCGAATTTCGCCTTTGGGTCGCGTGCCGCCGGTTGCGGCGGGCACGAGGCAGCGCCAAGCGACATGAAAAACGTGAGTCGGCATCCGACCAGTTTCTGACATTTGATATATCGCGTAGTCAGACATTGGATCGACCGTTACCCTTCGGGAGGCCACCTAAGCCGCAGTGCGACCGAACGTCATCCCAAAAAAGCCCGGCTATGCCGGGCATTTGTACTAGTCGCATCAGAAGATACTGGCGGAGTAAACGCGTTACCCTCGGCCCCGTGAGCTGCTAGTTCGTAGAGACTTTCACATCAACAGAGGAGACAGCACCGAGGATGACCGCGGTTCTCACAAACGTCCTCACGGACAACTTTGTGAGAATTCGGCCATCTATTCTGAGAAACAACAACCCGTGGCAGCCCGGTTTATTTCTGCTAATATGCGAAACAGCTACATTTCATATAAATAGGGCAACATGGGAATCATCAAAATCTCCGAGTCGATGCACGACTCCCTGCGCCGCACCAGTGGCGCGCTGAGCCGCTCGATCAATGCGCAGGCCGAGCACTGGCTGCGCGTGGGCATGCTGGCCGAACTGAATCCGACGCTGAGCTACGGCGAGATCTGCCAGATGCTGCTGCGCGCGGAGGTCCAGCAGGCGCCCGACGAAACTTCACTGCCGCAGGTGGCGTGATGGCGCGCGCTCCGAAAATCACGCTCCGCTCGAAGGCGGAAATCGCGCAATCGCGCGTGGCGGGCAAGCTCGCGGCCGAGGTGCTGCAGATGATCGGCGAGCACGTGAAGCCCGGCGTCACCACCGACGAACTCGATACGCTGTGCCGCGAGTACATCGTCAACGTGCAGAAGGCGACGCCCGCCAACATCGGCTATCACGGCTTCCCGAAGACGATCTGCGCCTCGGTCAACCATGTGGTCTGCCACGGCATCCCCTCGGCGCACGTGCTCGAGGACGGCGACATCATCAATATCGACGTCGCGGTGATCAAGGACGGCTGGTTCGGCGACACGAGCCGCATGTACTACGTCGGCGAACCCGCGCCCGCCGCCCGGCACCTGGTGGACACCACCTACGAGGCGATGCGCGCCGGGATCCTCGCCGTCAGGCCGGGCGCGACGCTCGGCGATGTCGGCCATGCCATCCAGAGCGTGGCGCATGCGGCCGGCTACAGCGTGGTGCGCGAGTATTGCGGGCACGGCATCGGCACCGTCTATCACGACGAGCCGCAGGTGCTCCATTACGGCCGGCCCGGCATCGGGCTCAAGCTGGTGCCGGGCATGATCTTCACCATCGAGCCGATGCTCAATGCCGGCAAGGCGGAAACCAAGCAGCTCTCGGACGGCTGGACCGTCGTGACGCGCGACCGCTCGCTGTCGGCGCAATGGGAGCACATGGTGGTCGTGACCGAGCACGGTTTCGAGGTGCTGACGCCCTGGCCGGAAGGCACCGGCAGCTACGCGTCGATCGGCGCGGCGCAGGGTTCGGAATCGGCTTCGGCGGCCTGATTCTGGCGGCGGCTGCCGCATCGAGCATCAGCGGCAAGGCAAGGGCCGCCGCGCGCCTATCATGGCGCGCGGCGGCCTCGACGTTTCAGGCGGCCGGATCCGGCTCGCCGAGCCAGCGGTACATCACGAGGCAGTCGACCAGGCCGAGCCTGGCATGGCGATAGGCGCGCGGCAGCGTGCCCACCACCTCGAATCCCATCTTCTTCCACAGCGCGACGGCAACCTCGTTGGTCGCGACCACCGAATTGAATTGCATCGCCAGGAAGCCTGCCTCGCGCGCCACCTGCAGCGAGTGCTCGCACATGCGCTGCGCGACGCCCTTGCCGCGCGCGGCGGGCGCCACCATGTAGCCGCAATTGCAGACGTGATTGCCTGGGCCGGCGGCGTTCGGCTTCAGGTAGTAGGAGCCGAGCAGCTCGCCGTCCTGCTCGGCGACGAAGGTGTGGAGCGGCAGGTCGACCCAGAGCGCGCGCGCCGCCTCCCTGGTGATGGCCGGGTCGTAGGCGTAGGTTTCCTGCGCGGCGGCGATGGCCTGGAAGGTCGGCCAGAAGCGGTCGAAATCGTCGGGGGTGAGGGGGCGGAGGGTGATCATCGGCGGCTCGGTAACGGGCAGGCGAATGATTCTAGCTTGATGCCGGAGCGAGATCGCCCGTGCGGCACGAGATCGCCGTTGAAGCCATCGATCCAGCGGCCTGCAAGGCTGGAATCATGACATTCGGTCCGCTTTCGATGAAACACGATGCGCCCCCCGCACCCTACTTCAACCCGCCTCGCCCTCGTCCTTCGCCGTCTCCCTGAGCTGCGACACCGCCACCAGCGACAGCAGCACGCAAACCGCCACGTACCAGGCCGGCGCGAGCCGGTTGCCGGTCACGCGCACCAACCAGGTGGCGACCAACTGCGCCGTGCCGCCGAAGATCGTGACCGCCAGCGCATAGGCGATCGAAATGCCCGTCGCGCGGATCCGGCGCGGGAACGATTCGCACATCAGCGCGAACTCCGAGGCCGAGCCCATCGAGAAGAACAGCAGCATCAGCGAGGTCAGCGGCATCACCACCGACAGCGTCGGATAGCGATTCATCAGCATGAAGGCCGGAAACAGCAGCAGCACCAGCGTGCCGCGCCCGACGAAGATCGGCAGCTTGCGGCTGCCCACCTTGTCGGAGAGCCAGCCGAACACCGGGCACATCACCAGGATCACGCAGCTCGACGCCACGCCGACGAACATCGACAGCTTCATCGGCAGGCCCAGCGTGTGGATCGCATAGGTCGGCATGTAGAACGTCAGGATGTAGGTGGAGACCGTGCCGCCCATCACCGTCAGCGTGATCAGCAGCACCGTGCGCGCGTGTTGCGCGAACAGCTCGCGCAACACGCCGCCGTCGATCGCGTGCGAGGCCGCGCCGGGCTCCTCGGCGAGCCGGCGGCGCAGCAGCATGCCGACCGGCGCGATCGACAGGCCGACCACGAAGGGAATGCGCCAGCCCCAGCTCTCCAGCGCGTCCTTGGTCAGCACATTCGACAGCAACGCCGCGAGCCCGGAGCCCATCAAGGCCGCGCCGCCTTGCGTGGCAAGCTGCCAGCTCGCGCGGAAACCGCGCTTCGCCCGATCGCCCTGTTCCAGCAGGGTGGAGGTGGCCGCGCCGAATTCGCCGCCTTGCGAAAAGCCCTGCAGCAACCGCGCGAACACGATGATGAGCGGCGCGAACACGCCGATCTGCGCGTAGGTGGGCGCGATCGCGATCAAGCCCGTGCCGATCGCCATCAGCATGATGGTGAGGTTCAGCGCCGCCTTGCGGCCGCGCCGGTCGGCATAGACGCCGAGCAGCACGCTGCCGAGCGGCCGCGTGAAGAAGCCGGCCGCGAAGGTCGCCACCGACAGCAGCAGCGAGGTGGTCGCGTCGCCGGCCGGGAAATACAGCTTGCCGATCAGGACCGCGAAGAATCCATACACGGTGAAATCGAAGAACTCGAGCCAGTTGCCGATCACGGCCGCCACCACGGCGCCGCGCGCGGACAGCCGGGCGGGCGCGGCGGCGTCCGGTGTTTCGTCGATGCGAAGCGTCAGTTGCTCGTCGCGCATGCGGCTTCTCCCTTGCTTGATGGTTGGAAACGGGCTCGATGGATCACGCGGGGCGATGCGTCGCCGCGCTCGCGGCGACGCAGGGCGCCGGCGCAATCTCAGCGCGACAGATAACGCTCGACGAGCCGCGTCCAGAAGGCCGCGCCGATCGGCAGGTTGTGATCGTTGAAGTCGTAATGCGGGTTGTGGACCATGCAGCCGTCCTCGCCCACGCCGTTGCCGAGCCGCACGAAGGAACCCGGGCGCTGCTGCAGCATGTAGGCGAAATCCTCGCTGCCCATCAGCGGGTCGGTCTGCTCGACGACGTTGGCCTCGCCCACCAGTTCCTTGGCGACCTGCGCCGCGAAATCGGTTTCCTCGTCCGAGTTGACCACCACGGGATAACCGTCGACATAGTCGACGGTGGCCTTGGCGCCATAGCTGGCCGCCTGCGCCTCGGCGATCTCGGTGATCCGGCGTTTCAGTTGCGCGCGCACCGTTTCGCTGAACGAACGCACGCTCAGCTCGAGCCGCGCGCGCTGCGGGATCACGTTGTTGACGGTGCCCGCGTGCATGGTGCCGATGGTGACCACCGCGGCTTGCGAGGGATCGAGGTTGCGCGAGACGATGGTCTGCAGGGCCATCACGATGCTGGCCGCGACCACCACCGTGTCGACCGCCAGGTGCGGGCGCGCCGCGTGGCCGCCCACGCCCTCGATCTCGATCACGGCGCGATCGCCCGCTGCCATGAACGGCCCGCGCCGCATCAGGAACTTGCCCGGCTCCGCGCCGGGATGGTTGTGCATGCCGAACACGGCGTCGCAGGGGAAGCGTTCGAACAGGCCGTCGGCGATCATGCGCTGGGCGCCGCTGTCCACGCCCTTTTCCTCGGCCGGCTGGAAGTACAGGTGCACCGTGCCCGAGAAGTTGCGGGTGCGCGCCAGATGGCGGGCGGCGCCGAGCAGCATGGTGGTATGGCCGTCGTGGCCGCAGGCGTGCATCTTGCCGTGCGTCTCGCTCGCGTAGGGCAGGCCGGTGGCTTCCAGGATCGGCAGCGCGTCCATGTCGGCGCGGATGCCGATCCGGCGCCGGCCCTCGCCCACCGTCAGCGTGCCGACCACGCCCGTCTCGCCCACCCCGCGCGTGACCTGCCAGCCCCAGCTTTCGAGCTTGTCGGCGACCAGCGCCGCCGTCGCCACCTCCTCGAAGGCCAGTTCGGGATGGCGGTGGATGTGGTGGCGGATGTCGAGCAGGTCGGGAACGTCGTCGGCGAGATCGGGGATTTCGGTGTAGCGGGCGGCGGTGGCGGTGGCGGTCATCAGGGGCTCCGGGGCGCGGTGCGCCGGGTGGGGGTCGATGGCGCGCACTATAGCCAGCCAAATCCCGCTGTATAAGATGCGGGATTTTTCACCGTGATTAGTAAAAGTTATCGCTCCTTCCAGCGAATCACGATGGCCTTCATTCCTCCTTGACCTTCCCACCATGGCAAGCTTGACGATATCCCCCGTGACGAGCCCCGCGGGCACACAACCTGCGCGCCGGCCTCGCACACTTCGCCATTCCCCAGTCAAAGTGAGAAGCCAGATGACATTCCGACATGCACTCCGCTCCATCCTGCCGCTCGCGGCAGCCGTCTCCCTGCTGGGCGCGCCGGCTTTCGCCAGCGCGCAACAAGGCGCCGCTCCCGCCATGCAAGGCATGCAGGGCATGAAGATGTCCGCGCCGAACGACGGCGCGGCCGGCTCCACCGCCGCCTTCCAGGGCGCCGACCAGAAGATGATGCAGGGCATGAGCGCGCCGCCCTACACGGGCGACGCCGACAAGGATTTCGTCGCCCACATGATTCCGCATCACCAGGGCGCGATCGACATGGCCGAGGTGGAACTGCGCTACGGCAAGGATCCCGCGATGAAGAAGCTCGCGGCCGGGATCGTCGCCGCCCAGCGCACCGAGATCCGCACCATGAAGCAGTGGCAGCAGGCGCATTGAGCACCCTCGCGCCATGCCACAAAGGCATGGCGCGAATCGTTTTTCCGTATTGGCGCGCATGAGCCGCCTCTGGGATGCTTGAGCCATACGAAACGGCGCCCGCCAGCAGTGACACACGCGGCGGGCGCCGGCCCCAAGCCCACCCAAGGAGCGCACCATGCCCAACCTCCCCGTCAAACGCGTCGCCGTGACCGGCGCGGCCGGCCAGATCGCTTATTCGCTGCTGTTTCGCATCGCCAACGGCGACCTGCTCGGCAAGCAGCAGCCCGTGATCCTCCAGTTGCTGGAACTGCCCCAGGCGATGGCCGCCCTGCGCGGCGTGGTGATGGAGCTGGAGGATTGCGCCTTCCCGCTGCTGGCCGGCATCGAGATCAGCGACGATCCGCGCCAGGCCTTCCGCGATGCCGACTACGCGCTGCTGGTCGGCTCGCGCCCGCGCGGCAAGGGCATGGAGCGGCGCGACCTGCTGGCCGCCAACGCCGCGATCTTCCGCACCCAGGGCGAGGCGCTCAACGAGGTCGCGCAGCGCTCGGTCAAGGCGCTGGTGGTGGGCAATCCCGCCAACACCAACGCCTGGGTCGCGCGCCGCTTCGCCCCGGACCTGCCGCCCGACGCCATCACCGCGATGATCCGGCTCGACCACAATCGCGCCGCCTCGCAGCTCGCGGCGCGCTGCGGCGTCGAGGTCGGCGCGATCACGCAACTGGCCGTCTGGGGCAATCACTCGCCCACCATGTATGCCGATTACCGGCACGCGCTCGCCGACGGCCAGCCGCTGCCGGCCAGGATCGACGACGAAGCCTGGATCCGCGAGGTCTTCATCCCCGAGGTGGCGCGCCGCGGCACCGCCATCATCGAGGCGCGCGGCGCCTCGTCGGCCGCTTCGGCCGCGAACGCGGCGATCGACCAGATGCGCGACTGGGTGCTGGGCAGCGACGGCCGCTGGGTCTCGATGAGCATCGTCTCGAGCGGCGAATACGGCATCCCGGCCGGGCTCGTCTACGGCATGCCGGTGACCTGCGAGGCAGGCAGCTACCGCGTGGTGAACGGCATCGAGATCGACGCCTTCGCGCGCGAGCGCATCGACGCCTCGGCCCGCGAGCTGATGGACGAAATGACGGCCGTGCGCGAGATCCTCGGCCCCGGCGCCTGATTCGGGCGGCCCGGCGGGAGCCTCGAGTCGGAAAGGATCGCCGCCGAGCAACGCATGCCGCAAGTCAGCCTAACGCGAGACGCGTTCGCGAGCTGCGTGCCGACCTGCTGTGAATTTCTAGGAAAGCTTGCGGGCGCAACGATCTCGGCCTCGCGCCGCGCATCGCCGCCGCCCCCGCTGCCCTCGTTGCATCACGACGGCTCGCGCCGCGTCGCGCCGCCGCCCGCGCCCGGGCCCGGGCCGCCCGGCAAGGCGCCGAACATGTGCTGGTTGCACTTCGCCTCGCGCCACGCGGCCGACAGACGATGCCCCGCCAGGATCCGCCGCGCCACCGGCAGGATCTGCTCCCCCGCCAACATCCCCAGCAGCCCCAGCAGCGCGATCACGGGCGGCGCCGGCGAAGCCACGCCGATTGCGCCATACACCACGCCGGCCAGCAGGCCGGCAAGCAGGGACAACACATAAGCCTTCATCGGACCGCTCCTTTTCACGAGATGCCGGCGCTCGCCGTGGCACGGCCGGACGTCCGCAAGACTAGCCGGTTCGCATCAAGAAAAAAAGCGTGGAGCGGCACTTTCGAGGGGCGGTTTTTGGAATCGAAGCCATTCCGTTTTTTGGATTTCTTGGCGCCGCGATTGCGTGTCAAATGATTGCCGCCGGATCGTGCCCCGTTCCGGCGCCCTGCCACGTGCACGGTTTCTCCGGTCGCGCCATCCGGCTGCGCCGCTCTCCTCTCCCAATCGAAGGACGCCACGTCATGAGCGATTCGAAGCTTGAAGTTCTCACGCCGCAAAACAGCCAACTGATCATCATCGACCAGCAGCCGCAAATGGCCTTCGGCGTCCAGTCGATCGACCGCCAGACGCTGAAGAACAACGTCGTCGCGCTGGCCAAGGCCGCCAAGGTCTTCAAGGTGCCCACCACCATCACCACCGTCGAGAGCGAAAGCTTCTCCGGCTACACCTATCCCGAGCTGCTCGACGTGTTCCCGGGCCAGCAAGTGCTCGAACGCACCTCGATGAACTCCTGGGACGACCAGAAGGTGCGCGACGCGCTGGCCGCGAACGGCCGCAAGAAGGTGGTCGTGTCGGGGCTGTGGACCGAGGTCTGCAACACCACCTTCGCGCTGTGCGCGATGCTCGAAGGCGGCTACGAGATCTACATGGTCGCGGACGCATCGGGCGGCACCTCGCAGGATGCGCACGACTACGCGATGCAGCGGATGATCCAGGCCGGCGTGATCCCCGTCACCTGGCAGCAGGTGATGCTCGAATGGCAACGCGACTGGGCGCGCCGCGACAGCTACGACGCCGTGATGGCGATCGCCAAGGAGCACTCGGGCGCCTACGGCCTCGGCGTCGACTACGCCTACACGATGGTGCACAAGGCCGCGCAGCGCACGGCCGGACAGCACGAGATCCTCGCGGCGGTGCCGGCGAAATAAGCCCGGGGCCGGTCGGGCAGGCCTCACGCGATTCGCACGCGGCCTGCCGGCATCGGCTCATTGCTCGGACAGCGCCCACGGCGCATGCGCCAGGTGTTCGACGAGGAAATCGAGCAGCACCGTGACGCGCGCGGCACGCAGCATGCCGGGCGGCGTCACCAGGTTGACGTTGATATCGGCGATGCGCCAGTCGCACATGACGCGCTCCAGCGCGCCGCTCTTCAGCGCATCCCAGACCAGGAACTCCGGCTGCAGGGCGAGGCCCTGCCCGGCCAGCAGCGCGGGCAGGATCACGTCGGCGTTGTTGGTGCGCATGCGGCCGCGCACCGGCACGGCGAACTCCTGGTCGGAATCGACATGCCGGAAGCGCCAGTAATCGGGCGAGGGCAGGTTGGTGTAGATCATGCTGACGTGCCGATCGAGATCGCGCGGATGCTCGGGGCGGCCATGCCGCTCCAGGTACTCGGGCGAGGCGACCAGCGGGCGATGCACCGCGCAGAGGCGTCGCGCGCGCAGCGAGGAATCGCTGAGATCGGCGATGCGGATCGCGACGTCGCAGCCGCTGGAAACGATGTCGATGATCTGGTCGGTCAGCACGAGGTCGACGTCGACGCCGGGATAGCGCTCGAGAAAGGCCGGCAGCAGCGGCGAGAGATGGCGCAGCCCGAACGACATCGGCGCGTTCAGGCGCACCGTGCCGTGAGGCTCCAGCGCCTGCGCCGAGGCTTCGTTCTCGATCATCTCGGCATCGGCGAGCAACTGGACCGCGCGATCGCGCAGCAGCTCGCCGGTAGGCGTGAGCGAGAGCTTGCGCGAGGTGCGGTACAGCAGCATGGTGCCGAGGCGCTGCTCGAGGCGCGCGATCGCCTTCGAGACGGTCGGTTGCGAGATGCCCAGCAGGTTGGCGGTCTTCGCGAACGAACCGGTCTCGACGACACGCGCGAAGATGGCCCAGGCTTCGAGATCAGGAAGAGCTTGCATGTGCGGGTGGGGAGTGAAGGTCCCGCGCGCCTGGTTCGACGCTAAGGATAGTTAAACGATGTGTACCCGTCGATCGCGTGATCGGCGACGCGGATCCGGACACGACGCTCCGGATTCTAATTCGATCGAGAGGCTGAGCGCATGAAATCTTATTGGGTATCGCTCGCGGCGGGCGCATTGATCGGCGTGATCTACAGCGCGATCCGCGTGCGCTCGCCGGCGCCGCCGCTGATCGCCCTGGTCGGCCTGCTCGGCATGCTGATCGGCGCGCAGGCCGTGCCCTCGCTGCGGCTGTGGCTCGGCTTCTAGCCCACCTTCCCACTCAAACCCGAAAGGAAACGCTCGTGAATGCAAGCGACAAGCAACCCGACCTGATCCTGCACAACGGCAAGATCACCACGCTCGATCGCGCCAGGCCCGTCGTCAGCGCGGTGGCGATCGCCGACGGCAGCTTCATCGCGGTCGGCGACGACGCCGAGGTCATGCCGCTGGCCGGCGACGCCACGCGCGTGATCGACCTGCAGGGCCGCCCGGTGCTGCCGGGCCTGATCGACAACCACCTGCACCTGATCCGCGGCGGCCTCAACTACAACATGGAGCTGCGCTGGGACGGCGTGCCTTCGCTGGCGCTCGCCATGGAGATGCTCAAGCAGCAGGTGGCGGTCACGCCCGCGCCGCAATGGGTGCGCGTGGTGGGCGGCTTCACCGAGCACCAGTTCGTCGAGAAGCGCCTGCCGACCATCGAGGAACTGAACGCGGCGGCGCCCGATACGCCGGTGTTCATCCTCCACCTCTACGATCGCGCGCTGCTGAACGCGGCCGCGCTGCGCGTGGTCGGCTATACCAGGGACACGCCCGAGCCGCCGGGCGGGACCATCCTGCGCGACGCGGCCGGCAATCCCACCGGCCTGCTGCTGGCCAACCCCAACGCGACCATCCTCTACGCGACGCTGGCCAAGGGCCCCAAGCTGCCCGAGGAATACCAGGCCAACTCGACGCGCCACTTCATGCGCGAGCTGAACCGCCTGGGCGTGACGGGCGCGATCGACGCCGGCGGCGGCTCGCAGAACTACCCCGACGACTACGAGGTGATCCGCAAGCTGCACGACGCCGGCCAGATGACGGTGCGCATCGCCTACAACCTGTTCACGCAGAAGCCCAAGGCCGAGAAGGAGGACTTCGTGAACTGGACCCAGTCCGTCACCTATCACGACGGCAGCGACTACTTCCGCCACAACGGCGCGGGCGAGATGCTGGTGTTCTCGGCGGCCGACTTCGAGGACTTCCGCGTGGCGCGCCCCGAGCTGCCGCCCGAGATGGAGGGCGAACTGGAAGGCGTGGTGCGCGTGCTGGCGCAGAACCGCTGGCCGTGGCGTCTGCATGCCACCTACGACGAAACCATCAGCCGCGCGCTCGACGTGTTCGAGAAGGTCGACCGCGATATTCCGCTGGACGGCATCCACTGGTTCTTCGATCACGCCGAAACCATCTCGGAGCGCTCGATGGACCGCATCGCCGCGCTCGGCGGCGGGGTGGCCGTGCAGCACCGGATGGCCTACCAGGGCGAATACTTCGTCGAGCGCTACGGCGCCCAGGCCGCCGAGGCCACGCCGCCGGTGGCGAAGATGCTGGAGAAGGGCCTCAAGGTTTCGGCCGGCACCGATGCCACGCGCGTGGCCTCCTACAACCCGTGGATCTCGCTGGCCTGGCTGGTGACCGGCAAGACGGTGGGCGGCATGCGCCTCTACCCGCGGCACAGCCTGCTCGATCGCGAGACCGCGCTGCGCATGTGGTCCGAGTACGTGACCTGGTTCTCGAACGAGGAAGGGCGCAAGGGGCGCATCGCGGTGGGCCAGCTCGCCGACCTGATGGTGCCCGACCGCGACTTCTTCGGCTGCGCCGAGGACGACATCGCCGGCACCACCGCGTTGCTGACCGTGGTGGGCGGGCGCATCGTCTGGGGCGCCGGGCCGTTCTCGCAACACGACGCGCCGATCCCGCCCGCCATGCCCGACTGGTCGCCCGCCCGCAGCTACGGCGGCTACGGCGGCTGGGGCGCGACGCAACGCGAAGGCGCGCCGCTGCAACGCGCCGCGGCCGCCGCGCTGTGCGCCTGCGACAGCGCCTGCACGCTGCACGGCCACGCGCATGCCAGCGCCTGGAACAAGTCGCTGCCGACCTCGGACGCCAAGGGCTTCTGGGGCGCCTTCGGCTGCTCCTGCTGGGCGATCTGAGATGGCCGCCCCGCTGCTCGCCGGCAATCCGGCATGGGTGCGCGCCCTGCTCGCGCCGGCCTGGGTCGCGCCGCTGCTGCGGCTCGCGCTGGTCTCCGCCTACCTGGTCGGCGGCGTCGACAAGCTGCTGCACTTCGATGCCGCCATCGCCGAGCAGGCGCATTTCGGCCTGCATCCGCCCGCGCTGTGGGCCGCGCTCGCGATCGTGGTGGAGATCGGCGGCTCGCTGTGCGTGATCGCGCGGCGCCTGACCTGGCTCGGCGCCGGCGGCCTGGCGGCACTGACCCTGGTCGCGATGCTGGTGGCCAACGATTTCTGGAACCTCGCCGGCGCCGCGCGCTTCATGGCGCTCAACAGCTTCTTCGAGCACCTGGGCCTGATCGCGGCACTGGCGCTCGCCACCCTGCTCAGCGATAGTCGCGATACGGCCGGCCACGGCCGAGCCTGATTCGCCGCCCACCATCCATCGATGTCCCGCGGCACTGCGAAATAAACCAAACGACAAGGAACACCGTTCATGAACCCGATTCGCTCCACCCTGCTGGCCCTGATGATCGCGGCCGGCACCGCCGGCGCCTTCACCGCGCCGGCCGCCTTCGCCAAGGCCTCCTTCGCGAAGACGCCGGCCACGTCCGCCGCCCCGTCGCTCGCCGTCGGCCCGCAGTACGACACCACCCACGTCTATGTCGCGCCCGAGGACTTCGACCGCTTCACCGACAGCTTCGTGGCCACCTTCGGCGGCAGCAAGTCCAAACAGGGCGTGTTCCAGGTCACGCCCACGCCGAGCCAGACCATGTCGCAACTGGTGTTCACGCCGGCCGGCACGATCTCGGTGTTCGGCTTCAAGACGCCGGTGCCCTGGCCGTTCGGTGCCGAGCGCACCGGCTACCTGGTGAGCGACATGGACGCGGCCGTGAAGTCGGCGCGCGCGCACGGCGCCGACGTGATCGTCGACACCTTCCCCGATCCGATCGGCCGCGATGCGGTGGTGACCTGGCCCGGCGGCGTCAACATGCAGCTCTACTGGCACAACCAGGCGCCCAGCTACGAGGCGCTGCAGACGGTGCCCGAGAACCGCGTCTACGTCTCGGCCCAGAGCGCCGGCAAGCTGATCCGCGACTTCCTGGCCTTCTCGCACGGCAAGCTGGTATCCGACGTGCGCAAGGCCCCCGGCGTGGAAATCGGCCGACCCGGCGACACCTACCGCCGCGTGCGCCTCGAATCGGGATTCGGCAAGATGACCGTGCTGGTCACCGATGGCCACCTGCCCTACCCGTTCGGGCACGAGATGACCGGCTACGAAGTGTCCGACCTGGCCGCGACGCTGAAGAAGGCCGAGGCGGCCGGCGTCAAGACGCTGGTCGCGCCGTTCAGCTCGGACGGCCGTGAAGCCGCGATCGTGCAGTTCCCGGGCGGCTACGTCGCCGAGATCCACGCCAGCGCCGCGCAATGAAGCACGAGGACACGCTGCTGGCCGCGGTTGCCGGCTTCGTCGACACGCTCAGCTTCGTCGCGCTGTTCGGCCTGTTCACCGCCCACGTGACCGGCAACTTCGTGCTGATCGGCGCGGGCGCGGCCGGCTCCGGCCAGGGCCTGCTGCTGAAGCTGGCGGTGTTCCCCGCCTTCGTGGCGGGCGTGGCCGGCAGCAGCCTGCTGGTGCGTGCCCTGCCCGTGCATCACGCGCGCCAGGGCGCGCGCCTGCTGCATGCCGCCCAGGCCGTGCTGATGTTCGGCTTCTGCCTGGCCGGCGTGGCCGCCTCGCCGGTGGGCGGGCCCGACGACCTGGCGGCGGTGGCCGCCGGCATGCTCGGCGCCTTCGCGATGGGCGTGCAGAACGCGCATCCGCGCCTGGTGGCGCGACCCGGCGTGCCCAACACGGTGATGACGGGCAACGTCACGCAGGCGATCCTCGACGCGGTGGATCTGCTGTCGCCGCATCTGGACAGCGCCGCGCGCGCCGCCGTGCGTGCGCGCTTCGCGAAGATGCTGCCAGCCATCGCCGCGTTCGCGGCCGGCGCCGTGGCCGGCGCGCTCGGCTGGCGGCAGTTCGGCTTCTGGGCCCTGCTCGCGCCCACGCTGGCGCTGGCCTGGCTGGCGATCTTCACCGATACGCGCGAACCCGCCGCCGCCGGGCGTGCGTGACATCGCCCGCCGCGCCGCGCGACCGCGCGGGCGCGGTGCTTCCATCGTTTCCACGATGGCATCCGCCAATCATCACGAGGGGATCATGAGCTCGACCACGCCACGCGCGCGTCGCATCGAACGAGCCGCCGGCATCGCGGCGATCGCGGGCCTGCTGCTGACGGGTGCCGGCACGGCCGCCGCCGCCGAGGCCGCGGACGAAACCGGCGGCGAATCCAAGGCGGCGGCCTCGGCACAAACACCGGCCCAGGCGCCCACCGCAGCCTGCAAGGCACGACGTCCCGTGCCGGGCTTCAATCGCTGGCAGGAAAACTGGGGCGCGCTCGCCGATCCCTGCCTGACGCGCAAGCCGCTCGACGCGCTCAAGTACATTCCGCTGTCGGGCGATCCGAGCTGGTATCTCTCGCTCGGCGCGAACCTGCGAGAGCGCTTCGAATTCAACGACGCGCCCTTGTTCGGGCTCGGCAGCGGCCGCGCCGACGGCTACGTGATCCAGCGCGCGCAAGTCCATGCCGATGCGCGTTTCGGCGAGCACGTGCAGGCCTTCGTGCAGCTCGAGGATGCGCGCCCATTCGGCAAGGATTCGGTGTCGCCCGTCGACAAGAATCCGCTCGACCTTGAGCAGGCCTTCGTCGCCTACGTCGGCCAGCTCGGCGCCGGCACCGTGAAGGCGCGCATCGGCCGCCAGGAGATGGCCTTCGACCTGCAGCGCTTCATCGCCGTGCGCGACGGCCCCAACGTGCGGCAGGCCTTCGACGCGCTGTGGGGCGACTACGAGATCGGCCAATGGCGCTTCATCGGCTATCTCACGCGGCCGGTGCAGTATCGCGATCTCGACAGCTTCGACGACACCTCGAACCGCCACCTGAAGTTCAGCGGCCTGCGCGTCGAGCGCAGCAGCTTCGGCCCCGGCGACCTGTCGGCCTACTGGTCGCGCTACGAGCGCGACGGCGCGCGCTTCCTCGATGCCGCCGGCAACGAGCGGCGCGACGTGTTCGACATGCGCTACGCCGGCAAGCGCGCGCCGTTCGACTGGGACGTGGAAGCGATGGGGCAGACCGGACACGTGGGCGCGGCCAGCATCGGCGCCTGGGCCTTCGGCGCGCTGGGCGGCTATACCTTCGCCTCGCTGCCCGGCACGCCACGCCTCGGCCTGCAGGTGGACGGCGCCTCCGGCGACAGCCATCCCGGCAACGGCCACGTCGGCACCTTCAACCCGCTGTTCCCGAACGGCTACTACTTCACGCTGGCCGGCTACACGGGCTACAGCAACCTGATCCACGTGAAGCCTTCGCTGACGTTCAAGCTCGCGCCGACACTCACGCTGATGACGGCGCTCGGCTTCCAGTGGCGCGAGACCGCCGCCGATGCCGTCTACGGCCAGGGCATGGCGGTGGTGCCGGGCACGGCGGGCCACGGCAGCCGCTGGACCGGCATGTATGCGCAGTTGCGCGCCGACTGGCTGGTCAGCGATAACGTGGCGCTGGCGCTGGAAGCCGTGCATTTCAACGTCGGGGATTCGCTGCGGGCGCTCGGCGCGCGCAATGCCGATTATGTCGGCGTCGAGGCCAAGTTCGGCTGGTGAGGCCTGTCGGCGGTCAGCTTCACGAGGCAGAAAATTTCTTCGGCATCGCCGTTTTTAGGAGTCTTCCGATTGTTCGGGGCGGCGCGCCGGATCACTATCCATACCGGTCACGCGCATGGTGACCGGCCTCTCTTCTCCGCCCGCCCAGTCGGGCGGATTTTTTTGCCGAGCCGGGCTCACCTGTTTCGCGACGGACGACCGGTACCCCGCGCGCGTCACCCCGCAACATCCCAACACATGCCATTACAAAATTCCGCGCCGGATTCGCGCCGCCCACCGGAATAAGCCCTCGCCAAGTCTGTTCACCCCGATGTCACCCCCCCCACATCGACAGGATCGAGAACATGACCGACAAGACTTCCGAATCGAGCCGCCGCGCCTTCCTTTCCGCCGCCACGCGCCTGACCGTGGCCGGCGCCGTCGCGCCGATGGTGGGCTTGCCCGTCGCCGCGCAGGCGGCAACGGCCGCATCGGCCACGGCGGGCGATGCCGCCCACCCCGCCGTCGGCAACGAATACGGCGAAGCCGATGCGCAGCACGCGCTCGACTCGCTGGAGAGCGCCTACGGCGTGCACCCGGCCAAGCGCCGCAACCACACCAAGGGCGTGGGCGTACTCGGCCAGTTCGTCGGCAGCCCGGCGGCGGCCGAGCTGTCGCGTTCGCTGCTGTTCAGCGGCGAGACCATCGAGGTGGTGGGCCGCTTCTCGCTGGCCGGCGGCGACCCCGACGCGGCCGACACCGAGCGCAGCACGCGCGGCGTCGGCCTGCAGTTCCGCCTGCCCGGCGGCGCCCTGCAGCACATGACGATGCTGCATACGCCGATGTTCTTCGCCACCATGCCGAAGACCTTCATCGACAAGTTCTTCGCGCTGACGCCCGATCCCGCCACCGGCAAGCCCGACCATGCCGTGTTCAAGCACTTCCTCGCCACCCATCCCGACCACGCCGCGCAGGCGCATTTCCTCGGCACCGTGAATCCGCCCTGGAGCTACGCGAACTGCGCGTTCTACGGCATCCACACCTTCCGCTTCGTGGATCGCGCGGGCAAGGTGACGATGGTGCGCTGGCGCTTCGTGCCGCGCGACGGCGAGCGCTCGCTGACCGATTCGCAGATGAAGGACGCGCCGCGCGATTTCCTGGAACCGCGCCTGATGGAACGGCTCCAGCGCGGCCCGGCGCTGTGGGACATGATCGTCTCGATCGGCGAGCCGGGCGATCCGGTGATCAACCCCACCCTGCTGTGGCCGAAGGAGCGCCGCGAGATCCACGCCGGCACGCTGACGCTGTCGAGCGCGATGCAGCAGGAGCAGGCACCGAGCTACGGCATCAACTTCGATCCGCTGGTGATGGCCGACGGCATCGAGGCGACCGACGACCCGATCCTGCAATTCCGCTCGTCTTCCTACGGATTGTCGTATTCGCGTCGACTTCGCAAGATCTGAGCCGGCGCATCCCGGGCGCGTGCCTCGGCCCTGCGCCTCAGTCGCGCGCCGCCGGCAGGCGCAGCGTGGCCGCCAGCCCGCCGCCCTCGCGCAGGCTCAGGTCGAGCCGGCCGCCATGCTGGCGCGCGATGCGCTCGGCGATCGCCAGCCCCAACCCCGAGCCGGGCGGGCGATCGGGATCGTCGCCGCGCCGGAACGGCCGCTTGAGCAGGGGCAGCTGGTCGGCCGGCACGCCGGGCCCGCCGTCCTGCACGCTGATCAGCACCGCGCCGGGCTCGGCCCAACTGCGCACCGCGAGGCCGAGCTTGCCGTGTATCACCGCGTTGTGCATCAGGTTCATCAGTAGCCGCTGCATGCCGGTCGGGCGATACGCATGCGGCGGCAGCGGCGCGAGCGACAGCGCGAAGCCGTAACCCAGCCCGACATAGTCGGCCGCGAGCTGCCCGGCCAGCGCGTTGAGATCACCGGGCACGGCCGCCTCGCTGTCCCAGCCGCGCGCGTAGTCGATGAACTGCTCGACGATCGCGTCGATCTCGGCCACGAAGCGCTCGGCGCTCGCCGAGGGCGCCTCGAAGGCCTCGGGCGCGGCGATCGCCATGCGCAGCTTGGTCAGCGGCGTGCGGATGTCGTGCGAGACGCCGGCCAGCAACTCGGCGCGCGTGGCGTCGAGCTCTGCCAGCGAGGCCACCATCCGGTTGAAGGTCTCGGCCACGGTGGCCAGCTCGCGCGGCCCGTCCACCGGCACCGGCGCGGGCCAGGCGCCGCGCTCCACCGCCTTGGCCGCGCGCGCGAGCCGGCTCAGCCTGCCCGCCATGTGCCGCTGCATGAACCAGGCGCCCAGCGCCGGGAACACCGCCAGGGCAAGCAGCTCGGCGATCAAGCCCAAGGGCAGGGAGAGGCCCAGGCCCGTGCTCAACGGGATCACCACCCATTCGGGCTGCCCGTCGATGCGCATCCGAACCCAGATGAAACGGCCCGTGCCGCGCTGCCAGCGGATCTGCGTGTCGGGCGGCAGATTGCGCCTGAGGTGCCGCAGGAAACGCGTCGGCATGTAGCCGTGTGTGCGATCGACCGAATCCGGCGGCGGCATCGCCGGCTCGTCGCCGTTGATCGCGAGCAGCTCGCGGCGGCGCGCCTCGGGCGGCAGCGCGGTCAGCAGTTGCGCCACCATGCGCGTCTGTGAGGCCACCAGCGCGGCGGCCTCGTCGATGCGCGGATTCTGGATGAAGGCGAAGAAAACCGCGAAGGTCGACAGCATGCTGGCCAGCACCACGGCGCTCAGCAACAGCAGATGGCGGCCCAGCAGCGAGCGCGGCCAGGGCATCCTCATGCGTCGAGCTCCGCGATCAGCATGTAGCCCACGCCCCATACGGTGCGGATGTGGCGCGGCGCGGCCGCGTCGGCCTCGAGGATCTGGCGCACCCGCAACACCTGCACGTCGACGCTGCGCTGTGCCGCGTCATGGTGCGGCCCGCGCGCGCGCTCGATCAGGTTGGCGCGGCTCACCGGGCGGTTCGGCGTCTGCGCCAGCGCGCAGAGCAGGCGCATTTCCGCCTGGCCGATCTCCACCCGCGTGTCGTCGCGATACAGCAGTCGCTGGCCGACCTCCAGCCGGAACGGCCCGAAGCGCAGCGCGACCGACTCGCGCTCCTGCGGCACGCCGGCGATCGCATCGCGCTGGCGCAGCAGCATCTGCCGGCGCCGCAGCATGGCGCGCACGCGCGCCAGCAACTCTCCCGGCACGAAGGGTTTCGCCAGGTAGTCGTCGGCGCCGAGTTCGAGGCCGATCACGCGGTCGGCGGGATCGCCGCGCGCGGTCAGCATCAGGATCGGCAGCGTCTCGCCCCGCGCGCGCAGCCGGCGGCAGATCGACAGGCCGTCCTCGCCCGGCATCATCACGTCGAGGATCAGCAGGTCGTAGGGATGGCGCTCCAGGAACACCTCCAGTTGCGGGCCACTCTTGGCGGTGCGCACCTCGAAGCCATGCGAGACCAGGAAGCGTTCGAGCATGTTGCGAATCTCGGCCTCGTCGTCGAGCACGATGATGCGCCCGGGCGCGAGGCCCGGCGCGCTCGCGGCCTGCTGCGCGCTCATGGTGCCGGGCGGGCGCGGCGCGCGGCCAGGAAGCGCTCGATGTCGTCGAGCGTCAGGTAGCCCTTGTGAGCGGCGTCGATCTCCGCGAAATGCTGCGCCACGCGCGGCATGCCGGCCTGCGCCTCGGCCGGCGTGAGCTTGCCGTCGTGATCGGTGTCGGCGGCGGCGAAGCGCGCCTGCAACTGCTGCAGCCCCGCGCCCTGCGCGAAAGCGGCGGAGACGGCCAGCGAGATCGCCAGCAAAGTGGCGAGCCGGATATGTCGTGTCATCGGATGGTCCTTCAGGGGGATGCCCCTGGCGCGGCAGCGCATCATGCATCGACGCCCTCGCCGCGCCAAGTATGGCTCAGTCAAAAACCGACGCTCGGGTTCAGAAGCGATAGCCCACGCCCAGCGTGCCGAACACGCTGGTGCGCCGCTCCACGATCGGGCTGTCGGCCGCGTCGCCGAGCAGGGTGCCGACGCCCGCCGAGGCGCGCAGCGACCAGTGAGCATCGAAGCGGTGCTCGTAGGCGAGCCTCAGGTCGACGTTCGAGAAGCCCGACGAGGCCGAGTACACGGGCAGGTGCGCGAGACTGCCGGCCGCCTGCGTGCCGTCGATGCCGAAATCGGTCTGCGCGGCCGAGCCGTTCGACCAGACCGCGTCGGTGGAAATCGTCACGCGGTCGTGCGGCAGCGCGAGCAAGGCATAGGACGCGCCGAGCGTGACCTGGTTGCCGTAGCCGCTGCGCGCCGATTGCAGGAATTTCACGTTCAACCCGAGCCGGTCGGCCTGCCAGTGCACGAAGGCGCCGTACTGGAACGAATTCTTCAGGTCGCCCGTGCCGTTCAGGATGGTCGCGTCGTCCTGCTTGCGGCCGATCGAGAAGCCGATCAGCGGGCCCACGCTCAGGTGCGGGCCGAGCGCCCAGGCCGCGCCGCCGTCGAGCCCCTCGGTGAAGAAGGTGAGCCGCGGTATCGCGCCGCTCGGCAGCACCACCGAGGGCAGCGGCAGCACGCGGTAGGCCGAGGCGCCGGCGTAGCGCGGCGTCGCCACCACGTCGAGATTGAGGCTGGCGCCGGGCGCCAGCTGGGCGTGCGCGGCGGAGCCGGCGGCCAGGCCGGCCAGGGCCAGCAGCCCCAGCGCCACACGGCTGGCATGACGGGCGCGACCGGAAGCACGACGGCGCGGGACGGAAGACGGAATCGAACGGAAAGCAGGCATGGGGGGATCGATCGGGAACGAAAGGCTGCTGGCGAAAGGCACGGTGCCGGCCGGCGGCCAACGCCGGAGTCGGCGGCGCCCGGCACCGCGGCGGCGTCGACGCGGCGCCCGCCGGGGCTGGCTGCCCGCACGACGCCGTTCGATCGACGCCGCCACTGTAGGCGGCCGTTTTCCGCAAAGCTGTTGCGAATTCATGTCAAACCATGTCGAGCCCCTGGCGCCGCGCCCGGCCGGCGCCTGACATGGGTTGACATCGATTGCCGACAGATTGTCATCGGCGCCCTGGCTAGGCTTCGTCCCGGGCTCGTCATCGCGGGCTCGCTTCTTCCGTTCCCGAGGATTCCCGATGAAACAGCGTTCCCTGTTCCTGGCCGCCGCCCTGTCGACGGCCCTGCTCGCCCCGCCGGCCTTTGCCGGCGTATTCGTCGGCGTCGGCGTCGGCGTGCCGGTGGTGCCCGTGGTGCCCGTGGTGCCGGTCTATGTGCCGCCGCCCGTCTATGTCTCGCCGCCGGTGGTGGTGGCCGCGCCGGCGGTACGCGTGCCGCCCCCGATGGTGCTCGCGCCGGTGGTCGTGCCGCGCACCTACGTGGCGCCGGCCTACCCGGTGGCGAGGGTGCGCGCCGCCTACTGGCCGCACGGCGTGGTGGTGGTGCACTGAAGCCGGCCGGCGAGCCCTTGTCGATCCCAGCGAGTGGTGCTTGAGGCGGGCGCGCGATCCAGCGCGCCCGCCGTCTTTTTCAGCCCGCGCCGCCTTCGCGCGGCTCGCGCCATCGACATGGGCCTCCGCCAGGCAGGCCCATTCGAGATCACCAACCGGCTTCGCGGCGCACCTTGCCGAAATGACGCGACAGGTAGATGCCGAGCAGCAGCGCGCCCAGCGCCATCGCCGCGCAGTCGGGATTCAGGCCGAGGCTGATCGGAAAGCGCTCGAAGCGCAACAGGCCGACCGCGAGATTGAAGGCGCCCCACAGGAAATTGACCAGCGGCGAGGACAGGCCGACGCCGCGCGGAGTCGCGAACGGCGTTGGAAACGGCCGCCCCTGCAGGCCCGCCACCAGGTGCGGGATGCAGTTGCAGAGGAAGGCGCCGGCCAGGAAGGAAGTCAGCAGATGCATGGTGGAATCCATGAAACGGGAACGACGGGGGTTGGGAAAGGCAAGCCGATCGATTCGGATGCCTGATGAAACAAAACGCGCGCGACGCAGGTGCGCCGGATGGCCGGATCGGCGCCCGAAGACGCGCTCCGGCTTCATGACTGGCTCAACGCAGCGTCACGGGCAGGCTGCGCAGGCCGCGGAAGGAGATGGTGGCGGTGCGCTCCGCGTCCTGCTCGTGCACCTCGAAATCGGGAAAACGCTCGGCCAGGGCACCGAACACGATCTGCGCCTCGATGCGGGCCAGCACCGCGCCCAGGCAGGTATGGATGCCATGGCCGAACGACATCATGCGCGTGCCGGTGCGGCCGATGTCGAGCCGGTCCGGCTCGGCGTATTGGCGCTCGTCGCGGTTGGCGGCGCCGAGCAGCAGGTGCACGTACTGGCCCTTGGGGATCGTCATGCCGTCCAGCTCGACGTCCTCGCGCGCCTCGCGCCCGGTCACCTGCACCGGCGCATCGAAGCGCAGCAGCTCGCTGACCAGCGTCGGCGCCAGCGAGGGCTCGGCCACGAAGCGCCGCCATTGCTCGCGCTCGCCCGCCAGCGCGAGCAGGCCGTTGCCGAGCAGGTGCGTGGTGGTGGCATGGCCCGCCGCGAGCAGCAGGATCAGGTTCGAGATCAGCTCGCCCTCGTCGAGCCGGTCGCCGGCTTCCTCGGCCGCCACCAGGTCGCTGAGCATGTCGTCCTCGGGCACCGCGCGGCGCGCCGCGATCAGCTCGGCGAAATACTGGCGGAATTCGGCGATGCCGCGCTGCGCCTGCCCGACTTCCTCGACCGTCAACGGCCGGCCGCTGATGATGCTGCCGAAGGCCAGCGACCAGGCATGCAGCCGCTCGCGTCCCCCGGTCGGCACGCCGAGCACCAGCGCGATCGCCATCACCGGCAGCGGCACCGCGAACTCGCCGATGAAATCGGCGCGGCGGCCCGCGCAGGCGTCGAGCAACTGGTGCGTCAGCGCCTCGATGCGCGGCCGGAACGCGTCGAGCCGGCGCGGCGTGAAGGCCTTCGCGAACAGCTTGCGCAGGCGCGTGTGGTCGGGCGGATCGAGAAACAGCATCTGCTCGCCGAGCGTCCTGCCGATCTCGCGTTCGACGGGATCGTCGCTTTCGCTCATGCCGAGCCGCGCCGCCGAGAAGGCGGGATTCTCGAGCACCGCGGCCACCTCGGCATGGCGCGCGACCAGCAGGCTGCCGACATGGGGATCGCGGCAGATCGGCCGCGCATCGCGCAGGCGGCGATACCAGGGATAGGGATCGGCGCGCTGCGCCGGCTCCATCAACTGGTACATCGAGAACGGGGACACCTCGGAATCGCGCATCGCGCCTCCTGGATCAAGGGGAACGGGCCGGATCGGCGGATCGGGCCGGTGAATCGTGAACGGCGCTTCAGGCCGCGCCGCCTGGCGATCGCGCGGCCGGAGCGCGCCTCGCATAGGGCTCCAGCATGCGCAGGAAGGCCTCGACCATCCACTCGAAACTCTCGTCGCGGCTGACCGGGTTGTTCAGCGCGCCGTTCGTCTCCAGCGAGACGAAGCCGTGCACCAGGCTGCGCAGGCAGCGGAACACGTGCACCTGCTGCGGGCCCTCGAAGGCGTAATCGTGCAGCGAGGCCGTCAGCGTCTGCACCAGGCGTTCGACCGCCTCGCGCCGCTCCGGATCCTCGCGGTCGGTGGTGGCCAGCATGGCCGAGTAGACGCCGGGATTGTTACGCGCGAACTGGCGATAGCCGTTCAGCAGCGCACGGATCGCGGCCGGCCCCGACTTGCCGGCGGTGAGCCGCGCCACGCCCTGCTCGAGTTCGCGCAGGCCATGCAGCGCGAGCAGGCGGCGCACCGCGCCGAGCCCGTCGACATGCGTGTAGAGCGAGGGCGGCCGGATGCCGAGCGCGGCGGCCAGTTCGCCGATCGAGAGCGACTCGAGGCCATCACGGTTGGCCAGCGAGACAGCTTCGGTGCGGATGCGGTCGAGATCGACTTTCATGAAGGCGGGAAGGCAGGATCCGAATTGGCTTCGCATTTTGCCTAATTCGATTAGGATCTGTCAACGCGCGATGCCGGGTTCGATCCAGGGCGTCCCGTCCCCGGTTTCTCGACTCCTCGACTCGATCCCCATGTTCCATTCCCTGCGCATGCCCAACTACCGACGCTGGGCCGGCGGCGCCCTGGTGTCGAACATCGGCACCTGGATGCAGCGCACCGCGCAGGACTGGCTGGTGCTGACCGGGCTCAGCCACCACAGCGCCCGCGCGGCCGGCATCGTGATGGCCCTGCAGTTCGCGCCGCAGATCCTGCTGATCGCGCTGAGCGGCTTCGCCGCCGACCGCCTCGACCGGGGCGCCGGCTGCTGCTCCTCACCCAGGGTCTGCTCGGCGTGCTCGCGCTGGCGCTGGGCCTGCTCACGCTGGGCGACACGCCGCTGGTCGGCTGGGTGGCGGATCACCTGGCGCCGCGCCGGCCGCTCGGGGTGGACGCGCTGGGAGTTTGGCGGGCGCGGCTTGCTGGCCGCTGTTGAAAGACGGGCCGCGGACGGGTTCGCCGGCCCTGGCGGCAAGGCGGACGACGCGACACACGCCGACACGGCGCGCGAAACACGTCAGGCAGCCGGCGCCAGCCTCATCGCCCGCGTCCCGCCGCCCCGCCTCAGGCCCCCGCCGCCGGCGGCAGCCCCGCGCGCCGCGCGCGGCGCCGCTCCGAGCGCAGCCGCAGCCGGTCCATGTAGAGATAGACCACCGGCGTGGTGTAGAGCGTCAGCACCTGCGAGACGATCAGCCCGCCGGCCAGCGTGATGCCGAGCGGCGCGCGCAGCTCGGCGCCGTCGCCATGGCCGAACACCAGCGGCAGGGTGCCGAACAGCGCGGCCATGGTGGTCATCAGGATCGGCCGGAAGCGCAGCCGGCAGGCCTCGTGGATCGCCTCGAACGAGGACTTGCCCTCGCGCGCGGCCACCACCGCGTAGTCGATCATCAGGATCGCGTTCTTCTTGACGATGCCGATCAGCAGGAAGATGCCGATCAACCCGATGATGTCGAACTCGGTGCCCGAGATCAGCAGCGCCAGCAGCGCGCCCACGCCAGCCGAAGGCAGGGTCGAGAGGATCGTGATCGGGTGGATGTAGCTCTCGTAGAGGATGCCGAGCACGATGTAGATCGCCGCCAGCGCCGCGATGATCAGCAGCAGCTGGTCGCGCAGCGCCTTCTCGAACTCCTCGGCGGTGCCCGAGAAACCGGCGTTGATGCTGGCCGGCACGCCGATCTCCCGCATGGTCTGGTAGATCACCGTGCGCGCGTCGGACAAGGCCTTGCCGGGCGGCAGGTTGAAGGAGATCGTCACGGCCACGAAGGGGCCTTCGTGGTTGATCGCGATCGGCGTGGTGCCGGGCCCGAAGCTGGCGATCGCCGAGAGCGGGATCATGGTCGACTTCGAGGTGGACACCGCCTCGCCCGAGGAGGTGCCGGCCTTGCCGGTGGCCGCGATCGAATTGAGCGCCGCGTTGCGCGCCGAATCGGTGGAAACCGCCTGCGCCGTACTCGCGCTCGACTTGGCACCGCCCGCGCCGCCCCCGCCAGCCACGAAGGTGCCGGCCGCGGCATTGGTCTGCGCCACGCCGCTGGCGCTACCGCCGGTGGTGCTGATCCACACCTGCTTGAGCATCTCCGGGTCCTGCCAGTATTTCGGCGCCAGCTCCATCACCACGTGGTACTGGTTCAGCGGGTTGTAGATGGTCGAGACCTGGCGCTGCCCGAAGGCGTCGTACAGCGTGTTGTCGATCTGCAGCGGCGTGATGCCCAGGCGCGCGGCGGTGGCACGGTCGATATGGACCATCGCCTCCAGGCCGCCCTGCTGCTGGTCGGAGTTGACGTCGGTGAGCTGCGGCTTCTTCTTGAGCGCCGCGGCCAGCTTGTCGCCCCACTTGTAGAGTTCCTCGGGCGAGTCGCCGTACAGCGAGAACTGGTATTGCGCGTTGGTCTGCCGCCCGCCGCCCCCGCCCAGGTCCTGCGCGGCCTGCAGGAAGGTCTGCGCACCCGACACGCGTTCGAGCTGCGGGCGCAGGTGCTCGATGATCTGGTCGGCGCTGAGCTTGCGGTCCTGCTTGTCCTTCAGCGTCACGAACATGAAGCCGGCATTGGTGGTGCGCCCGCCGCGAAAGCCCGCGATGCTCAGCACGTTCGGGTCCGACTGGATGATCTTCATCATCTCAGCGAACTTGAGCTGCATGGCCTGGAACGAGGTGGACTGGTCCACCTGGATGCCGCCGATCAGCACGCCGGTGTCCTGCTGCGGGAAGAAGCCCTTGGGCACCACCACGAACAGCGCCATGTTGAGCCCCACCGTCGCGATCAGCGACAGCAGCGTGATGCGCCGGTGCCGCAGTGCCCACTGCAAGGTGCGGTCGTAGCCGGATTGCAGGCGCTCGAAGCCGCGCTCCAGCCAGCGCGACAGGCGCCCTTCCTTTCGATGGCTGCCGGCCTCGGGCAGCAGGCGCGCGCACATCATCGGCGTGAGCGTGAGCGAGACCACCAGCGACACGGCGATCGCCAGCGACAGCGTCATCGCGAACTCGCGGAACAGCCGCCCGATCAGCCCCGTCATCAGCAGGATCGGCAGGAACACGGCGATCAGCGAGAGGCTGATCGACACCACCGTGAAGCCCACCTCGCGCGCGCCGTCGAGCGCGGCCTGCATGCGCGGCTTGCCGTTCTCGATATGGCGCATGATGTTCTCCAGCACCACCACCGCGTCGTCGACCACGAAGCCGGTGGCCACGATCAGCGCCATCAGCGAGAGGTTGTCGATCGAGAAGCCCAGCACGTACATCGCGCCGAAAGTGCCGATGATCGAGACCGGCACCGCGGCGGTCGGGATCAGCGTGGCGCGCCAGTTGCGCAGGAACACGAACACCACCATCACCACCAGCGCGACCGCCACCACCAGCGTGTGCTCGGTATCGGCCAGCGAGGAGCGGATCGTCACCGAGCGGTCCAGCACCGAGCCGAGGTCGACGTCGGGCGGCAGCGCGGCGGACAGCCTGGGCAGCGCGGCCTTGACGCGGTCGACCGCGTCGATGATGTTGGCGCCCGGCGAACGATAGAGGATCACCAGCACGGCGCGCTTGCCGTTGGCCAGGCCCAGGTTGCGCAGGTCCTCGACCGAGTCGATCACGCTGCCCACGTCGGTGAGCCGCACCGCCGCGTTGTTGCGGTAGGCCACCACCAGGTCGCGATACTGCGAGGCCTGCGAGGCCTGGTCGTTGGTGTAGAGCTGGTAGCGGTTCGGCCCGACCTCGATCATGCCCTTCGGGCTGTTGGCGTTGGCCGAGGCGAGCGCCGCGCGCACGTCCTCCAGGCCGATGCCGTAATGGAACAGCGCATGCGGCTCGAGCTC
Source organism: Burkholderia gladioli (assembly GCF_000959725.1). Lineage (NCBI taxonomy): Bacteria > Pseudomonadati > Pseudomonadota > Betaproteobacteria > Burkholderiales > Burkholderiaceae > Burkholderia > Burkholderia gladioli. Next base: position 2,998,016 of record NZ_CP009322.1, read on the forward strand.
GACGCGCACCGCGGGGCTTGCCGCGCCGAACACGTCCACCTCGCCGATCCCCTCGATCTGCGAAAGCGCCTGCTGCAGCACGGTGGAGGCCGCGTCGTAGACGCGCGAGGGCGGCGCGGTGTCCGAGGTGACCGACAGCACCATGATCGGGGTGTCGGCCAGGTTGACCTTCTGGAAGGTGGGATTGCTCTTGAGGCTGGCGGGCAGGTCGGCGCGCGCCGCGTTGATGGCTGCCTGCACGTCGCGCGCGGCGCCGTTCAGGTCGCGTTCGAGCACGAACTGCAGGCTGATCAGCGCATTGCCGAGCGAGCTGGTCGAGGTCATCTGGGTGACCCCGGCGATCGAGCCCAGGTGCCGCTCCAGCGGGCTGGTCACGCTGGTGGAGACGGTGGCCGGGCTCGCGCCGGGCAGGTTGGCGAACACCGAGATGGTCGGGAAGTCGACGCGCGGCAGCGGCGAGACCGGCAGCTTGACGAAGGCGAACAGGCCCGACAGCGCGATGCCGAGCGCGAGCAGGGTGGTGGCGACCGGCCGGCGGATGAAGAAGCGCGAAAAGTTCATGCGGGCCTGGATTCAGCGCGGCGCGCGCGGCGGCAAGCGGTTCGACAGGCGGGATGCGCGACGGCGGCGACGCGCTCGGGCGCCCGCAGGACGCGGCCGGCCACGGCGGCACGACGCGCGACTTCCGGCAAGGCACGGCCGATCGCGAAGGCAGCGCAGGCGGCCGCGCGCATGGCCCCGGCGGCCCTCTGGCCGGTCGCGGCCACGATCAGGCGCGACCGGCGCCGGCCATACATGGCGAGCGGATGCGAGCCGCCCACCGGGAAATGTCGTCTGTGCATGATTCGCCGCGTCTTGTCGTTTCGCATACCGGCGGCCGGCTTCGCATGCGCGCGCCCGGCAACCGTTGCCTCTCGGATGGATCGTGATGCGCGCGGTCACCCACCGCTGGCGCATCCGGCCGCTCGCGCGCCGCCGGCCCGCCGACGGCGCCGGCGGTTCGCGCGGCGCTGGCCTCGCGACGCGCCTGCCGGCGGATCGGGCGTTCGACAGCCGGGCCGCGGAAAGATTCCGGCGGCGCGCGATCCGGTCGGCACGCTGGGAACGGCGGCCGGGTCGGCCACGTCGCCCGCTATTGTAATGATCTGGCGGCGACGGGTTGGTGAATCGACAGGTGTCTTGCAGCGTCTTGCAAGCTCTTTTGTTTTGTTACGGCAGCGCCGCCTCGTGGCGCGCCTCGGGCTCGCGATAATTGGCGAATTTCGACATCTGGCCGATCCCCGGATTGAAACAATTGCAGGGGTCCAGCTCGCGATAGAACTCGGCCAGCGCCGGCTTGGCGCGATACAGGTGGCCGACGTTGTGCTCGGCCGGATATTCGGCGCCGCGCGCGTCGAGCAGGCTCCACATGCGATGCTCCAGATCGAGGCAGTCGCGGCCCTTGCGAACGATGTAGTCCTGATGGAATACATGGCAGAGGAAATGGCCGTAGTAGAGCTTGATCGAGATATCGTCGTCGATCTCCCTGGGCAGCGTCTCGACCCAGTCGCGATCGTTGCGGCGCAGCGCGATGTCGAGCGCGACGATGTCCTCCACTTCCTTCGCATGAATCGCGCGATAGCGGACCGCCGCGCCGGCCGCCGCGAAACGGTGCAGGAAGGCCTTGGCGCCCTCTTGCTCGGTGCATTCGAAGAACTCGCCGCCGGCCTTGGCGAAATAGGCGCCCAGACGCTCGCGCGCGGCGTCCACGCTGCCCGCCGGCACCTTCAGCATCAGGTGGTGCTCGAAGCGCTCGCGATAGGCCTTCATGCGCGCCGGCAGGTGGCTCGGGAACAGGCGGCTGGCCGCCTGCAGCAGGCGATCGCTCAGATGCGCGGGCAGCAAGCGCAGCCGAGCGGCGATCGCGTCGAAGCGGCTCTTCAGGCCGAACAGCGCCGGCAGGCGCGAGGTGCCCAGATAGTGGATCGCGAGGAAGGTGTCCTTGCCGTAGGTTTCGGCGATGTCGAAGGCGTCGCGATGCAGGTACTCGCCCGAGATCGGCAGTTGCGGCAGCTCGCGCAGCGCAATGCGGCGGATCTCGCTCAGCTCGGCGGGATCGTTGGTGCCGATATAGAACACCTTCGCGCCCTGCTCGACGGGGAAGGTGTCGAGCCGCACCGCGAACACCATCAGCTTGCCGGCCGAGCCGGAAGCCTCGTGCAGCCGGCGCGGATCGGCGTTGTAGCGGGCCGGCGTATCGGCGTCGATCTCGCGCACTTCCTCGGCGTAATGATGGTCGGAGGCGGCGCCCGCGTCGTGGCGGATCTCGGCCTCGCTGAAATCGCGGCGCTCGATGCGGTCGAGCACCGTGAGCGGATCGGTGCCCAGCTCGATGCCGAGATGGTTCACCAGCTGCAGCCGGCCGCCCGCATCGACGCGCGCGAACACCGCCATCTCCGTGTAGGCGGGGCCGCGCTGCACCAGCGCGCCGCCCGAGTTGTTGCAGACGCCGCCGAACACCGAGGCGCCGATGCAACTGGAGCCGATCACCGAATGCGGCTCGCGGCCCAGCGGCTTGAGCGTCTGCTCGAGCTGGTCGAGCGTCGCGCCGGGCAGGCAGACCACCTGGCGGCCCTCGTCGATCAGGTGCACCGTCTTCATGCGCGTGGTGCTGACGATCACGATATCGCGATCGTAATCGTCGCCGTCGGGCGTCGAGCCCCCGGTCAGCCCCGTGTTCGAGGCCTGGGTGATGACGATCACGCCGGCCGCCACGCAGGCCTCCAGCACCTTCCACTGCTCGACCAGCGAGCCGGGCCGCACCACCGCCAGCGCGCGTCCCGAGCCGAAGCGGTAGCCGGTGCGATAGCGGCGCGTGGCGGCCTCGCCGGTCAGCACCTGGCCGCCGCCGACGATGCCGCGCAGCGCCGCCAGCAGCGTCTCGCCGCCTGGCTTGCGCAGGTCCGAACCGGTTACGGGTGCTGCCGTCATGATGTTCTCCGTGTCTGGGAGGCCGTGCGATGCGCCTGGCCGATGAAGGAAAGCTTAGAATCGCCTCCATCATTAGTCCAATATCTCGATAACGCGATTTGGAGACGAAATCGATATGGAATTCCGCCAGCTCCGCTACTTCCTGGCTGTCGCCGAGCACCTGCATTTCACCGAGGCGGCGGCCTCGCTCGGCATCGCGCAGCCGCCGCTGAGCCAGCAGATCCTCAAGCTCGAGCGCGAGATCGGCACGCGCCTGTTCGTGCGCCATCCACGCCGCGTCGAGCTGACCGAGGCCGGGCGCCTGCTGCACGAGCGCGCGCGGCGCATCGTCGAGGATGCCGAGCGCGCGCTGGTGGAGACGCGCAACGCCGGGCGCGGCGAGACCGGGCGGCTGTCGCTCGGCTTCGCCGGCTCAACGGTGTTCCATCCGGCGATCGCGCTGACCATGCAGCGCTTTCGCCACGCCTACCCGCGCGTGCAGGTGGCCTGCGAGGAGAGCAATAGCGTGGCGCTGCTGGAGAAGGTGGCGGCGGGCCGGATCGACGCCGCGATGGTGCGCATGCCGCTGCAATGCGGCGAGCTGATCGTCGAGCCGCTGGCCGACGAGGAGATGATCGCGGTGCTGCCGAACGGACACCGGCTGGGGCGCCGCAAGCGCGTCGCGCTGGCCGACCTGGCCGCCGATCCGCTGATCATCTTTCCGCGCGGGATCGGCCCGAATCTCTACGACTCGATCCTCGGCGCCTGCCATGCCGCGGGATTCTCGCCGGCGATCAGCATGGAATCGCCGCAGATCTCCTCGGCCGGCAATCTCGTGTCGGCGGGCTTCGGGGTGGCGGTGGTGCCGGCCTCGATGCGGCAGGTGCAGGTGGACGGCGTGAGCTTCCACGAGCTGCAGGGGCGGCCGCTGGCCACCGGCATCGCGCTGATCCATCGGCCGCGCGAGGCCTCGCCGACGGTGCGCAATTTCGTGAAGATATTGCGGCGCTATCGGCTTGCCGCGCGCGACGCCGCGGACGAGGCATGAGGACCCGGCTCAGCGCGCCGCGTCGACCACCGCCTGCGGCACGGCGCGGAAGCTGATCGCGAGCCGGTTGTAGGCATTCATCAGACCGATCGCGATGGTCAAATCCGACAGTTCCTGCTCGCCGAACACGGCGCGCGCGGCCTCGAACGCGCTATCGGGCACGCCCGTTTCCGATACGCGGGTGACGCTCTCGGCCCAGGCCAGCGCCGCGCGTTCGCGCTCGTCGAACAACGCGCCGGCTTCTTGCCACACCGGCACCAGCACCACGCGTTCGAGCTTGTCGCCCTTCTTCAGCAGATCGCGCGTGTGCATGTCGATGCAGTAGGCGCAGCCGTTGATCTGGCTGACGCGCAGGTAGACGAGGTCGACCAGGCGCTCCTCCAGCCCGCATTGAAGAATGTGCGCGTACACGCCGCCGAGGGCCTTGGTGCCGGCCGCAGAGGCCTTGCGGTAATCGAGACGTTGGGACATTCGAGACTCCTATCGATCGTTGATGGTGAGGGGGGCATCGCCGCTGTCGACCACGAACACGGCCAGCAGCCTGGCCGGCTCGCTCGCGCTGGCGTTGCGGCTGACCTGGTGGTGGGCGCCGGGCATTTCGTAGAAGGATTCGCCCGGGCCGTAGACGCGTTCGGGCTGGCCGTCGACCTGGCTGGCGATATGGCCCGACACCACGTAGGCGTAGATGAAGGCCGAATGCGCGTGATGATGCGGGCGCGAGGCGCCGCCGGGCGGGTAGTCGACCTCGACGGCCGTCAGCGACTTGCCGGGCAGGTTCGGCAGCGCGTGCGAGAAATTCGGCTTGACGGTTTCGGCGGGCGCGCCGGCGGCCGAGCCGCTTTCGGCGGTGGCGGCGTTGGCCGGGCCCGCCAGCGCGGCGCCCAGGGCCAGCAGCGCGGACATCAGGATGGGGGTGGTTTTCACGGGGTTCTCCTTGAACTCGGGGCCCATTCTGCGGCGGCCGAAGGTCAAGAAAAAGAACCAAAAACGCACTATTCGACTGTACCGTCCACGCCCGAGCGCCGGCCCCGATTGCTGAGCGCCGCGCACCAGTCTGCTGCCGCGCAGGCCATGTTCACGCACCGCCCCGCTTCGCCAGAATGCGCATCGACATCCCTACCCGATCCGCATTCGACACGGAGCCCCCATGAGCACACGAATCCCCCGCCGACAATGGCTGAAAGGCGCCTCGGGCCTGCTGGCCGCCGCGAGCCTGGGCCGGTTGGCCAACCGCGAGGCGAGCGCCGCCGAAGTAAGCGCCGCCGCGCCGCTCGACACTCGCTCGCTGGGCGCCTCGCCGCGCGCGGCGCTCGACGCCTGCCTGCAAAAAGCCGTCGACGACGGCACGCTCAAGAGCGTGGTGGCGATGGCCGCCACCGAGCGCGGGCTCGCCTACCAGGGCGCGCGCGGCCCGGCCAACGCGGCCGGCGAGCCGATCGGCGCCGATACGGTGTTCTGGATGCTGTCGATGACCAAGGCGATCACCGCCACCGCCTGCATGCAGCTGATCGAGCAGGGCCGGCTCGCGCTCGACCAGCCCGCCGCCGAGATCCTGCCGCAACTGAAGGCGCCGCAGGTGCTGGAGGGCTTCGACGCGGCCGGCCAGCCCAGGCTGCGCCCGGCGCGCCGCGCGATCACGGTGCGCCACCTGCTCACGCATACCTCGGGCTACACCTACAGCATCTGGAGCGAGGCGCTGGGCCGCTACGAACAGGTCACGGGCATGCCCGACATCGGCTACTCGCTGAACGGCGCCTTCGCGGCCCCGCTCGAATTCGAGCCCGGCGAGCGCTGGCAATACGGCATCAGCATGGATTGGGTGGGCAAGCTGGTGGAGGCGGTGACCGACCAGTCGCTGGAAGTGGCGTTCCGCGAGCGGATCTTCGCGCCGCTCGGCATGCGCGATACGGGCTTCCTGATCGGCAGCGCGCAGAAGCGTCGCGTCGCCACCCTGCATCGGCGCCAGGCCGATGGCTCGCTGACGCCGGAACCCTTCGAGACCAACCAGCGGCCCGAGTTCTTCATGGGCGGCGGCGGGCTGTTCAGCACCCCGCGCGACTACCTCGTCTTCCTGCAGATGCTGCTGAACGGCGGCGCCTGGCGCGGCGAGCGGCTGCTGCGGCCCGACACTGTGGCGAGCATGTTCCGCAACCAGATCGGCGATCTTCAGGTTCGCGAAATGAAGACGGCCCAGCCGGCCTGGTCGAACAGCTTCGACCAGTTCCCCGGCGCGACGCACAAGTGGGGGCTGTCCTTCGATCTCAACAGCGAGCCGGGGCCGCACGGGCGCGGCGCCGGCTCGGGTAGCTGGGCCGGGCTGCTGAACACCTACTTCTGGATCGATCCCGTCAAGCGCGTGACGGGGGCGCTGTTCACGCAGATGCTGCCGTTCTACGACGCGCGCGTGGTCGATCTTTACGGGCGCTTCGAGCGCGGGCTCTACGACGGGCTGGGCCGGGCCTGAGCCGCGCCGCTCGCGCGACACAGTGGCGGCGGCCGTGGCTCGGGCAGCGGCATCCTCGAAGCCCGATCCGCCTATGTCACCCGAGCCGCGTGCGTCGCTCAGGTCCCATTCGCGCCGCCGTTCGCGACGGGCCGCTCGCGCGACAGCCCCTCGGAGAATACCTTCAGTGCTTCGAGCAAGGGCATCAGCGCCTGCCACAGCGCCTCGTCGTGCAGCAGCCGATACGCGCCCGTCACGCCGGGCGCCGTGTCGTGATGCGCGGCCGGCTGCCAGCTCGTGACATGCCGGATCGCATCGCCGGCGGCCAGCGCGGTGCGCTCCAGTTGCTCGGGCGGGATGCGCGACAGGGCGGTCAGCAGCACGAGCAGGTTCTGCATGCCGTTCTGCACCACCGGCTGGTCGAGGCCGGACAGCATGCCGGCGACATGGCTATTCGTATCGACGAAGTCGTGCGCGACGCGCAGGAAGCCATGCTGGTGAAGGCTGTCGAGCAGATGGCCGAGCGCATCGTGCGCGGCCGGCCGGGCTGCCGGGGAAGAGGAATCGGGATTGGCGGGATCGGCCATCGTTGCATCTCCGCAGGTAGGCCGCCTCGCATGGCGAGCGCGGCGCACGGGTGGGCGGCGACGTCGGGCCGCTGGCTGGGAAGACCGAGAAACACTGCGTGCCGGGCCGCGGACGCCGATCGACCTCGCATCCTCGCATGGAGTCGTGCCGCGATGCAGGGGCGCCGAACGCGGCTCGCGTCGACGCACCCGCACGCGAGGCCGGGCTCGCCTGGCACGAAGCATCTGGCGTGCCCGCGAGCGCGAAGCTGGCTTGCCGGATCGGGGCGCGTTTCATGCCCGATTGCACGGCAAGAACCGGAGCGCGCCGGGCGGCGCCGCCCGGCATCCTGGGAACCGTCAACCACCCACCCAGGAAACCCGTCATGCACGTCACCGCCCATCCCTCGATCCTCTACTTCGGCACGCCCGTCGCCCTGCTCGCTACCGTGAACGCCGACGGCAGCCACAACCTCGCGCCGATGTCCTCGGTGTTCTGGCTCGGCTGGCGCTGCTTCCTCGGCCTGCAGGGCAGCTCGAAGACCACCGAGAACCTGCGCCGCACGCGGCAGTTGGTGGTCAACCTGCCCTCGCCGGAACTGGTCGGCGCGGTCGACCGGCTGGCCCGCACCACCGGCTCGAACCCTGTGCCGCAGGACAAGCTGGAGCGCGGCTATCGCCACGAGCAGGACAAGTTCGGCGTGGCCGGGCTGACGGCCCTGCCTGCCGAGACGGTGCTCGCGCCGCGCGTGGCCGAATGCCCGGTGCAACTGGAAGCCGTGCTGGAGGACGAGCACGCCTACGACGCGGAAGGCCCGATGTCCGGTTTCATCGCGATCCTGGAAGCGCGCATCACGCGCGTGCACGTGGACCGCGCGATCCTGATGGACGGCCACCCGAACCGTATCGATCCCGACAAGTGGCGCCCGCTGATCATGAGCTTCCAGGAGTATTACGGGCTCGGGCCGAAGCTGCATCCCTCGCGGCTCGGCGAGATTCCCGAGGAGCTGTATCGCACGCCGGACTTCGAGCGCGCGGTCGAGGCCTGAGCGGACGAGCCGCGCGCGCCGGCGCCGGCGCCGATGCGCATCGCGTTGGCGCGCGGGCCTCGATCGCCTCGCGCCTCGCGCGGCCTTGTCGACTCAGCCCGCGCTCTCGCGCGGAAACGTCAGCACGAAGCGCGTGCCGCCGGCATCGCTCTCGGCATACACGGTGCCGCCATGCAGCTCCATCACCGAACGCACGATCGCCAGGCCCAGCCCGGCCACGCCGCCGGTACCGGGCGCCTGGCGGCTGCGTGCCGGATCGGCGCGATAGAAGCGGTCGAAGATGCGCTCCAGCAGCTCGGGCGCGATCGGCTCGCCGGGGTTGGTCACGCTGATGGTCAGCGCCTCGGCGCTCTCGCTCGCGGCCAGCCGGATCTCGCCGCCGCGCGGCGTGTAGCGCAGCGCATTGGCCAGCAGGTTGCCGATCGCGCGGCGGAACAGCTCCAGCTCGGCACTCAGCCGCCCGCCGCCTTCCACCCGCAGTTGCAGGCCGGCCTCGTCGGCGAGGCCCTCGAAATAACCGGCGATGCGCAGCAGTTCCTCACGCACCTCGAAGTCGCGCCGATGCGTGACGAAGCCGGGATGCTCGGCGCGCGCGAGGAACAGCACGTTCTCGATCATGCGCGACAGGCGCTCGTATTCCTCCAGGTTCGATTCCAGCAGCGCCTCGTATTCGGTCGCCGTGCGCGGCCGGCCGAGCGCCACCTCGGTGGCGCCGCGCATGTTGTTGAGCGGCGTGCGCAGGTCGTGGGCCAGGTCGGCGCTGAACTGCGAGAGCTGGCGAAAGCCCCGTTGCAGGCGCGCCAGCATCGCGTTGACGGCCTCGACCAGCGGCGCCAGCTCGCGCGGCACGCGCCCCGCGTCGAGCCGCGTATCGAGCCGATCGACCGTGATGCGGCCGGTATCGGCCACCACCCCGCGCAGCGGCCGCAGCGACAGGCGGATCAGGGCATAACCAACCAGCATCGAGAGCGCCGCGCCCACCCCGCCGGCCAGCCACAGCGTGTCGCGATAGCGGTCCAGCAGCGCGCGGCCGTCGCGCAGGTTGCGGGCGAGCACCAGCGCCACGCGCGTGCCGTCGCGCAGCCGCGCGTCGACCACCATGCCGTGCACCGGCATCCCGCCGCGCGTGGCCCAGGCGACGATCTGCGTGCCGACGATGCGCGCGGCCGGGTCCACATGCGGAGTGCCGCGCGGCACGATCGCGGCCAGCCCAAGCGCGTCGGGGCCGGGCCCTGCCTCGGCGCCGCTCGCCGCCTTCGGCGCCGGCTCGTCCTCGCCGGCATCCAGCTCGCGCGCATCGGGCCGCTGCGCGGCGGCGGCCGGATCGCCCGGCAAGGTGATCGCGAGATTGCGCGAGGCCAGCAGTTCCCCGTCCTCGGCGGCGGCCGCGAAGGACAGTGCGTTGTTGCCGAACACCACGCTGCTCAGGCGCTCGGCATGCGCGCGCACGTCCCCGGCCGAGGCCAGTTCCTCGGCCAGGCGCCGCGCATGGCGCGCGGCCAGCACCACGTCGAGGTCGCTCTGCTCGCTGACCTGCCGGTCCAGTTGCAGGTACACGTAGCTGCCGACCAGCGCGAACACGGCCAGCGTCATCGCGCCGAAGGCGACAGCGAGCGCGGCCGTCAGCGAACGCGCTCGCATCAGGGCGCCTCGTCCTTCAGTTCGAGCACGTAGCCGACGCCGCGCACGGTATGCACCAGCTTGACGGGAAACTCGTCGTCGATCTTCACGCGCAGCCGGCGGATCGCCACGTCCACCACGTTGGTATCGCTGTCGAAGTTCATGTCCCAGACGTAGGAGGCGATCTGCGTGCGGCTCAGCACCTCGCCCTGGCGCCGGGCCAGCAGGTGCAGCAGCGCGAACTCGCGCGGCGTCAGCTCGATGCGGGTCGCGCCGCGCCGCACGCGGCGGCGCAGCACGTCGATCTCCAGGTCGCCGATCGCGATCCATTCCGATTCGCGCGGCGGCCCGCGGCGCGCCAGGGTGCGCACCCGGGCCAGCAGCTCGACGAAGGCGAAGGGCTTGACGAGGTAGTCGTCGGCGCCGAGTTCGAGCCCGCGCACGCGGTCCTCGACATCGTCGCGCGCGGTCAGGAACAGCACCGGCGTGGCCTTGCTCGCGCGCAGCCGCTGCAGCACCGCCCAGCCGTCGAGCACGGGCAGCATCACGTCGAGCACGATCACGTCGTAGGGCTCCTCCTCGGCGAGCAGCAGCCCGTCGGCGCCGTCGGTGGCCAGGTCCACGCTCATGCCCGATTCCTCGAGCCCCTTCTTCAGATAGGCGCCCGTCTTCGGCTCGTCTTCGACTACCAGGATTCGCACCGCGCGCTCCCACCAGGTTGATACGCGCCGATGGTACCGGGATTCGCGCCGTCCGTGCCGGCCACGCGCGCGGATGACGAAAATGTAATCGGCGCGGGCCGGCAGCGCCCCGTGCGAGCGGCCCGGCGCGGCACAGATGACAAATCGGTAATGAACGCGTCAGCATCGCGCGACGCCCGCGCGGCCAGAATCGCCTTCATCGGCCCGCCGTCTCCCCACGACGCCGCAGCCGCCTCGCCCATGGTGGGCGAGCAAGGAGCCCATGATGCGATTCCCGATCCGGGCGGCACGCGCCGCCTCGCTGCTGGCGGCCTGCCTGGCCTGCTATTCGCAGGCCGGCCACGCGCAAACGAGCCGCGCCCAGGTGCGGGCCGAGCTGGTGCGCATCGAGCAGGCCGGCTTCGATCCGCTGCGCGAGCCGCTAGAATTCCCGGCCGACATCCAGGCCGCCGAGGCGCGGCTGGCGGCCGGCGGTGCGACGGCAGTCGCCGCGACGCCAGCGCTGCCGGCACTGGCGAACGCCGCCGGCGGCCATGCCTCGACGACGCCCCGCGTGACGAGCGTAGCAAGCGCAACGCATGACGGCGGCGTCGAGAACGGCGACGCACCGGCCCTCTCCCACTGAGCACCGCGCCCATGTCCACTTCCCGCTTCCCGCTCAAGACCGTCTGCCTGACGCTGGCGGCCACCGCACTGGCCGGCGCGGCCGGCGCGCTCGGCCTCATCTATTCCGGCTACTACGACGTCTCCGCCATCCCGCCTCACAACCCGCTGGTCGCCTGGGCGCTTCACAGCACCTACGAACACTCGCTGCACCGCCATGCGCAAGGCATCGTCGCCCCGCCCGACCTGATGAGCGAGGCGAACCTGGCCGCCGGCGCGCGGCGCTACGCGGCCACCTGCGTGGCCTGCCACGGCGCGCCGGGGCAGCCGCCCGGGCCGATCGCGCAAGGCATCCTGCCGGCCGCGCCGCTGCTGCTGGCCGCCACGCGCCGCAACAAGCCGCCCCTGATGTTCTGGACCATCCGCAACGGCGTGCGCATGACGGCCATGCCGGCCTTCGGCAAGAGCTTCGACGACCACGAGATCTGGCAACTGGCGGCCTTCCTGAACCACGCTCGCGGCATCTCGGCCGGCGATTACGCGAAGCTGGTGGCGGCCGGTGGGCCGCCCGCGCCCGCGCCGGCCGTCGCGCCCTGAGCCCTGCGTCAGAACACCGTGCGCAGGCTCAGGCTCGCCCCGAAGTTGTTGGCCTTGCCGGCGAAGTTCAGCGGCCCGTTCGGATCGTTGACCGAGGCGCCGGACAGATGGCTGTGGTCCACCTCGAGATAGACGTCGGTGCGCTTGCTGAGCAGGTAGTCGACGATGCCGTAGACGGTCTGCGTCGTGCCGCTGCGGCCGGGCGCGACATTGTTCGCGTGATCGTAGGCATAGGAGCCGATCACGCGCCATTGCGGCGCGAGCTGCCAGGACGCGCCGACCCGCACGAACGCGTCGTTGCGCGCGCTGCCCTGCGGGCCCGACGCGGTGGTGGCATTGCCGACGATGCTGGTATTGGCCAACGGCCCGCCGCTATTGGCCGCCGCCACGTTGAAACCGGCGTCGCGGCGCGCGTCGATGCCGTACAGGTAGAGCGCGAGCGGCCCCCAGGCATAGGTGCCGCCGAGCGAGCCGACCAGCAGCTTGTGGCCACCGCCGTCCTTCGACTGCGCGCCGGCGATGCCGAGCTTGCCGCCGCCGAAGCGATAGATCAGCGAGGCGGTGCTGGTGCTGCCCGACACGGCGCTGCCGGGCTGGCCGCCGAAGGCATGCTGCACCTGCAGCGTGACCGGCCCGAAATCCTTCTCGTATTGCAGCGTGTTGTCGAAGCGGATGCCCACCAGGAACAGCGACCAGTCGGTCGCGTTGACGTTGCCGCCGCCGATCGGGTCGAAGTTGAAGGCATAGAAGTTGTAGATGCCGCCATACTGGCGCCCCAGCTTGACGGTGCCGAAGCGATCGCTCTGCAGGCCGACCCAGGCGAAGCGCCCGAACAGCTGCCCTTGCTGGTCGGACTTGCCGTTGGCGATATTGAAGCCCGATTCGAGCTGGAAGATCGCGCGCGTGCCGCCGCCCAGTTCCTCCACGCCCTTCAGGCCGAAGCGGTTGCCGTTGACGGCGCCTTCGTTGATGCCGACCGTATTGCCGGCGGCCGAGCTCTGGAAGCGTATCGCCTCGTCGATCAGGCCATAGAGGGTGACGCTCGATTGCGCATGCGCGAGCCCGCAGGCGAGCGCCAGCCCGATACCAATGCCGATATCGCCGATGATCTTCTTCATTCGTTTTCCTGATTGATTTCGATTCGCCAGGCCGCGCGCATCGATCTTCCCCGCGGCTTTCGCCAACCGGCGGCGCATCGCGCGAGGCCATGCGCCGCCGGCAACCCCTGCTCCGTATCGAACGCGCGCCGTGGCTCGCAGTCCGCGATTCACGGCTTGCGCGGCAACGATCTCCGGGCAGGGCTGATTCTGTTATGGCCGATTCGGCAGGTCGAACTTGAAAATTAAATCGCGCGCATAAGGATTTCGAATACCGCGGGCGCGGTGCGCGACAGGCGAACGCAAGCGCGCGACACCATCACGGCCTCGCGCGCGGAAGACACGAAAAGGAAGGAAACGCCGCCTAGACGATGATGCGCGCGGCATCCTCGCCGAGCCGCGCGCCGTACTTGCGCACGGTCTCCACGGCGATCTCGACCAGCCGCTCGGTCCATTCGGAGCCGGTGCGCCAGGCGATCACGAAGGGCAGCGGCGGCGGCACCTCGATGCCGTCGAGCCGGCGCAGCGTGCCCTTCTCGAGCGGCACCGGCACCAGCGCGGGCGGCATCGCGGCCACCCCGAAGCCGGCCTGGGTGAGCTGGATCATCGCGGCCACCGAGTTCACGCAGCTCACGCGCGCCTCGCCGATGCCGTAGGACTGCATCAGCCGCAGCAGGTCCTGGTGCGGGCGCGAGTGGCGCGAATAGGTGATCAGCCGCTCGGCGCCGAGCCGGCGCAACGCCGAGGTGGGCGTGTCCTCGGGCTGCAGGCCCATCACGCGCGAGTTGGCCGCCGCGATCCACACCACCGACAGCTCCAGCACCTCGATGCTGCGGATCGTCTCGTCGCGCAGCATGTCGGTCTGGATCACCATGTCGAGCATGCCGCGCCGCAACTGCTCGTTGAGGTTGAGCGCGGTATCCGAGGTCACCTCGATATCGAGGTTCGGATAATGCGCCATCACGTCGGCGACGAAATCGACGAACCAGGAATGGATCGCGCTGTCCATCGCGCCGATCCGGATCGTGCCGTAGGCGAACTTCTCGCCCTGCAGCGATTCGTAGAGCTGGGTCATCGACTGGCTGACCTGCTCGGCGTGGCGCAGCACGCGCTCGCCCTCGCGCGTGAGCGTCACGCCCTTGGGGTCGCGCTTGAGCAGCTTGGCGCCCAGTTCCTGCCGAGCACCGAGATGCGGCTCGAGATGGCGGCCTGCGTCGAATGCAGCTTTTCCGCCGCGAGGCTGAAACTGCGCAGCTTCGCGACCCAGATGAAGGTCTCCAGGAACTTCAGGTTCACGTACGTCTCCTTCGCTGCCGGCGGCGCGGTGGGGTGCGCCGCCGGGTCCGTCCCAGCATATACCTCGGAAAAAACCCGCTGAACAGCGGCGACATCCCCACCCGCCGCGCTTCACTCGATCGCCTGCGCGATCGCGGCGATCAGATTGCCACCCTGCGCGACGATCGTGTCGCGATAGGACTCGAACATCGCGTCGCTCAGCTTCGCGTCGTCGCCGGTCGTGAAATGCGTCATGACCGGCGTCGCCGGCCAAGCGGCCAGATCATGGGAAGCGCGCCCGCTCGTCGGATTCGACGGCGGGCGTCGGGAGAGGAAAAGGGATGGAGCGACGCGCGGCGCTTACATCAGCAAATACAGCAGGAAGATATTGACCACCAGCAGGCACAGCGCGGTCGGCGCCTGGGCGCGGATCACGCCGTACTTGTCGCGCAGTTCGAGCAGCGCGGCCGGCACGATGTTGAAGTTGGCGGCCATCGGCGTGAGCAGGGTGCCGCAATAACCCGAGAACATGCCGATCGCGGCCAGCGGCGCCGGGTTGGCATGGAACACGCCGATCAGCACCGGCACGCCGATGCCGCCCGTCATCACCGGGAAGGCCGCGAAGCCGTTGCCCATGATCGCCGCGAACAGCGCCATGCCGATGCAGTACACGGCCACCGCCAGCAAGCGCGCGTCGAGGCTGATATAGGCGGTGCTCAGGTGCGCGATGGCCTTGCCCACGCCGGCATCGGCGAACACCAGGCCCAGCATGCCGAGCATCTGCGGCAGCACCACCGCCCACGACACCGCGTCGATCAGCCGGCGCGCCTCCAGCACGCCCTGCTTCGGACCATCGCCGGTGAGCCGGCAGGCGAAGCCGAAGGCGATCACGCAGCCGATCCCGAACGAGACCAGGGTCGCGTTCTTCGGATCGAGCACGGCGGTGCCGCCGAACACCAGGTGCGGCGCCAGCAGGGTGCCGATCACGGTCACCAGCGGAATCGTCAGGGCCGGCAGGAACAGGCGGTTGCCCAGACGCATCGCGTTCGCGCGCCGCGTCGCCTCGTCGGGCACCTTGGGTTTGGCGCCCACCACGCCGCCGAAGCCGGCCACCAGCGCCATCGCCACCACCAGCGCGCCGACCACCTCGGGCGGCAGCCGGTCGCCGGCCAGGAACACGATGCCGTAGACGATCCAGAAAGCGCCGGCCAGGAAGCGCCTGGGATGCGCGCGATCGCTGACGATCACGCCGCCGATCACGATCAGCAGCAGGCCCAGCAGCCAGAAGAACCAGTCGAGCGTGACGATCATGCCTGTTCTCCCTGCGCGCGCGCATCGTCGCTCGGCTCGCGGGCAGAGGCGGGCAAGGCCGCGGCCTCGCGCGCCAGCCAGCCGTCGAGGCGCCAGAGCCGGAAGCCGTGGATCAGGAAGGCCGAGATCGCGGTCGGGATGCCGTACAGCGCGACGTGCATCGGCTCGACGACCACGCCCGCCTCCTTCAGGAAGGTGACCATCAGCACGATCGCGCCGAAGGCCACGAACACGTCCTCGCCGAAGAACAGGCCGATGTTGTCGGCCGAGGCCGCGAAGGCGCGCAGCCGCTCGCGCACCGCCTCGCCGAAGCGGCCGAAGCGCGATCGCGCGGCGCCTTCGGCCATCGGCGCGACCAGCGGGCGGACCATCTGCGGATGGCCGCCGAGCCCGGTCAGGCCCACCGCGGCGGTCAGCTCGCGCACCAGCAGGTAGGCCACCAGCAGGCGCCCCGGCGTGGCCGCGCGGATGTTGCCGATCCAGATCTGGGCCCGCTCGCGCAGGCCGTGCCGCTCCAGCAGGCCGATCACCGCCAGCGGCAGCAGGGTGATCAGTGCGATCACACGGGTCTTGACGAAACCCGCGCCGATCGCGGCCAGCACGTGCTGGAGCGGGAAATGCGCGGCCAGGCCGGTGACGATCGCCGCCACCATCACGATCAGCATCGGGTTGAAACGCAGGACGAAGCCCGCCACGATCAGCACGACGCCGATCAGCGGGTACAGGTTCACGGTTGACTGCATGGAAGGATCTCCTGTTGCCGGGAAAGAGAACGGCCCCGCCGCGCGGACGGGACCGCCTTGCCTGCGCACGTGCGCCGCCTGAGCCGCGGCTGCCGTGCGCCTGTTGGTTTGTCGCTGTTCACGTTCGGCGTCATGCCGACTCCGCGTGGCCGTAACCGCCGCCTCCCGGCGTCTCGATCACGAACACGTCGCCCGCGTGGACGGTGGTCGTGTGCGTCGCGCCGAACTGCTCGACGGCGCCGCCGGCACGCTCGATCCAGTTGCGCCCGACGCTGCCGGGCGCCCCGCCCGCCAGCCCGAACGGCGGCACGCGGCGGCGGTTGGCGAGGATGTTGGCGCTCAGGCTGCGCAGGAAGCGGATCCGCCGCACCGCGCCGTCGCCGCCCGCCTGCCGCCCCGCGCCGCCGCTGCCGGCGCGGATCGCATGCTGCTCGACCAGCACCGGGAAGCGCCACTCGATCACCTCCGGGTCGGTCATCCGCGAATTCGTCATGTGCGTCTGTACCGCCGAGGTGCCCGGATGCGTGCCGCCCGCGCCCGAACCGCCGGCGATGGTCTCGTAGTACTGCTGGGCATCGTCGCCGAACGTGAAGTTGTTCATCGTACCCTGAGAACCCGCCAGCACCGCAAGCGCGCCATAAAGCGCGTCGGTCACCGACTGCGAGACCTCGACATTGCCGGCCACCACCGCGGCCGGGTAGGCCGGGTTGAGCATCGAGCCGTGCGGGATCACGATCTCGATGGGCCGCAGCACACCCTCGTTCATGGGAATCGCGTCGGTCAGCAAGGTGCGGAACACGTAGAGCACGGCCGCCTTGCAGATCGAGCGCGGCGCGTTGAAGTTGCTGCCGCGCTGCGCGCTGGTGCCGGTGAAGTCGACGCGCGCGGCACGCCGCTCGCGGTCGATCGTGACGCGCACGCGGATCACCGCGCCGTCGTCCATCTCGTAGGCGAACTCGCCGTCCGACAGGGACAGCAGCGCGGCGCGCACCGCCTCCTCGGCATTGGCCTGCACGTGGCCCATGTAGGCCAGCACCACCTCGGCGCCGTAGCGCCCCGCCACCCGCAGCAGCTCGCTCGCGCCGCATTCGCAGGCGGCGATCTGGGCGGTCAGGTCGGCGATGTTCTGGTCGATGTTGCGGCTCGGCCAGGGGCCGGCGGCGAACAGCGCGCGCACCTCGTCCTCCAGGAAGCGGCCCGCCGCGACGATGCGCACGTTGTCGAGCAGCACGCCCTCTTCCTCGATGGTGGTGCTGTCGGGCGGCATCGAGCCCGGCGTGATGCCGCCGACGTCGCCGTGATGGCCGCGCGCGGCCACGTAGAACAGCAGCTCGCCCGCCGCGCCGTGCACCGGCATCACCACCGTGATGTCGGGCAGGTGGGTACCGCCGTTGTAGGGCACGTTGAGCATGAACACGTCGCCGCGCCCGAGGCTCGCGCCGTGCTCGCAGATCACGCTCTGCACGCTGTCGCTCATCGAGCCCAGATGCACGGGGATATGCGGCGCGTTCGCGATCAGCCCGCCCTCGCGATCGAAAATCGCGCAGGAGAAGTCGAGCCGCTCCTTCATGTTGACCGAGTACGAGGTCTTCTCCAGCGTCACGCCCATCTGCTGCGCGATCGACATGAACAGGTTGTTGAAGATCTCCAGGTGCACCGGGTCGCGCGCGGTGGTGATCGCGTGCGCCGCGCCGGCCGCCTCGACGCGGTCCAGGCGCAGCGTGCCGTCCTCCAGCACGCAGGCGGTCCAGCCCTCGGCCAGCACGATGGTCGAGATTTCCTCGGTGATCAGCGCGGGGCCGGCCAGGCTCGCGCCGATCGCGAGATCGCGGCGCGCATGCAGCGGCACCGTCAGCGCGCGTGCGCCGGCGAACAAGGTGGCCTCGCTGCCGGCCGCGGCCGCCGGGTTGGCCTTGCGCGGCGCGGCGCCGTGCAGGGTGGGCGGCTCGCTCAGGCCGATCGCCTCCACCACCACCGATTCGACCACCAGCGGCTTGTCGTGCATCGCGAAGCCGTAGCGCTTGCGGTGCAGCGCCTCGAAGGCGGCGGCCATCTCCGGCGCCTCGCCGAACGGCACCTCCAGCGTCGAATCGGTATCGCGATACTTGAGGCGCGCCGCGCGGGTGGCCCGCAGCGCCTCGCGCGGCACGCGCTGCGCCAGGATCGCCTCGACCGCCTCGCCCTCGAGCCGCGCGAACACGGCCGCCAGCGCAGCGGGCGTGCCGGCCTCGAGCGGCGCTTCGACGGCATGCTCGCGCAGCACGCGCAGGTCGGCCAGGCCCATGCCGAAGGCCGACAGCACGCCCGCGAAGGGGTGCAGCACGATGCGCCGCATGCCGAGCTGGTCGGCCACCGCGCAGGCGTGCTGGCCGCCCGCGCCGCCGAAGGCGCACAGCGCGTAGTCGGCCAGGTCGTGGCCGCGCTCGACCGAGATGGTCTTGATGGCCTGCGCCATGTTGTCGACGGCCACCGCCAGGAAACCTTCGGCCACCGCCTCGCCGCTCATCGCGCGGCCGGTCTCGCGCTCGATGCGGCGCGCCAGTTCGGCAAATTTGGCGCGCACGATCGTCACGTCGAGCGGCAGGTCGCCCCGGCTGCCGAACACATGCGGGAAGTGCGCCGGCTGCACGCGGCCCAGCATCACGTTGCAGTCGGTCACGGTCAGCGGGCCGCCGTTGCGATACGAGGCGGGGCCCGGGTAGGCGCCGGCCGATTCGGGGCCGACCTTGAAGCGGCCGTGCTCGAAGCTGCAGATCGAGCCGCCGCCGGCCGCCACGGTGTGGATGTCCATCATCGGCGCGCGCACGCGCACGCCGGCCACGCGCGTCTCGAACACGCGCTCGTAGGCGCCGTCGTAATGCGCCACGTCGGTGGAGGTGCCGCCCATGTCGAAGCCGATCACGCGGCGCTCGCCGGCCGCCTCGCTGGTGCGCACCGCGCCGACGATGCCGCCGGCCGGCCCCGACAGGATCGCGTCCTTGCCCTGGAAGCGCGCGGCGTCCACCAGCCCGCCGCTGGACTGCATGAACATCAGGCGCACCTCGCCGGTGTGCTCGGTGACGCGGTTCACGTAGTCGCGCAGCACCGGCGACAGGTAGGCGTCCACCACCGTGGTGTCGCCGCGCCCGACCAGCTTCATCAGCGGGCTGACCTGGTGGCTCACCGAGATCTGCGCGAAGCCGCATTCGCGGGCCAGCTCGGCCACCCGCAGCTCGTGGGCCGGGAACCGGTAGCCGTGCATCAGCACGATCGCGATCGCCTCGATGCCGGCCTCGCGCGCCGAGCGCAGCGCGCGACGCGCGGCGTCCTCGTCGAGCGCGCGCAGCACGCGGCCCTGCGCGTCGACGCGCTCCTCGATCTCGGCCACCCGCTCGTACATCTGCGCCGGCAGCTCGATATGGCGCGCGAAGATGTCGGGGCGCTCCTGGTAGCCGATCCGCAACTGGTCGGCGAATCCGGCCGTGATCGCCAGCAGGGTGCGCGCGCCCTTGCGTTCGAGCAGCGCATTGGTGGCCACCGTGGTGCCCATCTTGATCACCTCGATGCGCTCGCGCGGCAGCGGCTCGCCGGGACCGACGCCGATCAGCTCGCGGATCCCCTGCACCACCGCGTCGCGATAGCGCTCGGGGTTGTCCGACAGCAGCTTGTGGGTGAGCAGCCGGCCGTCGGGCCGGCGCGCGACAATGTCGGTGAAGGTGCCGCCGCGATCGACCCAGAACTGCCAGCGGCCGTCGTCGACGGGCTCGGCTTGCGACGAGGGGACCTGCGCGGATTGCTGCATGACTTCCATGACTTCATCTCCGAGGGCTGCCGGCCGGCGGGCGGGCGCGGCATGCCGTGTTGTGCTGGCCGGATTGTCGGCGCGGCATCGGAAGCGAGTCGATGAAGAAAAATAAATCCGCCGTATAACGAAATGCTATTCGCGGCGATAATCGCGCCCGGACGCGGATCCGCGCCGACCGCGAAACGCCCCGGCGCGCGGCGCCTGTACCGACTGGTCCGTCGTCGGGGCCGACCGGTCATACCACCGGGGGGCAGGTTCGCGACACGCCGCGTTGCATGCGAAGCGGGCGCCATCGATTGTCGACAATCGGCATTGCCTCGCTGAACGTCCGTTTTTTACCGCTCGTCTTGAAGCGGCGGAAGGAAGTTTCCATTCCTGTAACAAACGGTGGCCGATCCTGCGCGATGATGGCCTCGCTCGCACCAGTGCCGGTGCGGCCGTGGCTCGGACCCGGTCTCGAACAGTCGACGCGGAGTGCCCATCGCGCGCTGTAATGACTTTGTCATCTCGATGCATCAACCACGGAATTACCGGAAAAATTCACCGGGAAATTCGACTCGTCATTGACGGAGTTTGCTAATGGATTTGATGCAAGCGATACTTAAAAACTTTGCCGTTTGTGCCTGCTAGTTTTGGAGCCGGGTACTCACGCGCCCGGATTTCTTCAGATTTATCGTGCGAGCGCCGTTCATGCCGACTGCCGTTGATTTCCTGCTCGAGCAGAATCTTTCCTCCCAATGGCGTGGTTTCCTGCGCGCGTTGGCCGAGGAATTCGAATCGCAACTGAGCCCCGACGAACTGCGTCACTTAATGTTTCGCGTCGGATGCCGTTATGCGGGGGAGCACGCGCTCGCCCCCTGCGAATCCACCGCCGATCTCGAGCATGCCCTGAACCTGCACTGGGCCTCGGTCCGCTGGGGATACGTGGAATTGTCGGACCAGGGCAGCCACCTGCGCATCGTCCACTGCGGCGCGCCGATCACGGCCTTCGGCAACGGCGCCCTGGCCTGGATGCCGGCCTTCCTGCAAGGCAGCTACCAGACCTGGCTCGACGCGATGGGGGCAAGCCAGCTCACGGTCGTGCAATCGGGCAGCGAGGACGACGGGTTCGCCGTCGAATTCCTGCTGACCTCCGACACGGTCTGACCCCCGCCGCAGCGCGTAGCCCGCCAACAGCCGGGCCGCTCGCGGCCGGCTCACTGGATTCACGAAACACATGAACACCTCGCGCGATGTCAAAGCCCTCTTCGACCGGTTCGGCGGAGATGCAAGCAGTTACCAGGAAATCCGGATGGAGAACGAAGCCCTCGATGCGCGGCGCCGCTGGCCGCTGCTCGGCATGATCGATCCGCGCCAGGCCGAGCTGGCGGCCGCCTCCGGCCAGCCCGACGAGGCGCGCGCGGCGGCATCGCCGGCCGAGGCGGGCGCGCGCGGCAAGGCCGCCACGCAGAATCGCACCCACGCGGTGTTGCGCAGCACCGCGCCGCTGTTCACGCGCTCGCCGCGCCGCGACGTGCCGCCCGCGATCGCGCCGCAGCCGGCGCCCGCCGCGCCCGAGGGTTCGACCTACCGCTTCACGCCGGCGCCCGACGCGGCCGCGATGGCCGCCGAGCCGGCCGAACTCGCCGCGCCGGCTGTCGCGCTTGCTGCCGCAGCAGCCGGCGCCGACACCGCCGCTAGCGAGCCCGCCTCGCCCGCCGCCACGCTGCTCGCGCCGCTGCAGGCCTCGCTGGCGCCGCGCGATGCCGCCTCGGTGCCGCCCTCGGCGGTGGCACCGGCGGTCGTCGCGCCGGCCGCGGCCGCGCCCGCGGGCTTTGCCCCGGCCCCGTCGCCGGCGCCCGCCGCAACCGTGACCGCAACCGCCGCCCCTGCCACGATCCCGACGCCGCCCGCCGCGCAACCTGCGGCGGCGCCGATGCCGCTGTCGCGCGCGGCGGCCCAGATCGCGCCGCGCCTCGCCCAGCCGCGCACGGCCGAACCGCCGCGCCGCGCGATGGCGCGCGGCATCTTCACCGCGCCGATCGGCGCCGCCACGCGGCTGCCCTCGCGCGACCCGCTCGGCCGCGCGCCGGTGCCGCTCCAGCCGGCCCCGGCCCTGAAGAAGCTGGCCGGCGGCGCGCTGGCCCGGCCGGGCCAGCCGCAACGTGCCGGCGCCGCCGAGGCCGACGGCGAACGGCTCGACTCGTTGTTCACGCGCCTGCGCCACGGCGGCAGCGCGCCGGCCCCGGCCGCGCCGAAATCCGCCGCCGAGGCGCCGCGCCGCCCGTGGTTCCTGCGTGGAGCGCCGCGTTCATGAAGGTCGTCAGTGTCGTGTCGGCGAAGGGCGGGGTCGGCAAGACCACGCTCGCCGCCAACCTCGCCTCGGTGATCGCCTCGCAGGGCCGCCACGTGGTGGCGATCGACCTCGATCCGCAGAACTCGCTGCGCCTGTACTTCGGCGTGCCGCTCGACAGCGTCGACGGCCTGTCGCGCGCGGGGCTGGCCGGCTCGCTCTGGCAGGGCGCGATGGTCGACGGCGACGACGGCGTGACGGTGCTCGCGTTCGGCGCGCTGGTGGAGCAGGAGCAGCACCTGTTCGAGCGGCGCCTCGACGACGATCCGGGCTGGCTCGCGCGCGGCATCGCCGACCTGCGCCTGGGCGAGGACGACATCGTCATCATCGACACCCCGCCCGGCTCCTCGGCCTTCACGCGCGCCGCGCTGACGGCCGCGCATTTCGCGGTCAACGTGGTGTTCGCCGACGCCGCCTCCTACGCGGCGATCCCGCAGATGCAGCGCATGATCGACGCCTACGCGGCCTCGCGGCCCGAGTTCATCGGCGAGGGCTACGTGGTCAACCAGATCGACCAGTCGCGCCAGCTCAACAAGGACGTGCTGCGGGTGCTGCGCGACATGCTCGGCAAGCACATGTTTCCCGGCGTGATCCACGACGACGAGGGCGTCAGCGAATCGCTGGCCTGCAACACCACCATCGTGCGCTACGACCCGGTCAGCCAGGTCTCGGCCGACCTGCGCGCCTGCGCGGCCTGGCTGCTGGATGCGCTCGGCAGCGACGAGCCCGCCGAGGAAGGAAACGCCGCATGAAATCCACCCGTCACGCCACGGCGCAGGCCGCGCCGCGCGCCGCCGTGTCCGCCGCCGGCGCCGGCACCCAGGGCGCGCCGGCCGCGAACGCCGGCCCGCCAGCCAAGCCGGGCAAGCCCGGCAAGCCGCCCCGGCGCGGCGGCTCGCGCCTCGAACGCTTCGCCGACGCGCGCCTGTTCGGCAGCCTGCCGGTGATCGTGCTGCTCTCGCTGTTCTCGGCCGGCGCGCTGTTCTTCGTCTTCACGGTACCGCTGTCCAACGGCCAGCAACTGATCTTCGCGGCCTGCTGCTTCGCGGCCGCGCTGCTGTTCCGCCGCATCGAAGGCCATTACGCCACGCTGGTGATGATGATGCTGTCGGTGATCGCCACCGGCCGCTACATGGTCTGGCGCCTGACCGAGACCACCTACTGGTCGCATCCGCTCGACGCGGCCTGGGGCCTGCTGCTGGTGGCCGCCGAGGTGTACGCGGCGCTGATCCTGCTGCTCGGCTATTTCCAGACCGCCTGGCCGCTCAAGCGCAAGCCGCGCCCGCTGCCGGCCTCGCGCGCCGACTGGCCCACCGTCGACGTGTTCATCCCCACCTACAACGAGCCGCTGTCGGTGGTGAAGCCCACCATCTACGCCGCGCTCGCGCTCGACTACCCGCCCGAGAAGCTGACCATCCACGTGCTCGACGACGGCCGCCGCCCCGAGTTCAAGGCCTTCTGCGAGGAAGTGGGCGTGAACTGGACGATCCGCGCCCACAACCGCCACGCCAAGGCCGGCAACATCAACGAGGCGCTGAAGATCACCCACGGCGAGTTCTTCGCGGTGTTCGACTGCGATCACATCCCGACCCGCTCGTTCCTGCAGATCTGCCTGGGCTGGTTCCTGCACGACAAGAAGCTGTCGATGCTGCAGACGCCCCACCACTTCTTCTCGGCCGACCCGTTCGAGCGCAATCTCGGCACCTTCCGCAAGGTGCCCAACGAGGGCGAGCTGTTCTACGGGCTGGTGCAGGACGGCAACGACCTGTGGAACGCCACCTTCTTCTGCGGCTCCTGCGCGGTGCTGCGCCGCTCGATGGTGGAGGAGATCGGCGGCATCGCGGTGGAGACCGTCACCGAGGACGCCCACACGGCGCTCAAGCTGCACCGGCTCGGCTACACCACCGCCTACCTGGCGATCCCGATGGCCGCGGGCCTGGCCACCGAGAGCCTGTCCGGCCACATCGGCCAGCGCATCCGCTGGGCGCGCGGCATGACGCAGATCTTCCGCATCGACAATCCGCTGATGGGCCGCGGCCTGTCGCTCGCGCAGCGGATCTGCTACCTGAACGGGATGATGCACTTCTTCTACGGCATCCCGCGCCTGGTGTTCCTGACCGCGCCGCTCTCGTTCCTGTTCTTCGGGGCCCACGTGATCCAGGCCTCGGCGGTGACCATCGCGCTGTTCGCGATGCCCCACATGCTGCACGCCAACGCCACCAACTCTCGCATGCAGAGCCAGTTCCGCCATTCGTTCTGGGCCGAGGTCTACGAATCGGTGCTGGCCTCCTACATCACGCCGCCCACCCTGCTGGCCCTAATCAATCCGAAGCTCGGCAAGTTCAACGTGACGGCCAAGGGCGGCATGATCGAGCAGAAGTATTTCGACTGGGCCATCTCGCGGCCCTACCTGCTGTTGCTGATCCTGAACCTGCTCGGCTTCCTGATCGGCCTCTGGCACATCCACACGCACTGGAGCGTGCGCAGCGAGGTGTACACCACCATCCTCAACCTCGGCTGGACCACCTACAACATGCTGATCCTGGGCGCCAGCGTGGCCGCCGCGGCCGAGCAGAAGCAGGTGCGCGCGGTGCACCGGGTGGCGATGAAGATGCCGGTGATGCTGCGCTTCGGCACCGGCCGCACGCTCGCCTGCGAGACCATCGACTACTCCGAGGGCGGCGTGGGCGTGGCCCTGCCGCAGAACATCTCGGTGCCGCTGCACGAGCGCGTGACGGTCTCGCTGTTCCGCGGCGACGAGGAATACGCGTTCCGCGCGATCGTCAGCTTCTCGGCGCCGGGCCGTGCCGGCCTGCGCTTCGTCGAGATGACCAAGGACCAGGAATTCAATTTCGTGAAGACCACCTTCGCGCGCGCCGACGCGTGGACCGGCTGGGCCGAGGGCAGGAAGCCCGACGCGCCGCTGCGTGCGCTCGGCAGCGTGCTGTCGGCCGGCGCACGCGGCATCTGGAATCTCTTCGAACACCTCTATGCGGACTTGCGCACCTGGAAACGGCGCTCGGGCCGCTGAACCGGATCACGGACTGCGACGGCAGATGAAGAAAGGAATCGCCATGACACGCCCTCGAGCGGGCGAGGGCGGCAGCGCGCGCGTTGCGGCCTCGCATGACGGCGCGCGCGCGCCGCATTTCGGCCGGGACCCGGCCGCGCACACGGCCGGCCATCGCGCCGACGAGCACGCGCGGAAGCGGGCCGGCAACGCGGCCTGCGCCACGGAGCAGAACGAAGCGGCGCCCCATATCGCCGCCGACGAGCCGCGCGCGCCTGCCGCCCGCGGCCGCGCCGGGAATCACGCGCGGCTGCCGCGCCTGGCCCGCGCCCTGGCCGCCGGGCTCGCCTTCCAGTTGACGCTGGCGCCGTTCGCGAGCGCCCAGGCCGCATCGGCCGGCGCGGCTGCCACGTCGAGCACGGTGCCCGGCGGCGGCCACGCCGCGAGCGACGGTGCGCTCTCGGCCGGCTCGGTCGGCGCGCCGAGCGCGGCACGCCAGTTCGATCCGCGCGCCGGCAGCCAGCCGGCCTTCGCGCTGGTCGCGCCGCCGTTGCCGCCGGAGCAGCAGAAGCTGCTCGGCATGCGCCCGCCGACCACCGCCAACCCCGGCACCCTGGTGCCGGGCGGGCGCCGCCAGACGCTCAGCTTCGCCGATCTCGGCGCGCTCGACCCGCTGCAGTTGCGCGGCACCGACGGCCAGAACGGCGTGCCCTTCTCGGTACGCAACGACGAGGTGGTGACCGCCGCCACCCTGCACCTGATCTACAGCTACTCGCCGGCCCTGCTGCCCGACATGTCGCAGCTCAAGGTGCTGATCAACGGCGAGGTGGCCGCCACCCTGCCGGTGCCGCAGGCGCAGGCCGGCACCACGGTGGCGCGCGACGTGCCGCTCGATCCGCGCTTCATCACCGAGTTCAACCACCTCAACGTCCAGCTGGTGGGCCATTACACGCGGCGCTGCGAGGATCCGGCCAACTCCACGCTGTGGGCCACCGTCAGCAACGCCAGCTCGCTGGACCTCAGCTACGCCTCGCTGCCGGTCAAGCCGGAGCTGGGCGCGCTGCCCGCGCCCTTCTTCGACCGCCGCGACGTGCGCCGCCTCGAGCTGCCCTTCGTGTTCGCCGACAAGCCCGACCCGGCCACGCTGGAGGCGGCCGGCACGCTGGCCTCGTGGTTCGGCTCGCTGGCGGGCTATCGCGGCGCGCTGTTCCCGGCCCAGGTCGGCAGCCTGCCGCTGGCCGGCAACGCGGTGCTGTTCGCGCTGGCCGATTCGCATCCGGCCGGCCTCGCGCTGCCCGCCATCAGCGGCCCGACCATCGCGGTGATGGCGCGCGACGACAACGCGCGCGGCTCGCTGCTGCTGGTGCTGGGCCGCAACGGCGACGAGCTGAAGACCGCCGCCGCCGCGCTGGCGCTGGGCCAGAACGTGCTGTCGGGCACCAGCACCACCATCACCCAGCTGGTCACGCTCAAGCCGCGCCAGCCCTACGACGCGCCGAACTGGCTGCCGACCGCGCGCCCGGTGCGGCTCGGCGAGCTGGCCGACTCGCGCGCGCTGTCGGTGAAGGGCTACGACGCCGGCGCGATCTCGCTGACCATGCGCGTGCCGCCCGACCTGTTCATGTGGAACACCAACGGCGCCTCGCTCGACCTGCGCTACCGCTACTCGGTGCGCCCGCGCCCGGATCGCTCCTCGCTGAACATCAGCGTCAACAACCGCTTCGTGCGCTCGCTGCAGATCCCGGCGGTCGACCCCTCGCGCTTCAGCATCGCGCGCTTCCTGGGACGCCTGGGCGCCGAGTCGGGCGATACCGGCAGCGCGCGCCACATCGTGCAGATCCCGCCGCTGCTGCTGACCCCGCACTCGCAGCTGAACCTGCAGTACTACTACGACATCCCGAACACCGGCGACTGCGCCGGCGCGCTGCTGCCGAACGTGGAAGGCACGATCGATCCCGACTCGACCCTGGACCTCTCGCCGTTCCCGCACTACATGGCGCTGCCCGATCTGGCCGCGTTCGCCAACAGCGGCTTCCCGTTCACGCGCCTGGCCGATCTCTCGCAGACCGCCGCGATCCTGCCCGACGAAGCCACCCCTGGCGACTACAGCCTGTTCCTGCTGGCGATGGGCCGGATGGGCGAATCGACCGGCTACCCGGTGACCGGCGTGACGGTGGCCGGCCCCGGCCAGGTCGACAGCCTCGCCGACAAGGACCTGCTGATGATCGGCGGCCCGGGGCGCCAGCCGCTGCTGCAGCGCTGGGCCAAGTCGATGCCGTTCTCCAGCGACGGCGAGACCAGCCGCTTCACGCTGTCCGACCTCGGCCCGCGTATCGCCAACTGGTGGCACGGCCCGCACGGCATCGAGCGCACCCCGGCGCGCGCCGATCTCTCGCTGGTCAGCAACGGCGACAGCGCGCTGATCACCGGCTTCGAATCGCCGCTGCACGCCGGCCGCAGCGTGGTCGCGCTGATCAGCTCGCCGGGCGAATCGGAAGCCGAGCTCACCTCGGCCCTGCTCGACGCCGACGTGCTGCCGCAGGTGCAGGGCGCGATGGACGTGGTGCACGGCCGCTCGGTGACGGTCACCACCAACGGCGACAGCTACTACCTCGGCACGCTGCCGCCCTTCGAGTACCTGCGCTGGGCGCTGTCCTCGCATCCGCTGCTGCTGGTGCTGGGCGGCGTGCTCGCGGCGATCGCGATGGCCGCCCTGTTGTACCGCGCACTGCGCCGTATCGCGGCGCGCCGCCTGCAGGATTGATGCGATGAACCGTTCCGTTCCTCACGGGGGCCTGCGCGCCCTCGTCGCCAAGGCCTCGCTGGCGGCCGCGATGCTGGCCTCGGCCTGCGCCGGCCTGGCGAACGTCATGCCTGCCCACGCCGCCACGGCACGCGCCACGGCACGCGCCGCGGCGAACGCCGCGCCGATCGTCGCCGCGCCGCGTTGCGGCGAATGGCCCGCCTATCGCGCCTTCCTCGCGCACATCGTGCAGCCCGACGGCCGCGTGTTCGACGCCAGCACGCCGGCCCAGCAGTCGACCTCGGAAGGCCAGTCCTACGGCCTGTTCTTCGCGCTGGCGGCCAACGATCGCGACAGCTTCGGGCGCATCCTGGCATGGACCCGCGCCAACCTGGCCGGCGGCCATTTCGACGCCAAGGACGCGCGCCTGCCCGCCTGGCTGTGGGGCCGCAGAGCCGACGGCAGCTGGGGCGTGCTCGATCCGAATTCGGCCGCCGATGCCGACCTGTGGATCGCCTACGACCTGCTGGAAGCCGGGCGGCTCTGGCACGTGCCCGACTACAGCGCGCTGGGCGCGGCGCTGGCCGCGCAGATTGCCCGCCGCGAGGTGGTCGAGCTGGCCGGGCTCGGCCCGATGCTGCTGCCGGGCCCGCAGGGTTTCGTCGAGGGCGACGTGACGCGCCTGAACCCGAGCTACCTGCCGCTGCCGGTGCTGCGTGCGCTGGGCGGCGAACTGGGCGGCCCGTGGAACGCCATCGCCAGGAACGGCCTGCGGCTGGTGGCCGGCGCCTCGCCGCGCGGCTTCGCGCCCGACTGGGCGGCCTGGCGCGCCGGGCAGGTGGTGGTCGATCCGCGCACGGGCGACCTCGGCAGCTACGACGCGATCCGCACCTACCTGTGGGCCGGCCTCGCGAATCCCGCCGATCCGCTGGCCCGTCCCTGGCTCGACGCGCTGCGCGGGATGGCCGCGCAGGTCGCGCAAAGCGGCGTGCCGCCCGAGAAGGTGGCGGTGGCCACCGGCGTGGGCAGCGGCGAGGGCCCGCTCAGCTACTGGGGCGCGCTCGCGCCGTACTTCGCCGCGCTCGGCGACGCGCGCGGCCTGGCGCTGGCGCGTGCCCGCCTGGCCGCGCTCGATGCCGACGCGCCGGGCCGCGAACCCGTCTATTACGACCGCGTGCTCGGCCTGTTCGGCGGGGGTGCCGTGGAGGGTCGCTACCGCTTCGACGCGGGCGGCCGGTTGCTGCCCGCATGGAGTGAGGCATGTCGATGAAGTTCTTCCCCGCCCGGCGCCGGGCCTCGCTCGCCGCCGCCCTGGCGCTGGCCGGCGCGCTCGCGCTCGGCCACGCGCCGCATGCCCTGGCCGCCGGCTCCGACGCGCTGCAGGCGCTGATCGACCAGGGCAAGTACTGGCAGGCGCATGGCCGCAGCGACCTGGCCGAGCAGGCCTGGAAGAAGGTGCTCGGGATCGACGCGAAGCAGCCCGACGCGCTGCTCGGCATGGGTTTCGTGATGGCCGACCGCAAGGACGGCGGCCAGTCCGCGGCCTATCTGGACCGGCTGCGCCAGGTCGCGCCGAACTATCCCGGCATCGACGAGCTGGGCCGGCGGCTGGGCCAGTCCTCGCCGCGCGACCAGACCGTCAACGACGCGCGGCGCCTGGCCCAGTCGGGCCACAGCGCCTCGGCGGTGGAGCAGTACCAGAAGGCGATGGAAGGCGCGCCCGCCACGCCCGAGCTGCGCCTCGAGTATTACCAGGCGCTCGCCGCCACGCCCAACGGCTGGGACGAGGCGCGCAAGGGCCTCGAGGCACTGGCGCGCGACAACCCCGACGACCCGCGCTACGCGCTGGCCTATGCGCAGCACCTGACCTATCGCGATGTCACGCGCCGCGACGGCATCGCGCGCCTGCAGCAGCTCACCGGCGACGCGAAGTTCGGCCGGCAGGCCCGCGAGAGCTGGCGGCAGGCGCTGCTGTGGCTGGCCGCGCGGCCTTCCGACCAGCCGATGTTCGACGCCTACTTCAAGCTCGCGCCGAACGACCCGGCGGTGAAGGCGCGCTACGACGCGATGGTGCTGCAGGAAAAGGCCAGCGACGCGCGCAGCGCGCAGCAGGTGGCCGACAGCGCGCGCGGGCGCGCCATCGGCGACGGCTTCGCGGCGCTCGACCGCAACGACCTCGCCACCGCGCGCGCGCGCTTCGACGCCGTGCTCGCCGGCGCGCCGAACGACACCGACGCGCTGGGCGGCCTGGGCATCGTCGAGCTGAAGCAGGAACATTTCCGCGAGGCCCGCAACGATCTCGAGCGCGCCTCGCGCGGCGGCGACCCGTCGCGCTGGCGCGAGGCGCTGAAGAGCGCCGGCTACTGGAGCGACACGAGCGACGCGCTGGTCGCGCAGAATCGCGGCGACGTGGCGAAGGCCAAGTCGCTGTTCGAGCACGCGATCGCGACCGATCCGTCCGAGCCGGCCGCCCAGCTGATGCTCGGCGAGCTGCTGCTGGCCAACCACGACCCGCGCGGCGCCGAGCAGGCCTACCGGATGGCGCTGCGCCGCCAGGCCGACAACCCCGACGCGATCCGCGGCCTGGTGGGCGCGCTGGCCGCCCAGGGGCGCGGCGACGAGGCGCTGCAGTTCGCCAATCAGCTCACCGCCGAGCAGCAGGCCAAGGCCGGCGGCCTGGACCGGCTGCGCGGCACCGCCGAGGCCGCCCAGGCGCGCGCCGCCGAGGCGCAGGGCGACCTGGGCCGCGCGCGCAGCCTGTTCGAGGATGCCCTGGTCGGCAGTCCCGACGATCCCTGGCTGCGTCTGGACCTGGCGCGCATCTACGTGCGCCAGGGCGCGGTGGCCTCGGCGCGCAGCATGATGGACGGCCTGCTCGCCGCGCATCCCGACATGCCCGACGCGCTCTACGCGGGCGCGCTGCTGGCCGAGCAGACCCACGACTACGGCGACGGCCTGCGCATGCTGGACCGCGTCGCGCCCGCCCAGCGCACCGCCGCGATGGGCGAGCTGCAGCGCCGCCTGTGGCTGGCCCAGCAATCCGAACTGGCCGGGCAGATGGCCCGGCGCGGCCAGAACGCCCAGGCGCTGGCGATGCTGCGCGCGGCCGAGCCGGTGGCGCAGGCGGACCCGGCGATGATGGGCCAGCTGGCCGGCGGCTACCTGGCGGCCGGCGATCCGGCGCACGCCATGCAACTGGTGCAGGGCGCGATGGCGGCCGCGCCGGCCGACCTCGGCCTGCGCCTGCAATACGCCAACTTGCTGCTGGCCAATCACCAGGACGGCCTGCTCGGCGACGAGATGCGCCGCCTGCAGGCCACGCCGATGAGCGCCGCGCAGCACGCCGAGTTCGATCGCATCAACCTCGCCATCGTGGTGCGCCGCGCCGACCTGGTACGCCAGAGCGGCGACCTGGCCGGCGCCTACGCGGTGATGGCGCCCTGGCTCGCGGCGATGCCCGAGGACCCCGACCTGCAGGGCGCGCTGGCGCGGCTCTATACCTCGGCGGGCGACCCGGCCAATGCGCTGACCTGCTATCGCATCGCGCTCCGGCGCAACCCTGGCGATGCCGGCCTGCGGCTGGCCGCGCTCTACGCGGCCTCGGGCGCGCGCGCCTGGAGCGAGGCCGAGCAGCTCGCGCAGGCGGCTCTCGCCGCCGCGCCCGACGATCCCGTCACGCTGGCCGCGGTGGGCCGCATGTACCGCGCCGAAGGCAAGCTGCCGCTGGCCGCGCAATACCTGAAGCGCTCGCTGGTGGCGAGCTCGACGCCGGTCGGCACGCGCGCGGCGACCGTCACGCTGCCGGGCGGGCTGCCCGTGCCGCGCGGCTGGGAGGCGCTGAGCCGGCCGATCGGCGCGAATCCGCTGCCCGGCACCAATCCGTTCGAGGGCAAGACCGCCGTCGACGTGGCGCGCGACCCCGATGCGCCCAGCGGCAGCGCCGTGAATTTCTTCGCGCCGGCCGGCCCGGCGCGCCCCTCCTCGTTCACTCCTTCGTCATCCGTTCCGACCGTGCCTGCCTACCTGCCCCCGGCGCAACCCGCGCCCTACGTCGCGCCCGCCCCGGCGTCGCGCCCGCGCGCGAGCGTCGATACGGGCAGCGGTTATGGTCCCGACGGTTATGGCGGCGGCGAATCGGGCGGTCCGGCGCGGCCGCTCCAGCCCTATGCGCAGTACGCGCCCGAGGCACCGAACGCGGCAGCGGCGCCGGCTTATGCACAGGGAGGGTATGCGCAGCAGGGCTATGCATCGCAACCGTATGCGCCGCAACCGGCTTATGCACAGCCGCAGGGCTATTCGCAGCAAGCCTATGCGCAGCCGCAAGGCTATCCGCAGCAAGGCTATGCGCCGCAGCCGTATCCGCAGCAGGGATATGCCCCGCAGGGCTATGCGCAGCAGCAGCCGTATCCGCAGCAAGCCGGCTACGCGCCCCAGGCTTATCCGCAGCAGGGCTACGCGCCGCAAGGCTATGCCCAGCAGCCGCAGCAAGGCTACGCGCCGCCGGCCCCGGCCTACACGCAGCAGCCCTACGGCACCACGCCCTGGCCCATGTCGCCGGCCGCGCAGGCGGCTTCGTCCGGTTATGCGCCCGGTTATGACGCGTCGGCCCGTCCGCAGCCGGCACGACGCGGCACCGCGCGCAAGAACACCACGCGCGCCGCCGCGCAACCGGTCTACGCACAGCAGCAGCCCTATTACGGCCAGGCTCCGTATCCGCAGCAGCAAGCCTATGCGCCGCAGCCCTATGCACCGGGCGCCTATCCGCCACCGGCCTACCAGCCGCAGCCCTATACGCCGCAGCCGCCCTATCCGCAGCAGCAGGCAGGCGCCTACGCGGCACCCGCCTACATCCCGCCGCCGCCCGCCGGCTACGCGCAGCCCTACGCGGCGGCGGCCGTGGCCGCGAACGGCGCGGGCGGCGTGCCGCCGGCGGCAGCCAACCCGCAGACGCTCGGCGTGGCCGACGAACTGGCAGCGATCAACCGCGACGAGGCCAGCACCGTGTCGAGCGGCCTGGTGTTCCGCAATCGCGCCGGCGAGGAAGGCCTGTCGAGCCTGACCGACATCGAGGCGCCGATCGAAGGCCGCATCAAGGCCGGCAACGGCCACGTGGTGGTGACGGCGACGCCCGTCACGCTCGACGCCGGCTCGGCCACCAACGACGTGCAGACCCACGCGCGCTTCGGCGCGGGCCTGGCCAACAACCTCGCGCGCAGCGGCACCAGCTTCGGCTCGCAGACCGATACCGGCGTGGGCCTGTCGATCGGCTACGAGACGCCTTCGCTGAAGGCCAGCGTGGGCACCACGCCGGTCGGCTTCCGCTACCAGAACGTGATCGGCGACTTGCGCTACACCGGCCAGGCCAGCGACAAGGTCTCGTATTCGCTGGCGGTCACGCGCCAGGCGGTGACCGACAGCCTGGCCTCCTATGCCGGCGCGCACGACCTGAGCACAGGCCTGGACTGGGGCGGGGTGGTGAAGAGCGGCGCGCGCTCGGCGCTGGCCTGGGACGACGGCACCAACGGCCTCTACGTGAACGGCGAGCTGATGTACTACAACGGCCACCACGTGCGCAGCAACATCGAGGGCAAGGTGGGCGGCGGCTTCTACACGCGGCTCTACAAGGACGCGCAGCAGACGCTGACGGCCGGCATCAACGGCACCTGGATGAGCTTCGCGCGCAACCAGTCGTACTTCACCTACGGCCAGGGCGGCTACTTCAGCCCGCAGCAGTACGTGATCCTGAACATCCCGCTCGAATACGCGGGCCGCAACGGGCCCTTTTCCTACGACGTGAAGGGCTCGATCGGCATGCAGCACTATCGCCAGAACTCGGTGCCCTACTTCCCGCTCGACGCGGGCCTGCAGGGCAGCGCGGCGGCCAACATGAACGCGGCGGTGGCCAATTCGACCACCTCCCTGGTGCTCGACCAGAACGCGATCTACCCGGGCCAGAGCAAGACCGGCGTGGCCTATTCGCTGTTCGCCAGCGGCGAGTACCAGCTCGCCCCGCAGCTCGCGGTGGGCGCGATGGCCTCCTACGGCAACGCCTACCAGTATCGCGAGTGGCTGGGGGCCGTCTACCTGCGCTACAGCTTCACCTCGCAGACGGGCACGCCGATCTTCCCGCCCAGGACGCTCAAGTCGCCCTTCCTGGCCGACCTGCAATAAGGCGCGCGGCGGCGCTCAGGGCGCGCGCCGCGCCGGCTCCTGGTAGCCGACGTGGGCGCGCTGCGCCTCGGCCATCGGCGCGATGCGCTCGCGCAGCATCGCGTGCAGGTAGCGCACCGCGGGCGAGAACTGCCGGCGATGCGGGCAGACCAGGTTGAGCGGCGCGGGTTCGCCGGGCTGGTTCGGCACCAGCACCTCCAGGCGGCCGGCCCGCACGTCGTGATGCACGTCGAGCCAGGACTTGTAGGCCACGCCGAAGCCGTCGACGGCCCAGCGGCGCGCCAGGTCGGCGTCGTCGCAATGCAGGCCGCCGCCCACCGCCACCAGCCGCCGCCCCTCGCCCTCCGGAAACACCCAGCGGTCGTAGACGCGCCCGCCGCGCACGAACAGCAGGCAGCGATGCGCGCCCAGCTCGTCGAGCGAGGCGGGCCGGCCATGCCGCGCGAGATAGTCGGGCGAGGCCACCAGCACGCGCCGGTTGTGCTCGGCCAGCGGCAGCGCGACGAAGCTGCCGTGCTCGGCCACGCCGTAGCGCAGCGCCACGTCGACGGGATCGCGGAACACGTCGGCCAGCTCGTCCGACAGCGACAGCTTCAGCACCAGCCCCGGATGCGCCTCGCGAAACTCGCCGAGCCAGCGCGGCAGCAGGTTGCGCCCGAGGTCGGACGGCGCCGAGATGCGCAGGCTGCCGCGCAGCACCTGGCGCTCGCCGTGCAGGCGGTCGCGGCCCTCGCTGAGCGTGGCGAGCACCTCCTGCGCATAGGGCAGGTACTGCTCGC
Organism: Burkholderia gladioli; assembly: GCF_000959725.1. Classification (NCBI taxonomy): domain Bacteria; kingdom Pseudomonadati; phylum Pseudomonadota; class Betaproteobacteria; order Burkholderiales; family Burkholderiaceae; genus Burkholderia; species Burkholderia gladioli. The sequence goes on from NZ_CP009322.1 coordinate 3,032,837, forward strand.
CCTCGGCGGTCAGCTTCAGGCTGCGCGTCGAGCGCGCGAACAGGCGGATGTCGAGTTCGCGCTCGAGCCGCTGGATCGCCGCGCTGACCTGCCCCGGCAGCAGCCCGGCCTCGCGCGCCGCGTTCGAGAAGCTGCCCAGCGCCGCGGTGCGCACGAACAGGCCAAGGTCGTCGATCCGGATCATTTTCATTACCACAGTGAAAGTGCTGCCCGATTTTCCCCATTTTTGAGGAAAGCGGCACGACGGACAATGCGTTCCGTCTTGCTTCGCTGCTTCAAGCATCCCTCGATTTCGACCAGGAGAACCCTCGTGCCAGCCATGCCTTCGACCTTCCCCCGCCTGCGCCACGGCCTGGGCGCCCTCGCATTCGCCTGCGCGACCGCGTTCGGCGCGCTGCCGGCCGCGGCGCTTGCGGCGACTCCCGCGGCGCCGGCAGCCGCCTCGCTGGCCGTCGAGCGCAGCTACGGCGCGCTCGAGACGGTCGCCACCTTCCACGACGCGATGCCGACCGGCGTGACCGTCACCGAGACCGGCCGCATCTTCGTCAACTACCCGCGCTGGGGCGACGAGGTGCCATTCACGGTCGGCGAGCTGAAGGACGGCAAGGTGGTGCCCTACCCCGACGCCGAGATCAATCGCGCCGATCCGCATCGCCCCGCCGACAGCTTCCTCAGCGTGCAGAGCGTGGTGGCCGACGGCCAGGGCCGGCTGTGGGTGCTCGACACGGCCGCGCCGAATTTCGCGAACCCGCTGGCCGGCGGCGCGAAGCTGGTCGCGATCGACCTGAAGACCAATCGCATCGTGAAGACCATCGTGTTCCCGGCCGAGGTGATGCGCGCGCGCACCTACGTGAACGACGTGCGCTTCGACTTCCGCGTCGGCCGTGCCGGGGTGGCCTATGTGACGGATTCCTCGTTGAGCGGCACGGGCGGCATCATCGTGGTCGATCTCGCCAGCGGCAGCGCGCTGCGCCGTCTCACGGGCGACCCTTCGACCTCGGCCGATCCGACATTCTCGCCGGTGTTCGACGGCGAGACCATGAAGCTGCGCCAGGCCGACGGCAGCAGCACGCCGCTGGCGATCGCCTCGGACGGCATCGCCCTGTCGCCCGACGGCAAGACGCTCTACTACTGCGCGCTGTCGAGCCGGCGCCTGTACGCGGTGCCCACCGCGCTGCTGCGCGATCCCGCCGCGAGCGAGGCGCAGGTCGCGGCGGCGGTGGTCGATCTCGGGGAAAAGGGCGCCTCGGACGGGCTGGCCGTCGATGCGAACGGCGTGATCTACGCGGGCGACTACGAGCACGATTCGATCCGCAAGCTCGCGCCCGGCGGCGAGTGGACCACCATCGTGCACGATCCGCGCGTGCTGTGGCCCGACACGCTGTCGGTCGGCCCGGACGGCTACCTGTACTTCACGGCCAACCAGTTGGCGCGGCAGCCCGGCTTCCATGGCGGCCAGGACCAGCGGCGGAAGCCCTACGTGCTGTTCCGCACGCGCATCGGCGCGGGGCCGGCGCCCACGCGCTGAAGCCCGCGCAGGGGGCGCGCCGTGGCCGGCGCGCCCCTTGTCTCACATCGGCTGGGCCGGATGATGCTCGGGATGCCGGCGCATGTCGACCACCGCCCAGTGATGCACGGCCAGCCCGCAGATCGCCAGCAGCGCGCCGACCCAGCCCGTCGAGGACCAGCCCATGCCGGCGTCGATGGCGAGGCCGCCGAGCCAGGCGCCCAGCGCGTTGGCGATATTGAAGGCGGAATGGTTGAGCGCGGCGGCCAGTGTCTGCGCGTCGCCGGCCACGTCCATCAGGCGCGTCTGCAGGATCGCGCCGAGCGCCATCACGGTGCCCACCAGCAGCACGTTGATCGAACCCGCCACCGCGTAGTGCGCGGTGAACCAGAACGCGCCGGTGACCAGCACGGTCCAGACCAGCACGTAGCGCGCGGTGCGATCGAGCGCGCGATCGGCGAAGCGCGCGCCGAGCAGGTTGCCGGCCACCGTGCCGATCCCGAACAGCGCCAGCACGATCGGCACCGCGGCCACCGGCAGGCGGGCGAGCTCGGTCATGGTGGGCTTGACGTAGCTGAACACCGAGAACAGCCCGCCGAAGCCGATCGCGCCGGTGGCGAGCGTGAGCAGCACCTGCTTGCGCCGCAGCGCGCCCAGCTCGCGCAGCGGGTTGGCGGCCGCGTCGCCGGGCATGAAGGGCACCCAGCAGCGCACCAGCACGGCGGTCAGCGCGCCGATCGCGCCGACGATCGCGAAGGCCGCGCGCCAGCCCAGCCATTCGCCGATCGCCGCCACCAGCGGCACGCCGAGCAGGGTCGCGATGGTCAGCCCGAGGAACACGCTGGCCACCGCCTGCGCGCGCTTCTCGCGCGGCACCAGCCCGGCCGCCACCAGCGCCGCGACGCCGAAATAGGTGCCGTGCGGCAGCCCGCTCAGGAAGCGGGCCGCGGCCACGCCGGCGAAACCCGGCACGATCGCGCTGGCGAGATTGCCGAGCGCGAAGAACAGCATCAGCGCGATCAGCAGCGAGCGGCGCGGCCAGCGCGCGCCGAGCACGGCGAACACCGGCGCGCCGATCACCACGCCGAGCGCGTAGATGCTGATCAGGTAGCCGGCGCTCGGGATCGACACGCCCAGGTCGCTGGCCGCGTTGGGCAGCAGGCCCATGATCACGAATTCGCCGGTACCGATACCAAAACCGCCCACGCCCAGCGCGAACAGGGCGCGACGCGTGTGCCGCGGGGAAAGCTCGGCGGAAACGGAAATGACGTCGCCGGCGACGTCGGAACTGCCAGACATAGGGAATCCAGGACTGAAACTCGGGGTTGAAGAAGGACGCGCGGGCGGGACGGACACGCCGGGGCGCAGCGATGCGCGAGGTCGGCACTGTACACGAGGCGGGTGAGATCCACGTGTCAGGCGGCCCGGCTCGAAGGGAGGACGCGCGCCAGGCGCACGGGGCTCGCGGCGGCTGCACCTTGCCGGTGCAGCGACGGCGGCGGTGCGCCCCCGACGTTTGGTTCATCGAGCGTCACACTTTGCCAGCGGCGTGGCGGGGAAGGAAATGCTTTTTATCGATGGATCAATCTGTGGGATCGATCAATCGGAAGCGGCACGTCGGATCGCACCGATTCACGGCATGCGCGCCGCCCGGATCGATCCCGCGCGGCGCGCATTCCACCTACAGCTTCACCACGTCGAGCAGCACCTTCCTGCCGTCGCGATAGGTGAACATCGAGATCGCGCCGTGCCTGAGATCGCCCTGCGCGGTGAAGCTGGTCTCGCCGATCACGCCGTGATGATCGGTGGCCGGCATCGCCGCCAGCACCTTGGCGGGATCGGTCGAGTTGGCGCGCTTCATGGCGGCGACGATGATCTGCACGGCATCGTACGAGAACGGTGCATACACCTGCATCGGCTGGTGATAGCGCGCCTCGTACTTGCGCGCGAACTCGGCGCCGCCCGGCATCTTCTCCAGCGCCATGCCGGCCACCGAGCAGACGATGTTGTCGGCCGCCGGCCCGGCCAGCTTGATCACGTCGGTCGAGCACACGCCGTCGCCGCTCAGGATCTTGCCGCGCAGGCCGAGCTGGCGAGCCTGGCGCGTGAACGGCCCGCCCGTCGCGTCCATCCCGCCGTACATCACGGCATCGGGATTCTCGCCCTTGATGCGGGTGAGGATCGCGCGGAAGTCGACGGCCTTGTCGTTGGTCGCGTCGCGCGAGAGCACCTTGATGCCGGCCGCCCGCGCGGCCTTCGCGAACGAATCGGCGAGGCCCTGGCCGTAGGCGGTCGCGTCGTCGACGATCGCCACCGTCTTCACGCCCATCGCCCTGGCCGCGTAGCTGGCGATCGCCGGCCCCTGCTGCGCGTCGGTGGCCACCACCCGGTAGGTGGTGCTGAAACCCTGCTGCGTGTAGCTGGGATTGGTGGCGGCCTGCGAGATCTGCACCACGCCGGCTTCCTTGTAGATGCGCGAGGCAGGGATCGAAGTGCCGGAGTTCAGGTGGCCGACCACGCCGACCACCTTGTCGTCGGCGAGCTTCTGCGCGACCTGGGTGGCGGTGCGCGGGTCGCCCGCGTCGTCCTGCGCATCGAGCTGCAGCGTCACGCGCCGGCCCGCGATGGTGAGGCCGCTCGCATTGATCTCGTCGATCGCGAGCCGCGCGCCGTTCTCGCTGTCCTTGCCGAGGTGGGCCATGCCGCCCGTGAGCGGCGCGACGTGGCCGATCCTCACCACGTCGTCGGCCTGGGCGGCGCCGGCCGCGCACGACAGGGCCGCGACGGCCAGGGTGGTTCTCAGGTATGGCATCTTGTTGTCTCCCATCGGGCTGGTCATTGTCGGGTGATCGCCTCGGGGCGCGCCGCCGACGCCGTCCAGTTCGCGGCATGGTGCTCGCGCACGACGTCGCCGGCCTGTATCGATGCGCTCGCGTGGCCATACAGATCCTTCGGATTGCGCAGGGCCGGCACCAGCTCGAGATCGGTGCCGATGCCGCGCTCGCGCGTGGCCGCGTGCAGGTAGCGCAGCGCCGAGAAATCCTCCAGCGCGAAGCCGACCGAGTCGAACACCGTCACCTGCGCCTCGGACTCGCGCCCCTTCTGCTCGCCGGACACGATGCGATGGAACTCGATCACCGGAAAGTCGGCCTCGAGCCGCTGGATGTCGCCTTCGACGCGCGTCTGCGGCTCGTACTCGACCACCACGCGCGCGCGGCGCAGCAGCTCGGGATCGAGCTCGGTCTTGCCGGGGCAATCGCCGCCGACCGCGTTGACGTGCATGCCGGCCTCGAGCATGTCGGCGCTCAGGATGGTGGCCTTGGTCTTGTCGGCGGTCACGGTGGTGACGATGTCGGCGCCGCGCACGGCCTCGGCGGTCGAGCCGCAGCGCACGATGCGCAGGCGCCGGAACGGCGCGAGGTTCGCGACCAGCTTGTCGGTGGCGGCCGCGTCGACATCGAACACGCGCAGCTCCTCGATGCCGAGCAGCTCGTGGAAGGCGATCGCCTGGAATTCGGCCTGCGCGCCGTTGCCGACCAGCGCCATCGACACCGAATCGGGCCGTGCCAGGAAGCGCGCGAACAGCGCCGAGGTGGCGGCGGTGCGCACCGCCGTGGTCAGCGTCATCTCGCTCAACAGCAGCGGATAACCGGTGGCGACCTCGGCCAGCACGCCGAAGGCCATCACGGTCGGCAGCTCGGCGCGCGTGTTCCCCGGATGGCCGTTCACGTACTTGAACGAGTAGTGGCGCGCGTCGGCGGTCGGCATCAGCTCGATCACGCCCTCGCTCGAATGGCTGGCGAGCCGCGCGGTCTTCTCGAAGCTGTGCCAGCGGCGGTAGTCCTGCTCGATATAGCTGGCCATCGAGCCCAGCACGCGCGCGATGCCCGCGTCCTGGATCAGTGCTGCAACAGCGGCGACGTCGAGATATCGCGTCATGGTTCCTGCTCCTCCTGGTTGGCGGCTGCCGGGGCGCGCCCGCGCGAGCGGCGCGCGCTTCATGGGGCGGGCCCGCGTTCCGGGCCCGGGGCACGTCAGGCGCGCGCCTCGAAACCCAGCAGCACGTTGACGGCATTGATGCCGATTTCGTCGACCATGTAGCCGCCTTCCATCACGAACAGGGTCGGGATGCCGAGGCGCGCGATGATCCCGCCCACGCGCGGATAGTCGGCGCTGCGCAGGCGGAAATGGCTGATCGGGTCGTGTTCGAAGGTATCCACGCCGAGCGACACCACCAGCAGCTCGGGCGCGTGCCGCGCGATTCGCTCGCCGGCCTGCTGCAGCGCCGTCGCGAAACCGTCGATGGCGGTACCCCTGGGCAGCGGCAGGTTCAGGTTGAAGCCCTCGCCGGCGCCGCTGCCGCACTCGTCGGCGTAGCCCGAGAAGTACGGGAAGGACACCGAAGGATCGCCATGGATCGAGGCGAACAGCACGTCGTCGCGGGCATAGAAGATGTCCTGCGTGCCGTTGCCGTGATGGAAATCGATATCGAGGATCGCCACGCGTTTCGCGCCGCGCGTGATGGCGCGTTGCGCGGCGATCGCCGCGTTGTTGAGGTAGCAGTAGCCGCCCATGGTTTCGTGGCCGGCATGATGGCCGGGTGGGCGGCACAGCGCGAAGGCCGAGCGCGCGCCTTCGCCGTCGAGCAGCGTGTCGACGCCGGTCAGCGCGCTGTTCGCGCTCGAGCGAACAGCCTCCCAGGTGCCGGCGTTGATGGGCGAGCCGGCATCGATCGAGAAGAAGCCGAGCTGGCCGTCGATGAAGGCCGGCATGCGCGCCGAGGGCAGGCCGCGTACCGGCCACACCAGCGGCAGGGCCTGGCAGTCGCGGCCGGTGGCGAGCCAGTCGCGCCAGGCGCGGGACAGGAAATCGACGTAGCGCGCGCTGTGGGCGCCCACGTAGCTCGACGGATCGTAGTCGCGCGGCGCGATCACGTCGCCGAGCGAGGTGGCGTTGACGCGCGCCAGCACCGTCTCGGCGCGCATGGGTTTCTCGAAGGATTCGGTGATCGCGCCGTCCTTCAGTTCGACGCCGCGGTGCAGGCCGTGGGCGCTGCTGTAGATGGTGAGCATGGAGGCAACCGGGTGAAAAGGCTGCGAAACAGTCTACGCATCCGGCACCGCAATGATTTTGCTTTCGCTTGCGCGGAAGTCTACACTTCTGGAAAAAACGCCTACCTAGCGACCACCATGAGCACAAATCGCCCAAAAACCGAAATGGATGCCGTCGATCGTTCCATGCTGCGTCTGCTGCAGGACGATGGCGCGCTGTCGAACGCCGCGCTCGGCGAGCAACTCGCGCTGAGCGTCACGCCTTGCTGGCGGCGCCGCAAGCTGCTGGAGGACCAGGGCGTGATCACCGGCTACCAGGCCAATATCGATCGCCGCGCGGTCGGCCTGAACCTGCTGGCCTTCGTGCACGTGCGCTTCCACATTCACTCGGACAACACCGCCGACGATTTCGAGGCGGTGATCCGCAGCCGGCCCGAGGTGCTGTCCTGCCACAAGATCACCGGCGATGCCGACTACCTGCTGCAGGTGGTGGCGGCCGACCTGGACGCCTACGGCGAATTCGTCGAGCGCGTGCTGCGCCGCCAGGCCGGCATCGCCTCGATCCAGTCGAGCCTGGCGCTGCGCGAGGTGAAGTTCTCGTCGCGGCTGCCGATTCCGGAGGCTTGAAGGGCGCGTCGTCAACCCCGGGCTTCGCGCGAACTCACCCCTTCCTTTCGATCCTGGACCCTCTCATGCCCAGCTCCGCCGCCCAGCCGCGCCCGATCCACGTCGAAACGCTCGACGCCGCCCGCTTCGAACCCTATGGCTGGAAACTCGGCAAGCCGGTGCGCGCGAACGGCGACGCGCCGGCCTTCCTGAGCCCGGCTTCCGATTTCTGGCACGAGCATCTGTTCGATGCCGGCGCCGGCGGCCAGCCCGAGATCCTGTGGGTGAGCTATCGCAATCGCGAGATGCGGATCGCCTCGCTGGAACTGCATCGCGTGACGCAGCAGGCGATCGTGCCGCTCACCGCTCCCGTGGTGCACGTGGTGGCGCGCTCCGACGCGAGCGGCGCGCCCGATCCGGCCACCCTGCGCGCCTTCGAGATCCCGGTCGGCGAAGGCGTCTGCATGGCGCCCGGCACCTGGCACGCCACGCGCGTGCGCGTGCGCGAGGCGAGCTGCCTGATGCTGACGCGCGCCTCCACCACGCTCGACCTGATCGCGCATCTGAGCGCCGGGCAGCCGGCCGCCGAAAGCGAGATTCGCGCGATCGAGCCCTTGCTCGTCACGCTGTAGCTGCCGGGCTGACGCCCGGCAGCCGAGCGCGGTGCCTTACTTATGGCGCCGCGCGAACGACACCGGATACGCGGCGGAACGCGCCGTAATCATCGGGAAGAGACCAGCGAGGGCGGCCTCGCGCCGGGTGCCGATTTCGCGGCCGACCTGGCGCGCGCGATGAGCGCGGCCGATTCGCTCGGCGCCAGCACCGAGGCGGTGCCGGTCGAGGACGGCGTGATGGTGCGCAACTACAGTTGCCCGCTGGGCGGCGCGACGCGCAGCGCGCCCTGCGTCTGCAAGGCGCTGGCCGCCTTCTTCTCGGAGGCGACCGGCAACCCGGTGACGCAATGCTGCCTGCGCGGGGATCGGCTGATCTGCCAGTACCTGGTGCAGGTCAAGCCGGAACGCAAGGGCGCCACGCGGCGCAAGCGCGGCGCCTGAGCCGGCGCACCCGAAGCCGCCGGGTACGAGATGCTCACTTCCCCTTGTCGTGCTCGGCCAGCCCGATCGCCTTGTAGTCGTAGGTCGGGTAGAACTCGGTGCGATACGCGCCCCAGGCGGTGTCCTCGAGCACGCGGTTCACCTCGCGCACGCGCGAGGCCGGCAGGCGCAGCGTGATCACCTGCCCGATCCCCATCGCCACGTACCAGCTCACGACCTCCACGCCCGGCGGCGGAAACGCCTTGTAGAAACCCTGCTTCGCCAGTTGCGCGTTCAGCTCGCTGAGCGGGCGCGACTGGTCGTGCTTGAGGAAGATGGTCAGCAGGACCGCGTTGTCGGGCGTGGCGACCTGGCTGCCGACGGGCGGCGTGCCCGAGGGCTGGGCATGGCCGGCGGCGGGAAGCAGCGCCGCCATGGCGGCGGCGCCGAGGGCAAGCAGACGGATGCGGCGATTCAATCCTGCAATAAACGGCATGTTCTCGCTCCTGGGTCGAAACGGGCCGCGCGGGATACGCGGCCCGGGCGTCAGCCGGGCGAGCGTACACCCGATCGCTGTCATGAACCTGGCGCGTGGATGCCGGGGCGGTCACCCGCGGCGCGCGGCCGGTACGGCCCGAACGCGCCGCGCAAGCGCCGTCAGCCCATCAGGTGCCGCAGCAAACCGGCGCTGGCGATGCCGATCAGCACCGTCGGCAGCAGGGACAAGCGCATCGAGGCGAGCAAGGTGATGGCCAGCGCCAGCAGGTCGGCCGGGTCGCGCGCCACGAAGGCGGGCGCGATCACCGAAATCAGCACGCAGCCGGGCACGTTCTCCATCACGGCGCGCAGGCGCGGCCCCGGCGTGCGATCGCGCAGCGCCACGTAGCCGAGGATGCGCGTCAGGTAGGTGGAGGCCGCCATCAGCACGATGGTGAGCAGGGTGGGCCAGTCAAGCATCGCGCGCCTCCATGCGCCAGGCCGCGATCGAGGCGGCCACCAGGCCCGCGCAGGCGCCGGCCGGCACGTACCAGGCCGCGCCCGGCGCCAGCCGGTAGACCACCGCCGCCGCCACCAGGCTGGCCAGCCAGGGATGGCAGGCGCGCACGCCCTTCCACATGCCGCGCAGCAGCACCAGGAAGACGGCCGTGAAGGCCATGTCGAAGCCGTAGCGCTCGACATCGCCGAGCACCGGGCCGAGGCCGGCACCCAGCGCCGTGAACGACACCCAGGTGCCCCACAGGCACAGCGCGATGCCCGCGTAATAGCGCATGCTGACGCGATCCGAGCGACGCGCGCCGGCATCGGCCAGCGCCATCGCCCAGCTTTCGTCGCACATCAGGAACAGCGCAGCGAGCGAGCGCGGCAGCGGCACGTGGCGCAGCAGCGGCGCCAGCGCCGCGCCCATCAGGATATGGCGCGCGTTGACCAGGAACGACATCGCGACGATCAGCGCGATATGCGGCGGCGAGGTCCACAGCCGCACGGCCGCGAACTCGGAACCGCCACCGAAATTCATGCCCGCCATCAGCGGCACCTCGAGCACGCTCAGGCCCTTCTGCGCCGCCTGCGCGCCGAGCACCAGCGCGAACGGAATGAAACCCATCATCACCGGCACCGCGGCCCGCATCCCGCGGGCAAATTCCGACGCGGCCACCGGCCCCTTCAATACAGCATCCGACGTAAGCAAACGACTCATCACTACCTCCTTGCGGGGTAGCATTCTCCGCCAAACGCCATGAAATCGGGTTGCGTAGTTGCCAGATAAACCCAATAATTTGGCACTGGATGCCAATGAATACGGAGATACTGGAATGAAAGGCCAATTCAAGCTCGATGCCATCGACCGGCGCATCCTGCAGGCGCTGCAGCGCGACGGGCGCATGCAGAACATCCGCCTGGCCGACGAGGTCGGGCTGTCGCCCTCGCCCTGCCTGCGGCGCGTGCGGCTGCTGGAGGAGGCCGGCGTGATCGAGAAGTACGTGGCGGTGGTGGATGCCTCGAAGGTCGGCAAGGCGCTCAGCGTGTTCGTGCGCGTCTGGCTCAAGGCGCAGGATTCGGACACGGTCGACCGTTTCGCCGACGCGGTGCGACTGCTGCCCGACGTGGTGGAGTGCCACCTGATGGCGGGCGACTGCGATTTCCTGCTGCGCGTGGTAGTGGCCGACCTGGAGGAATACCGGCGCTTCCAGGCCGAGCACCTGACGCGGATCCCCGGCGTGCAGAGCGTCAAGACCGAGATCCCGACGCAGAAGATCAAGCTGACCTCGGAAATCCCGATGTGAGCGCGAGCGCGGGCGGCCGCGCTCGGGGGCCTGGTCGTTTCAGCGCGTCGCGACGATGAACAGGCGCGGGAACGGCAGCAGCACGGTGCCGTCCTCGTAGATGCGATAGGCATCCGCGATCGCCTCGCGATAACGGACCAGGAAGGCAGCCTGTTCCCGCTCGTCGAGCCGCGCCAGGAAGGGCCGCAGCGCGCTGCCCTTGAACCACTCGACCACCGCGTCGGCGCCGCCCTCGAGCTGGTGGTGATAGACGGTGCGCCAGACGTCGACACGCGCGGCCAGCGGCCGGAGCAGCGAGAAGTACCAATCCGCGCCGAAGCGCATGGTGCGTTCGGCGCCGCCCAGCTTCGCGGCCCAGGGGCCGTCGGCGGCCACCTCGCGCATGATGCGATGCGCGGGCTCGTCGAGGTTGTCCGGCATCTGCACCGCCAGCACGCCGCCCTCGGCGAGCTTGCCGAGCAGCTTCGGGAACAGCACCGGGTGATCGGGCACCCACTGCAGCACCGCGTTGGCGAGGATCAGGTCGAATGGCCCCGGCGCGTCCCAGGAGGAAATGTCGACCTGCTCGAAGTTCAGCCGGGGCAGGCGCTGGCGCGCCGAGGCCAGCATGTCGGCCGAGCTGTCGAGGCCGCTCACCCGCGCTTGCGGAAAACGCGCGGCCAGCATCTCGGTGGAGTTGCCGGGGCCGCAGCCGATGTCGACCGCCTCGCGCACCGCGATGTCGGGCACCGCGAACAGCAGGTCGCGTACCGGGCGCGTGCGTTCGTCCTCGAACTTCCGGTATTGCGATGCGTAGTGTTGGTCGTGCCTGGTGCTCATGATCGGCTCCTGTCTCGGTGGATGGGAAGGATCGGCAAGCGGGCGGAGCATGCGGCAACGGCGCGAACGAGGGGCTTCCGGCAGCATGATCGCCCTGTCTCGCGAACGCCTTCGCCATCTCGCCTCGGCCGCGCCCCGCCGGGTTCGCCGGATTCGCCGGATTCGATGGGCTGCAGTATAGTCGCGGCAAATCGGGCCGCGCATGCCCTGCGCGGCCACAATATTCATGACTGCCTGTCCTCAATCGCCGGAGCGCCCATGATCGGTCTCGACCTGCTCGCCTCGTTCGCCGCCGCGGCCCGTCACGCCAGTTTCGCGGCCGCCGCGCGCGAGCTGGGGCTCTCGCCGTCGACCATCGCCAAGAACATCGCGCGGCTCGAGGCGAGGCTCGGCGTGCGCCTGTTCCATCGCACCACGCGGCAGGTCACGCTCTCCAAGGAAGGCGAGGAAATCCACGCGCGCTGCCGGCTGATCCTGGAAGAAGTCGAGTCGCTGGAGACCGCCGCCATCGAGGCGCGCGGCGAAGTGCGCGGCACGCTGCGCATCGACATGCCGCTCAGCTACGGCAAGCAGGTGGTGATGCCGGTGCTCAGGCAACTGAACGCGCGGCATCCTGCCTTGACGATCGACGCGCGCTTTTCCGATCGCACGGTGGACGTCGTCAAGGACGGGCTCGACGCCGCGATCCGGATCGGCCCGCTGGCCGATTCGAGCCTGGTGGGCCGGCAGTTCGACGCGCAATACTTCTGCACCTACGCGAGCCCGGCCTATCTCGAACAGCACGGCGAGCCGGCCTCGCCCGACGAGCTCGGCGAACACACCTGCCTGCTGTTTCGCGTGCCTTCGACAGGCCGCGAGCGCGCCTGGCATTTCCGCAGCGGCCGCCGCGAGCGTTCACTCACGCCCGACAGCCGCATGTATCTCGGCGACGGCGAGGCCCTGATCGAGGCGGCCGTCGCCGGGCTCGGGCTGGTGCAGACGCCGCGCTACCTGGCCACCCGGGCGCTCGAGAACGGCGAGTTGGTCGAGGTGCTCAAGCGCCATCGCGCGCCGCCGCTGCCGATCTCGCTGGTCTATCCCAGCCAGCGCCACGTGCCGCTGCGCGTGCGCGTGCTGCTCGACGCGCTGCTGGCGAGCCGCCGCGCCGTGCGCGCCTGATCGCGGCACGGCGCTGAAACAGGAAACGGCCGGCGCGCCCGCCAGGGTCGCGCCGGCCGCCTCGCATCGGCACGCGGTCAGTTCAGCGCCGAGCGCACGATCTCATAGCCGATCATCGCCACCGCCACCACCAGGTAGCCGCGCAGCACCGCCATCCACAGCTTGCTCTCCATCGGCATCGAGGGCGCGGGCAGTTGCTCGATCGGCGCCATGCGCCAGACGCGCTTCTCCTCGTCGCTCCAGCGCGGCGCGCCGATCGCGCGCAGCGGGAAGCGGCTGTTGCGATAGAACAGCGTGCAGACGAAGCCGACCACGCCGAGCGCGCTGCCGCCCGCGAGGATGTCGACGATGGTCTCGCCGCTGATGTCGGGGAACACGGTGGCGGCGGTCAGCACGATCGACAGCATCACCAGCACCCACACGACCGCGCCGGTGAACAGGTTCAGCCACTTGCCGTTGCACCAGGGGCCGAGCACCGAGCGATCGTTGCAGAGCAGCAGCAGGAACACCGTCGCGCTGGGCAGCAGCACGCCGGCCAGCGCCTGCACGGCATTGGTCAGGAAGCCGAGGAAGGCGTCGCTCGACACCAGGGTGACGGTGGCGGCCAGCGCGATCAGGCCGGCGTAGGCGACATAGAACCACTTCGCCTGGTGCACCGGGCGATGCAGCGAGTGGCGCACGCCGAACACGTCGCCGACCGCGTAGGCGGTGGCCAGCGAGACGGCCGCCGCGCCGATCACGCAGGCATCGAGCAGCGCGATCGCGAACACCGTGGCCGGGTAGCTGCCCACGTACTTGTCGAGCGCGGCGAGCACGGCGCCCGCATCGGTGAAGTTGCCGAACTCGGGCTTGCCGGCGTACATCGCCGCGCAGAAGCTGATCATCGCCACCGCGCCGATCATCACCAGGCCGATGCCGAGCCAGAGATCGAGCTTCTCGTAGCGGCTGAAGGCCGGCGTGATGCGCTTGTCGACCACGTAGCTCTGCTGGAAGAACAACTGCCAGGGCGCCACCGTGGTGCCGACGATGCCGATCACCAGCAGCATCACGTCGGCCAGCTTCGAATGCGCGGGCCAGCCCGGCACCAGGAAGTCGTGCAGCATCCGCGAGGCGGGCGGGTGCACCGCGTGCAGCACCGGCACCAGCAGCAGGCTGCCGGCCACCAGCACCAGCGCGAAACGCTCGAAGCGCCGGAAGCTGCCGGTGCAGACCGCCGCGATGGTGATCAGCGCCGCGCCGATCACGCCCGGCACCTTCGGCAGACCGAAATAATGCAGCGCGAAGGTGACGCCGATGAACTCGGTGACGATGGTCAGCGCGTTGAGCACGAACAGGTCGATCGCGCTGAACGCTCCCCAGAAGCGGCCGAAGCGCGCGAAGATCAGGCGTGCATGGCCCACGCCGGTCACCGCGCCCAGCCGCGCCACCATCTCCTGGTTCACGTAGAGCACGGGGATCAGCAGCATCAGCGTCCAGAGCAGGGTGGTGCCGTAGTTCTGGCCAGCCTGCGTGTAGGTGCCGAACGCGCCGGCATCGTTGTCGCCAACCATCACGATCAGGCCGGGGCCGAGGATCGCCAGCAGGGTGCGCCAGCGCGCGAGCCAGCCCTTGCGCGGCGCGGTGTCGTGCCGCTCGATGGTGCCGAGCGCGCCGCGGATGTCGCCCAGATGGGCCTCGTCGAGGACCGCGTGGTCGGCCTGCGTCGGCGGGAATTGCGAGGAAGTGGACATGTGGTGTCTCGTCGAAAGGACGCGACGACGCGGGCCGCATGCCGGGAATGCACGCCGCCTCGGGAGGTCGCGAAAACGATGGATCGATGGGCGACGAAAACGGCATGCCCCGCACACGATGACGGATGCGGATACGCAAGGCGGCAAGCCGCGGCGGGCTGTCGTTTCGGTCGTCGGATGGGCCGGCGCTGGCACGCGCCGGCCGGCGCCGGATCACGGGGATCGGCGCGGCTCGTCGTGGATCACTGTGCTGCGGGATATCGGCATGAAGCGGCGCGCGATATCGAACCCTCCCTTCGTATCGGCATCGATACGGGCGTGTTGATCCATACGGCCCGGGACGTCGCGAACGCAGGCATCCGGAAACGGACGTGCGTCGGCAACGGCTCGAGGCCGCACCAATGAGGGTGCACGGGAAGCAAGGGGAACTTCGGCGCGCACCGTCCTGCCTGCTGGCGGGACGGCGGCGAGATGGGAATCAGCGCGTGGAGTCCCGCCGGTCAGGCGGAAAGAGAGATCGGAGATCGACTACTGCTACTGTCCAAGATGGATGACCTTCAGTCGGAAAACGGGCGAATTCTGCGCGGTCGGATTCGAGGCGTCAACCGTCTTTCGCAGGATTTTTATTACGCCCGTCTTACGCGCTTCGTGCCGCCGTCGAGGCGTGAAGCCGCCGCCGCGCGGCGCGCCGCCGACGATTCGAATATCCCCTGCACTGCGAAGCATTTTTTTGTTGCGCCGCGTGACGGACGCGGCATAGAATCCGCCCTGTCTCGAACCCAAGCCGATTCATCATGGAACCCCAGCCTAGTAGCGACAGTCGTTCGCCGGCCCTGCCCGGCGACCCCAGGACCAATACGCGCTAGCGCCTGCCTTTCCCGTAGCCGCTGCCCGTATTGACGGTGCAGCGCGCCTCCCCGGCCCGATCACGGCCGCCCCAGCACGCTCCCCTGCCTCGAACACCCGATGCGGCCCGCCCGCCTCGGCCATGGATCGCTTTCGCCCGACGCGGGCGAAGCGGAGGTGCATCATGTACGTGCAGCAATTCCTTTTCGTTTCGCATTCCTACTTTACCAATCGCGACGACGCGCTCGGCGGCTACCTGCCGCCCGCCGCCGATCCGCGAGCCTATGCTGCCCCGGCCCCGGCCCCGGCGCCGCGCCGTCATCAAGCCGTATCGGAGCCGGTGCAGGATTCCCGCCAGGCGGGCAGACAGGACCGCACCGCACCCGACGCGCCGCGGCGCGACTGAATCCCGCGTTTCGCGCCTCGCGGGCGCCGCAGCCGATTCATGCCCGCGATGTGCGGCGTCCCCTCGTCGTCGACAACCACACTCCCTGCAAGCCGATGAAAACACTCGTCCTCAAGCAGTTGCCCACGCGTTCGCCGCGCGCATCCAAGTCCTTCGCTTCGGCCACGCCCTGCCAGCCTCGGCCTTTCGCGATGCTCGCCGTCACCGTCTCGATCCTCGCCGCCGCGTCGGCGCATGCGCAGGAGACGCCCGCCGCCGCGCCGGGCGGCGACGACGCATCGCCTACGGGCCTCTGGCAACGCGCCGCCCTGTTCGGCGACATGGGCGGGCTGCGCCCCGTGCTCGACACGCTCGGCATCACGCTGGCGCTGCAGGAAACCAGCGAATACTTCCGCAACGTCAGCGGCGGCACGCAGCGGATCGGCGCCTACGACGGCCTCACGCAAGGCACCCTCAGCGTCGATACCGGCAAGCTGTTCGGCCTGGCCGGCGGCACCTTCAATGTCAGCGCGCTGCAAATCCACGGCAGCAACCTCAGCACGCGCGCGCTGGGCGCCCAACAAGCCGTCAGCGGCGTGGAGGCGAACGCGGGCACGCGGCTCTGGGAGCTCTGGTATGGGCAGCAGTTCGCGGGCGGCGCGGCCGACCTGCGCATCGGCCAGCAGAGTCTCGACCAGGAATTCATGCTGAGCCAGTACGCGAGCAGCTTCGCCAACGCCACCTTCGGCTGGCCGGTGCTGCCCTCGGTCGACATGCCCGGTGGCGGCCCCGCCTATCCGCTCTCCTCGCTCGGCGCGCGCCTGAAGCTCAAGCCGAGCCCGGCGATCACGGTGCTGGCCGGCGTGTTCGACGGCTACCCGGGCGGCAGCGCGCAGAACGATGCGCAGCAAGGCAATGCACACGGCACGCGCTTCAACCTGCATGACGGCGCGCTATGGATCGGCGAGCTGCAATACGCGCTCAACCAGGCGCAGGGCGAGGCGCCCGACGCCAGGCCGAGTGGCTTGCCCGGCACCTACCGGCTCGGCTTCTGGTATCTCTCGGGACGTTTCGACGATCCGCGCCAGGACAGCAGCGGCCTGCCGCTCGACTCGCCGGCCTCGAACGGCATCGCGCGAACCCATCGCGGCAACTACGGCGCCTACGCGGTGGCGGACCAGATGGTGTGGCGCTCGACCGGCAACGCGGCGCGCTCGCTCGGCGTGTTCACGCGCGTGATGGGCGCGCCCGACGATCGCAATTCGGTGAGTTTCTCGGCACAGGCCGGCATCGCGTTGAAGGCGCCGTTCGACGGCCGCGACAACGACACGGCGGGCCTCGCGATCGGCTACACCAACGCCACGCTGAACGTGGACGCCGCGGCCGGCGCGGCGCTCGGCATCGCCGGCGCGAAGCGCATCAACGAGACGGTGTTCGAGGCGACCTACCAGTACCAGGTCGCGCCATGGTGGATGCTGCAGGGCGACCTGCAATACATCGTGCGGCCCAGCGGCGGTTATTACCTGCCCGCGAACGGCGGCTCGGCGCGCAGGATCGGCAACGAGGTGGTGGCGGGCTTGCGCACCGTGGTGAACTTCTGAGTCGGGTCGTCGCCGGCGAGCCGCCGGCGATTCGCGCTCAGCGGAATGCGCCGCCGCCCTCGAAGGCGCGAGCCACGAAGCGCTCGGCGATACGCCGATGCGCCTCCGCATCGGGATGTAGCCGGTCCGGCAAGGGCAGCTCGGCCTCGTCCTCGGCGCCGTACAGCGCGAGGCCATCGAGATAGTGCAGGTTCGGATCCGTGGCCGCGCGCTGCGCCACGATCCGCTGCAAGGCCTCGCGAATGACTTCGAGCGTCAGCTTGCCGGCCGCGCGCTCGCCCGGCTCGCCGGTGGCGCGAAACAGCACTTTGCCGCTCGCCAGTGCCTCCAGATCGAACGCGCCGGGGCCCGGCGTGCGCTCGTGGATCTCGCAATGGATCGGCGAAACCACCAGCAGCGGCGTATCGGGATGACCATCGCGGATCGTGTCGAGAAAGCCGTGCACGGCCGGCGCGAACGCGCGCTGGCGCATCAGGTCGGCGTTGACGAGGTTGATGCCGAGTTTCAGGCTGATCAGGTCGGCGCGCGTGTCGCGAATGGTGCGTGCCACGAAGGGATCGAGCAGCGCGCTGCCGCCGAAACCGAGATTGAGCAGGCTGACGCCGGCCCGCGCGGCGGCCAGCGCCGGCCAGATCGTCGAGGGGCTCGCCGCGTTCGAGCCCTGGCTGATCGAGCTGCCGTGATGCAGCCAGACGCGCCGGCCGTCGTTGCCGACCGGTTCGAGGGCGGCGTCGCTGCGCAGCGCCACCAGCAGCGTGGCCTCGTTGTGCGGCAGCCAGAGCTCGACGCGCTTGTCGTGCGTGGGCAGGCCGGCGAAGCGCAGCGTGGCGGCCGCGCCGGGTTCGTGGCTGGCCGCGCCCGTGCCGAGCGAGATCACCACGGTGTCGCCGCCCTCGGCGCTGGCCTGCGCGACCCGCGCGCCGTCCACCAGCAGGTCGTAGACGCCGGGCGGCCGGGCCGGCACGCCGGCATAGCGATAGCGCGTCGGCAGCGTATCGAGTTCGATCACGCTGGCGCGGGTGCGGAACACGAGGCGCACGCCCGAGGGCTGCGCCTCGACCATCGCGAACTGCGCGTCGAGCCCGCGCGAGCGCGCCCAGGCCGGCAGGCGATGGACCAGCACGCCGCGCGCGGTGGTCTCGAGTTCGAGCGCGCCCTGCACCAGGGCGTCGGTGATCGGCGTCGCGATCGGCAGGATTTCGGCATTCGTCATCTGGTGGCTCCATCGATGGCGGCCAGGCGGCGCCAAAAGAAAACGGCCGATCTTGCGATCGGCCGTCCTCGGCTTCGATCCGGGCCAGTCGGCCCGGCGGATCATACGCTCACTTCACGCTCGCGAGACCGGATCAGCCCAGATCGAAACGATCCAGGTTCATCACCTTGGTCCAGGCCGCGACGAAGTCCTCGACGAACTTGCGCTTCGCGTCGCCGCTCGCGTACACCTCGGCCAGCGCCCGCAGCACCGCATTGGAGCCGAATACCAGGTCCGCGCGGGTGCCGGTGTACTTCACCTCGCCGCTCGCGCGGTCGCGCCCTTCGTACACTTCGGCGCTCGCATCGGCAGCCTTCCACTCGGTACCCATGTCCAGCAGGTTCACGAAGAAATCGTTGCTCAGCACGCCGACGCGATCGGTGAACACGCCGTGCTGGCTGCCGTCGAAGTTGGCGCCAAGCACGCGCAGGCCACCGACCAGCACGGTCAATTCCGGCGCCGTCAGGGTCAGCAGCTGCGCCTTGTCGACCAGCAGCGCCTCGGTCGACGGGCCACCTTCCACACGACGATAGTTGCGGAAGCCGTCGGCAACCGGCTCGAGCACCGACACGGATTCGACATCGGTCTGATCCTGACGCGCATCGACGCGACCCGGTGCGAACGGAACGTCGATCTTCACGCCCGCGGCGGCCGCGGCCTGCTCGACGCCAACCACGCCAGCCAGCACGATCACGTCGGCCAGCGATGCCTTGCCCGACGCGGCCTGGATGGCCTGCAGCTTGGGCAGCACGTCGACGGCGGCCTTGTTGACCGCCCAGTCCTTCTGCGGCGCCAGGGCAAGCCGGGCGCCATTGGCGCCGCCGCGCTTGTCGCCGCCGCGGAAGGTCGAGGCCGAGGCCCATGCGACCGACACCAGCTCACCGACCGACAGCCCCGACGCGGCGATCTTTTCCTTCAGATCGGCGATATCAGCGGCGCTCGGCTGGTGCGTGGCAGCCGGCAGCGGGTCTTGCCACAGCAGGTCTTCCTTCGGGATTTCCGGGCCGAGGTAGCGTGCCTTCGGGCCCATGTCGCGGTGGGTCAGCTTGAACCATGCACGCGCGAAGGCTTCGTTGAACGCCTGCGGATCACCCAGGAAACGACGCGAGATCTTTTCGAATTCCGGGTCGTAGCGCAGCGTGAGATCGGTCACCAGCATCGTCGGCTTGCGCTTCTTCGACGGATCGAACGGGTCGGGAATCAGGTCCGGCGCATCCTTCGCCTCGAACTGAATGGCACCCGCCGGGCTGCGCGTCTGCACCCATTCGTACTTGAACAGGTTCTCGAAGAAGTAGTTGCTCCACTGCGTCGGCGTCTGCGTCCAGACCACCTCGAGGCCGGAGGTGATGGCGTCGGCGCCCGCGCCGCTGCCGAAGCTGCTGGTCCAGCCCAGGCCCTGCGTTTCGAGCGAGGCAGCTTCCGGATCGGCACCGACGTGGTCCGCCGAGCCCGCGCCGTGCGTCTTGCCGAGCGTGTGGCCGCCGGCGATGAGCGCGACGATTTCCTCGTCGTTCATCGCCATGTTGCCGAAGGTCGCGCGGATCGCCGGCGCCGCGGAAGCCGGATCGCCGCTGGCGTTCGGACCTTCCGGGTTCACGTAGATCAGGCCCATTTCGGTCGCGGACAGCGGATTGTCCTTGAGCGTTTCCGGATTGCGGTGCGACAGCCAGGCCTTCTCGTCACCCCAGTTCACGTCCAGGTCCGGCTCCCACACGTCTTCGCGGCCTGCCGCGAAACCGAAGGTGCGGAAACCCGAATTTTCCAGCGCGACATTGCCCGCCAGGATGATCAGGTCGGCCCACGAGATTTTCTGGCCGTACTTCTGCTTGACCGGCCACAGCAGACGACGCGCCTTGTCCAGGCTGACGTTGTCGGGCCACGAGTTCAGCGGTGCGAAACGTTGCTGGCCGCGCCCCGCGCCGCCGCGGCCGTCGACCATGCGGTAGGTGCCAGCGCTGTGCCAGGCCATGCGGATGAACAGGCCCGCGTAGCTGCCCCAGTCGGCCGGCCACCATGCCTGCGAGTCGGTCAGGACCTTCTTCAGGTCGGCCTTGAGCGCGCTGTAGTCCAGTTGCTTGAATTCCTTGCGATAGTCGAAACTCTCGCCAAGCGGATTGGAACGATTGGAATGCTGATTCAGCAGATCGACGCGCAGCTGCTTGGGCCACCAATCGCGATTGGTGGTGCCGCCGCCGGCCGAGTGGTTGAACGGACACTTCGCCTCATTCGACATCTGTATTCTCCTTGTTCGCTAACGCTTGCCCGGCTCGTGGGGGAGGAGGAGCCGGGAATGCCAGGTGCTCGTCAATCATCGTGCTGGTGAATACTAAACGCTGCATTTGCCAAGCGGAAATTGGATTATTTGATCGACGGGAATCGAAAAAACTAACACCCGGCATCTGGGACCCTGCAACCCGCACGTGCCGCGCAGCGTAGCCGCGCTTCATGTCGAAACGATGAGCGTCGAGGTTTTGCGGCAATGCATCAAGGCACGATCGATGGTGCAACGAAGCACGGACGTGCAGCATGACGGATCCGGCGAAATCGTGCCGCGAGGCGGGCGCGCCTGCCCGGCATTGCATTGCGAGGGGCAACAATCGCCGCAACAATGACGGCGCCGCGCGCCGCGATCATTGCTCGCCTCGATGCCCTGGCCGGCCGATCCGTCGCCGCTCGGATCGCCTCGCGTTGCGCTTGCCGCACGGCAATATGTTCCCGCGCGCAACCAAATCGCGGCGCGATGCGCCATGATGCTCGCATGATGTCTTCACTCCGGACCGCCTCGATGACCCGTATTCGCAATCCTCTTAATCTCGCGCAGTTGCAGGCCTTCGTGGCCGCCGCGCATCATCGCAGCCTGCGCGCCGCCGCGCGCGAGCTCGGCGTCACCCAGCCGGCGATCACGCACACGATCCGCGAGATCGAGCACGCGCTGAACGCCGAGCTGATGGTGCGCAGCGTGCGCGGCGTCGAGCTGACCGCCTGCGGCCATGCCCTGCTGCCGCGCGCCGAGCAGTTGCTCGGCGACATGCGCCGCGCGGTGGAGGCGGTCGAGCAGGTGAAGGGCGAAATGTCGGGGCGGGTGGCGGTCGCCACCATGCCCTCGATCGCGCTGACCGCGCTGCCGCGCGCGGTGCAGAAATTCCGAGCCACCATGCCGAGCGTGCAGTTGCACCTGGCCGAGCTGTCGGTGCCCGAGGCCATGACGCAGCTCGGCAACGGCACGCTCGACCTGGCCGCGATCCATCACATCCCGGCGCTCGATCGCGAATTCGTGCAAACGCCGCTGCTGTCGACTGAATTCGTGATCGTGATGCGCGCCGGCCATCCGCTCGCCAAGGCACGCAGCCTCGCCGAGCTGCTCGACGCCGAATGGATCGTGACGGTGGACGCCGAGGATTTTCCGCACAGCGTCATGATGGCGATGTTCACCACCCACGGGCTGCCGCTGCCCCGCCGCCTGCTGCGCGCGCCCTCCTCGTTCTCGGTCACGCTCGGCCTGGTATCGCGCTCGGACGTGATCGGCTGCTTCACCAAGCCGCTGGCCGAGATGGTCGCGCCGCTGGGAATCCGCATCGCCGCCATCGAGGAGACGCTGCCGAACTACGAACTGTCGATCCTGTCGCGCCGCGACCTGCTGCCGACGCCGGCCGTCACGCAGTTCATCGCCTGCCTGAAGCAGGCGGCGGCCGATACGCTGGGCTGAAGGCCGAAATACGAGCCATGCACTCGCGCGGTGCACGCGCTCGCGCCCAAACCGGTTTCGGCATCAATTACCGAAAGGTTTCTTACATTCTTCCGAAAAGCTCAACAAAACCCGCCCCTCGTGGGCGCGTCCCGCTATCCGGGCTTCCACTAGGCACCCGCTCGGCTTTTTGTCTTGATAATGTTCCGCGAACGCTCGTCCGCATCGGGCGGGCGTTTCCAGTCAGCCCGGCAGCAGCCGCACCGGGCGGAGCGCAATGCGGCACGACCGCGCGCAAACCACCGTACAACGAGGAGTCATAGTGAAAAAAGTTCTGGCGGCCCTGACGGTTGCCCTGCTTGCCGTGTCGGCAGGCGGCGCCTACGCAAAAGACTGGTCGACGGTCCGCTTCGGCGTCGACGCGAGCTACCCGCCGTTCGAATCGAAGGGCGCGGACGGCAAGCTGGTCGGCTTCGACATCGACCTGGGCAACGAAATCTGCCGCCGCATCGCCGCGAAGTGCGTGTGGGTCGAGAACGACTTCGACGGGATGATCCCGGCGCTGAAGGCCCGCAAGTTCGACGGCGTGCTGTCGTCGATGTCGATGACGCCGCAGCGCGCCGAACAGATCGCCTTCTCGGCCAAGCTGTTCAACACGCCGACGCGCCTGGTCGCCAAGGACGGCGCCAAGCTGCTGCCGACCGCCGATTCGCTCAAGGGCAAGACGGTGGGCGTGGAGCAGGGCACGATCCAGGAAACCTACGCGAAGACCTACTGGGCGCCCAAGGGCGTGACGGTGGTGCCTTACCAGAACCAGGACCAGGTCTACGCCGACCTGCTGTCGGGCCGCCTCGACGCCACGCTGCAGGATGCCGTGCAGGCCGAGATCGGCTTCCTGAAGACGCCGCGCGGCAAGGGCTACGCGTTCGCCGGTGGCGACATCGACGATCCGAAGACGCTCGGCGAAGGCGCCGGCGTGGGCCTGCGCAAGGAAGACACCGACCTGAAGGCGAAGATCGACGGCGCGATCGCCGCGATGCGCAAGGACGGCACGTACGACAAGATCGCCAAGAAGTACTTCGATTTCGACGTCTACGGCAAGTAAATCCCGCCGCGACGCGGCAGCCGACGGGCCCTTCGGGGCCCGTTGTCATTGGTGCGGCAGGTGCCCGCGCGAGCGAGCGCCCGGGCCGCCCGGCCGGGATCGTCCGCCCGACGCCCCCGCTTGCCGCGCGCAACGTACAATCGTCGTTTCCCCGTTCCTGACGACTCCGCTCGGCGGCCAAGGCCGCCCGCCCCCCGATCATGCAAACGCTGACCCATCCGCTGATTTCCCCCGCGCTCGGCACCGAACGCCACATCACCAGCTTCCATTACGGTCCGCGCAGCGGGAAGAAGGTCTATATCCAGTCGTCGCTGCATGCCGACGAACTGCCCGGCATGCTCGTCGCGACCCTGCTGCGCCGCCATTTCGCCGCGCTCGAGGCGGCCGGCCGACTGCGCGACGAAATCGTGGTGGTGCCGGTGCCGAACCCGATCGGCCTGTCCCAGCACGTGTTCGGCGACCATCTCGGCCGCTTCGAGCTGAACACCATGCAGAACTTCAACCGCAACTTCCACGACCTGGCCGCGCTGGTGATGCCGCGCATCGAGGGCCGGCTGGGCAAGGACGCGGCGCAGAACCTGCTGGCCGTGCGCGCGGCGGTGCGCGAGGCGCTCGACGAGCAGAAGCCGCGCACCGAGCTCGAATCGCAGCGGCTCGCGCTGCAGCGCCTGTCGTTCGACGCCGACGTGGTGCTCGACCTGCATTGCGACAACGACGCCGTGATGCATCTCTACACGAACCCCGATCTGTGGGAGGACGTCGAGCCGCTGGCGCGCTACCTGGACGCCCAGGCCTCGCTGCTCGCGCTCAATTCGGTCGGCAACCCGTTCGACGAGGTCCACAGCTTCTGCTGGTCGGAGTTGCGCGAGCGCTTCGGCAACCGCTTCCCGATCCCGAACGGCGCGATCTCGGTGACGGTCGAGCTGCGCAGCGAGCGCGACGTGTCCTACGAATTCGCCGAGCGCGACGCGCAGGCGATCGTCGATTACCTGACCCTGCGCGGCTCGATCGACGGCACGCCGCCACCGCTGCCGCCGCTGGCCCATCCCGCCACCCCGCTGGCCGGCACCGAGCCGCTGGTGGCGCCGGTATCGGGCGTGCTGGTGTTCCGCACGCCGGTGGGCATCGTGGTGGAGCCGGGCCAGGAGATCGCCGATATCGTCGATCCGCTGACCGACCGGGTGGTCACGCTGAAGGCCAGCGTGCGCGGCGTGCTCTACGCGCGCCAGGTGGTGCGCTTCGCCACCGCCGGCATGGAAGTGGCGCGGATCGCCGGCAATACGCCGTTCCGCAGCGGCTCGCTGCTGTCGGCCTGAGCTCCGGCGGCCTCCCGCGCCCGGGTTTGCCGCCATCCTCGGCGGCTGCGATGCAAAACGGCCGGCAACGCGTCGCTACGCGCTGCCGGCCGTCATGACCCACGGTCGATCCTCCCCGTCGCGGCCCGTCACTCGGGCCGCTTCCCCCTGCCGGCCTTGCCCGGCAAGCCAGCCGCTCAGAACGCCGGCACGATCGCGCCGTTGAACTTCGCGTCGATGAACTTGCGCACGTCGTCCGATTCGTAGGCCGCCACCAGCTTCTTCACCCAGGGCTTGTCGCGATCCTGCGCGCGCACCGCGATCAGGTTCGCGTAGGGGCCCTTGAGATCCTCGATCGCGATCGCATCCTTGACCGGCGTGAGGCCCGCCTTGACGGCGTAGTCGGTATTGATCGAGGCGGCGTCCAGGTCGGGCAGCGCGCGCGGCAACTGGGCCGAATCGAGCTCGACGATGCGGATCTTCTTCGGGTTCTCGGCCACGTCGAGCGGCGTGGCGTTCACGCCGTTGCTGCCGACGCCCGGTTTCAGCTTGATGACGCCGTACTTCTGCAGCAGCAGCAAGGCGCGGTTGCCGTTCGAGGGATCGTTCTGGATACCGACCTTGGCGCCCACCGGCAGGTCCTTCAGCGACTTGATCTTCCGTGAATAGAAGCCCATCGGCGCGGTATAGGTCAGCCCGACGCTGACGATCCTGTAGCCGCGCTGCTTGATCTGGCTGTCGAGGAAGGGCTGGTGCTGGAAGCCGTTGGCGTCGAGATCGCCCGAGTCGAGCGCCGCGTTCGGCTGCACGTAATCGTTGAATTCGATCACCTTGATCGGCAATCCGTCGTGAGCGGCCACTTTCGCCACTTCCGTCCAGATCTGCGCGTCCGGTCCGCTCATGGTGCCGATCCGCAGCGGCGTGCCATCCGCCCGGGCCACCGACATCAGCGCGACCGACAAGGTCCCGCCGACCACGGCAAGACGCGAAACCTGCGCGAACCACCCCGAAAAACGCCGCATTGCAATCCCCTCTTCTGTCATGAACGAGCGGCGCATGCTCGCATGACCGGCCGGTCGGTCCAACCAAGCATTGCTGATGGGCATCGATGCTGTTGCGCGAAAAGCAAACGCGGAATCGTCATATCGATTGCGGGCGCAACCGTCATATCGTCTGCTGTGGTGCGGGCGCTACATTCTGAACTATGACAATCACTGTCACATTCATTACCTGCCCCGCCGATAAAGTGCGGTCCGTTCCTTCCAAACGCCTTCAAGAGCGCGGAACCGCACAACCTTATTTCGCTCGGAGATTGCCTTGAACAAGAAACTGTTGACCATCGCCGTGCTCGCCGCCACGGCCAGCGCTGCCCACGCACAAAGCAGCGTCACGCTGTACGGGATCATCGACGCCGGTATCAGCTACGTTAACCACAGCAAGAACGCCGCCGGCGGTTCGAGCAAGCTGTTCAAGTACGACGACGGCGTTGCCCAGGGCAGCCGTTGGGGCCTGCGCGGCACGGAAGACCTCGGTGGTGGCCTGAAGGCGATCTTCGTGCTCGAAAACGGCTTCAACAGCGGCAACGGCACGCTGGGCCAGGGCGGCGCGCTGTTCGGCCGTCAAGCCTACGTCGGCCTGAGCCAGACGCAATACGGCACGGTCACGTTCGGCCGCCAGTACTCGTTCTCGACCGACATCCTCGGTTCGAACTACTCGACGGGTGGCAACACGGTCGTCGGCAACTACGCTTACCACGTCAACGACATCGACCAACTGACCTCGAGCCGCATCAACAACTCGGTCAAGTATCAGAGCGCGAACTACTACGGCTTCACGTTCGGCGCCTTGTACGGCTTCTCGAACCAGGCTGGCGCGTTCGCCGGCGCGAACTCGACGACGGTCGGCACGACCACCACGGCGGGCTCGTCGCGTGCCTACAGCTTCGGCGTGAACTACGCGAACGGTCCGGCATCGATCGGCGCGGCCTACACGGACATCCGCTTCCCGGGCCAAGCAACGCCGTCGTTCTCGACGACGATCGCCAACATCGGCACGGGCACGGTGCGTGACCTGCGCACGTTCGGCGTCGGCGGCCGCTACATCTGGGGCCCGGCAACGGCATGGCTGCTGTGGACGAACACGCAGTTCGACGCGATCAACCTGGCCGGCACCAAGTACAACGCGTACGAAGCGGGCCTGAAGTACGCGCTGACGCCGGCTCTGTCGGGCGCCGTCGGCTACACGTACTCGAACGCCACGCAAGGCGGCAACTCGTACCACTGGAACCAGGTCAACGGCACGGTCGACTACGCGCTGTCCAAGCGCACCGACGTGTATGCCCTGGCTGTCTACCAGCAGGCTTCGGGCCACGGCGTGCAAGCGCAGATCGGCTCGAGCACCAGCTACTTCAACACGTCGGGCACGGGTTCGAAGAACCAGATCGCTGCTCGCGTCGGCATCCGCCACAAGTTCTAAGCAAGCGCTTCACTCGCGAAGACACTACGGCAGAAACGCCTCGCCATTCGGCGGGGCGTTTTTTTTCGGCTTTTAAGTTTCATTTAATTCTGGATTGAGAGCATCCTCTCACCCCCCCTGTTGGCCGCCTGAGCATCGGCGGCTTTTTTTTTGATCGTATGCCGGGCGGCAGCCGCCACCGGACGAGACAGGACCGGAGGAAACGATGATCGAAGATATTGTTTTCAGCCATCTCCCCATGATTCTGACGCGCGAGCACGCGTTCCCGGTCCAGAGCTGCCGCGTCTCGGTGGCCATGCAACGTCCCTGGGGCCGACCTTATCGGCTGGTCGAGTGGACCATGCACCTCGACGCTCCAGCGCGACGCCGCATCGTCCCCGCCGAAAGCACCGACGAGCAGATCGCCGAGGCGGTCGCCTCGCACGTGCCGGGCCGGCTCTACGAGGACGGCGCCTCGCTGTTCTGACGCGCCGTTCGCGGCGGCGCGGCATTCAGGTTTCCTGATCGTCGTCATCCCGCCAGCCGGCCGTCACGGGCAGGCGCGGCGGGAATTCTGCTACCCTCCCCGTTTTCCGCTACGCATCTCATCCATGGAAAACGCATTCAACGAACGTGGCGTCAGCGTGACCCGCAACGGCCTGTCCTGCGCCGGGCTGGTGTTCCCGCTGCGCGAGATTCGCGACCTGAACGTGGTCACCGTCAACAAGAACGCGGTCGTGCCGATCCTGATCTCGCTGATCGGCGTGGCCGCGATCGCGGCCGGCGCGGTCTATGCCGTCAGCGGCGGCATCGTGGTCGGCGCGATGCTGGCCGTGGTCGGCTACCTGACCTGGATCACCCAGGACGTCACCTACCGGCTGATGGTGGATACCGCCGAGGGCAAGCGCGAGGCCGTGGTCAGCGTCGAGCGCGAGTTCGTCGAACGGGTCGCCCAGGTGGTGCGCGACGCCAAGGCCGCGCAGCCGGCCGCCACGGCGGCGGCTGCGAAATAGGCCGGGACGTCGGGCCCGCGGGCTCGATTGGCCGCGTGAGCGGTTTGGTTTTGCCTTTGCATGGCCCGGAGCGATCCGGGCCATGCGTTGTTTACGCCCGCTTATCTTCGTTTATGCCCGGCATTTTCCCCATCCGTCCTTGCCGGCTGGACGGCAACGGGGACGACGGGCTGGCGCCAGGCAGCGCCCCGGCTCGAAGTGGTTCGTCGCAATCGACCGTTAGTTGCTTGTTGGATCGATCAACCCGTGCTTTTGCCCATGAAATACGGCTCCCCGGCGTTGTACTGATAATCAGTCTCATCTAAGATCGCAGCTTTACGACTGTCTTTCGCCGGCCCGGCAGGTCGGCGGCACGCCAGCCAGGTGGATCTGCCACCGAGCCAGCCAAGCTCGACGCCTCAACGGGAGATCCCATGCACCGACATCCGCTGTTCCGCCGACTGCGCCGCGTGGCGCCGGCCGGCGCCTTCGACCTCCAGCAGCCCGGCACCGCCGCGGCGAACCCCGCTTCCGGCTCCGCCTTCGCGGTCGACGCGTATCAGGATCCGCTCGAGGCCGGCGGCGCCTCGTCCAGCGCGACCGCCGGCCAGGGGCGCGATGCCTCGGCCGCTGCCGTCACCGATCCGACCACCACCTGATGTCCGGCCTCTCCACGCTCGCCGGCAGCGGACCGGCCGCTCACGCCGGCACCTCGGCGATCGCGCGGCGTCGCACGATCGCGCGCGCGATGCTGGCCGCCACCGCCATCGCGCTGCTGCTCGCGATGCTGGCCGCCTGCTGCATCGGCGCCTACCGCCTGACGCCCGCGCAGTTGCTGGCCGCGCTGTTCGCGCCCGATGCCTCGCTGCAGCAGGCGCGCGCGGTCCTGCTCGAGATCCGCGCGCCGCGCGTGGTGCTCGCGGCCCTGGTCGGCATCGGTTTCGGCGCGGCCGGCGCGGCGATGCAGGCGCTGTTCCGCAATCCGCTCGCGGATCCTGGCCTGGTCGGCGTATCGAGCGGCGCAGCCCTTGGCGCGGCCGGCCTGATCGTGCTCGGCCCGATGCTTGCGTCCACAACCATTCCGGCCGGCTGGCTGCCGCTGGCCGCGTTCGCCGGCGCGCTGGCGGTGGCCGCCCTGGTCTATCGGCTCGCCGCCACGCGCGGCCGGCTCGCGCTGCCGCTGCTGTTGCTGGCCGGCATCGCGATCAATGCACTGGCCGGCGCGGCGATCGGCCTGCTCACCTATATCGCCAGCGATGCGCAACTGCGCTCGCTGACCTTCTGGAGCCTCGGCAGCGTGGGCGGCGCGCAATGGTCGACGCTGGCGGCGGTAGCGCCCTTGGCGCTGGCCGGCACCGCCTGGCTCGCACGCGAACGCGATGCGCTCAACGCCCTGCAGCTCGGCGAGGCGGAAGCCCTGCACCTGGGCGTGCCGGTGCAGCGCGTCAAGCGCGGCGTGCTGATCGCCACCGCGCTCGGCATCGGCGCGCTGGTTTCCTGCACCGGCGTGATCGGCTTCATCGGCCTGGTCGCGCCGCATTGCGTGCGGCTCGTCTGCGGGCCCGACCAGCGCGTGGTGATGCCGGGCGCGGCCCTGCTCGGCGCGCTGCTGGTGGTGGTGGCCGACCTGGTCGCGCGCACCGTGGTCGCGCCCGTCGAGATTCCGCTCGGCATCCTGACCGCGCTGATCGGCGCGCCGTTCTTTCTCGCGCTGCTGCGCAAGAGCCGCGACGCGCTCGGCGGCTGACGCGGCGCACTTCGAGTCCTCCCATGCTGATCGCCGATCGCCTCTCCATCGCCCGCGGCCGCACCGAAGTGCTGCGCGGGTTATCGCTGCGGCTCGTGCCGGGCGCCGTGACCGCCTTACTGGGCCGCAACGGCGCCGGCAAGAGCACCTTGCTCAAGGCCCTGGCCGGTGAATTCCACGGCGCGGGCGCCGCGCGCCAGGTGCGCCTGGGCGGGCGCGTGACGCTGAACGGCGAAGCGCTCGAGCATCTCGGCGCCGCCGCGCTGGCGCGCCTGCGCGCGGTGCTGCCGCAAGCCGCGCAGCCGGCCTTTCCCTTCGTCGCCGACGAACTGGTGATGCTCGGGCGTTATCCGCATACGCGACGCGCCGGCACGATCGCCGCGCGCGACCACGAAATCGTGCGCGAGTCGCTGGTGCTGGCCGGCGCCGGCGCACTGGCCGGCCGCGACGTGACGACCCTGTCGGGCGGCGAGCTTGCGCGCGTGCAATTCGCGCGCGTGCTCGCGCAGCTCTGGCCCGAGCACGACGTGCGGGACGCCAGCGCGGCGCCGCGCTATCTGCTGCTGGACGAGCCGACCGCGGCGCTCGACCTCGCGCACCAGCACCATCTGCTCGGCACGGTGCGCGAGTTGGCGCGCGACTGGCGGCTCGGCGTGCTGACGATCGTCCACGATCCGAACCTGGCCGCGCGCCATGCCGATCGCGTCGCGCTGCTGGCCGACGGCGAGGTGTTGGCCGAAGGCACCCCGGCCGAGGTGATGCGGCCGGCGCTGATCGAGCGCTGTTTCGGTTTCGCGGTGAAGATGGTCGAGACGGGCGACGGGGCGCCGCCGGTGATGGTGCCGGCCTGAGGGGCCGGTGGAGGCGAATAGGAAGCGGGATCGGGAAAGCGGCAGGGCAACGCAACGGCCCGCGCATCGCGCACGGGCCGCGAAGCGCATCGCTCAGCCGCGCCCCTTCTGCGCGAAGTACGCGCCCACCGCCTCGACGAAGGTATCGATATCATCGCCCGACACGTCGCGATGCGTGACGAAGCGCGAGGCATAGAGCATCTGCGTGAGAATCCCGCGTGCCTTCAGCCAGGCTTCGAGCGGCGCACAGTCGGCCTCGGGGAATTGCGCGAACACCATGTTGGTGGCCTGCGAGAGCACCTTCACCTGCTCGATGCGCGCCAGGCCCTCGCCCAGGCGCGCGGCGTTCGCATGATCCTCGGCGAGGCTCTCGACATGATGGTCGAGCGCGTACAGACAGGCTGCCGCCAGCACGCCCGACTGGCGCATCCCGCCGCCGAGCACCTTGCGCCAGCGCGCGGCGCTATCCAGCAGCGCGCGGCTGCCCACCAGCACCGAGCCGACCGGCGCGCCGAGCCCCTTCGAGAAACAGATCGAGATGGTGTCGAACGGCGCGCACAGCGCCGCGAGCGGCTTGCCGCTCGCCACCGCCGCATTGCACACGCGCGCGCCGTCCAGGTGGGTGGCCAGGCCCTTGCCGCGCGCCAGCGCGGTGGCTTCGTCGACATAACCGGCCGGCAGCACCTTGCCGCCGATGGTGTTCTCGAGCGCGAGCAGGCGCGTGCGCGCGAAGTGGTTGTCGATGGGCTTGATCGCGGCGGCGATCCGCTCGAGCGGCAGCGTGCCGTCGGCGGCATTGTCGATCGGTTGCGGCTGGATGCTGCCGAGCACCGC
Source organism: Burkholderia gladioli (assembly GCF_000959725.1). Classification (NCBI taxonomy): domain Bacteria; kingdom Pseudomonadati; phylum Pseudomonadota; class Betaproteobacteria; order Burkholderiales; family Burkholderiaceae; genus Burkholderia; species Burkholderia gladioli. Next base: position 3,064,071 of record NZ_CP009322.1, read on the forward strand.
CGCGCCGCCGCCTTCGTATTTGTAGGTATGAGCCTGCTGGCCGACCAGGTATTCGTCGCCGCGCCCGCAATGGGCCATCAGCGCCGCGAGATTGCTCTGCGTGCCGCTCGGAAAGAACAGGCCGGCTTCCTTGCCGGCCCGCTCGGCCACCGCGGCCTGCAATCGTGCGACGGTCGGATCATCGCCCCAGACGTCGTCGCCGAGTTCGGCGGCAGTCATCGCGGCCAGCATCGGCTGGCTCGGGCGAGTCACGGTATCGCTACGTAGATCGATCATCGGGGCGTCCTCGGAGAAGCGCCGGCATCGCCGACGCGTGAACCTGGAAAAAATCCGAGTGTACGCAATTCACTGCGCGCTTGCGTGCCGGGGCATGAAAACGGGCAGTGAACCCCGAACCAATACAGACCGGTATCCCTTGCAGTGAGACCGCCGATCGCGAACGATCAGGCGTTTTCCTCGCAACAGACATGCAGGTCGCGGCACGTGCCATCGGCCTGCACCGCGCGTTCGAGATTCGCGTTGACGCGGCATAGCAGGGTGGCGAGCTGCGCGCGCTCGTCCTCGCTGAAGCCGTCGAGCGCGATGCGCCCGGCCTCGTCGAGCACGGCCTTGCCCTCGGGCAGCTTGCGCATCGCATCCTCGGTCAGGGAGATCAGGCGACTGCGCTTGTCGTCCGGGTCGGGCACGCGACATACCAGGCCGTCGCGCTCCATGCGATTGAGCAACTGCGCCATGCTCGGCTGCTCGACCTGCATGCGCCGGGCAAGCTCGGCCTGCGACAAGGCACCGGAAACCTTCAGAAGGCCCAGCACCGGGACCTGGCTGAGCGCGAAACCGAGTTCGCGCAAGGGCCTGTCGACGACGCGCGTATAGAGCCGCGTGGTGAGGCCTACCAGTTTCAATGGAGGTGTCGATGAATCTTCCATCTCGCGGAGCATCTCTCGGAAATTAGTTGATTAAAAATGGTAATCGATCGTCCCGGCTTTTCCCATATACGACTGTAAATAACCCTTACCCAAACCGTGAAATGTGTGAAACGGGGATTAGCCGCTGCCGCCAAAAATGCCGGCCGATTCGAACCGTGCCACGCCGTCCCTCGCACGATCGCAGTGCATCCGCCCGCACTGGAGGTGCACCGATTCGAAACGTCGGGCCTCGCAGCGCATCGACGCCGCACGATACCGTGAGCGGACGCACGGCACGTTCCCGCCTGCGTATACCCGCAATATCGACACGTGCCCCTTACGCTAAAGCTCCTCATTTGCAGACAACTTGAGCTTGATCAAAGTATTGACATGCGAACCCTCGGGGTCGGAGTCAACCCATGCTTCGAAAACATTGCATATGCATGGTTTATCCCGAGGTTTATTGGGTTCGTGGCCATCCGCATGCGCTCACGACTGCCCAGGCTTCAGCGGAAATTGGCAAGTCGGCGGGATGGATGATGGCGAAAAATGCGAATGGGTTGCAATATCAGTTGCGCGCACAACTGATATTCCTGGAAAGAAGACATAAACCATACATGCGTTCCGAAATTCGACACGATAGGTCGCGGGACCTTGCGAAGGCCTCTCGCCGAAATCTCGAAGTTTGTGATTACTAGCGTGAGAAGCTAATGCCGGCACGATAAAAGACCGGATTACGAAGGATTACCGAGGGGAGATGAAGAGACGGGGAAATGCGTGGAAGCGCTCGGACGAGGTGCCTCGTCGAGGGTATCGTCGCTTGTCGTGGTCGGAGGAAAGCGCGTGACGATGCGAGATGCGTCACCTCGCAGGATGCCGTCGAACCCGCCGCAGCGATTCGACGCGATGTGATGCGATGCGCGACGCGCATGCATCACATCATGCCGGGTCATGCGACAGGTCAATCAATCCGGTGGCGGCATGTCGGGCGGCGGAGGCGGCGTATATCCGCGATTGCCGCCATAAGCACCGCCCTGGTAGCCCGCGTTCGGCGGCGGTGCGCCATACGCGCCGCCGCCATAGCCACCGCCGTTGCCACCATAGGCCCCGCCGCGCACGCGGCCCGGCACCGGCACGCGATCGCCGGCCGCGTACATGCATTGCATGTACGCGTAGTCGTAGCGACGCTGCACGTCATAAGCCGAGCCCTGCGCGGTGCCCATGCCGACCACGCTGCCCGCCAGCAAGCCGGCACCCGCGCCGACCGCCGCGCCGCGTCCGCCGTTGAAGGCTGCGCCGGCCGCCGCGCCGAGCGCGGTGCCGATCGCCGCGCTGCCGACCGCGCTCGCGGTGGCCGCCTGGTTGGCCGACACGCCGCCGACCTGGTTGGCGGCGTACTGACGGCAGTTGCCGTCGTCGACCTGGAACTGGTCGAAGCTCTTGCCGGTGCCGGGCAAGGCCATCACGCTGGGTCCGGGCGGCATCACCGCGCAGGCGCTCAGCAAGCCGACGCCGGCCGCGGCGAACGCCCAGCGCCCGCCATTGCGAATTTCGAATCTCATGGCTCGCCTCGTCATCATTGCGGCGGCCGGGCCGGCACTTCACGCCAGCCCGACGAGCAGGTCTTCACATAGGGGTAGTAGCGACGCGAGGCGTTGCAGTAATACCAATAACCCGGCTGCAGCGGCGGCGCGCCGGCCTCGGGCGGCGGCGGCGCCGGTTCGGGCTGGCCCTGCTCGACATACTCGGGCGGCGGCGCCGGCTCGACCGGCACCGCGACCAGCGGCGGCGGCGCGTAGTAGATGGGCGGCGGCCCCCAATACGGCCCCCAGCCGGGACCCCAGCCTGGGCCGATGAACACCCCCACCCGCGCCGCATGGGCGGCACTCGTGGCAGTCACGGCGGCGATCGCCGCGACGCCGAGCACGATCTTCAGTTTGCTCACTTCACGCTCCGGGATACACGGGACACTGGCCCCGCGATTGTCGATACCCGAGACGCTACTCGCGCGTGCCGCGACTTCAATTACGAGTCTGCGCAAGGATTTTGCCGGTCGTTACAAGCGTGTCGAGATGATGGCGGAATGGTCTTTCATCGTTCGATCCGCATTACCCGGTAACGCGCGGAAATATTTGGGAAGGCGGCCTGGCACGCCACCTCGGCGGCTTCGTCAGCGCAGTGGAAGCGATACGACAGGCAAGCGAAAATACGCGCCCGATGCCGCGCTGTCGCAACCTCGCGCCTTGCCGCCGCCCGGATATAGCGGTTGATTGCCGCAGGTGCGGCACGCCACCGCACCCAAGACCTCGCCGACCGGCCGCCATTTTTTTGATGCTTATCAAAGCGTTATCTCGATATTGATCGAGAGCAGGAAAACCGCGCGCACAAAGTGCGACGAGTTGGCACATTTCACCGAGGAATCGCGATCCCGATACTGCCCACATCCCCGATGCCGAGATGTATCGCGCGGCGAAGGGAGGGCCGCCCGGCACCCGCCCGCGGCCGTCGCACGATCGGTCACACGCTCATGGAAACCGCCCTGTCTGCCCTGGATCTGGCCCGCCTGCAGTTCGCCTTCACGGTCTCGTTCCACATCGTCTTCCCCGCCCTCAGCATCGGCCTCGCGAGCTTCATCGCGGTACTCGAGTATCGATGGCTGAAGACCGGCGAGCCGCACTACAAGACGCTCTGCCTCTACTGGTCGAAGATCTTCGCGGTGGCCTTCGGGATGGGCGTGGTGTCGGGCGTGGTGATGAGCTACGAGTTCGGCACCAACTGGGGCGGCTTCTCGAGCTTCGCCGGCGCCGTCACCGGCCCGCTGCTGATGTACGAGGTGATGACCGCCTTCTTCCTCGAGGCCGGCTTCCTCGGCATCATGCTGTTCGGCTGGAACCGCGTGAGCCCGCGCGCCCATTTCGGCGCGACCCTGATGGTGGCGATCGGCACGCTGATCTCGACCTTCTGGATCCTCGCCTCCAACAGCTGGATGCAGACCCCGCAGGGTTTCGAGATCGTCGACGGCCGCGTGGTGCCGACCGACTGGCTCAAGATCATCTTCAATCCCTCGTTCCCGTACCGGCTCGCCCACATGGCGATCGCGGCCTTCATCGTCGCCGCGCTGGTGGTGGCCGCCACGGGCGCCTGGCACCTGCTCAAGGGCCGCCGCGACAAGACCGTCACCACCATGTTCTCGATGGCGCTGGGCCTGCTGCTGATCCTCGCGCCGATCCAGGCGGTGGTCGGCGACCAGCACGGTATCAACACGCTCAAGTACCAGCCGGCCAAGATCGCCGCGATCGAGGGCCTGTGGGAAACCGAGCAGGGCGGCACCGCGCTGAACCTGTTCGGCATCCCCGACATGCAGGCCGAAACCACCCATTACGCGCTCAAGGTGCCGCACCTCGGCAGCCTGATCCTCACGCACAGCTGGGACGGCGAGATCCGCGGCCTGAAGAGCTTCCCGGCCGAGGACCGGCCGAACTCGACCCTGGTGTTCTGGACCTTCCGCGTGATGGTCGGCCTGGGCTTCGCGATGATCGGCCTGGCACTGGCCGGCTGGCTGCTGCGCCGCCGCGGCCGCCTCTACGAGGCGCGCTGGTTCCACAAGCTCGCGCTGGTGATGGGGCCGACCGGCTTCATCACGCTGCTGGCCGGCTGGATCACCACCGAGGCCGGCCGTCAGCCCTGGGTCGTGTACGGCGTGATGCGCACCGCCAACGCCGCCTCGCCGCTGACCACGCAGCAGGTCGGGCTGTCGCTGCTGACCTTCATCTGCGTCTACTTCCTGGTGTTCGGCACCGGCATCTACTACCTGCTGAAGCTGATCAATGCCGGCCCGGCGCTGCCGGATGCGCCGCAAGGCCCGCACGGCGACGATGGCGGCAAGCGCCACGGCGAGCAATCGGGCCGCCGCCCGCTGTCCGCGCCCGAGCAGATGATCGACGCGGCCTGAACGCCTCGGCCACGACAGAACACGCACAAGGAACCATCATGGACATCACCGTCATCTGGGCAGCGATCATCGCGCTCGGCCTCTTCATGTACGTGGTGCTCGACGGCTTCGACCTCGGCATCGGCATCGTCTTCCCCTTCTTTCCCGACGAACGCGAGCGCGACCTGATGATGAACACCGTCGCGCCGGTCTGGGACGGCAACGAGACCTGGCTGGTGCTGGGCGGCGCCGGGCTGTTCGCGGCCTTCCCCGTCGTCTACTCGACGGTCTTGTCGGGGCTCTACCTGCCGCTGATCTTCATGCTGGTCTGCCTGATCTTCCGCGGCGTGTCCTTCGAGCTGCGCGCCAAGGCGCGCCGCACCAAGCATCTGTGGGACCTGGCCTTCATCGGCGGCTCGGCCGGCGCGACCTTCTTCCAGGGCATCGCGCTGGGCGCCTACCTGCAGGGCATCCCGGTGCGCGACGGCCAGTTCGCGGGCGACCCGTTCGGCTGGCTCAGCGCCTTCTCGCTGCTGACCGGGCTGGGCCTGGTGGCCACCTACGCGCTGCTCGGCTGCTGCTGGCTGGTGGCGAAGACCGAGGGCGACCTGCAACGCCGCCTGCATCGCGTGGTGCTGCCGCTGACCCTGGTGCTGCTGGCCTTGATCGGCATCGTCAGCCTGTGGACGCCGCTGCAGGAGCCCGCCGTGGCGCAGCGCTGGTTCGGCTCGGGCCTGTTCGTCTACCTGATGCCGGTGCCGTTCCTGGTGGTGGCCTGCGGGGCCTGGATGGTTCGCGCGGTGCGCCAGCGCCGTGATACGCTGCCCTTCGTGCTCGCGCTGGCGATCGTCGCGCTCGGCTACATCGGCCTGCTGGTGAGCCTGTTCCCCTATGCGATCCCGCGCAGCGTCACGATCTGGCAGGCGGCCGCGCCGCATTCGAGCCAGGTCTTCACCCTGGTCGGCGCGGCCGTGATCATCCCGATCATCATCGCCTACACGACCTTGGGCTACTGGGTATTCCGGGGCAAGATCCGCCATGAAGACCAGCACTACTACCACCACTGAAAAACGCGCCGCCGCAGCCGGCGGCAAGCGCCGCCTGCCGGGCTGGCTGTGGTTCGTCCTGCTCTGGATGGGCGGCGTGGCCGGCGCGGTCGCGCTCGGCTACGCCTTCAAGATCTTCATGAACCTCACGCTGTTCGCCGTCACCAGGTAGGCCCGGGCGCTTCGGCGCCGACGTGGCGGCGCGCCGCTCAACGCAGGAACGGCGCGATCTCCTCGGCGGCCTCGCCGAATCGTTCCTGCAGGAAGTCGAGCAACGCGCGCACCCGCGGCGCCAGGTACTGGCTGCGCTGGAACAGCGCGTGCACCGTCATCTCGGGGCAGCGCCACTCGGGCAGCAGCATCACCAGCCGCCCCGCGCGCAGGTCCGCGCCCACGTCCCAGATCGACTTCATCACCACGCCGCGTCCCTCGATCGCCCATTCCCGCGCCAGCGCGCCGTCGTTGGTCTGCCGGGCGCGCGCCAGCGGCGCGCTCACCTGCACCGTCTCGCCCTCGCGCGAGAACTTCCACTGGTTCGCCACCCCGGCCGAGGAACTGAGCAGCACGAAACGATGCTCGCCGAGTTCCTCGGGATGGCGCGGCGCGCCATGCGCGGCCAGGTAGGCGGGCGAGGCGCACAGCACGCGGCGGTTGTCGGCCAGGCGCTTGGCGACCATGCCGCTGTCGGCCGGCACGCCGAAGCGGATCGCCAGGTCGATGTCGTCGTGCAGCAGGTTCGACAGCGAATCGGCCAGCACCAGGCTCAGCGCCACCTGCGGATGCAGGTCGTTGAATTCGTCGAGCCAGCGGCGCAGCACCACGCGGCCGAAATCCGAGGTCGCCGACACGCGCAGCGCGCCGCCGATCGAGGCGCGCCCGAGCTGCAGCGCGCTGCGCGCGTCGTCGAGCGTCTGCAGCGCGTGCTGGCAATGCGCGAGATAGAGCCGCCCCTCGTCGGTCAGGCGCAGCTTGCGCGTCGAGCGCTCGAACAACTGCGTGCTCAGTGCCCCTTCGAGCTTGATCAGCCGCGCGCTGGCCGCCGCCGGCGAGAGGCCGAGCTTGCGGCCGGCCGCCGACAGGCTGCCGAGGTTCGCGGCTTCCACGAAGAGACGGATGTCGCCGAGGTTGTCCATGCTGGCGGGTCGCGTGATGGCGGGAGCGTGATCGGGCCGGGCACGGCAGCGCCCGGGCGGCGCCGCGCAGCGCTTCGGCGCGGCAGGGGCATGGTAACGCGAGGCGCGCGCCACACGAACGGGCGCGCGGGAGAAATCGGGCGGGCCTCGCATTCATGCGCGGCCCGCCCTTCGCCCTTGCCTCGCCTCAGGCGATCGCGCCGCCGCCGTCGACCAGCACGGTCGAGCCGGTCGCATAAGGCGTCGCGGCGAGATAGACGATCGCGTTCGCGACATCTTCCGGCTGACCCACGCGCCGCGCCGGCAGGCGCGCCGCCGCGCCCGCGTACATCTTCTCGCGCGCGGCCTCGTCGAGCTTCGACCATAGCGGCGTCGCGATCATCCCCGGCGAGACGGTATTGACGCGAACCGGTGACAGTTCCAACGCGAGGCCACGCGCCAGCGCCTCTAGCGCGGCATTGATCGCCCCCTGCAGCACCGACGCGCTGCTCGGCCTCACGCTGAGGAAACCCGAAACCAGCGTGAGCGAGCCGCCCTCGCGGATCCGCGCCGCCCGCGCGACGCGATAGGCGCCCCAGAACTTGCTGTCCATCGCGGCCTGCGCGTCCTTCAGTTCGAGACCGCGCACCGGGCCGGTGGCCGTCTGCGCCGCCGACACCACCACATGGTCGAACTCGCCCGCCGCATCGAGGAAGGCGCGCACGCTCGCCTCGTCGGTGATGTCCATCACGCCGGTGCGCACGCCCTGGCCGATCCGCGCCGCGCTGGCGGCCAGCTTGCCGCTGTCGCGCGAGACGATGGTCACCGTCGCGCCGCGTTCGACGAAGGCGCGCGCCGCCGCCTCGCCGATGCCCGAGCTGCCGCCCACCACCAGTACCTGCTTGCCGTCGAAATTCATGATGCCTTCCTCCCTTCGATGATTGCCGATGGACGCCCGCCCGGGCGCCCTTGCGATGCGCCCTGGTTCAGGGCTTCACGACGCCCAGTTGCCGCAGGAACGTCAGGTTGTCCTCCAGATGCCAGTTCTCGGCGATCCGGCCATCGCGGATCCGGTAGATGTCGGTGGCGACGAAGTCGACCGGCTGGCCCTTGCCCTGCACGCCCTGGAAGCTGCCGCTGAAGTGTCCGCGAAAGCGCAGGTGCGTGATCACGCGGTCGCCGGCCACGATCATCTGCTCGACCTCGGCATGCACGTCGGGCACCGCGGCATGAAATCCCTTCGAGGCCGCCAGCGGCCCGGCCAGGCCTTGCGGCCGGCCCGGCGGCAAGGTGCGGTCCATGAAGTCGGGGGCAAGCGCCTCGCGTGCCTGTGCCTCGTCGCCGGTGGTCCAGAACGTGTCGTAGAGCCGGGCCGCGCGAATCTGCGCGGCCAGTTGTTGCGGCGGCAGGCTATGGTCGACGATCAACTGCTTCGGCTGCACCAGTTGATCGTCGCCGTTCGGTGCGGCGATGGCCGGCGACGCGAAGATCGCCATCAACGCCAGGGCCGCGGCTGCCAGCCCCGTACTTGCTTGTATCGATCGGGTTTTCATCTTGACCTCCATCCTTGTTCATCGCTCGTGAAATGCGCGCGTCGTGATTCGAGAGCCACGCGCCGCTCAGCGGGCCAGCGCCGGGTAGTCGCTGTAGCCGCGCTCGTCGCCGCCGAACAGCGTGGCCCCGTCGAAATCGGCCAGCGGCAGGCCTTCGGCGAGCCGTCGCGGCAGGTCCGGATTGGCGACGAACTTGCGACCGAACGCGATGAAATCGGCATAACCGTTCGCCAGCACCCAGTTGGCGCGCTCGAGGTCGTACTTGCCCGCCACGATGATCGGCCGCGCGAAGCGCTCGCGGATCTCGCGGCGGAAGCTTTCGGTGAATTGCGGGGCATCGTCCCAGTCGGCCTCGACCAGGTGCAGGTAGGCGATGCCGCGCGCCTGCAGCCAGGCCGCCGCGTCGAGGATGGTCGGCAGGATGTCGGGGCAGGCCATGCCGCGCGCGGTCAGGAACGGCGCGAGGCGGATCGCGGTGCGCTCGGCGCCCACTTCCGCGGCCACCGCGTCGACCACCTCCTGCAGGAAGCGCAGGCGGTCCTCGCGCGAGCCGCCGTATTCGTCCTCGCGTCGGTTCGAGGTGGTGCGCAGGAACTGATCGACCAGGTAGCCGTTCGCGCCGTGGATCTCGACGCCGTCGAAGCCGGCCTCGATCGCCCTGCGCGCGGCCTGGCGGAAGTCCTGCACGATCTGCCGGATCTCCTCATGGCGCAGCTCGCGCGGCGTCGGGCAGTCCACCATCGCGCCGATGCCGGTGGCCGGATCGACCTTCCAGATCTGGCCGTCGAAGGGCACCGCCGAGGGCGCCACCGGCAGTTCGCCGCCGTGGAAATCGGGATGCGACATGCGCCCGACGTGCCACAGCTGCAGGAAGATGCGGCCGCCCTCGGCATGCACGGCATCGGTCACCAGGCGCCAGCCTTCGCGCTGCGCATCGCTGTGGATGCCGGGCGTGAACGAATACCCCTTGCCCTGCGGCGTGATCTGGCTGGCCTCGGTCACGATCAGCGCCGCCGAGGCGCGCTGCGCGTAGTAGCGCGCATTCATCGCGTTCGGGATGTCGCCGGGCTGGGTGCTGCGGGCACGCGTCATCGGCGCCATCACGATGCGGTGGGCGGTGTCTCGACCGGCCAGTCTGGCGGGATTGAAAAGTTCTGCAGTGCTCATGATCGATGTGTTCCTGGCGAGAAGTGGATCGGTTTGGATTCGGGTTTGGGAAGACGGCAGCGGCCTGCGCGGGGCTCAATACGCGGCCGGGCCCAGCGCGGTGACGAATTCGAAGGCGACGCCGGGCGCGAGCGCCACGAACAACTGCAACTCGTTCGACAGCGGCACTTCGCTGAGCTGGTAGCCGATGCCGCGATGGTCCAGGCGTTCGACCAGGGCATGCCATTCGTCGCGATCCTCGATGCGCAGCGCGACATGATCGATGCGCGGCACGCTGCGCGCGGCCGTGGCCGCCACGGTGGCGCGCACCACGTGGATCACCGGGCGGCCGGCGGCATAGAACCAGCCGCCATCCACCGCGAACGGCGGACGCGCGCCGCGCGTCAGGCCGACCACCTCGGCCAGGAAGCGGCAGGTGCTGTCGAGCTGGTCGGTGACGATGGTCGCGTGATCGAGTTGCATGATTCGCCCTGGGCGGTGAAGAACTGGTGCCCATTCTGAATACGGCGGTCGATATTGATAATTAGGCCGACGCTTGAAGTATTTTCAAATTTTTTGGAAAGATCGCGGAAACCGAGCAAGCGACGGGCGACGCAAGGGAAAGGCGGGGGGTAGGAGCGAGGCTTCAGGCGAATGCCGAAGCGCTCGAGATCAAGACAGGCGAGGATGCAGGGCGCAGGGCGCGCCGCTGTTCGACGATATCGCGGCTGGCCGGCTCACCGCGCCGGCCGCGCCCCGTCTCAACGGTGACGCGCGACCACGGCGGCGTCGAGCACCCGCTCGATATCACCGAGCAGGCGATCGAACCAGCGACGCAGCGAGCCATTCGAGAGCGAACGCGGGATCGACCACGCCACCGCCTTGTAGACCTCGTTGCGACGCACCTTCGAGGCGCGGCCCGGCTCGATCCAGTTCGGGTTCGACACTAGCAGCCGCAAGGTCATCAAGCCGATCACGATCGGCCAGATGCAGGCCAGCCGCAGCCGCATCGCGCGCGGCGGGATCGCGAAGGTGTAGTCGATGCCGGCACGGTAATGCGCCAGCGCGACGCGCACCAGGTCGAACATCACCGGACGCGCGAGCTGCGAGGCATCCTGGCCGAGCAGGTCGCCGGGCGCGATGCGCCCGCGCGCGAGGCGATCGGCGGGCAGGTAGCAACGGCCGATCCGCAGGTCCTTGGCCGCATCGCGCAGCACGTTGGTGAGCTGCAGCGCCTTGCCGAAGCGGATCCCGAGCGCCTTCATCTCGTCGGCATCGCGCTTCACCACGCCGGGCTCGTGCAGGAAGGTCATGGTGGTCCAGAACTCGCCGACGCAGCCGGCCACCATGTAGGTGTAGCGATCGAGCGCGGCATCGTCGGGCAACGCGACCAGTTGCCCCGAGGTTTCGTCCGGGAACGTGACCAGGTCGAATTCCATGCCCTCGCTCAGCGTCGTGACGATGCCGCGCACGGCCGCGCGATCGGCGTCGTCGAGCTGCACCAGGATCCCGAGCGCCGGGCCCAGCGACTCGAGCAGCACCTTCTCGTCGGAATCGGTCTGCTGGCCCGCCACCTCGGCGGCGATGCTGCGCAGCGCGGCCTCGTCGGGCCGGCCATTGACCTGCGCGCGCAGCGACAGCAGCCATTCGAGGCGTCGCGCCGGCGGCAGCAGCGAAGTGTCGGCGATCGTGTCGGCCGCGCGGGCCAGCAGATAGGCCAGGCCGATCGGATCGCGCATGCCGACGGGCAGCACGGCGAGCGTCAGGTAGAACGAGCGCGATACCCCTTTCAGCAGGGGGCCGAGCAGGAACGCGCGGGAAGCTTGGGTCATGCGATATGGGATCAGTCGTGAATTCCGGGCTGCCGCATTGTAGCCGGCAATGCGGCCGGGGCTGTGGCGGGAGGGCGTTGGCGGTTTATGCGCAAAAAGTTTTATTTTTTTAGTGTGTCCGAAAAAGTACTACAAATTTCGGACAAACCACCAGTCATCCGATTTGCCGGTACCGGACACGCGCGCAACAAAAAAGCGCCCCACTGCGCATAAATACGAGCAAGCCACGACCTATCGCTCCGCTCCCCCACCGCGATGCGTACAATCGCACCCATTTGAACCCAAGGTGGTGCCGACGATGGCAATGAAGAAGACGGATCTGGAAAAGAACAAGGCGCTGAAGCTGACGCAATCGATGAAGGCATCGAGCTCGCAGCGCTTCGGCAAGGGCGCGACCGACACGGCCGCGCTCGACCGGCGCGAGCGCCGTCGCATCGAGCAGGCGCAAGGCCTGGTGCCGTTCGCCTGCAAGCTCAATGTCGAGTTGGTTGCGGACCTGCAGAAGCAGGCGGCCGATCATCCCGAAGGCATGACCGGCCTGTTGACCGAGCTGCTGACGGCCGGCCTCGCGCAACGCGCGCAATAAGGCCGAAGCCGGCGGCCCGCAGCCAGCCTGGCTGCCGGGCACCGGCCCCTTGCGGGCCCGCGCGAGTCACCCCTCGCGCCTCGGCCCCGGCCTTCCGATACGCGGCACGGCCCTTTCGGCCAGGCTCGCCGCGCTTACCTCCCCTCACGCCACCGCCGGAAAATCCAGCGTCGTGTCGTTGGCGCGATTCACGAGGTTGGTGAACGTGATCGACGCGATCGCGAGGCTGACCTCGATCACCTGACGTTCCGTGAAGCCGGCCGCGATGAAGTGGTCGAGCTGCTCGGCCGGCACCGTGCCGCGCGTGCTCACCACGCTGCGCACATAGGTCACCAGCGCGTCGCGCTTCACATCGCCGGTCGGCTCGCCGGCGCGGATCTGGCGCATCGCTTCCGGCGACAGCCCGGCGAACTTGCCGGCCAGCGTATGGGCGGCAATACAGTAGTCACAGCCGGCGTTCTCGCTGACGGCGAGCTTGATCGTCTCGATCTCGGCCTTGCTCAGCGTGCCGCCGGCCAGGATCGCGTCGATGCCGAGCATGGCGGCCAGCGCTTCGGGATGGTGGGTGCCGATCGTCGCGTAGGCGTTCGGCACCTTGCCGACGGCCTTGCGGATCTTCGTGAACAGTTCGGCGGTGCTGCCGGTTGCATCGGCGACGGCGAGGGTGGACAGACGGGACATGGTGCGCTCCTGGTTTCAGTGGGTCGTCACGGCTGTGACGGTGAAGCCAGTTTAGGCGCGCCAGGCGAGTTGATTAATGCTCGCATCTCGCATATTCATGCTCGTTCGTCTCATTTCATCCACCGTCACGCCGTATCAGCATCTCGAGGACTAGAGTGGCGGACAGCCTGAAAGCTCAAGTGAACTTGAAGAAAACGGAAATTTTCGGGAGGCTCGAATGACCGTCCAACGCAAGACCCCGGACCCGCTGATGCCGATCAGCGAGGTGGCCAAACGCAGCGGCGTGGCCGCCTCGGCGCTGCGTTTCTACGAATCGCGCGGGCTGATCGAATCGGTGCGGCAGGGCAGCAGCCGGCGCTCGTTCCCGCGCTCCTCGCTGCGCCGCATCGCCTTCATCGTGTTCGCGCAGCGCATCGGCTATTCCCTGGACGAGATCGCCGGGCAACTGGCCAGCCTGCCCACCGCCAAGCTGCCGGCCAATCGCGACTGGCAGCGGCTCTCGGCAGGATGGAAGCAGCGCGTGAGGGACAAGATCGAGGAGCTGGAACGGCTCGATATCGACCTGGACCACTGCATCGGCTGCGGGTGCCTGTCGCTCAAGCGCTGCAAGCTGACCAACCCCAACGACCGGGCCGCGCGCTCGGGGCCCGGCGCGCGGCGCTGGCTCGGCGATCCGCCGCCGGAGGATCTGCCGCCGGTAGTCGCCGCGGATGCCGAACGCGGCGAGAACTGAATTCAGGCCGCGACCGTCGGCTCCTGCGCGCCGCGCCGCCCGCGCACCGGCACGCCCGTGCTCGACTGCCGGTAGACGCGTCTGGCCAGCTCCAGGAAGGCCGTCATCGCGCTCGACACATAGCTGTCCTCACGACGCACGAACAGCGTCTCGACCATCGCCAGCTCGCGCGGCAGGCGGTGGATGGCGACGTCGCCGGCGGTCACCGCGTCGGCCACCACGCCCTTGGGCAGCAGGGTGATGCCGACGCCGGCCGACACGCAGTTGACGATCGCGTCGAGCGAGCCGAATTCGAGCGGCCTGGCCACCACGATCCCCAATCCCGCGAGAAACGCGTCGAGCCGCTGGCGATACGAGCAGCCGAACTGGAACACCACCGTCTTCAGGTCGCGCGCGCCGGGCAGGTCCTTCAAGGTGCGGATCGCCGGGCTGGTCACCAGCACCAGTTCCTCGGTGAACACCGGCTCGACATGCAGGGCCGGATGCCGGATCGGCCCGGCCACGAAGGCGCCGTCGAGCCGATAGTCGATCACGTCCTGCATCAGCCCGGCGGTGGTGCCGGCGCTCACCACCAGCCGCACGTCGGGCCAGGTGCGCGCGTATTCGGTCAGCAGCGGCGACAGGCGCAGCGCCATGGTGGTTTCGAGCGTGCCCAGCGTGAGCGTGCCGGTCGGCTCGCCGCTGTCGGTGGCCGCGGCGCGCGCCTCCGACACCAGTTGCGAGATGCGGCCGACGAAGGGCAGCATGCGCTGCGCGGCCGGCGTGATGGTCACGCCGCGCGCGTGACGCTGGAACAGCGCCACGCCGAGTTCGTCCTCGAGCGCGCGGATCCGCGCGGTCACGTTCGACTGCACCGTGTGCAGCTCCGCCGCCGCCTTGTTCATGCTGCCATGGCGGGCGACGGCTTCGAAGGTCTTCAGGTCGGCTATGTCCATGATCGTCAGGAGTACGCGTGAAAACGTGCAGGCGCCGCGCGGGCTATCGATGAACCGATTGTAGCGAGGCGGCCCGCGCGCCGGGTAACGGGAAATCAGCATAACAGCTATCTCGATTCCAGATATCCCTTATCTCGACAAATCAGTTCTGAGGATCGGTGATCGCGCGTACGCTGCGGCTATCGAATCGAGTGAAGGGAACGCATATGGAACGCGCCGTCGACTCCCACGCTCACGCGAGGCGCGAGACGCGCGGCGTGAGCCTCGGGCGGGCCACCCTGTCCGGCTTCAGCGCCAGCCTGGTCGGCATCGGCCTGGCGCGCTTCGCCTATACGCCGCTGCTGCCGGCGATCGTCAACGCGCACTGGTTCGCGCCCTCGCTGGCCGCCTATCTCGGCGCGGCCAACCTGGCGGGCTACCTGGGCGGCGCGCTGGCGGGCCGCGCGCTGGCCGCCCGGGCCGGCGTCACGCTGACGCTGCGCACCATGATGCTGCTGGCCACCCTCGCCTTCGTGGCCTGCGCCTGGCCGCTGTCCTTCAGCTGGTTCTTCGCCTGGCGTTTCCTGGCCGGCATCGCCGGCGGCGCGCTGATGGTGCTGGCCGCCCCGACCGTGCTCGCGCACGTGCCGGCCTCGCGCCGCGGCCTGGCCGGCGGCGTGATCTTCATGGGCGTGGGCGTAGGCGTGGTGGCCTCGGGCACGGTCGTGCCGCTGCTGCTGCAGCGCAGCCTGCAGGACACCTGGCTCGGGCTGGCCCTGCTCTCGCTGGTGCTGACCGCGCTGGCCTGGCACGGCTGGCCGCGCGAGACCGCGCCGCGCGCCGCCGCGCCCGCGAGGCATCGCCGCACGAGCACGCCGCGCCCGCTGCGCGCGCTCTACGCCGAATACGCGCTGAACGCGGCCGGCTGGGTGCCGCACATGATCTTCCTGGTCGACTACGTCACGCGCGGCCTCGGCCAGAGCCTGCAGGTGGGCGCCGAATACTGGGTGCTGTTCGGCGTCGGCGCCACGCTGGGGCCGGTGCTGGCCGGCGCGCTGGCCGACCGGATCGGCTTCGGCCACGCGCTGCGCCTGGCCTTCGTGCTCGAGATCGGCGGCGTGGCGATTCCCGCGCTCGGGCTCGGGCCGTTCTGGCTGATGCTGTCGAGCGTGGTGGTCGGCGCCTTCGTCACGGGCACCGTGCCGCTGGTGCTGGGGCGCCTGCACGAGCTGCTCGCCCATCATCCCTCGCAGCAGGACCCGGCATGGCGCACCGCCACGGTCGGCTTCGCGCTGTGCCAGGCGCTCGCCGCCTACGGCCTGTCCTACGTGTTCTCGCAAAACGGCGGCGACTACCGCATGCTGTTCGCGATCGGCACCGCGGCGATGGTGCTGGCGCTCGCGATCGACCTCGTCGCCGGCATCCAGGCCCGCAAGGCCTGAACCCCGCACGGCTCATCCAAGGAAGACGCCACCATGTCCCGCCCCGCCGCCGCTCCCGAGCTCGCCATCCCGCCCGCTTCCACCCAGCCGCCCGAGGCGAGCGCCTACGTCGAGCGCAACGCCGCCTACTGGCGCCGCAACCTCGCCGTCTGCGTGTTCGGCTCGTTCACCACCCTGGTGAGCCTGAGCATGCTGCTGCCCTTCCTGCCGCTCTATGTCGAGCAGCTCGGCGTGCATTCGCCGGCCGGCATCGTGCAGTGGTCGGGCGTGGCCTTCGGCGCGACCTTCTTCGGCACGGCGATCACCGCGCCGCTGTGGGGGCGCCTGGCCGACCGATACGGCCGCAAGCCGATGCTGGTGCGTGCCGCGCTCGGCATGGCGGTGGTGATGTCGCTGATCGGCATCGCGCACAGCGTCGCGCAACTGGTGGCGCTGCGCCTCGCGGCCGGCCTGATCGGCGGCTACGCCTCGGCCTCGATCGTGATGGTCGGCACGCAGGCACCGCGCGAGCGCGCCGGCTGGGCGCTCGGTGTGCTGTCCACCGGCGCGCTGGCCGGCAACCTGGTGGGGCCGCTGGTGGGCGGCTTCCTGCCGGGCCTGGTCGGCATTCGCGGCACCTTCTTCGTAGGCGGCGCGATGATCGCGGTGGCCGCGGCGGCCACCATCGGCCTGGTGCGCGAGGATTTCGACCGGCGCATCGACGCGCGCCGCGACAGCGCGGGTGCCACGAAGGCCGGCCGGGCCGCCATGCCGCGCGCCGCCGGCCGCGCCGCGCTCGGCGCGCTGCTGCTGACCGCCATGATGGTGCTGCTCGCCAACATGTCGATCGAGCCGATCATTACCGTCTACATCGGCCAGCTCGGCGTGGCGCATGCCGCGCTGGCGCGCACCGCCGGCATCGTGATGGCCGCCTCGGCCTTCGGCAGCATGCTGACCGCGCCGCGCCTGGGCGCCCTGGCGGATCGCATCGGCGGCTGGCCGGTGATCATCGGTTGCCTGCTGGTGACGGGCCTGGTGATGCTGCCGCAGGCCTTCGTCACGCACTGGTGGCAGCTCGCCGTGCTGCGCGGCGCGATGGGCATGTCGCTGGCCGGCCTGCTGCCGGCGATCGCCAAGCTGGTGCGCCATTCGGTCGAGGAACACCGCTCCGGCAGCGTGCTCGGCTACCTGCAGTCGGCGCAGTTCTCGGGGCAGGTGGTGGGGCCGCTGATCGGCGGGCAGATCGGCGCGCATGTCGGGCTGCATGCGGTGTTCTTCGTCACCAGCGCGCTGCTGGTGCTGTGCGCGGCGCTGAATGCCTGGATCCACTTCCGGGGCCGGATCGCGGGTTCGGTGGGACGCTGAGGCAGGCTGCGGCGGCGTTCGGCGACATCGCTCCGGATCGGCGCAAATCGCGCGCCCCGCCCGGCATTGCTGCGTCGCACGAATTATTTTTTTCGGGCTTGGCGCGGGACTATTGACGTGCGATAACCGGGTTATCCCTTAGTCACCCGGAGCAAGACGATGGCCACGCTCGAGGCATTCCGCTCGGTGCTCGACGACGCGCACACGCCGGAAATCATCCGCAACCACATCATCGATTCGCTGCAGTACGCGCTGCGCAACTACGGCCAGGTGTTCACCACCAAGGAAGTGGAATGGCTCAGCACCTGGGACGATCCGCGCATTCCGCTGGCAGCGCGCAAGGAGATCGCCAAGCGCGAGCCGGCGCACGCCGACTGAAGCACTGGGGCTGAAGCATTGAAGCAGCGAGTCGGCCGTGCCGCGCGCACGAGCCGGCCCGCGCATCGGCCGCGGACTGCGCCGCCGATGCGCCACGAGGGCCCGCGCCGTCCATCGGCGCGGGCCCTCGCGTTCATTTGAGCCCGAAGTCGACGCGCGTGGTCGCGCCCTTGTCCTCGATGCCCTTGGCGTCGAGCCTGGGCGCCACGATGAACATCCGGCTCGCATCCACCTTGCCGTCCAGGTACTGGCGCACCGCCTGCGCGCGCTGCTGGGCAAGCTCGCGCAGGGCCGCGTCGTCGGCCGGCGCGTGCGCCTCGAGCGCGGCCTTCATGTCCGCGTCGGGCAGCGTCTTCTGCATGCCGATCAGGTTGCGCGGCTTCTTGAAGTCGGCCGCCTTGTAGGCCTTGGTCAGGTACTTCGTGTATTCCTCCGGCGTGACCTTGACCGTCATCGGGTCGATGCTCTCGCCCTGCCCCACCACGTCCTTGAGCTTCTGCTGGCGCACCAGGCGCTCGACATAGGCATCGCGCAGGCCCGGCGCGTCGCGCGCGGGATCGACGCGGCCCGTCAGGTCGAGGCGGATCGAGGGCTTCTCGGCCAGCATCTTCGAGATGGTGTCGAGCTTCTGCTTCGAGGCGTCGGAGAGCGTGGCCACGCCCGGCGCGAATTCGACGTAGCCGAGCTCCTCGCCGTTGCCGCCGAAGGCGCTGGCGATCAGCGAGAACGGCGCCGTCACCGCCTTCTTCAACAGGTTCAGCACGGCATGCCAGATCAGCCCGCCGATGCTGAACTCGGGGTTCGACAGCGAGCCCGACACGGGGATGTTCACGTCGATCTCGCCGCGCGAGTTCTTCAGCAGCGAGATCGCCAGGCGCACCGGCAGCTTGGTGGCCGTGTCGTTGTCGATGTGGTCGCCGAAGGTGAGCTGGTCGATGAAGATGTGGTTGTTGGCGCTGAGCTGGTCGTCGGCGAGTTGGTAGTGCAGGTCGACGTTGAGCTTGCCCTTGGTGATCGGGTAGCCGGCGTACTTCGCCGAGTACGGCGTCAGGTTGGTCAGCTCGATGCCGTGCGCCGAGGCCGTCAGGTCCAGCGCCGGCTTGGCGATCAGCGGATTGACCGAACCCTTGATCGAGATCGGGCCGTTGCCGGCCAGGCTGGCCGCGATGTCGACCGGCGCGCTGGTCTGCGAATCGGTGCCGAACGCGCCCACCGTGCCCTTGATCGCCACCAGGTCGGCCGTGTAGTTCGGGCGGATGAAGTTGTCGGTATAGGTGACGCGGCCGTCCTGCAGCACCAGTTCGCCAAAGCGCATCCGCACCGGCTGGCTCGGCGCCGGCGCGGCCTTCACCACCACGCTCGGCACCGAGGCCGGCAGCGGCGCGGCGGCGCCCGAGGCGGCGTTGGCCGAGGCCAGCGTGCCGGCCACGCTGGAGGCGGCCGAGGCAGGGCTGGCCGCGGCGGTCGCGGTGGTCGCCGAAGCGCCCGAGGCCGGATGCGCGCTCGCCGCCGCGACGGCCGCGGCCGTCGGCGACAAGGGCACCGGTTCGGCGCCGCTGGCGTCGCGCGTCAGCGATTGCGCCGGGCCGCTCTGCCTGGCCACCACGTCGTTGAGGTTCAGGCGCCCCTGCGCGTCGAGCAGCACGCGGCCGTAGAAGCCGGAGAAGGTCACGCGCGAAGCGTCGACATCGGTGCCGCGCTCGCTGTCGTAGTTCGCCTTCAGGTTCGACAGCGCCAGCGAACGCCAGCCCGCGAACGGGTCCGAGCTGGCCTTGTCGAGCATCCGCACGTCCACCACGGCGAGATCGCCGCGATACGAGGCCTTGGTCGCCGCCTTCGCCTGCGACACCGCCAGGTTGCCCTTCGCGTTGAGCAGCGCGCTGGCGATGGTGGCATTGAGCGCGCCGCCGAAATACGGCTCGAAGGCGGCCGCATCGAGCCGGTTGCCGTCGATGCGCAGCTTCGCGTCGAGCGGCGTGGCCGTCACCTCGCCCGCCACCGCGAAACTGCCCTTGCGGTTCAGCGTGGTGCGCAGCGAAACCGGCAGCGGCTTGGACAGATCGTCGGTGAGCGGCCCGACCTTCACGTCGAGCGGCGCGAACGCCAGCTTCACGGGGCGCGGGGTGGACAGGTCGGTGAAGCTGGCCTTGGCGCCGGCCAGGCTCAGCTCGCCGATCCGGTAATGCCAGGGCGCGGTGGTCTTGCCGTTGGCCGGCTTTGCGGCCGGTTTCGCGGCCGGTCTGGCGGCGGTTTTCTCCGCCGGCTCGCGACGCGCGCCGCGCGCGGATGCCGCCGGCTCGGCCAGCGCGGCCAGGTCGATCTCGCCGTTCTTCAGGCGCGCCGCGTCGACGTCCAGGCCGTTGATGGCCACGCTCGCCACCTCGGCCGTGCGCGCGCCGAGATCGATGCGCGAGAGCTTCACGTCGGCCTTCGAGAAGGCCAGCACCGGCGCCTTCGCATAAGGCGCGCCGATCTTCAGCGCATCGAGCGTCAGGCTGCTGGGGCCGACATTGGCCGCCAGCTCCGGCTTCGACCAATCCGCGAAGGCGTCGATCGAGGCGCCGAGCCTGCCGTCGAGCAGCTTCGCCGAGCTCGCCCCGGCCAGGTACGGCGCGATCGCCGGCAGCGCGAAGCCGTCGATGCCCAGATGGCCGCCCACCTGCTGCTGGGCCAGGCTGACGGCGCCGGCCGCGTTCAGCGCGCCGCCCTGGGCGAGCTGGGTCGAGATCCAGAACTTGGCTGGCTGCCGGCCCTGCAGCGTGAAGCCGGACAGCGTGGTCTTCAGCTTGGCGAGCGTGAGATCGGCGGCGGGGGCCACCGAGGCGTCGCTGATGTGGATGGTGCCGTCGTCGATCGCGAGGCGGGCGATCGTCAGGTCGAGCGGTTGCGGCTTCGCGTCCTCGGCGGCGGGCTTGGCCTGGGCCTGCGTGCTTGCGCTCGCGCCGCTCGCCGCGCCTGCCGGTGCCGACGCGGCTGCCGTGACGGCCGCCGGCGACGAGGCCGCGGCGGGCGCCGCCTTCGCGACGTTCCCGGCCTTCGCGTCGTTCGCCGCATTCGTCGCGCCGCCCTGGGCCGCTGCCAGCTTCTGCACGTTCAGCACGCCGGCCGCATCGCGCGTGAGCGTGAGCACCGGCGCGTCGACGCGGATCTCGTCGAAATGCAGCACCTGCCGCAGCGGTTCGAGCGAGCCCGCCGCCACATGCACGGCGCGCGCCGCGAACAGCGGATGGTTCGCCGCGTCGCTGAGATTCGCGTCGGCCAGGTCGACCGTGCCCGACACGCGCAGCGCGGGCGTCTCGCCGTCGATCGAGAAGCGCAGCACCAGGTCGCTCGACAGCCTGCCGGAACTCATCTGGACCGGCAGCCTGGCCGGCGCGTAGGACAGCAGCTTGGGCACGTCGAGCCCGTCGAACTTCAGGTTGATCTCCGATTCGCGCGTCTGCGAGAAGGGCTTGGTCTTGCCGGTGATCGCGATCGGGCTGCCGTCGAGGCGCAGCTTCAGGGTCGGCTGCACGAAGATGTCGGTCTTCGAGGGCAGGGTGGCGACGAAGGGCACGCCGAGCGCCCATTGATCGACCACGTGCCGGGCGCCGAGCAGGCGATCGTCGAAGTCGATCCGGCCGTCGGTGACCTGGATGTTCGACACCGAGAAGCGCGTCGGCCCGGAGGACGAGGGCTGCGACGGCTTCGAGAACTTCTCGATCAGGTCGGTGAAATTGAAGCGCTGCGCGTCGTAGCGGACGATGTGGAAGCGCGGCGCGTCGATGCGCACCTCGTCGACGATCGGCGCGCCGCGCAGCAGCGAGCTCCAGGCCGGCCGCACGGTCAGCTTGCCGATGTCGACGAAGGGGCCTTGCCCGCCGCGCTCGCCGATATGGACGCCGTCGGCCTCGAGCCGCAGCGTGTAGGGGTTCAGCGCGATCCGCGCGATCGTGGCGGGGCGGTCGAGCTGGCGGCTCAACTGCTGCTCGGCGATATGGCGGATCAGCGGCGGCGCCGCGAAGAAACCGAGCAGGCCGAACACGACCAGGAAAATGAGGATGCCGAGCGCGACGCGCCTGGTGCGGCGCGACCGGGCCACGTCGCCGAGCCGCTTGCCGACGGACGGACGGGAGTTCTCAGGTTGATTTTTCTGGATGCTGGCCATGCTGAGGTGCCGTTGAGAGGACGACGAACGTCGTCTGCAAAATCGGGACGGAAAGCCCGGCTTTCCGAAGTATAGGCGCTCGGCGGGCATGGGCGATGTCGCCTCGTAGGCGATCGCCAGCCGCGACGACGCATCTCGCGATGGTGCTGCCGGGCGGCCTGCCCGTCGCACCTTCAAAGCGGGTCGATGCTCGCCAGTCGTGGATTATACGGAAAGCGTCTGCTCACTTTTCATGACAGGGCGAAGCGCTTGCCCGATTCATTCCAACCAGTCGGCAATACACCCCGCCCCAAACGAAAACGGCGCCCGAAGGCGCCGTCTGATTGCTTCGATAGCAACCGCTCACTTATGCATTAGCCGCCCATTTACTGGCGCACCAGCGGCGGCGGCTGCCAAGAGCCGTCGGTCGCCTCCGGTTTGGGCGCATAGAGACGCAGCGCCAACTGGAAATCGGCGCGCGGCGCGGGCAGCCAGTTGGCCGCGCGGGCGCGGCCCGGCGAGCTGGCCGATACGACGATGTCGACCGAGCCGTCGCGATTGCGCTGCAGCCGGTCGAGGCTGCCGATCGCGCGCCGGCCACGGCCCGGATCGGGCAGCGCGCCGTCCGCCGTATAAGGCGTGAGCGACCAGAACGCACGCACCGGCGGCAGTTCGCGCGCCGCGAAATGCAGCACGTAGCGGCGCCCGCCGTTCAGCGCCTCGCCATCGCCGTCGACGGCCACGATCGCCACCGTGTCGTCGTCGCGCGTGCCGGCGCCGAAATGCGTCGCCGCCGCGTAGGCGCGCAGCGTGTAGTCCTGCCCGTAGCGGCCGGCATCGCCGCCGAGCCAGCGCCAGCCGTCCGCCGCGAACAGGTTCGACGGCGGCGTGCTCAGCCGTGCACGCGCATCCTCCACCCCGCGCGCGGCGGCGGCGAGCCGCTCGCCGCTCCAGTCGGGCTCGACGCCGGCCTTCACGCCGATCTCGTCGAGCACCTGGTCGACGTGCGGATCGGGCTGCGGCGGCGGATTGTCGGGCAAGGCGCTGGCGAAGCGCGAGAAGAAGGCCTTGGCATCGAGCGCGGCGACGCGGGCAGCGGCGCTTGCCGAGGTGGCCGCGCCGTTGTCCGCGTTCGCGTCGGCCGCGGCAGCCCCCGCCGCGGCCGCGCCGCGCGCCGGACGCGCGCTCCAGGCCGACAAGGGCACCAGCCGAACCGCGCGCTGCCAGCGCCGCGCCTCGGCCAGCTCGCGCCCGGCGCCGCCGCTGCGCACGCGCACGCCGAGCCAGGCGTGGCGCGCCGGCAGGTCGACGCGCTTAACGCCGGCCGGCAGCGTGCCCTGGAAGCCCGGCCCGACCAGCGCAATCGTTTGCGCCCGGCTGCTTCCATTACGCGGATTGGCCTCGGCGCCCGTCGACCAGACCACGTTGGTCCACATGTCGAGCACACGCGCGTCGAGGTAACGGCCGCGCGTATCGGGCAGGGAAAGGATCAGCGGTTCGGTGCCGACATCGAGCCAGCCGCTCGCGTCGAGCGTGTCGATGCCCGGCAGCGGCGGATTGATGGCGCCGGCGGGCGGCAACGAAGCGTCGATGCGCAGCGTGTTGGCGGGCGCCTGGCCGGGACCGGCGGCGCCAGGATCGGTGGCGGCCTGGCGCGCCACCTCCATCATCACCAGCGGGTAGGCATACAGGTAGGAGTCGGCGACCTCGCTGCGCATCCAGCCCGTCTTGCGGGCGACGACATCGGGCGGCTGCTGCGGCGACGCGCAGCCGGCCAGCAGGACGAACACGGCGGCCGTCGCGCCGAAGGTCAGCCGGGCGACGGGAAGTTGGCGAAAGATTGTCATTGGTGTTGGCGCGCGGCGCAGCCTGGCTGCGCATGTTGAGCGGCAGCCGGACGCGCGGGTCTTCCTCGTAGCGTGTGACGGGCTGCATTCGATTCCTCGAACGGCGTGCATCGTACCGCGCGCGTCGGAACAAAAACAGTGGGCATGCACACCTCTCGATGCCGGAAACCACATTGAATCCTCATGCGCAGCAATACGGCAAAATATTGCGTCATTGTTGAGTTATTCACATGCGTGAGATTCGCCACGATGGGGCCGGATCCAGCACCCCGTCTCGATCCGGAACCTTTTCCACAGGACACCTCGCCGGGCAACCGGCGCCATGCCACGCAAGCCCCGGCCGAAATCGCGCACAATGATCGCTCGCCCTTCCCGACATCCCGTTCTCCCTTCATGACCCTACTCGACCCCGCCAGCATCGATAGCTGGCACGCTCACGTCTACTTCGACGCCGACAGCCGCGACGCCGCGTGGGCACTGCGCCAGGTGATCGACGAGCAGCTCGGCGCTCGCGTGCAGCTCGGCCGTTTCCACGAACGCCCGGTCGGCCCGCATCCGATGTGGTCGTACCAGCTCGCCTTCGACGGCAGCCAGCTCACGCCCGTGCTCGGCTGGCTCGCGCTCAACCACGGCGCACTCGACGTGTTCGTCCATCCGAACACCGGCGATGCGCTGCGCGACCATCGCGATTGCGCGGTGTGGATCGGCCGCTCGCATCAACTGCGTCTCGAGGCGCTGTTCGGCTAGCCGGCCCTGCCTCCTGCCGCTCGTCGTTCGGGTGATCGCATCGCTCGATGCATCTCCCGAATGATTCAACCTGGAGTTTCGAATTACCGGCAATTGATCGCCGATGAGATTCAATCCGAATTTCCTGAAATCGGCAATCGATTCGCATTATTGCTTCCGCGAAATGAACGACATATTTAATTAAGCATTTCGCCAAGCCACACCCCGCCTCTTCCGCCGAATTTCCCCGTGAAATCATCGATTTTTGTCGCTTGATGACATAAATCCGTCGAATTCCATCAGCCCCGCGGCTTTTTGATTTTTCATGCTGCGTGGGCGAGATCGCGTTGCCATTTTCGTTTCATCTTTCGCGGTTATCGTGCTGGGCGCCGTCGACTGGCCGGGCGGCGCCATCGTGCCTGTCACCCCATAAACAAACGAGGCATCCAATGACATCGAACAAACGCCGCGATTTTCTGAAACTGGGAACCCACACGCTGGCCGCCGCCGGCATGGCGTCGGTCCTGCCCCCCGCGATCCGTAACGCGCTCGCCCAGACCACGCCGCCGGGAAAGCTCGCCGACATCGAGCACGTGATCATCTTCATGCAGGAGAACCGCTCGTTCGACCATTACTTCGGCATGCTGCCGGGCGTGCGCGGCCTCTCCGATCCGCATCCGGCGCCGCTGCCGAGCGGCCAGACGATCTGGTACCAGCCGAACAACGGCACGGGCAGCTACGCCGCGCGCAATCCCTCGGGCAAGCTGGTGGCCAACGTGATGCCCTATCCGCTCAATCCCGGCACCGGCAGCCCCGTCAATTACCAGGGCGTCAATCTCAATCACGACTGGAAGGGCTCGCAAAGCACCTGGGCCAACTGGAACGCCTGGATCCAGAAGAAGGGCTACAGGAGCATGGGCTACCTGAAGCCCGCCGACCTGCCCTTCTACTACGCGCTCGCCAATGCCTTCACGGTCTGCGACGCCTATCACTGCTCACTGTTCGGCCCGACCAACCCGAACCGCCGCTACCTGTGGACCGGCACCTCGGGCGCCGGCACGATCACCAATTCGTCCTGGACGCACTACATCGTCGAGAACGACGACCTGTGGGAGAGCAACGTCACCTCGGATCCGGCCAACGACAGGGGCCAGCAGAACGGCTGGGACTGGAAGACCTATGCCGACGTGCTCGAGGACAACCAGGTGAACTGGAAGGTGTACCAGGGCTACGGCAACTACGGCGACAACGCGCTGGCCTACTTCAACCCGTTCCGGCGCGGCGGCGATGCCGACAAGATCGCGCGGGCGCGCAGCTACGGCGGCAAGTCCGGCGACAACGACGCGCAATCGGCCAACGGCCTGATCGCCGCGCTGCAGGCCGACCTGGCGGCCAAGGACGCGAACGGCAAGAGCAGCTTCCCGGCCGTCTCGTGGATCGTCGCGCCCTATACCTATTGCGAGCACCCGACCGCGCTCTCGAGCGACGGCGAATCCTTCGCCGAGCGCGTGATCAACACGGTGATCGGCAGCAAGGACGTGTGGAGCAAGTGCGCGATCTTCATCACCTATGACGAGAACGACGGCTACTTCGACCACGTGCCGCCGCCGATCCCGCCGCTCGACGGCTACGGCAAGCACAACCTGCAGACCGCCGCCGGCACGCCGATCGATCTCGGCGACGAAACCTACCAGTCGACCCCGATCGGGCTCGGGCCGCGCGTGCCGATGATGGTGGTGTCGCCGTGGAGCAAGGGCGGGCGCGTGTCCTCACGACTCTCGGACCACACCTCGGTGATCCGCTTCCTAGAGACCTGGCTCACCGCGCGCGGTTATCCCGCCGGCAAGGTGCAATGCCCGAACATCTCGGCCTGGCGCCGCGCCGTGTGCGGCGATCTCACCGAGACGCTGAACCTGGCGGCGCCTGTCAACACGCCGAGCGACTCGGACGTGCTGCACTGGTCGATCACCGAGCCGAGCAACGGGCCGAACTCGAGCTACGCGCCCTATCCGTATTCGGACGGCGATACCTTCTCGCCGGGCGTGCCCGCCAAGTCGCGCGGCGCCTGCCCGCTGCCTTACCAGGCCGCGGTCACGGCCCGCAAGTCCGGCACCTCGATCGCGCTGAGCTTCGACAATACGAAATCCAGCGCCGCCGCCACCTTCATCGTCTATGTGAACGCCCTGAGTTCGGCGCAGAAGGTGTTCCACTACTCGGTGGCGGCCGGCACCACGCTCGATGATTCACTGGTGCTGAGCGCGAGCGACAGCCAGTGCCAGGTGTTCGGGCCCCCGTCGCCGGGCGGGTATTTCTGGAAGTTCTGACGGCACCCGGGGCAACCCGGTGATGGGTAGCGGCCCGCTCTGGCGGGCCGTTTCGCTGTGGGCGGCCGTCACCCGGTCTTCGGGGCGGGATCGCTTGCACCCCGAAACGTCGTCGGTCGCGCAAGGTCGAAATCATCGTCGAGAAAGCGCTTGACCTTCCCATGATGGGAAGCTTGATACTGCGTCCATTGTCGGCTTCGGCCGCTTCCGACCGGTAAACATGATGAACGACCTGTCCCATCCCATTACGCCCGAGACCACCGAGCTGGACGTCGAGGGCATGACTTGCGGCGGCTGTGCCCGCCGTGTCGAAACCGCGCTGGCCCAGTTGCCCGGCGTGATCTCCGCCCATGTCGACCTCGCCGGCAAGACCGCCAGCGTCAGCGCCGCGCCTGAAGTGGGGGCCGCGAGCCTGGTCGAGGCCGTCGAACGCGCCGGTTATCGCGCCCAGGCGCGGGCTCGCGGGATTGAATCGGCTGTCGCGCTGCGTGTGACGGGCATGACCTGCGGCGGCTGCGCGCGGCGCGTCGAGAAGGCGCTGGCCGCCGTGCCCGGCGTCGCGCAGGCAAAGGTCGACCTGGCCGCCACGCGGGCCGAGGTGGAATTCGCCGCCGATGCCCAGGTGGATGCGCAGGCCCTGGTCGCGGCGGTTGCCGCGGCGGGTTATCAGGCCGAGCGTATCGAGGGCGACGCGGTGGACTTGGCGGCACCTGCCGGGCCGGCTCCGCAGCCAGCAGCTCCGCCGGTCGCGGTCAGCTTCGTGCCGATGCCGAAGCCGAAATCGCGTGCGAAGCCGGCGGCAAGCGATGCGCATCACGCGGAACCGGCGGCGATCGAGCAGGCTCCCGCACCGACCGCGGCTTCGGCTGCGGCTCCGATCGAACTCGATATCGCCGGGATGACCTGTGCGTCGTGCTCGAATCGCGTCGAGAAGGCGCTGGCCCAGGTGCCGGGCGTCTCGCGCGCCAGCGTCAATCTCGCCACCGAACGCGCCAGCGTCCGCGCCGAAGCTTCCGTTTCCGCCGCGCAGCTGATCGCGGCCGTCGAAAAGGCCGGTTATCGCGCCACGCCGCTCAGCGCCGGCGCCAGTGACATCGAGAGCGCGCCGGCGCCGGCAGCCCCGGCAAGGCAGCCGATCGAACTCGAGATCGGCGGCATGACCTGCGCTTCCTGCTCGGGCCGCGTCGAGAAGGCACTGGCGCAGGTGCCGGGCGTCTCGCGCGCCAGCGTGAATCTTGCCACCGAGCGCGCCAGCATCAGCGTCGAGGATTCCGTTTCGGCCGCGCAACTCGTCGCCGCCGTCGAGAAAGCCGGCTATCGCGCCACGCCGCTGGTCGTCGACGAACCCGTTCCCGCTCAATCCCCCGACGCGCCGGCCATCGAACTCGAGATCGGTGGCATGACCTGCGCTTCCTGCTCAGGCCGCGTCGAGAAGGCGCTCGCCCAGGTGCCGGGCGTCTCGAGCGCCAGCGTCAATCTCGCCACCGAACGCGCCAGCATCAGCGCCGAAGCCGCCGTGTCGGTCGCGCAACTGGTGGCCGCCGTCGAGAAAGCCGGCTATCGCGCCACGCCCGCTGCCGGCTCGGCCGGCCCGATCGGCACGGCAGCCCCTGCCGCCACCTCCCCCACCGCCCCGCGCCCGAGCGCCGAATCGCGCAAGGCCGCCGAGGCGCGCCGCGATCTCCTGCTGCTGATCGGCTCGGCCGTGCTGACCCTGCCGCTGGTCGCGCCGATGTTAGCCGCGCCCTTCGGCCTGTCGTTCATGTTGCCCGCGCCGCTCGAATTCGTGCTGGCCGCGATCGTGCAATTCGGTTTCGGCGCGCGCTTCTACCGCGCCGCCTGGCACGCGCTGCGCGCGCGCGCCGGCAACATGGACCTGCTGGTCGCGCTCGGCACCTCGGCCGCGTTCGGCCTGAGCGTCTGGCAGATGCTGCGCGCGCCGGAGCAGGCCGGGCACCTCTACTTCGAGGCGGCCGCCGTGATCGTCACCCTGGTGCGCTTCGGCAAATGGCTCGAGGCGCGCGCCAAGCGCCAGACCACCGACGCGATCCGCGCGCTCAACGCGCTGCGCCCCGATCGCGCGCGCATCGTCGAACAGGGCGTGGAACGCGAGGTGCCGCTGGCCCAGGTGCGGGTCGGCTCGATCGTCGCGGTGCGGCCGGGCGAACGCTTCCCGGTGGACGGCAGGATCGCCGCCGGCGCCTCGCACGTCGACGAATCGCTGATCACCGGCGAGAGCCTGCCGGTGGCGAAAGCGCCCGGCGATCGCGTCACGGCCGGCTCGATCAATGCCGAAGGCGCGCTCAGCGTCGAGACCACCGCGATCGGCGCCGAAACCACGCTGGCCCGCATCATCCGCCTGGTCGAATCGGCCCAGGCCGAGAAGGCGCCGATCCAGCGCCTGGTCGATCGCGTCAGCGCCGTGTTCGTGCCGGCCGTGCTCACGCTCGCGGTGCTGACCTTCGCCGGCTGGATGCTGGCCGGCGCGCCGGCCGAAATCGCCATCCTCAACGCGGTGGCGGTGCTGGTGATCGCCTGCCCCTGCGCGCTCGGGCTCGCCACGCCGGCCGCGATCATGGCCGGCACCGGCGTGGCCGCGCGCCACGGCGTGCTGATCCAGGATGCGCTGGCGCTCGAACTCGCGCAGCGCACCGCCGTGGTCGCCTTCGACAAGACCGGCACGCTGACCGAAGGCAAGCCCTCGGTCACCGCCTTCGAGCCGATCGGCACGACGCGCGAGACGGCCATGGCCATCGCCGCCGCGATCCAGCGGCACAGCGAGCATCCGCTGGCCCGCGCGATCGTCGCGGCCCACCACGGCGAAGCGCATGGCGAGGCGCGCGCGCCTCAGGCGAGCGACGCGAAGGCGGTGGCCGGACGCGGCGTGGAAGCGCGTATCGACGGCACGCGCCATGCGATCGGCAGCGCGCGCTGGCTCGACGAACTCGCGATCGAGGTGCCGGCCGCCGCGCGCCAGCGTGCCGCCGAACTCGAGGCGGCCGGCAATACCGTGTCCTGGCTGATGCGGCTCGACGCGCCGGCGGCGGTGCTGGCCCTGATCGCCTTCGGCGACACCGTGAAGCCGAGCGCGCGCGAGGCGATTTCCCGGCTGCATGCGCTGGGCATCCGCACCGCGCTGGTGACGGGCGACAACCAGGGCAGCGCGACGGCCGTCGCGCGCGAACTGGGCATCGACGAAGTCCACGCCCAGGTCCTGCCCGACGACAAGGCACGCGTGATCGCGCAGTTGAAGGCCTCGACCCAGGGCGTGGTGGCGATGGTCGGCGACGGCATCAACGACGCGCCGGCGCTGGCCGCCGCCGATATCGGCATCGCCATGGCGACCGGCACCGACGTGGCGATGCACACCGCCGGCATCACGCTGATGCGCGGCGACCCGGCCCTGGTGGCGGCGGCCATCGACATCTCGCGCCGCACCTATCGCAAGATCCGGCAGAACCTGTTCTGGGCCTTCGTCTACAACGTGGTGGGCGTGCCGCTGGCCGCCTTCGGGCTGCTCAATCCGATGATCGCCGGCGCGGCGATGGCCTTCTCCAGCGTCAGCGTGGTGACCAATGCGCTGCTGCTGAAGATGTGGAAGGGCGAGGCGCGCTAGGCTCGGCGGCTGCGGGCGGAATCGGGCGGAATCGGCGAGGGCAGTTGCGCGTCGAGGCAGGCAATCGCGGCCAGCAGGGCGTCGAGGTAGAGCGGCATCGGCACGCGTTCGAGCAGGCCGTCGAAGCACCGCAACACGGGTGCGACGGCGGCCTTTTCGCTTGCCTGCAGGGTTGCGGCCGGCTCGGGCGATGCCGTGCATTCGAGGCGGTCGAGGCAGGCCAGCAAGGCATTCTCGGCCGCGCGAAAGCCTTGCGCATCGGCCACGCCGATGAATTCACGCAGGCGATACGCGGTATGAACCACGCCCAGCAGGGTCGCCACGCTCTCCCGCGAGCCGGCCCCGATGCAGAGCGCGTCGAGCGCCAGGTAATACTTCAGCTGGACGTCGCGCGCTTGCCGCGCCGGCATCAAGGACGGCGACGGAACCGCCTTCCTGCCTCGCCTCGCGCTCATGAACGCCCCCTCACTGACGCGACCACAGCGGAAACCCGCTTTCCATCGATTCCAGCACGGCCCGGTTGATCTCCAGATAAGCCTCGCCATAGTCATAGGCGTCGCGGCTGCGCTCGGCCGAGATCGTCCTCCGGCTGCTCGGGAAGAACACGAAGATCCGGTCGCGCACCAGCTTCATGCCGATCCGGAAGCGATGGATCGAGGTGCTTCCCGCGCCGCCGTCGATCCGCAAGGCCAGCTCCAGTTCGAACCAGACCATGCCGTGCTCGTCGAGGCCGACGGCTTCGCCTGCCCCGCCGCCGCGCGTCGACGCTTCACGCGGCGCCGCCGACAGGACCTGCGCCAGCCGCACATGCTCGCGCAAGGAGCCATCGTCGGCTTCATAGGTGGAGCGCGGCGCGTCGATGAAGTCGGCATAACCCTCGACGAACAAGGGAAGCTGCCGCCGGATCTCCCTGCCGCTCGCGATCGCCCGTTCCTCGCTGCGTGCCTGCGCCTCGCAGAGATCCCGGTAGCTCAGCATGCCGGCTTGCCCGTCGCCTGGTTCCATCGTCGCGCTCGTCGCCATCCGCCTCAATCCCGCACCGAGGTATCGAAGGCCTTCATCCGCCAGCCGTATTTCAGCGAGAGCATGCGCGTCGCGAAGCCGGCGAGCAGCGCCGCGACCGTCGCGATTTCGATCGGCATCCCGACTTTCTGCATCACGATGTAAAGCGTGGCCGTGAGCGCCGCCACGCTGGCATACAGCTCCTCGCGCAGGACCAGGGGCACCTCGTTGCACAGCAGGTCGCGCAGCATGCCGCCGCATACGCCGGTGATCACGCCCGACAACACGATGACGATGGCATTGCCGCTGACGCTCGCGGCCACGTCGCTGCCAATGATCGAGAAGGCCGCCAGGCCCAGCGCGTCGACCATCAGGAACACCGCGCGCAGCTTCGCCAGGTGGCGCACCATCCACGAACACAGCGTGGCCGCGCCAAAGGTGACGAGCAGGTAGCCCGGCTGCTCGATCCACACCAGCGGGTAGTGGCCGAGGATCACGTCGCGCACCGTGCCGCCGCCCAGCGCCGTGACCGAGCCGACGAAGGCCAGTCCGAAGCGGTCCATCCTGCGCTGCATGGCCATCATGGCGCCCGACATGGCTTCGGCGGTGATCGCGATGAGGTAGAGGATGTGCATGATGGTTTCAGACGATTCGATTCGAGGAAAAGGCCTGCGAATGCAGGGGTGCCGACGGATTTCAGCGATATCGCCTCGCTCGTGCCATGTCGCGGCGCGAATCGGAAACGACCAAGCCGGCATTGTCCCGATGCCGACTTGTCAGCGAAACCAAACTTAAGGAAACTTGCCGATGCTTAAAATTTTTCAGGATTGACGGATGGACATCGATCCCCGACAGGCAGCGGCTTTCCTCGCCGTGGTCGAGACCGGCAGCTTCGAGCAGGCCAGTCAGCGCCTGCACGTGACGGCCTCGGCCGTCACGCAGCGCGTGCGCGCCCTGGAAACCGCGCTGGGTGCCTCGCTGGTGCTGCGCACCCGGCCATGCCGCCCGACCTCCGCCGGCATGCGCCTGCTGCAATACCTGAGGCGCATCTCGCTGCTGCAGGCCGACCTCCAGGCCGATCTTGGCGCCGACCATCAATCGCCCGTGCCGGTGGCCATCGCCCTGAATTCGGACAGCCTCGGCACCTGGTTCCTGCCGGCCCTGTCGTCGATCCTCGCCGGCGACCGGCTGCTGTTCGAGATCGTGATGGAGGACCAGGACCACACTTTCGCCTTGCTGGAGAGCGGCATGACGATCGGCTGCGTCTCGACCGAGCCGAACCCGATGCGCGGCTGCAGCGCCACCGCGCTCGGCGCGATGCGCTACCGCCTGCTGGCCGCCGCCACCTTCGCGGCGCGCTGGTTCCCCCAGGGACTCAACCGCAAGGACGCGCGGCAGGTGCCGGTGGTCGCCTATTCGCGGCGGGACACGCTGTCCTCCTCGTTCCTGAAGAAGCGGCTCGGCCTGCCGGACGGCGCTTATCCCTGCCACTACGTGCCCGGCACGCACACGCATTTCCAGGCGGTCCAGCACGGGCTCGGTTATGCGATGGTTCCCGAGCTGCTGACGCTCGACCGGCCCTTGTCCGAAGCCGGGCTGGTCGATCTCGCGCCGGCGCATCCGCTCGACGTCGAGTTGTACTGGCATGCGTGGAAGGTCCAGTCGCCGAGCATGGCGTCGCTGTCGGCGCGCGTGATCAAGGCCGCGCGCAGCCTGCTGCGACACGAGGATCGAGGCATCGAATCGGAATGAGCGGATGGCGAAGCCGCTTGCGCGCATGCGCGACGAGCGTCGAGGCCGTCAGCGGGCAGCGGATCGGTGAAGAGGGATGCGTGGAATCAAGGCCGGCGGATGAGCCGAAACGGCCCGGGCCTGAAAGGGATCGAACGAGAGATCGAGCAGGGCGCTCGTGAGGCGGAATCCCGGTCCCGCGCCATCAGCGGCACTGGCGGGGTAAAACACACCCGGCAGCGCCGACGCAAGAATCAGGCGGCGGCGATGACGGGAGAAACAGCGATGAAACGAACAGCGGGGACGATCAGCGACGCAGCAGGCCGAAGCGCGACACCTGCGACTTGCGTTGACGCTCGGCTTCCGCATGGCGGGCGGCGTACGAATAGTCGCGGTCGAGCGGCAGGTGCGGCGAAACGAACAGATCGTCGATCTTTTGAAGCAGCGCAAAGATGAGGCTCATTTCCAGCTCCCAACGGACAGTGGTGATCAGGGTTTTCCCTAGGAACGAATATTAAGGGTTTTCCCTGAACAACGCTAGTGCAGCGCAGCATTCCGTGTCGAAAACGCGACGCGACACCTCGCCACACAGCATGGCGCCCCGATTTTCAACCGTTATTGCCCCATGAAACCCGCCATGAAAAAGGCCGGATCGTCGCGAGACGTCCGGCCTGGGCGCGCTTGCGAAGCAGCGTCGCGGGGCTAGCGCGCGCGGCGCTCCCGGCGCGCGGCAGCGGCAGCGGCCGGCTGCTGGCGCGAGGCCACCGCGAGGCGATTGGTCAGGCGCTGGACCTGGGCGCCGAGTTCGTCGGCACGCTGCTGGGCGGCGGCCAGATCGGCTTGCTGCGTTTCCTGCAGCGCCGTCAGGCGATCGACGCGCTGCTGCAGCCCCTGCAGTTCGGCCGCGTCGCGATGCGCACTCGACAGCGCCGCCGTCTGCAGGCCCAAGGCGACGATCACGATCACCAGCACCACCGCCAGGGCGAGCAGCAGCCGGTTGACGCGCCGCATCTCGCGATCGGCCTGGCGCCGCAGTTCGGCGCCCTCGGCCTGCGCCGCGCGCAGACGTTCGTTCAGCGGACGCAGTTGCGCCTCGATATCGATGGCCGGCGCGGCGACCGGATTCACAGCCAGATTCGCTGCCGGATTCGGCGCGGGATCGGCCGGCGAGCCGCTGGCGAACGAGGGCTCGCGCACCGGATCGACAGGCGATGCTACCGTCGCGCTCGCAGGCGGCGTGTCGCCGGCCTCGATTGCCGGTTCGGCGCTGCCCGCCGCCTGGCGCCGCCTCGAGGCCGGCGCGGATTCCGAACGCCGGCCGGCGGCGGCACGCTTCGCCCCGGCGACCTTCGGCGCGACAGCCGCCGTTTCCCCGCTGGAAGCGGCAGAGGCGGGCGCAGGCTGATCCGGTACCGCCACGTCGGCAGCCAGCCCGGCAACCGCGTCCTGCACGGCCTGCGCCACTTCGCTGGGATCCATTGCGGGCGCGGCTGCGGATTCGACCGCAGCTGGGTGCGGCGCGCCGCCCTGCGCCACGGCCGGCGCCTCGTGAACGGCCGGCTCGCCTTGCCGCACCTCGTCCGGCGCCGCGGCTTCCGGCAATTCCAAACCGTCGAAGAAGCTGCCTTGCCGCGTATCGGGCGCCGTCTCCTGGGCCGCGAACTCGGCGGCCTCGCCGATCGATGCCGTCGCCGCGCTCGGCTGGCGTACCTGCGTGCCGCGTCCACCGGCAGGCAAGCCGCCGAACAGGTCGGGCGTCTGCTCGTCCTGCGACTCACCGGCGGCCTCCGCCTCCCGTGCCCGGGCCTCGTCGTCGACGCGTACGGCGTTGCGCGCGGGGCGCTCGCCGCCGGCCGCGGCGGCGCTGCGCCGGCGCGTCGACTTGGTCGAACGGGGGGAACGGGGACGGGGAGGCATGCGGGATTCGGTCATGGATCGGTGGCTGCGCGCCCGATGTCCGGACGCTTCCGGCGCGAAGATCGCGCGGCGGAGGCGCCTTGCCCGGACAGTGGGCGAAGTTACCTGAGACGGAAAGCAGGCATTGTCGCATGCTCGCTGCCCGGCCCCGCTCCCTGTGCCGGGCAGGCCCGCGAGCGCCGTGCCCGCCTCACTCGGCGCCCGTCGCGCCCTCCTGCTCCTTGAACACCTGCACGCCCGGCAAATGCCGCAGCTGCGCCGAGATCCGCTGGTATTCAACCGGCGACACGCGCGCCAGCGAGATCGTCACGTCGTCGCATTCCGGGTTTTCCTCGCTCTGCTGCACGATGAACTGCTTCACGCGCGCGCTGTCGGCGCCAAGCGCCGCATGCAGCGAGGCGAAGGTCAGCGTGCCGCGCTCGACCAGCAGCGACATGTGTCGGCGCTGGCGCACGGTGATGTAGCGCTTCTCGAGCGGCTTGATGCCGGCCAGGATCACCAGCACGATCACGGTGGCCGCGATCGCCGCCACGTAGAGCCCGCCGCCCACCGCCAGGCCCACCGCCGCGACCGACCAGAGGCTGGCCGCCGTGGTCAGGCCGCGCACGATCTCGCCGCGCATCAGGATCGAGCCGGCGCCGAGGAAGCCGATGCCCGATACGACCTGCGCGGCGATCCGCGACGGATCGAGCACGATATCGGGCTTGCCGAGCACGTCGGCAAAGCCGAATGCGGAAACGATCATGATCAGCGCGGAGCCGACGCAGACCAGCATGTGGGTGCGCAGGCCGGCGGCCCAGGACAGGCGTTCGCGCTCGAAGCCGATGACGCTGCCGAGGGCGGCGGCCAGCACCAGCCGCGAGACGAGTTCGATGTTGTTGAGCATGCCTTCTCTCCTTCCTGTTATTGTGTCGGCGCGATACGGTCGCTGGCCGAATGACCGGAGATGGGGCCCCGCCGCCCCTTGCCCCTGGCCCTCGCCGTACCTTGATCGACCTACGAGTTCAGTT
Organism: Burkholderia gladioli; assembly: GCF_000959725.1. Taxonomy (NCBI): domain Bacteria; kingdom Pseudomonadati; phylum Pseudomonadota; class Betaproteobacteria; order Burkholderiales; family Burkholderiaceae; genus Burkholderia; species Burkholderia gladioli. The sequence goes on from NZ_CP009322.1 coordinate 3,099,973, forward strand.
CCATGATGTCCGCTACCCGCCCCGCCACCGTCCAGGCCGCCGAACTGCGCCGGCATTTCGCGGAAATCGTGCTGCCGCTGTGGCGCGGCCCCGGTTTCGACACCGGCATCGGGCTTCCGTTCGAAGCCGTCGCGCCCGACACGCATGCGCCGCTGCCGGTCTCGCGCTTTCGCGCGATGGCCTGCGCGCGGCAGTTGTTCGTGTTCGCCGGAGCAGGCGAGTTGGCGCACGCGGACGCGCTGTTCGACGGATTGTGCCGTCATTTCCGCGATCCGCGCCACGACGGCTGGTTTTACAGCGTCGACGCGCAAGGCGCGCCGCTCGATCGCAACAAGGATCTCTACACCCACGCCTTCATCGTGTTCGCCTGCGCCGGCTACTTCGCCGCCTCCGGCAACCGTGACGCGCGCCGGCTCGCCGAGCACACCGCCGCGCTGATCGAGGACCGCTTCGCGCCGAGCGCGGGCGAGGCCTGCCTCGATGCCGCGCGCGCCGAGGATTTCTCGCCGCTCGACGGCGGCCCGCTGCAGAACCCGCTGATGCACCTGACCGAAGCCTGGCTCGCCGCCGGCGACGCGTTCGGCGACCGCGCCTTCGACGACGCGTTGCTGCGCACCGCCGGCGCGGTCGAGCGGCACTTCGTCGACGGCGCCACGGGCTGCGTCGCGGAGCTGCCGCTCGGCACGGCCGGCAACCGCTTCGAGCCGGGCCACCAGTTCGAGTGGTACTACCTGGTCAGCGCGGCCGGCCAGCGGCTCGCCGAGACGAGCCTGCCCGACGCGCTCGAACGCGCCTATGGGTTCGCCGAGCGGCATGGCGTCGATGCGGCGACGGGCGGCGTGTGCGCGGCCACCGACGCGAGCGGCGCCTGTCTCGACGCGACCCAGCGCATCTGGGCACAGACCGAATACCTGCGCGCGCTGGCCACGCGCGGCGCGCGACCCGGCTCGCCCGATCTCGCGCTGCAGATCGAGCGCTTCGCCGCCCGCTTCCTGCATCCGCGCGGCTGGTACGAGTGCAAGCGCGCGGACGGCGAGGTATCGCGCGCCGACCTGCCCTCCACCACGCCCTATCATCTGGCGACTGCCTACGCGGCCTTGCCCGGCGCGGCGTAACGACGGCGAACGGCGGCGGCACACGACAGAGGCAAGACGGCGCCGTTCACGCCGCCTTGCCCCGCCCGTTCGCAAGTCCCATGCCGCCGCCGGCGGCGCCGTCACGCTTTTCGCCTCGGTCACCGCGACCGTTTCAAGGCTTTCCTCGAATCTCCTTGCTTATCGACCGATCGCTTCCTAGAGTGGAGCGCAGGCAGCCGGCCCCCGTCGGCCGCGCGGGGCGCGACGCCCCACCAGCGAAGGAAGGTCGATGACGGATATCGTGGATCACGCGCGCGGCGCGCTCCTGGCCCAGCCGTTCAGCATGCTGCTCGGCACGGAACTCATGACGATGGGCGAGGACGAGGTGGAGCTGTGCCTGCCGATCCGCGACGAGCTCAGGCAACAGCACGGCTTCGTGCACGGCGGCGTGATCAGCTACCTCGCCGACAATGCGCTGACCTTCGCGGGCGCGCTCGCGCTGGGCCCGCGCGTGGTCACCGGCGAATACAAGATCAACTACCTGCGCCCGGCCATGAAGGGCCGCCTGCTGGCGCGCGCCAAGCTGCTGTATGGCGGCCGCAGCCAGGCGACCTGCCAGTGTCACGTGTTCGTGGTGGACGGCAAGGAGGAGCGGCTGGTGGCCGTCGCGCAGGGCACCATCAACCGGATCAGCGAGGCACGCGAGGCCGACACGGCGCAGGAATCGGCGGCCTGAGCCGAACTTGCGCGCCTCGCGACGAGGTGCAAGCATCTGGATGTCAAAAGGGACGCGAAAGCGTCCCTTTTTCATTCCTCATCCGAATTCGCGCGCGGCGTCGCTCGAGTCTCGCCCGCTCCGCCGCCATCGCCAAGCCAGGTGAAACGCGGCGCCACGCGCACGCGCAACGCGCCCTCTCCCGTGGGCGAATAAACCTCGCGCGCGACCAGGTGCGCGTGCCGCGCGGCCGCCTCGAAATCGAGCACCGGTGCCACGCAGGCATCGCTGCCCTCGAAACGCGCGCACCACGCGGCGGCCGGCTCGCCGGCGAAATGCGCGGCGAAGCGCGCCTTCAAGGCCGGCCAGGCGGCGCGCTCGTATTGCGCCTCGACCGTCACGCCGTCGAGCCCGAAGCGCTCCACGAACTGCCGGTAGAAGGCCGGCTCCAGCGCGGCCAGGCTGACATACGCGCCATCGGCGCAGCGATAGACGGCATAGAACGGCGCATCGTGGAACAGGCTAGCCGCATCGGGCGTGCCCAACTGGCCGCGCTCGCGCGCCCACAGCGCCAGCGCGCCGAGCATCGCCGCCACGTCGACGATCGCGCCGTCCACCACGCGCCCACGTCCGCTAGCGCGCGCCGCCAGCAGCGCGCTGACGATGCCGAAGGCCAGGCCCAGCGCGCCGCCCGCATCGCCGATCACGGTCGGCGGGATCACCGGCGGCTCGCCCGGCTTCACGGCCAGCGCGAGCACGCCCGTCAGCGCGACGTAGTTGAGATCGTGGCCGGCGCGCTCGGCGAGCGGCCCCTGCTGCCCCCAGCCCGTCATGCGCGCATAAACGAGCGAGGGCCGCCGCGCCGCGCAATCGAACGGCCCGAGCCCGAGCCGCTCCATCACGCCCGGCCGATAGCCCTCGATCAGCACGTCGGCGCGCGCGACGCGCGCCAGCATCGCCTCGCGCGAAGCCGGCGCCTTCAGGTCGCATTCGATCACGGTCTTGCGCTCGCGCAGCAGGTCGCCATCCTGCCCGCTCAAACCGGCCGGTCCGCCGACGCGCCCGCCCGGGCGCGCCACCAGCGTGACGCGCGCGCCCAGCGCCGCCAGCATCCAGCCGGCCAGCGGCGCCGGCCCGAGCCCCTCGAATTCCAGCACCTCGATGCCGTCGAGCGGCAAGCCCGCGTCGTTCATGCCCGTCTCCTCCTTCGATCGATCGAGGCCGCGGCGCGGCTCAGAACGCATCTCCCGGCACGCGCACCGCGCCTTCCATCAGCACGCGCGCGCTGCGGCTCATGATCGCCTTGGTGACCACCCATTCGCCGCCGGCCTGGCTGGCCTGCGCGCCGACGCGCAAGGTGCCCGAGGGATGCCCGAAGCGCACCGCCTCGCGCTCGCCGCCGCCGGCCGCGAGATTGACCAGGGTGCCCGGAATCGCGGCGGCGGTGCCGATCGCGACGGCCGCGGTGCCCATCATCGCGTGATGCAGCTTGCCCATCGACATCGCGCGCACCAGCAGGTCGACATCCCCGGCCGCCACCGGCTTGCCGCTGGAGGCCACATAATCGGCCGGCCGCGCCACGAAGGCGACCTTCGGCGTGTGCTGGCGCTGCGCGATCTCGTCGAGCGAGCGGATCAGGCCCATGCGCAGCGCGCCATAGGCGCGGATCGTCTCGAAGCGCTGCAGCGCGGCCTCGTCGCCGTTGATCGCGTCCTGCAGCTCGGTACCGGTATAGCCGATCGCCTCGGCCTCGACGAAGATGGTCGGGATCCCGGCGTTGATCATGGTGGCCTTCAGCGTGCCGATGCCGGGCACCTCCAGGTCGTCCACCAGGTTCCCGGTCGGGAACATCGCGCCGCCCGCGCCGTCCTCGTCGGCGGCCGGGTCCATGAACTCGAGCTGGACCTCGGCGGCCGGGAAGGTCACGCCGTCGAGTTCGAAATCGCCGGTCTCCTGCACCTCGCCGTCGCGGATCGGCACGTGCGCGACGATGGTCTTGCCGATATTCGCCTGCCAGATGCGCACCACCGCCACGCCGTTGTCGGGCACGCGCTCGCGCGCCACCAGCCCGCCCGCGATCGCGAACGGCCCGACCGCCGCGGACAGGTTTCCGCAGTTGCCGCTCCAGTCGATGAAGGCCTTGTCGATCGCGACCTGGCCGAACAGGTAGTCGACGTCGTGATCGGGCCGCGTGCTCTTCGAGACGATCACGGTCTTGCTGGTACTGGAGGTCGCGCCGCCCATTCCGTCGGTCTGCTTGCCATAGGGATCGGGGCTGCCGATCACGCGCATCAGCAGGGCGTCGCGCGCCGCTCCCGGCACGCGCGCGACTTCCGGCAGGTCCTCGAGCCGGAAGAACACGCCCTTGCTGGTGCCGCCGCGCAGGTAGGTGGCGGGAATCCGGATCTGGGGAACGTGTGCCATGGTGAATCTTCCTGAAAAAACGAAGGCGGCATGCTTGCCGCCCGGAAGCATCGCGGCGGCCGCCGCGATGCGCTGTGATGACTGCTCAGGCCGAGCTCATGCGATACCGATGCCGGCCGCGTGTCAGGCTCATGCCTTCACGCCGCCTGCGAGGATTCGAGGAAGTCCTGCGCGAAACGCTGCAGCACGCCGCCCGCCTCGTAGATCGACACCTCCTCGGCCGTGTCGAGCCGGCAGGTCACGGGCACCTGCAACTGCGTGCCGTTGCGGCGCCGGATCACCAGCGTGAGGTCGGCGCGCGGCTTGCGTTCGCCGATCACGTCGAAGGTCTCGGTGCCGTCGATGCCGAGCGTGAGCCGGTTCGCGTCGGGCTTGAACTCCAGCGGCAGCACGCCCATCCCGATCAGGTTGGTGCGGTGGATCCGCTCGAAGCCCTCGGCCACGATCGCCTCCACGCCGGCCAGCCGCACGCCCTTGGCGGCCCAGTCGCGCGAGGAACCCTGGCCGTAGTCGGCGCCCGCGATCACGATCAGCGGCTGCTTGCGCTCCATGTAGGTCTCGATCGCCTCCCACATCCGCACCACCTTGCCTTCCGGCTCGATGCGCGCGAGCGAGCCCTTCTTCACGGCGCCGTCCACCACCGCCATCTCGTTGACCAGCGTCGGGTTGGCGAAGGTGGCGCGCTGCGCGGTGAGGTGGTCGCCGCGGTGCGTCGCGTAGGAATTGAAGTCCTCCTCGGGCACGCCCATCTTCGCCAGGTATTCGCCGGCCGCGCTGTTGGCCAGGATCGCGTTCGAGGGCGAGAGATGATCGGTGGTGATGTTGTCGCCGAGCACCGCCAGCGCGCGCATCCCGGCGAGCGTGCGCTCGCCCGCCAGGGCGCCTTCCCAATACGGCGGGCGGCGGATGTAGGTGCTTTGTGCCCGCCAGTCGTAGAGCGGCGGCACGCTGGCGCCGGCCGTGGCGCTGCGCGCGAACATCGGCTCGTAGACGTGGCGGAACTGCTCCGGCTTGACGCTGGCGGCGACGATCGCGTCAATCTCGGCGTCGTCGGGCCAGATGTCGGCGAGCCGCACCGGCTGGCCCTGGTCGTCGATGCCGAGCACGTCCTTCTCGATGTCGAAGCGGATCGTGCCGGCGATCGCATAGGCCACCACCAGCGGCGGCGAGGCCAGGAAGGCCTGCTTCGCGTAGGGATGGATGCGGCCGTCGAAGTTGCGGTTGCCGGACAGCACGGCGGTCGCGTACAGGTCGCGATCGACGATCTCCTGCTGGATGTCGGGGTCGAGCGCGCCCGACATGCCGTTGCAGGTGGTGCAGGCGAACGCCACGATGCCGAAGCCGAGCGCTTCCAGCTCGGGCAGCAGGCCCGCTTCCTTCAAGTACAGCTCGACCGTCTTCGAGCCGGGCGCGAGCGAGCTCTTCACCCAGGGCTTGCGCGCGAGGCCGCGCGCGTTGGCGTTGCGCGCCAGCAGGCCCGCCGCGATCACGTTGCGCGGATTGCTGGTGTTGGTGCAACTGGTGATGGCCGCGATGATCACCGCGCCGTCGGGCATCTGCCCGGCGATGTCCTCGTGCGGCGCGGCGATGCCGCGCTCGGCCAGCTCGCGCGTCGGCAGCCGCTTGTGCGGGTTCGACGGGCCGGCCATGTTGCGCTCCACGCTCGACAGGTCGAAGCTCAGCGTGCGCTCGTATTGCGCGCCGGCGAGGCTGTCGGCCCACAGGCCGGCGGTCTTCGCGTAGGTCTCGACCAGCGCCACCTGCTCGTCGCTGCGGCCGGTCAGGCGCAGGTAGTCGAGCGTGCGGGCGTCGATGAAGAACATCGCGGCGGTCGCGCCGTATTCGGGCGCCATGTTCGAGATCGTGGCGCGATCGCCCAGCGTGAGGCTGGCCGCGCCGGCGCCGTGGAATTCGAGGTAGGCGCCCACCACCTTCTGCTTGCGCAGGAACTCGGTCAGCGCGAGCACGATGTCGGTGGCGGTGATGCCGGGCTGGCGCTGGCCGGTCAGCTCGACGCCGACGATGTCGGGCAGCCGCATCCAGGAGGCGCGGCCCAGCATCACGTTCTCGGCTTCCAGGCCGCCCACGCCGATCGCGATCACGCCCAGCGCGTCGACATGCGGCGTGTGGCTGTCGGTGCCCACGCAGGTATCGGGATAGGCCACGCCGTCCTGCGTGCCGATCACCGGCGACATCTTCTCCAGGTTGATCTGGTGCATGATGCCGTTGCCGGGCGGGATCACGTCGACGTTCTCGAAGGCCGTCTTGGTCCATTCGATGAAGTGGAAGCGGTCCTCGTTGCGGCGATCCTCGATCGCGCGGTTCTTGGCGAAGGCATCGGGATCGAAACCGCCGCATTCCACCGCCAGCGAGTGATCGACGATCAGTTGCACCGGCACCACCGGGTTGACCTTGGCGGGGTCGCCGCCGCCGTCGGCGATCGCGTCGCGCAGGCCGGCGAGATCGACCAGCGCGGTCTGGCCGAGGATGTCGTGGCACACCACGCGCGCCGGGTACCACGGGAAGTCGGCATCGCGGCGGCGCTCGATCAGCTGGCGCAGCGACGCGTCGAGCCGGTCGGGCTCGCAGCGGCGCACCAGGTTCTCGGCCAGCACGCGCGAGGTATAGGGCAGCGTGTCGTAGGCGCCGGGCGCGAGGGCCTCGACGGCGGCACGCGCGTCGAAATAGTCGAGCCCGGTGCCGGGCAGCGGTTTGCGATGGGCGGTATTCATGTTCTGGGGCATGCGGGGAAATTCACGGGCCAGGGCGGCGGGCGATGCCGGCCGCCCCGGGCGCGCTCAGCGCTTCTCGATCGAGACGAACTTCAGATCCTCGGGACCCGTGTAGTTCGCGCTCGGGCGGATGATCTTGTTGTCGATGCGCTGCTCGATGATGTGGGCGCTCCAGCCGGACGTGCGCGCGATCACGAACAGCGGCGTGAACATCGCGGTCGGCACGCCCATCATCCGGTAGGACACGGCGCTGAACCAGTCGAGGTTCGGGAACATCTTCTTGGCGTCCCACATCACCGATTCGAGGCGCTCGGCGATCTCGAACAGCTTGGTGTCGCCGGCATCCTTCGAGAGCTTGCGCGCGACTTCCTTGATCACCTTGTTGCGCGGATCCGAGATCGTGTAGACCGGGTGGCCGAAGCCGATCACCACTTCCTTGTTCTCGACGCGGCGGCGGATGTCGGCCTCGGCCTCGTCGGCGTCGCGATAGCGGCTCTGGATCTCGAACGCGACCTCGTTGGCGCCGCCGTGCTTCGGGCCGCGCAGCGCGCCGATCGCGCCGGTGATGGCCGAGTAGATGTCCGAGCCCGTGCCGGCGATCACGCGGCCGGTGAAGGTCGAGGCATTGAACTCGTGCTCGGCGTAGAGGATCAGCGAGATGTGCATCGCGTCGACCCATGCCTTGGAGGGCGCCTTGCCGTGCAGCAGGTGCAGGAAGTGGCCGCCGATCGAATCGTCGTCGGTCTCGGTCTCGATGCGCCGGCCGTTGTGCGACCAGTGATACCAGTACAGCAGCATCGAGCCCAGCGAGGCCATCAGGCGGTCGGCGATATCGCGCGCGCCGGGCAGGTTGTGGTCGTCCTTCTCCGGCAGCACGGTGCCGAGCACCGACACGCCGGTGCGCATCACGTCCATCGGATGCGCCGAGGCCGGCACCGCCTCGAGCGCCGTCTTCACCGCGGCGGGCAGCCCGCGCATGGCGCGCAGCTTGGCCTTGTAGGCGGCCAGCTCGGCCAGCGTGGGCAGCTTCTCGTGCACCAGCAGGTAGGCGATTTCCTCGAACTCGCAGGTTTCCGCGACGTCGAGGATGTCGTAGCCGCGATAGTGCAGGTCGTTGCCGGTGCGGCCCACCGTGCACAGCGCGGTGTTGCCCGCCGCCACGCCCGACAGCGCCACCGACTTCTTCGGCTTGAAGCCGCCCGCTGCGGCCGGCGCCGCGTCTTTCGTCTCGCTCATCGTGATGCTCTCCTGATGGTCTGGTTATCGGTTTGGGCCGGTTCAGCGCTTGCCCTGGCTGAACAGCTCGTCGAGCTTGTCCTCGTAGGCGTGATAGCCGAGGAATTCGTACAGCTCGGCGCGCGTCTGCATGGTCGGCACGGCGGCCTTCTGCGTGCCGTCGCGGCGCACCGTCTCGTAGAAGTTCAGCGCCGCCTTGTTCATCGCACGATACGCGCCGCAGCAGTAGAGCGCGATATCGACGTTCACGCCCTTCAGTTCCTCGGTGGTGAACATCGGCGTCGAGCCGAATTCGGTCAGGTTCGCCAGGATCGGCACCTTGACCGCTTGCTTGACGCGCTTGAAGTCGTCCAGCGTCTTCATCGCCTCGGGGAAGATCATGTCGGCGCCGGCCTCGACATAGGCCACCGCGCGCTCGATCGCCGCGTCCAGGCCCTCGGCGGCGGCCGCGTCGGTGCGCGCCATGATCACGAACTGGTCGTCGGTGCGCGCGTCGACGGCGGCCTTGATGCGGTCCACCATCTCGTCGATCGGCACGCATTCCTTGCCCGGGCGATGCCCGCAGCGCTTCTGCCCGACCTGGTCCTCCAGGTGCACCGCCGCCACGCCCGCCTTGATGAAGGAGCGGATGGTGCGCGCGATGTTGAAGGCGCCGCCCCAGCCGGTGTCGATGTCGACCAGCAGCGGCAGCTGGGTGGCGTTGGTGATGCGGTTCGCGTCGATCAGCACGTCGTCCATGGTGCTGATGCCGAGATCGGGAATGCCGAGCGAATTGGCGGCCACCCCGCCGCCCGAAAGGTAGACCGCCTTGAAACCGCTCGCCTCGGCCATCTTGGCCGCGTAAGCGGTGATCGCGCCGACCACCTGCAGCGGCGACTCGGCCGCCACGGCGGCGCGAAAGCGCGCGCCGGCGCTGGAAAGTTGGGAATTGCCCATCGACTGCCTCCTGACGATTGATCGTTGCCGCGCTGGATCTTGCAAGGACCGGGCCAGCCGCGCCGGGCGCCGCTAAGCTGCTGATTCGCAATCGAAACGCGATTCGGCGATGGCGTCAACTCGTTTCATTATGGAAACGCTCGATTCCACATTTGAAATTCGACTGCGATAATGCGTCGATCCTTTTAGCCCGCATCAGCCCGAATCCCGTCATGACGCCCTCCTCCGTTCCGTCCCTCAGGCCCCGCATCTGGGCGGTCGGCATCAGCCGGCTGCGTGCGCTGTTCCGCGATCTCGCCGACGAATACGAGGAGCGCGCCGACCTGCGCATCATCACGCGCGGCTACGACGAGGCGATCGCCGCGCTGGCCACGGCCGGCGCCGAGCGGCCCGACGCGATCGTGGCGGCCGGCTCGAACGGCATGTACCTGAAGACCCACGTCGAGGTGCCGGTGGTGCTGGTCGCGCCGACCGGCTACGACCTGCTGCACGCGCTGGCCCGCGCGCGACGCGACGCGACCTCGCCGGTGGCGCTGGTCAGTTACGGCGACACGCCGGCCGAGCTGCGCCGCTTCGCGGCCGCCTTCGGGCTCGACCTGGTGTTCGCCACCTACCAGTCGAGCCAGGAAGCCGAGGCGCGCGTGCGCGAGCTGCGCGACCGCGGCATCGAGACCGTGGTCGGGCCGGGGCTGGTGACCGACCTGGCCAGCAGCGCCGGCATGAACGCGGTGTTTCTCTACTCGCAGGCCTCGGTGCGCGCGGCGGTCGAGACCGCGCTCGAAGTCGCCCACGCCACGCACGCCGAGGCGCTGCGCCGCCAGCGCCTCGACAACCTGCTGCGCCACCTGCGCGACGGCGTGGTGGCGCTCGACGCGGGCGGCCGCGTGGAGGCCATCAACGAGCGGCTCGCGCTGGCGCTCGGCGTCGACGCGCAGGCCGCGGTGGGCCGCGCGCTCGACGAGCTGACGCCCGAGTTGGCCGCGCTGCGCGCCGCCGACGAGGGCGACACGCTGGCTACCGTGCGCGGGGTGCGCTACGTGGTCCATCGCGGGCCGCTGGAGGCCAGCGGCGCGGCCACCGGCAGCGTGCTGACCTTCCAGGAATCGCGCGCGGTCGAGCGACTCGACCGGACCTTGCGCTCGCAGCCGCATGCGCAGCGCTTCGCGGCGCGCTACCGGCTGGACGACGTGATCGGCGCATCGGCGCCGATGGCGCGCGTGCGCGAGCTCGCGCAGCGTTACGCCAAATCCGACGCGACCGTGCTGATCCTCGGCGAGAGCGGCACCGGCAAGGAGATGATCGCGCAGAGCCTGCATGCGCTGAGCGCGCGCCGCAAGTTCCCGTTCGTGGCGACCAACTGCGGCGCCTTCCCCGAGGCGCTGCTCGAGAGCGAGCTGTTCGGCTATGACGAGGGCGCCTTCACGGGCGCCAGGCGCGGCGGCAAGGCCGGGCTGTTCGAGGCCGCGCATCGCGGCACGCTGTTCCTCGACGAGATCGGCGAAATGCCGCTGTCGCTGCAGAGCCGCCTGCTGCGCGTGCTGCAGGAGCGCGAGGTGGTGCGGCTCGGGTCGACCGAGCCGATCCGCATCGACGTGCGGATCGTGGCGGCCACCCATCGCTCGCTGCTCGAGGCGGTGGAGGCCGGCAGCTTCCGCGCCGATCTCTACTACCGCCTCAACATCCTCAACATCGCCCTGCCGCCGCTGCGCGAGCGGCCGGCCGACATCGGCGCGCTGGCGGCCGAACTGCTGGCCCAGGCGGCGCGGCGCGAGCCGCGGCTGGCCGAGCGCGTGCGCGACGCCGCCGAGGCGGCCCGCGTGGTCGCGCCGGTGGTGGGCGTGCTGGCGCGCCATCGCTGGCCCGGCAACGTGCGCGAGCTGCAGAACGTGATCGAGCGGATCGCCGTCGAGCTGGTGGAGAGCGAGGGCGAGGCGCCGCTGTCGGTCGAGGCGCTGCGGGCGATCGCGCCAGAGCTGGGCATCGCGCGCGAAGGCGCGACGGGAAGCGAGGTCGCGGACGTCGACGAAGACGGAAGCGGCGTTCCAGACGGCGCCGGCATGGCCGGCGCGGCCGCGGCCCCCACGCTGTCCGAGCGGCGGCGCCGCGTCGAGGTCGACGAGATCCGCGCCGTGCTGGAGGCCTGCGGCGGCGACCGCGAACGCGCCTGCGCCGTGCTCGGCATCAGCAAGACCACGCTGTGGCGCAAGCTCGCCGCCGCCGAGGGCAAACCAGGCCGGCGTCGCGGCTGAGCCGGGGGCGGATCGGCGAGAGCGGGAGGGAGGGCCGGATCAATAGACAATGTCTATTGATCAGTTTTGAAATAAGTATTTCAACTATCCTCGGCAACTCTATAGCATTCACCTATCGATTTTTTACATCCATAGGTGAGTGCGCGTATGAAAACCTCTGCCCTGATCCTCGCTGCCGCCCTGTTCGCACCGGTCCTGGCCTCCGCCCAGACCAGCCAGCCGCTCACCCGCGCCGAAGTCCGCGCCGAGCTGGCGGCACTCGTCAAGGTCGGCTACCACCCCGGCGCCGGCAACAACCCGCATTATCCCGACCAGATCCAGGAAGCCCAGGCGCGTCTGCACGCCGCCCAAGGCGATTCCGGTTATGGCGCCAACCCGGCCGCCGGCGTGGAAAGCGGCGTGAAGCTGCCCGCCGCCACCGGCGATCTGTATCGCCATCGCTGATCGCGATGCCGGCCGGCGCCCGAGCGGGGCCGGCCGCCCAGCCATTGATTCACACCCCATTCAACGATTCCCAAGGACCTATTCGATGCCGATCATCAACAGCCAGATCAAGCCCTTCAATGCAACCGCCTACCACAACGGCGCCTTCGTGCCGGTGACCGAGGAAAGCCTCAAGGGCAAGTGGTCGGTGGTGGTGTTCTACCCGGCGGACTTCACCTTCGTGTGCCCGACCGAGCTGGGCGACCTGGCCGACCGCTACGCCGAATTCCAGAAGCTGGGCGTGGAGATCTACGGTGTGTCGACCGATACGCACTTCACGCACAAGGCCTGGCACGAAGCCTCGGAAACCATCGCCAAGATCCAGTACCCGATGGTCGGCGATCCGACCGCGCGCCTGGCACGCAACTTCGACGTGCTGATCGAGGAAGAAGGCATGGCGCTGCGCGGCACCTTCGTGATCAACCCGGAAGGCGAGATCAAGATCGCCGAGATCCACGACAACGGCATCGGCCGCGACGCGGGCGAGCTGCTGCGCAAGGTGCAGGCCGCGCAGTACGTGGCATCGCACCCGGGTGAAGTCTGCCCCGCCAAGTGGACGCCGGGCGCTGAAACGCTGACCCCGTCGCTGGACCTGATCGGCAAGATCTGAGGCCGCCCTTCAAGGCATCAAGAACGATTCGATACGGCGCACGCAAACGCCGTATCGAGCGCCCCGCGCCGGGGCACACGACAACCGACAAGACAAACCGAACATCATGCTCGAAGCCAATCTCAAGAACCAGTTGAAGTCGTACCTCGACAAGCTCACCCGCCCGATCGAACTCGTCGCCTCGCTCGACGACGGCGCGAAGTCGCAGGAGCTGATCGCGCTGCTGAAGGAGATCGGCGAGCTGTCGCCGCGCGTGGCCGTGATCGAACGCCGCGACGACGCCGAGCGCAAGCCCTCGTTCAGCATCGGCGAACCGGGCAAGGCTGCCGGGATCCGCTTTGCCGGCATCCCGATGGGCCATGAATTCACCTCGCTCGTGCTGGCGCTGCTGCAGGTCGGCGGCCACCCGCTCAAGCTCGACGAGGACACCATCGAACAGATTCGCAATCTCGACGGCGATTTTTCCTTCGAGACGTATTTCTCGCTGTCCTGCCAGAACTGCCCGGAAGTGGTCCAGGCGCTGAACGTGATGGCGCTGATCAACCCGCGCATCCGCCACGTGGCGATCGACGGCGCGCTGTTCCAGAACGAAGTCGAGGCACGCCAGATCATGGCGGTGCCGACCATGTTCCTGAACGGCGAGAGCTTCGGCCAGGGCCGTAGCAGCGTGAAGGAAATCCTCGCGAAGATCGACACGGGCGCCAGCGAGCGTGCCGCCAAGGCACTCGCCAACAAGGAAGTGTTCGACGTGCTGGTGGTGGGTGGTGGCCCGGCTGGCGCGGCGGCCGCGATCTACTCGGCACGCAAGGGCATTCGCACCGGCGTGGTGGCGGAGCGCTTCGGCGGGCAGGTGCTGGACACCATGGCGATCGAGAACTTCATCTCCGTCCAGGAAACCGAAGGACCGAAGTTCGCCGCCGCGCTGGAGCAGCACGTCAAGCAATACGACGTCGACGTGATGGACGTGCAGCGCGCCGCGGCGCTGGTCCCGGGCAAGGTCAACGAGATCCACCTGGAAAACGGCGCGGTGCTGAAGGCCAAGACCATCGTGCTGTCGACCGGCGCGCGCTGGCGCGAGCTGAACGTGCCGGGTGAACGCGAGTATCGCAACAAGGGCGTGGCCTACTGCCCGCATTGCGATGGCCCGCTGTTCAAGGGCAAGCGCGTGGCCGTGGTGGGCGGCGGCAACTCGGGTGTCGAGGCCGCGATCGACCTGGCCGGCATCGTGCGCGAAGTCACGCTGATCGAATTCGGCCAGACGCTGCGCGCCGACGAAGTGCTGCAGCGCAAGCTGCGCAGCCTCCCGAACGTGACGGTGGTGACCAGCGCGCAAACCAAGGAGCTGACGGGCGACGGCCAGAAGCTGAACGGCCTGATCTACCTCGAACGTGAAACGGGCGAAACCAAGCGCATCGACCTCGAAGGCGTGTTCGTGCAGATCGGCCTGGTGCCGAACACGGAATGGCTGAAGGGCACGATCGAGCTGTCGAAGCACGGCGAGATCGTGGTGGATGCGCGCGGCGCGACGTCGATTCCCGGCGTGTTCGCGGCCGGCGACGTGACCACGGTGCCCTACAAGCAGATCGTGATCGCGGTCGGCGAAGGCGCGAAGGCTTCGTTGTCGGCCTTCGACTACCTGATCCGCCAGGACGTCGAGGCACCCGCGACGGCAGCGGCACCGTTACGCGAAGCCGTCGAAGCGTGATCGCGGTTCGCAAGCACCCCCAAGCCGGCCGCGGCCGGCTCCCTGCAATACGCGTTGTTGTTCAAGGCATCCCCTCCTCCCCTCGCCGTCATGCCCCCTCATGCGGCGGGGGTTTTTTTTGCCTGTCTCACATAAAAGAACATTCCTAGCGGCTTCATTGATGATGAAATCAATCGGCATTTTATAATCGACATTTCAATATCGGCATGCATGCCGATGCCAGGCAAAGTCGCTCGCCGGCTTGATATGAACAACGCGATACAAGCACCTGAACGCCTTGCAATGCCTCTCGCATCTCACCCGTCACACCATTGCATGTCATCGCCAATTCATCGAGATCCGGAATTATTGCCAATACATTCATCACGCAAAGAACATTCTCAAGAAAATTCATTGGGCATTTTTATTTTCATTTCCCTACATCTTACAAAGATATAAAAATACCGCCTTCATTCCCCCCGGACTACAATCGCACGGCAGTCGCAATGCCGATTGAATAAAGCTGTCGATCACAGGCCGTCTCAATCCGAGGATCCGAATGCGTCTCAAACTGTTATGCACGGCGAGCGCGACGCTCGTCGCCGTCTCGTTGCTGGCCGGCGGCATCGCGCGCGCCGACGAAGGCATGTGGCAACCGTCCCAGCTGCCGTCCCTGGCTCCCCAGCTCAAGCAACGCGGGCTCGCGCTCGATCCTCGGCAACTCGCCTCGCTGAAATCCTGGCCGCTCGATGCCGTGGTCGGGCTGGGTTTCTGCACCGCCTCGTTCGTCTCGCCGGACGGCCTGATCGTCACCAACCACCATTGCGGCTACGGCGCGCTGCAATACAACTCGACGCCCGAGAAGAACCTGATCGAGAACGGATTCCTGGCCCGCGCCAAGGCCGACGAACTGCCCGCCGCGCCCACCCAGCGCGTCTACGTGACCGAGCAGGTGACCGACGTGACCGATCGCATCGAGGCGGCGGTTCCGCCCGGCAGCGACGGTTATGCGCGCTACGTCGCGATCGATCGCGAGAAGGACCGCCTGGTGCGCGAATGCACCACGCCGGGCTATCACTGCCAGGTGCAGACCTTCAGCGGCGGCTACGACTATCAACTGGTGCGCCAGAAGGAATTGCGCGACGTGCGGCTCGTCTACGCCCCGCCCGAGTCGATCGGCAAGTACGGCGGCGACATCGACAACTGGATGTGGCCGCGCCACACCGGCGACTTCAGCTTCCTGCGCGCCTACGTGGCACGCGACGGCAGCAGCGCGACCTACGCGAAGGACAACGTGCCCTATCGCCCCAAGCACTGGCTGACCGTGAATCCGCAAGGCGTGAAGGCCGGCGATTTCGTGATGGTGGCCGGCTACCCCGGCCGCACCAATCGCCACCTGCTGCCCGATGAACTGCGCAGCGCGATCGACTGGCAGTACCCGACGCTGATCCGCGCGCTCGGAGACATGAACCGCATCATCGACACGGCCGGCAAGCAGCGGCCGGCGGTGGCGGTGGCCTATGCCGACCAGGTGGCCGGCTTCAACAATTCGATCAAGTTCTACCAGGGCAACCGCGACGAACTGGCCAACGGCGATGCGCTGTCGACGCGCCGCGAGCAGGAGGCCGCGCTGCACCGCTGGCTCGCCGCGCAACCGGCCGGCGGCAAGCTCGACGCCCCCGCGCGGCTGGCCGACGTCGAGCGGCTGAACCGTCTGGTCGACGCGCGCATGGTCACGCGCGAGCGCGACCTGATCCTGCACCTGCTGCAGCAGACGCAGATGTACCGCGCCTCGTATCGGATCGTGCGGCTCGCCGACGAAAAGCAGAAGCCCGATGCCGAACGCGAGGACGGCTTCCGCCAGCGCGACGAGATCGACCTGCTCGGCCAGCAGAAGAGCATCGACCGCCGCTACGATCCGGCCGTCGACCGGCAGTTGCTGGTCTATGTGCTGCAGCGCTACGCGAAGCTGCCGGCCGACCAGCACATCGGCGCGCTTGATCGCTGGCTGGGCGGCGCGAACGACGCCGCGGCGCTTGCCGCCAAGGTCGACGCGCTCTACGCGGGCAGCCGGCTGACCGACCAGGCGACCCGCGTCGCGCTGATGTCGGCCACGCCCGCCGAACTCGCGGCGAGCCACGATAGCTGGATCGCGCTGACGCGCGCGCTGATGCCGGACCTGCTGGCCATCGAGCACGCGGACAAGGCCCAGGACGGCGACGAGGCCGCCGCGCGGGCCGGCTACATGAAGGCCCTGACCGCCTACAGCGAGGCACGCGGCCTGCCCGTCTACCACGACGCGAACCTGTCGCTGCGCGTGAGCTTCGGCACCGTGCAGGGCTATCGGCCGCGCGACGCGGTCGAGTACCTGCCGTTCACCACCACCGACGGCATCGTGCAGAAGAACACCGGCGTCGCGCCCTTCAACGCACCGGCCGCCGAACTCGCGGCGATCCGCGCGCATGCCTTCGACGGCTTCGCCGGCCCCGGCGCCGACGCGCTGCCCGTGAACTTCCTCGCCGATCTCGACATCGCCGGCGGCAATTCGGGCTCGCCCACGCTGGACCGCGACGGCAAGCTGGTCGGGCTGGTCTTCGACGGCGCCTGGGAAGGCGTCAGCGCGGGCTGGCTGTTCGATCCGGCCGTCACGCGCTCGATCCATGTCGACGTGCGCTACATGCTGTGGGTGATGCACCACCTCGACCACGCCGACAACCTGCTGCGCGAAATGAACGTCGCCGTGCCGAATTGAGGGCCGTCAGCGATGCGCCTGCGTTGCGCATCGCGGAATTCGTCATCCAACCCCATCAGATGGCGGCAGGGATCGCCTGCCTTGGCGATCCCTGCCGCGATCCGGCCCGCGCCCTGGCCGTTCGCCGCCGAGCCCTTGCCGCCGAGCCCCTCGCCACGGGCCTCCCGCCCTCGCCCCGCCTGCCGCGCACCACCCCGAAGCTTCGCTCCTGTCGTTACAGATAGACATGAGAATTACTTTCAAGATGACAATGATTCGCATTTAATTTATAGTCGCGTCTTCATAAAAAACGCCGTCCCGCCTTCGTCCGACTCGCAGGACCGATTGACGGAACGGCCGGCCCGCCCGGATTCCGAATGACGCCCTGGGACGGAGTTTTCTTCAATCCGTTTAGTGCGTCCTATGTCAAGCTTCCAAACGCCGTCCTGGCCCCTCTCGCCGATTTCCTGGGGCTGCCTCGCGCTCGCCGCCGCCTGCGCCTTTCCCGCCGTCGCCATCGCCCAGAGCGCGCCGTCCTCGTCCGATACGAGCACGGCGGGCAGCACGGCAGCGCGTCCCGCCGCGGCACTGCCGACCATCGCCGTGAAGGGCAAGGTCGAGGAGCTGCCGGGCGATCTCTCGCCGACCTTCGGCGGCGGCCAGGTGGCGCGCGGCGCCGACTACGGCGTGCTGGGCAAGCAGCGCAACATCGACGTGCCGTTCAGCATGACGACCTATACCTCGAAGCTGATCGAGGACCAGCAGGCCCGCACGCTGGCCGACGTGCTCGACAACGATCCGGCCGTGCGCAGCGCGTTCGGCTACGGCAACTTCTCGCAGGTGTTCATCATCCGCGGCTTCCAGCTCAACGGTGACGATGTCTCGCTGAACGGCCTGTACGGCGTCACGCCGCGCCAGTTGGTGGCCACCGACGCGGTCGAGCGGATCGACGTGCTGAAGGGCGCCAACGCGTTCCTGAGCGGCGCCTCGCCGACCGGCAGCGCGGTGGGCGGCGGCGTCAACATCCAGCTGAAGCGCGCCGACGACAAGCCGCTCACGCGCGTGACGCTCGACGGCAGCACCGGCGGCCAGGTGGGCGAGCACATCGACATCGGCCGGCGCTTCGGCAGCGAAGGCCAGTTCGGCATCCGCGTGAACCAGGCGACCAGCGGCGGCTCGACCGACATCGACGACGCGCATCACCGCGCCACCACCCAGGCGCTCGCGCTCGACTACCGCGGCGACAAGCTGCGCCTCTACGCCGACTTCCTGCACCAGCGCGAACGCGACGACCAGGGCCGCTCGGTGGTCTACGTGAGCGGCACCGGCGCGATTCCCGCGCCGCCCTCGGCCACCCACAACTACGCCCAGCCCTGGGCCTACAGCGACCTGGAGGACACGGTCGGCCAGCTGCGCGCCGAATACGACTTCTTCCCGGGCTGGACCGCCTACGTGGCGGGCGGCGCGCGTCATACGGACGAGAACGGCATCTATTCCTCGCCGACCTACAACGCCTCGACCGGCGCCGTCACCGCCTCGCGCATGACGGTTCCGCACAAGGAAGACGCGCAATCGGCCGAAGCCGGCGTGCGCGGGCGCTTCGCGACGGGCCCCGTCACGCACTTCGTGACCGCCGGCGCGGCCTACACGCGCCTGAACAGCCAGTCGGCCTACACGCTGTCGGGCACCTTCCCGACCACGCTCGACAATCCGCCGGCGGTGCCCTTCCCGGGCAACAACCTGTACTCGGGCGGCAACATGTCCGACCCGGGCACCACCGCGATGACCTGGACGCGCAGCGTGGCGGTGTCGGACACGCTCGGCCTGCTCAACGATCGCGTGCTGTTCACCATCGGCGCGCGCCGCCAGTCGATCGCGGTGACCAACTACGGCTACACCGGCGCGGTCAGCAGCGTCTACGACCAGTCGGTCACCACGCCGGTATTCGGCCTGGTGCTCAAGGCGACCGACAACTGGGCGTTCTACGCGAACCGCACGGAAGCCCTGACGCAGGGCGGCACGGCGCCGACCACCGCGCGCAACGTGGGCGAGGTGCTCGCCCCGTACCGCTCGAAGCAATATGAAGTGGGCACCAAGTACGACGCCGGCCGCTTCGGCGCCGCGCTCGCGCTGTTCCAGATCGAGAAGCCGATGGCCTACACCGATCCCAACACGCTGATCTACGGCGCCGACGGCACGCAGCGCCACCGCGGCGTGGAGGCCTCGATCAACGGCGAACCGGTCAAGGGCCTGCGCCTGATCGCCGGCGCCAGCTACATCGACGCGACGCTGGAGGGCACCTCGGGCGGCACGAGCGACGGCAACCGCCCGATCGGCGTGCCGAAGTTCACCTTCACCGCGAATGCCGAATACGACCTGCCGATGCTGCAGGGCGCGACGCTGACGGCGCGCTGGATCCACACCAGCTCGCAGTACCTGGATGTCGCCAACAAGCTGTCGATCCCGTCGTGGAACCGCTTCGACATCGGCGCGCGCTACAAGACCGAGCTGTTCAAGAAGGAAACCACCTTCCGCGTGATGGTCCGCAACGTCGCCAACAAGTCGTACTGGGCCTCGACCATCGGGGGTTACCTGAGCCAGGGCGAGCCGCGCTCGATCTGGCTGTCGATGACCACCGACTTCTGATCGCCGTGTCGTGACGGGGCCGCGCTCGCGGCCCCTGTCGACGCGACTCCGTCGTTCCCGCCTTGCCGGCGCACCGGCCCGGTTCGCGGGTCTCCTCCTCTGCCCGCTGCCGGCCGGCGCCGCACGCCGCTCATCCCGTTCCCGCCCGCCGTTTCCTCAACCCCGATCGCCCGCGCGCGCTTCGTCGTTCGCTTCCTCGCCCGCATCGGCACCGGCCGGCGCCGGCTCGGCCAGCACGCGCCGGATCGAGTCGAGCAGCACCAGGTCGAGGCAGGAATCGGCGGCCAGGATCCGCTCCGGCATCACCGGCCGGCCGACCGCGTAACCCTGCACGTAGTCGACGCCGATCGCACGCAGCGCCTCGAAGGTGCGCAGGTCCTCGACCCACTCGGCGATGGTGCGCATGCCGAGGTTGCGGGCCAGGTTGACCATCGACTCGACGATCGCGATATCGGCCGGGTGCTCGCACATGGTCTTGACGAACTCGCCGTCGATCTTCAGCGCGTCGGCCGACAGCGCCTTCAGGTACTTGAACGAGGTGTGGCCCGCGCCGAAATCGTCGAGCGCGATGCGGATCCCCATGTCGTGGGCCCGCGCGATGAAGTGCTGGCTGGTCTTCAGGTCGTGCAGCGCGACCGTCTCGGTGATCTCCAGGCACAGGTAATGGACGATCAAGGCATGCGCCTCCAGCCGCCGGAACAGCTCGGCGACGATGCGCTCGTCGTTGAGCGAGGCGCCGCTCAGGTTCACGCAGATGAAGCGCGTCTTCGTCAGCGCGGCCTGGTTGCGCTCGATCCACTCCAGCACCATCGACAGCACCCACAGATCGATCGCGCCGATGGTGCCCGAGCGCTCGAAGGCGTCGATGAAGTCGACCGCGCTGAGGATCGTGCCGTCGTCGCGCCGCAAGCGCAGCAGCACCTCGAAATCGAGCGACTCGGCCGCGTTCGTGACCGACATGATCGGCTGCATCGCCAGCACCAGGCCCTCGGGAATCGCATCCTCGCTGAGCGTGCCGATCAGCGCGATGTCGCGCGTGCGCCGCTCCAGGTCGAACGCGTCGCTGCGATAGACCACCACCTTGCCGTTGCCGTCGCGCTTGGATTCGCGGCAGGCCTGGTCGGCGTGCGCGACGATGTCCTGCACCGACATGTTCGGCAGGCACTCGACCACGCCGATCGAGGCCCGCACGCGGAACGCGCGGCTGCCGATCGGATAGGGCAGCGCGCTGACCGCGTGCTCCAGGCGCCGGCACAGCGCGGCGGCCTCGTCCACGTCCATCTCGGCGAACACGCAGACGAACTCGTCGCCGCCGATCCGGCCGATGGTGCCGCGTCCTTCCAGGCTCGCCGTCATGCGCACCACCAGTTGGCGCAGCACCTCGTCGCCGGCCGCGTGGCCGAACATGTCGTTGATCAGCTTGAAGCGGTCGAGGTCGACATAGGCCACCGACCACGACGGCCGCGTGCTGGTCAGCCCTTCCAGCACGCGCTCGATGCCGCGCCGGTTCAGCGCCCCGGTCAGCGAATCGTGCTCGGCCAGGAAGTGCAGCCGCGCGACCGCCTCGGCGCGCTCGGTCACCTCCTCGAGCGAGCCCTCGTAGGCGTTCTCGGAGAAGATCGCGCGCAGCGAATAACGGCGCCGGGCGGTGCCCGCGTCGGGCGAGCCGTTGATCTCGATGGCGCTTTCGCCACCGCGCAGCGCCAGGTCGCGCAGGCGGATCCAGGAGCCCTCGTCGAAGAAATCGGTCCAGTGGCGGCTGCGGTAGCTGTCGCGATCGAGCCCGAGCATCGCCAGCAGCGCCGGGTTGGCGCGCGTGAAGCGGCCCTCGCTGTCGAGCGTGAAGAGCCCCATCGGCGTGAGGTCGTAGGTGGTGCGCAACTCGGTTTCGGACTTGTGGCGCTGGGCGCGATCGGCGCGCATCTGCTCGGCGATCGCGAAGGCCGCCATCATGCTCGAGACCAGCGCCGTGACCACCGGGTTCAGGCCGCCGAACAGCATGCGCGTGCCGAGCGCGGCGGCGAACACCTCGGAGAGGATCGCGAACAGCACGAAGGACAGCGAGGCCACGTACCAGATCACGGTGCGCGAGCGCGCCCGCAGCAGCAGCGTGCCGAGCAGGTAGAGCAACAGCAGCATGCCGGCGCCGGCCAGCGCCCAGAGCGCCGGCACGAACTGGCGATAGGGCAGCACGAAGGACAGCAGCAGCAACAGCAGGCCGCCGAGCTGCACGGTCTTGAGCAGCCATTGCAGCGAGACCCGCGCGATCTCGCGGCGAAACAGCCGGCCGAACAGCGAAACCGTGACGATGTAGTAGATCGCGAAGCTCAGTTGCCGGACCAGGTCGATCCAGGCCGGCGACAGGGTGTGGCCGAGCCAGGCGTTGTCGAAGCCGAGCGCGTTGGCCGCCAGGCGCTGGTTGCCGACCAGCCAGACCGAGAACACCACGTAGGTCCACTCGCGGTTGATCATCGCGGTCACGAAGATGAAGATCGCCAGCGTCAACAGCCCGCCGCCGATCAGCGAGGCATTGCGCTCGAACTGCAGCCGCGCCGCCGTCAGCGCGCGGCCCGTCAGGCGGCTGGCCGTCACGTAGGCGGGGCCGCTGTAGAGGCCCCGGCAGAGGATCGGCGCGCCCGCGGCGGGCGGTTCGAGACGCAGCGCGAAACCGGCCGCGGCCAGTTGCATCGCGCCTTGCGGGCTGACGCGATCGGCCGCGCCGAGCGGCGCCAGCGTGCCGGCGTTCCAGCACGACAGCGATTTCGCGTGGCGCGACGCGAAGGCCAGGTAGTCGCGTGAATCGGCAGCCGGATTTACCGGCTGCGCGTCGAGCAGGATCCAGACCGGGTGCTCGGACAGGTGCGTGCCGAAGCGCCCCGTCACCGGCGCCTCGCGCAGCGCGCGCAGGGCCTCGGCCGGCGAGGCCCGGTCGCTGCCGTCGATGAAGGCGTGGAAATCGAGGGGAGTGGTCTCGATCGAGACATCGCCCGATGGCGATATCGTAAAGAACAGCGCGGTCGATATCGCCAGGATCGCGGGCACGAGATAGATCGAAAAGACATCGAACCAGCGGTCGAATGAGCGCCCGCCCGCCAGCTGTCCGAATCCAGATGCCCAAGCCGACAGCCGCATGTCTGTCATCCCCCGTTTGTCGCTTGCCAAAACGCATTCGATTCTAATCGGCCTTCATGCGCCGCGCTGTTATTAATTCTCATCAAGAAAGAATCGGAATCCATAGATGCTCCCGGCTGGGCAGTCGGGAGCATCGCGCCGCCTGAGCCGCCTCTCAGGCTTCGGGCACGCTCACGTCGATGTCGGGATGATGGGTGTCGAACACATAGCCGTACAGCGGGTGCCGCACCTCGGCCCAGCGCCGGCGCGCCGCGTCGACCCGCTTGGCGAGCACACGATGCGGCATGCCGCCGACATGCGCCATCGGGAAGAACTCGGGCCTGCCATGCACATCCTCGAACAGCATCGCCTGGTATTCGCGATCGAGCGGCGAGCGCGCGGTGATCACCATCCAGTCGATCGCGGCCGAGCGGCAATGGAGGAACAGCGCCTTGCAGAGCGCGACCTTGACGGCGCGGCCGATCATGCCGCCGCGCACCGCGAGCCGGGTCGCCTCGGCCAGCCGGCAGCCGTCCAGCCAGTCGGGCAGCGCCACCGAGCCTTCCAGCGGCAGCGGGCCGTGCCGGTTGGTCTGGATCGGCATGGTGCCGATCGCCTCGCGATCGAGCCGCGATTCGGCCAGCAGCAGCACCGTGTCGTCGCGCCGGTCGCCGGCCTCGATCGTCATGCCGGCCGCGAACTCGGGCGTGTGCCGGCCATAGGCCGCGCGGCGCATCGCCAGCACGCGTTCGAGGTCGGCCTCGTCGCGCACCGCGCGGATCGTGAACGGCAGTCGCTCGCTGCGAAGCGGCGCATCGTCGGCAATGGGAACGATCGGGGCGGGAAGAGGTATTTGAAGCGGTATCTGATGCGGTATTTGAAGCGATGCCTGAAGCGGCGCCTCGACGGCGAGAAGGGAGGGGGAAACGCGGTCCATGGTCAACTCCGTGGCGAATCATCGGGAATGACATCGCGAGAGATGCCCGCCTGTCGGGTCAACCGCGACGCGCGTCGAGATTCGCAGGAGTTCCGCAGCGAAATGTCACGAAAGCCTGGCCGGATTTCGCGCCCTTTTTTGCTCGATGGGGAGATGAAAATGGTGTCGAGATCGAACCGCGCTTCGACGCGATGACTGCCGCGCCTTTGCCGGTCGATTCGTGAATTTCGGGGGAGATATCGTGCTCGCCCACCTGGCCGCATTGAGGAGGAGTCCTGCTCGATTGCGGCGGCGCGGCACTGTCTGGACCTGGCGGATCGCCCGCGCCGCCGGATCCGATATCGGGGCCTCGACGCGGCCCGACATCGAAACCCGCCGGCGCGGGCGAGCGCGGAACTCAGTCGGCCGCGCGCGTGAGCTGGCGCTGCTCGCCGAGGCCGTCGATGCCCAGGCGCAGGGTCTGGCCCGGCTTCAGGTAGACCGGCGCGGGCTTCACGCCCATGCCGACGCCGGGGGGCGTGCCGGTCGAGATCACGTCGCCCGGCTGCAGGCTCATGCAACGCGACAGATAGGCGATCACCTCGGCCACGCCGAAGATCATGGTGCGCGTGCTGCCGTCCTGGTAGCGATGGCCGTCGACCTCGAGCCACAGCGAGAGCTGCTGCGGATCGGGCACCTCGTCGCGCGTGACCAGCCAGGGGCCGATCGGGCCGAAGCTGTCGAAACCCTTGCCCTTGTCCCACTGGCCGCCGCGCTCGATCTGCCATTCGCGCTCGGACACGTCGTTGATCACGCAGTAGCCGGCCACGTAGTCGAGCGCATCGGCTTCGTCGACATTCTTGCAGGGCCGCCCGATCACCACGCCCAGCTCGACCTCCCAGTCGGTCTTGAGCGAGTCGCGCGGGATCTCGATGCCGTCGTTCGGGCCGCACACGGCGCTGGTCCACTTGGCGAACACCACCGGCTCGCTCGGCACCGGCAGCCCCGATTCGGCGGCGTGATCGGCGTAGTTCAGGCCGATGCAGACGAACTTGCCGATCTGCCCGACGCAGGCGCCGATGCGCGGCTCGCCCGGCACCAGCGGCAGCGAGGCCGGATCGAGCGCGCGCAGGCGCGCCAGCGCGGCATCCGAGAGCGCCTCGCCGGCCAGGTCGGGGATCACCGCCGACAGGTCGCGAATCCGACCCCCGGCATCGAGCAGGCCGGGCTTTTCCTGGCCCACCGGGCCGTAACGCAGCAGTTTCATGACGAACTTCCTCTGGTTGGATCACATGGACGAAATCGGCGCGGGACGATTGTGCCTGCGCGGCCGCCGGCGCGCCTCGCGGCGGCGCCGGTCCCGGTCCCGGTCCGGTTGGCGATTTTTATCATCTGCGTGCGACGCCGGAATGATGGCTCACGGATACCCACTATTGCAGCGGCCGCCGAGGGCGCCGCCCCGGGACCGGTTTGCTCCGCCGGAGCCGCATCGTATGTTGTCAAACGACAACAGTTGCCGCCGAACCGCCGCCCGATCGGCCGCAACGCGCCGAACTGCCTGAAACGGCAAGGAAATCCGCCCCGCTCGCCGGGGCCGGGGCCAGGCCTCGGCGCACGTAAACATGCTTACTGTTCATTTCTTGACGTTTACTTTCCGGAAATAAACGGATCAACTGATGCACCCCGCCATTGTGCGATCGCACGGCGGAGCACGACAGGCCCGGTGCCGGGCGCCTGCGTGCCGATCCGCCCCGTAGCCACAACCGGGCGCAAGCCGTCCTCGCGACGCGGGCGCCCGACCATGCAACCACCACTCACGATGCCGACCACATCTGCCGCTCTCGCGAATTCCGCCACCTCCCCGTGCACGCCCGAGGAAGTCGAGCGCTATCGCGCACCGGCGCTCGACAAGGGACTCGATATCCTCGAACTGCTCGCGCAACGCAAGGAAGGCCTGACCCGCACCGAGATCACCAAGCAGCTCGGCCGCAACGCCAGCGAGATCTACCGCATGCTCGAGCGCCTGGTGGCACGCCAGTACGTGACGCGCTCCTCGTCCGGCGACCGCTACACGTTGAGCCTCAAGCTGTTCGCGCTGGCCCACCGCCATCCGCCGATGAACCGGCTGATCGACGAGGCGCTGCCGCCGATGCAGCGCTTCGCCGACACGGCCGGGCAATCCTGCCACCTGAGCGTCCACGACCGCGGCGGCCTGCTGGTGATCGCCCAGGTCGACGACCCGGGCGCCTGGGGCATCACGGTGCGGCTCGGCTCGCGCGTCGGGCTCACCGATACCGCCTCGGGACAATTGATGCTGGCGTTCCAGACGCCGGGCCAGCGCGAGCACATGCTCGGCGAGCACGCGAAACTCGCCGACGCGAACGGCCTCGACGAAGCCGCCTTCGAGGCAGCCGCCATCGGCGCGCGGCAGCAGGGTTGCCTGCGTCAGGCGTCTCGCCGGGCCCTGGGTGTTACCGATATCGCCGTTCCGGTGCTCGGGCCTTCGGGGCAGGCCATCGCGGTGCTGACCTGCCCTTACGTGCAGCGCGTCGACACGCGCTGCGCGCCGACGCTCGACGAAGCCACCGAGCTGCTGCGGCGAACCGCCGAAGGCCTGTCGATGGCCAGCCTGCAGGCAGCCTGAGCGCCGGCCGTGGCGCGCCACGAGCGAGGCGACGGCGGGCGCCGGACGCATCGCGCGAACGGCACCGCGGCACGCGCGCTGGATCGCATCGGCGCGCGACGCTAAAATAGCGGCCCTTTCGCAAACCGACGCCCGTCGATCCGGCGGCGCGCGCACGATGACCCTCATGGCCAAACTTCTGACCGATATCGAATTCCAGCGTTTTTCCGAACTTCAGCAGAAGCAGGCAAGCTTCACGATCACGCCCGAGGAGGCAGACGAGCTGCGCGACATCGTCGCGCGCGCCCAGAAGAAACGCGACGATCGCGCCGCCGCGATGCAGGCGATCGAAGCCTACATCGAGCAGTTCGACATCTCGCCCGACGAGCTGTTCTCGCCCGAGCAGATCGGCGACGCGGCGCGCACCTACGGCCTGATCTCGGCCAGCAAGAAGGAGCGCGTGCTGCCGCCCTCGATCACCTTCAACGGCAAGCCCTACCAGTGGACCAAGACGCTGCCCGACGAGGTGCGTGGCGCGCTGTTCGAGGCCTTCACGGCCGGCGAATCGGTCAAGCGCTTCATCGCGATGCCGAAGGACGTGGCGCGTTGCGCGCTGACGATCGCGCGGCTCGAGCGCGAAACCGGCGCCGTCTACGCGGAGGCGCTGCTCGAGGAACTGGCGCTGTCGCGCCCGCTGATCGACGACGCCTCGAACAAGCTCGCGGCCTGAATCTCCGCTTGAAAACAGACAGGGCCGCCGGCGTCATCAACGCCGACGGCCCTGCATCTCGCGATTCGCTTGCTACGCGACGGTGTCGTTCAATCTCGCCGCCTTCCCCGCCGCTCCCGTAAAACCTCACCTCCGCTCCCGCATCGGCTCACCTGTCGCCTCGCTGCGCGACGGCGAAGCCGCGCGCGACACGCCGCGTCAGCCGCGATCAATCCCGCAGCTTCAAGCGGAACGCGACCACGCCCGGCTCCTCGCCCGCGCTCACCGCGAAGCCCGAGGCACGCGCCAGGCCGATCATCGCGCCGTTCTCGCGCAAGGCCTCGCCGATCAGCCAGTGCGTGCCGCGCGAGCGCGCGTAGTCGATGATCTGCCCCATCAGCAGCCGCCCCAGCCCGCTGCCCTTCTGGTCAGGACGGATCGCGATCGCGAACTCGGCGGTTTCGTTGTCCGGATCGGCCACCGCGCGCACCACGCCCAGCGTCTGCCGCTGCCCGTCGTCATCGTCGGCGGTGGCGATCAGCGCCATCTCGCGGTCGTAGTCGATCTGCGTCATGCGCGCGACCTGCGAGTGATCGAAGCTGCGGATCGAGCCGAAGAAGCGCATGCGCAGATCGTCGGGCGTCATCGCGCCGAGCAGCGCCGTGTGCGCGGCCTCGTCCTCGGGGCGGATCGGCCGCACCGTCATGGTCCGGCCGCGCCATTCGAGCTGCTGCTCCAGGCGGCGCGGATACGGCATGATCGCGAGCCGTCCGCGCCCCGCCGCGAAACGCAGCCGCGCGTCGCGGATCGTCACGTGCCGGGGCAGCACCCGCAGCACCAGCGACAGGGCCACCAGCTCGCGCACCTCGCAGACCGCCTGCGACAGCGCCATCAGCGCCTCGAGCAGCGGCTCGGGCTCGGCGCGGCGCGAATAGGGCGAGCGGCGCACCACGGCGCGCGCCAGCACCGTGTTGAAAGGCGGCAGCCCATAGACCACCAGCGGCGCCGACACGCCGTCCGCCGCCGGCACCGAGTAACGGAATACCGGGCCGAAGTTCTGGTCGTCATGCATCTCGACCGTGACCTCGACGATGATGTCGCGCGCATCCGCGTCGGTCTGCACGCCCTGCAGCCCGAAATGCGCGAGCCAGGCGGCGGCCTGCGCGCCGTCGAGTTCGGCCGGGCCCCGCGCGAGCGCAGCGCGCGCTGCCTCCTGCGCTTGCACCACCGAGGGCGGCGGCTCGGGCGGCGAACCTTCGGGCGTCTGCATCAGCAGCTCGCGGCCAAGCCGGTAGTCGACCAGCCGCGCGTAGGCGCGCGCCAGGCGCTGCGGCGTGGTGTGCACGGGGATGCCGTGCGCGTGCAGCGCATCGCGCGTGGCCGCGTCGACGCCGCCGAAGAAGCAGGCGACGATGCCGCGCGAGGCGCTTCGCTGCGCCTCGATCAACTCGCGCGCCACGGCCTCGACGGGCGCGTTGTGCGAGGTGGCATGCACCACGAACAGCGTGCCCGCCGCGCCGTGCGCGCCGAGCGCTCGCACCGCGGCACCGAACGCCTCGGGCCGCGCGTCGTCACCGAGCAGCAGGGGGTTGCCCGCCTCGATGCCGCGCGGCAGCGGCAGCACCGCGGCCAGCGCCTCGGTGGCCGCGGCCGGCCACGGCGCCAAGCGCAGATCGCCAGCCGCGCCGAGCGCGTCGACGGCGAGCTTCGCCACGCCGGCATCGCTGGTGATCACGGTGGCTGCATTGCTGTTCGCGATGCGGCCGACACCGAGCGTCTCGACCTCGTCGAGCAGGTCGTCGAGCGCCTCGACGCGCACCATGCCAGCCCGCTGGAAGGCGGCCGTGTAGAGCGCGTCGCCCGGATCGGCGCGCCCGGTGCGCAGCGCCAGCACCGGCTTGTTGCGCGCCGCCGCCCGCGCCGCCGACATGAACTTGCGCGCCGATTTCACGCTGTCGAGTTCGAGCAGGATCGCGCGCGTGCCGGGATCGCTGGCCAGGTAGTCGAGCACGTCGCCCGCGTCGACGTCGGCCTCGTCGCCGAGCGCCACCGCGTGCGAGAAGCCGAGGCCGCGCGCGTGCGCCCAGCCGAGCGCGGCATTGGTGAGCGCGTTCGATTGCGAGACCCAGGCCACGCCGCCGGCATTCACGCGATAGGCCGGTGCGCCGAAATGCGCGTTCAGGTGCGGCGTGATCACGCCGAGGCTGCCGGGACCGACCACGCGCAGCAGGTGCGGCCGGGCCGCCTCCAGCGCGCGCTCGACCGAGGCGCGCTCGGCGGCCGTGCGTGCCTCGCCGACCAGGATCACGCCGCGCGCGCCCCGCGCGCCGAGCTGCTTGACGATGCCGGGCCAGGTGGCCGGCGGCGTGCAGACGATCGCCAGCGAAGGCGCCTCGGGCAGTTGCGAGACGCGCGCGAACACGCGTTGCCCATTCAGTTCGTCGTACTTGGGATTGACGGGCCAGGCGGGGCCGGCGAAGCCGCCGTCGAGCACGCGGCCCCAGACGATCGCGCCGATGCTGCCGGCGCGGCGGGACGCGCCCACCACCGCGACGGACTTCGGTCGAAACAAGGCATCGAGATTGCGGACGGTCACGGCGTCTCCTCAAGGCATGCCGCGTATGACGCGACGGTGAGCCGTAGCATAGGGGAAGGCCGGGGGCCTGCCTATAGCTCGGACGCCGGCCGGCGCGGCCCCTTGCGAGCCGGATCGAGGCCGCGCCGGGCGGGCCGCCGCGCGCCTTGCCTGATGCCTTGCCGGGCTCGCGCTCGCAAAGGTGAGGTTTTTCGGGAGCGAAGGTGAGACGGTTCGGGAGCGAGGGTGAGGAGATCCGGGAGCGGCCGCCATTCGCATGCCGATCGGCCATCCCGGCACCGCGAAACCGCGTTCGGCGCGACGACCGAATTGCCCCGGACTTGCCTGAGCCAAAACGCGAATTCGCTTCGAATTAAGGCCAAAGCCCTTATTTACCAGGGTATTTCACGGGGATTCAAGTTCAGGCGCCACTGGGAAACATAATTAGCAAAATGTTCCACACTCGCGCATTTTCCCCAAAACAAAACGGTGCGAACGACACGCAGTCGATTCGCACCGTTGCAGAAGGCGCCAAAGGTGAGACTTTCCGGGATCAGTCCTTGATCAGGAAACGGTTGCGATTCTTGCCCAGCCAGGCCGGGGCGCGGCCGCGGCCGCTCCAGGTCTCGCCCGTCTTCGGATTCAGGTATTTCGGCGGCAGCGGCTTTTTCGGTTTCGCGGCGACGCCGACGCTGCGGAAACCGAGCTCTTCGGGCGTGATGTCGTATTCCGCGATTTTCGCCTTGATATCGGCAATCGCGTCGGTGATGGCCTTTTCGCGCTCCTTGTCGATTTTCTGCTGCAGCTTCTCGAGCTGGGCCGTCAGTTGCCTATAGGTCGCCATATCGAATCCGACTCCTGAATGGTTATTTGGACAGTATAGAAATCAATTCAAGCGGGGTTCATTTTTTTTCGCGCGCCGCGCTCGTCCCGCAAACGACTCCGCTCAATTGGCGGGATTCGAGCGGCAGGCGAACAGCAGGCTGCGGGTGCCGTTGTTGACCGATTGCTGGATCGTGTCGAACTCGCCGCCGCAAATGCCGCGCGCATTCTGGAAGCAGGTATCCCAGGGGCCGCCTTCCGGACATTGCACCTGGGTGGTGGCGCGTCCATCCGGCGTAAACAACGGCGCGCCGCCACCGCATCCGGCGAGGCTCGCGAACAGGGCAATCGTCAATGCCAGTCGGACGGCAGGCTTGCGCGACGAACGCGCTTTCGCCAGTCGATATGTCATGGAGGGTTCCGGTCTGTATGCTTTTGGGACGACGCGAGTATGCCATGCCGCCCCGCTCGAAAGTCAATTCGAGTCGCGATAAAAACCGGCTTCGCCCGCTATACGGGAAATAGCCGGCCGGGTCGCGACATCACGAGGCGACGGCCATGCGCCGTCCACCCTTTCGGGATTGTTTCAGTCTCGATTCGACTCTGACCCACGCGTGCCGCCCGGGTTCAATCGGCGCTGGCCGGCGCGCCGCCGGCGACGGCGCGAGTCGCACCGGCCTTCGGTTCGCCGTCCCTCGCATCGCGGCTCGGCCGGCGAGCCCCGCCGCCGCTGGCGGCAGGGCGGAAGCTCGCGCGCGTCGCGCCAACTCGCGCATTCGGCAGTTCAACGAAGTATTCATATCGATATGTCCACCGACATTGCCGGGATGCTGCACTGCGATTGATTAATTTTCAATCGTAATTGTGTAGAAAATCTTATTCGTCTGACATACAGGTCCGTATCGGATTGTTATCGAAGCGTCAATAACACGCGGATATGACACATGCGGCGCAAGGAATGCCGGCAATGAGGAATATTCCGTAATCAGGATTGTCGCGCGCATCATTTCGCCTTATCGATAGCCGACGCGCCGCCGAGTCGATCTTCAGGCGTCGAGGCCGAGCGCGGCGATCTTCTTGTAGAGCGTCGCGCGGCCGATGCCGATCCGCGCGGCCGCCTCGGCGACGCGGCCGCCGCTGGCCGCCAGCGCCTCGCTCAAAAAGCGGCGCTCCCAGTCGGCGAAGGCCGCTGCATAGGAAACCGTTGCCGGCGCAACCATCGCGCTCGGCGCCCGATCGGCCAGGGCGGCATCCCCCGCATCAGATTCGCCGGCGTCGAGCGCGAAGGCACGCGCCTCGCGCATCCCGCCCGGCTCCTCCGGCAAACCGCCGCTCGCCGGCCCCGTCGCGCCAGCCGGCAGGGCGATGCCGACGAAGGGTGCCAGCACGCGCGCGTCGATCACCGCGCTGTCCGACAACATCAGCGCCCGCTCCAGCGTGTTGCGCAACTCGCGCACGTTGCCGGGCCAGGCATGCGCGGCGAGCAGGCGCAGCGCGTCGGCGGCCAGCGTGCAGTGCGCGGCATGGCCGTGTTGCGCGGCCAGCTCCTCGAGCATGGTGTAGACCAGCGCCTCGATATCGGAGGCGCGCTCGCGCAGCGGCGGCAGGTTCAGTGTGAGGACGTTCAGCCGGTAATAGAGATCGGCGCGGAAGCGCCCGGCGGCGACCAGCGCCGGCAGGTCGGCCGAGGTCGCCGCGATGATGCGCACGTCGGCGCGCACGATGCGGTTCGAGCCGACCGGCTCGAACTCCTTGTCCTGCAGCACGCGCAACAGCTTGCCCTGCAACGGCAGCGGCATGTCGCCGATCTCGTCGAGCAGCAGCGAGCCGCCGTCGGCCAGCTCGAACTTGCCGACCCGCCCCTTGCGATCCGCGCCGGTGTAGGCCCCCGGCGCGGCGCCGAAGAACTCGGTTTCCAGCAGCGCGTCGGGGATCGCGGCCACGTTGACGGTGACCAGCGGCCGGGCCGCGCGCGCCGAGGCGGCATGGATCGCGTGCGCGAGCAGCTCCTTGCCGGTACCGGTTTCGCCGAGCAGCAGCACCGGCGCGTCGACCAGCGCCGCGCGCCGCGCCTGGCGCTTGGTTTCCAGGCTGGCCGCGCTGGTGCCGACGAAGCTCGCGAAGGTGTACTTGGGGCGGCGCGCCTGCGCCAGCGAGCGCTGCGCGGCCAGCAGGTCCTGTTGCACCTGCATGTAGCGCGCGAACAGCGGCGTCAGCGTCTTCAGCTCGTCGAACAGCGCGAAGCCGATCGCGCCGACCGTCTCGCCGGCCTCGTCGACCAGCGGCAGGCGCGTGACCACCAGCGGTTCGCGGCCGGTCTCCATGATGTCGAGCAGGATCGGCCGCCCGGTGGCGACCACCTCGCGCATCAGGCTGTGCGGGATCACCGCCTCGCAGTCCAGCCCGATCGCCGTCCTCGGATCGGCGAAACCGAAACGCGCGGCATAACGCGAATTGATCCAGACCACGCGCGCGTCGCGATCGACGATCAGGGTGCCGGCGCTCGAATGCTCGAAGGTGCGGAACAGCGATTCGGCCGCGCGCGTGAGCACGTCGCCGTAACCCGCCGGCAGGTTCGACCAGTCGTTCATCATGGTGTCGTCGTCTCCGATTTATCTTCGGATAATTAAGCATCGTCTCCAAATCGAGACGGATTGTCTCACCAAAGAGATGCCCGCCAATAAAGGCCCGGCGGGCTTTTCCTCGGGTTTTGTCGGAATCGGGCGACAGGTCAACCGGCATTTCGTCTCGAAACCGGGACGGCTTGAGTAGAATCGATCGGCGGCGGCCGGCCAAGCTGGCGCCAGCCTGCCGGCGCCCAGTCGGCAAGGGCACTGGCACGGAAACTGCACCACTGCGGCGCCCCACGCACGGGCAACCGCATCGACAGAATCAGAATCAAACAATCAGGAGACTCACTTGTCCTTCATCATCGTCCTCGCCGCCCTGGCGTTCCTGATGTTCGCCGCCTATCGCGGCTACAGCGTGATCCTGTTCGCGCCCGTCGCCGCCCTCGGCGCCGTGCTGCTGACCGATCCCGCCGCCGTCGCCCCCGTCTTCTCCGGCATCTTCATGGACAAGATGGTCGGCTTCGTCAAACTCTATTTCCCGGTGTTCCTGCTCGGCGCCGTGTTCGGCAAGGTGATCGAGCTGTCGGGCTTCTCGGAGGCGATCGTCGCCGCCGCGATCCGCTACATCGGCCGCTCGCGCGCCAATGCGGTGATCGTCGCGGTCTGCGCGCTGCTCACCTATGGCGGCGTCTCGCTGTTCGTGGTGGTGTTCGCCGTCTACCCGTTCGCGGCCGAACTGTATCGCCAGAGCAATATCCCGAAGCGGCTGATGCCCGGCGCGATCGCGCTCGGCGCCTTCTCGTTCACGATGGATTCGCTGCCGGGCACGCCGCAGATCCAGAACATCATCCCGACCACCTTCTTCAAGACCACCGCCTGGGCCGCGCCGGCGCTCGGCACGATCGGCTCGGTGTTCATCATCATCGTCGGCCTGAGCTACCTGGAATGGCGCCGCCGCTCGGCGATGGCCAAGGGCGAGGGCTACGGCACCTCGCTGGTCAACGAGCCGGAGCGCGTCGAGACCAGCTCGCTGCCCAACCCGGTGCTGGCGATCGCGCCGCTGGTGCTGGTCGGCGTGGCGAACTTCGCGCTCACCAAGTGGATTCCGCAATGGTATGGCGACGCCAGCTACACGGTGCCGCCCGAGGTGCTGCCCGGCCTGCACGCGCCGATCGCCACGCCGATCAAGTCGCTGGTGGCGATCTGGTCGGTGGAGGCCGCGCTGCTGCTCGGCATCCTGCTGGTGGTGGTCACCGCCTTCAAGCGCGTCAGCGCGAAGTTCGCGAGCGGCACCAAGGTGGCGGTCGGCGGCGCCCTGCTGGCGGCCATGAACACCGCCTCCGAATACGGCTTCGGCGGCGTGATCGCGGCGCTGCCCGGCTTCCTGGTGGTGAGCGACGCGCTCAAGAGCATCCCGAATCCGCTGGTCAACGCGGCCGTGTCGGTCAGCTCGCTGGCGGGCATCACCGGCTCCGCCTCGGGCGGCATGAGCATCGCGCTGGCGGCCATGTCGGACCTGTTCATCAAGGGCGCGCAAGCCGCGCAGATCCCGATGGAAGTGCTGCATCGCGTGGTGGCGATGGCCAGCGGCGGCATGGATACGCTGCCGCACAACGGCGCGGTGATCACGCTGCTGGCGGTCACCGGCCTGACGCACCGCGAGTCGTATCGCGACATCTTCGCCGTCACGGTGATCAAGACGCTCGCGGTGTTCTTCGTGATCGGCGTCTACTACGCCACCGGGCTGGTCTGAGCACGGCGCCGGCGCAAGCTCGGCGACGATCGCCGCCGGGCAACATCCTGGTGCATTCGTCGCAAGGATGAGGGCCGCGAGCGCGGCCCGATCCCGCGCGGACCGCGCCTCGGGCAGCGCCGGATCCGCATCGATTTTCCGTCGCGCCGGCTCGCGCGCCGCGCCTCGTCGAAAGCGGCCCGTGTGAAGCCGATATGTCATACCAGCCGGCGCTTTCACGCCGTTGCACGGCTTGAAATTCTGGTTGCGAATGGCCGGTTCGCGTTACACTGCGTTCAAGCAGTTCGCAGCACGACATCTTCCATTGACACGATACGAGGACCTGTTCGATGCGCACTACCGGTGCTTCCGGGGCGATGACCCTCCTGACCGAACTGGATTCGGCCGACGGCCGCGAGCTGCGCTCGCTGCGTCTCGAGGCCACCGAGGACGGTAAAAGCGTGCTGCTGATCGAGGTCGACGAGCGCAAGCCCGGCATCCATCGTGAAGTGCGTTACGAAATCACGCCGGCCGAACTGATCGCCGCGATCCGTTCGCACGGCGCCGAGCTGCCCGGCGAATCCCACGGCGCGGGCAACTTCGCGCGCAGTCCCTCCTGAATTCCCCCGGCTTTTCCCCCGCCCTTCCCCCGATTTCCCGCATCCAACGGTGAGCAAGCGCCCCGCGCGCTGCTCACCGCTTCACGGCAGTCGAGAATTCGACTCTCCATTGACTTGAAAATGGTCGATAATCGGCGCATCTAGTCAGCCCCATCCCTCGTCGCCGCGTCCCATTCGCCATGCTGCATGACCTCGTCGCCCAGTACGGACCGCTGATCGTGTTCGTCAATGTGCTGGCTGCCGCGCTCGGCCTGCCCGTGCCCGCGATGCCGACGCTCGTGCTGTTCGGCGCGATGGCGACCATGCATCCCGACATGATCGGCATCCAGTTGGTGCCGGTGCTGCTGCTGTCGGTGCTGGCGGCGGTGCTCGGCGATTCGGCCTGGTACCTGGCCGGGCGCCGCTTCGGCGGACGCACCCTGAAGACGATCTGCCGGCTGTCGCTGTCGCGCGACAGTTGCGTGAAGAAAACCGAGCAGTTCTTCGGTCGCTGGGGCGTGCGCGTGCTTGCGATCGCGCGCTTCGTGCCGGGCCTGTCGCTGGTTTCGGTGCCGATGGCGGGTGCGCTGGGCACCAACTACCGCACCTTCATCGGCTATGACGCGCTCGGCGCGCTGCTGTGGGCGGCCGTCGGCCTGCTGATCGGCCTGCTGTTCGCCGCCCAGATCGACTGGCTGTTCTCCAGCGCGAGCCAGTTCGGCCAGGTGGCCCTGGTGCTGATCGGCGCCCTGCTGGTGCTCTACATGAGCATGCGCTGGAACCGCCGCCGCGCGCTGCTGCGCCAGCTCGCCAGCGCGCGCATCGACGTCGACGAACTCGACCGGCTGCTGCATGCCGACCCGGCGCGCCTGCCGGTGATCATCGACGTGCGCACCGTCGAGCATCGCCGCCTCGATCCGTTCTCGATCCCCGGCGCGCTGTTCTTCGACGAGCGCCATGTGCGCGAGCTCTCGCAGCGTTATCCGCTGTCGCAGAAGTTCGTGATCTACTGCTCCTGCCCGAACGAAGTGTCGGCCGCGCTGATGGCCAAGCGCCTCACCGACTTCGGCTTCACCGACGCGCTGGCGCTGCGCGGCGGGCTCGACGCCTGGCGCGATACCGGCCGCCAAGTGGAGGGTGCCACGCCCGTCGAGCCCTCGCCCGTCACGCCGGCGCCGAAGGCGGCCTGAGCCGCGCCGCCTTCGCTTTCCCTGCTGTTCCTTCCCGTTCTCAGAACACCGTCACCGGCAGGTTCACGACCAGGCGATATTCCTGGTTGGTGCTGTCGGAATAGTGCGCCGAGCCGACGTGCCACATCGCGATGAAGGTGATCTTCGTGTCCTTGAAGCGGCCGCTCTGGATCGTATAGGACGGAATGAAGCCGAACTCGTGATGGCGGCCCTGCACCGGCTGGCCGTCCTTCCAGTAGATGCCCGAATGCGAGGGATCGTTGGCGGCGCCCACCGAGCCGTCGGCGCCCCAGCCCGTCAGCCCCCAGACCATCGCCTTGAAGCCGGGCAGGCCACCGTCCTTGCCGTAGAACGTGTAGCGCAACTGCAGCGATTTTTCGTGCGGCGCGTTGTAGTCCACGTCCATCGAGTTGGTCAGGAAGATGCCGTTGGTTTCGTTCAGGTAGTCGAAGAACTGGTCGCCGAGCACCTGCTGGAAGCCCAGCAGCAGTTCGTGCGGGCCATGCTGCGCGGCCAACGACAGGCTGTAGGCGTTGTTGTTGATGTAGCCCTGGCGCGCATCGCCCGTGTCGTGCGTCGAGTAGACGTTGCCGAAGCCGGTCCACTTCACGCTGCTCGGCGAGCCGAAGCTCTGCCGCACCGACGCGTAATACTGGTTCCAGACGTTCTCGGCCTGGTTCGCGTAGAGCGCGACGCTGCCGGTCGGCAGGTAGTCCCAGGTGCCGCCCACGTAGCTGAGGCGGTCGATGCGGGTGCCGCCGTATTGCGAGGTCAGGTTGATCAGGGTCGAGCGGCCGCGCGCGTCTGTCTTGGTGAAGCTGCCGCCCTCCAGCATCACGTTCTTGAATTCGTTGCTGACGATGGTGGCGCCGAGGAAGGTCGGCGGCAGCGCGCGATTGTCGTGCGGCTCCATGAACGGGTTGTCGACGATCTGCAGACCATACTTGACCACCGTGTTCGAGATCCGCGCCTTCACGTCGTAGATGCCGGGATAGGCCCAGGCGAGCTGGTTCGAACCGCCGCCGCCCTTGGCGACGTGCACCATGTTGCCGGCGCCCGCGCCGCCGTCGAGCTTGAGCGCGGCATACACCGAGGCGTCCACGCCGAAGCCGATCGGCCCCTGCGTGTAGCCCGACTCGTAGTTGGCCATCAGCGCCTGGATCCAGGCGTGACGATGCGGGCCTTCCTTGGCGTCGAGCACGTCCGAGTAATTGCGGAACATCAGCTCGAGGTGGCTGTCCTTGATGAAGCCCTGCGACTTGGCCTGCGCCGAGAGATCGACGTTCGGCGTCGGCGAGGGCGCCTGGTTCGCCTCGGCATTGATCACCGCGTTGGGCGTGGTGGCCGGCTGCGCGGCATCGCGGGAAATGCCGGCCGGCACTTCGGGCGGCTCGTCCGCGAAGGCGGGCGCCGCGGAGACGCCGGCGATACCGGCGAGCACGGGCAGGGCAAGGGCGAAACGGCGGGTGGACGACGTGCGCGACGTCGTCGAGGTGGTCTGATTCATCGACTCGTTCTCTCTCAGATATGTCTGGCGTGCGCCGCCGCGCACCCGCGCCACCGCATCGCGCGATAGCACGTGGGGACCACGTGGAGAACGCGCGCGCGAACGACGTCCGCGCGGCCTCGGAAGAAACGCGGCGGACGTGATGAAACGGAACGGGGAAGAAGACGGCGCAGCGAACCGGGTTGCTGCGTTCTATTCGTTACGGCCAGGAAAACGGAATCGATCCGTCGTCGGGTTTGCCGTGCATGTTAGTGATCCTGATTTGTCTCCAAATGGGTAAGCCGTGCGGAGCGACGACGGATTACCCGGCCTGCGTAAAACTAGAACAATCGAGGTGTGCCCACCCAGACCACCACCGATTCGTGCTTCGCGGTGTTGACCCAGCTATGCGGCACGGTCGACAGGTAATGCGCGCTGTCACCGGCTTGCACGACAAACGTCTTGCCTTCCAGCGTCAGCGATACTTCTCCCTCGATCACGTAGACGAATTCCTCTCCCGCGTGAGTCGTGACTTCCGAGCGCTTCTGTCCCGGCGGCATGCGCACGAGAATCGCATCGAGCTGCCGGCCGGCCGAGACATTGGTCATCCGTGCGAACAGATTCGCCGAATCGGAGAAACTGAAGAATCGCAATTGATCGCCGCGGCACACCGAGCGTTCCTCGCTCGGGGTCTCGACGAAATACTGCACGTTCACGCCCAGCGCACGCGCGATGCCGGCCAGCGAGGTGAGCGACGGCGAAGCGAGACCGCGCTCGACCTGGGACAAAAACGGCTTGGAAATACCCGCGGCTCCGGCGGTTTCGTCGAGCGTGCGCTTCAAGCGCTGCCTGAGCGCCCGAATCTTTCCGCCCAATTCGACGGCCGCATTCTGGGCCTGCGTGTTTTCAGTGGAAGCAACCATAACAGGCCGAAATCTTATCGTCAAAAAAAGTTTGATGGAAAGTAACGAAGTTTGATTGATATAGCTTAATCTTCGTCTTCGTGACCGGTATCAACGACACGGCCTGCGCCCTGGCGCACCCCGCGCAACGCTGCTGCGACGCGTAATCTTGCCAGACTCGACACGGGAATTTGTGCACGATTCGTGGCTTATCCCGCCTCGAAGCCCTGCCGAGGTCGGTTTCACGTCGTTGAAAACGGATCATCCATCCCGCGGCTGCGGGAATACCCGAAGTGACGGATGGCGAGCGGCTCGTGAAAAATCCCGGCCGCCCGGCAAAGCGCGACGACCTCGTGCTTACACCGTTGTAATGGTCCTCGCGCGCAGTCCACCGATTGCCCGCCACCTTGTTCATGCGTCCCTATCCGGTCGCCCTGGTAGTCGTATTCGAAATGAAAGCTGTCATTGCCCTTACGCGATCGAATCGCGCATGCGCCGCCGCCTGCCTCGCGCGGCCGCCACGCAGGTGCCGCCGCCATCACGCGAGCACCGCGCCGCCCACCTGACCGATCCCCTCATGCCGACCGGCAGCCTTCCGGCGCCGCGTCATTCCGAGCTTGCCGCCGGCCTCGCGCGCGATGCGGCACAAAAAACGATATTCGAGGATAACGATGTCAGTCTCAACACCCGTATCAAAAACCCGCTCGTTCGCAACAGTCTTTCTGATCGAAATGTGGGAGCGCTTCGGCTATTACGGCATGGTCGCGCTGATGGTGCTGTTCATGGTCGAGAAGCTCGGCTTCGACGACAGCAGCGCCAACCTGATCTGGGGCGCGTTCGTCGCGCTGATCTACGCCTCGCCCTCGATCGGCGGCTGGATCGGCGACCACGTGCTCGGCTCGCGCCGCTCGATGGTGATCGGCGCGGTGGTGCTCGGCGTGGGCTACCTGATGCTCGCGATGCCCACCGACAATCTTCAGTTCCTCTACGCATCGCTGGGCGTGATGGTGGTCGGCAACGGCCTGTTCAAGGCCAATGCCGCGAACCTGGTGCGCCGCATCTACGAAGGCGACGACGCGCGCCTCGACAGCGCGTTCACCATCTACTACATGGCCGTCAACATCGGCTCGACGGTGTCGATGCTGGTCACGCCGTGGATCAAGGATCGCTGGGGCTGGCACCCGGCCTTCGCGGTCTGCTGCGCGGGCATGGCGGTCGGCGTGATCAACTACCTGCTGATGCATCGCACGCTGGCGCGCGTCGGCTCCAAGCCCGACGACCAGCCGGTGCGCTGGGGCCGGGCGGGCGCGGTCGCGCTGGGCGGCATCGCGCTGGCGCTGGTCACCACCTTCCTGCTCGGCCACAAGGCGCTGGCGGTGGCCGCGGTGTGGACCGCCGCGGTGGTGGTGCTGGGCATCTTCCTGTACATGATCGTCAAGGTGAACCGCTCGGAGCGCTCAGGCCTGATCGCGGCGCTGGTGCTGATCGCCCAGGTCATCCTGTTCTTCATCTTCTACCAGCAGATGTCGACCTCGCTGACCTTGTTCGCATTCCGTAACGTCGATCCGCGCTTCACGCTGTTCGGCACCACGCTGTTCAGCTGGAGCGCCGGCCAGTTCCAGGCGCTCAACCCGATCTGGATCATGCTGCTGAGCCCGGTGCTGGTGTGGATCTACAACTCGCTGGCCAATCGCGGCGTCAACGTGCCGGTGGCGGTCAAGTACATGCTCGGCTTCGCGGTGGTGGCGGCGGGCTTCTTCGTGTTCGCCGCGAGCGGCAGCTTCGCGGTGGACGGCCGCGTGTCGTCGTGGTTCATGGTGGGCGGCTACGGCCTCTACTCGCTCGGCGAGCTGCTGGTCAGCGGCCTGGGCCTGGCGATGATCGCGCGCTACGTGCCGGCCCGCATGGGCGGCTTCATGATGGGCGCCTACTTCGTGGCCACCGGCATCTCGCAGTACCTCGGCAGCGTGGTGGCGAACCTCGCCAAGATGCCTTCGCACGACCTGCCCGCCACGGCCTCGCTGCCGCTCTACGTGCACCTGTTCACGACGCTGGGCTGGGTGGCGGTGGGCGGCACCCTGGTGTCCTGCCTGCTGCTGCCGCTGATGGCCAAGCTCTCGCTCGCGCATCACAACGCATCGACCGAGCGCAAGAACGGCAACGACGCGCTGCAGGCGAGCGGCGCCGCGGCTCAGTAATATCCCTCGGCGCGCGGCTTGCGCGCCACAGTCGGCCGGCAGGCCGGCCGCGTGCGTCCTACACTGGAAGCAGCCCGCTGATGGGCCTTGCTGGAGAGTGAGATGAACAAGAGGACCACGCGGATCGTGCGCCTGCTCGCCGACATCCGCCGCGCGCAGCATTGCACCGCGCTACGCGCGGCGCGCGCGGCGGCCGAGGTGGACGCCGAACTCGCGCGCGCCGCCGATCCGGAGCCCGAGGACGAGGCTTCCCGCGACGACGACTCCCCCGACACGCCCTCCCGTATCCGCTCACCTTCGTAGCGATACGGCGAGCGCATCACGCTGGCGGCACATCAGCTGCCGGCGCCACGGCCCTCGCCACGGCGGGCCATGCCTGCCGCGTGCCACATGCGCGCGACGCCGTTCAGGCCGGCACGCGCCGCAGCCGCTGCCACCATCCTCCCGAACTCGCCAGCGTCAGCAGGCAGCCGAGCGCGATCGCGTCGGCCGCGAAGCCGATGCCGATCGGCGAGAAGTGCGGGC
Organism: Burkholderia gladioli; assembly: GCF_000959725.1. Taxonomy (NCBI): domain Bacteria; kingdom Pseudomonadati; phylum Pseudomonadota; class Betaproteobacteria; order Burkholderiales; family Burkholderiaceae; genus Burkholderia; species Burkholderia gladioli. Next base: position 3,141,453 of record NZ_CP009322.1, read on the forward strand.
TCAGCGCAGCGCGATGCAGCAGCGAATCGAGCGTCAGCGAGATCGCCGTGCCCACCACGTAGCAGACCAGCCCGCGCTGCCCGACCGCCACCACCGGCTGCACCGCGCGCGCGAGCTTGCCGACCCAGCCCAGGCGCATCAGGTCGGCCATCAGCCAGGCGATCGCCAGGAAGCTGACCACCCGCGACCAGGCGAGGTCGCGCTTGAGCAGGCCCTCGGGCAGCGGCAGCCCGGAGAACAGCTTGTAGTAGGCGCACACGGCCACCACGCCGAGCGCGATGCCGGTCAGCACCGCGCCGCCCGGCCGCGCGGCCAGGCTGCGATAGACCGGCTGGCAGCGCACCAGCGCGCCGAGCACGAACATCAGCTGCCAGGCGAAGGGATTGAAGCTCCACTTGAACGAAGGCGTGTCGAGCAGCTCGGCACCGAGCCAGCGCGAGGCCAGCCAGGACGCGAGGCTGCCGGCGAACAGCCAGGCCGGCCAGCGCCGCGCGAGCGGCACGATGGCCGGCGTGGCCAGCGCGAACAGCACGTACATCGGCAGCACCGAGGCCAGGTAGGGCTGGCGCTGGAAGGTCAGCACCTCGACCAGGCCGGTGAGCGGCGTGGCCAGCATCACGCTGACGTCGTCGAGCGCGAGGTTCGGCGACTCGATGCCGAAGTGGTCGAGCACCGCCGAGACCACCAGCATCAGCGTGGTGGTGGCGAGAAAGGCGCGATAGATCTGCACCGCGCGCCGCAGGAAACGGCGCCGCGCCACGTCGGTGCCGTGCCGCTCCGACATCGCCACGAAGGCGCTGGCCGCCGCGAAACCGCCGAGGAACACGAACACCTCGGCCGCGTCGCAGAGCGCGTAGGAATGCAGCGTGATCTTCGAGATCATGCTGCCGCCGATGTGGTCGACCACGATCATCAGCAGCACGATGCCGCGGAAGAAATCGATTTCGATCAGGCGGCCGGAACGCGCGGGCGGCACCGGCGGGCGCGCATCGCTCAGCGCCATGATCGCGTACCGGGTCGGATCGGCGCGCGCGAGACGGCCGACGGCTCAGCGGCAAGGGAAACGAAAGACAGCGGGGACGGCGCGAGCGAATACGCGGCGATACACGTATGCCTGTATCGCGTGCGCAGGCGCGCCGGGGCGAAGACTGGACCGTTCATCGGAAGACCGCATACGAGAGTTCGACGGTCCAGAAAGTCTAATCGCCGCCTAGGGCATACCCTAAGTAACAAAGTGCAACGAATTCTTCCGATTGATGACTGTCGGCCTTGCCAGACAAGCGTCAGCGATCCGTCATCGTTTCCGTCGGAAGTTACGTTGGATAACGAATCAATCGACACGGCGCGCACGGAAATCGCTACGCGAATCGCAACGACGGCACCGCTTCAGTGGGCCCGCACGCGACGCATCACCAGGTAGCTATGCCAGGCCGTCAGCGCCACCGCCACCCAGATCGGCCCGTAGGTGCCGAGCTGTTGCGCGCTCAGCGATTCGCCGAGCAGCAGCACGGCCACCGCCACGATCAGCACCGGCTCGACGTAGCCGAGGATGCCGAACAGCGCCATCGGCAGCATCCGGCTCGCCTTCAGGTAGCAGCCCAGCGCGAGCGTCGAGAGCACGCCGAGGCCGGGCAGCAGCACGGCGGCCAGCAGCGTGTGGCCGGCCAGCGGCGTGCCGACCGTGGCCAGCGTGAGCAGCGCCACCGGCAGCAGCGCGATCATCTCGACCGCGAACAGCGTGAGCGGTTCGATGTCGATACGCCGGCGCAGCATGAAATAGGGCGGATAGCCGAGCGCGACCAGCAGCGTCGGCCAGGCGAAGGCGCGCGTGGCCCACACTTCGTGCAGCACGCCCAGCGCCGCGAAGGCGATCGCGCACCATTGCAGGAGGCTCAGCGATTCGCGATAGACGAAGCGGCCGACCAGCACCATGGTCAGCGGCAGGAGAAAGTAGCCGAGCGAGACCTCGAGCATGCGCCCGTGCAGCGGCGCCCACAGGAACAGCCACAGCTGCACGCCGAGCATCGCGGTGCCGGCCAGCACCATGAGCGCGATGCGGCGCTCGCCGAACAGGCGCCGCACGAAGCGGAGCAGCTCGCCGAAACGGCCGCGCATGGCCACCAGCGCGAGCGCGCCGGGCAAGGTCCAGACGATGCGCCAGGCGAAGATGTCGAGGCCGGTGAGCGGCGCCAGCAGCTTGGCGTACACCGACATCAAGGCGAACAAGGCGGAAGCCGCCACCGACAGCGTGAGGCCGCGCCGGGCTTCCGGGAAATCCTGAATCATGGGTCCTGCCGAATCGAAGACAGCGCGGTCAGTTCTGCTGGAAACGCTCGAAACGCTTGTCGGTCCGCCGCTCCTCGAACTCGACCTCGCTCACGCGCGCCGCCGGCGGCCCGTGCCGCAGCCAGGCCAGCATCCGGTCGATCTGCGCGGCGGGGCCCTGGATCATCGCCTCCACCGAGCCGTCCTCGAGATTGGCGACCCAGCCGCGCAGCTTCAGCGCGTGGGCCTCGCGCACGGTCGCATGGCGAAAGCCGACGCCCTGCACGACGCCACGCACCCGCACGTAGATCGTTTCCACCCGTTCGTCGAGATCCTTGCCGCTCATGTCGCTCCCCATCCAATTGCATCAAAGCCCCGCATTGTAGTCGTCCCGCATGGCATCCGCCGCGGGCCGGCGCGGCCGCGCAGCACGTACAATCGCGCATCACACGCACAACCGCCGCGCGCCGCCTGCCGGCCGCGCGGCCCAGAGGACTGGCATGACAGACACACAACGCGATCTCGTACTCGTCACCGGCGCGTCCGGCTTCGTCGGCTCCGCCGTCGCGCGCATCGCGCAGGCCAAGGGTTATGCCGTGCGCGTGCTGGTGCGCGCCTCGAGCCCGCGCACCAACCTCGCCGAACTCGACGCCGAGATCGTCACGGGCGACATGCGCGACGAGGCCTCGATGCGCGCCGCGCTGCGCGGGGTGCGCTACCTGCTGCACGTGGCCGCCGACTACCGGCTGTGGGCACCCGACCCGCTCGAGATCGAGCGCGCCAACCTGGAGGGCGCGGTGGCCACCATGCGCGCCGCGCTGGCCGAGGGCGTCGAGCGCATCGTGTACACCAGCAGCGTCGCCACGCTCAAGGTGACCGGCTCGGGCGCCTCGACCGACGAAACCTCGCCGCTCACCGCCGAGCAGGCGATCGGCGTCTACAAGCGCAGCAAGGTGCTGGCCGAGCGCGCGGTGGAGCGGATGATCGCCGAACACGGGCTGCCGGCCGTGATCGTCAATCCGTCCACGCCGATCGGCCCGCGCGACGTCAAGCCGACGCCGACCGGGCGCATCATCGTCGAGGCCGCCACCGGCAAGATCCCCGCCTTCGTCGATACCGGCCTGAACCTGGTCCATGTCGACGACGTCGCCCAGGGCCATTTCCTCGCGCTGGAGAAAGGCCGCGTCGGCGAGCGCTACATCCTCGGCGGCGAGAACCTGCCGCTGCAGCAGATGCTGGCCGACATCGCCGGCATGACCAACCGCAAGCCGCCCACCATCGCGCTGCCGCGCGCGCCGCTCTACCCGATCGCCTACGCGGCCGAGGCCATCGCCAAGTTCACCAAGCGCGAACCCTTCGTGACGGTGGACGGTCTGAAGATGTCGAAGAACAAGATGTACTTCACGTCGGCGAAGGCCGAACGCGAACTCGGTTACCGCGCTCGCCCGTATCGCGACGGGCTGCGCGATGCGCTCGACTGGTTCCGCGAGGCAGGCTACCTGAAGCGCTGACACGCGCCGAAGCGGCGTGCCGCGCGGCCCCGCGCGCACTTTGTTACACGTGCGGCTCGAAACGCGCACGATGCAACGGGTAAAATCGCGGGTCCTACGTAGAGAAGGCACGCATGAACCTGAACGACCAGATCGACGCGCTCGGTGCGGGCATCGATCAGCTCATCCAGACCGCGCGGACGACGGCAGACGCCGCCCGGACCGCCGGTGAGGAAGCGAGCGCCGCACGCGCCGCCGCAGACCAGATTTCCGCAGAACGCGCGGCCATCGACGCCGCCGCGGCCCAGGCCGCCGCCGATCGCGCGGCCACCGAAGCCCTCCATGAACAGATGCGCGCGGTGCAGGCTGCCGCCGAATCGGCCGCCGCCCAGGCGGTGATCGACAAGACCGCCGCCGAGGCACTGGCCGCCGAGCTGGCTCGCGATCGCGAGGCGGTCGAGCTGGCTGGCCGGCAGGCCGCCGAGGCGCGCGAAGCGGCCGACGCGGCGGCGAAGCAAGCCGCCGTCCAGCATGATGCCGACGCCGAGGCAGCGGCAAAGCAGGCTGCCGCCGATCGCGAAGCCGCCGAGGCTGCGCTGAAACAAGCCGCTGCCGAGCGCGAAGCGAGCGAAGTTGCCGCCAGGCAAGTCGCCGCTGACCGTGAGGCAGCCGAAGCCGCGCTCAAGCAGGCCGCCGCCGAGCGCGAGGCGAATGAAGCCGTCGCCAGGCAAGTAGCCACCGATCGCGAAGCCGCCGAGGCTGCGCTCAAGCAGGCCGCCGCCGAGCGCGAGGCGAATGAAGCCGCCGCCAGGCAAGTAGCCACCGATCGCGAAGCCGCCGAGGCCACGCTCAAGCAAGCCACCGCCGAACGCGAGGCGAGCGAAGCCGCCGCCAGGCAAGCGGCAGCGGATCGCGCGGCAGCCGCCGAACACGCATCGCGCCAGCCGGCTCAGGCCAATGCGCCGGCGGCGCTCGCGCAGCCCACGGCCATCGCCGGCCAATCGACCGAAGCCGCCGAAGCCGCGCAGCAGGCCCTCGAGCAAGCCGCGGCCGACCGCGAAGCAGCCGAAGCTTTGATGCAACAGGCCGCCGCCGACCTCGACGCGGCCGAAACGGCGCGTCGCCAGGCCAGCGCGGACCGCGAGGCCGCCACCGAAGCCGCCGAGCAGGCCGCGCGCGCCCACGAGGCGGTCGAGCTGCAGGCCGCCCAGCTGAAGACCGAACGCGCCGCGCTGGCCGACGCGAGCGAACAACTGGCGGCCGCGCAATCGGCCGCCACGCTCGCCGCGGCGGACAAGGCCGCGGCCGAGCGGCTCGCCGCCCAGGCCGCCTCCGACAAGGCCGCCGCGGAACAGGCCTTGCGCGAGGCCGAGCAGAAGGAAGCCGCGCTCGAGCAGGCAGCCGCCCAGGCTCCCGCCGAAAAGCCGGCAGGCGAAGCCACGGCAGCCGATACGAAGCTGGTGGTGGCCCGCCCCGCGCAGGATGCGCTGACGCTGGCGATCGGCGGACGCGAAATCCCCTTGACGCCGGTGCAGCTGAGCCAGTTGATCGAGGAACTCGCGCACGCGCGCGCCTCGATGACGCCCGAGCAGCCGAGCGGCCTGCCGACCGGCTGGCGCTTCGTGTCGACGCGCAATCCGATGATGGCGGTGCAGAAGCAGGCCAACGGCGACCGCCTGCTGGTGGCGCGGCATACCGGTTACGGCTGGGTGCCGTTCACCTTCTCGCCGGACACGGTGATCCAGATGTACATGCTGCTGACGCAGTAAGCGCCGCGCGCCGGAAAGCCAAACGGCACACGATCTCGCGATCGTGTGCCGTTTTTTATCCTGCCTTGCGCCGCGCGTCGGGCCCGGCGCAGGCGTTCAGCGCTCCACCGGCGCCTGCACGCGCGCCTTCCACTGGCCGCCCTTGCCGCGCCAGTAGCGCCAGGCCGAGGCGAAGGTCGCGCCGTTGTAGAACAGCGCCACCAGCGGCAGCGCCGGCGCCCACAGCAGCGAGCGCCGGTAGTAGGCCAGCATCGGCGCGTAGGCCGCGCTCATCGCCGCCCAGGCCAGCCACGCCGGCCAGGCCCGCGCGCCGTAGGCGAGCGCGGCCAGCGGCGGCAACAGGTAGATGATCGACATGCCCAGCAAGGTGCCGGCCAGCAGCAGCGGCGAGTAGCGCAGCTGCGTGAAGGCGGTGCGCGCGATCATGTTCCAGATATCGCGCCAGCTATCGTAGGGCCGCAGCGACACGCTGCGATCGGCCAGGTCCAGGCGGATCGGATGATGCCGGCCGCCGCGATGCTTGATCTGCGCGGCCAGGCTGCAGTCGTCGATCAGCGCGCCGCGGATCGACTCGATGCCGCCCGCCTCCTCCAGCGCCGCGCGCCGCACCAGCATGCAGCCGCCCGCCGCGCCGGCGGTCTTGCGGCGCGTGTTGTTGATCCACGAGAACGGATAGAGCTTGGCGAAGAAGAACACGAAGGCCGGGATCAGCGCCTTTTCCCAGAACGAGTCGCAGCGCAGCCGCACCATCAGCGAGACCAGGTCGCGGCCTTCGGCCTGGGCGCGCGTGACCAGTTGGGCCACCGCGTCGGCGGGATGGCCGATGTCGGCGTCGGTCAGCAGCAGGTAGTCGGCCGGCAGGCCCAGCGTGCGCACCGCAGCGATCCCCTGCGACTGCGCCCAGACCTTGCCCGACCAGCCCGGCGGCAGCGGCTGCGCGCCCAGCACCGTGAGCCGGTCGGCGCGCTGCGCGGCCAGCGCGGCCGCGCGCGCGGCGTCCGCCGTGCCGTCGGTGCTGTGGTCGTCGACCACGATCACATGGAAGGCACCCGCGTAATCCTGCCCGACCAGCGAGCTCACCGCCTCGCCGATCACGTCGACCTCGTTGCGCGCCGGCACCACCACCGCCACCGCCGGCCAGTCGCCCTCACCGCGCGCCGAGGCGGGCAGCGGCCCGGCCGGCGTGGCGCGCCAGAAGCCGCCGCGCGCGAACAGCAGCACGCACCAGATAATCAGGGACAGGCACGAAAGGCCAAATACGATCTGCAGCGTCATGCCCGCTCCCCGGCCGACTGCCCGCGCCCGAACCTGCCGCGGCACGGCGTGCAATACGGGGATACATCCTTGAATTCGACTTCCATCGGTCCGCCTGTGAGGCCCGCGCAGCCGCCTTCCGCCGCCGGGCGCGTTCAAAACCGCGTAGTGTAGCCGGGTTCCGGCGCAGGGGGCGGCGCGGCCGGATTTGGGCGCATTGCAACACCTTACGGGCCGGGGAAAGCACGAGATGGCCGATAGCGTTAAAATGCGCGATTAATTTTGGATGCCGGTAAATTCGAACCGGCATTGATAATCATCAAGTTGGGGCGATCGGGCCGGCTAGCCGGCCTTCTCGAACCCCGCGTTGTCGTCGGAGTTCGCCCTTTATGCGAGTTATTCTTGCCCAACCCCGGGGCTTCTGTGCGGGCGTGGTGCGAGCGATCGAGATTGTCGACCGCGCGCTGCTGCAGCACGGCGCGCCCGTCTACGTCAGGCACGAGATTGTTCACAATCGCCATGTCGTGGACAACCTGCGCAACAAGGGGGCGAAATTCGTCGAGGAACTCGACGAGGTGCCGCATGGCGCCGTCGCGATCTTCAGCGCGCACGGCGTCGCGCAGGCGGTGGAGAAGGATGCCGAGGCCCGCGGCCTCGACGTGCTCGACGCCACCTGCCCGCTGGTCACCAAGGTCCATGTGCAGGGCCGCCAGTACGTGTCGGCCGGCCGCCGCCTGATCCTGATCGGCCATGCCGGCCATCCGGAAGTCGAGGGCACGGTCGGGCAGATCCCGGGCGAGGTGATCCTGGTGCAGAGCGAGGCCGAGGTGGCCCGGCTCGAGTTGCCGATCGACACGCCGGTGGCCTACGTGACGCAGACCACGCTGTCGGTCGACGACACGCGCGGCATCATCGAGGCACTCACGCGCAAGTTCACCGACATCGTCGGCCCGGACACGCGCGACATCTGTTATGCCACCCAGAACCGCCAGGCCGCCGTGCGCGAGCTCAGCAGCCAGGTGGACGTGCTGGTGGTGGTCGGCGCGACCAACAGCTCGAACTCGAACCGCCTGCGCGAGATCGGCACCGAAAGCGGCGTGCCGAGCTACCTGGTGGCAGACGGTTCGGAAATCCGCGCCGAGTGGTTCGCGAATGCGCAGACGGTCGGCCTGACGGCCGGCGCGTCCGCACCCGAGGAAATGGTCGAGGACGTCATCGCCGCGCTTCGCGCGCTAGGCCCTGTCGAGGTCGTGACGATGGCGGGCCGCGAGGAAAAAGTCGAATTCAAGCTGCCGGCGAAGCTCACGCAAGCCGTAGCCCGCGAAGTTTAAGGAGGACATCTTGTCTATTCCGCTGCTCCAGCAAGTCCGTGTCGGCGCATACATCATGCGCAACCATCTGTCCGGCAACAAACGCTACCCGCTCGCGCTGATGCTCGAGCCGCTGTTCCGCTGCAACCTGGCCTGCAACGGCTGCGGCAAGATCGACTATCCGGATCCCATCCTGAACCAGCGCCTGTCGGTGCAGGAATGCCTGGAAGCCGTCGATGAAGCGAATGCGCCGATCGTCTCGATCGCCGGCGGCGAGCCGCTGCTGCACCGTGACATGCCGGAAATCGTCAAGGGCATCATGAAGCGCAAGAAGTTCGTGTATCTCTGCACGAACGCGCTGCTGATGGAAAAGAAGATGGACGAGTACGAGCCGAGCCCGTACTTCGTCTGGTCGGTCCACCTCGACGGCGATCGCGAGATGCACGATCACGCGGTGTCGCAGGAAGGCGTGTACGACAAGGCCGTCGCGGCCATCAAGGAAGCCAAGCGCCGCGGCTTCCGCGTCAACATCAACTGCACGCTGTTCAACGACGCGATCCCCGAGCGCGTCGCCAAGTTCTTCGACACACTCAAGCCGATCGGCGTGGACGGCATCACCGTCTCGCCGGGCTACGCCTACGAGCGCGCGCCGGACCAGCAGCACTTCCTGAACCGCGACAAGACCAAGAACCTGTTCCGCGAGATCTTCAAGCGCGGCGACGGCGGCAAGCGCTGGTCCTTCAGCCAGTCCTCGCTGTTCCTGGACTTCCTGGCCGGCAACCAGACCTACAAGTGCACGCCCTGGGGCAACCCGGCGCGCACCGTGTTCGGCTGGCAAAAGCCGTGCTACCTGGTCGGCGAAGGTTACGTGAAGACCTTCAAGGAACTGATGGAAACCACCGAGTGGGACAACTACGGCGTGGGCAACTACGAGAAGTGCGCGGACTGCATGGTCCACTGCGGCTTCGAGGCCACCGCCGTGGTCGACACCATCACGCATCCGCTGAAGGCCTTCGCGCTGAGCCGCAAGGGCATCAAGACGGAAGGCGCGTTCGCCCCGGACATCCCGATCGACAAGCAGCGCCCGGCCGAGTACGTGTTCTCGCGCCACGTCGAGATCAAGCTCGAGGAGATCAAGATCGCCGGCAAGGGCAAGCTGCAGAAGTCGGCGAAGGCCGCCAGCGCGGCCTGAGCCCGAGCGCTTCGCCCCGGCGAGGAATCGGCGACAGCATGACGAAGGGCGCCCCGGAGCAATCCGGGGCGCCCTTCGTGCTTGATGGCCTGGTGAAGGCGGATCAGCGCTCGCGCCGCCCCGCCGCGAGCGCGGCCGCGCCAGCCGCCGGCGCCGCCTGCCGCGACTGCCGGGCCAGCACCAGGGTGAGCACCGCCGACAGCGCGAGGCTCGCGCCCACCACGTAGAGGCCGGCCGCGTAACCGCCCGTCACGCCCTTGAGCCAGCCGATCGCGAACGGCCCAACGAAACCGCCGAGGTTGCCGATCGAGTTGATCATCGCGATCCCGGCCGCCGCGCCCGAGCCCGACAGGAACAGGCTCGGCATCGCCCACAGCGGCGCCTTGGCGGCGCTGATGCCGACATTGACCACCACCAGCGCGGCGATCACGCCGACGATGGTGCCCGAGCCGCCCGCGAACACGAAGCCGACGCAGGCCAGCGCGCAGGGAATCACCACGTGCCAGGTACGCTCGCCGCTGCGATCCGAATGGCGCGCCCAGAGGATCATCGCCACCACCGCGAGCACGCTCGGGATCGCGTTCAGCAAGCCGGTCTGCAGGCTGCCGAAGCCGTATTGGCGGATGATCAGCGGCGCCCACAGCCCGAGCGTGTAGAGCCCCGCCGAGGTGCCGAAGTAGATCAGCGCGAGCGCCAGCACGCGCGGGTCGCGCAGCGCGGCGATCGGGCCGATGGTGTGGCCCACGCGCGCCTGGCGCGCATCGGATTCGCCGCGGAGCTTGTCGATCAGCCAGGCGCGTTCCTCGTCGGCCAGCCAGCGCGCGTCGGCGGGCCGGTCGGTCAGCGCGCGCAGCACCACGAAGCCGAGGATCACCGCCGGCACCGCCTCGATCACGTAGAGCAGTTGCCAGTCGGCCAGGCCGAACATCGGCGGCAACTGCATGATCGCGCCCGACAGCGGCGAGCCGAGCGCCGTCGAGATCGGCGCGGCCGCCATGAACCAGGCCGCCGCGACCGCGCGCTGGCGCGTCGGGAACCACTGCGCGAGGTAGTAGATGATGCCGGGGAAGAAGCCCGCCTCGGCCACGCCGAGCAGGAAGCGCACCGAGTAGAAGCTGGCCGGCCCGGTGACCAACGCCGAGGCCGCCGAGACGATGCCCCACGAGATCATCACGCGCGCGATCCAGACGCGCGCGCCGACCTTGCTGAGGATCAGGTTGGACGGCACCTCGAACAGGAAGTAGCCGATGAAGAACAGCCCGCCGCCCAGGCCGAAGGCGGTGGGCGTGAGGCCCAGCGCGGCATTCATGGTCAGCGCGGCGAAGCCGACGTTGACGCGGTCCAGGAAGCTGACGAAGTAGAGCAGCATCACGAACGGAATGATCCGCCACATGAGCTTGCGGGTGACGCGGCGCTCGAGATCGGTTTGCATGCATGTCTCCTGCGGCCGCGCGGCACGGCATCGCGCCGCGGGCCGGATGTTCGGGTGCGTCGGGCTCTCGTCGATCCTGCTCGGCCCTGATCGCGATAGCGGCGCGTCCCCGCCGCCGTGCAGCCGGGGCGCGCCGCCTGCGGCTTGCTCAGGCGGCCACCGCCGCGCCGTGCGCCACCAGCGCGCAGACCGCCTCGGTCACCTGCTCGGTGCGCGCCTGGCCGCCGAGATCGCCGGTATGCAGCGCCGGGTTCGCGGTCACCGCCTCGACGGCGCGCATCACGCGCGCGGCCGCCTCGGGCTCGCCCAGGTGCTCGAGCAGCATCACCACCGACCAGAAGGTGCCGATCGGGTTGGCGATGCCCTTGCCCATGATGTCGAAGGCCGAGCCGTGGATCGGCTCGAACATCGAGGGATAACGGCGCTCGGGATCGATGTTGCCGGTCGGCGCGATGCCCAGGCTGCCGGCCAGCGCGGCGGCCAGGTCGCTGAGGATGTCGGCGTGCAGGTTGGTGGCGACGATGGTGTCGAGCGAGGCCGGGCGGTTGATCATGCGCGCCGTGGAGGCGTCGACCAGCTCCTTGTCCCACTTCACGTCCGGGAATTCCCTGGCGACCTGGGCGGCGATCTCGTCCCACATCACCATCGCGTGGCGCTGCGCATTGCTCTTGGTGATCACCGTCAGCAGCTTGCGCGGCCGCGACTGCGCGAGCCGGAACGCGAAGCGCATGATCCGCTCGACGCCGGCGCGCGTCATCATCGACACGTCGGTGGCCGCCTCGATCGGGTGGCCCTGGTGCACGCGCCCGCCCACGCCTGCGTATTCGCCTTCCGAGTTCTCGCGCACGATCACCCAGTCGAGGTCGCCCGGGCCGCAGCGCTTGAGCGGCGCGTCGATGCCGGGCAGGATCCGCGTCGGCCGCACGTTGGCGTATTGGTCGAAGCCCTGGCAGATCTTCAGGCGCAGGCCCCACAGCGTGATGTGGTCGGGCACGTCGGGGTCGCCGGCCGAGCCGAACAGGATCGCGTCCTTGTCGCGCAGCGCGTCGAGGCCGTCGGCCGGCATCATCACGCCGTGCTGGCGGTAGTAGTCGGCGCCCCAGTCGAAATCCTCGAAGTCGAAGCGAAAGCCGGCGGCGGCGGCGGCCAGCGCCTCGAGCACGCGGCGGCCGGCGGGAATCACTTCCTTGCCGATGCCGTCGCCGGGAATGGTGGCAATCCGGTAGGTCTTCATGCGGGTGTCTCCGATTGACAGTCTGTTGGTGAACACACGGTAACGCGCCGGCCGCCGCGAAAACCGGTGCTAGACTCAAAGCATCTTTAACTTCAATTCACAAGTGAGCGCCGTGAACGATGCCGTCCAGCCCGCTGATCTCGCCTTCTTCTCGACGCTGGCCGCCTCCGGCAGCCTCAGCGCCGCCGCGCGCGAGCTGGGCCTGACGCCGGCCGCGGTCAGCAAGCGGCTGGCGCAGATGGAGCAGCGCGCCGGCGTCGCGCTGGTCAACCGCACCACCCGGCGCATGGCGCTCACGCCCGAGGGCGAGGTCTACCTGGAACGCGCGCGGCGCATCCTCGACGAGATAGAGCAACTGGGCGAGCTGCTGTCGCGCTCGAACGACCGGCCGCGCGGCCTGCTGCGCGTGAACGCCACGCTCGGCTTCGGACGCAGCGCGGTGGGCCCCGCCATCTCGCGCTACGCGCGGCGCTATCCCGAGGTAGAGGTGCAGCTGCAGTTGTCGGTCACGCCGCCGCCGCTCACCGACGACAGCTTCGACGTCTGCATCCGCTTCGGCGAGCCGCCCGACACGCGCGTGGTGGCGCGGCGCCTCGCGCCGAACCGACGGCTGCTATGCGCTTCGCCCGCCTACCTGGCCGAGCGCGGCATGCCGCGCAAGCCGGCCGACCTGGCGCGCCACAACTGCATCGGCATCCGCCAGGGCGACGAGGCCTACGGCGTCTGGCGGCTGACCCAGGCACGCGGCGCCGCGCGCGCCACCGAGGCGGTGCGCATCGGCGGCAGCCTCACCACCAACGACGGCGAGATCGCCGTCAAGTGGGCGCTCGACGGGCACGGCATCCTGATGCGCGCCGAATGGGATATCCACGACTACCTGGCCGACGGGCGCCTGGTGCTGGTGCTGCCGGGCTACGAAACGCCGGCCGCCGATATCTATGCCGTCTATCCGCGGCGCCTGCAGATGTCGGCGCGGGTGCGCAGCTTCGTGGATTTCATCGCGGGGGAGTTCGCCCAGCCGCGCGTGCTGTCGGTGCCGGGAGCCGCGCCCGGGGCGAGGGCGAGAACGGCAGGCGACACGCCGGCCGCCGCGCGCGACGCCGCAACACCGGATCGGCCGCCCAAGCGCCGTCGCCCGGCACGATAAGGCCCGACGAGGCGGCAAGACGCGGGCCGCCGCATCCCGCGCCGCGCCTGCCCGCGACCATCCCGGATTGCCGCCCGGCGCGCCGCGATGCTATCGTCGGCCGGTGCGGCACGCAGGCAGCCGCACTTCGCCCCGCCCGCCACCGCCCGCCCGGTTCCCGATGACAGCCAGCACGCCCGACCCGCAGCGGCCGACCACCCTCGGCCTGTTCCTGATCTTTTCCCGCATCGGCCTGACCAGCTTCGGCGGCGGCCTGAGCGGCTGGTTCATGCGCGAGTTCGTCCAGGATCGCGGCTGGCTCAGCGAGCAGGAATTCCTCGACGGCCTGGCGCTGTCGCAGGCGCTGCCCGGCGTCAACGTGAAGAACCTGGCGATCTGGATCGGCTATCGGCTGTGCGGCTGGCCCGGCGCGATCGCCGGCTTCTGCGGCATCATCTTCCCGCCCGCCGTGGTGATCGTGCTGCTCGGCCTGCTGTTCGCCGAGATCACGCGCTATCCGATCGCGCATGTCGCCCTGGCCGGCGCGGCCGCGGCCGCGATCGGCCTGTCGCTGTCGATGGCGCTCACTGCCGCGCGCCGCCTGCCGCGCCGCGTGGTGCCCTACGCGGTGTTCGCGGCCACCTTCGTGGCGGTGGCGGTATTCAAGGTGCCGGTGCTGTGGACCGTGCTGACGGCCGGCGTGCTCAACGTCGGCTACGAGTACCGGCGCCTGCGGCGCGGCGGCGGCGACTGAGGCCGGCACCATGTCCCGTACCCTCTACGCGCTGTTCGCCATGTTCGCGCCGCTGTCGGTGGCCACCGTCGGCGGCGGCCAGACCATCATCGCCGACATGCAGCGGCAGGTGGTCGACGTCCACCACTGGATGACGCACGCGCAGTTCGTCAACGATTTCGCGATCGCCCGGCTGGCGCCGGGCCCCGGCTCGCTGCTCGCCACCCTGGTGGGCTTCCAGGTGGGCGGCGTGGCCGGCGCGCTGGTGGCCACGCTCGCGCTGTTCGGCCCGACCGCCTTCCTGATGATCGCGGTGGCCCACATGACCTCGCGGCACCACGACGCGCCCTGGCAGCTCGCGCTGCAGGCCGGCCTGCGGCCGGTCGCGGCGGGCCTGATCCTGGCGGCCGTCTATACGCTGGTGCAGGGGCTCGACGGCGGCTGGATCGCGATCGCCACGGCGCTGGTGTCCACCGCGCTGGTGATGCGCACGCGCGTCAATGCGCTGGTGCTGATCGCCGGCGGCGCGGCGCTGTTCGCGACGCTGCATGCGCTGGGCGTGCTCTGAAACAGCGGCACGGCGCGATCCGGACCAGCGCGACGCGCAGCCGCCAAAACACGACATGCGACAGACATTGCCGTGAAAATAAGCGCCAGCGCATATCCAAACCGCCTGTCATGGGACACAATGGATTCGTTGGGCGCTGCCCCTAGGTGCCCAACCTGCAGAGTTGAGACGATTAGCAGGCCGCTCCTCGCGAGCGGTCTCTTTTTGTCCGCGCGGCCTCGATCACCGCCACGGCCTCGACGATCCTGCGCCGCCCCTCGTCCCCCTTCCGTCGCTCCCTCCCGCCGCGTCGATGTCGCCATCCCCGGCGCCTCGCGTCACCGCCTCACGTCACCGCCTCACGTCACGTTACGCGGACGTAACACCACCACCGCGCGCCAGCCCATTTGTTAAATCCAGGCCTTGATTCCACACGTTTTTTTTGATTGGCATCCTTATTGCATAAAAGCCTGCAACACCGCCAATCACCACGTATGTGGAGCTTCACATGGACATCGCAGGCGTCGCCCACCCGCTGCTGGATATCAACGACTTCGACGTGATCGACGGCGATACGCTGATCATGGAATCGCGCAGCGCCGCGCCGGTTCGCGCCGAGGCACTGCCCGGCGTCGACCTGCCGCCGCTCACGCTCTACGGCGCCTATCGCCAGGGCGTGGCCGACTACTTCGCGCGCCGATCGAATCCGTATCGCCTCGGCAGCCGGCTCGCCGATGTCTGGCAGGAAGGTCGGCTCGAGGCCGCGACGCGCAGCACGCGCCGGGCACACTGACACAGGACCGGGACGACGATGGCGCGGCAGCGCCGCCATCGCGCATCACCGGGCTTCGGCACCCGCCCCGCGGCCGGAGCCCGGATCGAGGATCCAGGCGGACAGCACAACAGGCAAACCGCTCAGGCGGAAACGGACCAGTCGAACAGCGCCGCCTTCAGGCGCGTGATTTCCGCCTCGGCCATCGCGTCGAGCGCGACATGATGAAGCCAGGCCGGCTCGGCCTCGAGCTGATGCGTCAGCCCGCGCAGGCTGCCGGTCAGCGTCAGCGCTTCCACCGCGCCATCGCTGGCCGCCACCGGCAGCGTGACGCGCAGGCTCTCCCCCACCTTGCCCAACTCCCGGTCGACCGCGATCGACAGGCCGCTCGGGCTCACGTCGAGCACCAGCCCCGTGCCCCGCGCGCTAGACAGCACATAGCGCGCGGCGAGCCGCACCGCGACGCGCGTATCGCGCCGCTCACGCACGCGCTTGAGCTTGCCGGGCGCCGACAGGATCAGGTACGGCGCCGGCTCGAATGCCACCGCCTCGACGAAGGCCGTGAACCAGTAGACCGCCGACCGCCCGATCGCCATCGCCTCGATCGCCTCGCCTGGCGTCAGGTCCACCGCGCGCGGCTGCAGGGGCCGCACGAACAGCGGCCCGGCCGGATGCACGCCGAACACCCGGAAGCGGCTCATCTGGCGCGTCGAACCCGCGCGCCGGCGCAGGCCGAGCGTCGCGTCGGCGGGCAAGCTCAGGCGCGGCGCGGCAGGAGCCGCTTCGGACGGCGCGGCCCCGTCCGGCGCCTCGCCCGCTTGCGGTGCTGCTTGCGGCGCGTCGCCATCGGCGCGGCGCGCGGGCGCGAAACGCGCGAACAGGAACGCGATCTCCTCGGCATCCAGGCTCGCGCCGGCCTGCATCAGCGGCGCGCCGCCGGCATCGAACAGCGGCCACGGCAGGGGCTCGCCGGCTGTCAGCTCGGATTCGGCGAGCAGCAGGACGGAACGGTTTTCGGACATCGGGACGGCACTCCGGACGAAATGGATTCGATTCGTATGACGGCACGATAAGGGAAAACCTGAGAGGGGTATCGCCGGAAACGCGGGGCGAGCCGTTGCGCGCGCATCGATATGCGCCGCGACGACGGCCTGACGAGAGAAGCCGGCGCAAGCTCGCCGGCAAGAAAAACGGCCGCGTGAGGAACGCGGCCGTGTAGTCGATCGAACCACGGGCGATGGCGGCGCGGCGGCTACCCGCGCGCGCGGAGGATGATCAGCAGCACTTGCCCGCGCCGCTGCCGTAGCGCGCGTTCTGCCGCTCGCGGAAGAATTCCTCGTAGCTCATCGGCGCGCGGTCGGGATGCGTCTCGCGCATGTGGGCGACATAGGTGTCGTAGTCGGGCACGCCCACCATCAGGCGGAAGGCCTGCCCCAGGTAGCGCCCAGCGGAGCGCAGTTCGTCGCCGAGATCGGTAAACATGAGGGCCTCCCGCGCCGGTGGTTCAGCGGCCGCTGCCGAGCGCCTGCGCGGACGGCAGCGGTTCGAACGGCGTTTCCTTGGTGGTCGGCCGCGCCTCGCGACGCGCGCGCAGCACCGCCAGCACGCCATAGGCCGCCACGCTGATCACCACGAACATGAACACGCCCGCCAGCGCCGCGTCGATCGTGTCGTTGAGGATGATGCGCTGCATCTGCTCGAGCGACTTGGCCGGCGCCATCACCTTGCCCGCGTCGACGGCCGATTGCAGCTTGGCCGCGTGGGCCAGGAAGCCGACCTTCGGGTTCGCGTCGAAGATCTTCTGCCAGCCGGCCGTCAGCGTGCAGATCAGGAGCCAGGCGGTCGGCAGGATGGTGACCCAGGCGTAACGCTCGCGCTTCATCTTGAACAGCACCACGGTGCCGAGCGTCAGCGCGATAGCGGCCAGCATCTGGTTCGAGATGCCGAACAGCGGCCACAGCGTGTTGATGCCGCCCAGCGGATCGACCACGCCCTGGTAGAGGAAGTAGCCCCAGGCGGCCACGCACAGCGCGGTGGCGACCAGGTTGGCCGGCAGCGATTCGGTGCGCTTGAGCGCCGGGTGGAAGGTGCCCAGCAGGTCCTGCAGCATGAAGCGGCCCGCGCGCGTGCCCGCGTCGACGGCCGTCAGGATGAACAGCGCCTCGAACAGGATCGCGAAGTGATACCAGAAGGCCATCATCGCCTGGCCGCCGATCACCTGGTGCAGGATCTGCGCCATGCCGACCGCCAGCGTGGGCGCGCCGCCGGCGCGCGCGATGATGGTGGTCTCGCCCACTGCCTTGGCGGTCTGCGTCAGCATGTCGGGCGTCAGCATGAAGCCCCATTGCGTCACCGTCTGCGCGACCGCCTCGGGCGTGGTGCCGAGCACCGCGGCCGGCGCGTTCATCGCGAAGTAGATGCCCGGCTCGATCACGCTCGCGGCCACCAGCGCCATGATCGCGACGAAGGATTCCATCAGCATCGCGCCATAGCCGATCAGGCGCGCATTCTTCTCGTTGTCGAGCAGCTTGGGCGTGGTGCCCGACGAGATCAGCGCGTGGAAGCCCGATACCGCGCCGCAGGCGATCGTGATGAACAGGAACGGGAACAGGTTGCCGGACCAGACCGGGCCGCTGCCGTCGACGAACTTGGTGAAGGCCGGCATCTTCAGCTCGGGCGCCACCACCAGGATGCCGATCGCCAGGCCCAGGATGGTGCCGATCTTGAGGAAGGTGGAAAGGTAGTCGCGCGGCGCGAGCAGCAGCCAGACTGGCAGCACCGAGGCCACGAAGCCGTAGCCGATCAGGATCCAGGTCAGCTGGGTGCCCGTGAAGGTGAACCAGGCGGCCAGCGCCGGCGTGTCGTGCACATGCTGGCCGTAGACGATCGAGGCCATCAGCAGCACGAAGCCGATGATCGACACCTCGCCGATGCGGCCCGGGCGGATGTAGCGCGTGTAGACGCCCATGAAGATCGCGATCGGAATCGTCGCCGCGACCGTGAAGGTGCCCCAGGGCGAGTTGGTCAGCGCCTTCACCACGATCAGCGCGAGCACCGCCAGGATGATCACCATGATCAGGAAGGCGCCGAACAGCGCGATCACGCCCGGCACCGTGCCGAGCTCCATCTTGACCAGGTCGCCGAGCGAGCGGCCGTTGCGGCGCGTCGAGATGAACAGCACGATGAAGTCCTGCACCGCGCCGGCGAACACCACGCCGGCCAGGATCCACAGCATGCCGGGCGTGTAGCCCATCTGCGCGGCCAGCACCGGGCCGACCAGCGGACCGGCCCCTGCGATCGCAGCGAAGTGATGGCCGAACAGCACGTACTTGTTGGTCGGCACGTAGTCGAGGCCGTCGTTGTACTTGACCGCCGGCGTCATGCGCAGGCCGTCGAGCTGCACCACGCGGCTGGCGATGAAGCGGCTGTAGAAGCGGTAGGCGATCAGATAGACGCAGACCGCGGCGATCACGATCCACAGCGCGCTGATGCGCTCGCCGTGCGCGAGCGCGATGGTGCCGAAGGCAAAGGCGCCCAGCAGCGCGATCGCGCTCCAGAGCAGGGTTCCGGAAGCCCGATTCATGGTGTCTCCTGGCTATTGTTCGACGTCGTCGCGTGCGGTCTTGCACGCGAACCGGCGGGGGTGGCACGCGCCCGGCAAGGGGCTCGGCACTGCCGCGTATTGTTCGCGTTCGGCACCGCGCGGACAAGCGCACAACTACGTATCCACGCTACGTAGCAACGCGTAGGGGAAAGCGATGAGGGGCGGGGGAAGGCGCGCGAGGCGTGTCGCGGCGGCGGGGGAATGGATGCGCGTCGCGCGCGAGGCGGCGACGCGAAAGGCCTCAGCCGCGCGACACGTCGCGTACCGAGATCGCGGCGACGTCGACGCGCGCCGGCAGGATCGCGTCGTGTTGCGCGCGATCGGCGACGCGCTGCAGCGTCGCGATGTCGGCGGGCGTCACGGCGCGCTGCGCGACCGAGGCGCGCCCGGTGATGTCGCTGGCCGCGTCGAGCGGCAGGCGGGTCAGCGAGGCATAAACCTTCGCGTAGTCGGCCGGATGCGCGAGCGCCCAGCGGCCCGCCTGTTCGAGCCTGGCGAGCACGTCGGCGAGCGCCGCGCGCCTGGCGCGATCGGCCAGGGTCGGCGCGGGCGAGGTCAGGAAGCCGAGCCCCGAATTGATGCCGCTGCCATCGCGCAGCACGCGTGCGCCGCGTCGCACCACGTGGCCGTAATAAGGATCGAAGGTCGCCCAGATATCGATGCGCTTCGACTCGAAGGCCGCGAAGGCATCGACCGGCAGCACGAAGCGCACTTCCACGTCGGTGCGCGACAGGCCACGCTCCTCGAGCGCGCCGTACAGTTGGTACTGCGAAATGCTGCCGCGCGCGGACGAGACCACCACCGTCCTGCCCTTCAGGTCGGCGACGTTGCGCACCGCGGAATCGGGCTGCACCACGATGCCGAGCGAGGCCGGCGAACCGGCGCGCGTCGCGACGATGCGCAGGTCGGGGTCGCCCAGCGCCGCCGTCAGCACCGGCAGGTCGCCGGCCGGGGCGAGATCGATGGCGCCGGCGCGCTGCGCCTCGAACAGGGGCGCGGCGCCCTGGAAGTTGGCCCAGCGAAAGCGGTAGCGCGTGCCGTCGAGCACGCGCGCTGCCTCGGCCAGCGCGCGCAGGCCGCCCGCCTGGTCGCCGAGCACCAGCGTGACGTTCGAGAGATCCGCCTCGGCCGGCGCGGCCCGCGTCGGCATGGGCGCGGCCAGGCTCGCCAGCGCCGTGCCGGCCAGGCCCGTGAGCGAGCGCAGCGCGCGACGGCGCGCGGGCGAGGACGGCGGGAAGGAACGATGCGACATCGATGACGACCTCGGAGAATGCCGAGCCGGGCGGCAAGGCTGGTCGCCAAGATTAAGGAAGGGCGTGGCCGGCACCAACCATTGAAATCGGCAATGCTTATGAGGGAGCGACGGAATGCGAATGCCGTGACGCAAGAGAACCGGGCGAGTCCCGCGCCCCTTCCCTCACGAGCGGATCGACCGGATGAACCCCGCCGCCAGCACGCAATAAAAACCCCCGCAGAACAAGCCGAAGGCCTTGCGCGTGCGCGCGAACAAGGGCCCGGCCGCGCGCGCCGAAAACGCCAGCGCGTAGCCGGCGAAGATCGCCGCGCCCAGCAGCGCGCAGCAGGCGACCAGCACGAAGCTGGTCCAGGCCGGCGCGTGCGGCGACAGCCCCAGCGAGGTGACGGTCAGCCAGGTCAGGATCGCCTTGGGATTGGTCAGGTGGATGCCGAGCCCCTGCAGGTAGAAGCGCATCAGGCGATCGCGGCGCGCCGGCGCGGCCGCGGCGAGCGGATCCTGCCTGGAATACGCGCCGCGCACCGCCTTGTAGGCGAGCCACAGTAGATAGACCGCGCCCAGCACCTTCAGCGCGATCAGGCATTGTCGGTACGACATCAGCAGCGCCGACATGCCGGCCGCCGCCGTCACGCCCCAGCACAGCGAGCCGCTGATCACGCCGGCCGCCATCGCGAAGCCGGGCTTGCGGCCGTAATGCAGCGAGGTATTGGCGATCGACAGGTTGGCGGGGCCCGGCGACACCGTGCCGACCAGGTAGACGGCGAACGCGACGCCGAGATTCGAGAGCACTTCGACGGACATGGTGACGATCCTGGGTCCTTGGGGGCACGTTGCCGGAATGGGAGGGGCCAAGCGGGCGGGCAACCCGCGCGCGGACGATTATCGCGCAGCCGGCAGGCAGCAACAGGGACGCTTCGATCGCGCCGGGCAGGCACTGTCATGCCGTTTCGGGCTGACACTTCGGCGTCGTGCCGGTGCAAGCGCGCGCAAAGGAAACCGGGATCGGAACCGTGCGGCGCGGACCGACAAGCGCGGCGAACGAATCACGCCGGCTTTAAGCCGATTCCATCGGCAATACGAATTCCGATTAAAAATCGAAATGCAGTATTGCCAAAATTGGTGACGCGCGCATAAAAAAGAGCGGCCGAAGCCGCTCAAGCGTGGACTCGTCTGTCTACCCACCAGAGTAAGGACGAGTGGACGCACACTATCATCTTTCCCAGTCGGCTATTGAACCGATTTGGTTAATTAATCATTGCAGGAACAAAATCAATCCCGGCGCGGGCCCTTCCTGCTCAAACCTTGGGCAGGATTGTTTCCGATTCCACGCGAAGCACGGCGACCCAAACGATCTCCATCGCGCAATTAATGCAAAATCGAGAATAATTCAAATAAGTTAACAAATCTTTCACCGTAATCGGCTTGTATTGTTTTCGATACAAGACTGAATTTCGTTTTTGCCAATTAAATCTGTCTGGTTAGTCTCACGTCACTCCAAAACCACCACACGCAACAGCATCCACTACAGGAGATTGACCGACATGAAACGCACCGCATTGACGATGGTGTCGCTCGCCTCGCTGGCGGCGATGGGCTCGGCCCACGCGCAATCGAGCGTGACGCTGTACGGCCTGATCGACACGTCGCTCACCTATATCAATCACGCGGACGGCGCCAAGAACTCCTGGCTGCTCGGCAACAGCAGCGCCGGCAACCTGGCCGGTTCGCGCTGGGGCATCAAGGGCAGCGAGGACCTCGGCAGCGGCCTGAAGGCGATCTTCCAGTTGGAGAACGGCTTCAACCCGAGCACCGGCGGCCTCGGCCAGGGCGGCCGCGAGTTCGGCCGCCAGGCCTTCGTGGGCCTCGCCAGCGACCGCCTCGGCACGCTCACGCTGGGCCGCCAGTACGACCCGCTGATCGACCTGGTGCAGCCGATCACGGCCGACAACTACTTCGGCAGCGCCTTCGCGACGGCCGGCGACGTCGACAACTACGACAACAGCTTCCGGGTCGACAACGCGGTCAAGTACACCTCGCCGCTGTTCGCCGGCGTGCAGTTCGAGGCGATGTACTCGTTCGGCGGCGTGGCCGGCTCGACCGGCTCGAAGCAGTCGTACGCGGCAGCGCTGTCGTACAACGGTGGCCCGCTCAGCGTCGCCGGCGGCTACTACTACGCCACCAACACCGCGGCCGACCTCGGCCCGCGCTCGACCTGGTCGAGCACCTCGGACGGCACCTTCGACGGCCCGATCAACCTCGGCTACCAGACCGCGCACTCGATCGGCATCGCCCGCATCGCCGGCCAGTACGTGTGGGGCGCCTTCACCTTCGGCGGCGGCTACAGCAATGCGCAGTACCGTCGCGACGGCTCCTCGCTGTTCGGCCAGAACGAGCGCTACAACACCGGCCAGGGCTTCCTGAACTACCAGGCCACCGCGGCCCTGCTGCTGGGCGTCGGCTACAGCTACACCAAGGCCAGCGGCGACACCTCGGCCACCTACCACCAGGCCTCGCTGGGCGCCGACTACACGCTGTCCAAGCGCACCGACATCTACATGACGGCCGCCTACCAGCACGCCAGCGGCACCACGCGCGACAGCGTGACGGGCAACGTGGTCGCGGCCCAAGCGTCGATCGGCTCGTACGGCTATGCCGGCACGAACTCGCAGACGATGGTCAACCTCGGCCTGCGCCACCGCTTCTAAGCAGCCCCCGCCAAGGCGGTTCTCCCGAACCGCTGCGCGCACAGTGCGAAGGCCGCCCTCGGGCGGCCTTTGTTCATTGCGGCGACGTGCTTCCTCGCTCAGATCCCGCCGTCGAGGATGCGCCGGTAGAACGCGTGCTCGGCCTCGAGCGAATGCGCCTGGTTCACCGCGCGCCGGAAGCCGTGGCGCTCGTCGGCGTAGTAGTGCACCTCGTTCGGCACGCCGTTCGCGTCGAGCGCCTCGGCCATGCTGCGCGTCTGGTCGGGCGTGACCACCGCGTCGAGCTCGCCCTGGAAGAACACCACCGGCGCACGGATCTGGTCGGCATGGACCAGCGGCGTGCGCGCCAGGTAGCGCTCGCGATCGGCCACCGGATCGCCGATCAGCCAGCGCAGGTAGCGCGCCTCGAACTTGTGCGTATGCGCGTCGAGCTGCAGGGGATCGCTCACGCCATACAGGCTCGCGCCGCCGCGGAACACGTCGCGGAACGCCAGCGCGCAGAGCGCCGTGTAGCCGCCCGCGCTGCCGCCGCGGATGAAGGCGCGCCGCGCGTCCACCAGGCCCTGCGCCGCCAGGTGCTCGACCAGCGCGCAGGCATCGTCGACGTCGGCCACGCCCCAGGTCAGGTGCAGCGCCTGGCGGAACGCGCGGCCGTAGCCGCTGCTGCCGCGGTAGTTGAGCAGCGCGATCGCGAAGCCGCGCTGCACCCAGTATTCGAAACGCGGGCTGAACACGGGATGGCTGACCGAGGTCGGGCCGCCGTGCACGAACACCACCACCGGCGGCGGCTCGGCGGGCGCGCCGTCGCTCGCCGCCTGCTCCGCGGCGGGCAGGTAGAGGTAGCCATGGGCGTCGCGATCGCCGCTGCGAAAGCGCAGCGGCAGCGGCTGCGTGATCCGCTCGACCGGCACCAGCGGCGCGACCTCGCGCAATACCTCGACACGACGATCGCGCCGGTCGATCGCGAGGATCGCGGCCGGGCATTCGGGCGAGGCGGCGAGGCAGTAGCAATGCGTCTCGTCGGCGGCCAGTTGCTGGAACAGGCTGTATTCCGGCGCGATCCGCGTCAGCGTGCCGTCGGCCGCGCGCAGGCCGAGCCGGCCCCAGCCCTCGTCGAACCAGGTCGTGAACAGTTCGCCGCCCGCCAGCGGCAGCCAGCTCGACGCGCCGAGCTGCCAGGGCGCGCCCGCGTGATCGCCGGCCTCGGCCGGCAGCGCCACCAGGCGCTCGCCCTCCAGCCGCCACGGCTGCCAGAAGCCGGCGCGATCGCTCAGGCAGACCAGCCGGCCCTCGGCGTCGAAGCCGGGCTGCTGCAGGGCTTCGTCGTCGCCCTCGCCCGCGAGGGTCCGTTCGTCGAGCACGCCGCCCTCGGCCGCGTAGCGCCGCAGCTTGAGGCGCGTGGCGGTCCAGGGCTGATGCGGATGCTGCCATTCGATCCAGGCCAGTTGCCGGCCGTCGGCGCTCAGCACCGGCGCGGCGTAGAAATCGGCGCCCTCGGCCAGCAGCTCGCGCGAGCCGTCGTGCAGGCCGATCGAGACCAGCCGATGCGTGTCGCCCTCCTCCTCGACGGCGAGGATCCGCCCGCGCGCGTGACGCAGCGCGCCGTAGCGCAAGCCTTCCGCCGTGAGCGGCTCGGGCGCGGCCAGGCTGCCGGGCGCGAAGCGGTAGATGCGCTGGTCGCGCTCGTTGACGAACACCACCTGCTCGCCGGCCAGGCAGAACGCGCCGCCGCCATATTCGTAGACGCGGCCGCGCGCGCTGAAACCGTCGGGGCTGACGGCCTCGATCACGCCGTCGCGCGCGCGCCAGATCCGGCACATCGCGTCGGCCGGGTCGTACTCGGTCCAGAACACGCCGGCCGGGCCGGCCTGCAGTTCGACGAAGTCACGGCCGGCGGCCACGGCCTCGTCGGCGGTGAGACGCGCACGCGGCGCGTCATGGCTTGAGTCGGCGGGATTCCTTGACATTGCGGAAGATCAGCGGATGGGAGGTGGTCGGCCGGGGCTGCACGGCTTCGTCGCGCGCGCGCAGGATCACCGGGTGATAAGGCGACTTGCCGCAAACCGGGTCCGCGTTCGCGGCATCGCCGGTCAGCATGTAGGCTTGGCAGCGGCAGCCGCCGAAATCCTTCTGCTTCTCGTCGCAGGAGCGGCAGGGCTCGGGCATCCAGTCCTCGCCGCGGAAGCGGTTGAAGCCGAACGAGTCGTACCAGATGTGGCGCAGGTCGTGCTCGCGCACGTTCGGGAACGCGATCGGCAACTGCCGCGCGCCGTGGCAGGGCAGCGCCGTGCCGTCGGGCGTGACAGTCAGGAAGATGCTGCCCCAGCCGCTCATGCAGGCCTTGGGCCGTTCCTCGTAGTAATCGGGCGTGACGAAGATCAGCTTGCAGGGATGGTTTTGCGCGGCCAGCTTCTCGCGGTAGTCGTTGGTGATGCGCTCGGCCCGCGCGAGCTGCTCGCGGGTGGGCAGCAGCGCCTCGCGGTTCAGGTAGGCCCAGCCGTAGAACTGGCAGGTCGCCAGCTCGACGAAATCCGCCTCGAGCGCGATGCACAGCTCGATGATGCGGTCGATGTGATCGATGTTGTAGCGGTGCGTGACGAAGTTCAGCACCATCGGATAACCATGCGCCTTCACCGCGCGCGCCATCGCCAGCTTGTGCGCGAAGGCCTTGTCCGAGCCCGCCAGCATGTTGTTGACCTGCTCGTCGCTGGACTGGAAGCTGATCTGGATGTGATCGAGCCCGGCGCGCTCGAAGGCGTCGAGCTTGGCTTCGTCCAGGCCGATCCCGGAGGTGATCAGGTTGGTGTAGTAGCCGAGCCGACGCGCCTCGGCGATCAGCTCGGGCAGGTCGGGGCGCACCAGCGGTTCGCCGCCCGAGAAGCCGATCTGCGCGGCGCCCATCGCGCGCGCCTCGCCCATCACGCGCACCCAGTCGGCGGTGCCCAGTTCCTCGCCCTGCCGCGCGAAGTCGAGCGGGTTGGAGCAATACGGGCACTGCAGCGGGCAGCGATAGGTCACTTCCGCGAGCAGCCACAACGGCAGCCCGACGGGCGCGGCCGGGGCCGGCGATGCCGCCGGGCTGGCCTGCGTGTCGGCCGCCACGGCCGCCGCGCTGTCGATGACCTCGTTCATCAGGCCAGCTCGATCCAGTGCTTGTCGAGCGCGACCAGCATGAACTGCTCGACGTCCTCGCCGAGCTCGGGCACGCCCGGGAACTGCGCGTCGAGTTCGGCGACGATGGCCGCCACGCTGCGCTGGCCGTCGATCAGCGCGCCGATCGCGGCCGCGCTTTCATTCAGCTTGATCATGCCTTCGGGATAGAGCAGCACGTGCGCGTCCTGCGCCGGCTCGAACTGGAAGCGATAACCGCGGCGCCAGGCCGGCGTGCGTTGTCGGTCGAAACTCATAGCGCGATTCCCTTGTGCCAGACGCGATCGGCGGTGACGGTGTGATAGGGCGGACGATTCAGCTCGTAGGCCATCGACATGGCATCGAGCATGGTCCACAGGATGTCGAGCTTGAACTGCAGGATCTCCAGCATACGCTGCTGCGATTCGAACGTCGTGTAGTGCTGGAGCGTGATCTGCAGGCCGTGCTCGACGTCGCGGCGGGCCTGGCCCAGCCGCGAGCGGAAGTATTCGTAGCCGCTCGGGTCGATCCACGGATAGTGGCGCGGCCAGGTATCGAGCCGCGATTGATGGATCTGCGGCGCGAACAGCTCGGTCAGCGAGCTGCTGGCCGCTTCCTGCCAGCTCGCGCGGCGCGCGAAGTTGACATAGGCGTCGACAGCAAAACGCACGCCCGGCAGCACCAGCTCCTGCGAGCGCAATTGATCGGGATCGAGCCCGACGGCCTGGCCCAGGCGCAGCCAGGCCTCGATGCCGCCGTCCTCGCCGGGCGCGCCGTCGTGGTCGAGCAGGCGCTGGATCCACTGGCGGCGCACTTCGCGATCGGGACAGTTGGCGAGGATCGCCGCGTCCTTCATCGGGATGTTGACCTGGTAGTAGAAGCGGTTGGCCACCCAGCCCTGGATCTGCTCGCGCGTGGCGCGGCCCTCGTACATCGCGACGTGATACGGATGATGGATATGGTAGTAGGCGCCTTTGGCGCGCAATGCCTGCTCGAACTGCTCGGGGCTCAGGGCGGTCTGGCTCATGATGGCTTGCATTCCGGTTTCGATACGGGCGGGCCCGCGGAAGTGGCTCGGGAAAACGCTGCGCCGCGGCGGCCGGCAAACCCGCGCCGCGCGCCGCCGCGACGGCGTTCAGAGATCGATCCGCATGCCGTCGAACGCGACCTCGACCTGCCGGCGCGCGAGTTCCGCGCGCTCGGGCGACCGCTCGTCGAGGATCGGGTTGGTGTTGTTGATGTGGGTGAGGATCTTGCGCTGCGCGGGGAAGCGCTCGAGCACCTCGAGCATGCCGCCGGGGCCGCTTTGCGCCAGGTGGCCCATCTGGCGGCCGGTGCGCGTGCCCACGCCGCGCCGCTGCATCTCGTCGTCGTGCCAGAGCGTGCCGTCCAGCAGCAGGCAATCGGCCTGCGCCATGCGCGAGGCCAGCGCCTCGTCGACGGCGCCCAGGCCCGGCGCGTAGAACAGCTTGCCGCCGCTGCGCGCGTCCTCGATCACCAACCCGATGTTGTCGCCGGGATGCGGATCGTGACGATGCGGCGAATACGGCGGCGCCGCGCTTTGCAGCACGAAGGGCGTGAAGCGCAGGTTCGGGCAGGCGGCGATCGTGAAGGCGCGATCCGGCTCGACCGGGTTCCAGCGCAGCCCGCCGTTCCAGTGCGAGAGCATGGTGAACAGCGGAAAGCCGGTGCTGAGGTCCTCGTGGACCATGTCGGTGCACCAGACGTCGAGCGGGCAGCCCTCGCGCAGGCTCAGCAGGCCCGTGGTGTGATCGATCTGGCTGTCCATCAGCACGATCGCGGCGATGCCGGTGTCGCGCAGCGCGCGGCCCGGCTGGAACGGCGCGAACTGCTGGAGCTGGGCGCGGATGTCGGGCGAGGCGTTGCAGAGCACCCAGGAGACGCCGTCGTCGGAGATCGCGATCGACGATTGGGTGCGCGCCTTGGCCTCGACGCTGCCGTCACGGAAGCCGGCGCAGTTCGCGCAGTTGCAGTTCCATTGCGGAAAGCCGCCGCCGGCCGCGGAGCCGAGGATCTGTATGTGCATGCCTGAATTCGGTGAGGAGCCGGCCGCCGCGAGCGGGCGACGGCCGGCCACAAGAAAAATAGCCCCGGCGAACCGAGGCTAGATATGGCCTTGGGAGGGGCTTCGAATCAACGATTCGAGATGTACATCGTGATTTCGAAACCGAGGCGCAGGTCGGTGTAGGCAGGCTTGATCCACTTGGACATGGCAGATTCTCCATTCGGGCGATACGGACAGCCCGGCGCGAGGCCGGGCACGGGAAGACCGAGGAACAAAAAAACGCGCTCGCGGCGAACACCGCGCGGTCGCGTTTTTATCCCGGAAAGGTCCGAGGGCAATCCTACCACTTTGTACGGTCTGACGAATTCCGGCGCCCGGCGCGCGATCCGGCCCCGCTGTCGGCCCTGTCGCGCGCGGCTCCGGTTCGCAGCGGCGAACCGGAGCCCATCACGTCCGGGACAACGCCGGCAGCGAGGCGGGCGCCGGTCGGATAGACCGTTAGTTGCGCATCAATATCGAAGCCATGCCGATGATTAAGCCACCGGCACGAGATCCTCGTCGCCCATCGTCAGGATGATCTTGCCGACGTTGGCCGCGCTTTCCATCCGGCGATGCGCGTCGGCCGCGCGCGCCAGCGGGAAGGTGCTGTCGACCACCGGCTCCAGGCTCGCGCCGCCCGAGAAACGTTCGAGCCAGTGCTCGCGGAAGCGCCGCACCATCGCATGCTTCTCGGCCTGCGGCCGCGATTTCATCACCGTGCCGAGGATCTGCAGATGGCGGTACAGGATCCGCTCCAGCTCGACGCCGACCTTGCCGCCGCCGCCGAGGATGCCGACCTGCACCAGCCGGCCGCCATGGGCCAGCGCCCCAAGGTTGCGCTCGAAATACGGCGCGCCGATGAAGTCGATCACCACGTCGACGCCGCGCCCCTCGGTGGTCCGCGCGATCACCTCGCCGAAATCCTCGGCGCGGTAGTCGATCGCGTGATCGGCACCGAGCTGCACGACGCGTTCGAGCTTCTGCGCGTCGGCCGTCGCGAAAATCCTCGCGCCGCTCGCGTAGGCCAGTTGCACGGCCGCCGAGCCCACGCCGCCCGCTGCCGCGTGGATCAGCACCGAATCGCCGCGTTGCAGCCGGCCCAGGTGGATCAGCGCCTCGTGCGCGGTGACGAACACCTCGGGGATCGCGGCCGCGTGCACGTCGTCGAGCGCGGCCGGCACCGGCATCGCCATCCGGTAGTCGATGCGCGCGATCTCGGCGTAGGCGCCGCCGCCCACCACGCCCATCACGCGATCGCCGACGCGATAGCCGCTCGTTTGCTCGCCGACGGCGATCACCTCGCCGGCGATCTCCAGCCCCATCAGCGTCGAATCGCCGAAGTCGGGCCGGCCGTAGCCGCCGCGCCGATGGGTGAGATCGGCGCGGTTGACGCCGGCCGCGCGCACGCGCACCAGCAGGTCGGTCGCGCGCAGTTCGGGCGCCGGCACCTCGTCGAGTCGCAGCACCTCGGCGTCGCCGAATTCCTTGAAGACAATCGCTTTCATGATCGGATTTCCCGGTTCGATGGTTGAAGGCTTACGCGGGCCGCTCAGGCCTGGCTGATGAACTTGCGGGTCAGGTAGGGCTCGATGCCCTCGGCGCCGCCTTCGGAGCCGTGCCCGCTTTCCTTGAGCCCGCCGAACGGCAGCTCGGTCGCGACGATCCGGTACTGGTTGATGCCGATCATGCCGGCCTCCAGCCCGTCGCCGACGTCGAGCGCGGTGCGCACGCTGGCGGTGAACGCATAGGCGGACAAGCCGTAAGGCAGGCGGTTGGCCTCGGCCAGGCCGTCTTCCAGCGTGTCGAAGGGCATCAGCACCGCGATCGGGCCGAACGGCTCCTCGTGCATCACGCGCGCCTCGGGCGGCACGTCGGCCAGCACGGTCGGCTCGAAGAAGAAACCCTCGCCTTCGATGCGGCGGCCGCCCGCCAGCAGCGTGGCGCCGCGTTCCAGCGCGTCGGCCACCAGCGCCTCGATCTTGGCGAGCTGCCGCGCATTGGCGAGCGGCCCGACCTGGGTGCCGGGCGCGAGGCCGTCGCCCACCTTCAGCGCGCGCGCCGCCTGCGCGAAGCGCTCGGCGAACGCGGCATACGCGCCGCGCTGGACCAGGAAGCGTGTCGACGAGATGCAGACCTGGCCGGTGCCGCGAAAGCGGTTCGCGGCCCCCTCCACGGCCGCACGCTCGACATCGGCGTCGTCGAACACCAGCACCGGGCCATGGCCGCCCAGCTCCAGCGTGATCGGCTTGACGCCCTCGGCCGCGCGCGCCGACAGCAGGCGCCCGATCGGCCCCGAGCCGGTGAAGGTCACCTTGCGAATCACGGGCGAGGCGATCAGCCGGCGCGACACCTCGTCGGGCACGCCGAACACCACCTGCAGCACGCCCTTGGGCAGGCCCGCGTCGTCCAGCGCGCGCGCCAGGGCCAGCGCGGTGGCGGGGCTTTCCTCGCCGGGCTTGAGGATCACGCTGCAGCCCGCGGCCAGCGCCGCCGACAGCTTGCGCGAGGGGGTAATCGCCGGGAAGTTCCAGGGCGTGAAGGCCGCCACCGGCCCGATCGGCTGGCGCTTGACGAGCTGCTGCACGCCGGGACGGTTGGACGGCACCACGCGGCCGTCGATGCGGCGCGCCTCCTCGGCGAACCATTCGAAATACTCGGCCGCGCGCAGTACCTCGTCGCGCGCCTCGGCCAGCGGCTTGCCTTCCTCCAGCGTGAGCAGGGTCGAGATCCGTTCGGCGCGCTCGCGGATCAATTCGGCCGCGCGCTTGAGCACACGCGCCCGCTCGGCCGGCACCGCGCGGCGCCAGACCGTGAAGGCCGCCTCGGCCGCGGCGAGGGCGCGATCGAGATCGGCCGCGGTGGCCAGCGGCACGCGGCCGATCTCGCCGCCGTCGGCGGGGTTGATCACGGTCGCGGTATCGCGGCCCTCGGCCGACAGCCATTGGCCGTCGATGAACAGGTACAGCGGTTCGTAGGCGGGATGCGTCATCACAGGCTCCATTCAGTTGTCCGGATCGATTCGTCTGGCGATCGATCGGCGCGCGGTTCGCGAAAACATCGTCGGTCCGGTGCCGCCGTCACGCGACAGCGCCGAACCATGGAGCCAAGTCTAGGGAGGCCGGCCGCCGTGGGTTAGCCGTTCGAAAGGGAAACAGTCTTGTCTGGCACAGCAGAATAAAGTCGGGCAAACGGCTTGCCGGAACCCCGAGCCGAATCCATCATGCTGGCTCGCGGACCGGCCCCATGCCCGGCGGCCGGGCCCGCGTGTTCCTCAACCGCAAGCGGGAGCGTCGATGGACAAGTTCCACAACATGTCGGTATTCGCCAAGGTGGTCGAGATGGGCAGCTTCACCGCCGTGGCGAACCACCTCGACACCACGGTCGGCAATATCTCGCGCGCCGTCTCGACGCTGGAGGAGGCGCTGAACACGCGCCTGCTGCATCGCTCGACGCGGCGCCTGACCATCACCGATGCCGGCCGGCGCTTCTACGAACGCAGCGCGGCGATCCTCGCCGATCTCGAACACGCCGAGGCCGAGGCGCGCGACGCGCTGCTGGAGCCGCGCGGCCTGCTGCGCGTGCATTGCGTGCCGGGGCTGGGGCGCGATCTGGTGACGCGCGCGGTGCTGGCCTATCGGGAGGCCTTCCCGCAGGTCACCGTCGACCTGCGGCTGTCGCAACGCATGCCGAACCTGCTCGAGGACCAGCTCGACATCTCGATCGTGATCGCGCGCGCGTTACCCGATTCGGCCTACGTGAGCCAGCAGATCGGCACCAGCCACTGCGTGCTGGCCGCCTCGCCCGCCTATCTCGCCGCGCATCCGGCGCCCGAGCGGCCCGAGGACCTGGTCGACCATCGCTGCGTGCTGCTCGGCACGGTCGACTACGCGCCCGACGTCTGGCAGCTGGAGGGCGCGGGCGGCGAGACCGTGTTCCGCCCCACCGGCCCGCACTTCAGCGTCAACGACATGGAGGCGATGGGCACCGCGCTGGAGGCTGGCGCGGGGATCGGCCTGCTGGCCGGCTACGCGGCGCTCGACGCGCTGCGCGCGGGCCGCCTGCAGCGCGTGCTGCCCGGCTATCACACCTGGCGGCGCAATGTGTTCGTGATGTATTCGTCGCGGCAGTTCGTCGACGCGCGCATCAAGCGCTTCGTCGAGTTCGTGCGACAGCATGTGGGCGAGCCGCTGGAAGCCTGCGCGCAAGAGCTCGGCATCGCGTCGGCGGCGGCCTGAGCGACGAACCGGCCCGCGCGCGGCATGCGCTAAGATCGTCCGCTCCCGCCTCTCACCGCCGCGAGCCCGCATGAGCATCGAACTGACCAAGGAAGACCGCGCCCAGGCGATCGCCTCCCTCCAGCGCTATTTCGAGCAGAACATGGAGGAGCCGATCGGCAACGTCACGGCCGGCGCGCTGCTGGCCTTCTTCCTGGACGAGGTCGGCCCGGCGATCTACAACCACGCCGTGGCCGACGCGCAGGAGCACATGCAGCGGCGCGTCTCCGAACTCGACTTCGAGGTGCATGAGGACGAGTTCCCTTATTGGTCGAAGCAGGCCTCGAAGGGCAAGCCGCGCAAGTAGGCCGCGACGCGCTCCGCCTACCTAGGCGCCCACCTCGGCGAGCAGCCACTCGCGGAACGCCACCACCGGCGCCTCGTTCTCGCGCCCCTTGCGATGCACGAGGTAGTAGGCCAGCTCGCAGGTCTGCTCGGTCTCGAACGGCTTCACCAGCCGCCCCTCGGCCAGGTCTCGCTCGACCAGCGAGGTCCGGCCGAGCGCCACGCCGTTGCCCGAGATCGCGGCCTGGTAGGCCGACGAGGAATCGTTGAGCTGCAGGCCGCGATCGCAGTCGACCTGGTTCGCGTAGCCGGCCTTGCGCAGCCATGAGCGCCAGGTCGGGAACACGCCGAAGTCGCTCATCGAGGTGTCGTGGATCAGCCGGTGATGGCGCAGCTCGGCGGGGCTGGTCAGCGCATGCTCGCCCTCGAGCAGCGCGGGGCTGCAGACCGGGAAGAAATCGTCGCGCAGCAGGTAGGTGGACACCAGGTCGGGCCAGTTGCCGGCGCCGTAGCGGATCGCCACGTCGACGCGTTCGGCGGTCAGGTCGACCAGGTGCCGGCTCATGTCGATACGCAGGTCGTAATAGGGATGCTGGACCTGGAACGACTCGACGCGCCAAAGCAGCCAGCGGTCGGCGAAGGCCGGCGGCACCGTCACGGTGAACACGATCCGCGACTTGCTCGCGCGCAGCCGCTCGACCGCCGTGGACAGCAGGTCGAAGCCGCCCTGCAGTTCGGGCAGCGCCGCGCGCGCGGCATCGGTCAGCGTCAGCCGCGACGGGCCTGACGAGGCGCGATGGAACAGCTCCACGTCGAGATAGCTCTCCAGCCCGCGAATCAACTGCCCGACCGCGGCCGGCGTCACGTTCAGCTCGGCCGCCGCGGCCGGGTAGCTCAGGTGCCGAGCCACCGCCTCGAAGGCGCGCAGGGCATTCAGGTTGTTCGGGGCTCGCATGATCCGCTCGTGACCGGGTACCGATGGTGCGATGGATTCTCGCAGCGGCTTCCGGGCCGGTCAATCGGCGCGCAGGTACGACAAGACGCGGCACGCCGATCGCTCGACGTGCCGCGTCCCGCTTCATTGCTTCGTCATCGCCTCACGCGTTCAACGGCGCGGCACGTTGCGGTCGAGGAAGTGGTGGATCACCGGCGCGATGTCGGCGATGTTGGTTTCCAGCGCGAAGTGGCCGGTATCGTAGAAATGCACCTCGGCCTTCGGCAGGTCGCGCTTGAAGGCTTCCGCGCCCGGCGGCAGGAAGAACGGATCGTTCTTGCCCCACACGGCCAGCACCGGCGGCTGGTACTTGCGGAAGTAGGCCTGGAATTCCGGGTAGCGCGCCACGTTGCTCGCGTAGTCGCCGAACAGGTCGAGCTGGATCTCGTCGTTGCCGGGGCGCGCGACGAAGGCGGCGTCCAGCGTGTAAGCCTCGGGCGCGACCTGGTCCGGGTCCTTCACGCCATGCGTGTATTGCCACTTGATCGCCTCGGGCTTGAGGAACTCGCGCAGCGCATCGCGGTTTTCCTGCGAGGGATCCTTCCAGTACTTCTGGATCGGGTTCCAGCCGTCGCTCAGGCCCTCGACATAGGCATTGCCGTTCTGCGTGACGATCGCCGTCACGCGCTCCGGATGCGCCACCGCCAGGCGCCAGCCCACCGGCGCGCCGTAGTCGAACACCTGCAGCGCGTACTTGTCGAGATGCAGGGTTTCGGTGAAGTGGTCGATGGTCTGCGCGAGATGATCGAAGGTGTAGGCGTAATGCGCGCGATCGGGGCTCTGCGTGAAGCCGAAGCCCGGCAGGTCCGGCGCGATCACGTGATAGCGGTCGGCCAGGCGCGGAATCAGCTCGCGATACATGAAGGACGAGGTCGGGAAGCCGTGCAGCAGCAGGATGGTGGGCGCCGACGGGTTGCCGGCCTCGCGGTAGAACACCTTCACGTCGTCGACCTGAACGTAGTGGTGACTCACCACCGGCGCGGCCGCCGCGCTTGCCGCCGCCGTCGTCGCGGCCTGCGCCGCCGCGCCGCCCGCCAGCCCTTCCACCACGCCGAACGTCATCAGCGCCCCCATCAATACCTGCTTGATCTTCATGGCAAAACCTCCGTTGGTCGAAAGATCCGCGTGCCGGCCAGCGGGTGCCCTCGCACCCTCTGTAACCGTCAATATCGTTTTTAAAGGTTACGTAGCGCATGAGTAACCTGTCAACAGATTTTTTATGAGTTACAATCCGTCCATCGACTTTCCGGGAGTTCAGGATGAGCACCGCAAGCCCGGCCGGCGGCTCGACGGCCCTGTTCATAGGCGACGATCTCGCCCTCGATTTCATCAACACGCGCTACGGCATCGGCGAGGCGCGCACCGACGTGCTGGCCAGCGACGCCAGCGTGATCGACTGGCTCAGGCAAGCCGGCGCGCTACCGGCCGGCCATGCAGGCCCGGCCCCGGCCGGCCTGCGCGAGGCGGCGCTGGCGCTGCGCGACGCGGCGCGGCAGTTGGTCGAGAAGCGCCAGGAAGGCAAATGGGGCGACCCGGCCGCGCTGAACCGCGTGCTCGCCTCGGGCAGCCATCACCTGGAGCTGCAATGGAAAAAGGGCGGCGAACCCGAGCTGGTGTCGCGCCGCACCGACCTGAACGCGACCGCCGCGCTGCTGCCGGTGGCCGAGGCGCTGGCGAAGCTGCTGGCCGAGGCCGACTTCGGGCTGGTGCGCAAGTGCGAGTGCGAGGACTGCACGCTGATGTTCCATGACCGCACCAAGTCGCATCGGCGCCGCTGGTGCAGCATGGCCTTGTGCGGCAACCGCATGAAGGTGGCCGCGTATCGGGCGCGGCAGAAGGCCTGAGGCGTCGAAGCCGCTGCCCGGCGATACATCGGGTGTGAAAAAGCCGGTCCAGGCGGACCGGCTTTTCTCGTTCGAGGCGCGGGCCGATCGGCGCGCGCCTTGCGCTCGCCGGATCGCCACCGATCTCAGATCTGCGACAGCCCGCCGTCGACCACCAATTCGGCGCCCGTCACGTAGGACGCGTCGTCACTGGCGAGGAACAGCGCCGCCTTCGCGACTTCCGCAGCCGAGCCGATCCGCTTGAGCGGCACGGCGGCAGCCAGCGCCTCGCCCGACTTCTTCAGGTCGGCTTCGGGGATGCCCATCTTGGTGGCGAAGGGCGTGTCGATCGGGCCGGGGCTCACCGCATTGACGCGGATGCCGCGCGGCGCGAGTTCGGCGCCGAGCGAACGCACCAGCGAGCGCACCGCGGCCTTGGTCGCCGACAGGATCGACAGGCCCGGCGTGCCGACCTCGTTGAGGAACGAGGTGGTGACCACCACGCTGCCGCCGTCCACCAGATGCGGCGCCGCCTTCTGGATCGTGAAGAACAGGCCCGTCACGTTCAGCGAGAACTGTTCCTCGATCTGCTCCGCCGTGACCGCTTCGAGCGGCGCGGCCTTGCCCGCGCCGGCGTTGGCATAGACCACGTCGATCCGGCCGTGAGTTTCGACCACTTCGGCGATCGCCCGGTCGATCTGCGCCGGGTCGCGCAGGTCGACGCGCAGCGCGGTGGCCTGGGCGCCCAGTTCGCGCTCGGCGTCCTTCAGGCGCGCCTCGTTGGTGCCGAACACGACGACCTTCGCGCCTTCGTCGCGAAACAGCTTCGCGGCTTCCAGGCCGATGCCCGAGGTGCCGCCCGTGATCACTGCCACCTTGTTTGCCAGCTTCATGATGATGCTCCTTTGAGTCGGTTGAGAGGGTTCGTTTCGGCGGGAGCCGTGTCGCTTCCCGTTGGCTCAACTATCGTCGCCGGGGCCCGGGCGCGTCGAACGAGAAGATCTGGCGCAGCCGGCAAGAAAGACTATTCGGGGCGGTGAGAAGCCTTGCCGGGCGTGGGTTTTCAAGTAGGCACCGATGGTGGTCAAACGCGCTGTCGAGCGCCGTCGGGGCGTTTTTGCATGCTGCGTCTGCCGCACGGCGCGGCGTCGCCTGTCGCTGATTCTCTCGGTGGGCGGGCTGGCCTCGGCGATGCGGCCGGCGCTCTGGCTGGGAGATCCGCGCAGGCTCTGGCCGAGCCGTCTCGCGAGGTTCATGAACCTGCTGCCGGTGGCCACGGCGCTGCTCGCAACGGCCGGCTCGGCGAATCACCGCGGGCCGATCACCCGGTCGGCGCGGGAGTCACGCTGGCGGGCATGCTGGCCGCGTAGACGCTGAAGGGAAAGGTCGCGCGCGGCGGCGCGACGTGTTCGCGAGGAAGGGCTTGCCGAGCCGGCCGCGAGACGGGGCCCGGCGGCCCGGCGGGCGAGGCTCAGCGCGCCGCCCAGCCGGTGTCCGCGTCGAGCGGATAGACCGGCCGATCGAGATGCCGGTAGTCGAACAATCCGTAATCCGAACCGGTCACGCCGCGGCTGTCGCATTCGACCAGGCCCGCCGAGATCGGCACGAACACCGGCCGGCAGTACATGCGCGACTTCAGCAACAGGAAACGCGCGCGGCGCGGATCGACGCCGACGCTCTCGAACACGCCCAGATCCCAGGGTTCGTGGGTGCGCTCGGTGATCACCAGCACCGCCGCGCCGACGTCGAGCACGGCCGCGCGGCCCATGTGCGCGCGCTGGCCGGTATAGGTCGGTCCGGTGATGGTGTATTCGCCGTCGGTGAGCGCCAGCACCGTGCCGCGCGCCATGAAGGGCGCGCGTTGCGAGCCGTCGCGCGCCGGCCGCTTGTTGCCGACCGGCAGCGTGACGTTCGCGCCGACGCCGGCCTCGACGAGCACCGCCACCGCCTCGGGATCGCAGAGCGGCCCGCTGACGAGGCCGTCGAGCCCCTGCGCCAGCGCGGCCTCGAGCAGGTCCATGGTGTCGCAGGTGCCGCCCGACATGCAGTTGTCGCCGTGGTCGAGCAGCAGCACCGGCTTCTCGGCGCCCCGCGCGAGCGCCAGCGCCTCGGCCACCGACTCGGCCAGCGGCGGGCTGCGGTAGACGAAGGCGTCGCGCTCGTCCCAGATCGCGGCGGCGATCCGCGCGGCCACCGCCTCGGCCTGCGCCGCGTCGCCGTCGCCGACCACCACCACGCTGATGCAGGGCGCCGCGATATCGGCCAGCGAGAAGCCGGCCAGGATCGACACCGCCAGCATGCCCTCGGCCTCGGCCGCGCGCGCCGCCGCCACCGCGCGCTGCATCGCGCCCTCGGCGGTGGCGCTGCACAGCGTCGAGCTGAGCAGCGGCGGCCGCCGCCAGGCCAGCACCGGCCGGGCTCGGCCGTTGAGCGTGTGGAACAGCAGCCGCGCCGCATGCTCGCCGGTCTCGTACATGTCGACGTGCGGATAGGTCTTGAAGCTGACGATGATGTCGGCGTGGTCGATCATCGCCTGCGTGACGTTGCCGTGCAGGTCCAGCGCGACGGCGATCGGCACGCCCGGCAACGCGGCTCGCACGCGCGCCAGCAGTTCGCCCTCGCCGTCGGGCGTGCTCTCGGCCACCATCGCGCCGTGCAGGTCGAGCATCACCGCGTCGCAGCCCGGCGCGGCGGCCACGATCGCCTCGCAGATCGCGGCATAGGCCTCGGCCGCCACCGGCCCGCTCGGGTTCGCGCCGGCCGAGATCGGCGTGACCAGCTCGGCGCCGGCCGCCTCGGCCGCGTCGATGAAGGCCGCCATCGCGGTGCGCATGCCCTTGTTGTCGCGATAGGCCTCGGCGCCGTAGCTCGGCCCGTTCGCGCCGAACGCGGCCAGCGGCGTGGGCACCGGCGAAAAGGTATTGGTCTCGTGGTTCATCCGCGCGATCAGGATCCGCATCATGCGCCCTCCACGCCGGCGGCCGCCCCGGCCGGGGCCAGGCTCGCGGCCTCGAGCATCGCGTGAAGCAGCACGTTGCAGCCGGCTTCCAGGTGCTCGGGGCTCGCGTCCTCGATCTCGTTGTGGCTGATGCCGTCCTTGCAGGGCACGAAGATCATCGCGGCCGGCGCCACGCGCGCCAGGTACACCGCGTCGTGGCCGGCGCCGCTGACGATGTCCATCGCCGACAGCCCGAGCCGCGCCGCGCCCTCGCGCACCGCGCCCACCAGCTTCGCGTCGAAGGGCTGCGGCGGGAAGTACACCACCTGCTCCACGTCGATCGTCATCGCCGCCTCGGTGCCGGCCTGCGCGCAGGCTTCGCGCAGCGCGGCGTCCATCGCGCTCAGGGTGGCGTCGTCGGGCGCGCGCAGGTCGACGGTGAGCGTCACGCGGCCCGGGATCACGTTGCGCGAATTCGGATGAACGTCGACCCAGCCCACCGTGCCGCGCGCATGCGGCGCGTGCGAACGCGCGATGCGGTTGACCGCGGCGATCAACGCGGCGGCCGGCAGCAGCGCGTCGCGGCGCAGCTCCATCGGCGTCGGGCCGGCATGCGCCTCCATGCCGTGGATCGTCACGTCGTACCAGCGCTGGCCGAGCGCGGCCCGCACCACGCCGATGATGGTCTGGTTGGCCTCCAGCACCGGCCCCTGCTCGATATGCGCCTCGAAATAGGCGCCCACCGGATGCGGGCCGGCGGCCTCGCCGGCATAACCGATCGCGGCCAGCGCCTCGCGCACCGACACGCCCTCGCGGTCGCGCTGGTCGAGCGCGTGATCGAGCGTGAAGGCCCCGGCGAACACGCCCGAGCCCATCATCACCGGCACGAAGCGCGAGCCCTCCTCGTTGGTCCAGACCGCCACCTCGAGCGGCGCGAGCGTGCGCAGGCCCGCGTCGGCCAGCGTGCGCAGCACCTCCAGCCCGGCCAGCACGCCGTAGTTGCCGTCGAACTTGCCGCCGGTGGGCTGGGTGTCGATATGGCTGCCCGTCATCACGGGCGGCAGGTCCTCGCGCAGCCCGGCGCGGCGCGCGAACACGTTGCCGATCGCATCCACGCGCACCGTGCAGCCGATCTCTTGCGCCCAGGCCGAGAAGCGGTCGCGCGCGAGCCGGTCGAGCTCGGTCAGCGCGAGGCGGCACACGCCGCCCTTGTCGGTCGCGCCGATCCGCGCGAGCTGCATCAGGCTGTCCCACAGCCGCGCGCCGTTCACGCGCAGCGCCGGCGCGGCGTCCTCGCGCGCGCCGCGGGGGGTATCCAGAACTTGCATCGATGTGTCCTCGGTTGGCGGGGCGGCGTCGCTCAGGCGACGCCGACGCCCAGGTAACGGTCGCGCACCGACTGGTCCGCGAGAAAGGCAGCGTTGTCGCCCTGGTAGACGATCGCGCCCTGCTCGATCACGTAATGGCGATCGGCGAGCTGGGTGCAGACCTCCAGGTTCTGCTCGACCAGCAGGATCGCCACGCCGGCCGCCTTGATCAGCTTGAGCTGGGCCACGATCTCCTCGACGATCACCGGCGCCAGGCCCTCGACCGGCTCGTCGAGCATCAACAGGCGCGGCCGGTTCATCAGCGCGCGGCCGATCGCCAGCATCTGCT
This sequence comes from Burkholderia gladioli, assembly GCF_000959725.1. NCBI lineage: Bacteria > Pseudomonadati > Pseudomonadota > Betaproteobacteria > Burkholderiales > Burkholderiaceae > Burkholderia > Burkholderia gladioli. The sequence goes on from NZ_CP009322.1 coordinate 3,181,305, forward strand.
GCTCGCCGCCGGAGAGCTGCGCGCCGCCGTTGCGGCGCCGTTCCTTCAGGCGCGGGAAGATCCGGTAGATGTCCTCCAGTTGCCACGGCGAATCGCGCCGCGCGCCGAGCCGCAGGTTCTCCTCCACCGTCAGCAGCCGGAAGATGCCGCGATGCTCGGGCACGAAGCACACGCCGCGCGCGGCGATCCGATGCGGCGCGAGGCCCGCCAGCGCGGCGCCGTCGAAGCTCACCCGGCCCTGGCGCGGCGCCACCACCCCGGCGATCGCCTTCAGCGTGGTGGACTTGCCGGCGCCGTTGCGGCCCAGCAGGGTAACCGTCTCGCCCTCGCCGATCGTCATCGACACGCCCTGCAGCACGTGGCTCTTGCCGTAGTAGCCGTGCACCGCGTCGAGTTCGAGCATCATGCGCGGCCTCCCGTGATCATGTTGCCGAGATAGGCGCGGCGCACCCGCTCGTCGGCGCGGATCGCGTCGGGCTTGCCCTCCACCAGCACGCGGCCCTGCTGCATCACCGTGATGGTGTCCGAGATGTCCATCACGATCCCCATGTTGTGCTCGATCAGCACCACCGTGTAGTCGTCGCGCAGGCCGCGGATCAGCGTCTTCATGTCGTCCAGGTCGTCGATGCCCATCCCCGAGGTAGGCTCGTCGAGGAAGATCGCGCGCGGCTTCGCGGCCAGCGCCATGCCGACCTCCAGCCGCCTCTGCTGGCCGTGCGAGAGCGCGCTGGCGGCGCTGCCGGCGAAGCGCTGCAGCGCCAGCCGCTCGATCACCGCGTCGATCGTCTCGCGTTGCGCGAGCGCGCCGCGCGGCGGCGTCCAGGGGTTGAAGGCGCGGCGCGCCTCGACGCCCTGCGCAGCGATGCGCAGGTTCTCGCGCACCGACAGGTTCGGAAACAGGCTGGTGACCTGGAACGAGCGCGCGATGCCGCGCCGCACGCGGCGGTGATCGGGCTCGCGCGTGACGTCGGCGCCGTCGAACAGGATGCGGCCCGCGCTGATCGGCACGGTGCCGGTCAGCACATGGAACAGGGTGGTCTTGCCGGCGCCGTTCGGGCCGATCACCGAATGCACGGTGCGCGGCGCGATGCGCAGGTCCACGCCGCCCAGCGCGGTGAACTTGCCGTAGCGCTTGACGATGCCGCTCGCCTCGAGAATCGCCTCGCTCATGCCTGCCTCCCTTGATCCTTGCGGCCGCGCAGTGCGGCCACGATGCGCTCGCCCAGCCCCCACAGGCCGCGCTGCATGAACAGGCTCACGGCGATCAGCACCAGGCCGAGCAGCAGCAGCCAGCGCGGCCACAGCGTCGAGAGCCAGTCCGAGAACAGCACGTAGAACACCGCGCCCAGCACCGAGGCGAACAGCTTGCCGGTGCCGCCGATCACGGTGGTCACCAGGATCATCTCGCTGGTGTGGTAGTCGATGTTGGACAGCGGCGCGATGCCCGTCATCAGCGCATGCAGCGCGCCGGCCAGGCCCGTCACCGCGCCCGACAGCACGAAGGCCAGCAGCTTGAAGCGCGGCACGTCGTAGCCGACCGCGGCGGCGCGTGCCTCGTTGTCGCGAATCGCCAGCAAGGTGCGGCCGAACACCGACAACGTCACGCGCCGCAGCAGCCAGAACGCCGCCACGAACAGCACCGCCACGAAGCCGTAGAACTGCCAGGGCGTGGCCAGCGGCAGCAGCGTGTGGCCGGCGATCGACAGCGCCGGGCGCGGGATGTCGAGCAGGCCGTTGTCGCCGCCGGTGAGCTCCGGCGTGGTGTAGGCGAGGAAGTAGAACAACTGCCCGAAGGCCAGCGTCAGCATCACGAAGTAGGTGCCGCGCTGGCGGATCGAGAACCAGCCCACCACGGCGGCGGCCAGCGCGCCGATCGCGACGGCGGCGGCCAGCGCGAGCGGCAGGGGCAGCGCGAAGCGCGTCAGCACGATGCCGGCGGTGTAGCTGCCCAGGCCGAAGAAGATGCCCTGGCCGAACGAGAGCAGGCCCGTATAGCCGAGCAGCAGGTTGCAGCCGAGAGCGGCCAGCGCATAGACCAGCACCTCGGTGGCCAGCGAGCCGGAATTGAGCGCCAGCGGCAGCGCGCAGGCCACCGCGATCGCCAGCCAGGTCTCGTAATGGCGGCGCCAGATGCCGCGCGCAGCGGCGCCGTCGACGGCCATGTCGGGCATCTCTGCCGCCTCGTCCTGGCGCGGCGCGGCCACCAGCGGTTTCGAACCATCGATCATGCGGCCCTCCCGAGCAAGCCGTTGGGACGCAGCAGCAGCACGGCCGCCATCGCCACGTAGATCATCAGCCGCGCGCCCTCGGGCCACAGCGTGCTCATCACGCTCTGCACGATGCCGACCAGCAGGCCGCCCACCAGCGCGCCGAGGAAGTTGCCCATGCCGCCGACCACCACCACCACGAAGGCGACGCCGAGCGCCTCGATGCCCATGAAGGGATCGACGCCGCGGATCGGCGCGGCCAGCACGCCGGCCAGCGCGGCGGTGGCGGCGCCCAGCGCGAACACCAGGCTGAACACGCGCGACACGTTGATGCCGAGCAGGGACACCATCTCGGCCGCCTCGCTGCCGGCGCGCACCGTGCTGCCCAGCCGCGTGCCTTCCAGCAGCCACCAGAGCAGCGCGGCCAGCACCGCGGTGAAGCCGATCACGAACAGCCGGTACTTCGGATAAACGAAGCTGCCCCAGATCACCACGCCGTCGAGCGAGGCCGGCACCGCCACGTTGTCGCCGAGCGGGCCCCAGACGAGGATCGCGCATTCCTGCAGCACCAGCGCGAGGCCGACCGTGACGAGGATGTGGAATTCATGGGCTTGCGCGTAGACGTGGCGCAGCACCAGCTTCTCGACCAGCCAGGCGAAGGCGCCCACCGCGAGCGGCACCAGCAGCAGCGCGACCCAGAAGTTCGCTTCCCATTGCAGCGCCTGGTAGCAGAAGTAGGCGCCCAGCAGGTAGAAGGCGCCGTGCGCGAAATTCACGAAGCGCAGCAGGCCGAACACGATCGACAGGCCGACGGCGAGCAGGAAGTACAGCATCCCGACGCCGATGCCGTTGACGATCTGCAGCAGATAGACATTCATGGCAGGGAGGATCCGCAGGAAGGGAAGGCGGCACCGGGCGCCGCCTTCGTCGTGTCGTCGTATCGTCTCGCGGGCGGCGTCAGCCGAGCTTGCAGCCGGTCTTGTCGGCGGCCAGGAAGGACTGGCCGGAGCTGACGATGTCGGCGTAGTCGTCGGCGTTCTTCATGCGGTTCTTCGCCTTGCCCTTGAGCAGGTAGTAGTTCTTCAGCACCTGGTGATCGGCGCGGCGCACTTCCTCGGGGCCGGTGAGGCCGTCGTACTTCATGCCCTCCAGCGTGGCGATCACCTTCTTCGGATCGGTGCTGCCGGCCTTGAGCATGCCGTCGAGCAGGATCTTGGTGCAGATGTAGGAGCCGGCCAGGCTGTAGTTCGGGTTGGCGTGGAAGGTCGCGTTGGCGCGCTTGACGAGATCGCGGTTCAGCGGCGAATCGATGCCGTGCCAATACTGCGCGCCGAAATACACGCCGTCGCAGAGATCCGCGCCGAGCGTCTCGAACTGCTCCAGGCCCGAGGCCCAGGCCATCAGGATCGTGCAGTTGCGCTTCATGCCGAAGCTGACCGCCTGGCGCAGCGTGTCCGAGGACTGCGAGCCGAAGTTCAGGATCAGCAGCACGTCGGGCTTGGCGGCGACGGCGTTGGTCAGGTAGCCGCTGAATTCCTTCTCGGCCAGCGAGTGATAGCTGTTGCCGACGTGCTGGATGCCGGCTTCCTGGAAGATCGCCTTGGCGGCCGACAGCAGGCCCTCGCCGAACACGTATTGCGGCGTGATGGTGTACCAGCGCTTCGCGTTCGGCAGCATCTTGATCAGCGGACGCACGGTCTGCTCGATCGCCCCGAAGGTCGGCACCGACCAGCGGAAGGTGGCGCTGTTGCAGTCCTTGCCGGTGATCTCGTCGGCGCCCGCGGTGGTGATGAACACGCCGCCGGCCTTCTCCACCTCCTTGCCCATCGCCAGCGATTCCGAGGACAGGATGCCGCCCGCGAAGTAGCGCACGCCCTTCTGCTGCGCGACTTCCTGCACCCGGCGCACCGCCGTGGCCGGCTTGCCCTCGGTGTCGAGCGTGACGTAGGACAGCGGCGAGCCGAGCACCTGGCCGTATTGCTGCACGGCCAGCTTCATGCCGAGGTCGGCGTACTTGCCGTTGGCCGCGAACGGGCCCGACATCGGCACCGGGCAGGCCAGCTCGAGCGGCGCGCCGGCGGCGAACGCGGCACGGGAGGCAAGGGCGCCGAGCGCACCCGGCATGGCCGACGCGGCGGCCAGTTTCAACAGTTCACGGCGATTCAAGTCGATGCTCCTTCGGGGATGGACGCTCGCGAGCCGGCCGGCTGCCGATCGCTCGGGCCGCCTCGCTCGGGCGGCCATCGGTTCATCCTATTTATCATGATAAATAGGATGAACATGATCCTAGGTATGTCAAAATCCACTGTCAATCAGGCAAAATTCGCTACCGCGAACCGGCCACCGCCACCGCGCGCAACGCGGCCGGCAGGCGCCGCCAGAACAGGAAGGGAGTCAGGAAGATGGGCATGGAGCGAGCGAAAGCGGCTGTCGCGGTCGAGATCAAGCAGCAGAAGCGCGCGGATCTGGTCGCTGAGGAAATCAAGCGGCTGATCACCGAGAAGGACCTGAAGCCGGGCGATCGGCTGCCGCGCGAAGCCGAGCTGCAGCAGCTCTATTCGGTCAGCAAGAGCACCGTGCGCGAGGCGCTGAAGTCGCTCGAGGTGCAGGGGCTCATCAAGGTGACCACCGGCCCCGGCGGCGGCGGGATGGTGGTGGAGGTGCCGCTCGACCGCACCTTGCAGCTGCTGCAGAACTACCTGTTCTTCAAGGACGTGTCGATCGACGACATCTACACGGTGCGCAAGCTGCTGGAGCCGGAGCTGGCGGCCGGCGCGGTGCCGCACCTGACCGAGCGCGACTTCGCCGCGCTGGAGGCCAACATCGCCTGTTGCGACGGCGCGGCCGGGCCGCACGATCGCGGCAACCTGGTGCGCCAGCGGCAGGAGGACATGACCTTCCACGACATCCTCGCGTCGGCCAACCCGAACCCGTTTCTGCGCTTCACCTGCGAGCTGATCAACGAAATGATCCGGCAGTTGATCGAATTCCGGAACGACACGCCACTGGCCGAGCACAAGCGTTTCGGCGAGGCCAACGTGTCGATCCATCGCGCCATCACCGAGGCGGCGCGAGCGCGTGACGTGGAGAAGGTGCGCGCGCTGATGGTGGAGCACATGACCGAGGCGCCCAAGCATGTGAAGCGCATGAAGGGCAAGCTGCGCGGGCGGCTGATCCTCGATTCGGAGATCCGCAAGCGCGTGAGGGCGCGGATGGCTGGGCCGGTGGGGGAAGGTGAGGGGGAAGGCTGAGACGGGTGGTTTGGTGGTGAAAAAATGGATGTCTTGATGCCGTTCAGTCGTTTCGTTGAACGGCGTTTTTTATTGGATGAAGCCCTGCCATGTGACTGGATCGAACCGGCCGTCGAGGCGATGGGCACCCCCAGCATTCGTAGGCGACAAGATTGCCTCAATCTGCGCGCCGAACATATCGCCCTGGCTACACGACAGCATGCGGTTCAGCTTGAAGTAGTGTGCAATAGTAGCGGCAGCCGATGAGAATTTCTCATTTCGACTTGTCTTGGTCTTCTCTATCATTCTTCTTATAACTATCGCGCGCCTTCTTGTAGCGGTTGTCAAATGGTTTGATTTTTAACATTGCAGCACGACTTGCAAATCCGCCGACCAGCGCGATCCCAAAACCGGATAGCAGTACAATTCCCCCAAAAGGTGATGGCGGAATGAATTTGACTGCAACATACATCATCAATACCCCTATCACGACAAGAATCAACCTCAGCCATCGAGGGAAATTCCCATCTTCGATCAGTTTAATTTTTCGCATCATTCCCATCTACCTTTCCCGTTGTGGCGTTCACAGCGCCTTGCCAATAAGAATCGAGCACCCCTTTAATCTTATTTGAACTATCGCTATTGCTCACAGTTTGTCATGACTCACTGCTTTAACTCAAAATAACTTAATCCACTATCATGAGTGCCTATCCGAATCGTCGCCCTTCGCTTCGTAGTTTTTGCGCGCCTTTTTGTAGCTGCTATCGAAGGGCTTGATCTTCAGCATATGTGCTCGACTGGAAATGCCTCCAAGGGCCATCATCGCAAAGCCAGAGAGAAATGCTCCGGCTCTGATCCATCGGGGCATTTGGTCAAGTCCGATCCCTCCCACGGCCAGGGTTAAACCACTAAAAAAAGACAACTCTAAGCCAACCGGAGAAATTACCGTCGTCGATGAGCTTCATTTCTTTTCCTTGTCAGCACTCGGACCTAAAATAAAATTCAACTGCAGCCCTACGCGCGCGATTGCTTGGCCATCGAGGTCGATGCTTCGCTGCCGGACCTACGGCAAGTGCTCGAGCGTCTGAAGGAGATGCGAGGCTTACCTGCTCGACAACAGGCAGGAGTTCGCTGGTAAGGGCTGGATGCATGGGCCTACGAAGCCGGTGTCACGCTGTCATTCATCCGACCTGGCAAGTCGGTGGGAAGTGCCTATATCGAGAGCTTCAACCGACGGTTCCGCGCTTCTTCATGCTACCGGGTTTGCTGGTCAATGCCTGGAATGGCGAAGCGCGGAGCTTCTTGGGCAGATAAGCTTGTCGCGACCAACGTAGCAAACGGCAGTAGCGGCAGCCAGTGGGGATTTTTCATTTGGGCTTATCAGCGTCTGCGCCGACGTTCGTTTTATAGCTATCACGTACCTTCTTGTAGTTGCTACCGAAGGGTTTAATTTTTAGTAGACGAGCACGACTGCTCAAGCCACCGATAGCCATAAGCAAGAATCCGAGCAACGCTAAAAGCACGCTCCAAATCGAGGGAGGCGCATATTTGAATGCCCAATACGATATCCCTATGCCCGCCGCAATCAAGGTGGCACACACCAACCCGGTCAAGTTTCCGTTGTCGATAAGTTTCACTTATTCTCCGGTTGATTAACAATACGCGCCCAAGAGGAATTTATGAAGTCCTGTATTGATTGAGACAATCTGCTGCCGTTAAAATTGTTTGCAGCCTCATTGATTATAGGCGTCGCAAGTGGATACTTTGTTGAGAGTCGATCGGAAATCATGGCGCCTCCGCTATTCGTCCAATATTTCCCAACATCAGGTTTCACAACCTGCACTACAGCGTCGGCTACCATGCCGGTCACTGTGGCAACATAAGCCGCCGTAGCCAACCCCGGCGCGTAAGGCGATGGCATAGTCGCTCCGGCCGCAGTGACTGCCCCAAACCGTCCAGCGGCAGTCGATACACTGCCTGCAGCATTAGCCACTGCTCCCCATACATCTAACCCCACTGGGGTCGGCGCATACGTATAAGTACTCGGCACTTGCCCCTGTGCAGCCGAATTGTAGTTTTCCATGATGAAATTTTGCAATGCCGGATTCGCCTCCAACATTACTTGAATAATCAAAGGATTTCCATTTTCATTAGACAATCCTGTATTTAACCAACCGGCACTAGGATCGCTCGGAGCGCGACCATTCAACTCTTCGGACGTTCCAGGCGCCACCGCCCCATCTCTCGCATCGGACACACCCATGATCCGCATCTGATCCTCGATTTGCGCTTGGGTATATTCACCCTTGCTTTTTTCCGCCAGTTGTTTCGCGAGCGCCTTTTCTTCCGTATGCAATTGCCGGTTGAACCGATCCACGTTGTACCCCGAGAACGCCCCCGATTCACCACCCACCGCCGCACCGGCTCCCGTCGCCAGCGCATTCGCCACGATGTTGCCCAGTGCCTGATTCATATTGACGTCGCCGGTCGGATCGCTGCCCGCGATTGCACCGCTCAGCTCGTTCAACTTGCCCGACGCGATCGACGCAATCGCCGCGCCGGCTGCGCCGCCTACCGTGTTACCGCCCGCCAGCCCCGTCACCAGCGCCGCGCCGGCACCTTGCATCAGCGCTCGATTCGCTCCGCCTTCCTTCCACGCGTCAACGCCCGCCTTGTCCCCGTCCGCCGCGGCCTCCTTCATCATCTTGTCCGCGTAGTCCCCGATACGGCGCGACACCGCTTCACCGGCGGCGCTGGCCGCCGCCATCATGTCCGCCTGATTGCTCAACAGGCTCTGCATGTCAGGAAGCTTGGAAACTGTACCGTTCGTATTCGTCGTATCGCGGTTCAGGCTTGCCACATCCTGCTTCTGGTTCACCGAATCCCTAATCGTGACCGTCCCCGCGCTGACGCCGCTCTTCGTCGTCGCGCAATCGCTGCCACTGTCGTTCTGGCCGAGCATGGGCGCCGCACCGCCCGTATTCTTGCCTGACGCGCTGCCATGTGTGCTGTAGTTCATCCCGCCATCGCCGGTCGTCGCGCCCGCACTGAAGCCGCTCGAGCTCGCATCGTAGTGCGACTGATTCTGGACGTCCGAGAAGGAGAGCGACCCTGTCGTCAGCGAATTCCTCGACGCATCCGCGTGGCTCGCAATCAACCCGCCCTTCAGGTCGGTATTGCCGGCCACGTTGACATTGAACCCGCCATCGCCCGCATGAATTCCGGCCTGCTCATTGACGCCCGCATAGCTTCCCGACGCGTTGCCCTTGCTCCGGCTGAAGTTCCCACTGGCGCCGCCCTGGCTGATGCTGAAGCCGCCGCCTGAACTCGACTGATGCGCCGCGCTCGACAACGTATCCTGCACGCTCGCGATATTCAGATTTCCGCCCACGTCGGCATTCACCTGATTGCCCTTCACCGTCGATCCGATGAGGTTCGTATCGCCCCCCGAGATAATCGTCACGCTGTTTGCCGCGCTCACATGGCTGTTGTTCTGCGTGACCAAGTCGCTGTTGCCGTCGCCGCTGGCTTTCGACATCGCCGCCGAGACACCGAAGCCGCCCGTGCCAACCGACACGCCCACGCTCGCGCTCCTCGAATCGTTCGTGCTGCGCGTTGAGTCCGTATCGGTCGTGTTGACGATATTGACCTGGTTCTTTGCCGCCAGGATCACATCGTTCGCGTTCACGTTCGAGCCCGCGATCATCACATTGCCGCTTCCCGGCTGGCCGTTACCCGTCGCCGCGAACGCCGCGGTTCCGCCTGCCATGACGCTGGAGCCGCGATTCGTCACGCTATCTTCCGAGAACGCGCTCTTGCTGTGACTGCTGCCGACGCTGACCTCAACCTTGAACTGGGGTGTTTCGCCTGCCCCCAGTGTATTGACCAGATCGCCCGCGGCCATGTTCGCATCCCATGCCGCGCTGGCCGCCGCCATCCCGTGCAACGCTGCGGCGCGGCCATCCTGGCTACGACCGGCCGCTCGCGATTGACCCACGGCATTCGACACCGCATCGATCACGGGCGCTTTCAGCGCCAACGTCAGGCCGCTCTTCGACACGTCCTGCGTCTCGCCCCGGTGACGCGTATCCTGCGCAGCGTCGACCGTCACGTTCGCGCCTGTTCCGCTCAGGTTCTGGGCCGCAATCAGGTCGCTTCCCGTTACGTGCAGATCGTTCCCCGCAGCGATGCTGAGGTTGCCCTTCAGCGAACCGATCGTGCTGCCGTTGTTCGACACCTCGGTCGTCTGGCTGGTCGTCTTCAGCGAACTGCTGCCCACCGAGACCGACAGGCCGCCGCCCGACATCAGCCCCGATTCCTTCTTGTCGTAGTAGTTCGAAGACTGCAAGGTATCCTGCGACGTCGTCACCCTCACGTTGTGCGCGGCAGTGAGCGTCACGTCGTTCGTCCCGACGAGGGTGCTGCCCTGAACATTGACGTCCTTTCCGCTGACTATATTCACGCCGTCCGCCGACACCAGACTGCCACGATTGAGCGTCATCGTCTGATCGATTCCACTTGCAACCTTTACACCACTCACCACATTGCTGTGACTATGCGTTTCATGTGAGTTGAGTGCATGCGTCTCGGTTGCCGCACCGACGTTCACGTCGCCGGCGGCCAGCAGGTTCGCATTGCCTTTGTCGAGGCTGATGGTACTACCGGAAAGCGTCATGTCCTTCCCCGAGACGATATTGACCGTATCGCCTCCCTTCAGCGTCGTGCCAGTCAGTGCCTGGTCGGACGTGTGCAGCGTCTCTGCATAGCTGCCGTGACTGTCGCTGCCCGAACTGTTGCTGTTCACGGTCGAGGTCGCACTCGCCGCCTCCAGCGTGACGTTTCCCTTGGCAGCAAGCGTCCCACCTTGCCCGAGCTCGATCTGCGCGCCCTTCGCCGTCAGGTCACCACCCACGACGACATTCGATTGCCCATCGACGCTGACCGAACTACCGGTGACCTTGTTGATGTCAGTATTCGACACACCATTGGCCCGCTGCACGATCTTGTGCTCGCCGGTCTGCACGGCACCGAGATCCCAGTTGCCGCCGACATTCATGCCGAGATTACCGCCGACGGACAGATCGCCCGCGTTTTGCTGGAAGTTACCGCCGGTCGTGATCGAAGCATCGCCCGCAACGTCGAGTTTCGCGGTCGGCCCGAGCGTGGTGACCACGCTCGTCGCCCCGTCCCGGCTCACGCGTGTGTTCGTCTTCGTCGCCGTGTCGAGAATCAGGTCCTGGCCCGCGTCCAACTGCAGGCTGCCGGCCTTCACGTTCGCCGACGTCAGATCGATGTTGTTCTCGGTCGAAAGCGCCATCAGTCCGCCGCCTTGCAGCGCGCCGAATGCGTTGTCGATCTGCTTGCCCTGGATCGCCAGCGTATTGTCCGCCGTGATCGTGCCGCTGTTCGTGAACGACTGCGCGTTCTGGAGATCGATGTTGGTTGCGGCAATCAACGGGCCATTGACGTTCTGCTGGCTGGCCTGCGCCAGATACACGACCGGCACCAGCACCGACTGGCCGTCGACCACGCGCGTTTCCATCAGGATCACGTTGCCGGTTAGCTTGGCGACCTGGTCGGCCGACAGGCTCGCGCCGATCGGTAAATCGAGCGACTTCGACAGATCGGCGCCGGCCGCCATCAGCGACTCATACATCGTCTGCAGGTCCGCATATGGTCCGAGCACTGCCTTGCCCGTCAGCGATGTCACCTGATTGCGTACCAGTTGCTGCTCGTAGAAGCCGTCTCCCAGGCGCTTCGGGATATGCGTGAGGTCGACACCGATCTGACTGAAGAAGTAGTCGCTCGAGATGAAGTTCTTCTGGTTCGTGAACGCCGGGTTCGTCTCGATCACATAGCTCGCGTTCGGCGCGGCGGTCGGCTTGAACAATCCGCCTTGCGGAATGGTGAGGTTGTTCAGGACATTCAGTGCCGTCGCGCTGGCAAGGATCGGATCGACCGGCGCGGACGGCCCGCCGTGCACCGACGACGCCCCCGATTTCGCGCCGCTCGCGTTACCGCTCAGCTTGATCGGCGTGAGTCCCGGCACCGATTGCCCCGGCAGCAGGCCGAGCGGCGGAATCGATGCGTTACCGGCCGTGTTATTGACGCTGACGCCCGTGCCCGAGATCGTGCCGTTCGAACTCAGCGTCGAAAAATAGCCCGGCAGCGTGTAATCCTTGAGGGAGGCTGGCGCCGCCTGTGTGTAGCCGCCCGGGCGCCCCGTGACGAACGGCGCGTTGCCGAACGGCAGTTGCCAGTCGTGCTCGGTGTAGTCGTAGTTGTTGTAGTGATATTGCCCCGAGTAGGAGACCGTCACGCCCGGCAGTTTCTGGCCGGAGGCCGCCCAGCCGTCGGCGTCGTAGCGGGCTGGCATCTTGACGTCGCCGACCGCCGCGATGTTGCTCCAGTAGCTTTGCAGCGTACCGACCGACGACGCATCGATCTTGCCGCCCGACACGATTTGGGCGGCCGGGCTGAGGCTCGTTACGGTCGTCGCTGTCGCGCTGTCCGCGTAGTACGTGGTCTTCTGGTAACTGCTGTTCCATTGTCCGCCATGGGGAGGAACGGTAGGGACTCCCCCTGGGAAGTCCAGAAAAAGCGCTTGCACCTCGGGCTTGCTCAAATCGACCCAGCCCACGTCCCGGCCAGAGCACGCCGTCATGTCGACTGCCGAGCATCCAACCATGCTGATGCCAAACTGCGCGAGCGATGCCGGGTCGATCTGGCTGGTGGACGTCTTCATCACGCGGCGCGTGCTCGTCACCTTGTCCGCGTGCAGTTCCATTTCGCTGCCGGACTGGATCAGAGCCGACACGTTATTGACGAGCGCGGCGTTCGTATAGCTGCCGCTCGCGTCCTTGCCGCCCGCCAGCACGACCTTGCCCATGCCGAAGATGGCTGTCGTCGCCATCGAGTCGGTCGCGGTCGTGTCGTCGCGGTTTTCGATGTCGTGCGCGAGGATGTCGAGCGTGCCGTTGCTGTCCGACGCCCCGATCAGCGCGGTCGGCCCGAGGTTCGAGATCGTATTCGTCGCGTTCAGCGAGGCGCTGGCGCCCACCAGCGCGCCGGTATTGGTCAGGTTGGTCGACTGCGTATGCAGCAAGCCGCCGGCCGTCAAGGCGCCCGCGTTGACGATGTTGCCTGCGTCGACGCTCAGTGTGTTGACCGACTGCAGGCTCGCGTTGTTCGTGAAGGTGCCGGGCAAGGTGAACGCGAGGTCGTGACCGACATTGAACTGGGTATCGGACGCCGCCGTGTAGTCGCCTTGGAGATGCACGTTGGCGTCATGCGTCGCGCTGTAGGTGCCGCCGCCTTGCAGCGTGGCCGCGGCGATCGATAAGTCGTGCGTCGAGCTGATCTTGCCACCTTGGTTCGACAGGGCGCCGCCACTCGTCAACGACAGCGACGCGTCAGAACGAAGCAACCCCTGCGCATTGTTCAAGTGGCCCGATATGGTCGCGTCGATGCCCCGTTGCGCGGCGAGAATACCGCCCGCGTTGTTCAAGCCAGCCGCTTGGACAATGGCTTGTCCCTTCGTCACGATGCTGCCCGACGCGTTGTTCAGTGCACCGGCGTCCGCGTTGGCTCCCGTGCCCGGAGCGATCGTCAACGTCCCGATCCCGCCGTGCGTAATGGTGCCGCCCGCGTTGTCCAGCTCGGCCGGCGTGAGCGTCAGGTCGGTAGCGTTGGTCTGGATCACGCCGGAGGCCGAGTTATCGAGCGTGCCGCTGACGTTCATCCCCATCGTCGACGATCCATACTGCGTGATCGTACCGCCGTGGTTCGACAGGTTGGCACCCGTCAGTGTCATGCTGCCGCCGCTCGACACGCTGCCGTGGTCGTTGATCATCGTGCCGGAAGCCTTCGCGTTGACCGTACCTTGTGCGCTGGTCGTCGCGCTCGACAGGTTCACGTCGCCGGCTGTCGCGTTCAGCGACAGATTGCCGTTTGCTGTCGTCTGGCTGCCGGCGAGATTCACACTGGCACCGGTCAGTGACGCATTGCCACCGGCAGCATTCTGGCCGGTTGCGCTCAACTGACCGGAGGCCGTCAGGTTCAGGTCGCCGCCATGGCCGACCGCCCCATCGTTGTTCACGCCCGCACCGAGCGTGCCGGTTGAATTGACGCTGCCGGCATTCACGCTCGTATTCTGCTGCGCCGCCAGCGTCCCGCTGTTCGTGAGATCGGTGCCAATGCTTGCCGACAGCGACTGCCGAGCGTAAGTCGTACCGCTATTCTGTATCCCGTTCGCGGCCGACAACGCGAGGTTGCCGCTCGCCATCGTCTTGCCCGTGAGCACCAGATGGCCATTCGATTGCAGCGTCAGATCGCCTGCCTGCGCCGCGATCGTCCCTGCGTTCGCGACACCGACGCCTGCCGAGTTGCCAACCAAAAACACCCTGTCGGCATACATGCCGCCCAACTGGGCCACATCAATCGCGACAGCGGGAACAGGACCGTCACCGGCGATCGGCGTCGCGGCAAGCGTGTCGTGATTCACCTGGTTCGCGCCGGCGATCACGTTCAGATTCTTCGCGTAGATCGCCGCATTGGCCTGCACGGCACGAGAAATGATGTCGACCTGATCGAGATTCGAGGCATTGAGACCCGCACCGGCAACGGTCACGAGGCCGCGGCTGACGTTGTAGCCAGCCAGCGAACCGTCGGCTCCGTAGAACGGCAGGCCCGTGGTCAGGGTCGCGCGGCTGGTATTGATGAAGCCCGCGCCATCGAGATAGATACCCGAGGGATTCGCCAGCACAAGCTCCGCGCGGGCGCCTGCGATCTCCAGCGCGCCGCGGATCCGGGACGGGTTCGGGCTGTTGACCTGGTTGACGATGATGCGCGCCACATCGTTCGGCCCGAAGTTCGGGTTGCCGTTGATCCATCCGCCAAGCTGGGTCTGGACCATGGTGGCCGAGTTGTTCAGGATCGCGCCGGCCTTCTGCACGTCGAACTGGTTGTAGGTGTTGACCGACACACCGCCACCACCGGGCTTGTTGATATTGACTTGCGGCAGCCCGTTCGGCGTCTGGATCACCGCCGGCGCGCTCGGCCCGGCCCCGACTATTTGCGCCTGGACCGGCGTCGACAGAGCACCGGCCACCACCGAGGCGGCCAGCACCACGGCAACGCGCATGCCTGACGATCGCTTGACCCGCCGCGCCTCGCCGCTTGCGGATTTGCCCTCGGCCGTGGCCGTCTCGGTGACGGCCACCACCATACCCCGAAGCCTGAAATACACCAGGCGATGCGCATTCTTGTTCATTCTCTTCGACGTGGCCTGCGTCCATTGAGGTGGTTATTGGACGCGAGCTTATCGAAGCAATGAAAGATAGCTGTCAACAACTGCCAAGTTGTTGACCCAAACGACTCAAATTATGAAATTTGGATACGTCTGATTGATTAGGATCGGGACTCTCTGATCGCTTTTGCAAAGCCAGTCAGGCCGCGACCACGCCGTTGGTTCATCGTGACGGGGAAGCCATTTGCGGCATTCGCTTATTGCCCGTTGCCGTTGCCCGACGACGGCGTATCCGGCGTGGGCGTCGGCGATTCGGCCGGCGGCTCGCTCGGCAGGCCGTTGTCCTGCCCGCCACCGCTCGCGCCACCATTGCCACTGCCGTGATTACCGCCGCCGGCCGGCGCCGAAGGCAGCAGCGGCGGCGCCGAGGCACTGAAGGTATCCACGCCCGACGCGGCATGGCCGCCCGCCGCGCCGCCGCCCTTCAGGAATGCGCCGAGCGGATCCGAAGCCGCCTCGGCCGCGGCCGCCGCCGAGGCAGCGCTCGCGGCACTGGCCGCCTGCTCCGCCTCGCTCGGCGCCGGGGCCGGTGCCGGCGCGCGCGGCTTCTGCGGCACGGCCGGCTTCTCCGGCTTGGACGGGAACAGATAGGCGATCCAGTCGTCGAGCTTGCCACGCAAGGTATCGAAGAAACCCGGCGGCGCCTCGGTATCGAATCTCACCCGCGCGTCGATCAGCTTGGCGCGGAACACGCGCTGGTAGAAATCGCCGACCATAGGCAAGGCGCTGCGCGCGCCCTGCCCCCAGGTATCGCCGAGCGTGACGCGGCCGTCGTCGAAGCCGACCCAGGCGCCCGCCACCAGTTGCGGCTGCATCAGGATGAACCAACCATCGGTATTGCCCTGGGTGGTGCCGGTCTTGCCGGCCACGTCGGCGCGGATCCCGAAGCGCGAGCGAATCGCCGAGCCGGTGCCGCGATTGATCACGCCGCGCAGCGCCTCCACCAGCGTGCGCGAGGCCGAGGTGGACAGCGTGCGTTCCGGCGGCGCCGGCATGAACTCGGCCAGCACGTTGCCGTCGCGATCCTCGATGCGGGTCACCATGCGCGGCTCCACATAGCTGCCGAGGTTGGCGATGGTCGCGTAGGCCGAGACCATCTCCTTGAGCGTGACGGGGCTGGTGCCCAGCGCCAGCGAGGGCACCGCCTCCAGCGTGCTGTCGCGCACGCCCATCTCGCGCGCGAGCCGCGCCACCTTGACCGGCCCGACCTGCTGCATCAGCTGCGCGGTGATGCGGTTGCGCGAATAGGCCAGCGCGTCGGCCAACGTCATCGGCTTGCCGGTGGGCGTCTCGGCGTCGTCGGGGCGCCAGATCTCGCCGCCCTTGAGCGGGATCTCCACCGGCTGGTCGATGAAGGTATCGGTGGGCTTGGCGCCGTCGGCGAAGGCGGCGCCGTAGACGAAGGCCTTGAAGGTCGAACCCGGCTGCCGGCGTGCCTGCTGCACATGGTCGAAGGGCTCGGTGCTGAAATCACGGCTGCCGACCCAGGCGCGGATCGCGCCGTCGCGCGGGTCGATCGCCATGAAGCCGGCCTGCACGTCGGCCTTGGCCTTGCAGAGATCGCGCAGGAACTCGCGCTGCTTGCCGAGCGCCTTCAGCGCGGCGGCATCGTCGGCGCCGCCGTCGCGCGCGGCCTTGTACTCGGGCGTCTCGCGGATGAAGGTCTGGAACAGCGGGCTGCCGAACGCGCAGCCGCTGCCCGAATTCCAGGCGCTGTTGGCGATGCCCTGCAGCTGGTTGGCCTGCAGCTTGAGCGCCGCGGTGGCCATCGACTGCATGCGCGAATCGATCGTGGTCCTGACGATCAAGCCATCCGAGTAGATGTTGTAGTCATTGCGGTCGGCCCAGCCGATCAGCCATTTGCGCAACTGCTGCGCGAAATGCGGCGCCGGGCCGGGCGGCTCCTTCTGCCGCTCGAAGTCGATGCGCAGGGGCTTCTTCTGCAGCACCGCGAACTGCGCCGGCGTCAGCTTGCCGTACTTGACCATCTGCCCGAGCACCGTGTTGCGCCGCTGCAGCGCACGCTCGGGATTGATCACCGGGTTGTAGTAGCTGTTGCCCTTGAGCATGCCCACCAGGGTGGCGCTGTCGAGCACGTCGAGCTGGTCGGCCGACTTGTCGAAATAGGTGCGCGCGGCCATCTCCACGCCATAGGCGTTGTAGAGGAAGGGCACCGTGTTCAGGTAGGTCTCGAGGATCTGCGGCTTGCTGTAGACGGCCTCGATCTTCAGCGCGGTGATCGCCTCCTTGAGCTTGCGCGTGAGCGTGGGCGCGCGGCCGATCTGGTCCGGATAGAGATTGCGGGCGAGCTGCTGGGTGATGGTCGAGCCGCCCTGGCGGTCGCCCGAGAAGGTGTGCAGCGCGGCGCCGGCGGTGCGCCGCCAGTCGAGCCCGTGATGCTCGTAGAAGCGGTGGTCCTCGGTGGCGATCAGCGCGTCCACCATGTGCGGCGAGATATCGGCCAGCGCCACCCACTCGCGGTTCGAGGGCTTGAATTCGGCCAGCAGCTTGCCGTCCGAGGACATCACCTGGGCCGGCGCGTCGACCCGGGCCTTGCGGATGTCGCCGATGCTCGGCGTGAACGGGATCAGCACCAGCACGTAGAGCAGGAACAGCGCCGGGACGGCCGCCACGACGATCAGCACGCCGCGGCGCGTGGGATGCCGCAGGTGGTGCCAGAGCAGGGCCAGCGCGCGCGAGACGGGCGGCCGCGCGCGGGCCAGGGCCGAGGCCAGCACGGGCCGGGCGGCGGCCCGCCAGGCGGCGAGGCGGGAAAGCAGGCTGGACAGGAAACGACGGCTCACGCGGGACATCCGAAGAGGCGAAAGCGTGCATCGTATCAAAGCCGGCGCGCCGGACCGGCGGGAGAGGCCGAGCGGGCCACACCCGAGCCCGCTAGCGCGTCGGCCCGTAAGGCTGGGCGCCGGGCGGCGGCAGATCGCGGCCGTCGCGTCCCTCGCGCGGCGCTTCGCCGGCCTGGCTGCCCGGCGACGGCGCCGCTTCCCGATTCCCTTCGTGATTTCCTTCCCGATTCCCGCGCCGCTCGGCGGCATCGCCCGAGACGCCCTCTTCCCCATCCGCGGCGCCCTCGGCCGCGCCACCCGCGCGCCGCCGCTCGCTGCCGAGCACGGCCACCAGCCGGTACGCGAGCGGCGCGAACACCAGCCCGAACAGCGTCGCCGCCAGCACCCCGCCGAACGCGCCGGTGCCGATCGAGCGGCGGCTCTCGGCGCCCGCGCCGGTGGCGATCACCAGCGGCACCACGCCAAGCAGAAAGGCCATCGAGGTCATCACGATCGGCCGGAAGCGCAGCGCCGCCGCGTCGAGCACCGCCTCGCGCAGGCTGGCGCCGCGCCGGTAGGCATCGCGCGCGAATTGCACGATCAGGATCGCGTTCTTGGCGGCCAGCCCGATCACGGTGATCAGCCCGACCTTGAAATAGACGTCGTTGGGCAACCCGCGTGCGAGCGCCGCGGCCAGCGCGCCGGCCGCCCCCAGCGGCAGGATGGTCAGCACCGCGAACGGCACGGTCCAGCTCTCGTAGAGCGCGGCCAGCACCATGAACACGGCCAGTACCGACAGGCCGATCAAGAGCGGCGTCTGCCGCGCGGCGATGCGCTCCTCGCGCGCCGCGTCCACCCAGTCGTAGCCGATCCCGCTCGGCAGCGCCGCGGCCAGCCGCTCCATCTCGGCCATCGCCGCGCCCGAGCTCACGCCCGGCGCCGAGCGCCCGCTGACGTCGAGCGAGGGATAACCGTTGAAGCGCGACAGCGAAACCGGGCCCAGGCTCCAGCGCCGCGAGGCGATCGCCGAGAGCGGCACCATCTGGCCCGTCGTATTGGGCACCATCAGCGACATCAGCTTATCGTCGGACATCCGCGCGCTCGAGTCGGCCTCGACGATCACGCGGCGCATCCGGCCATTGGCCGGGAAGTCGTTGACGTAGTTCGAGCCGAAGGTGCCGCCCAGCAGGCTGGACAGCCGCTCGAAGGGCACCCCCAGCGCATAGGCCTTGGCGCGGTCGATGTCGAGCTCGACGCGCGGGCCGTCGGGCTGGTCCTCGGTGCGGATCGAGGCGAGCCGCGGATCGGCGCGGGCCGCCTCCACCAGTTGCGTGCGCGCCGCCTTCAGCGCATCGAGCCCCACGCCGCCGCGATCCTCCAGCCGGAAGGTGAAGCCGTCGCCGTGGCCCAGGCCCGGCACCGAGGGCGGCAGCGAGACGTCGATGTCGGCCTCGATGATCTTCGAGAACTCGCCGTTGAGGCGGTCGCGCAGCGCCATCGCGTCCACGTCGCGATGCGCCCAGTCGGCCAGCTCGACGAAGCCCATCGCGATGTTCTGGCCGCTGCCGGTGAAGCTCCAGCCGATCACGCTGGTCACGTTGGCCACCGCATGCTCGCGCGCCAGCACCGCCTCGACGCGCTCGACCACGGCCAGCGTGCGCGACTGGGTGGCGCCGGCAGGCAGCTGGATCATCACCTGCAGTTGCCCGCGATCCTCGGAAGGCAGGAAGCCGCCCGGGATGGCCCAAGCCATCAGCGCGCACAGCGCCACCAGGGCCGCGTACAGCAGCAGCATCGGGCGCGGCCGGTCGATGGTGAAGGCCACCACCCGGCGATAGCGCTCGCCGAGCCGGTCGAACAGGCGCGCGAACGCATCGGCCGCGCGCGTGGCGAGCGCCGGTACGCGCCGCCCTCGCGCCGCGGCGGCGCCCCGCCGCTGCGCCTGCCCCGGCCCGATCGGCTTGAGCAGGCTCGCGCACAGCGCCGGCGTGAGCGACAGCGCGACGAAGGAGGACACGCCCATCGAGGCGATCATCGCGATCGAGAACTGCCGGTAGATGCCGCCCACGCCGCCGGGGAAGAAGGCCATCGGCACGAACACGGCGGTCAGCACCGCGGTCACGCCGACGATCGCGCCGCTGATGCGCTTCATGGCGCGGCGCGTGGCCTCGCGCGGCGACAACCCCTCGTCCTCCATGATGCGGTGCACGCTCTCCACCACCACGATCGCGTCGTCGACCAGGATGCCGATCGCCAGCACCAGGCCGAACATGGTGAACACGTTGATCGACAGGCCGAAGATCCACATCGCCACGAAGGCGCCCATCAGCGTGACCGGGATCACCACGGTGGGCACCAGCGTGTAGCGCAGCCCGCGCAGGAACACCCACATCACCAGGAACACCAGCACCACCGCCTCGGCGAGGGTCAGCACCACCTCGTCGATGGCGATCTGCACGAAGTGGGCGCCGTCGAAGGGCACGCGGATCTGCGCGCCGGCCGGCAGGCGCCGCGACAGCTCGCCGATCCGCTCGCGGATCGCGTTCGAGGTATCCAGCGCATTGCCGCGCGGCCCGAGCTGCACGCCGACCGCCGCGGCCGGCTTGCCGTTCAGGCGCGACCAGTAGGAATAGTCGTCGCGGCCGATCTCGATGCGCGCGACATCGGCCAGGCGCACCGCCGAGCCGTCGGGCTTGGCCTTCAGCACGATCCTGCCGAACTCGGCCGGCGAGGCCAGTTGCCCCTTCACGATCACCGAGGCGGTCATCTGCTGGCCGGGCTCGAAGGGCGCATCGCCGATCGCGCCGGCCGTCACCGCCACGTTCTGCGCGCCCACCGCGGTGATCACGTCGTCGGCGCCGAGCCCGAACTCACGCAGCTTGTCGGGGTCGAGCCAGATCCGCAGCGCCACGTCCGCGTCCCACAGCTGGGCCGAGCCGACGCCGGGCACGCGCTTGATCTCGCGCAGCAGGTTGCGGGTGAGGAAGTCGCCCAGCGAGGTGGAATCCTGCCGGCCGTCCTTCGAGGCCAGCGTGACCAGCATCAGGAAGGTGTTGGCCGACTTGAACACGCTGATGCCCTGCTGCACCACCTGCTGCGGCAGCCGCGGCTCGACCTGCTTGAGGCGGTTCTGCACGTCGACCACGGCGATGTCGGGATTGGTGCCCGGCGCGAAGGTGACGTCGATCTCGAGGTTGCCGTGGTTGTCGCTGTTGGTTTCGTAGAACTGGAGATTGTCGATGCCGTCGAGGCTCTCCTCGATGATGCTGGCCACGTCCTCGTCGACGGTTTCCGGCGCCGCGCCGGGATAGGTGGCCGATACCACCACGCGCGGCGGTGCCAGGCGCGGGTACTGCGCGACCGGCAACTGCGGGATCGCCAGCAGCCCGGCCACCACGATCGCCAGCGCGACGATCCAGGCGAACACGGGACGATCGATGAAGAACGACGGCATCGACCTCCCCTCAGTCGCCCGGCGGCGCGAGCGGCGGTGCCGCCACCAGGCGCGCCATCAGCAGCCCGTCGGCCAGCTCGCCGTCGCGGATCGCGTGGGCGCGCGAAAACGCCTCGGTGACGAAGCCGAAACGCTCGTAGAGCGCGATCGCGCGCGTGTTGTCGGCGAACACGTTCAGCTCGATGCGGCGCAGGCCGAGCTCGCGATCGGCGGTGTCGAGCATCGCCTGCATCAGCCGGGCGCCGATGCCGAGGCCCGCGTAGGCGTCGTGCACGGCGATGCCGAAGCTGGCGCCGTGCGAGCGCGGCGGCGGATGCACGAATAGCGCGAGATGGCCGACCACCTTGCCGTCGATCACCGCGCACAGCGCGAAACCCTGGCCGGCGCCGCTCACCAGCGGCGCGTGCCAGTTGCTGACCACCTCGGCCGGCCGGCAAGGCATGGCGAGCGTGTAGCGCAGCGAGACCGGCTGCTGGTGGATCGTCGCGACGGCGGCCGCGTCGGCCGGTTCGTAGGGGCGCAGGATCACGGTGTCGGCCGGGCTTGCCGGCACGGTCGATTCAGGCGCGGCGGCCGGCGTGACGGGATTCGACCCGCTCATGGCTGCTCCGCCGGATTGAAGGGCGCGGCCACCGGCAAGGCATCCACCAGCCGCGCCATCATCCGCAGGTCGACCAGCATGCCCTCGCGCAAGGCGGCGCCGCGCCGGAAGCCTTCGGTCTCGAAGCCGTAATGGCCGAACAGCGCGAGCGCGGCGGCGTGATCGGCATGCAGGTCGATCTCGAGCCGGCGCAGGCCGAGCCAGCGATCGGCGAAGTTCAGCATCGCCTCGACCAGCGCGCGGCCGACCGCGTCGCCTGGCAGCGCGTCGTGCACCGAAAGGTCGAGGATGCCCACGTGATTGCGGCGCAGCCGCTGCGGTGCCAGTTCGCCGAAGCCGACCAGCGCGCCGTCGGCCCAGGCGCCGAAACCATGCCGCTGCGCCACCAGCTTGCCGAGCCAGTCGCGCCGCCATTCCAGCGTGCGATGCGGCGCCTCCAGGCGCCAGGTGGCCACGCCCGGCCGCGACAGCAGCGCGTGCAGCGCCTCGGCATCCTCGGCTTGAAGGGCGCGCACGGTCGTCATGGCGGGCTCGATCGCGGCGAGCGTCACAATGTCAGCGCGAAGCTGCGCACCAGCATGCCCGGCACGCTGAGGCCGCCGGTGGCGCGTTCGCCCCAGGTGCTGTTGTTGAGCAGCGTCTGCGGCTGGGCGCCGAGGCGCTCCAGCTCGCTGCCGAACAGGTTGTAGAAGCTGTCGTCGAAGCGCATCGCCTCGACCGGCGCGACGATCTCGCCATCCTCCACCCAGAAGGTGGCGAAGCGCGTCATGCCGGTCATCCGGCAGTGGCTGCGATCCGAGAAGTTGAGATACCAGAGGTTGCCGACATACAGGCCGGTGCCGAGCGCGGCGAGCACCTCGGCATCGGCCAGGTCGCCGCCGGCGATCGACAGCGACTCGGGCACCTCGGAGGACGAGGCGCCGTTCGGCACCAACCCGTATTCGCGAGCGGTACGCGCATCGACCAGTTGGCCGACGCCGCGCCCGGCCGCCACCAGCGGCACGCTCTCGCGCAGGTAGCCGTCGGCGCTGAAGGCCGGCGCCAGGCCGAGCGAGAAATCCTCGGTGATCGAGACGCGCGGGTCGAGCGCGACCTCGCCCTCGTAGAGCCGCTGCAGCGCACCGCGCGCGCTGCGTTGCGCGCGGGCCGAGAAGCCTGCCCAGCCAGCGGCCAGCTCGACCATCTCGCTGACGGCCGAGGGCTCGAACCAGGTGCGATAGCGTCCCGGCGCCAGCGTCTTCGGCGTACGCGCGATCACCGGCAGGCGCGCGGCCGCTTCCTCGACCTTGGCGGCGAACACCTCGTCGCGCCAGTCGTCGCCGGCATAGACCGACTTGATGGCGCGCCCGCTCTTGTCATACAGCGACCAGCTGAAATTGAAGTTCTCGACCTCGTGCCAGCCGCGGCTGCCCGTCGACGAGGCGAAACCCCGCGCGATCGTGCCGCCGGCATGGGCACCGACGAAGTCGAGCCCTTGCGCGGCCTCGGCCACGCGGGCGGCCAGCGCATCGGCGTCGGGCACGCGGCCGCTGCGTCGCGTGGTGCGCGTCCAGCTGCTGGTATCGAACAGCAGGTGGGGATCGTCGGGCGCATCGCGCAGGGCCTCGCGCAGCGCGGCCAGCGAGTCGGCCAGCGCGGCGCGGTCGCTCGCCCAGTCGCCGCTGGCGGTCTGCTCGACCGAAGCCTGGCGGGCGCCCTGCACCAGCCGCAGGCTCAGCTTGCCCTGCAGCACGCGGCCGGTCTGGCGGATGCGGCCCGTGTTGAAGCGCACGAAATCGGAATGCTCGGCGGCGAACCACAGCAGGATGGTCTCGCCGGGCGCGCGCAGCGCGTCGGCCTCGTCGGCGAGCCGGTCGAAATGCGTCCGCCAGTCGATGGTGGCGGACGTGGAAGCGGTGGCGAATCCGGTCATCACGCGCCTCCGAACACGTCGACGTCGGCGAACACGCAGGCCGGCGAGGCGTGGCCGACACGGATCACCTGGGCCGGCTCGCCCTTGCCGCAATACGGCGTGCCGTGCACGCGGAAGGTGCTGGCGTCGCCCACGGCGCGCAGGCTGCGCCAGAAGTTCGCCGAGATCCCGCGATAGTTCGGCTTGCGCACCACCTGGGTGAGCTTGCCGTTCTCGATCAGTTGGCCGAACTCGCAGCCGAACTGGAATTTGTTGCGGTGATCGTCGATCGACCAGGAGGTATTGGTGCGCATCAGGATGCCGCGCTCGGTGCCGGCGATCAGTTGCTCGAGCGAGGCGTCGCCGGGCTCGATGTTGAGGTTCGCCATCCGGTCGATCGGCGCGCGGTTCCAGTTCGAGGCGCGGCTGTTGGCGACGCCGGGCAGCCCGGCGCGCTGCGCCGAGAGCGCGCCGCCCAGCGGGCGCTCGAGGATGCCCCGGCGAATCAGGTAGGCCTTGGCGGCGGGCGTGCCGTCGTCGTCGTAGGCGTAGGAGGCGGCCTCGCCGGGCAGTTCCGGGTCGAAGCTGACGTTGAGCAGGGCCGAACCGTATTGGTAGCTGCCGAACATCTCGGGCTTGACGAAGCTCCAGCCCGCGAAGTTGCGCTCGTCGCCGAGGATCCGGTCGAGCTCGAGCGGATGGCCGATCGATTCGTGGATCTGCAGCATCATCTGGTCGGGCATCAGCAGCAGGTCGCGCGGCCCGGACGGGCAGTTCGGCGCGGCCAGCAGTTGCAGCGCCTCGTCGGCCACGCGCGCGCCGGCGCCGGCAAAGCCGCTGGCCTCGAACACCGCCAGGCCGCCCTGCGAGAGCATCCCGCGGCCGCCGCCGAGCGAACGCGTCTCGGTCTCGCCGTCGGCATGCGCGACGGCGGTCAGTTCGGGGGTGACGAAGGCGAAACGCTGGTCGATGCGGATGCCGTCGCTGGTCAGGTAGAGCTGGTCGGTCTCGATCAGCATCACGCTGGCGGTGCGCTCGACGATGCGGGGGTCGATCGCGGCGGCCGCGCATTCGTGGGCGAGCCGCGCCAGCCAGTCGGCGCGCGTGGGCAGCGCCGCGCCCACGCCGGGCGAAACGAAGCTGCCGCCGCGGGCCGGCCGCGCCACTTCGCGATGATCGATCAGGGACCAGCGCGCGGCGGCCTTCGCGCGTGCGATCGCGGCGTCGAGCGCGGCCTGCAGGCCCGCCGGCGACAGGTCCGGCGTGGCCGCGTAGCCGGCGCCGGCGCCGCACCAGGCGGTCAGCATCGCGCCGCGATCCAGCGTGCGCTTGAGCGGTTGGGCGACGTCGTTGCGGACCTCGTGCTCGTCGGTCCGCTCGTCGACGATGCGCAGCGACCAGAAGTCGGCATCGCCGCGCAGGCCGCGGGCGGCCTCGGCCCAGCGTTCGTCAATCATTGGCTCTCTCTTCGGCCGCCGCGGCCGTCGAGAGCATCGACGACGCGAGCAGCGCTTGTGTATATGCGTGCGAGGGCGCGTTCAGCACATCGAGCGCATCGCCCGATTCCACCACGCGTCCCGCCTTCATCACGATCACCCGGTGCGCCATCGCGCGCATCACCGCCAGGTCGTGGGTGATGAACAGATAGCTCAACCGGTACTTCTTCTGCAGATTCGTCAACAGCTTCAGTACCTGCTTCTGGATCGACACGTCGAGCGCGCTGGTCGGCTCGTCGAGCACCAGCAACTCGGGTTCGACCGCCAGGGCACGGGCGATCGCGATCCGCTGCCGCTGCCCGCCGGAGAATTCGTGCGGATACCGTAGCATCGCCTCGGCCGGCAGCCCGACCTCGTCGAGCAGCGCGGCAATTCTGCCACGCCTTGCGCTCGCCGTCATGTCCGGCCGGTGCAGGGCCAGCCCCTCGCCGACGATCTGCTCGACCGTCATGCGCGGCGACAGCGAGCCGAACGGGTCCTGGAACACCACTTGCATGCGGCCGTAGAGTTCGCGCTTGCCGCGCGAGCCGCGCACCTCGGCGAGCGGCAGCCCGTCGATCTCGATGGCGCCGGCCGCCGGCTGCTGCAGGCCAAGCACGGTGGCCGCCAGGGTCGACTTGCCGGAGCCCGATTCGCCGACGATGCCGATCGTCTCGCCGCGGCGCAGCGTCAGCGCCACCTCGTGCACGGCGCGAAAGCGGGTCTTGCCGAACAGCGAGCGCAGCCCCTTGGCGGCGGTGCGGTAGTCGACCGCCACGTCGCGCACCTCGAGGATCGGCCGCGCGTCGGCCGCCACCGGCTCGACCTCGCGCACCGGCTCGCTGTCGAGCAGCCGCTGCGTATAAGGGTGTTGCGGGTTGGCGAACAGCGCGGCGGTCTCGTTGGTCTCGACCAGCACGCCCTTCTCCATCACCGCCACGCGCTGCGCGAAGCGGCGCACCAGGTTCAGGTCGTGGGTGATCAGCAGCACCGCCATGCCGCGCGTGGCCGCCTCCTGCTCCTGCAGCTCGATCAGCAGGTCGACGATCTGCTGGCGCACCGTCACGTCGAGCGCGGTGGTGGGCTCGTCGGCCAGCAGCAGGCGCGGCCGGCAGGCCAGCGCCATGGCGATCATGGCGCGCTGGCGCTGGCCGCCCGAAAGCTGGTGCGGGAAGCTGTCGATGCGCCGCTCCGGCTCGGGAATCCCGGTGCGGCGCAGCAGTTCGATGCCGCGCTCGCGCGCCGCGCCGGGCCGCAAGCCCTCGTGCAGGCGCAGGCTCTCGGCGATCTGCTTGCCGACCGTGTAGAGCGGGTTGAGCGCCGTCATCGGCTCCTGGAACACCATCGCGATGTCGGCGCCGCGGATCCCGCGCATCTGCTGCTCGCTCTTGGCCAGCAGGTCCTCGCCGTCGAACAGCATGCGCCCCGACAGCTCGGCGTCGCGCACCAGGCGCAGGATCGACAGCGCGGTCACGCTCTTGCCCGAACCCGATTCGCCGACCAGCGCGACGCGTTCGCCGCGCGCGATCGACAGCGACAGCGTCTGCACCGCGGCGCGGCCGCCGAAGCTGGCGGAAAAATCCTCGATGCTCAGCAGCGGCCTTTCGTGGGACGGATTGGACTGCTTGGACTGGATTGGCGTCATCTCACTTGCCCCCGCCGAAGGCCGAGCCGCGGGCACGCGTGTCGAGCGCGTTGCGCAGTGCGTCGCCCATGAAGGTCAGCAGCAGCAGGGTGACCACCAGGGCCGCGAAGGCCGAGATCGAGATCCACCAGGCGTCGAGGTTGTTCTTGCCCTCCTGCAGCAGCTCGCCCAGGCTCGGCGTGGGCGGCGGCACGCCCAGGCCGAGGAAGTCCAGGCTGGTCAGCGAGAGGATCGCCGCGCTCATGCGGAACGGCAGGAAGGTGATCACCGGCGTCAGGCTGTTGGGCAGCACGTGGCGCCAGATGATCTGCGCATTGGTCAGGCCCATGGTGCGCGCGGCCTTCACGTAGTCGAGCGCGCGGTTGCGCAGGAACTCGGCGCGCACGTAGTCGGACAGCACCAGCCAGCCGAACATCGAGAGCAGGATGAACAGCAGCCACAGCGAGGGGTTGAAGATCGAGGCGAAGATGATCAGCAGGTAGAGGTCGGGCATTGAGCTCCAGATCTCGATCAGGCGCTGGCCGATCAGGTCGGTGCGCCCGCCGTAGAAACCCTGCACCGCGCCCGTGAAGACCCCCACCACCACGCCCGAGATGGTCAGCGCGAAGGCCATCAGCACCGAGAGCCGGAAACCGTACAACAGGCGCGCGAGCACGTCGCGGCCGAACTGGTCGGTGCCCAGCCAGTTGCTCGACGAGGGCTTGGCCGGATACGGGTTCTTCGCGAAATAGTCGATCGTGTCGTAGCGGTAGCGGCTGGGCGGATAGATCACGAAGTTGCCGTTGCCCTCGAGGCGCTTCTGGATATACGGATCGAGATAGTTGGTCTTGGCGGGGAAATCGCCGCCGAACAGCGTCTCGGGGTACTCCTTCACGATCGGGAAGTAGTAGTGCCCGTCGTAGCGCACCACCAGCGGCCGGTCGTTCGAGAGCACGTCGGCGAACAGGCTGATCACGAACAGCGTCGTGAAGATCACGAAGCTCCAGTAGCCGAGCGGCTGGCGCCGGAAGCGCAGCCAGGTGCGCCGCCACGGCGACAGCGACGCCTGCAGGCCGGCCGTCGGATCAGTGGTCCAGGCGGGAGAATTGGATGCGGGGGTCGACGAGGACATAGCAGACGTCAGCGATGAGTTTGGTGATGAGGCCGATCAGCGTGAACAGGAACAGCGAGCCGAGCACGACCGGGTAATCGCGGCGGATCACCGAGTCGTAGGAGAGCTGGCCCATGCCGTCGAGCGAGAACAGCGTCTCGATCAGCAGGTTGCCGTTCAGGAAGGCACCCACGAAGGCGGCGGGCAGGCCCGTGACGAGCGGGATCGCGGCGTTGCGCAGCACGTGCTTCCACAGCACGTCGCGCTCGGGCGCGCCCTTGGCGCGGGCGGTCAGCACGTATTGCCGGCCGATTTCCTCCAGGAAGGTGTTCTTGGTCAGGATCGTGACGATCGCGAAGTTGCCGATCACGGCCGCCGTGACGGGCAGCACGATGTGCCACAGATAATCGAGCAGCTTGCCGATCGCGCTCAGCTCGTCGAAGTTGTCCGAGGTGATGCCGCGCATCGGGAACAGTTGCCAGAAGGTGCCGCCGCCGAACAGCATCAGCAGCAGCACGCCCAGCACGAAGCCGGGAATCGCGTAGCCGGCCAGCACCATCACCGAGGTCACGGCGTCGAAGCGCGAGCCGTTGCGCACCGCCTTGGCGATGCCCAGCGGCACCGAGATCAGGTAGGTGAGCAGCACGGTCCAGAGGCCGAGCGTGATCGACACGGGCAGCTTGGAGCGGATCACCGCCCACACGCTGCGATGCGCGAAGTAGGACTGGCCGAGGTCGAAGCTGGCGTAGCTGCGCAGCATCAGGAAATAGCGCGTGAGCGGCGGCTTGTCGAAGCCGAACTGCTTCTTGATCTGCTCGATCTGCTGCGGATCGACGCCCTGGCTGCCGTGATAGCCGCCACCGCCGCCGCCGGCCTCGCCGCCGCGCGTGCTGCCGTGGCGCAGTTGCGTGAGCACCTGCTCGACCGGGCCGCCCGGCACGAACTGGGTGACCGCGAAGGTGATCGTCACCACGCCGATGATGGTCGGGATCATCAGCAGCAGGCGTCTCAGGATGTAGGCGAGCATCGGTTTACTCCTTGCCGCCCGCCGCGGCCGCGGCGGGGGTCGTGTTGCCGGCTGCCGGCGCCTTGCGGTACCAGTAGTCGATGATCCAGTCCTCGTACAGGTAGGACAGCGGAATCGTCTTGGGATGGCCCAGCGTGACCTTGTAGCCGATACGCGCGTTCGGCAGGTAGTACTGCGGCACCAGGATGTAGAGGTTGATCAGCACGCGATCGAGCGCGTGGGTGGCCGTCTCCAGGTCGTCCAGCGTATTGGCGGCCAGCGCCGCGCGGATCAGCGCGTCGACCGCCTTCGACTTGACGCCCGGGTAGTTCTCCGAGCCGACCTGCGAGGCGGCCGCGCTGCCGAAGCGGCGCGTCAGCTCGGCGCCCGGGATGGTCACCGGCGCGTAGATGTAGGTCGTCATGTCGTACTCGAAGTTGTCGAGCCGCTTCTGGTACACCGCGCTGTCGAGCTCGTGCAGCCAGGCGTGGATGCCCAGCAGCGAGAGCGCCTGCGAATACGGCAGGATCAGCCGGTCCATGCCGGGCTGGTCGTCGATGATCTCGATCGTCATCGGGTTGCCGTTGGCGTCGCGCAGCGCGCCGTCCCGGTAGTGCCAGCCGGCCTGCTCGAGCAGCGCGCGCGCCTCCTTGAGGTTGTCGCGCAGCGAGTTCGGCGGGATCGTGGTCGGCTGCTGGACCATCGGGCCGAACACCTCGGGCGGCAGGTCCTTGCGGAACGGCTCCAGCAGGGCCAGTTCCTTCTGGCTCGGCATGCCGCTCGCGGCGAACGGGCTGGCGGCCCAGAAGCTGTTGGTACGGCGGTACTGGCCGTAGAACATCATCCGGTTCATCCAGTCGTAGTCGAAGGCGAGCGCCAGCGCATGGCGCACCCGCACGTCCTGGAACATCGGCTTGCGCAGGTTGATCAGGAAGCCCTGCATCTGCGCCGGGCCGTCCGGGAACTCGCCCTTCTTGAGCAGGCCATTGTCGAAGTTCTTGCCGATGTAGCGGCGCGCCCACTGCGTCGAGCTGTATTCCATGCGCGCGTCGATATCGCCGGCCTTGAAGGCCTCGAGCATGGTGTACTGGTCGAGGTAGAGCTTGAACGTCACCTGGCGGAAGCGGTACATGCCGCGTCGCGACGGCAGGTTGGCGGCCCAGTAATGCGGGTCGCGCTCGTAGACGATCGAGCGGTCGTTCTTGCGCGCGACGATCCGGTAGGCACCGCTGCCGATCGGCGGCACGTCGACGATCTGGTCGAAGGGCGGGCGCGTGCCGTCGGCGCGCATGCCCCACTTCGGCGAGAACACCGGCAGGTCGCCCGCGATCAGCGGCGCCGAGCGCTCGGCGCGCTTGAAGTCGAAGCGCACCGTGTGCGCGTCCACCACCTCGGCGCGCTTGATGATCTCGAACTGCGCGTTGAACAGCGGCGAGGCCTGGGGGCTCGCCAGCGTGTCGTAGGAATACTTGACGTCGGCGGCGGTGATCGGGTCGCCGTTGGAGAAGCGCGCGGCCGGGTTGATGTGGAACGTCGCCGACAGGCCATCGGGCGCGATCTCCACGTCGTCGGCGATCAGCGGGTACTCGGAGGCGAGTTCGTCCCAGCTGCGCTGCATCAGCGTGTCGAACATCAGGTTCTTCATGTCCGGTGCGGGCGAGCCGCGCACCAGGAACGGATTGAGCGAGTCGTAGCTCTGCGCTTCGTCGTAGTTGTCGAAGTTGAGCGTGCCGTCGTTCGGCGCGTTCGGGTCCGCGTAGTCGAAGTGCGTGAAGTCGGGCGGGTATTTCGGCGAATCGTATTGCGCGATGGCCGGCACGGCGAGCGCGACGGACGGCAGCGCGAGACAGGCGGCCGACGCGGCGCATGCGAACGCGAGGGCCTGCGCGAGACGGCCGGCAAGACGCCGGCCGGCGCCGCGCGGCCGACGCCACGTGACAAGGTTCATCGTCATCCTGCTGGTGGAAGGCGCCGGACGCGGGCCGGCGCGAACAACGGTGGAGAGGGGAAACCGGGCTGGCGGCCACCGCGCGGCCGCCGCCTCCCGCATCAACCGGAAGGCGGCGGCCCGCCGCGAGCCCGGGCCGTCAGGCTGGACCTCAGAACTTGTAGGTCGCGCCGATCTGGGCGAAGCGGCCGATGTACGTGTAGATCGACTGGTCGTAACCGGTCTGGCTCAGCGTACCGTTCGCGAAGATCGGGTCATACGGCGGCGTGCGGTTGAAGATGTTGTCGATACCGCCGTAGATGGTCCAGTTCTTGAAGCCGGTGTAGGTCACCATCAGGTTGAACTGGCTGTACGAGCCCACCTTCGCCGGCGCCGGGGCCGGAATCAGGTTCTGCGCGTACGGGCCGGTGAACAGCCACGTGAGCGCCGCATCCCAACGGTGGTAGCTCCAGTCCAGCGTGGTATTGCCGCGCCAGCGCGGGAAGCTGCCGCCGAACGGCTGGGTCAGCGTGAAGTTGTTGCCCGCGCCGTCCACCGGGGCCGCGCCCGGCTGGCCGATCTTGAAGCTCTTCACGTAGGCCCAGTCGCCCGACAGCGTCAGCGTGCCGAAGCTCTTGAGCGGCAGCGCCTGGCGGAAGGTCGACTCGAAGCCGTTGGTGTCGAGGTAGCCCAGGTTGGTGTACGGCGTGATCTTGTAGAGCAGCGCGCCGGTATTCGGATCGTTGACGATCTGCGTCGGCGCACCCTGGCCGATCACGTTGTCGACGCGGATCTTGTACCAGTCGAGGCTGAAATCGGTGTAGCGGCTCGGCGAGAGCTGGAAGCCGATGTTCAGGTTGCGGGTGTGCTCCGGCGAGATGTTCGGGTTGCCCACCGTGATCGACGTGTAGTTCTGGCCGCTCGCGGCATCGACCTGGCTGCCGATGGTGCGCGAGGCGCTGTCCTCGACGAAGGTCGGTGCGCGGAAGCCGCGGCTATACGACGTGTACAGGGTCAGCTGCTGCGCCGGCTGGTAGCGCAGGGCGAAGCGCGGCGAGAACGCGCCGCCGACGTCCGAGTAGTGGTCGTAACGGCCCGATTGGCTGAAGGTCAGGTTCTTCAGGATCGGCACGTTCAACTGGTAGTAGACCGCCGCGACGTTGCGCTGGCCGTTCACGGTCTGAAGGTTCGGCGACGTCACGAGGCCGTCGGCGAATTCCGAGCCCGGCGCGAGGAATTCGCTCTGGTGCGTGAACTGTGCGCCGAGACCCAGGCCGACATCGCCGGTGGGCAGGTGGAACAGCGTCGGCGTGGACAGCGTCGCGTCGATCGTGTCGAGCTTCGAGATCCCGAAGGTGCTGGCGTCCTCGAACAGGCCGTTCAGCCCGTTCGGCGTCGAACCCGGGTTCGCGAAGTTCAGCGTGCCGTTCTGGTAGATGTTGTTCAGCGCATTGACGTTCAGCTCGTTCGAGAACGAGTTGGACACCGTGCTCTGCGAGTGGCTCAGCGAGGTCGCCCAATCCCAGTCACCGCCGATCGGCAGGCCGAACG
The DNA here is from genome assembly GCF_000959725.1 of Burkholderia gladioli. Lineage (NCBI taxonomy): Bacteria > Pseudomonadati > Pseudomonadota > Betaproteobacteria > Burkholderiales > Burkholderiaceae > Burkholderia > Burkholderia gladioli. The sequence continues at coordinate 3,213,472 of NZ_CP009322.1, forward strand.
AGCCCTTGATGCCGGTCGATGCGCGCCAGAACGTGGAGTTGGTCTTCTCCGCAACCGCTTCCGGGAACGAGTAGGTCAGTTGCGACGGCGCGCCCGTGGTGTTGAACGGGTTGCTGGTCGGAACGATGGTGTTGAACGGCGAGAGCTGTTGCGTGACCGGGTTCCAGACCAGCGCCGGACCCTGCGGGTTGCCGATGGTGTGGGTGCCCTGGTTCGAGGTCGACGAGATGCTGCTGATCATGAAGTCGCCGAACGCGGTGGTCTTGTCGTCGACCTTGAAGTCGCCGTGCAGCTTCGCGTTCAGGCGTTCCGTCATCGGCAGGATCGACATGCTCTCGGCGGTGTTCGCCGCGCAGACCGTGCCGCCCAGGCCATTGGTGGCCGCCAGCGAGTTGGTGCCCGCCGGCCGCACGACGCTGCCCGGCGGGCAGCCGGCGAGCGCCTGCGCGTTGCCGCCCGGCAGGTTCCAGTACGAGGGTGCCAGCACCGACAGGCCGCCCGGGAAGCCGGTGAAGTCCTGGTTGCGGGTCGAATCGCGGTCCGCCAGCGTGAAGCCGTTGGACTTGTAGTAGCTGGCCGCCGCCGTGATGTTGAAGCGGTCGGCGTTCAGGTCGCCGAAGCCGGCCAGGATGCCGAACTTGGTGGTGCCGTCGCCGTTGCCGGAATTGATCGCCGAGCCCAGGCTGCCGTCGAGCTGCACGCCGCGGAAGTCGTGCTTGGTGATGATGTTGACCACGCCGCCGATCGCGTCCGAGCCGTATTGCGACACGGCGCCGGTCTTGACGATTTCGATCCGCTCGATCGCGTTGAGCGGCAGGGTGTTCAGGTCGAAGAAGGAGTCGTCGGCGTTCGAGAAGAACGCGAACGGCGCGACGCGCTGGCCGTCGACCAGCACCAGCGTGTACTTCTCGGGCAGGCCGCGCAGCGCGATGCCGGCCGCGCCGGCCGCGAAGCTGCTGCTCTGGCCTTCGCTCCAGCTGTTCGCCGAGTTGGCGGTGGTATTGCGCAGGAAGTCGGCCACCGTGGTCGCGCCGCTGCTGGTGATTTCCTTCGGCGTGATGGTCTGCACCTGGTTGAAGCCGACCTTGTCCGAGCTGCGGATCAGCGAACCCGTCACCTCGAAGCGCTTGATCTGCTGCACCTTGTTGCCGCCCGCGGGCGCGGCCGTCGTGGCCGCGCCCGAGGCACCCGCCGGCGCGTCGGCCGTGGCGGCCCCCACGCTGGACGGCGTATCCGCCTGCGCCACCTTGATGGCCGGACCGGATGCCAGGGCATCCGCCACTGCGGCCGGCCCCGCCGCCGGCTGGCTTTGCGCGAACGCCGGCACTGCCAGCGTCGCCGCCAATGCGATTTCCGCCCAGACGATCTGCCTCACGGCCATCGCCAACACTCTCTGTTTCATCTTGCCCCTCTCGCTGAACAAATAGACCCCACCCGTCGCGCGCGAAATCTCATGAATTTCGTTCACCGCCGACGCGGCATCGCGTTTCGGCACCGATTGCCAAACCCTGTTTTATTGCCGGTTCCCTGCTGTGTAGTGCGTGTTACCGCGTCGCCCGCAGCGGATGCATCCATGACGGCATCCTTACAAGTTGTTAGTCCTGCGAACGATACTGCCTGAGCGACAGCTGCCTGCTTCGCGACCGGTTCGATCGACCGGGTCGTCGCGACCCCGCGCCCTCCGCGGTGCCGCCTGCCTTGTTCGCGGGCCGTGGCACAGGCCCGCTGTTTTTTTGCCGCCTACTGCTTCCCCCTGTCGGCCACCTGCTCGCCGCCAGTTCGGATCAGAACAATCTCGGTGTCCCGACCCAGACGATCCACGACTCCTCGGTCGACACGTTGCGCCATGCGTGCGTGACATTGGCCTCGTAGTGCGCGGTATCTCCCTGCTTCAGCGTGAAGGTGCGCCCGTCGAGGGTCAGCGCGATTTCGCCGCGTATCACGTACAGGAACTGCTCGCCCGTATTCGACGCCACGGCGGACTGGGCATGGTCCACCGGCATCTTCACCAGCACCGCGTCGAGCTGGCGGCTGTCCATCTGGCTGGTCAGCCGCGCGAACGAATTGGCCGAATCCGCGAAGCTGAAGAACTGCAAGGTCTCGGCGCGCCGGACCGACTTGGCCTCGGTGGGCGCCTCGACGAAGTACTGCATGCTCACGCCGAGCGCGCGGGCGATGCCGACCAGCGATTGCAGCGAGGGCGTCGCGCGGCCGCGCTCGACCTGGGAGAGGAACGGCTTGGAGATGCCCGCCATTACCGCCACCTCGTCCAGCGTCAGCTTCAGCCGCTGCCGCAGCGCGCGGATCCGGCCGCCGATCGCCGCCGACGCGGACATCGATTCATCGAGGATCGGAACCATGTTAGATCGCTGTTCATTTCGCCACGACGAGGGTCCACAGCCGCGCCAGCTCGGCTGTTCCGTCGTTCCCGTTGACGGCACGGAACGCCTGCACCGCATGGGCCTTGTCGCCCGCCACGTAATACGCCTCGCCGAGCCGCAGCTGCGCGAGATCCGGATGCGCCAGGCCGCCCTTGGCGATCGCCTGGCGGATCTGCGCGATACCCTCGGCGCCCTTGCCGGCGAACACCAGGTTCAGGCCGGCGTCGACCGGGTTGACCGGATTGTCGGGATCTGGCGGCGCGGTCAGTCGCTTGGCGGCCAGCGCCTGCAGGCGCTTCTCGCGGTCGGCCTGGGCGTCGTGGCCCAGCACGCCGGAGGAGAAGCCCTGGTCGATCACCTGCTTGCCCTCGGCGGTCGAGCCGACCACGATCGCGAGCTGGGTCATCTCCATGTAGTCGTCGACGCTCGTCAGGCTGTTGGTGGCGCGGCGCAGCCGGTAGATATCGAGGTCCAGCGAGGACAGGTAGCCCGGCCGCGTGCGGATCGCGTTGAACAACTGGGACTGATAGGCCGGGTTCGGGTGATGGACGGCCAGCGACTCCAGCGCCGAGAGATAGGTCGCGCTGTCGTTGGCGTGCTGCGCGCAGGTGGCCAGCATCTGCAGCGAGCCTTCGTCGGTGACGCGCCCGGCGCGCGTGTCGGCGTCCACCGCCGGCTTGAGGGTGGCCACCACCTGCTTGCAGTCGTTCGAGAGGTAGTAGGACTGCAGCAACAGGGTGCGCATGTCCGGATCGTTGCCGCCCGCCTTCTGGTAGCGCTGCGCGGTGCGGATCGCCGCGGCGTAGTTCTTCTGCTGGAAATACAGGCCCGCCAGCGTGGCGGCGGTGCGCTGCTCGTCGGCCGCGCCCGCGTGGCCCGAGGCCAGCACCGCCTCGTAGGCCTGCTGCGCGGCGCCGGTGTCGCCGGCGGCGATGGCGGCCGCGCCGCGCATCTCGTCGACCGTCACGGCCTCGTAGGGCGTCTTGTTCGGCACGGCCTGCGCCTGCGCGATCTTGCCGAGCGCGTCGCGATACTTGTGGGCGCGATAGAGGTCCTGCGCGGCCGCGAGCGGCTTGGCGATCTCGGGGCGCAGCGAGTCGGCCGCGTGCGAGATGCCCGATGCGCAGGCGAAAAGAACCCCCAGCGCGGCCGCGAGCGCGGCGCGCTTCATCCGTTGGTCGATCATCGAGGTACCCGGTTCGTTACTGCATGTACTGTTCGTTGCCGATCAGGCCGATCTTGGTGGCGCCCACGCGCTGCGCGGCGGCCAGCACGCCCGCCACGTCGCGATACGGCACCAGCTTGTTCGGCCGCAGATGGATCTCCGGCTGCACCGGCTCGGCCGCGGCCTGCGAGAGCTTCTGCTCGAGCGCGGCGCGGTTCGGCACCAGGGTGCCGTTCCAGGTGGTGGTGCCGTCGAAGTCGATGTCGATCTGCACCACCTCCGGCGGCGTGGCCGGCGGCGGCGGATTGCCGACCGGCAGGTCCATCTTCACCGAGTGCATCTGGATCGGGATGGTGATGATCAGCATGATCAGCAGCACCAGCATCACGTCGATCAGCGGCGTGGTGTTGATGTCCACCATCACTTCCGGCTCGCCGCCACCGCGCGAAACGTTCATTCCCATCGTCTGCTCCTAGCCGCGAGCCGGCGGCTCGGTAATGAAGGACACTTTCGCGATCCCCGCCCGCTCGCAGTCGGTGATCAGGCGCCCGATGAATTCGTAGCGGGTGTCCTGGTCGCCGCGCACGTGCACGTCGGGCTGCGGGTTCATCTGCGATACGTCCTTCAGCTTGGCGAGCAGGGTCGGGCCGTCGACCAGCTTCTCGCCCCAGAAATACTGCCCTTCGCGGTTCACGGCGATCTCGATGCTCTTGGGCTTGGTCTGCAGCGGCTGCACGGTTTCCTTGGGCAGCTGCAGCGGGATCGTGTGCGTGACCACCGGGATCGTGATCAGGAAGATGATCAGCAGCACCAGCATCACGTCCACCAGCGGCGTGGTGTTGATATTGGCGATCACCTCGTCTTCGCCTTCCTCCTGCCCGACACTCATGGCCATGGCGAATCTCCGCTCAGCGGCCGAGCGAGGCGGCAGGCGCGCGCACCGCGCGCTTGCCGCCGCCTGCCAGCACCACGGTGTGCAGCTGGGCGCCGAAGTTGCGCACGCGCTCCATCACCGACTTGTTGCGACGGACCAGGAAGTTGTAGCCGAGCACCGCCGGCACCGCCACCGCCAGGCCGATCGCGGTCATGATCAGCGCCTCGCCCACCGGGCCGGCGACCTTGTCGATCGAGGCCTGGCCAGCGATACCGATCGCCGTCAGCGCGTGGTAGATCCCCCACACCGTGCCGAACAGGCCGACGAACGGGGCGGTCGAACCGACCGTGGCCAGGAAGGCCAGGCCGTCCTGCATGCGGTTCGAGACATTGGTGATGCCGCGCTCGACCGAGGCGTCGATCCAGGTATTGCGGTCGACCGCCTCGAGCAGCGCCTCCTGGTGATGCTCGCCCGCCTCGATGGCGGTTTCGGTCAGGAAGCGGAACGGCGAGGCCTCGTCGAGCAGCTTGACGCCCTCGGCCAGGCTCGGCGCGGTCCAAAGCTGTTCGTCGGCGTGCTTGGCGCGGCGGTTGGCGCGCAACTGCTCGAGGAACTTGGTGATCATGATGTACCAGCTGCCCATCGACATGATGACCAGCAACACCAGCACGAAGCGCGCCACGAAATCGCCGCCCTTCCACAGCGCGCCCAGCCCGTAGGGATTGCTGACCGCCTCGGTGGCGGCCGGTGCCGGCGGCGGCACCGCGTCGGCGGGCGCGGCCTCGGTGGCGGGTGCCGTCTGGGCGGCCGCCGGCGCCGAGCTGGCCGCGGCATCGCTCGACTGCGCATAGGCAGCCTGCGGCGCCAGCAAGGCGACGGGGGCAAGCAGCCCGGTGGCGGAAATCATCATGCTTGCCGCGAGCGCGGCGATCGAACGCTTGGCCATACCCAACTCCTGTCGATTCGTTGTACTGACGAACACGTCACGTGCTTCGCCGCCCGGTGCCGGCCCCGCCGGCACCGCTTCAGATTGATGAACTCAGTTCAGGTTGAACGAGAAAGGAACCTGCACGCGCACCGGCTGACCCTGCCCGACGCACTTGAACTGCTTGACCGCGTTGAAGGCGGCGCGATCGAGATCGGAATCGGCCGACTGCGCGACCCGCTCGTTGGTGATCTTGCCGTCCGCGTCGACCGTGAATTCGATCAGCACGTCGCCGGTGATGTTGTTTTCCTGCGCGGCCTGCGGATAGCGGATCGAGCCGCGGATCTGGTCCGAGTTCGGGCACACCACGCCGACTTCATGGCTGACGGGCTTGGGCGCGGGCGCGGCCACCGGCGGCGGCGCCGTGACGGGCGCGGATACCACGGGTGCTGCCTGGTGGACGATCGGCGTCTGCACCGGCGCCTGCACCGGCACCTCGGGGGGCGGCACGAACGGCGGCGGCGGCGGAGCGAATTTCGGCGGCGGCAGCTTGACGACCGGCATCGGCGGCGGAGGCGGCGGCTTGACCGGCTCGATGATGCGGGTTTCGATCGGGTGCTGGATGACCTGCACGACCTTGGTGGCAAGGCCGTTGAGCAGCGCGTAGATCAGCACGACGTGCAGCAGCAGCACGATGGCGATTCCCGCGTAGCGCCGGATCGGCTGCTTGCGCGAGGCATCGTACTGGCGGGGACGGCCGAGTTGCGCCAGCCCGCTGTTCGACGCGGCGAGGCCCTCTTCAATCTTCATTGTCAAATCAATCCCCCCGGACGGGATGCGCCCGGTAACCGGTTGCACCCGGATCGGGTGCAACCGACGTCTCGTAACCGGGGAGCGGATCCTGCGCAATATCGTTTGGATTCCAAATCGATAGCGCCGGTCCCTGCTGCCCGAATGATCAAAAAGCCAGAACCTCTGTGTGGTGTCGCCCGTCGCGCGCCGGAATCGACGCCATCGCGGCATCGTTCGGTGCTTCTGCGCGGCGCTCAGGCTGGCGGTGATCGACCGTCCAGCGATTCGCCGCCGGTTTGCGACATGACTTGGGTGCAGAAGATATCGCAGAAAAAAAACGCTCGTCAAACTTTATTTGATGACCCCACACTAAATTTGGAGGGTTTATTCGAATTCCTTGGCGAGCCCCTTCGGACAAGGCTTCCCGCGAACCTCGTTAATCTATTTGTAAAGCAGATTACAAATCTGTTTTTGAGAAATAGATATGCACGATAATCGTGCGATGCACCAATTTGGACTGCACTGCAGTGCGGCAATTTCCATTGCATTACAAATTGGCTGACATCGTATTTACCCGAATTCCCATTGCTTTATATGCACCATTCCGAATTCGGCATGAAGCGTGGCAATCGCGTCCGATGCGCTCCACCGAGTTTCATTTCCTGCTTCGCCCCACCCCTGTTCATTCGCATTACTGATCATCAAGATTCCGGACGCTTGATCATGCATCGAAACGATCATCGTCAGAATTCCTGATCGATTTACGAAACCTCCCGGTCGACCGCGCCGCGCCCCGTCATCGCGCGGTGGCATAATCGATCCGCTCCCACAGCATCGCGGTGCGCCGCGCGCCGGCGCCCGCCGTCACGATGACCGATCCGATCACGCTTCCCGCCCCCGACAATCCGCTGCGCGTGCTCGTCGTCGACGATATCGGCGCGAGCCGCGCGGAAACCGCCTCGCAGGTGCGCGCCTCCGGCCATCACGTGCTCGAGGCCGACAGCGGCGCCGCCGCGCTGCGCATCGTCGAGACCACCGACGTCGACCTGGTCCTGCTCGACCTGCTGATGCCCGACATGGACGGCTTCGAGGCCACCCGCCGCCTGCGCGCGATGCGCGAGCGCGCCTGGCTGCCGATCGTGGTGATGTCCTCGCTGCATGGCGCCGAACACTTCGTGCGCGCGGTCGAGGAAGGCGCCGACGACTACCTGGTGAAACCCGTCGACGGCGCGCTGCTGGCCGCGAAGATCCGCAACATCGGCCACGTGCTCGAACTGCAGGCGCGCGTGGCGAATCTCGCCGCGCACAATCGCGAGCTGTTCGACCATGTCGGCGACGCCGTGCTGACCATCGAGGACGGCCTGCGCATCTGCGACGCGAACGCGGCCGGCTACGCCCTGCTCGGGCTGGACGCGCTGCCCGACCAGGGCGCGCCGCTCGACGCGCTGCTGCCCGCCGAGCTGGCCGAGCGGCTGCGCGCCGACACGCCGCCCGCCGCCTGCCAGGCGCTGGTGCGCGGCCCCGCGGGCGACACCTTCCCGGCCGACATCCGCATCAGCCGCTGGCGTACCAGCGCGCGGCCGCGCGTCTCGCTGGTGATCCGCGACCTGACCGAGCAGCGCCGGCTCGACCGCCTCAAGGACGATTTCCTCAGCACCGTCAGCCACGAGCTGCGCACGCCGCTGACCTCGGTGAAGGGCGCGGTCGACCTGCTCGCCGGCGGCGCGGCGGGCGAGCTGCCGGCGCCCGCGCAGAAGCTGGTCGACATCGCGCGCCGCAACGGCGAACGGCTCGGCCGCCTGATCGACGACGTGCTCGACGTGGCCAAGCTCGAAGCCGATCGCATGACGCTGCAGCGCCGCGCCTGCGCGCTCGACACGCTGGTGGACGAGGCGCTCGCCGCCAACCTCGACTACGCGCGCCGCGTCGGCGTCACGCTCACGCGGGTAGGCGCGCCGTTCGGCTGCGAGGTCTGGGTCGATCCAGACCGCTTCCTGCAGGTGATGGCGAACCTGCTGTCGAACGCGATCAAGAATTCGCCGGCCGGCAGCGCCGTGGAGATCCGCGGCGCCACCGACGGCGCGCGTGCGCGAATCGCCGTGCGCGACCACGGCGGCGGCATCCCGGAAGCCTTCCGCGCCCGCATCTTCGAGAAGTTCTCGCAGGCCGACGAACGCGACCGGCGGGTGGGCACCGGCACCGGGCTCGGCCTGCACATCACCCAGGTGCTGGTCGAGCGCATGCACGGCACGGTCGGGCTGGTCTCGACGCCGGGCCACGGCGCCGAATTCCATGTCGACCTGCCGACCGGCGACGCCGCGGCCGTGCTGCCGCCGGCGCGGCCGGTGGCGCTGGTGATCGATCCGGACCCGGCCTGGCGCGCGCGCATCGCCGCCGCGCTCGCGCCCCGATTCGCCACGCTCGCCGCGGCCAGCGCCGAGGAACTCGGCGCCGCCGCCGTGACCGCGCCGGCGCTGCTGGTCGCCGATCCGTCGCGCGGGCGCGACGCGCCGGAAGCGCTGGCGCGGCGGCTGCGAGAAATCGCCGGCCCGGCGCCGATCCTGCTCTACACTGACGACGTTTCGGCCGCCGCGCCGGCGCTCGCGGCCGACCGGCTGCCCAAGCGCGGCACCGACGACGATGCGTTGCTGCGTGCCGCGCGGCGCATCGCCCATCCCGACGGAGGACCCCATCGATGAGCTCCACGCTGCACAAGGTGCTCTGCGCCGAGGACGACCCGGACATCCGGGCGATCCTGGAATTCAGCCTCGGCGCGGTCGGCGGCTACGAGGTCCGGCTGTGCCCGGACGGCACCGACGCGCTGGCCGAGGTCGACGCCTTCGCGCCGGACCTGATCCTGCTCGACGTGATGATGCCGACCCTGAGCGGCCCCGACACGATGCGCGCGCTGCGCGAGAAACCGGCGCTGCGCGACACGCCGATCGTGCTGATGTCGGCGCGCGCCTTGCCCGACGAGATCGAGGCGCTGCTCGAGCACGGCGCCACCGGCGTGATCGTGAAACCGTTCGACCCCATGACCCTGCCCGAACACCTGAAGATCTACTGGGACTACGCCCGTGATAAACGCGCCGGACAATCCTCCTGATTTCGAACGCCAGCTTGCCCTGCTGCGCGCGCGTTTCACGGCCGGCCTGGTGGCGCGCCGGGACGAACTGGTCAGTGCCTGGAGCGAATGGAACAGCCTGGCGGCCAGCGCCGACGGCGACCGGCCGCGCGCGGTGCTGGCCATCGCCCTGCACCGGCTGGCGGGCGCGGCGCTCTCCTACGGCTACGAGGCGCTCGGCCAGGACGCCCGCACGCTGGAGGGACGCATCACCGCCGACGGCGCGCGGCCCGAGGGGCTGGCGATGAGCTTCGCCGCGCTGATCGCCGATCTCAGCGACGCCTACTCGGCCGCCTCGGGCGTGCCTCCGGCGGGGCCGCCCGCCGAGCCGCCGCCCGCGGCCCAGTGACGAGACGGCCCCAGGCCGCCGACCGGACGCGCCGCCCGGCTCCCCGAGCCCCGGCGCGCCTGCATCCCACGAGGATCCCACGATGGAATTGTTGACCACCCCCGCCCCTGGCGGCCCGCTGCTGGTCCGCCCGACCGATGCGCACCTCGATGCCGGCAACGTGCAGGCTTTCAAGGACGCCATCGCGCCGCTGCTCGCCCAGGAGGCGCGCATCGTGTTCGACATGTCCTCGCTGAGCTTCGTCGACAGCTCCGGGCTCGGCGCGCTGATCGCCTGCCTGCGCGAGACGCACCGGCGCGGCGGCGACTTCAAGCTGTGCGCGATGACCAAGCCGGTCAACGCGCTGTTCGAGCTGATGCGCATGCATCGCGTGTTCAGCGTGCACGGCTCGACCGATGACGCGCTGGCCGCCTTCGCCTGAGCGCCCCGGCCCGCGGCGGGAGGCGGCGCCGTGCGCGTCGCGTCGCCCGCCGGGGCGGTTCACGATCCCGCCACACTTTCCGCCGATGCCCATGCTGCAATCTTCCGGATATCACGATCCGTCCTCGCCGGCCGTCGCGAACGCGCGGCCCGGCACCCGTCACCCGCGCGCCGCGCAAGGAACGACACGATGGTTCGCTGGCCCGATCTGCGCAGTATGAGGAACCGGTTCTCCGGTCACCCCGGCGCGCCCGGCAGCCGCCGGGGCGACACGCGCGAGGCCCGGCCCGCCTCGGCCACGCTGCGCCGGGCGGCGGCGGGATCGGCGGCGCTGCTGATGATGGCCGCCTGCGGTGACGCCAGCGCGGGCGCCGTGCTCGATCGCGTGCATGCCACCCGCACGCTGCGCGTGTGCCTGTCGCAGAACGATGCCGGCATCACCTACCGCGATCCGCGCACCGGCGAGCCGCGCGGCATCGACGTCGACCTGGCGGCCGCCTTCGCCGGCGATCTCGGCGCCCAGATCGTGATGGTCGACACCTCCTTCGACCGCTTCGCCGACGACCTGCTGGCCGACCGCTGCGATGTCGCGATGCTTGCCGTGGCGGCCACCGCAGAGCGCCGCGAGATGCTGCGCTTCAGCCGTCCATACCTGTCGAGCGGCATCGTCGGGGTGGCCTCGCGCGGCAGCGAGGTGGTGCCGGGCTGGGGCGATCTCGACCGGCCCGGCGTGCGTGTCGGCGTGCAGCAGGGCTCGCAGATCGAGCCGCTGCTGCGCGCCACCCTCAAGCGCGCCACCCTGGTGGTGCTCGACGCGCGCGTGAACCGCGAGGACGAGTTGCAGGCAGGGCGGCTCGACGTGCTGGTGGCGGGGCTTCCGTATGCGCGCCGCCTGCTGGAGAATGCCGACTGGGCCCGCCTGGTGGCGCCGCCGCGGCCGTTCCATCCGATGCCCTATGCCTATGCCGTGCGCCCCGGCGACGACGCCTGGCTGCAGACGGTCGACGCCTTCGTCGCGCGCATCCAGCGCGACGGCCGGCTCGCCGAGGCGGCCCGCCGCCATCACCTGACCGACATCATGCTGCTCCAGTGAAACGAATCGAAGCGATCATCGGCCATCACACCGCGCAGCTCCCCGCCTGGCTCAACAGCCGATCGGTGCTGGTCGGCGGCGCGCTCGTCGGCGCGCTGCTGATCGGCGCGGCCGGCAGCTTCGCGTGGTGGGAGCATCGCAGCGCGATCGACGACGAGCGCGGCAGCGCCGAGATGCTGGCGCGCGCGCTCGACGACCAGGGCGCGCGCGCCGCCAGCACCGCCAATTCGATCGCGCGCTCGATCGACAGCACGCTGCAGACGCGCGACCTGCGCGGCACGTCCTTCGCCAACCTGATGCTGGCGCGCAGCATCGCCGGCACGCCGATGCTGCGCAGCGTCTCGCTGGTCGACAGCGAGGGCGAGGTGTTCGCCAGCTCGAACCCGGCCAACCTCGGCGCGCATCTCGACCTGGCGCGGCTGCCGGGCCCGCGCGTGCCGGTCGCCGACGGCGATCTCGCGATCGGCCGTCCGGTGGCGGGCCGCGATCTCGCCGATTCCTCGCTGCTGCGCGGCGCGCGGGCCGGCGCCGGCAATGCCCTGCCGCTGCACTTCCTGCCGCTCGCGCGGGCCAGCGTGACGCCCAACGGCGACGTGATCCGCATCGTGGTCGCGCTCAATCCCGACTACCTCAAGACCAGCTTCCAGATGCTGCTGGGCGACGCCTCGCGCTCGGCCGGGCTCTACACGCTCGACGGCACGCCGGTGGTAACCACCGGCGTGCCGCTCGACAAGGCCGGCGCGCTGGGCGCGCATGCACTGTTCCGCAACCTGCTGCCGCGTGCCGAGAGCGGCAGCTTCGCGGCGCTCGATTTCGACGGCACCTCCAGCATCGGCGCCTGGCGCACCGCGCGGCGCTGGCCGCTGGTGACGGTGGTGGCCACCCCGGCCGAGAGCGCGCTCGCCACCTGGACCGTGGTCGCGCACTGGGTCACGCTCGGCAGCGGCGCCGCGCTGCTGCTGTGGGGCGTGTTCTGCACCGCCGCCTCGCGCAGCCTGCGCCAGAACGCGCTGACCATCGCCGCGCTGGGGCAGCTGATGCGCGAGATCGCCAGCAGCGAGGCGCGCAACACGGCGGTGCTGACCAGCGCGATGGACGGCATGGTCACGCTCGACGCGCTCGGGCACGTGGTGGAATTCAACCGCGAGGCCGAGCGCATCTTCGGCTATCGCGCCGAGAACCTGATCGGCCAGCCCGGCGAGGCGCTGCTGCCCGACGAGATCCACGAACTGATGCGCGACCGCCGCCTGCCCGGCGAGGACGACCGCTCGGCCACGCCGCGCCGCCGGCTCGAGCTGAACGCGCGGCGCGCCAACGGCCGCGTGTTCCCGGCCGAGATCTCGGTGGCGCCGGTGGACGTGGACGGCGAGCTGTACTACTTCTGCACCGTGCGCGACCTGTCCGAGGCCAAGCGCGTCGCGCACGAGCGCGCCCAGTTGCTGGCCAAGTACCGCGATTCCTCCTCGGACCTGCGCGGCCTGAAGAACGCGCTCGACGAGCACGCGATCGTCAGCATCCTGTCACCGGACGGGACCATCCTCTATGCCAACTCGATGCTGGCCTCGGTCAGCGGCTACCCGAGCGACGAACTGGTCGGCCAGTCCTACCGGCTGCTGCGCCCCGACGACGCCTCGGGCGGCCTGGTGGTGGACCGGCTGCCCGAGCTGATCCGCGAGGGCGCGCCCTGGAGCGGCCAGCTCGTGCACCGGCGCCGCGACGGCTCGCTGTTCTGGACCGCGTCCACACTGGTGCCGATCATGAACACCTCGCACGACACCAAGCACGCCTTCCTGATCCAGACCGACATCAGCCTGCAGGTGGCCGGCGAGCGCGAGCTGAAGGCGGCGCATCGCGCCGAGCTCGAACTCGGCGCGGGGATCCAGCGCGGCCTGCTGATCGGCGACCTGCCGCCGGCCGTGCACGGCTGCTTGCTCGCCAGCTTCAACCTGGCCTCGCGCGGCATCAACGGCGATTTCTTCGACCTGTTCGAATTCGACGATGGCTGCTTCGACCTGCTGGTGGGCGACGCGATGGGCAAGGGCGTGCCGGCCGCGCTGCTGGGCGCCGCGCTGAAGATGCAGTTCTCGCGCTCGATCGCCGAGCTGGTCGCGCATGGCGAGCCGGGTGCCGAGCGGCCCTCGCCGGCGCGCATCGTGGCGCATTCGCAGCGCGCCATGCACGCGCGCCTGCAGGCGCTCGACAGCTTCGTCACGCTCTGCTACCTGCGCATCGACCGCGTGCGCGGCACCGCCACCTGGGTCGGCTGCGGGCACGAGGAAACCATGCTGTTCCACGGCAACGCGCCGCCCGAATTCCTGCGCAACCAGCATCCGCCGCTCGGCGTGATCGAGGAGGCCGAGATCTTCGAGGACAGCGTGCGGCTCGGCCCGGGCGACACCGTGGTGCTCTACTCCGACGGCCTGACCGACGCCGTCGACGACACCGGCGAGCGCTTCGGCCTGGACCGGCTGGCGGCCACGCTGCGCGCGCTGGTGCCGACCCATCGACGGCCCGGCACGATCGTGCGCGGCATGCGCGCGGCCGTCGAGGCGTTCACCAACCGCGCGCGGATTCCGGACGACATGACGATGCTGGTGCTGCAACTGCCCGACGGCGAACCGAACACGCGCCGCGAGCGGCTCGACATGCCGCGCACGCTCTCGCAGTTGCAGACGCTGCGCAACTTCGTGGCGATGCACGCGGCGGCGGGCCTCGGCGACGACGACGCAGCCTCGCTCGCGCTGGCCGCCGTCGAGCTCGCCAGCAACGTGGTGCGCCACGATTCGCGCCCCGGCGACGGCCCGATCGAGGTGGTCTGCACCACCGGCCCGGAGCTGGCCACGCTCGAATTCGTCTACGACGGCCGGCCCTTCACGCCGCCGCCGGAGCTGAAGCCCGATTTCTCGGGCGAATCGGAAGGCGGCTTCGGCCTGTTCATCATTCGCGAGAGCTGCGACATCGTCAGCCACGACCACGTCAACGGCATCAATCGCGTCACCCTGATCAAGCGCCGCCACACCCAAGCAGCCTGAACCAACCGGGAAGCTCTCCTCAGACGATTGGCGCGACGCGCGCCGATCGATGGCACAACTGAGGATCGCATCCCGCGCCGCCCGACGAAATCCGCCGCGCCCACCAGAAGCCGCGCCCGGCGCGGCATCCGACCCTTTGGCGTGATCCGACGTTTGCAGTTCTGTCACGATTCCGGACCCGATTCGCGATGAAATTGAGCCCATCCACGCTGGAGGGCCACGCGATGATCGCAATCTCTTTGGACGCACAACAACGTTGCAGCCGCCAATCGGGCGGCAAGCAGGCCGACGTTCGTCTGCAGCCGGGGCGCGCGCGACGTCGCCAGCAGACCGCGCGCGCCTGGCGCCGCGCGCGCCTGGCCGCCGCGCCGCTGCGCCGCGCCTTCGGGCCCTGCTGGGTCGGCAGCGCGTTGCGCGCGCCGCTGGAGGAAGAGTTTTGAACGCGCACCAGGTCGCCGTGGTGGTGAGCGGGCGCGACCGTGACGGTTCGCTGTCGCGCTGCCTGCGCAGCGTGCGCGGCGCCGATTGGGGCGAGCTGCCGGTCGAGGTGCTGTACGCGACCGACGAACCGCTGGGCGACGATGCCCGGCTGGCCGCCCTCGACGGCGCGCGGGTGATCGCGGCCGACACGCGCGGCATCGGCCAGCCCACCACGCGCGCGGCGATCCGCAACGCCGGCTGGCACGCCACGCATGCCGACACGGTGCTGTTCCTGGGCGCCGACACCCTGCTCGACCGGCACTTCCCGCAAGCCGCGCTGGCGCGCCTGGACGCGCAATGCGCGGCAGTGCGCGGCCAGTGCCGCGAGGCGCTGCCGCATCAGTCGCATTACGCCGCGGTGGTCGACCTGGATGGCGTAATGCCGTTCGGCGACGCGCTCGACTGCGTGGGCGACGCCCTGTTCAGCCGCGAGGCGCTGCTCGACGTGGGCGGCTTCGACGCCAACCTGGCCGACGGCGAGGCCGCCGACCTGTGCCGCCGCCTGGCGGCGCGCCGCTGGCGCATCGTCGAGCTGGCGATCCCGATGACGCGCCACGACGACGTGCTGGCCCGTTTCCGGGATTACTGGCGCCGCGCGGTGCGCATCGGCGAGGCCTATGCCGCCGCCGACGCGCGCTGTGCCGGCCGCGCCGCCTTCCCTCACGGCTACGCGCCGCAGCGCAACCGCGCCTGGGGCGCGGCGCTCGGCGTGGCCGCCCTGGTGTTCGCGGCGATGCTCGCCACCGCGCCCGGCATCGCCTGGAGCCTGCTCGCGCTGTTCGGCGCGGCGCTGCTGCACACCACCCTGCGCGCCCGGCCCAGCGCCGGCGACTGGCGCCTCGCGACGCTTTATGCGCTGCACGCGCACCTGCAACAATTGCCGATTCTCTATGGCCAACTCGCCTACCGCCGCCGTCATGCCGCCGCTCGTCCGCGGCGAGCGCCCCGCCAGCTATCCGGGGGCGCGCCATGATAACGATTCCGGCCGCGCAGCGTCGCCGGAGCCCACCATGATCGGCCTGCACGACGCCGAGCCGATCGCCTCGCCCGAGCCGCGCCCGTCCCCGCACGAACATGTGCTGGCCCGACGGGCGTTGTCGATCCTGATCGTCGCGCACGATTCGGCCGAGCACATCGACGCCCAGCTCGCGATGCTGGCGATGGCCGCGCGCTATCGCGACTGGCAGGTGATCGTGGTCGACAACGCCTCGAGCGACGGTACCGCCGAGCTGGTCGAGAGCCGGCATCCCTGGGCGCTCTTGATCCGCTCGCCCGTCAACATCGGCTACGCGGCCGCCTGCAATCTCGCCGCGCGCGAAGCGCTCGGCGCCCTGCTGCTGCTGGCGCATCCCGATACCCACGCCCAGCCCGCGATGATCGCGCGCGCCGCCGCGCGCATGCTGGTCAATCCCGGCGTGGGCATCGCCGGCGGCCGTCTGGTGGACGCCGAGGGCCAGGACGTGCCGGCCTCGCACCGCTTCCCGTCCGCGCTGGGCGACGCCTTCGCCTGGCGCGGCCCAGTATGGCCCGGCGCGGCGGCCAGGCGCGTGCCGCTCGACCCCGACCTGCAGCCGCGCGAGCCGGCGCGGCGCGTCGACTGGGTCTCGGATGCGTTCGCGATCATGCGCCACGACCTGTTCCGCTTCCTGGGCGGCTTCGACCCACGCTTCTTCATGTACTGCGAGGACATCGACCTGTGCCGGCGGGTGGCGATGGAAGGTTTTTCGGTGATGTACTGGCCCGACGTGCGCGCCCTGCGCGCCGGCCGTCCCGGCGCGGCGCGCGGCGACGCGGCGGCCGAGGCGCGCCACGCGCGCTGGCAGATGCGCAGCCGCCTGCTCTATCACCACAAGCACCAGGGATCGACCGGGGCCTGGATCGCCAGCCGCGTGGAATCGGCCTGGCTCACGCTGGCGGGCTGGGGCTATCGCTGCGGCGGCGCGCTGCCGGCCGCCGACGCCGGGCATCGCGATGCGCTGACGCGGCGCGCCCAGGTCGAGGATGCCTGGCGCGCCACCGACGGCGGCCGCGCCTCGCCGCCGGGGCCGTGGCGCTGAGCCTCGGCCTGGGCCGCCTGGGCCGCACCAGACGGCCGATATCGACGGGAAATCAGGAAATCGAAGAGCCGGGCGGCATCGAATGCGCCGCCGCGTTCACAGTCTTACGCGCGCCTGCCTGATCGGGCGCGTCGCTCGCCGGCGTGCCACCGGGCCGCTGCCTTACTCGGGCGTATCGAGCCGCACGCAGCGATACCCGTAGCCGTAGATCGGAATCACCTTCCAGCCGTTCGAGCCGTCCAGGTGCAGCTTCTTGCGCAGCCGGCTGACGTGGGTGTCGACGGTGCGCGTATCGACATCGGCATGCACGCCCCACACGCGATTGAGCAGATGATCGCGCGACAGCAACTGGCCCGGGCTCTGGAACATGTAGACCGCCAGGTCGAACTCCTTCTGCGTCAGGTCGACCGGCGCGCCGTTGACGGCGATCCGCACCCGCTGGATGTCGATCTCGTAGGCGCCCAGCGTCAGCGGCGCCTTGCCGCCAACCCCGTAGCGCCGCGCCACGGCCGCGATCCGCGCCAGCATCTCGGCGGCCCGCGCGGGCTTGACGAGGTAGTCGTCGGCGCCGGCGCGCAGCGCGGTCAGCACCGTCTGCTCGTCGTCGCGCGCGGTCAGCACGATCACCGGCACGTTCCAGCCGAGCGTGTCGCGCACCGCCTTGATCATCTCCTCGCCCGTCGCGTCGGGCAGCATCCAGTCGATCACGAACAACTGGAACCGTTCCTTGCTCAGCGCCGCGGTGAACTCGGCGCCCGTCTCGAAACCCTGCACGCGATGCCCGCCATGTTCGAGCCACAACATGATCAGGTCGCGTTGGTCGGCATCGTCTTCCAGCACGGCGGTCAGCATTGCGGGTACTCCATCCAGAAAATGGCCCATCTTACTCACCCCTCGCGCGATTGGGAAATCGGCTTCTCGCATCGAAGCCCGCGCCGGGCCTGCCAAGCCGCGCCGCCGCGGCGCCCGGGAAGCGGCGCCCGAACCGCTCGCGCTGCACTGCCGCATGCGTCGCGCGGCACCGAAATCGCGGACAATAGCGCCGGTGCGCCCGGCCCCTTGCCGATAAGGCGCGCCCTCCCCGTCGATCGACCATGAAACTCAAGGCGAAGATATTCCTGCTCGCGATCGTGCCATTCCTGGTCGCGATCGCCGGCATCGGCTTCGGCGTGCGCCAGCAGGCCACCTCGCTGGCGCGCGCCCAGCACGAGACCATCGAATCCGCCTACCTGGGCAGCAAGGAGGTCGAGCTGCGCCATTACGTCGAACTGGCCACCAGCGCGATCGGCCCGCTCTACGCGGCCTCGCGCGACGGCGCGGCCGGCGACGAGGCGCGGCGCGCCCAGGCGCTCGAGATCCTGCGCAAGATGGACTTCGGCCCCGACGGCTATTTCTTCGTCTACGACCTGCAGGGCAATTCGCTGATGCACCCGCGCGAGCCCGAGCGCGTCGGCCGCAACTTCTGGTCGATGCGCGACGCGCAGGGCGCGGCCACCATCCAGGAACTGATCAAGGCCGCCACCACCGGCAACGGCTACGTGCGCTACCAGTGGCAGCGGCCCTCCACCGGCCGCGTCGAGGCCAAGCTCGGCTACGTGGTCGCGCTCGAGCACTGGGGCTGGATGCTCGGCACCGGCATCTATCTCGACGACGTCGACCGCGCGCTGGCGAGCACCGATGCGCGCGCCTCGGCCGAGATCGACGGCACCATGAAGGGGCTGGCCGCGATCGCGCTGGGCGGCGCGGCGGTGATCGCGCTGTGCGCGCTGGTGCTCAACGTCAGCGAATCGCGGGTGGCCGACGCCAAGCTCAAGGCGCTCGCGCAGCGCGTGGTGGAATCGCAGGAGGACGAGCGCGCGCGGCTCTCGCGCGAGCTGCACGACGGCATCAGCCAGATGATGGTGTCGGTCAAGCTGATGCTCGAATCGGTGCACGAGCGGCTGGCGCAAGGCCCCGCGCGCGACGCGGCGGCCGAGGGCGCGCTGGCCAAGAGCGCGGCCCGGCTCGGCGACGTGCTGCGCGAGGTGCGCCGCATCTCGCACGCGCTGCGCCCGGCCATGCTCGACGACCTGGGCCTGGCCGCCGCGCTCGACCAGCTGATCCGCGAGCTGCGCAGCGAGACCGGCTTCGAGGTCGGCTACACGCAGATCGCCCATTCGGGCGCGCCGCCGCTGCCGGCCGCGGTCAACACCGCGCTGTTCCGGATCGCCCAGGAAGCGCTGACCAACCTGATCCGCCACGCGCAGGCCACGCGCGGCTCGCTCTCGCTCGAAGTGACTTCGCACGCCGTCTCGCTGAGCGTGGCCGACAACGGCCGCGGCTTCGACGTCGAGCGCACCCAGGCCGACCCGCACGGCGGCGTGGGGCTGCGCAACATGCGCGAGCGCATCGACGCGCTCGGCGGCACCCTGACGATCCGCTCGCAGCTCGGCCACACCGTGATCGCCGCGCGCGTGCCGCTGCCCGCGCAGCGCCACACCGGAAACTGACCCACCATGACCGCTCCCGATTCCCCCTCGCCCGCCGCCCGGCTGCTGCTGGTCGACGATCATCCGCTGGTCCGCGACGGCCTCAAGATGCGCCTGGAGGCCGTGCCCGGCTTCGTGGTGGTCGGCGAGGCCGGCAAGGCCGAGGACGCGCTGGCGCTGGCCGAGTACCTCGAGCCCGATCTCGCGCTGATGGACGTCACCATGCAGGGCATGAACGGCATCGCGCTGGCCGGCATCTTCCACGAGCGGTTCCCGGCGATCCGGGTGGTGATGCTGTCGATGCACGACAACGTCGAGTACGTGACGCAGGCGGTGCGCGCCGGCGCGAGCGGCTACCTGCTCAAGGATTCGCCGGCCAGCGACATCGTGCGCGGTATCGGCGCGGTGCTGGCCGGGCAGACCTTCTTCAGCGAGGGGCTGGCCGCGCGCATGATCCAGGCCAGCGCGGGCGCCGGGCCGGTCGAGCGCCTCACGCCGCGCGAGCTCGACATCCTCGACGCGCTGGCCGAGGGCCTGTCGAGCAAGCAGATCGCCCTGCAGAACGGCTTGTCGGTGCGCACGGTCGAGACGCACCGGCTCAATCTCAAGCGCAAGCTCGGCATCGAGGGGCAGGCCGAGCTGATCAAGTTCGCGGTCGAGCATCGGCGGCGCTGAGCACGCCGAGGGCGCCCAGCCTGGCGTGCGCCCGGCACTTCCCTCATGCGGCCGCTCGCGCGGCCTTCAGCGCGCCAGTCGCGCGATCGCCGCGGCGTGTTGCGGAAATTCGCGCGCCAGCGCCTGGGCGTCGCCCAGTTCGAATTCGCTGAACTCGAAACCCGGCGCCACCGTGCAACCCACGAAGGCGAGCCCGCCCGGCTCCGCGCAGACCGCGCCGAACCAGCGCCCGGCCGGCACCACGGCCTGGCTCACGGTGCCGGGATGGGTGAGCGGATTGCCGAGCCGATGGACCAGATGGCCCTGCTGCTCGTCGAGCACATGCACCTCGAGCGGCTCGCCGGCATAGAAATGCCAGACCTCGTCGGAGCGGATCCGATGCCAGGTCGAGTACGCGCCGTCACAGAGCAGGTAGTAGATCGCGGTCGAGGCGCTGCGCGCCGCGCCGTCGCTCGAACGCGCCACCTCGAGCGGCGCGCGGTAGGTTTCGCGGAAATAGCCGCCCTCGGGATGCGGCTGGAGGGCGAAGCGTTCGATCAGCTCGGCGGCGGCTCGGGAAGGGGCTTGCGTCATCGGATCGGCACCTGGGAGAAAGGATGTGCCCGCAAGCGTAGCGCAACGCGGCCGATCCGTGCACGAGCGCCGACGGGGGCGAGGCGCAGCAATGCGCATTCCCGGACCTCGGGTCGCGAAGCTGTCGAAATGGGAGGAAGCGAGAGGCGTCTCGCCACGGTTTTGCCACGATCCGCGCAACGATACGGCACATCGTTGTGGATACAAGCATGAGGAAGGAGACAGGCGCGGCCGCCCCGCCATAACCGGCGAAGGCGGCCGCGCGAACGCGTGCCGGCTTAGTTGACGCGCGCGTTATGCTTCTGCAGGAAGCTGATCAGGCCGTCGATCCCGCCCGCGGCCAGTTGCGACTTGAACTGCCCCTGGTAGACCTGGATCAGCCAGGCCCCGGACATGTCGATGTCGTAGATCTTCCAGTCGTTGCCTTCCTTGCCGAGCCGGTAGCCGACGTTCTGCGTATCGCCCGGCGTGCTCACGGTGGACTGGACCAGCGCGTCGGTGGCGTTGCCGCCGCCGGCCTTGAAGGTGAACTTCGCGTCCTGGCTGCCGAGCTGGGCCAGCGAGGCCGCGTAGGTGCGCGTCATCAGGAGCCGAAATTGCTTGTAGAGCTCCTGCTGCTGCGCCGGGCTCGCCTGGCTCCAGGCGCTGCCGACGGCGATCCGGGTGGTGCGCTCGAAGTTCGCCACCGGCAGGAAACGCGTCTCGACGACCTGCGTGATCTTGGCCATGTCGCCGCCGCGCGCGGCGGGATCGGCCTTCATGGCGTTGACGGTCCCCTCGACCGCGGAGCGGACCACGTCGACAGGCGCGCTTTGCGCGAAAGCCGTGACGGAGACGGCCGCCGCCGCGACGAATGCAATCAGATGACGTTTCATGCGTTCTCTTGCTCTCGAAAAAAAGAAGCCGGCGCCAATGGCTCCGGATCGAAACAGTATAGCGGCCGATCCCGCGCGCGGCGCCCCCGGGGGCCGCGCCGGAAAGCTTCGTTACGCCACGCTTACGTTTGTCACCACCCGATGACATCCTGTTCCGGCCGGGCGCGATCTGGTCCGGCACCGTTTCTACCACGCCGGCCGTCGAAAACGGGGCGCGGACCTAGCCGCCTCCGAAACCGCCGCGCCGGTATACTTGGTCACTTTTGCCCGAGGCCCGCCCCCGCCAGCCCGCCCAATGCTGACAACCCTACTCGTCCGACTCGTTGCCTGGTCGGTACGGCGCCCGATCCTGGTCGTCGTGCTGTCGCTCCTGATCGCCGCCTTCGCCGGTGTCTATACCGTCCAGCATTTCAAGATCAATACCGATGTCAGCAAGCTGATCGACAACGAACCGCAATGGGCGGCACTTGGAAAGGCCGTCGACGACGCCTTCCCGCAGCGCAGCCAGACGCTGTTGGCCGTGGTCGAGGCGCCCGCGCCGGAATTCGCGTCGGCGGCCGCCGACGCGCTGGCCGCCGCGCTCGACAAGGACACCCAGGCCGGCCGCATCGGCCAGGTCTCGCTGCCGGCCGGCGGCCCGCTGTTCGAGCGCGACGCGCTGCTGTTCCTGTCGCCCGCCGAGCTCGCCAAGACCACCTCCAAGCTCGCCGACGCGCGCCCGCTGGTCAACACGCTGGCCAAGGACCCGAGCGTCACCGGCCTGGCCACCACGCTGTCCACCACGCTCGGCCAGCCGCTCCTGACCGGCCAGGTCACCCTGCCCGGCATGAAGACCCTGCTCGGCCGCGCCGCCGCCTCGGTGGACGACGTGCTGGCCGGCCGGCCGGCCGCCTTCTCGTGGCGCGCGCTGGTCGACAGCGATGCCGCCAAGCAGCCCGCCTTCGCGTTCGTGACGGTCGAGCCGATGGTCAACTACGGCGCGCTGAAGGCCGGCGAGCAGACCGAGCGCACGATCCGCGAGACGGCCGCCTCGCTGCAGCTCGACAAGCGCTTCGGCGCGGTGGTCCGGCTCACCGGCGAGCAACCGCTGGCCGACGAGGAATTCGCCTCGGTGCAGGACGGCGCGGCGCTCAACGGCATCGGTACGCTGATCGTGGTGCTGATCATCCTGTGGCTGGCGCTGCGCTCCAAGCGCATGATCGGCGCGGTGCTGATCACGCTGGTGGTGGGCCTGGTGGTGACGGCCGCGCTGGGCCTGGCGATGGTCGGCTCGCTGAACATGATCTCGGTGGCCTTCATGGTGCTGTTCGTCGGGCTCGGCGTCGATTTCGCGATCCAGTACGGCGTGAAGTACCGCGAGGAACGCCATCGCGACCCGAACCTCGAGCACGCGCTGCTGGGCGCCGCGCATTCGATGGGCGTGCCGCTCTCGCTGGCCACCGCCGCGGTGGCCGCGAGCTTCTTCTCGTTCCTGCCGACCGCCTATCGCGGCGTCTCGGAGCTGGGCCTGATCGCCGGCGTCGGCATGTTCGTCGCGCTGTTCACCACCATGACGCTGCTGCCGGCCCTGCTCAAGCTGATGCACCCGCCCGGCGAGGCGAAGGCGCCGGGCTTCCCGCGCCTCGCGCCGGTCGACGACTACCTCGACCGCCACCGCAAGCCGATCCTGATCGGCACCCTGGTGGTGGTGATCGGCGCCCTGCCGCTGCTCACGCGCCTGCACTTCGACTTCAACCCGCTGCACCTGAAGGATCCGCACAGCGAGTCGATGGCCACCCTGATCGCGCTGAAGGATTCGCCGGAAGCCTCGGTCAACGACGTGCACATGCTGGCGCCCACGCTGGCCGCGGCCGACGCCGCCGCGGCGCGCCTGGCCAAGCTGCCCGAGGTGGGCCGCACCACCACGCTGTCGTCCTTCCTGCCCGCCGAGCAGCCCGAGAAGCTCGCCATCATCAAGACCGCCGCCGATTCCCTGCTGCCGGCGCTGACCCAGCAGCCCGCGCCGCCCGCCAGCGACGCGCAGCGTGTGGCCGCGCTCAAGCGCGCCTCGGCCCTGCTCGGCTACGCGGTGGAGGATCATCCGGGCCCGGGCGCGGCCGAGGCCAAGCACCTGTCGGAATCGCTCGCCAAGCTGGCGGCCGCCGATCCGGCCGCGCGCGATCGCGCCGAACTCGCCTTCTCCAGCACCCTGAAGATCGCGCTCGGCCAGCTCGCCTCGCTGCTGCAGCCATACGAGATCACGCGCGCCAACCTGCCGCCGCAGATGGTCAACGACTGGGTCGCGCCCGACGGCCGCGCGCTGGTGCAGATCTCGCCGAAGGTGCCGCCCGGCGTCGATCCCGGCGACGACGTGATGCTGCGCCACTTCGCGCAGGCCGTGAAGCAGGCCGAGCCGGCCACCATCGGCGGCCCGATCTCGATCCTGCATTCGGCCGACACCATCATCAAGGCCTTCCTGCAGGCCGCGGGCCTGTCGATCCTGTCGATCACGGTCCTGCTGTGGATCACCCTGCGCCGCTTCGGCGACGTGCTGCGCACGCTGGTGCCGCTGCTGGTATCGGGCGTGGTCACGCTGGAGCTATGCGTGCTGCTGGGCATGTCGCTGAACTTCGCCAACATCATCGCGCTGCCGCTGATGCTGGGCGTCGGCGTGGCCTTCAAGGTGTACTTCGTGATGGCATGGCGCGCGGGCCAGACCGGCCTGCTGCATTCGAGCCTCACGCACGCGGTGCTGTTCAGCGCCGCGACCACGGCCACCGCCTTCGGTAGCCTGTGGTTATCGCATCATCCGGGGACGGCGAGCATGGGCAAGCTGCTCGCGCTCGCGCTGTCCTGTACGCTGATCGGCGCCGTGGTGTTCCAGCCCGTGCTGATGGGCAAACCGCGCGTGCCACGCGCCCCCCAATCCCCCGAAATCGATGAATAAACTCCGAATCACTGCCGCGGCCACGCTGGCCGGCGCGCTGCTGAGCGGCTGCGCGACCGGCCCCAACCGGACCCCGGGCGACCCGCTCGAGCCGATGAACCGTGCCATCTTCACCTTCAACGACACGGTCGACACGCATATCGCCGTGCCGATCGCGCGCGGCTACCAGAAGATCACGCCGAGCCCGCTGCGCACCGCGATCAGCAGCTTCTTCTCGAACCTCGGCGATCTCGGCAATGCCGCGAACAACCTGCTGCAACTGCGCGTAACCGACGCCACCGAGGACGTGATGCGGGTGGTGATCAATTCGGTGTTCGGCGTGGCGGGCCTGTTCGACGTGGCCACGGTGGCCGGCCTGCCCAAGCATCACCAGGACTTCGGCCTGACGCTGGCGCGCTGGGGCGTGCCCGCGGGCCCCTACCTGGTGCTGCCGGTGTTCGGGCCCAGCTCGTTCCGCGACGGCGTGGGCCGCGCGGTGGACGTGCGCTTCAACCTGCTCAACTACATCGAGCCGGCGGTGCGCAACCCGATGTACATCGCGCAGTTCATCAGCGCGCGCGCCGACCTGCTCGGCGCCTCGGACCTGCTGCAGCAGGCCGCGCTCGACAAGTATTCGTTCGTGCGCGACGCCTACACGCAGCAGCGCCGCTCGGCCACCTATCACGGCGGCGCGGGCGCGGCCTCGCAGGGCACGCTGCCAAGCGGGCTGCCGAACTATGATGATCCGGGCTCGAGCGGCGGCGGCGCGAGCGGCGAACCCTCGGGCCTGCCGAACTACGAGGATCCGGGCGCGAACACGGCGGCACCGGCCGCCGGTGCATCGGGCGCGGCGGCGGCCTCGGGCGCGGCCGCTACCGCGGTGCCGTCCTCGCCGCTGGCACCGGCCGTGCCGGCCGTGGCGCCGGCCAGCGCGCCGGCTGCTCGTTGAGCGTGCCGTACTGAGTAGCGTGCAGCAGGCCGGCTGCATCGAGCCGGCCGCCGTGACCGCGCCACGACGCGGTCACGGCGACGCTCAACCGAGCGTCGCCATCCCGGGCAGGCGAACGCCTTCGACCCGAACGCGCGCCAGTCTCATCTCCCCTGTTTTTCCGCCTCACTCCGCGAACGGCAATGTCTGCTGGCCGTTCGCGCGCATCCCGAACACGTTCAGCGTCATCGCCACCAGCGCGTAATAGCCGAGCAAGCCCACCAGGTTGATTACCACCTCATGGCCGAAGCGCGCGAGCGCCGCGTCGTAGGTCGCGTCGCTCACGCGCTGCGTGTCGTAGAGCTCGGTCGCGAAACGGTGGACCAGCGCATCGTCGGCGTCGTCGAAGACGGGCGTCTCGCCGCGCCGGATCGCTTCGGCCACCGCCGCCGGCACGCCGGCGTCCAGGGCGATCGGCAGATGGATGTGCCATTCGGCCTGCGAGCGCCAGCGCGCGGCGGTGGCCAGGATCGCCAGCTCGGACAGGCGCAGCGGCAAGCCCGTTTGGTAGCGGCAGAACGCGCCGAGCCGCTGCGCATGCTGGGCCAGCACCGGGCTGTGGATCCAGCCGAGGAAGGGTCCGTTGAGGTTGCCGCGCGGGCCGGCCAGGATTTCGTCGAGCACGGCGCGCTGTTCGTCGGAGGCGCTCGCGGTATCGAACGGGGGAAGGCGGTTCGTCATGTCGGAAGTCCGGACTGGAGTGGAAGGCGGGGCGCGGCGGGCAGGCAGCGATCGATGTCGATCGTGGCGCCTGCCGGCGGCCCTCGAAGGGCCGGGGCGCTTCAGCGCGCGGCGCCGCTCGATGCCAGCGCCGCGTCGAGCGACTGCGCCAGCCGCTCGACGATGATATCGATTTGCTCGGCCGAGCAGATGAAAGGCGGTGCCAGCAGCACGTGGTCGCCCTGCCGGCCGTCGACCGTGCCGCCCATCGGGTAGACCATCAACCCGCGCGCCATCGCCTCGCGCCGCAGGGCCGCATGCAGGCGCAGGGAAGGATCGAAGGGCTGCCTGGTGCCGCGATCGGCGACGAATTCGACGCCGACGAACAGGCCGCGCCCGCGCACGTCGCCGACGGCTTCGTGATCGGCGAAACGCTCACGAAGTTGCGCGCGCAACTGTTCGCCGCGCTCGCGCACGTTGTCGAGCAGGCCTTCCTCGGCGATCACGCGCTGCACCTCGAGCGCGGCCGCGCAGGCGGTGGCATGGCCGATATAGGTGTGCCCGTGCTGGAAGAACCCGGTGCCGCCCACGATCGCGTCATAGATCCGGTCGCTGGCGAGCGTCGCGCCGATCGGCTGATAACCGGCGCCGAGCCCCTTGGCGATGGTCAGGATGTCGGGCGCGATGCCGTCCTCCTCGCAGGCGAACAGATGGCCGGTGCGGCCCATGCCCGACATGATCTCGTCGAGGATCAGCAGGACACCGTATTTATCGCAGACGGCGCGGACCTTGCGAAAATATGCGCGCACCGGCGGCACCGCGCCGGCCGTCGCGCCCACCACGGTCTCCGCGACGAAGGCCGCGACCGTCTCCGGACCCAGTTCCAGGATCCGATTCTCGAGTTCGTCGGCGAGCCGCTGGGCGAAGGCTTCCTCGCTTTCGTCGGCGCGCTGCTCGCGATAGGCGTAGCAGGGGCTCACGTGATGCGCGTCGATCAGCAGCGGCAGGAAGGGCTCGCGGCGCCACGGGTTGCCGCCGATCGCCAGCGCGCCGAGCGTATTGCCGTGATAGCTCTGGCGCCGCGCGATGAAGTGGCGGCGTGCCGGCTGGCCGATCTCGACGAAATACTGGCGTGCCAGCTTCAGCGCCGCCTCGATCGATTCCGAGCCGCCCGACGTGAAATACACGTGGCCGAGCCCGGCCGGTGCCGCCTCGATCAGGCGATCGGCCAGTTCCTCGACGGGCTCGGTGGTGAAGAACGAGCTATGCGCGTAAGGCAGGCGCTCGGCTTGCCGCTTGATCGCCTCGATCACGCGCGTGTTGCTATGGCCGAGGCAGGAAACGGCCGCGCCGCCGCAGGCATCGATGTAGCGCTTGCCCGTCGAGTCGATGAGCTCGATGCCGTCGCCGGCCACCGCGACGGGAAGGGTCGCGCGCGGGGCGCGATGAAATACCTTGGTCATGATCGTGTTTGCTCCTGCTGGCTGCTGGAAGACGGGTTCGTAAATGCCATCGGCGCCGCACGACGCGGTTGCCGGCTGCGGTTCGGGTCAGGCGGCCTCGCGCGTCACGCGCAGCGCGAAACCCGTCACGCCATCGCGTCTCACCGAGAAATCGACGCCGTGCCGGTCGATCTCGAAGAGGGCTGTCGCGAGCGTGTTTTCGTCGTCGGGATCGGCCGGATCGTCACGGAAGATCGGCAGGCCCGCGCCACCGCGATCGGCGAGCACGCCGGCCAGCGCGTCGAGGTCCGTCGCGGCGAGCGCGGGCAGCAACGCGTCGAGCCGCGCCTGCCGATCGCGCGACGAAGCGGTGACGATCTGCGCGTCGGCATCGGCATTTGGGCCGGGATGCACGAGGTGGTTGGCATGGCCGTAGCGCGCCTCGACGCTCGTCACCGAGGTACGGGCCGCGCTGGCCTCGACGCTGACAATGCGGGTATCGCCGGCGCAGCCGAGCATGTGATGGAAACCACTCGCAAGCGGCGTGTCGCGCAGCAGCGCGAGCGCGGCATCGAGCGAGGTGGTGTCGAGCACCGCCCGCGCCAGCACCATGCGCGGCACGCCGGCCGCCGGCGCGGTGATCCGCACGTTGTTGATGGTCTGTACCAGGCCGGCGCGGTTCAGCGCGAAGGTGTGGCCGGGGAGCGAACCGGGATAGTAGAAGCTGAGGAAGCCGGGGCCGCGCGTCGGGCGAACCTCGACAAGCCAGCAGCGATCGAGCAGGAACGGATCGCCGTCCTCGTTGTGGGCGATGCGGCAGCCGCTCGCGTCGCGCGCCGCGACGGTGGTGCAGCCGTCGCCGGAGCGATTGAGCAGTTCGCCGCGGCAATTCCAGGCGAACACCAGCTCGGCCGGCAGGCCGAGCCCTTCGGCGAGGCCGTCGAGCTCGGCGACGCAATCGGGAAACATGGCCTCGGCCTCGCGCCGCCAGACCGGCAGCAACGGTTCGCCAAGGTGCGCCTCGAGCGCTCGCCAGGCGCGGCTTTGCGCGCGGTACGCGGCCATCAGCGGGCGCGCGAGTTCGCCGAGCCGGCGGCCGATCTCGCGCGGCGTGCCGGCGATCACGACGGGGTGGAGTGCTTTCATCGATGCGCTTCGGTAGCTGGAAATTCGGGGGTGGATGTCGATCGACGGCGAGGGCGGGCCAATGCAACAGATCGACAACACATGGGCCGAAATTATACGCATCAACAACAAATGTTGTCACGACGAACGAGACGACAACACGGCCGTGGCGCCGGCACTCGGGCTGTGTCGATACGGAAGAGGGAAACGAACGCGGGAGGAAAAACGCCCTCGCTAAGCGAGGGCGTTATCGGCAGGAATCGCCGTGGCTCGACTCAGACGCCTCGCCAGGCGCCTTCGCGCTCGAAGGCGTGACGCGCCTGGATCAGCGTGGTCTTGGCCGCGCGCGCGTCGCCGGCCAGCTTCAGCAGCGCGCCCAGTTGCGAGGGTTGTTTCGCGAGTTCGCGCAGGATCGGCAGGATGGTGGTGGTACCGTCGTCGCGCAGGCCGGCGGTGGCCGCGCTCGGCAGGGTGCGCCAGGACGGATCGACGATCGCCCGGCACACCGCGAAGGGCACGCCGCGCGCCGCCGCGAAGGCGCCGGCGATATGCGATTCCATGTCGACGGCGAGCGCGCCGTGGCGCGCGTGCAGCGCGGCCTTCTGCTGCGCGTCGACGACCGGCGCGCCGACCGCCGCGATCCGCCCGAGCCGCAGGTTCGGCACCACCGGCGTGCCGCGCAACGCGGCCACCAGCCGGCGGTTCCAGCCGGCATCGGTGAGCACCTCGCCGAACGGGCCGTCGATCGCCTCGGCGATGACAAGCGCGCCCGGCGCCAGATCGGGCGCGAGGCCGCCCGCCGTACCGAAGCTGATGATGCCCGAGCAGCCGCCCTCGACCGCTTCCGACAAGGCGCGCTCGAGCCGGTCGGCGCGCGCCGCGTAGACGGTCTCGACGCCCTCGCCACGCGCGATCCTCGCCTCGAAGGCCATGCCGGTGACGGCGATTACCGGCGCCAGGGTGGTCTGGGTCGCCATCCTCACATCCCGACCGTCACGCGCGTGGTGCCGGCGCGCTTGAGGCCGCGATAGCGCGCCAGCGCCCACAGCGGGAAGAACTTGCGATAGCCGTGGTAGCGCAGGTAGAACACGCGCGGGAAGCCGGTCGCGGTGAAGCGCGTCTCGTCCCACAGCCCGTGCGTCTTCTGTTCGGCGATCAGCCAGTCGATGCCGCGCGCGACCGCCGCGTGATCGACCTCGCCGGCCGCCATCAGGCCGAGCAGGGCCCAGGCGGTCTGCGAGGCGGTGCTGGTGGCCGGCTCGTAGCCGCGATAGTCGAGCTTGTAGCTGGTGCCGTCCTCGCCCCAGCCGCCGTCGGGATTCTGGATCGACAGCAGCCACTGCGCGGCGCGCTTCACGCGCGGATCGTCATGGCCGAGGCCCGCCGCGTTCAGCGCGCCGAGCGCGCTCCAGGTGCCGTAGATGTAGTTCATGCCCCAGCGGCCATACCAGCTGCCGTCGGCTTCCTGCTCGGCGAGCAGGTAGTCGAGCGCGCGCTGCGCGGGCTGGCTGTTGACGTTGGTCTCGCCGAGTTGCGCGAGCATCGACAGGCAGCGCCCCGAGACGTCGGCGGTGGGCGGGTCGAGCAGGGCGCCGTGATCGGAGAAGGGAATGTTGTTCAGGTAGTGATGGGTGTTCTCGGGCTCGAACGCACCCCAGCCGCCATCGCTGCTCTGCATGCCGACCACCCATTCGCGGGCCCGCGCGATCGCGTCGCGGTCGACGTCCGATTGCGTGAGGCGCGCCGCGCGGTCCATCGCCAGCACCACCACGGCGGTGTCGTCGACGTCGGGGTAATGCGGGTTCGCGTACTGGAAGGCCCAGCCGCCGGGGCGCACGTGCGGGCGGCGCGAGATCCAGTCGCCGCGCACGTCGAGGATCTGCAACGGGCGCAGCCATTCGAGGCCGCGCAGCGCGGCTGCCTCGGCACGCGGCTCGCCGGTCTCGAGCAGGGCGTGCGCGGCCAGCGTGGTGTCCCAGACCGGCGACAGGCAGGGCTGGCAATAGGCCTCGTCGCTCTCGTCGTCCTTGATCACCAGCAGCTTGTCGAGCGAGCGGCGCGCGATCGCGCGATTCGGGTGGTCCTCGGGATAACCGAGCGCGGCGTACATCATCACAGAGTTCGCCATCGCCGGGTAGATCGCGCCGAGGCCATCCTCGCCGTTCAGGCGCTCGTCGACGAACTGCACGGCCTGGCGAATCGCGCGTTCGCGCGAGTAGCGCGGAAACAGCCCGTCGGTCAGGCGCAGCAGGCCGTCGACGCCGCGGAACAGCAGGAACCAGCCGGTGCTCTGGTGGCCCTGCTTGGGCAGCAGCCCGGTGTTGACGGGCGGATTGACGAACAGCTCGTCGACGCGCACGCCCAGCGGGTTCTTCGCCAGCGGGCGTTTCGCGTTCAGCACCAGCAGCGGCACGATCACCGTGCGCGCCCAGTACGAGACCTTCGACAGGTGGAACGGGAACCACTGCGGCAGCAGCATGATTTCGACCGGCATCATCGGCACCGCGAACCAGGGCACCACGCCGAACAACGCGAGCTGGATCCGCGTGAAGACGTTCGACATCTCGGCGCCGCCCATCGCGTGGATCGCCTGGCGCGCGCGCACCATGTGCTCGGCCTCGACGTCGTCGCCGATCATCTTCAGCGCGAAGTAGGCCTTCACGCTCGCGCTGACGTCGGGCGCGCCGTCCGTGAACAGCGGCCAGCCGCCGCCGGGCAGCTGGATGCGCCGCAGGTAGCGGCCGATCCGGCGCTCGAGTTCGGCGTTCGGCGTCTCGCCGAGGTAGTGGACCAGCAACACGTATTCGGCCGGGATCGTCGCATCGGCCTCGAGCTCGTAGACCCAGTGGCCATCGGCCTGCTGCGCGGCCAGCAGCGCGTCGGTCGCGCGCGTGACGGCGGCGTCGAGTTCGGCGGGGGAGGGAAGCTTGGCGGCGACGGGCGCGGCGGCAGTCGCTGCGGCGGCTTGCGTGGTTGCCTCGGCGGCGACCGGCGTAGGCGTTGCTGCCGTTGCTGCCGTTGCCGCAGGTGCCGCAGGTGCCGCAGGTGCCGCAGGTGCATGATCGGCAACGATCGGCGTCGCGTCCTGCGCAGCCGTGACGGCCGACGTGGCAGGCAGGTTCGCCGCCCCGGCGGCAGGCGACGGCGCGGCGTTCGGTGTCGCGCCGTCGGGTGTGGTCGAGTCGGTGAGATCGTTCATCGGTCCCTCTCTTGTCATGCGGCGCGTGCGTTGTTACCCGAAGGCACGCCCCGTCGATCGACGCGGGCAGGGCGGCGGCCGGCGCGCCCGCGAACAGCGAATCCGGCCGGCGCGAAGGCGAGGCCGAACGTTTCAGGTTCCGGCAGGGCGCGCGCCAAGGCAGCCAGCCCGCCGGTCGGAACGTCGGATGCGCGGCCGGCGGCATCGGCACGGCGCAACATCCGGTGATAGCGGGCACTTACCTCACAGTGCTCCGCGCACGCGCACGGCGAGCAGCCATGCGGCGTGACGGGCGATCCGCCGATCGCCCGGGCATGCATCGACATCAGATCAGAAGAACGCGTAGCGCAAGGCGATCAGCATCATCCGCAGGCGCGGCTTGCGCAGCGGCGCGCGCGGCGCGGCGAAGCCACGTGCCATCGCGGCCTCGAGTATGCAGCGATAGGCGCCGGACATGATGCGCGGCGCCTTGACCTGCGCGCGCGGCGCGCCGTCCATGATCGCGTCGGCGCGCGCGAAATGCGCCAGCGCGCGCTCCGCCAGCGTCGCGCAGACGCCCGGCAGCGCCGGATGCGCGGCGATCGTGAGCGGATCGGTCACGGGAATGCCCTCGCGTTCGAGCAACTCGCGCGACAGATAGCAGCGGTTGATGTCGGCGTCCTCGTCGATGTCGCGCAGGATGTTGGTCAGCTGCAGCGCGCGGCCGAGGTGATGCGCCAGCTCGATGCCGGGCGCTTCCTGCATGCCGAAGATCCGCACCGACAAGCGGCCCGCCGAGCTCGCCACGCGATCGCAATAGAGATCGAGCGTGGCGTCGTCGGGCGCGCAGATGTCCTCGGCGGCGTCCATCGCCATGCCGTCGATCATGTCGTGGAAATCCTCGCGCTTGAGCCCGAACTTGCGGATTTCCTCGGTGAGCGGCACCAGCGAGGCGCGCGGCTTGCCGGCGTAGCAGGCGTCGATGTCGACGCGCCAGCGGTCGAGCCCGGCCGCGCGTTCCTCGCGCGAGCCGCCGTCATCGGCGATATCGTCGACGGCGCGGCAGAACGCATAGACCTGGAACATCGCGTCGCGCTGCGCCGCCGGCAGGATCCGCATCGCGCGATAGAAGGAACTGCCCGATGAGACGGCAGCGACGTCGGTTTGGGTGTCGTCCACGACTAGATTGGAAACGGCCAAGACGAGCTCCGCTAAGACACCCTCGCGGGCGATGAAAACAGCCATGCCCGGCGGGGATGGAGAGGCTTGCGAGATGCGCGAACGATACGCGAACGATACGCGCAGACAGGCTTGATTGGCCGATGCTTGGCCGGAAATGGCGGCAAGTATAGCAATGTTTGACACCCGCTGCCGCTCGCGGGCCCCGCAGGCGCGACAGCCTAGGCGAACACCACGTCGCGTTGCAGATCGAGGGCGATCAGCCCCATCGCGCGGGCCAGTTGCAGCACCTGGCGGCGGTCCAGCCGCGAGCCCATGAAGCTGGTGACCTGGCCGTCGCTCTCCACGGTGAACTGGAACAGCGCGCCGCCTTCACCGAACCAGGCACCCGGCACCAATTCGGATTCGCGCCAGGCCAAACCGTCGATCACGCGGCCGATCGCGTCGCGGATCGTGTCGCCCGGCGCGATCGACGGCGCGACGTCACCGAGGTCGTCGAGCGAGTAGGGGCCGGGCGTCGCGGGGCGGCGATAGAACAGGTAGTCGGTATTCATGAGGCGCGGTCATGAAGGAGCATCCTGGAAATTAGCCCGAGAACCCGGTCGAATGGAATAGGGAACGGTTCCGGCTGTGGCGCCGCCGTAACAGATTGCGCACGATGAAAGCCGTTTGTCATGCGAAGCATCCCGTTTCGCGGCGTTGGAGGGCCGATCGCCGCGTCGCATATCGGATTGGTCTGAAATCGGCGCGGAGCGGGTCAGCGGGCGCTCACATCGCCAGGCGAGCCTGCCGCGACAAAGCAGCCCGCTCTCTGGCACCATCGTGCCGCAGCGATCATCGCCGCGCATCCGGGCAGGCCGTCCCGGCAAAACAACAGAAACCGGATCAGGAGACAGCCGTGAACCATCCCGACATCGACACCCATTCGCGCAACGCCGCCGCGCCGCTGCCCTTCGTGCTGGTCCACGGCGCCTGGCATGGCGCCTGGGCCTACGAGCGCCTGGGCGCGGCGCTCGCGGCGCGCGGCCATGCGAGCGTCGCGCACGACCTGCCCGCGCATGGCATCAACGCGCGCTACCCGGCCGCGTTCTGGCAGGGCGATGCGCAGGCGCTGGCCCAGGAGCCATCGCCGGTCGCCGCCACCACGCTCGACGATTACACCGGGCAGGTGCTGCGCGCGATCGATGCCGCTTGCGCGCTCGGCCACCCGCGCGTAGTGCTGGTCGGCCACAGCATGGGCGGCGTGGCGATCACGGCCGCGGCCGAGCGGGCGCCGGAGCGGATCGCGGCGCTGGTCTACCTGGCCGCGTTCATGCCCGCCTCGGGCGTGCCTGGTCTCGACTACGTGCGTGCCCCCGAGAACCATGGCGAAATGCTGGCCTCGCTGATCTGCGCCAGCCCTCGCGCGATCGGCGCGCTGCGCATCAACCCGGCCAGCCGCGACGCGGCCTATCTCGCCACGCTGAAGCAGGCGCTGTTCGAGGATGTTGACGAGGCGACGTTCCGCGCCGTGACACGGCTGATGTCCTCGGACGTGCCGACCGCGCCATTCGCCACGCCGATCGCGACCACGGCCGAGCGCTGGGGCTCGATCGCGCGCCACTACGTGACCTGCGCCGAGGATCGCGTGATCCTGCCGGCGCTGCAGCGGCGCTTCATCGCCGAGGCCGACGCCTTCCTGCCCGAGCGGCCGACGCGCGTCCACGCACTCGACAGCAGCCATTCGCCGTTCCTGTCCCAGCCCGACACGCTCGCCGAGTTGCTGACGGGCATCGCGCGCAACACGGCGATCTGAGGCAGCGATCGAGCGGCCCGTGTCCGCGAGTCGTTTATGATGACGATCATTCGATGACAGGCCGCCGCACGCTGCAGCTCCCACCATGAAGCCCCTCCGGCACGACGCCTCACGCCCCGCCGCGCCCGCCGCCACCGACTGGGAGGACGACGACGCGCCGTTTACGACGGGCGCGCCCGAGCACGATTTCGCGGTGCGCCGCGTCACGCTGATCGTGCTGCTGCTGGCCGCGATCGTGCTGCCCTGCGTCTACGTCGCCGTGATGGCCTACAACGACCTGCGCACGCGCGAGGCGACCGCGCGCGACGTCACCATGCGCACCGTGCGCGTGGCCGAGGAGCATGCGCTGAAGGTGTTCGACCTGACCGAGACGCTCGACGCGCGCATCGTCGACCTGGTCCAGGATCTCGACGACGAATCCGTGCGCAAGTCCGAAGCCGACATCCACGACGCGCTCAACACCATCGGCGGCGGCTATCCGCAGGTAGCGGCGGTCTCGATCTTCGGCGCGAGCGGCATGCTGCTCGCCAATTCCCTGTACTACCCGGCCCCGCACGCCTCGATCGCGAACCGCGACGACTTCATCGGCATTCGCGACAACAAGGTGATCGAGCACATTTCGCGGCCGATGCGCGGGCCGATGCGCTCCACCACGCCGAGCCTGGTGTTCAACACCGGCGTGGCGCGCCAGCACAGCGACGGCAGCTTCGCGGGGATGGTCTCGATCGCGCTGAAATCCTCGTACTTCAACGCCTTCTATCGGGACCTGCTCGGCGGCGAGAGCTCGCCGATGTCGATGGCGCTCACGCGCAGCGACGGCGCGGTGCTCGCCTCGTATCCGCCGCCGCCCGAGACCGGCGACGAAAAGCTCGACGAGCACGAGGCACCCTTCGTCAACGCGAGCGCCTCGAGTCCGCGCGCCGGCATCATCCGCGTCGAGCACGACGGCGCGAGCGAGATCGTCGCCTACCGCCAGGTCGGCTCCTATCCCGTCTACGTGATCTGCGCCTACCGCGCGCCGGCGATCTGGCGCGCCTGGTACGAGCACCTGAGCGTGCTGTTCATCTCGATGTTCGCGCCCTCGCTGGCGCTGTGGTGCGTGATCTGGCTGTCGCTGAAGCGGCTGCGCGTCGAGGAGCAGGCCTGGGACCGCTGGCAGGCCGAGGCCTCGATGCGCCGCTCGATCGAGTCGGCCTATCGGCAGTCGCGCAAGATGGAGGCGCTCGGCAACCTGGTCGGCAGCGTCGCGCACGATTTCAACAACCTGCTGATGATCATCTCGAGCAATATCCAGATCGTGCGCCGACGCGGCGCCGCGCATCTGGACGTCGAGCTGACGGCCATCGAGCGCGCGCTGAAGAACGGCCAGTCGCTGACGCGCCAGTTGCTCGGGGTGGCGCGCAAGCAGCCGCTGCGCAGCGAGACGATCGACGTGCCGCAATGGCTCGGCTCCTCGTGCCGCGAACTGCTGAAGACGTCGCTGGGATCGAAATCGGCGCTGGTGTTCGACATGCCGCCCGGCATCTGGCCGATCCGCGTCGATATCGCCGAGCTCGAGCTGGCGGTGATCAACCTGTCGGTGAACGCGCGCGACGCGATGCCGACCGGCGGGCGCTTCACGATCGCCGCGCAGAACATCACCTTCCGCCACGAGGACGGCTTCCCGCTGACGGGCGACTTCGTGCAGCTCTCGCTGGCCGATACCGGCAGCGGGATGGCGCCCGAAGTGCTCGCGCACGCCTTCGAGCCGCTCTTCACCACCAAGCCGAAGGGCATGGGCACCGGCCTCGGCCTGCCGCAGGTGTTCGCGTTCTGCGAGCGTTCGGGCGGCATCGCCACGATCGACAGCGCGCTGGGGGAGGGCACCACGGTGCGCCTCTACCTGCCGCGCGCGCGCATCACCGACGAGGCGCCGCCCGCCGCGCCTGCGTCGCGCGAAGCGTCCTCGCTGGAAACCGATCCGCCGCGGGAAGGCCTGCGCATCCTGCTGGTCGAGGACAACGGCGAGGTGGCCGCCGGTACCGAGGCGCTGCTGTCGTTGCTCGGCCATCGCGTCACCTACGCGGCCAACGCCGACGACGCGCTCGCGCTGATCGACGCGCCGCTCGATCCCGAGGACGAGTCGCGGCCCTTCGACCTGGTGATCTCCGATATCCACATGCCGGGCACGCTCAACGGCATCGACCTGGCCGAGGAGATCGAGCGACGCCCGGGCACGCTGCCCGTGATCCTCGTCACCGGCTACGCGGAGGAACTCGACCGCACGCGGCGCGTGAATGCGCGCGTGCTCTCCAAGCCCTTCGACATCGGGCTGCTCGACGACATGCTGCATGCGATCCGGCAGGCGCGCGATGCGCGCAAGAGCGGGCGGATTCGCGCCTGAGGCGTGGAAGCGGGCAGGGTGAGGGAGGTGGACTGCCCTGCCGGCCGGGCTGGTGGCCCGAGGCGCGGCAGGGTGAGGAACGCGAAATGGAGCGGGGCAGGGCAACGAGCCGAGTGCTCGACGTGCGCCGGCGAAATTCCGCGCCCCGCTCCACCGGCCGCGCGCCGCGCCTGTTCAGCTCACATTCGACTCATATCCCGAGCGACCGCTCAGGCCGTCTTCGTCGCGTGGCGACGCACCCAATCCGCGTAGCGATCGACGAAGGACTGCAGGAACTTGCGCGTGTCGTCGCTGACGATCTTGCCCTCATCGTCGATGCGGCTGGTGTCGTGCTTGATGAACATCTCGGGCTGCGCGAGCGTCGCGACATCGAGATAAGACAGCACGTTGCGCAGATGCTGCTGCGCGAGCGCGGTGCCGATGGCGCCCGGCGAGGTACCGAGCACGGCGCCGGGCTTGCCGCTCCAGGAATTGTGTCCCCACGGCCGTGAACCCCAGTCGAGCGCGTTCTTCAACACGCCCGGGATCGAGCGGTTGTACTCGGGCGTCACGAACAGCAGGCCATCGGCTTCCTCGATCTGTTTCTTGAAGGCGGTCGCCTCGGCGGGAAAGGCCGGATCGTAATCCTGGCTGTAGAGCGCGAGCTTGCCGATATCGGCGAACTCGAAGTCGAAATCATCGGGGGCAAGCGAGATCACGGCCTTGGCGAGAGCCCGGTTGAACGACTCGCGTCGCAGGCTGCCGACGACCACGGCAATTCGGTATGTCATCACGTTCTCCTTCCGCTCGATTGAGAATGCGCCCGGATTCCTTCGCCAACGAATGGCAACGGGCCATTTGCGGGCAGGCCAGCGCAAGTCCGGCGGCGCGGGCAATCCGGGCAGGCTTTCCACAAGGTTTTCCACAGAAATTGTGGATAACTTTCAGGCTACGCGTGCCGGGGGATAAGTGGCGGGGCCAGGAAACCGGCTCGACACGCGTGCGGGACAGCATAGCGCACTAGTTTGAACGCAAAACGTGACAGTTGCGGAAGACGAGGTGTGTCGAGTTTCGAGCGATCGAATAGATTAAATAATATTTATAAGAATTATTCAAACAAGGCAGCGATGGATTCCGGAGGGCGACCAATCGCGGCTTTATCATTCACCACCACGATCGGGCGTTGCAGCAGGATCGGGTGCTCGGCAATGGCGGCGTAAATCGCGGTTTCATCGGTGGCTGGGTCGCTCAGGCCCAGGTCCTTGAATTCGGTCTCGTTGTCTCGAACCATGTCGCGCAGGGGACGGCCGAGTTGGCGATGCAACGTCTTCAATTGCGCGACGGTCAACGGAGTTTTCAAATACTCGACCACCTGGAATGGGTTCGCCGCGTTTGTTCAGCGAGTCGAGCAGGGCCAGGGTTTCGCGGGACTTGGAGCAACGGGGGTTGTGGTAGATCGTGATCATTGGGATGGGCGTCGAGGTAAGAGGGCGGGATAGGGCGTCTATTGTAGCGACGGGAAGGGCGCTCTCGAACCAGACTGAACCTCGGCCCGTGGGCGGTTTATTCGAGAAGGGGAGCGCAAACGGTTGTGGGTTTATGCGCATAAATCCATTGGCGGGGCCTGCTTGATCAGGGGTCTTCCAGAAATCACCCCGCCCTGTGGAGAGGACCAACTCCGTCTACTCCGTAGCCCGTGCGCTGCAGCTTTATGCGCATAAACCGGGTGAGCCACCACCTCGTCGGAAGTCCGAATCGCCCCTTTGGGCCCACTGATTCGAATCTCCAAGTCACGCCCCCACGCGTGCTCTTACCCTGGCGCGGCAGCTTTATGCGCATAAACGCCTCGGCCGAATGGCCAATCTTTTATCTGTTATCGACTAAATCATTGAAATACGAAATTCATCAGGTAAAATTTCGTCGATCCAAACAGGAGTGCAAATTGGCAGCCGAAATCATTGCGGTCACTCAACAGAAGGGCGGTGTCGGTAAGAGCACCATCTCCATGCACCTCGGCGCGGCATTCCATGAAAAAGGGAAGCGCGTCCTCGTCGTCGACGCAGATGGCCAAAACACGCTCATCCATTGGTCAAGCGCGTCAGGTGACAGCGACAACGGCATCCCGTTTCCTGTCGTCAATCTCGCCGAAGCCGGCGGACAGATCCATCGCGAGATCAAGAAGTTCATCAACGACTACGACGTCATCGTGGTCGACTGCCCGCCGTCGATCACGGAGAAGGTTTCCGGCGTCGTGCTGCTGGCTGCCACCGTCGCCGTCATTCCCACCTCGTCGTCACCGGCCGATTACTGGTCGAGCGTCGGCCTCGTGAAACTGATCCAGCAAGCCCAGGTCATGAACGAAGACCTGCGCGCGGTGTTCCTGCTGAACAAGACTGAAGAGAAACGCATGCTGACGCGGGAGCTGAAGCGTGCCATCGAAGAATTGG
The DNA here is from genome assembly GCF_000959725.1 of Burkholderia gladioli. Lineage (NCBI taxonomy): Bacteria > Pseudomonadati > Pseudomonadota > Betaproteobacteria > Burkholderiales > Burkholderiaceae > Burkholderia > Burkholderia gladioli. The sequence goes on from NZ_CP009322.1 coordinate 3,252,836, forward strand.
GCTTCCCTCTGCTGAAGACGCAGATCCCGACGCGCGAGGCCTATAAGCAGGCGATGGCGCTGGGGCAAACTGTCCTGCAGATGAACGATCGTGGCGCGCGCCTCGCCGCCGCGGAAATCCGTGCATGCGCCGACGAAATCGCCGGCATGCTGCCCTGACTTTATGCGCATAAAGGACCTTGAATGAAACCCTCCCAATTTGCCAAAGGCTTCCAGGCGCGCCCCGATACCACCACCAGCGAAAAGCGAACGGCGCTCGATCGGCTCAATGCGATCGATGGGATCGTGAAGTCGGAAACGCCGGCACCAACGAAATCGTCAAAGAAAGACATCCCGGTCACGATCGTCGAGACGCCGCCGGCGGAGCCGACCAATGAATCGCCGCAATATCACGCGTGGCGCGTCGAGCATCGCTACCAGCCCGGCCAGATCATCGAACTGCCGCTGAAGACGATCAAGGCGAGCCCATTCAATCCGCGGCACTTCTATCTGAAGTCGTCGATCGCCGAACTCGCCGTCAATCTCGCGAAACAAGGGCAGCAGCAGGCGATCCACGTGATCCCCGACTACGAGCACCCCGGCACCTTCTTCGTCAGCGACGGCGGCCGGCGCGTACGCGCGCTGAAGGAGGCGAACAAGGATTCGGTGAAGGCCATCGTGATCGACATTCCGATCGGCATCGAGAGCTACAAGCTCGGTTACGACCTGAACGTCCAGCGCGATTCGCAAACCGTGTTCGACAACGCGGTGGTCTGGCGCCGCTTTCTGGAGGACAAGTTCTTCCAGAGCCAGAAGGAGCTGGCCGAGCATCTGGGCATCGACGAATCGACGATCGCCGTGGCCTTGTCGATCGGCAAGCTGCCCGAGGCCGTGATGCAGGAAATGGTCACGCGTACCGATCGCTTCGGCTCGAACATGGCCTACCAGGTCGGCCGTTATCACTCGGCTCGCGGTACCGACGCCACGCTGCGCCTGATCAACAAGATCCTGTCCGACGACCTCAGCACACGACAGGTAGCCGACATCGTGAAGGGCAGGGCGAGCGCGCAAGAAAACGCCAAGCCGGCAGGGCGGCAGCGTTATGCCCAGCGCCATGAGATCAAGATGAATGGTTCGACGGTCGGTGACCTGAAGTCCTATGGTGACGACCGCCTTGAGCTCCGCCTGCGCGGCCTGTCGCGAGAAAAGCGCGACGAGATCTTGCAACAACTCGAAAAGATGCTGCTCAGCTGAGCGTTCCAGCCAGGCTTGGCGAGAGAACCACGCCTCTCGCTGGATTCGGAATGCATGACAAGACACCCCGGAAGTCCCGCTTCCGGGGTGTTTTTATTGATGGAGCCTTTGTCGAAGCCGGCGTGATTCACGACCAGGAAAAAGAAGCACGCGGGGAGCTTGCCGCCGGAATATCGCCAACGATACGGTGCACGCTCAAGCCAAGCACCCGAAAAGCAAAAAGGCCGAGCCCCGTTCAAACAGGACTCGGCCTTTCCCGATTCTCGAGCGCGTCGCGATCGATCTGGATTTTCAGTATCTCAAGCTGCTCGCGACTGATTCAGCGTGAACGCCAGCAGATCACCGTCGGTCGGCTCGCCCCAGGTCTTCAGCGCGAGCCAATCGAAGAATGCCGTCTCGACCAGCTTCGAATCGAGTCCGCGCCGGCGCCAGTCATCGCGCAGATGCGAACCAAGAGCCGGCAGCACATCGGTCTCGAACGATTGCCGTGCCAAATCCCGCTCGGCCTGGCCCTGTTCCTCGTAGAGCGATTTTGCTTCCTTGCGGCGGTAGGCGTCGTATTCGCCGCGCAGCCGCGCCTTCGGATCGTCGAGCGAACCCGCCGCGGATGCCACCGACGCCAGCTTGCCCGCGGCCGTTGTACCCGGCAGCGCATCCGGGTCGACCGGCGGGGCATAACCCTTCTTCAGCGCATCCTTGAACAGCGCCCCGGCACTGCGTACCGGCGGCAGGGTGGTGCTGCGCATACGCTGCTCGGTCATCTGGAGTGCCGCGCGAATCCGGTTTTCCTCGCTGTCCGCATAAAGCGTCTGCGCTTCCTTCAAGGGAATGCCGAGCTTGACCATGCGGTCGACCAGCGTGCTGTCGAATACGTTCGGATGTTCGTCGAGCGCCAGCATCGGCTGCTTGCGCTCGGAAACGCGAAACTGGATCTCGGCCACGCGACGGCCTTCGCGATGCTCGATCAGCTCGACGAAGATATTCGTGACCGCATTCACCTCGGCGATTGCCGGGCGCAGGTAATCGCGCTTGAAGTATTTGTATTCGCGCTTGGCCTCGTCGCCGGCTTCAGTGTCGGGGGTGCCCGACAGGATCGGCCGCCACCATTCCCAGGGCTCGCGCATCGTCAGGTGGCTCGGGTTGGTCAGGTAGCGCACGCAGATCTCGTACAAGGCCAGGCCGGCGCTGCTGCGCAACTGGCTCTGGAACTGCAGGCTCAGGCGCGCGTACTGGACGGGGTCGAGCAGCTTCTTCTTGATCTTCGGCGCGAACGAGAATTCGACCCAGACGCGGCGGGTGGTCGGATCCTCGAGAATTTCCGCATCGGCGATCAGCGTCGAGATCCCCCACTTGCGGCCGGGCTTCTGGCTCGAGGTGCCGGTGCTCCATTCGACCTGGACAGACACCATGCGTCGCAGGTGCTCCTTCACGAGCGCCGTGTCGTTCGAATCGAAAGCCGAGTTCGCGACGATGTCGGACAGCAGCGCCCGGTAGGTATCGCCGGAATCGTCGGCCTGCTGCGCGACGGCCAGCAACACGTTGAAGAGCTTGCGCGTCAGCAGCGTGATCTTGCCGCTCTTCGGCTGGATGGCGATCGCCTCGACCGCCTTGCGTAGTTCGGCGGAGCTGGCATTCACCACATCCACATCGGTTTTCTTGGCGCGCTTCGTAACCATGCGTCGGATCGGACAAGGAAAGTTTCCCGCAAGGATAGCGACTGCGGTGATGGGCGTCTACAAGCAGCCCCTCACCGTAGGCGGTGATGCACCGCGATTCGCAGCGCCTCACCCCAGGACGATCCCGCAAAAGCTCACCGATGGCAAAACCTGTGATGCCGGCGCCCGCTTTGTCGTCGCGGGTGACACGGCCGCGCATGATAGCCGCACCGATATCGAGGCGTCGAGAGCCCTCCCGTATCACCTCACCTTAAAAATTTTCCCGTGGACAAGGGCCGGAAAATCTGCACAGACCATTACCGGTTTCACAGCATGAAACCCCCGAAAAACAGGGGGAAATGCCCTGCCAGCACCGAAATGCTGTGTCAATCGTCCTGAGGCCAGCCGACCTCGGCGAAGCAGCGAGCACCCGGCCAGGGTGAAGCACTGCCCTCTGACGGCGTCACCCTGCCAGGCAGGCCAACACGGTGCGCACAGCTTCCGACAAGCACTCACCGCCCCTGTGCGTCAAGCTGCCCAGGGATGCCCTCGGTGCACATCGGTTCATGCCCGGCGTCCTGTCGCCTCACCCTGTGCGGCGGACTACGACGGCGCAACTCTGCACACAGCCCGTCGACACCATTCGAACCAAGCCAGAAGCAATCACCGCGATACGACCCCGTGGGTGGGCTCCAGCAAGCTCCGGAGCGTTCCCGCCTCGGAATCGCCCCAGGAAGCCCTCCCAGCGGCTGTCAGAGGCTCCGGGAGCCACGGGCGTCTCTGGGACTCCGATATCGCATCCGAGCCGTATTCATTCACCTCACCGGCTCGCCATCGATCCATATCGATGCCTTCAAAAGGGTTGTCCACAGCTCCTCGAGGCCCGCCAAATCCGTCGTTTTACCGCATCCGCACATGAGCCCCCGAAAAACCTCACCTTTCGTCGCGAACCGGTGATGCACGACATCTAACGAAAAGCACCGACATACGGGGCCTCACAGCCTGCTCGATCCCGAAAAGCCTCACCTTTTCCCAAAACATGGGTCACCTCAACCTCATCCGATGCTCCCGAAAAATCTCACCCAAGGACTTGAACACCGGAAAATATTCATTAATTTCATACACTTACCCCGAATCGTGCAATGCAGCGCCGATTCCCCCAAGATCCCGGAAGATCTCACCTCAACCCGAATCAGGAGATTCCTTCGGAGCTCAACACACTCCTGAAAAACCTCACCTCTCGTGAAAACGATCACGAAAAGCACGGCAAAAGTTCCAGTCTTGTCGGGGGTTTACGGGTAAGTGGACACCCACTGCTCCCGAAAAACCTCACCTTTGCCATTTTTTTGACTGTGTCGAGGTCCTGAAAAGCCTCACCTCAAAGCTTTTTTGGCCACATTTCCGTCAATCCCGAAAATTCTCACCTCAAGCGTGGCTGGCGCTGAAATTGCAGGCAAAGGCTCCTGAAAAACCTCACCTCAAGCCTGTGAGCGCCGTCAAACGCCCCAAAACGGTACTTTTTTCCCGTAAAAGCTCACGTCAATCCCGCCCCGAATCCCGAGAAACCTCACCTATGCCTATCAAATAGGCAAATCCCTGGAAGATTCGGGGCCAAACGGCCCCCCTGCAAAGCCTCACCTTAGGGATTCCCGCCCAAAACGACGCGATTCAGGCACCATGCGGTGTCGACGTCGATCCCCCTCCCGAAAAGCTTCACCTTTCGCACAGGGCCGGGAACGCTGTGCTCCTGAATCCGCTCACGATCTCTCCTGCAAGGCCTCACGCTCGCCCCCGAACCCCATCACTTCATGTCCCGCAAAAGATCACCATGATTCCCGTAAAGCTTCACCTTGTCGGCCGGAATCCCTTACCCAGTAAGGCTGTGCGGTGGCGTTAACGTTTTTAACAAGGGTTTCAAGGGTGTTTACTTCTATTACTCTCTACGAGCACCCGTGAGCTCCCTGAAACATCGCTTCTCTCCACCCTCCTTCTGTGTGAAACATCCCCAGATATTTGAGGAGCAGATGTTTAGTCTACAAAAACAATGGCTTAGCTAAGATTCTTCGCTTTGTTTCACGGGATTTTGGAGAGAGGATCAGCTAGCAGCGACTGTGGAAGACCTCAACGGCACAGACGACAAGAAGCTGTGGTGTTTCCATCAAACATGTATCAAAAAATACGTATTCCATTATGATCGCTACGTATTGACCGATACTCTCGTTCCGATGACTTTCGACGACATCCGCCAAACGATCCGTGCCGAACTCGATGCGATGCGCACAAGCGGCGCACGCCGGCAGGATCTTTCGCTTCACGCCTGCAAACGCCTGTTTTTCGACCTGGGCATTCGACCCTCCGCAGCCAATGTGCGCGACCTGACCCAAACCGGTAGCGCCGGCGATATCCCCAAGGACATCGATTTCTTCTGGGAGCGGATTCGCTCCGCCTCGAAGGTAAGGCTCGACGGCGGCAATTTGCCGAAATCCCTGGAAGACAAGGCTGGTGAACTGCTGGGCTCGCTATATGAGGAAGCGCAGAAGGAAGCGCGGATCGGGCTGGAAGCCGAGCGGCAAGAAGCCAGCAACGAAATTGCCGCGGCAGCCCAGCGGGTTCGCGAGGCGCAGGTTCGCCACGAAACGCTCGAGCTCGCCCTTGCGCGTAGCGAGAACCGTGCGGAGCAATTGCAGGCGAAGCTCACCGAAGCGGAAATCCGCTTGGCAACCGCGTCGACGCACGGCGCGGCGCACCAGGATTCCCTGCAGGTGCTGACTCAGCGGCTCGAAAACGAAAACGAGCTGTTGAACAAGCGTTTGGAAGGAGAACAGCAGCAGAATGCGTCGCTGAGAGAAAGAATTGACGCCTTGCACGTCGAATCGCGTCAGAACACGGAACATTACGCCCAGCAGATCAAGGATGCGGTGGCCGAAGCCGAGCGCCGTGTGAAGCCGATGCTGGTAGAGCTCGATTCGCTGCGCAGCATGGCCGGCACTTATCAAGCGGGTCTGCGCGACGTGAACCGAAAAGAATTCGAGTTCTTACAACAACTTAGCGCCGCCAAGGCGCGCGCCGACCGACTCGACGAGCAACTGCGCGAACAGAGTGACGAGTTGACGGCCGCGACGCGGGAAATCGAGACATTGCGCCAGGCACAGGGCGTCCCATCCGGAATTGCCGCGTTGCTGCGACGCCTGGCCGATGCCGGGCTGCTCGATGCGGCGGCTTTCGAGGCGATCGGATCGTCGATCGATGCGCACGTGAATTTGCCGCCGCGCTGCCCGAAGTGTGAGGAAGGCGAGCCGGAACTGTCGCACGACCAGGAGGGCTTCGAATTGCTGTGCCCGGAATGCGAACACGCTTCCGGCCACTGTGCCTCGCGCTTCGAGGCGGTCACACAGTTCAACCGGATCGGCAGCTCGAGCGGCTCGCTGTGGTAAAGGTGAGGAAAATCGGGAGCCGAATGGTGAGGGCATTCAGGAGCTGATCGCTCACGGAATCAGACCAGACGCGGGTTTTCGGCCGAGCTCGCAACCGCTTCCTGGTCCCCAATTGCGGTTTTTTCGAGATTGTCGCGCCAAGTTCGCCAAGCTCGGTGCAAGCGATTCGCCGAAACCGGCTGCATGAAGCCGAGCCAATGGCCGACGCGCTCGGGCGTGACACCGTTTTCGAACAGTTCGGCCGCGAAAGTGTTGCGCAGCGTTTGCGGGCTGGCCCGTTCGGTTCTCGAGTTGGCGATGTTGGCGGCTTCGACAATGGCATCGACCGCGCGCAGCATGGTGGCCTTGTGCATCGGCCGGCCGGTCAGCGAGGAAGGAAAGACCAGGTCGCCAGGAATATCGCAGCGCCGCCGTTCGGCAAGCCAGGCGTCGAATAGCGCAATCGCGAACGAGGCAAGATGCGTTTCGCGCTCGAAGGCCGGATGCGTGGAGGGCAGGCGCACCGCGGGCTCACCGGGTTTGACGCAACTAATCGTCAATATGCGTGCTTCCCCCGTTTTCAATCCTCCTCCAAGAAAGGCCGCCACCAGCGCGCGATCGCGCCGTTCCTTCCAATGCGACATGCCGGCCGCTGGCAGCGGCGAGAACAGATAGGCGAGCAGGGCCGCGCGTTCGGACGGCGAGAGGAAACTGGTGGGTTCGTTGTCGCGTGCCCGGCGCCACAATGCTTCGCCATCCTGAGCAATGAAGCGGGCCGGGTTGGTCGAGCCGAATTCATTGCGACGTACATGGTCGAGCACCCGCTCGATGAGTCGCAAATAACGGACCCGTTGCGTTTTCTTGATCGGCAGCTCGCCGACGAAATTGGCGATCGATTGGGTGTCGACCGTGGCGAGCGTCTGTTGCCGTTCGCCGAGCCAGGTCAGGAACGCGCCCCATTGCGCGCGATAGACGTCGGCCGACGAACGGCGAAAGTCTTGCGTCGCGAGCCACGCGTCGAACGACGCGTCCGGTTGGGCGACCCAGTCCGCCTCGGTGCCGTCGAACAGATCGGGTTCGGTGGCCACCAGCGTCCCGGCAGTCGAGGGACTTGGAAGAGACATGTCTATAAATCCGTTAGTTGCTCAATGAGCGTAGTGCACCGCGCCAGGAATTGCCAGCCATCCATGAATGGCTGGTCGCCGGCCGCTCCGGCGCTTCGCGTCTGGCGAGACGGAACCGGCGCAGAACGTGGTGGGCAATGGTGCCGGGACGCTTCAGCCGCCCCAGATGCGTACGCGCCGCGGACGCGAACTCGGCACCGGCTCGGCGGGACCGAGCTTCGGCTGCCGCGAGGCGGCCTCATAGGCCGAGACGGCATACGACAGCACCGCCGGCAGCGCATTGGACTGCGCGACGTCGATTGGATCGTCTGTTTCGGGGAATTCGAAATCCGCGGGCCTTTCGAACAGGCTGCGGATGAAGGGATCGTGCCGGGCGGCGAAGCCGAGATCGGCCATCGCCTCGGCCTCGATCGCTTGCAGCAGCCGCCACGTCAGCGGTACCCGCTGACGGATGTAGCGGGCGGCAATGTGGCGGACGATCATCTCCATGTCTTGCGCCGCAGCCTTGAAGCTGAGCGCGGCCAGGTCCTGTTCGGTCATAGCGGGCTCCTCGTGAGCCAACACTGTACAAATATACAGTGAATTGCGCAACTGCCGGATACGACAGGCCGGACGCGGGATTTCAGCGATGGATCACGATCAGCAGCGCCTTGGCCTCGCCGCGGCCGAGATTGCGGATCGCGTGCGGCGCATCGGCCGCGTAGCGCGCGGTCTCGCCGGTCTTCAAGCGCCGCGAACTGCTGCCGGCCTCGATCTCGATCGAACCGGCCAGCACGGTCAGGTGCTCGCGCGTGCCGGGCTCGTGGGCATTCGACACCAGCGCGCCATTGGCCGGCAGGGTCAGTTCGTACCATTCGAAGCGGCCGGCCAGTTCGATCGGGCCCCAGACGCGCAACTGATATTGATTGTCATGGCCGGACAGCGTCGGGATGTCGTGCAGGCCGTCGACCCGGATCGTCTCCGGCGATTTCGGCTGCGCGAACAGCTCGTCGAGGCTGATGCCGAGCGCATTGGTCAGGCGCCAGGCCACCGCGATGGTCGGGTTGGCCTTGTCGCGCTCGATTTCCGAAAGCATCGATTTCGACACGCCGGCCGCGCGCGACAGGTCGTCAAGCGTGAGCTTGCGTTCGTTGCGCAGCCGCTGGATGGTCTCGCCGACGCGCGGCGGGATGCTCGCATCGCCCGCCGGCGGCGAGGCGGAAGCCGCGGCGCGGCGCGTGCCGGAAGAACTTGCCATTTGATATCGGTTCGCTTAGAGTCGTTCGATATCTCGAACTTGAGTTCGAAATACAGGAAAAATACGATAAACCCAACGGGCGACTATAACAGTAGCAGGCCGCGCGGCCGCCGCCACGAGCGGCCCGCCCGCGCGCCCCCAGCCCACTCAGGAGCAGACAGATGCGTGATGCCTTCCTCGCCCATGTGCGCGGAACCCTCGACCAGATCCGCGCCGACGGTTTCTACAAGACCGAGCGCGAGATCGCGAGCCCCCAGGCCGCGGACGTGAAGCTGGCCGACGGCGCCGGCGTGCTGAATTTCTGCGCGAACAACTATCTCGGCCTGGCCAACGATCGGCGCCTGGTGGCGGCCGCGGCGGCGGGCCTCGAGCGCGACGGCTTCGGGATGGCCTCGGTGCGTTTCATCTGCGGCACGCAGACGGTGCACAAGCAGCTCGAGGCGGCGCTGTCGCGCTTCCTCGGCACCGACGACACGATCCTCTATTCGAGCTGCTTCGACGCGAACGGCGGCCTGTTCGAGACGCTGCTCGGCGAAGAGGACGCGATCATCAGCGATGAACTGAACCACGCCAGCATCATCGACGGCGTGCGCCTGTCCAAGGCCAAGCGTTTTCGCTACAAGAACAACGACATGCAGGATCTCGAGGCGAAGCTGCGCGAGGCCGATGAGGCCGGCGCGCGCTTCAAGCTGATCGCGACCGACGGCGTGTTCTCGATGGACGGCATCATCGCCGACCTGAAAGGCGTCTGCGACCTGGCCGATCGTTACGGCGCGCTGGTGATGGTCGACGATTCGCACGCGGTCGGCTTCATCGGCGAACATGGCCGCGGCACGCCCGAGCATTGCGGCGTGGCCGATCGGGTCGACATCGTCACCGGCACGCTCGGCAAGGCGCTGGGCGGTGCATCGGGCGGTTATGTGTCGGCACGCAAGGAGATCGTCGAGCTGCTGCGCCAGCGTTCGCGTCCCTACCTGTTCTCGAACACGCTCGCGCCGAGCATCGCCGAGGCCTCGCTGGCCGTGCTCGAACTGCTCGCCAGCGACGAGGGCGCGCGCCTGCGCCGCCGCGTGCGCGAGAATGGCGCGCATTTCCGCCGCCGCATGAGCGAGGCCGGCTTCACCCTGGTGCCGGGCGAGCATCCGATCATCCCGGTGATGCTCGGCGATGCGCAGGTCGCGACCAGGATGGCCGATGCGCTGCTGGCCGAAGGCGTCTACGTGATCGGCTTCTCGTTCCCGGTGGTGCCGCGCGGCCGTGCGCGGATCCGCACGCAGATGAGCGCGGCCCACACGCCCGAGCAGATCGATCGTGCCGTCGACGCCTTCGTGCGGGTCGGCAAGTCGCTGGGCGTGATCTGAGGAGACGCGGAGATGAAAGCGCTGGCGAAACTCGAACGCGGCCCCGGCCTGCGGATGACCGACGTGAAGCGGCCCGAGGTCGGGCATAACGACGTGCTGATCAAGATTCGCCGCACGGCGATCTGCGGCACCGACATCCATATCTGGAAGTGGGACGACTGGGCGCAGAAGACGATTCCGGTGCCGATGCATGTCGGCCACGAATACGTCGGCGAGATCGTCGAGATGGGGCAGGAGGTGCGCGGCTTCGCGATCGGCGACCGCGTATCCGGCGAAGGCCACATCACCTGCGGGTTCTGCCGCAATTGCCGGGCGGGGCGGCGGCATCTGTGCCGCAATACTGTCGGCGTCGGCGTGAATCGCGAGGGGGCCTTCGCCGAGTACCTGGCGATCCCGGCCTTCAACGCCTTCAAGATCCCGCCCGAGATCTCCGACGACCTGGCCGCGATCTTCGATCCGTTCGGCAATGCCACGCACACGGCGCTGTCCTTCAACCTGGTCGGCGAGGACGTGCTGATCACGGGCGCCGGGCCGATCGGCATCATGGCCGTGGCGATCGCGAAACATGTGGGCGCACGCAACGTGGTGATCACCGACGTCAACGATTACCGGCTCGGCCTCGCGCGCAAGATGGGCGCGACGCGTGCCGTGAACGTCGCGCGCGAATCGCTGCGCGACGTGATGCACGAACTGCACATGACCGAAGGTTTCGACGTCGGCCTGGAGATGTCGGGCGTGCCGAGCGCGTTCACCAGCCTGCTCGATGCGATGAACCACGGCGGCAAGGTCGCGCTGCTCGGCATTCCGCCGGCGCAGACGGCGATCGACTGGAACCAGGTGATCTTCAAGGGGCTCGAGATCAAGGGCATCTATGGCCGCGAGATGTTCGAGACCTGGTACAAGATGGTGGCGATGCTGCAAAGCGGGCTCGACCTCTCGCCGATCCTCACCCATCGTTATGCCGTCGACGACTATGAAGCGGCGTTCGCGGCGATGCTCTCCGGCGAGAGCGGCAAGGTGATCCTCGACTGGACCGTCTGAGTCGGGTATCACGCAAGGCCTGCATCAAGCGATGCCGGTGTCTGGCGCGACAGCGCCGGCGCCGGCATTTTTCATGGGCGGCCGCGAAGCGCTTTTATTCAGTGATCCCTATCGAAGGCGAGAAGCCCACCTCAGCCGCGGCGGCTGCAGGACGACAGCGTGACGATGCGCGGTCCCGTCTCGGGCAGGCTGACCGGCTGGGCGGTCGAGCGGCACAGGATCGCGCTGTCGTAGCCGCGGCCGGCGAAGCGGACCACGTCGGCGATCTCGAAGCCGAGGCTGCGGTAGAAGGCCAGCAGGTGCGTGGCCGGATAGGGCGTGTCGAGCGCGAGCCGGGCATAAGCGCGCGAGGCGGCCCAGCGCACCGCGAACGCGACCAGCGCGCGGCCCACGCCGCGGCTTTGCCAGATCGGATCGACGCCGAACTGCCGCAAGCTGGCGACGTCGCGGCAGCGATAGAGATGGTTCGTGCCGGCCTGGTCGCGCTCGTGCAGCGTCATGGTCGCAATCACATGGCCATGGCAGGTCGCGACGAAGCAGGTGCCGGCCAGCGCGCGCTGGCGCGTCGCCGAGGCGGGCTGGTCGACGCACGGACAGTTCAGTCCCATCGCGCCGAGCCGGCCGAAGGCGCGATGCAGCAGGACCGTCAGCGTCTCGTAATCGTCGCGCGCCGGATCGAACGGCCGTAGCACGATGCGATCGTACGGCTTCGGCACATAGCCGGTGTTCGGAACGGGGGCGAGACGAGGTGTCGACATGGCGTTTCCTGAACCTGATTCGGTTGTCCGAAGTGTAGGAACGGCCGCTGGCGACGATCAAGAAAAAATGTCGTAAACGCCGGCCGGCGCGGGCTCGCCGCGCCGGCGCCGAGGCTTACTGGGCGGGGCTTGCCGCGCCGTCGCCGCCGGCTGGCGGCATTTCGAACTCGGCCTCGATCCGCACCCGCACGTCGTCGCCGACAGCCGGGTACCAGGTCGGGATGTCGAAGGCCGCGCGGCTGAAGCTGCCGCTGGCCGAGAAGCCGACGGTCGGCTGCTTGGTGAGCGGGTTGCGGCCGTAGCCGTTGAAGGTGACCGCCAGCGTGATCGGCTTGGTGGTGCCGCGGATCGTCAGGTTGCCGGCCAGCTTGCCGGTGTTCTCGCCGGTCGGCGTCCAGCCGGTGCTATCGAAGCGGATCGAGGGATAGCGCGCGGCGTCGAGCGCGTCGCTGCCGGTCACCATGCGATCGAGAATCGGCACGTTGGTGTCGAGGCTGGACGCGTCGATGGTCGCGCTGACCTGGCTCATGGCCGGGCCGCCGGCGCGCCAGTCGAGCACCGCGCTGGCCTTGTCGAAGCGCATCGTGAAGCGCGAGTAGCCGAAGTGCGAGACGTCGAACGAGACGCTCCAGTGATGCGGATCGAGCGTGTAGCGCCCGACCGGCACCTTCTCGGTGGCCGTCGATACGTGATGCGTGACGACCGCCACGGGCGTGCAGGCGGTTGCCAGCGCGAGCCCCAGGCCGCCGATGAGGGCGCGCCATCGCGCGCCGGATTGCCAAGCCATGACCGTCTCCTGTTGTGTCCGGGCACGATAGCGCAGGCAAGCTCGCTTGACAAAGGAGAATGATCGTTCTACCTTATGCGCCATGAACGAGAGCAAGCGAAGAAACTCAGCAGTTCCTCAAGAACCCGAGCCGGCGGCGGGCAATGCGCGCTTGCGCCTGCTCGAGGCCGCGGAGGAACTCGTTTATGCGGGCGGTATTCATGCCACCGGCGTCGACGCGATCGTCAAGCGCTCGGGTGCCGCGCGCAAGAGCTTTTATACGCACTTCGAATCGAAGGAAGCCTTGGTAACGGCGGCCTTGGCGCGACGCGACGATCGCTGGATGGCGTGGTTCATCGACGGTACGCGCGAGCGGGGCAAGACGCCTCGTGCCCGGCTGCTGGCGATGTTCGATGTCTTGCGCGAATGGTTCGAGCGGCCCGATTTTCACGGCTGCGCCTTCCTCAACGCGGCGGGCGAGATCGGCGACGTGCATGATCCGATCCGCGGCGTGGCGCGTTATCACAAGGAGCGGTTGCTGGCCTTCGTGCGCGAGGAGTGCGATGCCTTGGCCGATGCCGACGGCATCGATCGCAGGAACGCGGCGCGCCTGTCGCGTCAGTGGCTGGTGCTGATCGACGGCGCGATCGGCGTGGCGCTGGTCAGCGGCGATGCCTCGGCATCGCGCGATGCGCGCTCGGCCGGCGAGGTACTGCTGGCAGCCTTCGAGGCCCGCGCCGACTGAGCAACACCCAGGCGCCGCACGGTTTGCATGCGGCGCGACGAGATGATCGCCTTCGCGCGAGTGCGCGAAGGCTTGTTTGCAGTCCTGAGAAACTTGCAGTCCCCAACGACCTACGCAGCCAGGAGAAACACCATGTCCGAAGTCAGCGAAATCCGTCCGCCGCTCCCGCCGTTCACGCGCGAGACCGCCATCCAGAAGGTGCGTGCCGCCGAGGACGGCTGGAACACGCGCGATCCGCAACGCGTGTCGCTCGCTTACACGCGCGACAGCAAGTGGCGCAACCGCGCCGAGTTCGTCACCGGTCGCGAGGAGATCGTCGGCCTGCTGACGCGCAAGTGGGCGCGCGAGCTCGACTATCGCCTGATCAAGGAGCTGTGGGCCTTCGACGGCAACCGTATCGCCGTGCGCTTCGCCTACGAATGGCATGACGATGCCGGCAACTGGTTCCGCTCCTACGGCAACGAGAATTGGGAGTTCGACGAGAACGGCCTGATGGCGCGTCGCCACGCGAGCATCAACGACCTGCCGATCCGCGAGCAGGATCGCCTGTTCCATTGGCCGCTCGGTCGTCGTCCCGACGATCACGCGAGCCTGTCGGATCTCGGTCTGTAAGCTGATGTGAAACATGCGGGGCCATTCGGCGACGAGCCGGATGGCCCCGTCTTGCATGGTGCTCGCGATATCGCGCACGGTTCGAGAGAGATGACGATGTCGCTCACCTTGTCGTGCTGAGTTCGCTTCGCGCGATTCCGCTTCGGTGCGCTGCGTGATGCCGCGGTTCATCACCGATCACAACACACGTATCGATGAGCGGTGCCAATTCGATACATGCAGCGGCTCACCATCGAGCGCGCCCACGATGTCGTTAATTTCTCGGCAATGGCTTCACAGCCAGGCGGCACGCCCTGTATCGATACCCTCAGCGCAACTAACGACCAACATCCGTATGGCTTCACAGGTGCGCAAGGCGAGGCCGTCTCGCATCACCTTGCGTGCATGCAGGGTGAAATCGACTGTGCAGGATGCGCTTGAGGTGAGGAAATTCGGGAGGAGCCCCACCAGCAAGGTGAGGCTTTTCGGGACTCGGTGAACGGTGCGCGGTAGCTCGCACCGTGGGTCACCGATGAACTTTTACGAGCGGAAGGGCGGGACGCAGGCCTCAGGCGAGCAGTTGCGCGACCACCGCTTCGCCCACTTCCTGCGTGCTCGCCTTGCCGCCGAGATCGCCGGTGCGCGGCCCATGCTTGAGCACGTGCTCGATCGCGGCGAGGATCGCGTCGTGCGCCTCGCGCTCGACGCCGGTGCCGTGACCGAGGAAGTCCACCATCATCGCCGCCGACCAGATCATCGCGATCGGATTGGCGATGTAGCGCCCGGCGATGTCGGGTGCCGAACCGTGCACGGGCTCGAACAGCGAGGGGAACTTGCGATCCGGGTTCAGGTTCGCCGAGGGCGCGATGCCGATCGTGCCGGTGCAGGCCGGGCCGAGATCCGACAGGATGTCGCCGAACAGGTTGGAGGCGACCACCACGTCGAAGCGATCGGGATTCAACACGAAGCGCGCGCAGAGGATGTCGATGTGCTGCTTGTCCCATTTCACCTCGGGATACTGCTGAGCGATCTCGGCCGCGCGCGCATCCCACCACGGCATGCTGATCGCGATGCCGTTGCTCTTGGTGGCCACGGTCAGCTCCTTGGCGCGGCTCTGGGCCAGGTCGAACGCGAACTTCATCACGCGCTCGGTGCCGGTGCGCGTGAACACCGCCTGCTGGACCACGAACTCGCGCTCGGTGCCCTCGAACATCGCGCCGCCCACCGACGAGTATTCGCCCTCGGTGTTCTCGCGCACGATCATGAAGTCGATATCGCCTGCCTTGCGGTTGGCGAGCGGGCTCGGCACGCCGTCGAACAGGCGCGCCGGGCGCAGGTTGACGTACTGGTCGAATTCGCGACGGAACTTCAGCAGCGAGCCCCACAGCGAGATGTGGTCGGGCACCGTGTCGGGCCAGCCCACCGCGCCGAACAGCAGCGCATCCATGCCGGCGAGCTGGGCCTTCCAGTCGTCGGGCATCATCTGGCCATGCTGCGCGTAATAATCGCAGCTGGCCCAGTCGATATGGGTCGCCTCGAAACGGATGCCGAAGCGGCGCGTGACCGCATCGAGCGCCCGCATCCCTTCGGGCATCACCTCGCGGCCGATGCCGTCGCCGGGAATCACCGCAATCCTGTAGACCTTCTCGCTCATCGCCAGCGCCTCCTCGTTCTCGTGCCTGGGTTGCCCGGCGGCGCCGGGCTTCGAAAGTGCGGACCGATCGGCTCGGTCCTGCATTGCTTCCGAGCATTCTATTGATTCCGTCCGGGATTAGAATCTGAATCCGGTTAAACGACTTTCCACACATCGTGAATAAAGCGCCGAATCTCGACGACCTGCGCGTATTCAGCATCGTCGTGCGGGTGGCCAGCTTCAGCGCGGCGGCCGAGCAGCTCGGCGTCTCGCCGGCCTATGTCAGCAAGCGCGTCGCCCTGCTCGAGGGCCAGCTCGGCACGCGGCTGCTGCATCGCTCGACGCGGCGCGTGGCCGTCACCGACTCTGGCGAGCGCGTGTTGGCCTGGGCCGAGAAGATCCTCGACGACGTCGATCACCTGGTGGAGGACGTCTCCACCACGCGCACGGTGCCGCGCGGCACGCTGCGCATCTCGAGTAGCTTCGGCTTCGGTCGTCACGTGCTCGCGCCGGCGCTGCTCGATTTCAGTGAACGCTTTCCGCAGATCAATGTGCGGCTCGATCTGTTCGACCGGCTGGTGGACGTGGCCGGCGAGGGCTTCGATCTGGACGTGCGGATCGGCGATGAAATCGCCGAGCATCTGATCGCGAAACGGCTCGCGACCAACTATCGTGTGCTGTGTGCCTCCCCCGCGTATCTCGAACGACATGGCGCGCCGCGCCAGATCGCCGACCTCGGTTCGCACCAGTGCCTGGCGATCAAGGAGCGCGATCACCCGTTCGGCGTGTGGCGCCTGACGCAGCGCGGCGAGACGAGTTCGGTGAAGGTCGGCGGCGCGCTCTCGACCAATCACGGCGAGGTGGCCGTGCAATGGGCGCTGGCCGGCAAGGGCATCGTGCTGCGCTCGATCTGGGAAGCCGGGCCGCTGCTCGACAGCGGCGCGCTCAAGCGCGTGCTGCCCGACGTCACGCAGCCGGCCAATGTGTGGGCGGTCTATCCGGCGCGGCTGGCCGCGTCGGCGAAGGTGCGCGTGTGCGTCGACTTCCTGGCGGAGGCTTTCGCGCAATGGCGCGGGGCGGCGTGATCGGCCGCCGTGTCGCGCCAGGATGGTCGATTCGATTGCAATACGGCAGGTGATCCGACAAAACCACGAAGCCTCACCGGAGGAGACACATCATGAGCCCCTTGGCCCGGCGCGTCGCGATCGCGCAGATGCAGTTCGTCATCGCGCTCGCGGTGATGTTCGTGGTGTCGTCCAACTCACCACGCTACTGGCAGGGCTGGCTCTACTGGGCCATATTCTCGCTCTGCGCCTCGGCCACGGCAGCCTGGTTCACGCGGCGCGATCCGGCCTTGATCGAGCGCCGCATGCATGTCGGCGTGCGCGCCGAAACCTCGCCGCTGCAGAAAGCCGTGCTGGCCGTGGCCGGCCTCGGCAGCGCGGCGCTGGTGATCGGCGCCGGCCTCGAATGGCGCTTCACGCAGCCTCGCTTCGACCTGGCGATGGTGCTGGCGGGCAACGCGCTGCTGGTGCTCGGTTTCGCGATCTGCTTCGCGGTGCTGCGCGCGAATACCTTCGCCGCGAGCACGATCACGCTGGCCGAGAACCAGACCGTGATCTCGACCGGGCCCTACGCCTATGTGCGCCATCCCATGTACTCGGCCGCAATGGTGATGTTTTTCGGGAGCCCGCTGGCCTTGCAGTCCTGGAGTGCGCTGGGCTGTGCCGTCGTCCTCACCGCAGCGATCGTGGTGCGCCTGCTCGACGAGGAAAAATACCTGGAAGCCCGTCTGGCGGGCTATTCCGACTACTGCCGCACAGTGCGCCGGCGACTCGTGCCGGGAATATGGTGAGTCGGCTCACCGTTGCGCGCGCACGCAAATCGATGCAAGGCGGCCAAAGGTGAGAGTTTTCGGGAGCAGGGAAAACAGGCTGCGCGCCTGTGTCTTCAGCCTTGCGAATGGCTCGTATCGTGCGCGTGCTGCAGGCGCTCGCGGCTCTTGCTCAAGTGCACGCGCATCGCGGCGCGCGCGTCGTCGGGTTCCTGTCGCTCGATCGCGCGATAGATCCAGCGGTGCTCGTCGAGCACCTGGCGCAGCACGTCGATCTGGTCGAGCTCGGCCAGCTCGGCGCTGCCCAGGCGCGTGCGCGGGCTGACCGAACGGCCGAGCTGGCTCAGCACGTCGACGAAGTAACGGTTGCCGCTGGCCTGCGCGATCTGCAGATGGAACTCGATGTCGTGCGCGAGCGTGTCGGTGCTGCCGCGCTGGAGCTCGGCCTCGAAGCGCTCGAGCGCGACCTGCATCAGCCGCAGGTTCTGCTCGGTGCGCCGCTTGGCGGCCAGCGCCGCCGACGCCGCCTCCACATCCATGCGGAATTCGAGCACGGCCATCGCGTCGAGCATGTTCGACAGGTCGGCGGTCGGCAGCTGCATGGTCGCGTCGTTGTGCGGCGCCAGCACGAAGGTGCCGACGCCATGACGCGTCTCGACGATGCGCGCGGCCTGCAGGCGCGAGATTGCCTCGCGGATCACCGAGCGGCTCACCGAGAGCTGCTTCATCATCGCGACCTCGGTCGGCAGCCGGTCGCCGGGCCGCAGGGCACCGCGACGGATTTCTTCGGACAGGGACGCGACGACCTTCTCGGACAGGCTGCTCATGAGTGCTTGCGGGGCGAGGAAAACGGTTCTGGAAAATTGGGGCGGATCATGGCCTCTTGTCGAGGTCATCCGATGTCCCGAATCCCGGCATCATAGCCGCAAACCCGGGGCGGAAAAGCGGTTCGGGACCGATTTGGCGAGAGATATCGGGAAATCACGGAGCGATCACGGGTGTTCGGCGTTCGCCAGATCCCGGTTCCAGGCAGCCGGGAATCATCGGACGACACAATGACTCGTTGTCGGACAAGGGCATCGATTTCCACGTAAAATCTATGTTGTCTGACGTCCTAGCATGACCAGCTCGAAAGACTGCTCAAACTCGTGAAAGTCGCATGTCTCAGGCTTCAATAATGGATATGAGGGACCCAGGGTAAACGCGGCTAATCGGCAAACAGGTTGTCCGACTACAATGTTGTCAGACAACGTATCACGCAAAATCGTGCAGAGCGATCGACGGGTGCTACGTGAGGCTCGTCCAGGCCGCCCGCGGCCGATACAGGAGACATCGTTGACAGCAGCTCTCGGCACGGCAGCGAACCCGCTCGATTCGGCGGTCGCCAAGGTGATGCGGCATGTGATGCCGTTGTTCCTGGTGATGTTCATCGCGAACTACATCGATCGCGTGAACATCGGTTTCGTCAATTCGCACATGCATGCCGACCTCGGCATCGGCGCGGCCGCCTACGGCTTCGGCAGCGGGCTGTTCTTCGTCGGCTACGCGCTGTTCGAGGTGCCCTCGAACGTGCTGATGCAGAAGTTCGGCGCGCGCGCCTGGCTGACGCGGATCATGGGCACCTGGGGCGTGGTCGCGGCGGCCATGGCCTTCGTCTGGAACGAGCAGTCGTTCTACGTGCTGCGCTTCCTGCTCGGTGTGGCCGAGGCGGGTTTCTTCCCCGGCGTGGTGTTCTACTTCACGCAGTGGCTGCCGCAATCGTCGCGCGGCAAGGCGGTGGCGATCTTCCTGGGCGGCTCGGCGTTCGCCTCGGTGCTGTCTGGGCCGATCACGGGCAGCCTGCTGTCGATCAGCGGCCTGGGCCTGAAGGGCTGGCAGTGGATGTTCCTGATCGAGGGCGGCTTCTCGATCCTGTTGTGCGGCGTGAGCTGGATGATGCTGAAGTCGCGCATCGACGACGCGCCCTGGCTGAGCAGCGCGGAAAAGCAGGCGCTGCACTCGACCATCGCGGCCGAGCAGGCCGAGCGCGATGCGCGCGGCAATGCGCATGTGCCGACCATGAAGCTGCTGCGCGATCCGCAGATCCTGTTGTTCTGCTTCCTGTATTTCGCGATCCAGCTGACGATCTACGCGGCCACCTTCTGGCTGCCGACCATCATCCGCAAGATCGGCGGGCTGAGCGATTTCCAGGTCGGGCTGCTCAATGCGATTCCCTGGCTGATCGCGATGGTCGCGATGTACGGCTTCGCGATGGCCTCGGCGCGCTGGCGTCATCAGCGTGCCTGGATGGCCACCGCGCTGGTGATCGCGGCCTGCGGGCTGTTCGCGTCGACCACCAGCAACGCGCTGATGTCCTTCGTCGCGATCTGCTTCGCGGCGATCGGCTTCAAGGCGGCTTCGTCGCTGTTCTGGCCGATCCCGCAAGCTTATCTCGATGCGCGGGTCGCGGCGGGCGTGATCGCGTTGATCAACTCGCTCGGCAATCTCGGCGGCTTCTTCGCGCCGGCCGCCTTCGGCTACCTGCAGCAGCACACGGGCTCGATCAAGGGTGGCCTGTATGGCCTGGCGGCGGCCTCGCTGATCGCGGCCGCGGCGGGCTTCCTGGCGCGCAGCCGGCCCGCCGGCACGACGCCCGACGGCGGTGCGCTGTCGAGCAGCAGCCCGCGCTGAGGTACGCGCATCGCGCATGAATGAGGCGGCGGCGCCCACGAGGTGCCGCCGGATTTTGCAAGCTTTCTCCAGCGCCGGATTCGGCGCCTTTTTCAGGTAACGCTCCATGTCCTCGAATTCCATCCAGGCAAACGCCACCCCTGTCGTGACCGAGCTGCGCGTCGTGCCGGTCGCCGGCCGCGACAGCATGCTGATGAACCTGAGCGGCGCGCACGGCCCGTTCTTCACGCGCAACGTCGTGATCCTGCGCGACAGCAGCGGCCACACCGGCGTGGGCGAGGTGCCGGGCGGCGAGGCGATCCGCAAGACCATCGACGATGCGCGCGGGATCGTGGTCGGCCAGTCGATCGGCAACCTGCAGGCGATGCTGAACCGCGTGCGCTCGACCTTCGCCGATCGCGACGCCGGCGGCCGCGGCCTGCAGACCTTCGACCTGCGCACCACCATCCACGCCGTCACGGCGCTGGAGGCGGCGCTGCTCGACCTGCTCGGCCAGCACCTGAACGTGCCGGTGGCGGCCCTGCTCGGCGAAGGTCAGCAGCGCGACGAGGTCGAGATGCTCGGCTACCTGTTCTACATCGGCGACCGCAACAAGACGGACCTGGCCTATGCCAGCGGCGCCGACGGCCGCGACGACTGGGAGCGCCTGCGCACCGAGGTGGCGATGACGCCCGAGGCGGTGGTGCGCCTGGCCGAGGCCGCGCAGGCGCGCTACGGCTTCAACGACTTCAAGCTGAAGGGCGGCGTGCTGTCCGGCGACGAGGAAATCGAGGCCGCCAAGGCGCTGGCCGAGCGCTTCCCGCAAGCGCGCGTGACGCTGGACCCGAACGGCGCCTGGTCGCTCGCCGAGGCGGTGCGCCTGTGTCGCGACATGCACGGCGTGCTGGCCTACGCGGAAGATCCCTGCGGCGCCGAGAACGGTTATTCGGGCCGCGAGGTGATGGCCGAATTCCGCCGCGCCACGGGCCTGCCGACGGCCACCAACATGATCGCCACCGACTGGCGCCAGATGGGCCACGCGATCCAGCTGCAATCGGTCGACATCCCGCTGGCCGATCCGCACTTCTGGACCATGCAGGGCTCGGTGCGCGTCGCGCAGATGTGCAACGACTGGGGCCTGACCTGGGGCTCGCACTCGAACAATCACTTCGATATCTCGCTGGCGATGTTCACGCACGTGGCGGCCGCCGCGCCGGGCAAGATCACCGCGATCGACACGCACTGGATCTGGCAGGACGGCCAGTTCCTGACGCGCGATCCGCTGCAGATCGTCGGCGGCAAGGTGAAGGTGCCGGCCAGGCCGGGCCTGGGCATCGAGGTCGACATGGATGCGCTCGAACGCGCCAACGCGCTGTACGAGCAGCACGGCCTGGGCGCGCGCGACGACGGCGTCGCGATGCAGTACCTGATCCCGAACTGGAAGTTCGACAACAAGCGCCCCTGCCTGGTGCGCTGAACTCGACATCGACACGACATTCAACGCGATCGGCCGGGCCGGCTCGATCGCCTCACGAACCGAACCAAGCAAGCACATGACCACGCCTCAGGAACTCAAGCAGATCATCTCGGAAGGCCTGCTGTCCTTCCCCGTCACCGACTTCGACGCCGAGGGCAACTTCCGCCCGAGCACCTATGTCGAGCGCCTCGAATGGCTCGCCCCCTACGGCGCCTCGGCGCTGTTCGTGGCCGGCGGCACGGGCGAGTTCTTCTCGCTGACCCGCGACGACTATTCGAACGTGGTGCGCACCGCCGCCGAGACCTGCAAGGGCAAGGTGCCGATCCTGGCCGGCGCCGGCGGCCCCACCCGCGTGGCCATCGAATACGCCAGGGAAGCCCAGCGCCTGGGCGCCAACGGCGTGCTGCTGATGCCGCATTACCTGACCGAAGCCTCGCAGGAAGGCATCGCCGATCACGCCGAGCAGGTCTGCAAGGCCGTGCCGGACATCGGCGTGATCATCTACAACCGCGCCAATTCCAAGCTCAACGCCGACATGCTCGAGCGCCTGGCCGAGCGTTGCCCGAACCTGATCGGCTTCAAGGACGGCGTGGGCGAGATCGAGGCGATGGTGACCATCCGCCGTCGCCTGGGCGATCGCTTCGCCTACCTGGGCGGGCTGCCGACCGCGGAAGTCTATGCCGCGGCCTACAAGGCGCTGGGCGTGCCGGTCTATTCGTCGGCGGTGTTCAACTTCATCCCGAAGACGGCGATGGACTTCTACCGCGCGATCGCGGCCGACGATCACGCCACCGTCGGCAAGCTGATCGACGAGTTCTTTCTGCCCTACCTGAAGATCCGCAACCGCCGCGCGGGTTACGCGGTCAGCATCGTGAAGGCCGGCGCCAAGCTGGTCGGCCACGACGCGGGCCCGGTGCGCGCCCCGCTGACGGACCTGAACGAAGCCGAACTGGCCGAGCTCGATGTGCTGATCAAGAAGCTTGGCGCGCAGTAAGCCTCGATATTCGTGGCGCCGCATTCAGTCGGCGAACGGCGTCACGCATGGCCGGCACCTTGGTGCCGGCCATGTCGCTTTCGAGCCTGGCCGATGCAGCGAATCTTGCCCGGTCGCAAACGCATGGGCACCGAATTTGTCGTGACGGGATTCTCTGATTTAACATGGCCACGTTAACTAACACGGCCATGGTAAATAACATGGCCGTGTTAGAAAGGGGGCATGATGATTATCGAATCCGAGCAATCCACCGATCACGCCTTCGCCGCGCTGTTTCGCGCGGCGGGCTGGGAGGTCGTGGCGGCACCCGCGCAGGCTTTGCGCTACCAGCCCGACCTGCTGCTAAGGAAGGGCAAGGTGTCGTATGTCGCTGACGTCAAGGCTGCCTCGGAAAGCCGCGCGGATCGCGTCATCGCCTTGCTCGCGCAAGCGATCCTGCAGGCCCAGGCCTATGCGCGTGCGCATGGCCGCGCGCGCCCGCTCGCGCTGATCTGGGTGCGCGAACTGCAGGGTGCCCTGCTGCGCCGGATCGGCGAGTTCTGCGCGAATTACGCGGCCGACGTGGCGGTTGGCGTCGCCTCGCCGGGCGGCACGCGGTATTTTCGCGGCGCGGGCCTGGAGCCGATGTCGACGGACCAGCCCATATCGACGCCGCGGCGGGTGGCCAACGCGCGAATTCGCGGGGGCGCCAACCTGTTTTCCGACTTGAACCAGTGGTTGCTCAAGGTGCTGTTCGCCCCCCAGGTGCCCGCCGGGATGCTGACGGCGCCGCGAGCCGGCTATCGCACGATCAGCGAGCTGGCGAAAGCGGCCGACGTCTCGGTGATGACGGCATCGCGCTTCGTCGCCGCGATGCACGAGCAGGGTTTTCTTGACGAGGGCGGCGAGCTGCGCGTCGTCAGGCGCCGCGAGCTGGCCGAGCGCTGGAAATCCTATTACCGATCCACCACGCCCGAGGCCCGCATGCGTTTCGTGATGCCGGGCGATCCGCGTGCGCGCATCGCCGGCTGGCTGGGCGAGCACGAGGGCTGCGTAGGCTTGTTCGGGGCCGCCGACGCGCTCGGCGTCGGGCATGTCCACGGCGTTCCGCCCTATCTTTACGTGCGTGATCTCGAGCAGGCGGCAAACTGGCCCGGGCTGGCGCCTGCATCGGCGGATGCCGAGCGCCTCGTGATACTCAAGCAGGCCTCGGCGCCCAATTCGCTGTTGCGAGGCAGCGTTCGCCGGCAGGGCCTGGTCGTCGCCGATGTGATCCAGGTCTGGCTCGACACTGTGTCGCATCCTTCGCGCGGGACGGAGCAGTCGCTTCACATCGAGAATACGGTACTTCGCGACCTCGTCGGAGATACCTCGTGAACGACCTCGAACCCTTTGCCCGGCTGGCCGCGGCGCTTGCACCCTGGCGCGACCAGATCGTCTATGTCGGCGGATGGGCGCATCGGCTTTATCGCCTGCATCCGCTCGCGACGGCCGACCCTCGGTTCAGGCCGATCGCGACGCTTGACGCCGATATCGCCTTCGACGAACACACCCGGTTCCAGGGCAGCATGAAAGACGCGCTGCTCGCGGCGGGATTTCGAGAACAGCTATGCGGCGAGTATCGGCCGCCGGTCGCGAAATACACCCTGGGCGACGAGCGGCACGGCTTCTACGCCGAATTCCTCACCACCCTGTCGGGGAGCGGCCGCACCCGCCAGGGTGCGCCCAGCGTCACCCTCGATGCTTCCGGCATCAGCGCGCAGAAGTTGCGCCGTTTCAGCCTGCTGATGGCCTTGCCGTGGCGGGTATCCATCGCGGCCGGCACGGCCGGGCTCCCGGTTCCGCTCCATGGCTTGCGCATTCCGAATCCCGTGAGCTTCATCGCGCAGAAAATCCTGATCCGCGACGAGCGGCGGCGGCAGCGCAAGCTCGCCCAGGACATCCTCTACATTCACGATGCCATCGTGCTGTTTGCCGATCGTGCAAGCCGGCTCGCGGTGCTTTGGCGAGATGACGTCGCCCATCATGTTTCAGCACGCGAACGAGCCGAGATCGTCGAGGGAATCGAGGCTTTGTTTGGCGAAGTGACCGACGAGCTTCGCGCGGCGGCGCGCATTCCCGTCGATCGTCTGCTGGTGCCGCGCGAGATGCAGGCGATCTGCCGACAATGGCTGGGCGATCTCTATGGGCGCTCGGCTTGAGCTTGCGGCGCGCCGCCCAAGCTCACAAGCTTCCCGCCCGCCCCAGCGTCACCACGCGCGCCCAGCGCCGCGCCTCGCGCTGGCTGGCCATCGGCAATTGCCATTCGGGTTGCCGCGCGTCGCGCACCGTCACGACCAGGCACCATTGCCCGCCGGCCTGCCGCGCCTGGCAATCGACGATATCGGTCAGCGTATAACGCCCTTCCACGCCATCCAGCGACATCCACAGCAGCCCCTGCGTCGACGACAGTTGCAGCGAAGCCGTTCCCTGCCGCATCACATGCGTCCAGCCGCCTTCCCTGGTATTCGGCGCGATCTCGCGTCGGCTGCGCAGCCACGCCGAGACGGCGAACGCCAGTAACGCGGCCGCCACCACGGCGGCGGCGATCGCGACGCCCGTGCCGAACTGCGCGGCAAGGGCATGGAATGCGGCAACCGCGCCCCAGACGAGCGCGGCGAGCACGAACAGGACGATCAGGATCGGCATGAGGGAGCGGGGACCGGGAGGGAGGAAAGACATCGCGCGACCGGCCGGAACGGCACCGGCCGCGCGAGGACGGCATCACCGCGGCCGGTGGATGTCGTGCGTGACGAAGCCGGAGTCGTTGGTCGGCAGCGCGAGCGCGTCCTTGACCGCCAGCGTGTTGCGGATGTCGGTGAGCCCGGCCGCCCAGTGGTCTCGCATCGTCGAGAGGCCGAACTGGTAGTCCTTGTAGTCGTGCTCGTAGGACTTCTGCTGGTAGATCAGGTGCTGGACGTTGTAGCGCTTGCCGGTCGACAGCACGCCCGCCTGCTGGCACCAGGGATCGTTGTTGCGGACGTCCTCGGGCACCAGCTCCAGCACGCGGCGCAGCACGTTGCGGAAGCGCTGCTCGCGCTGCAGCGTGTCGGTGACGAAACGCGTCCGGCTCGAATACTGCACGTCCTTGGTTCGCTCCGAGACATCGGCCAGCGTGGCCGGCAGCGGCCCGCGCGCATTCCAGAGATCGACCTGGAACGCGAGCGTGTCGCGGCGCGGCGAGGCGCGCAGCACTTCCATCAGCGGCGTGTTCGACACCACGCCGCCATCCCAGTAGAACTGGCCGTCGATCTCGACGGGCGGGAAGGCGGGCGGCAGCGCGCCCGAGGCCATGAAGTGCTCGGGGTGCAGCGTGATCTTGGTGTTGTCGAAGTAGGTGAAGTTGCCGGTGGCGACGTTCACCGCGCCGACGGACACGCGGATCTCGCCCGAGTTGATGCGATCGAAATCGCAGAACTCGAGCAGCGTCTTGCGCAGCGGCGAGGTGTCGTAATAGCTGACACGCTCGGTTTCCTCGCGCACGCCGGGTAGCGGCGGCGGGAAGCGAGGCACGAAGAAGCCGCGCTGCCCCTGCAGGATCGCGCTGGCCGCCTGCGAGGCGGTGAAGGCCTGGCGCACCGATTCGATGCTGTTGAACAGCGCGAACTCGATCGCGGTCGGCAGCGCCGGGAAGAACGCGGGCTGGCAGATCGTGTTCCAGAATTCGCGCAGCCGCTCGACGCGATGCTCGGGCGCATTGCCGGCGATCAGCGCGGTGTTCAGCGCGCCGATCGAGATGCCGGCGATCCAGTTCAGCGGAACGCCGGCCTCGTGCAGCCCTTCGAACACGCCCGCCTGATACGAGCCGAGCGCGCCGCCACCTTGCAGCACGAGCGCGATCGTTTCGTACGGCAGCCCGCGCGCGGCCGGCGCGCCGGCCTCGGCTTGCAGGTCGGGGTCGCTCGCCTGTTTCTCGGTACGGGCGTGCGGCTTCATTGCATGAACCAGCCGTGGCTGACGATGAAGGACTGGCCCGTGAGCGCGGCGCTCGGGAAGGCCGACAGGAACAGCACCGTCTTGGCGACGTCTTCCACCGTGGTGAACACGCCGTCGACGGTGTTGCCCAGCATCACGTGCTTGATCACTTCCTCTTCGCTGATGCCGAGTTCCTTGGCCTGCTCGGGGATCTGCTTGTCGACCAGCGGCGTGCGCACGAAGCCCGGGCAGACCACATGCGAGCGCACGTTGTGCTTCGCGCCTTCCTTGGCCAGCACGCGCGCCAGGCCCAGCAGGCCGTGCTTGGCCGTCACGTAAGCCGACTTCAGCGGCGAGGCCTCGTGCGAGTGCACCGAGCCCATGTAGATCACCACGCCACCGCGATCGTCCTTGTACATGTGCTTGAGCGCGGCCTTGGTGGTCAGGAAGGCGCCGTCGACGTGGATCGCCTGCATCTTCTTCCAGTCCGAGAACGAGTAGTTCTCGATCGGATTGACGATCTGGATGCCCGCGTTCGAGACCAGGATGTCGACCGAGCCGAACTCGGCGGCGACCTTGTCGATGCCGGCATTGACGGCGTCCTCGTTGGTGACGTCCATCGCCACGCCGATCGCCTTGCCGCCGGCCGTCTTGATCTGCTCGGCCACGGCGTTCGCGCCGTCCTGGTTCAGGTCGGCGATCGCCACGGCGGCGCCCGCCTTGGCCAGTTCCAGCGCGATTTCCTTGCCGATGCCGCTCGCGGCGCCGGTGACGACAGCGGTCTTGCCAGTCAGATTGCTCATGATCGATTTCCCGTGTTGTTGGTGGATGCGTTCAGGTGAGGCGAGGTCTTACTTCGCGAGGTAATCGTAGACGACTTCGCCGAGGCCGAGCGTGAGGTCGGCCATCAGGTGGCGCGCCTCGACGATCTCGAGCACCGGCAGGTCGGCCACCGGCGCCAGCGCGTGCGGCGCCAGGTGCAGCGAGGCCGGGCCGGTCCAGGCGCCTTTCATCTTGATGTCCTGCAGGTAGTAGCGCACCAGCTCGCAGATGCGCGGGCTGCCGTCGACGTGCGGAATGATCTTCAGCAGGTAGTTCGCGCCGGCCAGGCGCTGCTGCTGCTCGACCAGGTCGAGGTCCTTGTGCTTGTAGCCCATGGTGCCGGTGGCCACGCGCACCGGGCCGTAGTCGAGCGTGCCCAGCAGCGTGTCGGTATGCGTTTCGAGCGTCGGCTGCGCGAGCTTCTTCGGGAAGCCCCACAGCTCGCGACCGCCGGCGATCGGCGGGTGGTCGTTGAGGTACATGGCGAGCGTGTAGCCGCCCGGCTGGCCTTCGAATTCGACCGGAATCACCTGCCCGCTTTCCGTGTAGTCGCCGAAGCCGGTGGAGTCCGGCATGCGGATGAACTCGTAGTGGACCAGCGGCTGGGTGACCTTCAGCGGCTCCGGCACGATCTCGCGCAAGCGGTCCATGTCGGTGCGGTACGTGATGATCAGGAACTCACGATTGATGAAGCGGTACGGTCCCATCGGAAACGCGGGACTCGTGAGCGGCATCGCGAACGCATTCGACAGGACTTGACTCGGGTTCATGCGGACTCCTTGTTGATCGCTGCTGAGGGAAGAGTGCCGATATCCTAATGCTGTTGCAGATCGATTGTGCGCTGCCGCAAGCGGAAGAGTTTATTGCTTAATTCGTAGCCTGAACTTCAGAAATCGTGAAATCGATGCGTGAAATCGACCTAATGACGGCGGCGAATCCGCATCTTCCCGCGCGCCGATGACGCCCGTGTGAGCATCCTGGGTGAGTCTTTTCGGGATTCAGGGTGAGAGAATACGGGATCGCGCCGCGGCTTGCATCGAAGATCGCATCGATACCGGCATTGAACTTTTGCGCCGCACCACCATCAAAGTGCCGCGCTGCAGCAAGGCGTTTCAATCCGCTTTCATCGGCGGTCCCGACGTCAATCCTTCGTAATGTCGGCGCTGCGCGATCCCTGCCGATCGCGCCTCGTCCTGCTCGTCCCCGATGCTCAATCTCAATCTCGCCGCGTTCGCGGCGCTCAATGCCGGCTCCCATCCCCAACCCGCGGTTGCCAATCTGGCGATATTCGCCGCGGTCTGGTTGGTATTCATCGTGCCGGCGCTGTTGCTGGCGGTCTGGCTCGCCGGTACGCGGCCGGTGCGCCGGCAGGCCATCGCGGCAGGGCTGGCCGCCTGCGTCGCGCTGCTGCTCGCGCAACTCATCTCCAGCGTCTGGTACTCGCCGCGGCCGTTCGCGATCGGCCTCGGTACGCAGCTGATCCCGCATGCGGCGGACGGCTCGTTCCCCAGCAATCACATGACCTTCGTCTGGAGCGTGGCGAGCGCGCTGTGGCTGTCGCGCAGCACGCGCGCGCTCGGCATCGCGATGGCGATCGACGCGCTGCTGGTGGCCTGGGGACGTGTCTATGCGGGCGTGCACTGGCCGCTCGACATGCTCGGCGGGGTGTTCACGGGCACCGCCGGCGCGCTGCTGGTGCGTTGCTACGGCGGCATGCTGGTGGCACGCCTCGAACGCATCGGCGAGACGCTGAGGATGGTGGTATTGGGGAATCTGCGCGGCCGCTAGGCCGCGCGAGGCGATCGATCGTCAGCCTGGGGACTTGCCGGCCGTGGCGTCGGGCGCGACGTCGGGCGAGGCGCCCGTGCCGCCATGCAGTTCGAGCGTATCGGTGGCGCCGCGTTGCGAGACTTCGCGGTCGATCGCGCTGTCGCGCAGGATCGCGCACATCGCGACGAACAGCGCGACCGCGATGGCCGCGAGCGAGCAGTAGGCGACGATCCGGAGCGATCGGGCGAGCGTGGCGTGCGTATTGTGGTCGGCGTTCATGGTCGTGCGCTGAAACGATGAGCGCGTGTCCATGGGACGGACCGCGCGTGGTCTCCCGCATCGTCGCGACCGTATTGCGCCGCATCGCGACGGTCGAGCCGGCCGTCTCGCGCGGGCATTCGCTGCTTGCCCGCCGCCGGACCGGCGAATGGCCCGCCGGGCGCCAGGCGCCCCGCAGGCCATTCAGTCGGATATATACCACGCGCGATGGCACTGCCAAGCGCGGACGCAAGCCCGCAAGCGCTTCGCTTATCGAAAGTTGACAAGCTTTCCGCGTTGACAGCGAGCGGCGCCGCTTCGATCGGCGCCTTCCGCCGGTCAATCGTCGAGCGATTCGTGCACGCCTTCGGCGCCACGTTTCCAGTAGGCCGAGGCGCGGATGCGCGACTTATGGACGCCGCGCGTGTCGCACAGATGCCGGCGCACCGCGCGCATCGCCGCCGCCTCGCCGGCCGCCCAGACATAACCGTCGCCATTCGGCAGCGGCAGCTCGCTCAGGGCCTCGACGAACTGCGCGCCCGCTTCGGCACCGGCGGCAGCCGGGTCGTCGCGATATCGCCAGATCGTGTAGACCTCGGCTCGCGACTCGAACTCGATGTGCGCCGAGGCATCGGCGACTTCCACCACCACCGCCGCGCGCGTGCCGGTCGGCAGTTCGCCCAGGCGGCGCGCGATGGCGGGCAGCGCCGTATCGTCGCCGATCAGCAGGTGCCAGTCGAAGTCGGTCGGGACCACGAAGGATCCGCGCGGGCCGCCGATCGCCAGCGTCTGGCCCACGGCGGCCTGCTCGGCCCACTGCGAGGCCGGGCCAGGGTGGTGCAGCACGAACTCGAGGTCGAGCTCGCGTGCCTCGCGATCGTAACGGCGCGGTGTGAAATCGCGCATGATCGGCCTGGGCGCGCCTTCCGGCAGTTCGAGCCCGTTCGGGCCCAGCACCGGTTTGGGCGCTTCGGTTTCGCCGGGCGCGGGGAAGAACACCTTCACGTGGTCGTCGAACGAGGCGCTGACGAAGTCGTCGAGATCCTCGCCCGTGAGCGTCACGCGCAGCAGATGGGGCGTCACGCGCGTGATGCGGCTGACGGTCAGTTCGCGGCGTTTCAGCGTATGGCGCACGCGCGTCACGGCGCGTTCAGTCGGATTCTGCATCAATCGATTCTCCGGGTTGGGTGGGCGCGCTTCAGGCGTCGGGCGCGGCGTTCGGCGCGGCTTCGGGCTTGCCTTCGATCTCGGCCGTCGTGCGGCGCAGGATCGCGGCGATGCGGCGCTGCTCGTCCGGGCTGACCGCGCTCTTGCGGAACAGCAGGTGTTTCAGCGCCAGGCGTGCCTCGACGTACTCGGGCAGCCAGCCGCCTTCCGGCGTGTCCTCGCCGGCTTCGCCCTGGCCCTGGCCCGCGAAGGCGCGGCGCATGAATTCCATCTTGCGGCCGAGGTGCTCGAGCTTCGCGAACAGCAGTTCGACACGCTCGCGCTGGGCTTCGAGATGCTCGCGGCCGGCTTCGGCGAGCGCGTAGCGCTTGCGGTTGCCATCGACCTCGACGGTCACGTAGCCGACTTCTTCCAGGTAGGTCAGCGCCGGGTAGACCATGCCGGGGCTCGGCACGTAGAAGCCTTGCGAGCGCGTGTCGAGCGCCTTGATCAGCTCGTAGCCGTGACTCGGCTGGGCGGCCAGCAGCGAGAGCAGCATCAGTTGCAGGTCGTCGGAATTGAACTGGCGGCCACGCGGCATGCGCGGATCGTCGAAGCCGAAACCGCCGGGTCCGCCCGGGCCGCCGAAGCCTTCCGGAAAGCCGCCGAAGCCGTGGCGGCCGCCGCCGCGCCGGCCGCCGGCCATGGCCCACAACCTGGCTAGACCGCCGTGACGGCGAAAATCGCCATGCTCATGGCCGCGCGCGTGGCGCTCGGCATCCGGGTCGCAGCTCGGGCCTTGCCACCAGCCGCCTTCGAAGCCGTCGCGGAAACGGCCGTGATGATGGGAACGACGCATCGTGTTCTCCTTCGTACATGTCTAAAGATGTATCGAAAGATATATATCGAAAGATATGTCGTCAAGAAGGAAATTGAGGGGAGGATCGAGGGCGCGGGCGAGCTGGTGGCGATCCGTAACCTAGCAGCGGGCCAGGTCGGCAGCGCCAGCTCCAGACGTCATCAACGGCGCGTAGTGGCGTGGCACGGCTCGGAGTTTTGCCGATGACGCGATCTCGGCACCGGCCTACCAGCTCGGCGGTGCGGTGCTGCATAACGTGGGCGACACGCTGCGTAATCTCGACTGCCGCACCATCGAAAATTCCAACGAGCTCCCGACTTCCGTGTACGGCTTGCCTGATCAAGGAGGCGGCATCTCCCTGGCCGTGGCCTACGACGATACGACGACGTGGCAGTCGATTGGACTGGCAGGCCAAACGGTAGGCGCCTGACTAACCTAGCCGCCGACGCGGTGCGATCGGACAGCACAAATGCCGTGACAGCAGGCTACACGCGGTGGTTGCCTCTGGCTCATGTAGATCCGTGATATGGGCGGCCCGGCGTGGCCAGCCCGCGCTGGCGGCAGCAGCGGATTTCGGGAGGCGACGCGAGCGGCACCGATAATCCGTCCGCCAGTGTGAAGCCCCGATGCGAGGCGAGGCCCACACCACGTCGCCCTGTCCCAGGTGGTGCTCGCCCGATCGGGCGGCCGTGCCGGACCATCAATGCGAGGTCGAGTTCGGTCCATCCCCTTAGACACTGTCAACTACATCCTCCCTTGGTTCGGGGGCAAGCGTCCCCTCCTCGAGAATCCGTACGGCAACGTACCGACATACTGTCCCAGCCGCGCGCATTGTGATGCAGACAGCTTGCGAGGAAGGCGTGCCTTAATGAGCGATAACTGGAATGTGTCTGAGTCGGGGCCCAATCTCTGCTCTCTCAGACAGAACGTAGAGCCGTCACTACAAGGCGGATGTCGAAGCCGGCGGCTCTTCAAAGATGCGACTGGAAGTTGCGATGGCTTCTATCCTGCCTGACCTAGATCGATGCAACGAAAATCCGACGATCAGTGCCATCCCGATCACGATGCCCCACATTGCGCTTGTCATTTTCTATCCTCGGACCACGAACTGAAGTTACTTGTCGCATTCCTCACGAGCGCTGACACTCTGTTCGCGGATGCGGTGAATGCCGGAATGCACAGCAAATAGTGCCGATATTGTGCTTTCGTCGGTGCGGAAAATCTGTACGTTGCCGCACCGTGCATCGTCTATCTGCCGATGAGTAGCGCGTCAGCCAGGGCATAAGCCGGAAGGCGCGGCCTCGCGCCCTCAGGGTGCTGGATTGGGCTCCATGACAGGCTTGAGCTTTCGTGCGACGTTGGGAAAATGACGGCGAGACTGTCAACGAAACAAGGCTTGCCACGAAAGGATAGGAAAAGTGACAGTAGCTTTGCCCACGCTCGCTATGGATGGATGCGCCACTCGACTAGTGTAGGCGTGGATCACTGCATCCTTCACGTTCAGATGGAGGTAACCGCCGTCAAATGCGAAACGCTGATCGTAACCGTCACGTGATCGAATAGGCGTGGTATACGCTACGTCGCAAGATGCATCACGACAGACTCTGTGAGAGTTCCCTAGAAGGAGGTAATCATGAGCAAAGCCCACAATGCCAAAAAATCGGAGAAAAAAGTGGCGATTAGAACACCGAAGGAAAAGAGGGATGCGAGGAAACTGAAGAAGGAGGCTTCAAAGCGCCAGTGACACAGCGCTGCCAGATTCGGTGTTGACGGAGCAGTAGGGCAATGAAGAGAGCGGATTTTCGCTGGAGGGGATCATCGAGGCTGCGCTTGCGGCCACGCTCGGTGCATTTGGGACCCTTAACCGAAGCACACAATCGCGGCGAGCGTTCGCGCGTGCGATCAGAGTTGGTTGACGGATCTGGTCGCGGCTGACTTGCGATAGGGCCCATGGTCCTTGCAAGCTAAATCCGAAGCAGCCGAAACACGAAGAAATGGCCTTGAGGCCAGAGGTAGGGAAATGAGGTGTGTAGCGCTCGGGCAATGGCTGAATGAACAGGCACAGCCATATGCGATCGTCCTGATCTTGGGGAGACAGCGTCGCGAGGGTGTCGCCGCACTTTCGGCACCTGTTGCCAGGTGCCGGTTCTTCAACCCTTACAGCGGCTTGATGTTAGCTGCTTGCATGCCCTTCGGGCCGCGCTTCGTCTCGAAGCTGACTTTCTGATTTTCAGCGAGTGTCTTGAAGCCGTCGCCGCTCACTTCCGAGAAGTGCGCGAACAGATCGTCGCCGCCGTTGTCCGGCGTGATGAAGCCAAAACCCTTGCTGTCATTGAACCACTTGACGATACCGGTATCCATGAAAAATCCTTGAGAAAAATAAAAAGATTCGCCCTGTAGATGGGCATGTGAAGCATCAAGGAGGGAGAGGACAACGAATACCGCCTGAAAAGCGGACAATTGATGAACAGCACTCGAACTTCTTGAACTTCAGTGGACACGGTATCTGTTGGGTGCCGTCGCGGTCAATGCCAATCTTGTAACTGTTTCGCCAGGCGGACCGTCCTGCCGACGAAGCGATGCAACACGGCTTGGCTGCGCACCGACCCCATCAGATCAGTGGCGTGGTCCTGAACGGCGGTGTCGCCAAGGCGATGCCTGCCAACTATGGAAGCGTGCCATAGCCCACATGGCGAGGACCATTGTCGGCTGGCGGTGACTGACTATCCCCGTGTCGACAGCACGGCCGCCACGACTATTCCCGATCGCAATGCACCTCGAAATGAGTCAGCACGGCTGGCCCGAATGCATTGCTGATCGCGACATCCACCGCATCGCGGCCGTAAGCCATCAGTACGCGCCCGATACGTGGCGCATTGTTTCTCGGGTCGAAGGTCTGCCAACTGTCTCCCACGTAGGCTTCGAACCAGCCTGCGAAATCCATCGGCGCCGTTGCGGGCGGCAAGCCCACGTCACTGATATAGCCGGTACAGTAGCGCGCGGGGATATTCATGGCACGGCACAACGCGACGCCCAGGTGCGCGAAGTCCCGGCAGACACCCTTGCGTTCGCGGTACGCTTCCCAGGCAGTCTTGGTGGGGCGTGCGTGCCCGTAATCGAATTCGATATGCTGATGCACGAAATCGCAGATCGCCAGCACGGTCTCGCGCCCGGGCGCGCAATGGCCGAACAACTGCCACGCGGTGTCGACCAGGAGATCCGTTTCGCAGTACCGGCTTCCCAAGAGAAAAATCAGCGTCTCGTCGGGCAATTGCTCGACTGGATGGCCTCGACCGCCGGCGGGCCGGGTTTCCATGACATCGGGTACGTTGATGATGGCGGTCGTATGAAACTTGACGCGTCCGATGGGGGCAACGGTGCGACTGCACAGGTTGCCAAACGAATCGCGATACTGGCTGATCGGCAGTGGCGGATCGGTGACGAGTATGTCTGCCACCACGATATCCCGCGCATGGGAAAAATGTGTGTGCAGCATCAGCATCATCGGCGTGGGCTGTGGGCACTCGTATGACAGTTCATATCCGACGCGCAGCTTCATGAAGTCTCCTTAACCAGGTTGATCGTGGGCCGCGCCTCGCTGTTTGGCGGCGCGCGCTCGGACATGATCGGCGGAGCGGTAGGGGGAGCGAGGAAACGAAGAAAGGGAGTCAGTCGGTCGGGCCCAGTAGGACATCGATGGCGGCCTGGCCCGCGATTTCGGCGACCAGAAAGGCCCAGCGTTCGGTAAAGGGGCCGTGACGCAGCGGGATGCGACCTCCCCGTGCGCCCAGCACTTCGAGATTCGTACGGCTTTTTACCTGGAAGGTCACGTCAAAGGTTTCCGGTGTGGCTGGGGTCAATTCGACGTGGATCTCGAAGCCGCGATACGCGATGACCCGATTCATGACATGCCTCCTCGTGAGTTTCGCAGACTAACACGGGCCGCCCGGAGCGGTTCGTCCCGCCCGGCGTCGCGTCTCGATGGTCGTGACCCTCGGCTTGCCGGCACGCTTGCGCGCTATACCGGCTCGAACGATGGTGCACTATCGTACCGACTTGGAGATGGGTTGTACCGCACCCTGAGGTCCAGCGAATCCGTCTCCAGGAAAAACATGGAATACCCGATCTACATCACGCGCCTTGGTATGCACCGCTATCACGGCGCGCTCCCGGATTTCCCGGCGGTGCAGGCCGCAGGCGGCTCCTATGCAGAATTGCACGCGCTTGCCGCCAGGGCAGTCATCACTTGCTACGACAAGCAAGCACGTCTCATTCCTCCTCCCACCACCGACATGGTGATCCTGCAGGCCTCGGCGTTCGATACCGGCAAGGGAATCTGGCGATTCGTCGATATCGACATCGGCGGGTTGCGGTCGACCAGCCTGCGCGTCGAGCTTTGCCTGCCGAGGCAGGTCGTGCACGACATCGATCGAATGGCGAAGGCGCTGGGCACCACACGAGAGCTGGTCGTGTCCCTGATGTGCGAGCGCGGCGGCCATCCCGCGTGCGGCGTCGGACCCGATCGCCTGGCACCGGCCGCCTTGCCTGCCTTGCCGCTCATGTGACGTGTCGCCCGACCAGACGACGAGCTGTCCAGGCGGGCTATCGGGTCGCCACCGCTCGAGGTGTGTTCCAGCCGTTCGCTGCCCGCGCGGTGGCCGCGCCATGTGCAACGGAGAGTCGCGCTCAAGGAGAAATCGTGTTGATAGGTCATTTTGCGCGAGGCAAGCGTTCCCCCTGGAACAATATCCAGCCGATTCGCGAGGAGTTCTTCGGCGATGAGCGGCTGGCGCAGCATGCGGCGAGCCTCGCGCACGCGCAAACGGTGGCGCCCCGTCAGACATTCGGGCCATCCCTGGTCCGGCGCCTGAAGCACAACGCAGATCACCTGCTGAAGGCCTATCGCAACACCGTGGTGTCGGATGCACTCGGCGAGCAGATCATGCCTGCCGCGGAGTGGCTGCTCGACAACTACCATCTGATCGCGGAACAAGTGCGCCAGGTTCGTGAGGATCTTTCCCCGCGCTATTATCGCCAGTTGCCCAAACTCGACGATGGGCCGTTCCCAGGTTATCCGCGCGTGCTCGGCATCAGCTGGGCCTTTGTCGCCCATACCGACAGTCGTTTCGATCCTGAGGTGCTGTGCCGCTTCATGCTGGCCTATCAGGCCGTGGCGCCACTGACGATCGGCGAGCTA
This sequence comes from Burkholderia gladioli, assembly GCF_000959725.1. Classification (NCBI taxonomy): domain Bacteria; kingdom Pseudomonadati; phylum Pseudomonadota; class Betaproteobacteria; order Burkholderiales; family Burkholderiaceae; genus Burkholderia; species Burkholderia gladioli. The sequence continues at coordinate 3,289,331 of NZ_CP009322.1, forward strand.
TGGGCGGTGGGGATCACGCTGCGGATCGTGCTGATCGAGAACCTGCGACGGCTCGCGGACCAGATCACCGACGAACGACAGGCACGGCTCGATGCCAATGCGCTGGCCGACCGTCTGCTCGGCGAGGGCGGGAAGGCGCGTGAAGCGGCCGGCCCGCTGATGGTGCGCCACGAATATGCGGTATCGCGCGACGCCTTCGCGGTGCAGTTGATTCAGCGCTTGCACGATCACGACCCGGCCATCGCGCCCGTGCTGTCGTGGCTGCACCGGCAACTGGCGCTGCGCGGCACGACGCCGGACCGAATCGTGTCCGCCGTCAACCACGAACAGGGCGCGGCCAACCTGACCGTGCGCAACATCATAACCAGCCTGCGCCTGATCTCCGAGGTCGATTGGACCGAGCTATTCGAACAGATCAGCCCGGTCGACCAGGCGTTGCGTCGGCATCCGGGCTTCTCGCTGATGGATTTCCCGACCCGCAACCGCTATCGGGACGCGGTCGAGGCGCTGTCCCGTGGTTCACGGGTCAGCGAACTGGAGATCGCTCGTCGGGTCGTTGCCGATGCGCAGGCGTGCGGCGCCGGCCGGGCGCCGGATGCCGAGGATGCGCCGGTCCGCGAGGCCGATCCCGGCTATCACCTGCTGGCCGGCGGCCGCGCCGCGCTCGAAGTATCGATCGGTTATCGCGCGCCGCTTGCCCAGTGGTGGCGGCGCCTGACGCGGCGCACCGGCCTGGCCGGATATCTCGGCCGCATCGGCTTGCTTGTCGCGACCCTGCTGGCGGCGATCCTGGTTTGGTTGGCACGCGAGAAAGTGCCCGGCCCCTGGCTGGTCGGGCTTGGCGTGGCCGGCTTGCTACCGGTGCTCGATGTGGCGGTGGCACTGGTCAATCGCGGGGTGATGCACGACATCGGCACTAGCCCGCTGCCGGGACTCGATTTGCTCGATGGTATCCCGCCGGCCTTGCGCACGATGGTTGCCGTGCCGATGCTGCTGAGTTCGGAAGCAGCGCTCGCCGAGCAGATCGAGCGTCTGGAGATCCACCATCTCGCGAGCCCCGCGGGCGCGCTCTATTTCGCCTTGCTGTCCGACTGGGTGGATGCGCCGGTGCCTCGCCTCGAGTGCGACGAGGCACTGCTGGCCGACGCGATGGCGGGCATCGATCGCTTGAACCGGCGCTACCCCGTGGCCGAGGGCGAGCCGGCTCGCTTCCTGCTGCTGCATCGCGAGCGCGTCTGGAACGAAAGCGAGCGATGCTGGATGGGTTGGGAGCGCAAGCGCGGCAAGCTCCACGAACTGAACCGCCTGCTGCGTGGTGCGCCCGATACTTCCTTTCTGGCTTCGCACGGCCGGCCGCCCAGCGTGCCGTCCGATGTGCGCTACGTAATCACGCTCGACGCCGATACGCGGCTGCTGCGCGACACCGTGCGCCGCCTGATCGGCAAGATGGCGCATCCGCTCAACCGTCCAGTATTTGATCCTGCCGGCCAGCGCATCGTCGAGGGTTATGGCGTGCTGCAACCGCGGGTGAGCGCCTCGCTGGCGAGCGGTGAGGAGGGATCGCTGTTCCAGCGCGTATCCTCGGGCGCGCATGGTATCGATCCCTACACGTCGGCCGTATCGGATCTCTATCAGGATCTGTTCGACGAAGGTTCGTACGCCGGCAAAGGCATCTACGACGTCGACGCGTTCGAGGCCGCGCTAGCCGGCCGCGTGCCCGACAACACGGTGCTCAGCCACGACCTGTTCGAGGGCATCTTCGCGCGGGCTGGGCTGGCCTCGGACATCGAGGTAGTGGAGGCCGCGCCGTCGCGCTACGATGTCGCCGCCGCGCGCCTGCACCGCTGGGCACGCGGTGACTGGCAACTGTTGCCGTGGCTGGTATTCGGCCATGGACCCCTGCCGGCTGTCGGCCGCTGGAAGATGCTGGACAACCTGCGTCGCACGCTGACCGAGCCCGCCTGGCTGTTCGCGCTGCTGGCCGGCTGGCTGCTGCCGTCGCCGCGCGCCGCGCTGGTGTGGAGCGCGTTCGTGCTGGCGACGATCGCGCTGCCCCTGTTGTTGCCCGCCCTGTGCGCGCTGCTGCCGAGCTGGCGTCGCGAGCATGTCAAGATGACCAGGCTCAGCCTGTTCCATGGCTGGGCAGTGCAGTGGTGCTTCGCCGGCCTGAGCTTCGGCCTGTCGCTCGTGATGTTGCCGCAGAAGGCCTGGTCGATGGGCGATGCGATCGTGCGGACCCTGTTCCGCGTGGGGGTCAGCCGACGCCATCTGCTCGAATGGGCCACGGCGGCCGAGGCGGCCGCGCGCGCGCGGCCAAGGCTGGCGTCCACCTACCTGCAGATGCGCGGCGGCGTGATGTTGTCGCTGCTCGGCGCGGCCGCGGTGCTGGCGGCTGGCTGGCGCTTCGATCGCCCCGCCGGCTGGCTGGTACTGCCCTTCGCGTCGGCGTGGCTCGCGGCGCCGGCGATTGCATACTGGCTGAGCCGGGCGCCGAGGTCGGCCGGCGATCTGGCCGTGTCCCCCGTCGACGCGCGTCAGTTGCGGCTCGATGCGCGGCGCACCTGGCGCTACTTCGAGCGCTTCGTGACGGCCGGCGACCAAATGCTGCCGCCCGACAATTTCCAGGAGGAGCCGAATCCCGTCATCGCGCATCGCACCTCGCCGACCAATCTAGGCCTGTACCTGCTGTCCACCGTCAGCGCGCGCGAGTTCGGCTGGCTTGGCACCGAGGATGCGGTCTCGCGGCTGGAGGCGACGCTGGGGACCATGGAGCGGCTGGCGCGCTATCGCGGTCATTTCTACAACTGGTATGACACGCGGGATCTGCAGCCGCTCGAGCCGAGGTATGTATCGAGCGTGGACAGCGGCAATCTCGCCGGCCACCTGATCGCGCTCGGCAATGCCTGCCGCGCGTGGGCGAATCAGGTGCACGGCGCGGGACGCGAGGCGATCTGCGAGGGGATCGGCGATACGCTCGCACTGCTGCGCGAGGCGTTGGGCCGGGGCGGCGAGGCCCGTGGCATCCTGCGCGGAGAATTCGAGCAGGTTGCCAATGAATTGGCGCTCGCCCTGGTGCTGGCCGGCGCGCCGGAGGGCGGGGAGGCGGGCACGGCGGCGCCGCGCGCGCGCGCCACGCCGGCCTGGTCCGAGATCCTGATGCTGGTTGCTGCCGTCGCGGACGTCGCGCGCGCGCTGACGGACGAGGCGCAGTGGGCTGGTCGCGATCAAGTGGACGACGTGCTGTTCTGGGCCCGCGCGCTTGAGCTGGCCGTGCAGGGCCACGGTCGGGACGCGGCGCGCACGCCGGAGCAAGCTGCCGGGCTCGACGCTCGCCTGCACGCGCTGACCGATGTCGCGTTGCGGATGGCCTATGCGATGGAGTTCGGTTTCCTGCTCGATCCGGTGCGCAAGCTGCTGTCGATCGGCTTCGCGGTGGCCGACGGGCGGCTCGATCCCGGCAATTACGATCTGCTCGCGTCCGAGGCCCGGCTGGCGAGTTTCGTGGCGATCGCCAAGGGCGACGTGCCGGTTCGCCATTGGTTCCGGCTTGGGCGCTTGGCCAGGCCGGTCGGGCATGGCGCGGCGCTGATCTCGTGGTCGGGCTCGATGTTCGAGTACTTGATGCCGTCGCTGGTGATGCGGGCGCCGGCCAGCAGCCTGATGGCCCGCACCAATCAACTGGTGGTGCGCCGTCAGATTGCCTACGGCGACGACCTGAGCCTGCCATGGGGCATGTCCGAGTCCGCCTACAACGCGCGCGATATCGAGTTGACCTACCAGTACTCGAGCTTCGGTGTACCGGAACTGGGACTCAAGCGCGACCTGGCCCGGCATCTGGTGGTCGCACCCTATGCCAGCGCGCTTGCGGCGATGGTCGCGCCGCACGCAGCCGCGTGCAATCTCGAACGGCTGCGCGCGGCAGGCGCGGGTGGACGCTATGGTTTCTATGAAGCGCTCGACTACACGCCCGCTCGGGTGCCGGAAGGGCTGCCGCTGGTCGTGGTGCGCGCGTTCATGGCGCATCACCAGGGCATGTCGATCGTGTCGATCGCCAATGTCTTGCTGGGCGGTCGCATCCGCGCGTTCTTCCATGCCGAGCCGGCGGTCCGCGCCACCGAGCTGTTGCTGCAGGAGCGCGTGCCGGGCCGCGTCGCGTCCGCGCGTCCGCGCGTCGATGCGAGCTTCGAAGGCCGGGTTCGCGGCAGCGCTCGCACCGTGGTGCGACGCGTGCAATCGGCCGACGATCCTACGCCCGTCACGCACCTGCTGTCCAACGGCCGCTACGCGGTGATGCTGACGGCCGCGGGTTCGGGCTACAGCCGCCGCGACGATATGGCCATCACGCGCTGGCACGAGGATGCCACGCGCGACGACTGGGGGAGTTACCTCTATCTGCGCGACCTCGACAGCGGCGTGGTCTGGTCGGCGGGCTGGCAACCCACGGGAGTGGTACCGGACAGCTACGAAGTGAGTTTCACGGAGGATCGCGCGGAGTTCGTGCGCCGCGACGGCAGCCTGACCACCACGCTCGAGGTCGTGGTGTCGGCCGAGGACGACGCGGAGGTGCGGCGCGTCTCCCTGGTCAATACGGGTGCCCAGGCTCGCGTGGTCGAACTTACCTCCTACGCCGAGATCGTGCTGGCGCCGCCCGCCGCCGATCATGCGCATCCGACGTTCTCGAAACTGTTCATCGAGACCGAGTACCTGCCTGCTGCCGGCGCGATCCTGGCCACCCGTCGCCCGCGCGCGCCCGACGAGCCACAGGTCTGGGCCGCGCACCTCACGGTGAGTGCGGACGAGACGCTCGGCCCGCAACAGTTCGAGACCGATCGCATGCGCTTCATCGGTCGCGGCCGCGGCGTGCGCCAGCCGCTTGCGCTGGCCGAGCCGCGCGCGCTGGCCGGCACCGCCGGCACCGTGCTGGATGCCGTGTTTTCGTTGCGGCGACGCTTGCGCGTCGAGCCCGGCGCGAAGGTGAGCATCGCGTACTGGACCCTGGTCGCGGATTCGCGCGAACAACTGCTCGACCTCATCGACAAACATCGGGACGGCGAATCCTTCTCGCGCGCGGCGATGCTGGCCTGGACCCAGGCCCAGGTGCAATTGCGGCACAGCGCGGTGAGCCTCGACGAGGCGGCCTTGTTCCAGCAACTGGCCGGATACATGCTGTACAGCGACCCCTTGATGCGCCCGAATTCCGCCACGCTGCTGCGCCACGCGGCGGCGGTATCGGCGGCCGGCGGAGTGGGCGCTTCGCCGCTTTGGGCGCATGGCGTGTCGGGTGATCTGCCGATCCTGCTGGTGCGGATCGACGACATCGAGCACGTCGCGATGGTGCGGCAATTGATCCGCGCACACGAGTACTTGCGCAGCAAGCGGCTCGCGCTCGACCTGGTGATCATCAACGAGCGCGCGGCCTCGTATGTGCAGGACCTGCAGGCGGCGCTGGAAGGCCTGGTACGAAACCGGTCGTCGCCGGAACAGGCTGGACGCGGCGCTGTGTTCGTGTTGCGCGCGGACCTGATGGCGACGGCGGCACGCTCGCAGTTCCCCGCCGTCGCACGGGCGGTGTTCGCCGCGCGCAACGGCAGGCTGGTGGACCAGTTGCGGCGGCTCACCAGCGCGCTGCTGCCGAGCCGCCCGGAGCTCGCGCGCGTGGTGTGGCAGCCGCGCGCGCTGCCGGCGAGCTCGGGCGCGCAACCCGGCGCCGGTCTCGAGTATTTCAACGGCATCGGCGGTTTCGCGTGCGATGGCCGTGAATACGCGGTGGTCCTGCAGTCTGGCCAGAGCACGCCGATGCCGTGGGTCAATGTGGTGGCGAACCCGGTCTGCGGCTTCCTGGTGTCGGCCGAGGGCGGCGGCCATACCTGGGTGACGAACAGCCGTGAGCACCCGCTGACGCCCTGGTCGAACGACCCGGTCACCGATCCGCCCGGTGAGGCCTTCTATGTGCGCGACGACGAGACCGGCATGCGCTGGGGACCGCGCGCCGGCCCGATCCACGACGACACGCCGGACGAGGCGCCCTATCTGGCGAACCACGGGCAGGGTTACAGCCGCTTCAGCCATGCGGCCGCCGGGATCGTCGTCGACTTGCTGCAGTTCGTGCCGCTTGCCGATCCCGTGAAGATTTCTCGCCTGAGCTTGCGAAACCTGTCGGATCGGCCACGCCGGCTGTCGGTCGCGGCCTATGTGGAATGGGCGCTGGGGCCGTCGCGCGGCGCGGCGGCGCCGCATATCGTGACCGAGCTCGATGCGGCCACCGGTGCCTTGTTCGCGCGCAACGACTGGAGCCAGACCTATCGCGGCCGGGTGGCTTTCGCCGACCTGGGCGGCCTGCAAAGCGCGTGGACGGCGGACCGGCGTGAGTTCATCGGCCGCAACGGTGTGCTGGGTGATCCTGCCGGTTTTCCCGGCAGCATCGGCGTGGCGCCGCTGTCGGGTCGGGTCGGGGCTGGCCTGGACCCGTGCGCGGCTTTGCAGACCAAAGTCGATCTGGCGCCGGGCGAGGCCGCCGAGATCGTGATGCTGCTCGGCGAGGGGAGCGACGTGACTGCGGCGCGGCAACTGATTGCGCGGTATCGGCATGCCGATCTCGACGCGGTGCTGGCCGAGGTGACGGCATTTTGGGACGAGACGCTCGACACGATCCAGGTGAAGACGCCGGACCGCGCGATGGACTTGATGCTGAACCGCTGGTTGCTGTACCAGACGTTATCGAGTCGGATCTGGGCGCGCGCGGGCTTTTACCAGGCCAGCGGCGCCTATGGCCTGCGTGACCAGTTGCAGGACGGCATGGCGCTGGCGCTGGCCCGCCCGGCGCTGACGCGCGAGCATCTGCTGCGGGCCGCCGCGCGTCAGTTTCCCGAAGGCGACCTGCAGCACTGGTGGCTGCCGGAAAGCGGTAGTGGCGTGCGCACCCGAATCTCTGACGATCGCGTGTGGCTGGCCTATACGACCGCGCACTATGTCGAGGTTAGCGGCGATCGGGCGGTGCTCGATATCTCGATCCCATTCCTGGAAGGTCGGCCGCTGGCGGACGGCGAAACCGATGCATTCTTCACCCCCGGCATTTCGAAGAGCGCCGCCTCGCTGTTCGAGCACGGCGCGCGCGGCCTGGAGCAAAGCCTGGCGCTGTTCGGCGCGCATGGCCTGCCGCTGATCGGCACTGGCGACTGGAACGACGGCATGAACCGCGTCGGCGAGGCAGGGCGCGGGGAAAGCGTCTGGCTCGGCTGGTTCCTGTATGCGACGCTGGAGGCTTTCGCGCCACTGGCTGCCGCGCGCGGCGAGCACGAGCGGGCGCGGTGCTGGCATGCGCGCGCCGACGCCGTGCGCGAGGCGCTGGAGACGGCGGGCTGGGATGGCGCTTGGTATCGGCGTGGCTATTTCGATGACGGCACGCCGCTCGGCTCGGCTGGCGCCGCCGGATGTGCGATCGATTCGATCGCGCAGTCCTGGAGCGTGCTGTCGGGCGCGGCGGATCCGGCGCGTGCCGCGCAGGCGATGGCGGAACTCGACGCGCAGCTGATACGCGACGAGGAGGGGCTGGCGCTGCTGTTTACGCCGCCGTTCGACCGGGCGCCGGTCGATCCGGGGTATATCCGGGGCTATCCGCCCGGCATCCGGGAAAATGGCGGGCAATACACGCATGCGGCCAGCTGGTCGGTGCTCGCCTTCGCCCGCCTCGGCGACGGTGAGCGTGCCGCCAGCCTGTTCGCCCTGCTCAATCCGGTCCACCGCAGCCGCACGCGCAGCGGTGCGAATCGCTACCGGGTCGAGCCTTACGTGGTCGCGGCCGACATATACTCGGTCGCGCCGCATCTCGGACGCGGCGGCTGGACCTGGTACACGGGTTCGGCAGGATGGTTGTATCGGGCCGGGCTTGAGGGACTGCTCGGGCTTTGCAAGCAGGGTGACATGCTGACGATACGCCCCTGCATCCCGCGATCCTGGCCGGGTTTTCGCGCCACGCTTCGCCACGGGGCAGCGCACTACGACATCGTGATCGACAATTTCGCACCGGCCGCCACTGGGATGTCACATATCGTGGTGGACGGCGTGGGGCTCGAGCCGGGTGCCTGCGTGCTGCGGCTGGTGGACGACGGGCGGAGGCACCAGGTGAGCGTGAGTCTGGGCATCGCGCAGCCGGTGCTGCCATGAGAGCGTAACTCGGCGAGCGCCAGTGCCCTTCGCCGGGCGAGGCGCTGCCGCTCGCGAATGTCGTGTGGCCGAGCGCACGACAGACCCGCGTGCTGGATTGATCGCAGTCGCGCCGTTCATTTGCTCTGCTGGTCCGGCGGTGAATAGCGCCACTTGCTGGCGTTGGAGTCGATGTCGGCGTCATTGATGACGCGCTGTTCGGCCCGTTCGATATCGGCACGGGTCAGGGCGTCTCGCTGCTTCTGGCGTGTTTCCCGATCGCGTTGATCCGGTGTGGCGGGTGTGTAGGATTTCATGATTCCTCTTGGGGGATGGCATGCAGGGCATCGACAGATCGCCTCGAGTCTGGTTCGGTCGATCGTGCCCCGCTGCCGTGTGGCGCATCCTGACGCCCGTGATGGGCGACTGGCGCGAGTGGGGTGGTGCCGCGCGCGAACAGATAGCTGCGCGTCGTGAGGGGTTCCGTATCGGCGTCGGCGGTGCCGCTGACAGAATGGATGCGGTGCGGCGTGAAGTCGGTACGCTACCGCGCACAGATGCCTACAAACGATGCAGATCAGGCAATAGGCGGTCGAATTCGCGCTTGACCACGCCATAACACTCGCACACCCGCTTCTCGAGCCCTGGCCGATCCAGCACCTCGATATGGCCGTAGTTGTAGCGGATCAGGCCGGCATCCTGCAGTTTCAATGCTGCTTCCGTGACGCCCGACCGGCGCACGCCTAGTGTGTTTGCAATCAGCTCCTGCGTCATCTTCAAGCGGTTCGACGGCAGGCGATCGAGACTGAGCAGCAGCCAGCGGCACAGTTGCTGATCGATGGAGTGATGGCGATTGCACACGGCGGTCTGGGCCATCTGCGTAATCAGGGCCTGGGTATAGCGCAGCAACAGACGCTGCATCGCGTTGCCGCGCCGGAATTCGGCTTTCAGGATACTCGCTTCCAGGCGGTAGGCCTGCCCCGCGCTTTGCACGAGTGCCCGGCTCGGCGTGGTTTCGCCGCCCATGAACAGTGACACGCCGATGATGCCTTCGTGGCCGACCATGGCGATCTCCGCGGAAGAGCCGTCTTCCATCACGTACAGCAGTGAAACGATCGCGGTGGTCGGAAAATAAACGTGATGAAGCTGGCCACCCGATTCGTACAGCACCTTGCCTAGGGGCATGTCCACGAGTGTCAGATGGGGCATCAGTCCAGCACGCTCGGATTCTGGCAAGGCGGCCAGCAGTTGGTTCTGGTTGAGAGGTGAGAGGACTTGCATGCGTCGCTCCTGGGCTGGCGCCTGGTTGACGATGAACGGGCCGCTCGAACCGGGACATCGGTGATCCGAGCCACGCATCGTATCTCACTTGGCGCTGGCGGGTGGCAAAGCCGCGGGATTCTGCCGTCTCCGATTGTCGGGTGGATGTTGCATACGACTAAGCATCGGAAAGAAGGATGCTGAACGCATCGCCGCAAGATGCGCTCCCGGCGCGCGGCGAGGTCAAGTGACGGGCTTTCACGAACCTTGTACGGGATCGGACGGACTTGTCGGATCGCGGCAGGCAAGATGAGACGGTGCGCATCTTGATGCCGGCAGCTACCGGCCCTCGACATTGCGCCATGCCCGAAGTTTCCGGCACAACCTGCTTGCAAGTTTCCTGGACGCGCTCAGATGACTCCTCTTTTCCTGTTTATATTCGCCGCATGCACTCTGGTGGCATTCGATCTGTGGACCACGCCTCGACGCGGGCTTCGCTGGCCGCGATATCACCCAATTCCCGTGTAAGTAAGCCGGCATCGGCTGCACCGGACGCCGCTTGCGTCCAATCTCTTTTGCCCGACATCTCGATGGTGGGCAAGGGCGCCCTGTAGCGAAACACTTGAGCCGCGTGCAAATCGTGCGTGGCTGTGTCGAATGCGGGCGTTCCCGTGACGGCGGGATTCCATCCGTCTGGCAGCATCGAAGTATCGGAGAGAAATCATGAATAAGGACCAACTCAAGGGAACGACCGAGAAAGTGAAGGGCAAGGTCAACGAGGCGGTGGGCAAGGCCACGAGTAATCCGAAGCGTGAGGTTAAGGGCGATGTCCAGCAGGCGGTGGGCGAGGCGCGGAAAAACCTCGGCGACGCGAAGGAATCGGTCAAGAAGCCTGACTGATCCGCCCGGAACCTGTTCGTGTCGAATGCATGCCGACGCGAGCAGGATCGCCGTAAGGGGACATCGCTGGATTGACTTGCCGGCGAAGTGCCAGCGTGTTCTCGTCTGGCATCCCGACTTCTGGTAGAAAATGGCTCGCATATCGTTGCGCCAGTACAGCCGCATCGATCTTATCTGTCTTGACGCGTGCCTCCGCGATGAGCCGCACCGGTAGTGGATTCGCAATCGCAACACGCGCCGCGTGTGGGCGCGGAACGTTGACGCTGGTAGCAGCGTTGCTCGTCGCTTCAAGCACCACGTGACCGGTGCGATGCAATTTTTCGGCAAAGCGCTCCAACTCGTCGCGTTTGAGCCCGGCACGACCGCCGGCATGCAGCACACCGTCTTCGAGATACGCGATCTTGGCCACCGAGCACGAAGAATCCGACCCTGCGATTCGCATAACCGTTCTCCCATTCAGGTAAATGCAGGGAGCCGGTGGGACAGCACGACAACTACGGATTCCGCCGACGTACCCCCTTCGCTCACAGCGGAAACTGCCGCTGCCCCATCTGGATCGTGATCCACTTCAGCTCGGTCATCTCCTCCATCGAATAACGGCCGCCCTCGCGGCCGACGCCGCTCATCTTGGTACCGCCGAACGGCACATGCGCCTCGTCCGACACGGTGCAGTCGTTGATATGGACCATGCCCGCCTCCAGCCGCAGCGCGAGGTCGAAGGCCTTCTGCAGATCGTTGGTGATCACGCCCGAGGACAGGCCATACGAGGTGTCGTTGGCGACCTGCAGCGCGTGCTCGGCGCTGTCCACGCGGATCAGCGAGGTGACCGGGCCGAAGCTTTCCTCGTCGTAGATGCGCATCCCCGCCGTCACGTCCGCCAGCACGGTCGGCCGATAGAAATTGCCTTCGTGGGTGCCGCCGAGCAGCAGCCGCGCGCCTTTCGATACCGCGTCCTCGATCTGCCCATCGATCACCCCGCACTGCGAGCCGCGGATCAGCGGGCCGATCACCGTGGCCGGATCGCGCGGATCGCCTACGGCATAGCTCGACGCGCGCTCGACGAAGCGCTCCGCGAAGGCATCGTAGATCGGCGCCTCCACCAGGATCCGCGAGTTCGCCATGCATACCTGGCCCTGGTGGAAGAAGATACCGAAGCAGGCGGCGCGCACCGCGTAGTCGAGATCGGCATCGCGCAGCACGATCAGCGGGTTCTTGCCGCCCAGCTCCAGCGTGACCTTCTTCATCTGCTTGGCGGCTTCCACCGCCAGGTGGCGCCCGACGCGCGTCGAGCCGGTGAAGGTCAGCATGCGCACGCGCGGATCGGACAGCAGCACCTCGCCGATCTCGGCGGCCGGGCCGGGGATCACGTTCAGCACGCCGGCGGGCAGGCCGCCGCGCTCGAACAGCTCGGCGATCTTCAAGCCGGTGACGGGCGTTTCCTCCGAAGGCTTCAGCACGAAGGTATTGCCGGCCGCCAGCGCCAGCACGACCTTCTTCATGGCGAGCCAGAACGGCGCGTTGAAGGGCGCGATGCCGGCGATCACGCCGAGCGGCCGGCGGATCGTCATGCCGAGCTGGCCCGGCATGCTGAGCGGCAAGGTTTCGCCGAACACGTGGCGCGCGTCGCCGGCCGCGCTGCGCAACAGGTCGATACCGCTCATCACCTCGAACATCGCCTTCGGGTAGGTCGAACCCGACTCCTCGATCAGCACGTCGCGCACCTCGTCGGCCATGGCGGCGAGCGCGTCGGCGCAGGACAGCAGGATCTCGGCGCGGCGGCCGACCAGCATGTTCGCCCATGCGTCCTTGGCGCGATGCGCGGCGTCGATCGCGCGGATCGCGTCGGCGCGCGTGGCCTGGTGGACCTGCGCGAAGAGCTCGCCGGTGGCGGGATTGAAATCGGGGCGGACTTCGCGTTCGGAACCGGCGGTCCAGTGACCGTCGATGAAGAGCATGCCTTCGCGGACTTCGCGCGCGGCCAGGGGCGTGGCGTTCATGGGAGGACTCCTGTCGAGACGAGGGAATGAGCTGCGATCCCGGCGATCGTCGACCAATCCCGCTCGGCGGGCTAGCCGATTGCCGCAAGCATTGGCCGAATCCGGAAGCGCATTGGCGATGGCATCGGCGAGCGGTTCAGGCGCGGCCTTGCAGCCAGTCGATCAGCCGCCGGGCGATGCCGGCCGCGCCCTCGCCGAGCAGCACGTTATGGCCATGCGCCGGCTCCAGCCAGTGCTCGCAGCCATACAGCCCGGCAAGCGCCGCGCCGGTGGCGGGCGGCGTGAGGATGTCGAGCGCGCCGGATATGACCAGCGTGGGCGCGCTGAGCTGGTCGACCTCGATCGGCAGGCTCCATTGCGTGGCCTCCCGAACCCGCCGCGGCGATTCCGGCACCAGCATCGCCTGGTAGCGGCGGCACTCGGCATCGGTGAGCCCCTGGAAGAACAGCTCGCGCGTCGCTTCGAGCGGCGGTGGTCCCCAGGGCGCGGCCATGTCCGCGATGGGCAGCGCGACGGGCTCGGCACCGACGTTCGAGGGCACCACCGGCGTCAGTGCCACCAAGGCTCGCACGGGATATCGCGCCGCATAAAGCTGGGCGGCGAGCCCGCCCATCGAATGGCCGACGAGGATCGGCGCGGCCTCGAGTTCGAGCGCCACGCAGCGGATATCGTCGACCACGTCGGCGATCGACATCGAGACGAAATCCGCCGTGTCGAGCGCCGCCGAGCCGCCGCGGCCGCGCCAGTTCAGCGCGTGCACATCGAAGCCCGCCTGCGCGAGCAGCGGGGCGTAAAGCGCCCAGCACCAGGCGGCCTGGCAGCCGCCATGAACCAGGATGACGGGTCGGGACGCGGTGGCCCCGTCGAGGGCGGCGGGGTAATGATCGACGGCGATGCCCCGCGTATCGTAGCGGCGCGGTTGGGCGAGCGTGAGGTTCATGTGCGTTTTCCAGATTCGTGGCGGGGCGGCTGCGCGAACAGCGGATCGTTCGCCTCGCGGTTCAGCGCGGGGCGCTTTCCTTCCAGCGCGCCATCAAGGTGTTCGACGGCAGGGTTTCGTCGAGCAGCTTGCGCGCCGCTTCCACGCCGGCGACGGGCAGCCCGGTGGGGTCGAGCAGGCCGATCTGCGCGAGCACGCTGGCCTGGTCCCAGTAGATGTGCTCGTTGTAGAGCTTCGGGCCGCGGAAGGCGACCACCACCAGCATCGGGATCTCGACGCGCTTGCCGGTCGGCGCCACGCCCGGCAGCAGCCAGTCGATCTCGCGATCGTGCGTGAAGCCGAGAATGAATTCGTCGACCATGCGATCCACGCCGATCACACGCGAGATCGGTGTCATGCGCATGTCGGCCGGATTGTTGTGGATGAAGTGATGCGTGTAGAAGCGCTTCAGCTCCTGGTAGCCGGTGCCGCCGGTCATGGTCGGGACGTGGTTCACGTAAGGCTCGGGCACCATCGTGTGCATTGTCGCTTCCGGGTCGCGCGCGGCGAATTCCAGCTCGAAGTGATGGTCCGCGAGCGCGCCGAGATCGTAGTTGGGGCCAATCGTCTTGCGGAAGGTCTCGAGGCTGCGCGTGTGGGCCGGCATCGCGGCCGTCTTCACGAAGGTCGGACCGCCGCGGCTGAAGGCGTGGCCCGCGCCCGGATAGACGTGCAGCCTCACGTTCGGCATGCCGCCGAGCGTTGCGCGGATCGCCGACAGCGCCTCGGGCGGATTGAGCGGGTCGGTCTCGCCGAAATGCAGGGTGATCGGGCAGGTGATGCGCGATGCCAGCGCCAGCGACTGCTCGATGCCGACGCCGTAGTACGCGACCGCGCAATCGACGCCGCATTCGGCTGCCGCCAGATAGGCCAGCTTGCCGCCCAGGCAGAAGCCGAGCGCGCCGACCTGGCCGGTCGATTCCGGCATGGTCCGCGCGTGCTCGACGGTCGCGCGGATGTCGCGCACGGCGCGCTCGACGTCGAAACGCGCGTAGTAGTCGAAGGCCTGGGCGTGGCCGGCGTCGTCGTAACCGAGTTCGATGTTGGGCGCGAACTGGTGGAACAGGTCCGGCGCGACCACCACGTAACCTTCGGCCGCGTACAGCTCGGCCACTTCGCGCATCTCGGCGTTCACGCCGAAGATTTCCTGCAGCAGCACGACGACGGGGCCGCGGCCCGCTTCCGGCAGGGCGACGGTGGCGTCGAACGACGCGCCGTCGGCGGTGATCCTGATCTGCTTCGACATGCTGATGAACTCCTTGGGGACGATGGGGATGAAAGGCGCGCGTGCCTGGCGCGTCAAGTTTGTCGTTCGAACCAGTCGCGCGGCGAGCGGCCCTGGTCGGGGCCGAGCATCGAGAAGCCGCCGTCGACCGGGATATCGACGCCGGTGATCCAGGATGCCTCGCGCGAGCACAGGAAGGCGACCGCGCGCGCGACCTCCTCGCCGCGCCCGACGCGGCCGAGCGGATGCAGGGCGGCGCCGACGCGATCGGCCGACTCCAGCGAGCCGGCCGCCAGGCGTTCGAGCGAGGGTGACCAGGTCCAGGCCGGCGATACGCTGACGACGCGGATGCCGCTCGGCGCGAGATCGACCGCCAGGTTGCGCGTGAGTTGCAGCAGCGCCGCCTTCGAGGCCGGATAGAGCGCGCGGCCGGCCGCGCCGAACTTGCCGCCGGTGCTGCCGAGGTTGACGATCGCGCCGTCGCGGCGCAGCAGCGGGGCGGCCTTCTGCGCCAGGATCGCGGCCGACACGAGGTTGACGTCGAGCAGACGGGCCCATTGCGCGCGCGTCGAGGCGAGCCCGGCGTCGTCATAGCTGCAGGCGTTGTTGACGATGATGTCGAGGCCGCCGAAGGTGTCGAGGGCCAGCGCCAGCGCGCGGTCGAGCTGGGCGTCGTCGGTCACGTCGGTTTCGAGAAAGTGCGCGGCCGGGCCGATCGAGGCGGCGACCGCTTCGCCGGCCGCCGCGCCGAGCCCCGCGAGCAGCACCGAGGCGCCGTCGGCGGCGAGGCCGCGCGCGATGTCGGCGCCGATGCCCTGGCCGGCGCCGGTGACGATCGCGACCTTGCCGGCGAGGCGGGCGGGAGCGGCGGCGGGCAGGGTCATGCGTCAGGCTCCGGCGAGGCGTCGCTGTCGCCGAACAGCTCGGCGACGGTCGAGATGCTTGCCAGCAGGCGCATCGATTCGAGCGAGGCCGCGTGCTGTTGCCGATCCGCGCAGGAGCAGGCATCGGCGGCCACCGTCGCCGTGTAACCGAGGTCGACCGCGTGCCGCACCGTCATCTCGACGGTCGAATGCGTGGCGACGCCGGCGACGATCAGGTGCCGCACGTCGTGTGCGGCGAGGACCTGTTCGAGCGGCGTGCCGATGAAGCCGCTGGTGCGACGATGATGGAGCACGTAATCGAGCGGACGATCGGGATCGGGCCCCAGCGCGGGATGGAATTCCGCGCCCCAGCTACCCTCGCGCAGCGCGCCGGATTCGGCGGTGCGAACGAAGATCGGCGCATTGCGCAGCAGATCCGCGTAATCCTCGCGAAACGCGATGCGGATATGGATCAGCGGCAAGCCTTGCGAGCGCGCGCCGGCCAGCAAGGCACGCGCCGCCTCGATCACGGCGGCGCGCTCCGGCTGGGCGCGCTCGAAGCCGACGCGGATCCGGCCTTCGGGATCGAGCACGTCGTTCTGGTAGTGCAGCGCGATCACGGCGCTGCGTGCGAAGCGAGCGATGCCGGCCATCAGACGAACACCTCGAGATTCGCGAACGCGTCGGTCGAATTCACCAGGTCGACGCGCTTCAGGTAGATCTTCCAGCCCTCGCGCGTGTCGAGCTTGTGCGTGACGAGCCCGGCGAGCGTGCGTTGACCGAGCCGCCATTCATGGACCACCAGCGTCGAATGCACGACCAGCCGGCCTTGCGCGTCGCGCCCGTCGAGCATCACGTTGCCGACCAGCCGCGCGGTGCGCGTGGGCGGCTGTTGCGACCAGTTGCGCGCGTTGCTGACGCGGCGTGCGCGCACCTCGCGCAGCGTCGCATCTTCCCAGAACAGCGAGATATGGTCGTGCGGGCTGGCCTGCCCCGGCTCGTGCGGCAGCCAGTACATGCCGTCGGGCGTCCAGAGCTCGAGCCAGGCGTCGAAGGCGCGCGTGTCGAGCAGGCGCGCCTCACGATACAGGAATTGCTCCACCTGCGCGCGCAGCGCCATGTCCTCGGCGGCGAGCGCGGAAACCGGCTCGGTGGACAGGTCGAAAGTCGGATCGCGCAGCATCAGGCTTGTCCTCCGTTCGGCTGCTTCGTCGTGGGGCCGGCGGCCGAGCCACTGTCGTCGAGCATGAAGCGGTGCCAGGCGGCGAACTGGTTGCGCATCGGCAGTTCGCTGGTGCCGTTGATCGAGACGTAGCCGTCCTCGACGGCGCGATCGGTGCCCGCATAACGATGCATGCTGACCCATTCGCCGCCGCGCGTGTTGTTGCCCTGCTGGCAGCGCGCATAGACTTCCACGTCGTCGGGCATCACGTTCGACGAGGGCGAGTTGATCACGTTGGCGTAACTGAGCGCGCGGTCGAACACGGCATCGGGCGCGCCCTTGAGCCGGAACAGCTGGATCTCGACCAGGGTCTGGTCCACCGCGATCGGGCGGATCACGCGGAACTGCTGGAACACCGTGTGCGGCGAACCGCTGCCGTAGATCACCGTGTTGTGCCGGTTCATGCCGAGGATCCGCCGGGCGCGCGCTTCGCCATGCACCTCGGCCAGGGTCGTGAAATGCGCGTGCGAGACGGGATCGCGCTCGGCCGCCGCCGGGTCGAAGATGCCTTCCATGTAGCCATGGCCGTATTCGTAGGCGCGCAGCTCCAGCTTTTCCCAGAATTCGTAGGGTTCGCCGTTGCCGTCCATGATCAGCAGCTCGAACGGCATCGCGCCGAGTTCGTCGGCCTGCGCGCGGGCGGAAACCACCGAGGATTCGTGCGTGACCGGCGCGTGCATGGTGTCGTGGAGGTTCTCGTAGAACACCTTCCAGTTCGAGCGCTGCAGCACGCGAAACACGCCGCCCGTGACCTCGACCTCGCCGACCGGCGAGCGATCGCACAGATTGTCGATCGACGAGGCGACGCCGTTCAGGAAGGTCTTCAGGTCGGGGCCGTCGGCGGCCTGGCTGGCGAATACGAAGCCGCGATAGCTGTCGACGCGGGCGACGCGGCGCATCGAGAAATCCGGGTGCTTCGGGTCGAAGCAGGTGTTCTGCAGGCCGTTGCGCAGCGGCGCCGACAGATGCGTGCCGTCGAGCTTGAAGGTCCAGGCGTGATAGGGGCAGCGGAAGAACTTGCCGGTCGAGCCGTCGCCGTCGGCCACCAGCTTGGCGCCCTTGTGCGGGCAGCGGTTGTAGACCACATGCACCTGGCCGTCCTGGGCGCGGACCATCACCACGTCCTGGTCGCCGATCCGCGTGGTGTGATAGTCGCCGGGCGCCTTCACCTGGCTTTCGTGGCCGACGTAGATCCAGGCGCGGCCATAGATGCGCTCCATCTCGAGCGCGAAGATCGCCGGATCGGTATAGACGCGCTTGTGGACGCTGTCCGGGCGCACGAGATCGGCGAGGCTCGCATTGGTCAGGCTCATGCTGCTTCCTTTTTTGATGAGGGTTACAGGTCGAGGACCAGGCGGGCGCTTTTCGCGCGCGACACGCAAGGGCAGAAGCGGCCCTCGGCGTGCTCGTCGCCGGTCAGGCAGATGTCACGATGCTCGGGTTCGCCGTCGAGCAACTGGGCGGTGCAGACGCCGCAGTCGCCGCGCCGGCAGTCGTAGAGCGGGTCGAGCCCGGCGGCGATCATCGCGTCGAGCACGCTGGTGCCGGCCGGGACGGCCAGCACGCGGCCCGAGGCGGCCAGGTGCACCTCGAACGCCGCATCGGCATCGGTGGGCGCGGCTGGTGCCGCGAACAGCTCGCTGTGCAGCGCGTCGTCGGGCCAGCCGAGGCGGCGTGCGGTGTCGAGCGTGGCCGCGACCAGGCCGGCCGGGCCGCAGACGTAGAGATGCGTGCCGGCTTCGAACGTGCCGATCGTGTCGGCCAGCGGCAGCCCGCGGCGCGGGTCGCCGCCGTCGAACCAGCAGCGGGCATGGGCCAACGCGGCAACCTCGTCGCGATAGGCCATCGCCGCGGCGTCGCGCGCCGCGTAATGCAGCGCATGGGGCGCCCCGGCGGCGGCGAGCGTGCGTGCCATCGCGAGGATCGGCGTGATGCCGATGCCGCCCGCGATCAGCAGATGGCGGCGCGCATCGGTGGCCAGGCGGAAATCGTTGCGCGGCGGGTCGGCTTCGAGAAGCTGGCCGACCTCGAGCGCGTGCATCCAGCGCGAGCCGCCGCTGCCGGCGGGTTCGAGCAGCACCGCGATTTCGTAATGCGCATCCTCGCCGCCCGGGTTGACGAGCGAATAGGCGCGCCGCTGGCTGCGCTCGCCGAGCGGGACATGCACGCCGAGATGCGCGCCCGCCTCGAACGGCGGCAAGGGCCTGCCGTCGGCGGCAACCAGGTGCAGGCGGCGGATCGTGGGCGTCAGGGAATCGATGCGCGCGACGCGCATCCTGAGCGGGGTCATACAGAGGCTCCGTGTAGATCGGACGCTTCGACTGTATGGCGCGGAAATGGGCGGGGATATCCACCGAACGCAGCGCCTGTCCGGCGCGCGCAGGTTTCGGCGGACTCAGCTGCTGCGCTGCCGCACGCGACGCAGCGTGTCCGAGGGCGGTTCGCCGAACTTTTCGCGGTAGGCGCTGGCGAAGCGGCCGAGATTCGCGAAGCCGCAGCCGAGCGCGATGTCGGCCACGCGCTCGGTATCGCGGGCGCGCAGCAGCATCTCGCGGGCGCGTTCGAGCCGTGCCTCCCGCACCAGCTGCATCGGGCTCGCGTGCGAGTAGCGCCGGAAGCCGTCGAGCAGGGTACGCACCGGCACCTCGGCCGCGTCGGCGATGTCGGCCAGCGTGATCGGCTCGCAGGCATGTTCCGCGATGAAACTTTCCGCGCGCTTGACGGTGCGCGGCACCAGCGCCGCCGTTGCCGGCCGCGCCTGCGAATGATGCGGCTGGCTGGCCAGCAGCAGGGTGACGAGCAGCCGCTCGAATTCGAGCGCGACGCGCCGGTCGCGCTGCGCGAGCGCGATCGTCTCGGGAGAGGAGGTCAGCACCCGCAGCTGGGCCAGCCAGGGCGCGAGCTCGGGGCGGGAGAGGTCGAGTGCCGGCTCGATGTGCAGATGATCGTAGCCGGTATGCGCCAGCATCGCGCGCTTGTCGATCCGCACGAAGAACTGCTCGCAGTCGGCCGAGAAAGTGCCGCTGAAGCGAGTCGAGGGTCCGACCACCATGCCCTGCGTCTGCCCGATGATCATCCGCCGGCCGCCGACGGTGACGTCGGCGTAACCGTTGAGGCTCAGGATCGCGAGGTAATAGTCCTCGATCTCGCCGGCATCGACGCCCATCGTCCCCGCATAGCCGATCGTGCCGAACGCCAGGCTGTCGATCCGCACGTGGTTCATGTAGGCGGATTGGCCGCCGCGCGCCGCGCCGGGCGTGAGCCGGTGCGGCTGCAGCACGGCGGCGATGCGCTGGCGCGTGTCGTCGACGTCGTTTGACTCGAAATACCGGTATTGCCTCAGCGACGTCGATTCGATCAGCAAGGAAGTGGGCGGCATGGCGAGTCTTCGATGCGTTATGGGGACGGCAGGGGACGGCGCACGGTCGAACGCCGGCATTCGCGTCCCGAAGCCGTGCCCACTGTACACGTTCGCGAGCGGTGTCAAAAAGGCCCGGAATGGGGGCCGCGATGCGCTTGCGAGAACTGGACAGGCTTCGGCCGGCGCTTGCGCGGAGTGGATAGATCGCGATTTTCGGCCCTCGAATACTCCGCCTGCCGGTTGGCCCTGTCGCTCCGGCGAATTCCCTCGAATTGGTTTTCATTTTGCTTTCGATGGCGGGGCGCCGGCATGCCGGATGGCGCATTGGGTCGGTGCCGTGCCACGTGCCGATGGATGTGAACCAGGCCCGTATCGAATCCTTTTCGATTTCGTTTTCAATTTATTTCGCACTGCGAATGTGAAGGCGCCGGCCGTCGTGACGATGCGACGTGCTTGCGGTTTGCCCGACCTCGACACGCGACGCTCATCGAGGCGCCGCGCCCCACTGCCTGGAGACCCGGATGAAAGCCTTGTTTGCCGGCGCGCTATGCGCCGCTGTCGTGACGACCGCCCATGCACAGAGCTCGGTCACGCTCTACGGCATGCTCGACGTGGGCATTACCGCGCTGTCGAACGACGGCGGTCATCGCACGGCGGTGATGGACAGCGGCGTGCTGGTGCCGAACCTGTTCGGCCTGAAGGGCAGCGAGGATCTCGGCGGCGGCACGCGTGCCGTGTTCCAGCTCGAAGGCCAGTTCGAGGTCGGCACCGGCGCGCTCGATGGGGACCTGTTCGGCCGCCAGGCCTGGGTCGGCCTCGACGATGCGCGCTGGGGCACGCTCACGCTCGGCAACCAGTACGAATTCATGTTCATGTCGCTGTCGATGCGGCGGCTCGGGCCGGAGCTGCCGTATGTGTCGCTGACGAATCTCCGGCAGGGGCCGTTCGATGCGCTGGGCAAGCCCGGGCCGTTCAGCGGCGACTTCGACTTCGATCGCACGGCCGGCGCCTCGCGGATCTCGAATTCGGTGAAATACCAGTCGCCGTCGATCGGCGGGCTGACGTTCGGCGCGATGTACGGCTTCAGCAACCTGGCCGGCAGTTTCTCGAACCAGAATGCCTACAGCTTCGGGATCGACTACGAGCAGCCGTCGTATTCGATCGACGCGGCGTACACGATGACCAAGTACGCGCAGATCAACGGCGGCGCGGACGGGATCCGCAATTTCGGCGTGGGCGGCCGCGTCGCGATCATGCGGGGCTGGGCCGACCTGCTCTATACCAATACGCGCAACACCTTCAGCGGCGCGACGATCAACGTGTTCGAGGTGGGCGGGACGGTTCCGCTCTCCTATGCCGTCCACCTCTATGCCGCCTACCAGTACATGGCAGGCAACGCGGTGTTGCAGGACAACCGCGCGCATCAGCTGAACCTCACGCTCGACTATGCCTTGTCGAAGCGCAGCGATGTCTATGTGAGCGCGGCGTACCAGCATGCCGGCGGCGACAGCAATACCGCGCGTGCCTGGATCCTGTTCACGGCGGGGCCGTCGTCGAGCGGCAACCAGGTGATCGCGCGAGTCGGCATGCGGCACTTCTTTTGATCTTCCGATAGGCAGGCGGGAACCGGGATCGCATGACGACAATGCCGTGTCACCGCCCGAAAGT
This sequence comes from Burkholderia gladioli, assembly GCF_000959725.1. Lineage (NCBI taxonomy): Bacteria > Pseudomonadati > Pseudomonadota > Betaproteobacteria > Burkholderiales > Burkholderiaceae > Burkholderia > Burkholderia gladioli. Next base: position 3,310,948 of record NZ_CP009322.1, read on the forward strand.
CCGGGCGACGACGCGGCATCCTGCTCAAGCCGTGCCCAACGCTCCATCGAAGCGGCTCCGGCCCAGCTTCCTCACCACGATCGGCTTGCTGATCGATCCATACTTCAGCGTTGTGCCGGTACCGCCCACGCTGGTGATCGCGGCCGACGTCAGCTTGCCGTCCTTCCAGGCCAGGTCGACCGAGAAGCCGCCCTTCACGCGAACGCCCTTCACGCTGCCGGTATTCCACTGCGGGGGCAGCGCCGGCAGCAGCACGATCGAATCCGTGCTGCTCTGCACCAGCATCTCGAGGATCGCGGCCGGGCCGCCGAAGTTCGCGTCGATCTGGAAGATGTTGCCGCCATAGGCGTCGAACATGTTGGTGAAGGTGCCGTTGGTACTGTCGCTGCCGCTCGCGAATCGCAGCAGCTTCTGCACCATCGAATAGCAGGTGGCGGCATCGCGGAACTTGGCCCAGCAGGCGATGCGCCACGCCAGCCCCCAGCCGAACGAATCGGTGCCGCGCGCGGTGAGCAGCGCCTTGGCGGCGGCCACCAGCGCGGGATCGCCGTCATAGGCGATGCGCTCGCCCTCGAACCAGCCGATCAGCGGCGACAGGTGACGATGCTGCGGATCGCCCGTATCCACCTTGTCCTCCATCCATTCCTGGAGCTGGCCGGTGGTCGGGCTGATCTTCGGCAGGTAGAGCCGCGAACGCAGGCCGGCGATGGTCGCCGCGAAATCGGTATCGAGATTGAGCGTGCCGCTGGCCGTGCCGTAGTTGGTGAACAGGTCCCAGACGAGTTCCTGCGCGTAGGTGATGCCGAGTTCCTGGTGATCGCCGTGCTCGGGCGACCAGTCGCGATCGTCGACCAGCAGGCCGCTGGCCGGATCCACGATCAGGCGCGCCTGCCAGAACTCGCAAGCCGATTTCAGCACCGGGTAGATGGCGCGCAGGTAGTCGCGATCGAGCGTGTACTGGTAGTGGTTCCACAGCGTCCGGCAATACCAGGCGCTGGCGGGCGGGCTCCAGTCCCAGCCGATGCCGCCATAGATGCCGGTGGAGATCGCGATCGTCCAGCCCGCCACCTTGCCGCTCGAATTGCTGTAGTTGCTATTGGCGGCGTCGTTGAAATGGGCCTGCGTCGAGCGCTCCCAGGAGGGCAACTGGCTCAGCACATAGTCGGCGAACGGCTTCTGGCATTCCGGCAGCCCGGCTCGATCGGCCAGCCAGTAGTTCATCTGCACGTTGATGTCGGTGTGATAGTCGGCCATCCACGGCGGGGTGTTGTTCACGCTCCACAGGCCCTGCAGGTTGGCCGGCAAGGGCCCGCGCGACGAGGCGATGGTCAGGTAGCGGCCGAACTGGACATAGAGCGCCTCCAGTTCGGGATCGGCTATGTCCGGCGAGGCCGTGCGCGCCTTGAGCCGATCGGGGATCGTCATGGCACGCTGCGCGTCGCTCGACTTGCCGAGGTCGAGCGAGAAGCGGCCGAACAGCGCCGTGTAGTCCCTCAGATGGCGCTCCAGCAAGTTCCGATAGGGCAGGTGGGCCGCGCCGGAAACGTCCGCCCGGGCCAGCGCCGCGGGATCCGTCGCGCCGAGATAGCCCTCGGCCTCGATGCCGGAGTAGTTGGTCCGTGCCGCGATGATCAGGGTGAGCGCGGGGCAGCGTGACATCGTCAGCACGCCCTTGCTCGCGTCGTACTTGACCGTGCCCGAATCCGGCATCGCCAGGACATGCGTCGCGTAGCGTTCGCCGACGCCATCCAGCTTGCCCTGCGCGAGCAGAATGCCGTTCGAGCCCGTGACGCTCGCGCCTTGTCCGTCGACGAGCGAGATCGTGCCGTCATGGCTGCCGCCATCCGACGACAGGCGCATCACCAGGACCTTGTCGGGATGGCTGCAGAACACCTCGCGCCGATAGGTATGGCCGCCCGCCACATACTGCGTGTGGGCCACGGCGTTGCTGATGTCCAGCGAGCGCGAGTAGCCGCTTGCCTGGGCATGGCCTGGCAGGTCGACATAGAGCTTGCCGAGCATCTGGTAGCTGCCCATGCCGGCGGCCGTGTAGGCCAGATCCACCGCATCCTTCTGTCCCGACCACAGCGTGATTTCGTTCAGGTACAGCGCCTCGCGGGCGGGCGAGCCGCCGGTCAATGCGCCGAGCCGGCCGTTGCCGAGCGGCAGGCCTTCGAACAGGATGTTCGATTCGCCGGCTGCCTGGCTGTAACTCAGGCGCAGCGCGGCGCCGTCGGGCACGCGTGCCGATGCGGTATCGGCCGTGGCCGTGGAGGCCAGGGTGCTGGCGGCGTTGGCCACCGCGCCGGGGCCGCCGTCGCTACCGTCGCCGCCGCATCCCGCGATCGGGATCATGGTGGCTGCCGCCCCCCACTTCAGAAACATGCGTCGTTTTTCATTCTCGATGCCGCTCATTGCCCCCTCCTGAAAGATGCATCCACGTCATCAATACGCAGGACGCCGCATCGGCGCGATTTGGTAGGAATACGAATTATTGAATGCGATTCAGCACGATTCGTCGATGCGACCACGGTGCCTTCGGTCCGCCACGGCGGTATTCCGCCCTCGTTGGTGACCGGATCAAAGGTCCAGCCAATGGTACGTGGCGACGTCCGCCCTGTCACGGTTCCTGAACTCCGTGTTTTCCCGGTCCTGGCGCGGGGTTCGTTTCGTATTTGTGTTCAATGCATCGAGCGATCTTCTGTTTGGTGAATAGATGGCTAGGGACGTCCCACACTGTGGCGAGGCGTCCGCGGCAGCGGCCAAAGAAAAAGCCCGGCATTGCCGGGCTCGTGTGTTCAACCGCTCAGGCGGTCATCTGGTCAATACCGCCCGAGATACGTTTCCGTGCAGATATGCGTGAAGTACGAATACGAGGAGCTGGCGCTGAGCGCGCCGCTATCCGTATAAGCCACCGCGAACGAGTTCGGGTTGTAGGTGATGCGCCAGTGATCGGCCGGCGTCGAGAGCGTCTGGAAATCCCCGGTGAAGGTACCGGAGCCCTGGCAGGTGCCGACATTGAGCGGCAGGGACAGGCTGCCGTCCGCGCCCGTGTAGCCCGAGGTGGTGGTCAGCAGGGTCAGCTGGTTGGTGGTGCTGCGGTCGTAGGCCTGGATCGTCACATGCTCGCCGGCCGGCAACCGCACATTGCCGGTGTGGTCCCACGCGATCACGCCCGGCGTAACGGTGCGCGCGACGTTCTCGTGCGACGGCGCGAGGTGAGTGATGTTCTCGTTGTCGAGGAAGCGGTAGAAGCCGGCCGTGCCCGCGCCATCCGACACGCGCAGCGTATACGGCTGCGATGCCGGTGCCGAGGTGCCCGTGTTGTAGACGCGCAGCATCAGCGTGGCGCCCGCCGACGAGCTGACGTTGTAGGTCGTGCCGCTCGCCAGGGTCGCCCAGGTGTTCGGCGCGGTCAGCAGTTGCGCGGTTTGCGTGCCGGTGCCCGTGAAGGTGATCAGGTTGGCGCTCTGCGTGCTCGGCACCTGCACCGTGTAGTAGTCGACGTCGCTGACGGTGTCGAGGTTCGCGCTGATCAACTGGTTGCCGGTCAGCTGGCTCGGGCGGTTGATCGAATCGTTCGGTTCGTAGCTGTCGTAGCCGGTGGTGCCCGTCACCTGGAACTGGAAGGTGGCGCCGCCGGTGCCTTGTTGCGAATCGACCAGCAGCAGCAGGCGCACCGGGCCCGGCGGAATGCCCTCGACGACCTTGCTCTGCGCGGTGCCGGTTTCGTTGTCGAGATAGGTCAGGGTGCCGTCGTTGTTGACCTGCACGAGATGCACGTCGTGCTGTTCGTTGGCGGGAAGATTCACCACGTAGGCGACCGTCTTGGTCAGGTCGGCGGCGACGAACTCGAAGCAGTCGGTCTGGCCCGACGGTGCCGTGTTCGCGTTGTAGGCGGCGCCCACCTGGATATCGGCGCAGCCGGCCACCGGCGGCGCGACCGTGGCCGCGGTGGCGGCCTGGGTGGTGACGGCCGCGGCGCGCAGCGTGCGCAGCGACTGCAGGCGGCTGGTTGCCAGGCCCTGCGGCTTGATCGGCGTGGTCTTGCCTGCCACCTTGCCCAGCCGGCCCGCTACCGGCGCGCCGTCGTTGTGGGTGATACCGGGAACATAGGATTCCGCGTTGAGACTTTCCGCAGCATAGGACTGCATCGGCAGAATTACCGCGCCGACCAGCAGGCTCATCAATTGATGTCTCTTTTTCATGAGGGTTTGGCCTTGATTGAAATGTGAACGGCAGCATGCGAATCGCACTCCACGGCACAGGAGGCGCGACACGCAGCCCTGAATCCCGCTGCCGCCATGTTGATTACGGAAGAATTCATCTGTTTTTTAGGGTGAATGCCGTTCATTGACGAGGCGATGTCGCTCCGGGGTCGATTAGGGGCGGCGAGAATCCTTGACCGGCAAGGGAAATGGAAGATCGGAGTTGAATCACGATTGAACGGATATTGCGGAATGTCATGAGAATCGTATGCGCGCGTTTTTGAAACAATGAAGCATTGAGTTGCAATTTTCATTGCAATAGATGCGGCAACACGAAGGGCCAATAAATCACTGCAATGGCGGCGAGCGCGATAAACGGGCCGAACGGAATGGGCTCAGCTGCCTTTTTGCATCCGCTGGCGATCAGCGCGATGGCGACGATTGCGCCGGCGACCGAGGATATGGCGATGATCCAGGGCACGGCTTCCCAGCCGAGCCATGCGCCGAGCGCCGCGAGCAGCTTGAAATCGCCGTATCCCATGCCTTCTAGGCCGCGCAGCATGCGGAACAGTTGGCCGAGCGTCCAGGGCAGCAGGTAGCCGACCATCGCGCCGATCACCGCATCGGGCAGCGGTGCGAATACCTCGGCGAGGTTGAGCGCGAGACCCGCCCAGAGCAGCGGCAGCGTGATCGCGTCGGGCAGCAGGTGGTGCTCGAGGTCGATCGCGCCCGCCGTGGCGAGGCAGGCGCCCAGCAGGCTCGCCGCGCACCCGGCCGGGGTCGGGCCGAATGCCGCGCATGCGCACAGGGCCGCGATCATGCAGGTGGCAACGAGACGCGGCAGCAGGAATGCGATGTGTCCCGCGTCAGCCAGGCAGGCGATCGCCCGGCCGCGATACGCGCAGCTCCGGCGTGCCCTGCGTGGGTCGAACCGCGCGTGCTCGGCGGCGGCGTTGCGCTCGATCGCCGCCGGCAGATGAAGGGCCACGAGCGTCGACAGGATGCCCGATACGCTGCCCAGCAGGAGGAACCACAGCCATGTCATGAATGCACGTCGTTCGAAGGATGGCAGGCTCGACGATCAAGATCTGGAAAATAGCCTCAATTTCTTATTTTCCGACCTGACGAATCGCCTATTGATTAAGAATTAATCTTGAGATGAGCTTGTGATATCGGGATGTCAACTTTTTTCGGTATCTTATCGAGAAAAATATCCGATTGAACATGGAAAATTCTAATCTGACGAGTCAAGTCGCGGCACGGAAACCCGGCTGATAAATTTCCCTCGGTCGGCAGCGAGGGGCTGTATGCGCCCCTATCAAGGCTGACTCACAACCTGGTTGAAAACCATCAAGTCAATGTCGTCGGCATATCGCATGTCGGTGCGGGATGTCGTGTGCGTTGGCTTTTTCGTTTCCGGCTGCGGTTTGTCTTTTACAACTCGGGAGTCGAAATAAAATGAAAAATCGCAAAAATCTTCGGAAGCAGTTGGGTCAGGGCATGACCGAATACATCATCATCGTCGCGCTGATCGCGGTATCGTCGATTGGGGTCTATGCCTTCTTCGGCAAGACTGTCCGCACCCAGACCGCGGGCCTGGCCGAGGAAATGTCGGGCAAGAGCGCGCAGGCAAATATCAGTGCAGCACAGAAGGAAGCCGGCAATGCGACGTCCGATGCAGCGAAGAAGAAGGGCTTGGGTAGCTACTCGAACGAGAGCGTCGAAGGCAAGTAATCCAGGCGGCGCATCGTAGATCATGACGGCCCCCGCCCACACAAGGCACGCCGATGAACGTGGGCAGGCCCTGCTGCCCGCGCTGCTGTTCCTGGCGGTCGGCTGCGCCGCGCTCCTGCTCGCGTTCGGCTCGCTGCAGTTGACCAGCGCGAAAATCCAGTTGCAGAACACCGCGGATGCGAGCGCCTATGCGGCCGCCTTGCTGCAGGCCCGCGACTACAACTTTTCCGCCTACACCAACCGCGCGATGATCGCCAACCAGGCCGCCGTCGCGCAGATGGTGGGCCTGAAATCCTTCGTCGACATGCTCGACGAGCACGTCGCGGAAAACTCGCTCGCGGATCAGGTCGCGAGCCAGATCAGCCGGAACGGCGTGGACGAGTGGATCAGGAAGAAGCGCGAGGCGAGGGCATTGATTCATCCGGTGCGCGAGCGGCTCGACGTCGATTTGCCGCGCATGACGCGCAGTCTCGACACCATCATCTCCGCGCTCAGCAACGCGCAACGCAGCTATCACGAAGCCACGCTGATGGGGGTGCCGAGCCTGGCCGGCCAGGTCGCGCGCGCGAACCAGCCCGATACGCGGCTTGCCGACGGCGCATTCGACGACCCCCAATCGCAGCAGGAATTGTCGGCCTGGCGTGACCATTCCGTGGAATTCAAGCCGCTTGAGCGGCCGACGGACCGCTTTGCCGAAGCCGTGACCGCGGCCTCCACGCTCGGCGGTTTCACGACGAGGCGCTGGATCAAGGAAGAGGAAACGGTGATCGGGGACGGGTGCTGGGGGGCGGTCAGCCGGAAAGCGGACCTGATCGGCGGCACGCAGTTGCGGCCCCGCCGCGAGGGCTGGCAGGCCATCGACGGCACGTCGACCCGGGTGCAGACGAGGCATGACTGCGCCACGACCAAGGTGATCCAGGTGTGGGTCGAGGATGAGGACGACGACGACGGCGGCGAGGCCGGCGAGGATGGCGACGGGGACGCGAAGGGACATTGGGAGCTCCGGGAAGTGCGGGAGATCGAGCCCAGCGTCGACGATACGAGCGAGGAAGGCCGCGGCGGCGCGGGCAACGGCCGGAAAAGCCGCTACCAGAGCTGGTACGGCTACGGCGGCTACGTGAATTATGGCTATCCGAGCCCCTCGCCGGGGACGGTCATGCCGTCGATGCGGGCGCAGTATCGGGCCGGGTCGGGCGTCTCGATGAGCGTCGACGGCGGGCTGCAGCCGTATCGCGACCTGGCCGGGCAGGGTCCCGACCAGATCGCGCCACGCATCACCGTCCGCCTGGTGCGGGATCAGGGCTCGACGATCAGCGATCAACGCCTGCTCGGCGAAGGCCGGGTCGGGGTATCGATGTCCGGGCCGCCCTTGACGGCGCTCGCGTCGGGACAGGCCTATTTCGCGCGGCCCGACGAGAAGGGGCTGCGCTACGTATACGGCCTGCTGCGCTACTCCGGAGGATGGTCGCGCACCGATGGACGCACCGAGTATCCCAGCCTGTTCAATCCTTATTGGGAGGCGCGATTGGCGCCGGTGCCGGATGCCATGCGTGCTTCCGCGAGCGATGCGTCAAGCCGCGGGGAATCCAGATGAAAACATGTGGAATGCGAAGCATCGCGCGCCGGCAGGGCGGCCAGGCGATGGTCGAGATGGTGGCCGGGCTCGCGTTGGTGTTCGTCATCGGTTTCCTGGCGATGGCGATGTTCGGCCGGCTCAACGACATCCGCAACAAGGTGCTGATCGGTTCGCGCTACGTCGCCTGGGAGCGCACGGTGTGGATCAACCCCGACGACACCGGAACCGGCACCGATGGCTGGTGGTACGAAAAATTCGGCGCGGGGGCGCAAACCGTGACGAAAACGGACGAGGTGCTCAGGCGTGAATTCCTGGCCCGCGTCGTGGCGCCGCGTCGAACCTCGATTTCCGGCACGGATGCCGATATGCCGCTTTCGGCCGTCTTGCCGCCTTCATGGCGTGATCTCGGCGGCACGGCCTTTGTCCGGGATCGCCGCGACGTGATGGTGTCGACCCGCGCGACCGACCGGATGCTCGGCAGTCTCGCCAAGATCGCCAATCGGCCGATCGGCGTCTATCGCTCGCCGCACGTCGAGCAGGAAGTCTCGCTCCTGATGGCGTCGCGCACGATGCAGGACGGCAGCGTGGCGGTGGATGTCGACCTGGGCGGCGCGTTCGCGCGGCGCTTGTGGCCCTCGCTGTCGCGCCTGCGGTTCCAGAGCACCGCGACGCTCGCGACCAACACCTGGACACCGGATGGCCGGCTGGGCGTGATATCGGCGATCGGCCAGAAACTGGCGACACCCACCGCCATTCCGGACGCGATGTTGACGTCGCGCGACCGGCAGACGCTGGCGCGATCCATCGACGGAGTCGGCAATGTGCTCGGCCCGGGCTACTTCAAGCCGGGCTATGTCGACACGGAATCCGTACCGCTGGGTGCACTCAAGTGAGCGCGTCCTGGCGGTGGTATCCGACGGTGTTTCTGTTGACGGCCTGCGGGGCCTGGAACGCGGCGGCAGGCACCTGCGAACGGGAACCGGTAGCCGCGGCGAGCACGGTGTGGATCGGCGACGACATGCAGTTGGACGGGAGGGCCATGGTGGTCCGGGCCCTGCGTTTCGACCGGTCGGCGCGGCAGGTCGAGCGCGAGTTCCAGGCCTACTGGGACCGCGAGGGGCTGCCTTCGATGGGCACGCAGGGAACGCGCGGCCGCGTCTTGAGCGGGCTCGACGAGACATGCCAGTACGTGCTCGAACTGCAGGCCGGCGCATCCGGCGATACCGCCCAGGGCCTGATGAGCGCGATGCAACTGATGCCCGCCGCCGCGCGTCGCTCGATTCCGGAGTCGGCCGCGGTCCTCCCCGCCGGCCGGATCCTCTCCGATATCGAAAGCCGCGACCCCGGCCGTGTCGGGCGGACGTGGGTGATTGCGCTGGGCGGCCGCGCGGAGGATGGCGCCAGCCGCTATCGCGGCGAATTGCGGCGTGAAGGCTGGAAAACGATGGTGAGCATGGCGCCGCCGCCCGCGCGAGGCGCGCGCTCCTCGGATGCCGCACTGGCGATGCAACGAGGCGCCTACCGGCTGGATGCCGTGTTCACCGAACAGATGGGGCAGACGACTGCCGTGATCAATGTAATGGAGAGCCGTTGACATGCAAGGTTTGAAGCGCCGGACACGGCATCAGGGAGGACAGGCCTACGTCGAGTATGTGGTGGCCTTGGGCCTGCTCGTCGGGGCGCTGGTGGCGGGCGGCGACACGTCGGTGATGAACACCCTGCTGGTGGCCTTGAAATCGTTCTTCGACGCATACGGCTATGCGCTGTCGCTGTCTTGACCGGATCGGGACGGCATCGTGATCTTCAATCGAATCAACTATCGCTCCCTGCTCGCCAATACCTGGCTGCTGATCGGCATCGCCGTGGCGGCGGCCGGCGGCATCACCTGGGCCACATATCGCTACATGCTCGTGAGCGAGGCCCGCATCAAGGCGGAGGCAGCGGAGCGTCGCGAGGGGCCCGGCGTGTCGGTGGTGGTGCCGCGCGCCGACGTGCCGGCGGGCACGCCGCTCGACAGCGCGGTGTTCGTCGCGCGCGAGATCTCCGCCGATCTCGTCTACGACGACATGCTGCAGGTGGACGATTTCACCCATCACCGCAATGCCGTGCTGGTCAAGCCGGTACGCCGCGGTCGTCCATTGCGCCTGCAGGATGTCGACGCCACGCGCGCCCGCGATTTCTCCGACACGCTTGCGGCCGGCATGCGCGCGCTGACCCTGCCGATCGACGCGATCAACTCCACCGATTCGATGCTGCGCCCCGGCAACCGCGTCGACCTCTACTGGGTGGGAACCCTCTCCTTCGTCACGCGGGGCGGCGATCCCGCGGGCGATACGAAATCGATCCGGCTATTGATGCCCGGCGTGCTGGTGCTGGCGACCGGTCACGACGTTCGTCCGCGCGATGCGGGCGAGGCGGCACGCGATATGGCCGACGGAACGCGGCGCGATGCTTATGGCACGGTGACCTTGCAGGTGCCGGTCGCCGAAGCGGCGCGCATCGCGCTCGCGCAGAAGCTCGGCGGCTTGCGGCTGGTCCTGCGCAACAGCAAGGATCCCGGCGATCCGGTGCAGCGAGGGCTCGACGAAACCGAGCTGTTCGCGGCCAGGGCGGATGCGCCCGCCGACGATCGCGAACGGGTCGAGATCATCACCGGCGGCGGCAAGAGCACGACCGTGCAGGTGGCGATCGATCCAGTCGACGTCAACGTCCGGTCTGCCGCCTCGCCTGCCGGCGAGCCGCCGAGTCCGGTTGCCCCGGCGTCCGCCGCGGGCAGTGCCTATCGGCAGGCGAATGCGATTGCCCGCAGATTGCAGGCGGAAACCGGTGCAGCCGATGCATCGCGCTGAGCTTCGAAACGGATACGAGTCGTTCATGGAAAACCAACATCGCGCGGCCCGCCGCGGTTGCCGCTTCACGGCCGGCCTGCTGCTCGGCGCGCTGCTCATTCCTGGCGCGCCGCCGGCCCTGGCCGCGCGGCAGGCCGAACACGAGGAAAACGCGACGCCGGCGCAACACGCGCTGCTCGATCTCTATCGAGGCGAGATCCGCCTGATCGACGTGCCGGGCCGGATCAAGCGTATCGCGATCGGCGACGGCAGCCTGGTGACGGCCAACGTGGTGGACGGCCGGCTGATGCTGCTGGCCGAAAAGGCGGGCGTCACCTCGCTGGTGGCCTGGACCGCCAACGGCATTGCGCTGAATACCACCGTGCGCGTGGCGAAGGGCAATGTCCGGGAAACCGCCGCGCAGTTGCGCCAGGTGCTGGCCATCGTGCCGGACGTGAAGGTGATCGAGTCGGGGCCGAACATCCTGCTGACCGGCACCGTGCATCGCGACATGCTGGGGCGCATCAAGGCCGCGACCGCGGGCGTGCCGAACCTGGTGAACGCGATCGCGGTCGACGAGGGCGATGCCCTGAAGAAGACGATCCACTTCAAGGTGCGGATCATGGAGCTCACGCGCAATGCGCAGGAGAACCTCGGCATCGAGTGGGACAAGAAGATCGCCGGGCCACAGGCGGGCGCGCAGGGTTACATCGGCAGCCAGGCCGTGGCGGGGCCCGGCATGGTGATCGCGGGGATCTCGACCCATATCGCGTCGACGCTGAACCTGATGATCACCAGGGGCGACGCATATGTCCTCGCGGCGCCCGAGCTGAATACCAAGAGCGGCGGCACGGCGAGTTTCCTGGCCGGCGGGCAGGTACCGATTCCGCGTGCCGGCGCGCTCGGCACCACCGATGTCGAATACAAGGACTACGGGATCAAGCTCGACATCAAGCCGGTGGTGGACGCGAACAACGTGATTTCCGCCCAGATCGACACCGAGATCAGCCAGATCGATCCTTCCGTGTCCTACGGCGGCTACCCCGGTTTCCTGACGCGCAGCGCCCGCTCGGACATCTCCCTGCGCGCTGGCGAGACGATGGCGATTTCCGGCCTGGTCAATGCCGATGCGATCGGCAACATGAGCCGCCTGCCGTTTTTAGGGCGCTTGCCGATCATCGGCCGCCTGTTCCGCTCGGACGAATTCCGCTCGAAACGCAGCGATCTCGTGATCTTCGTGACACCGATGATTTCCGATCCGACGCTCGCGCCGAATACGGACCTGCTCTCGCGCGCGGACCGGATCGATCGCGGCTTCCACGAGCGGCACGGCGATCCGAGTCCGCTCTCGGAACGCGATCGGGCTCGCGGCAAGGACGAGGCGCGGCAGGCGATAGGACCGACCCGCGCGCAGCCGGTCGGCCCGCTGCGCGCGCAGGCCATGCAGGACGACCGTGGCGACGCTTCGGGCAGTCCGGTGTCGAGCCGGGTACCGCCTCGCCAGGCGCCGGCGCCGACACGGCCGGCGCAGGGCGAGGCGGCATCCTTCGGTGCTGCCTCGCCCTCGGCGCAGCGTCGCCTGCTCGATGGCATCGACGCGCCGGCTCAGGGTTCCTTGCCGCGCAACGGCGCACCGCCGCCCCCGGTCGCCGAGTCCGTCACGATTCCCGCCACGCCGATCGAATGGCGCCCCGCCAAGGTCGCGACGCCGGACAGCGCCGCAGGCACCGAGTCACGATGAGCCAGCCACAGGAGACAGCACCGTGCTGAGTCTGCAAGTGCAATTGCGCCACGGCGCCCCGCAGGTCGTTCGCATCGAGGATGGTTGCACGATCGGCAAGTCGCCGGAGTGTGATGTCGTGATCAAGGGCATGCTGGTCGGCAGGATCCAGGCGCGTATCGTTGCGCGAGGCAATGCCTGGTATCTGGAGGACCAGGGCGGGATCGCGAACACATTGGTCAATGGCGCGCCCATCGAGACCTTCGGGCCCCTGACCGCGAACGACGAAATCGAGATTGGCACGGCGAAGCTGCGTGTCGTGGCCGAGCCGTCGTCGCCCGCGCAGGCTGCCGCGGACCCGCTGGCGATGCCCGCCGCGCGCCCGGGCGTGTCTGCGCAGGACGGCGCGACGGTCGCCGCCGCGTCCACCACGGCCCTTGCTGGGCCCGCCGCGGAACCCGCTTTGTCCGTGCCGGCGGCACGCAACGATCCCCCGCCCGCTCGCCGCGCGAATCCCGTTCCCGAGTTGCCGACGCCGGCCATCAACAACCGAATCGGCATCGAACTGCGCAAGACGGTGCATATGCGTTTGATCGCCGAGCTGGATCTGCGCCGCCTGAACGTGGCGAGGATGGACGATGACGAATTGCGGCGCACGGTGGGCGCCGCGCTGGACGAGATCCTCGACAACGACGCGGCGTTCCGCTCGGCCGATGTTTCGCTCGAGGCGCTGCGCAAGAGCGTGTTCGACGAAGTGATCGGGCTCGGGCCGCTGGAGGAGCTGATCGCCGATCCGGAGGTCAGCGAAATCATGGTGAATTGCCACGACGAGATCTTCGTCGAACGACGCGGCAAGCTGACCCGCTCGCGGGTGATCTTCACCGACGACCGCGCGGTGCTCGGCGCGATCGAGCGCATCGTCGCGCCGATCGGCCGGCGCATCGACGAGAGTTCGCCGATGGTCGATGCGCGCCTGTCCGACGGCTCGCGCGTCAACGCGGTGATCCCGCCGCTGGCCCTGAAGGGGCCCAGCATCACGATCCGCAAGTTCTCCCAGCGCAAGCTGACGGGCGAGGACCTGATCGATTTCGGCTCGATGTCGGCCGACATGCTGGCCTTCCTGCGCACGGCGGTGGAGCAGCGCGCGAACATCATCATCTCGGGCGGCACCGGTTCGGGCAAGACCACCTTGCTCAACGTGCTGTCCAACTACATCCCCGACGACGAGCGGATCGTGACCGTCGAGGATGCCGCCGAACTGCAACTGTCCCAGCCGAACCTGGTCGCGCTCGAAGCGCGTCCGCCGAACATGGAGGGCAAGGGGGCGGTGCCGATCCGCGATCTGGTGAAGAACTGCCTGCGCATGCGGCCCGACCGGATCGTGGTGGGCGAATGCCGCGGCGGCGAGGCGCTCGACATGCTGCAGGCGATGAATACCGGGCACGACGGTTCGCTGACGACCGCTCATGCGAACTCGCCGCGCGACTGCATCGCCCGCCTCGAGGTGATGACGCTGATGGCCGGGCTCGACCTGCCGGTGCAGGCGATTCGCGAGCAGATCTGCTCGGCGGTCGACGTCATCGTCCAGCAGACGCGTTTCTCGTGCGGCTCGCGGCGCGTCACCCACGTGACCGAGGTGAGCGGGATGGAATCGGGCGTGATCCAGCTGCAGGACGTATTCGTGTTCCGGCAGGACGGCTTCGGCGAGGATGGCCGGGTGCAGGGCGTCTTCCATCCCACATCCTATGTGCCGGACTTCTATCAGGAACTGATACGCAGGCGTATTCCGGTCGACACCTCGATCTTCACCGGCGGCGCCGAGGCGGGGCATCCATGAACCTCCTCACGCTGCTCGCGCTGATGTTCGCCGGGACGATCGTCCTCCTGGTCGTGGTGTTCAAGCTGGGGCGCGTTGCCATGACGGCTCGGTCGCGCCGCGTCGCGGGCGAGATCGAGGCCTCGCTCGCCGAGATGTACGTATTCGTGAATCGCCAGCAGAGCGCGCTGTTGTCCCTGCTGGCCATCGTCCTGCTCCCCTTGTTCGCCTATTTCCTGTTCGACAGCGTGCTGCTCGCCGTCGTCGCGTTGGTCGGAGCCTTGATGGCGCCGCGCCGCGTGCTCGCGATGATGCGCAAGCGCCGCATCGCGTTGCTCGAACGCCAGTTGCCGGACGTGCTGCTGATGACGGCCGGCGCGCTGCGTGCCGGCGCGAGTTTCGCGGTGGCCATGGAAAGTGTCGTATCGGAAGCGCCCGCGCCGATCTCGGGGGAGCTCGAGCTGCTCATGCGCGAACTGCGTCTCGGCATCGACCTCGATATCGCGATGCAGAACATCGAGCGGCGCATTCCCGTTCCCGACTTCCTGATGGTGACGGCTGCCGTCACCATCTCGCGGGAAGTCGGCGGCAATCTCGCGGAAGCGCTCGAATCGGTGGCGCGCACGCTCGGCGCCAAGCTGCAGATGGAGGGCAAGATCCGGGCCCTGACTTCGCAGGGCCGCATGCAGGGCATCGTGATGACCTTGCTGCCGCTGGGCCTGATGGTCGTGCTCAATTTCATGGAGCCCGAAGCGATGGCGCCGCTGTTCCATGAGCGGATCGGCTGGCTGACGCTGGCCGTGATCGCGGTGATGGAATTCCTGGGCTACAAGGCGATTTCGAAGATCACCAATATCGACGTCTGAGTCGCGGGCAAGGGAATTCGGGAGGGTATCGATGATTTTCATGGTCTCCACGCTGGTCGGCTTCGGCACCGTGTTGGTGCTGAGCCTGCTGCTGCGCTCGGTCGTGCAGTTGCGGCGGGCGGTACCGAAGGAGGATCGCGCCTATTCCGATCCCCTGCCGCGCTGGCTGCGGTTGGTGTGGCCGTTGGTCAACCTCGTCGAGCACGGGATCGGCGAACACCTCTCCGCCGCCTATGTCGCCCGGATCGAGCTTCAATTGCGGCTCACGCACCTGATCTTTCTGATGACGGCACGACAGTTCATTGCCCTGAGCTTCCTGTCCGCCGCGATCGCGAGCTTGATCGCGGTGTTCGCTATGCTCGCGCTCGACAGCTTTTCGCTGCTGGTGCTGCCGATTGCCGCCCTGCTCGGCTACAGCTACCCCCGTATCTGGGTACGCGACGTACGACGCGCCCGGGTGGTGGCGATCCGCAAGCAGTTGCCGGTCTATCTCGACTTCCTGACGCTGGCCGTCGAGGCCGGGCTCAACATCAACGGCGCGATCCAGAAGGCGGTCGAGAAAGGGCCGGACGGCGCGCTGCGCAGCGAGTTCGAACATGTGCTGCGCGACCTGAAATCCGGCCTGAACCGCGCCGACGCGCTGCGCCGTTTCGACGAACGGCAGGACATCAAGGAAATCACCAACTTCGTCGGTGCCGTGATCCAGGCCGAGCGCATGGGTTCCGGGCTTGCCGGCACGCTGCGTTTCCAGTCCGAACAACGGCGCGCAGAGCGTTTCCAGCGTGCCGAGAAGCTCGCGATGGAGGCGCCGGTGAAGCTGGTGTTTCCCCTGATGATGTTCATCTTTCCCGTGACCTTCGTGGTGCTCGGTTTTCCGATCGCGATGCGTTTCGTGCAGGGAGGTTTTCTGTGAGGCATGGCCGGCTGTTCGTGAGCGGGCGGGCGACCGGCGTGCGCGTGGCCCTGGCGGAATCGGCGCGCGAGCGGCTGCGAGGCCTGCTCGGGCGCGACGCGCTAGCCGAGGACGAGGCGCTGTTGCTCGAGCGCTGCGCCAGCGTGCACACCTTCGGGATGCGTTTCCCGATCGACGTGCTGTTCGTGAATCGCGCGGGCCGCGTCCTGGCCGTGCATCGCGAGGTGCGCGCATGGCGCGTGCTGATGCACTGGCGTGGCGCCAGGACGCTGGAGATGGCGGCCGGTGCCGCCGCGCGTCATCGAATCGGCCCGGGGGCGACGATCGTGCTGGGGGACCTGACATGAAGCCCCGTCGCGCAGGCGCGCGCATTCGCCAGGGCGGCCAGTCGCTCGTCGAGTTCGTGATCGTGGCGCCGGTGCTGCTGTTCTTCTGCTTCGGGCTGCTGCAATACGCCTTGCTGTTCCAGGCCCGGGCGACGCTCGATTCGGCCACGCTGGAGGCGGCTCGCGAAGGGGCCGTCAATCACGCCGAACTCGACGCGATGCAGCGTGGCCTGGCTCGCGGCCTGTCTCCCCTCTATGCGTACGAGGCGAACGCAGCCGGTGCGAGCGCCGCGTTGGCGCGGGCCGACCAGGCGGTACGCGACCGTGCCCGCATCGCCATCATCAACCCGACGCGCGCGCAGCTCGACGATTTCGGGCAGACGCGCTACGACGCGCAGTCGCGCAGCACCGTGAGGGAGATTCCGAACGAGTTGCTGCGCTATCGCAAGACCAATATCGGTCGCGAGTCGGGCGCCAACATCCAGGATGCCAACCTGCTGAAGATCCGCGTGCACTACTGCCATGAGATGGTCGTGCCGTTCGTGAATCGTGTCGTGTACTACGCGATCAACGGCATCGGCGCGGTCGGGCTCGACGGCCTGACCGCCACCGAGCCGGCCGACGCGAACCACGATCCCTATGGCGCGCCCGTCAAACCCGACTTCCTGTGCCGACGCAAGCTCGAGGACGGGCGCGTGACGGGGCGCTGGCCAATCGCGCTGGAATCCGAGGTCGTCGTGCGGATGCAGTCCGCCTATCGCGGCGCGAGCGGGCAGGACATGGAGCGATGAGTCGGCGGTGGGCCGGCCTTCGGTCGGCGGCGGTCGGGAAGGGTTGCCGGCGGCGGCTTGTCCGGCTCGTGATGATCGCCTCGCTTGCATGCGGAGCCGGGGAAGCGGGGGCCGGCGGCGTGATGATGATCGTCGGCGGCATGCGCGACGCCGCGCGCTCGGCAAGCGCGCCGACGCGCGGCGTGATGCTGACGTTCGATACCGGAAACCCGCTGCCGGATGCCGCTCGGGATCTTCACACCTCTTTGCGCGTGATGGCGCTCGCGCCGCTGGTCGGCGATATCGCGCGCGCCTGCGGGCTCGACGCGGCGCTGCTGCTGGCCGTCATTCATGCCGAATCGGCGGGCGACCCTCGGGTGATTTCCCCGAAGGGGGCGGTCGGCCTGATGCAGTTGATGCCCGCAACGGGGGCGCAATACGGCCTGAGCGACCCGTTCGATGCCAGGCAGAACATCCTGGCCGGCGCCCGTTTCCTCGGTGGCCTGCTGCAACGCTATCGCGCGCGCGAACTCGCGCTGGCCGCGTACAACGCCGGCGAGGGCGCCATCGCTCGCCATGGCGGACGGATTCCACCTTACGACGAGACACGGGCTTATGTCGCGAAGGTGCTCCGCCTTCACGCGCGCTATGCGCGAGACGGCGAGGCCGCGTGGCGGGCGGGTTCCGCGTCCACCGGCCGTTGCGGCTCCTGATAGTCCATTGATGTCCGATCGCCGTCGCGGCGGTGGCTGCCGCGGCGTTCGCCTTTCCTGCCTGCCAGGCGCCGTATCGGCGCACCGGCGCTTCTTCGGAGCCTTGAGATGAATTCACGATTTCCCGTTTACGGCAACCCGCGTCGCGCTTCGCTGCCGCGCGCCGGCGGCGCGGTCGGCAAGCGCCTGCGCGAGCTGGCCGGCGAATTTCGCGCCGCGATGGCCGCCGGCCGCTATCGCGCCGCGCGACAGTTGGCCGAGCGCGCGTTGGCGCTGGCACCCGGCAACCCGACCGTGCTGGGCGACTATGCACTGTGCCTGATGCGCGAAGGCCGTCATGAAGACGCCTATCGTGTCTATCGCGACATCGAGGCGCTGGCACCGGCGCGCCAGCAGCAACTCGCGCCGACCTGGATCGACGGCCTCGCCGAAGCATGCGGGTGGCTCGGCAAGCACGACGAACTGCGCCGCTACGGATATCGCTCGCTGGCGGCCGCCGACGCGCGCTTCTCCGTCCGTCGTCAGTGGGCGGTACCGCCGGGTCGGCCAACGCCTTTCGACGCCCGGCAGCCCGAGCGGAACGTGATCGCCTACAGCCTGTACGGCGCGAAGCCGCGCTATTGCGAAACGCTGGTCATGAACGCCCGGATCGTCGGTGAGCTGTTTCCGGCATGGACCTGCCGCGTTTATCACGACGACACCGTACCGGATCATGTCCGCAGCCGACTGAAGGCGGCGGGCACGACGCTGATCCGGGTGGACGACGCGCTACGCCTGGCCATGCCGGGCACGATGTGGCGCTTTCTCGTGCTCGACGATCCGGCGGTAGCGCGCTTCATGATCCGCGACGCGGACGCGCTCTTGTCCGAACGCGAGCCCGCCGCGATCGAGGCCTGGCTCGACAGCGGACGCTGGTTCCACCACATGAGGGATTACTTCACGCATACCGAGCTGTTGCTGGCCGGCATGTGGGCCGGCTGCCGCGGCGTGTTTCCGCCGATCGCGCCGCTGATGGCCGACTTCGTGCGCAGTTGCCCGGACGAGCGCAGGTTCACCGACCAGTACTTCCTGCGCGCCGTGTTGTGGCCGACGATCCGCGACAGCGTGCTCAATCATGACGAGCTGTTCGGATTCCACGATGCGCGCCCCTTTCCTGCGCATCCGCCGGTGCGCTGGCGCGACGTCGAATTCCATGTGGGCAGCAATGCGAGCTATCGCGCTGTCGGCGGCCCCAGTGCGCTTGCCGACGGCGCCATGCAGACGGTGACCCTCGATGACGGCACGAATGGATCGTTTCGTTACGACGCGATCGTGCGCGATGGCCAATGGTCTCTCGAGTTGCCGTTCTTCCTGATCGAGGCTTTCGAGAGAGGCGACTTGTCAGTCTCCGTGCCAATCATTGCCTGATATCGGCAAGGGTAATTTTTCATAAATCTCATAATAAAAACATGCCAATAACCATTCATAAGAAATGGATTGAATCTTGAGAATGGCGGATTAAGCCGTTTCCTTACGATTTTGTTGGCTATCAATCATCGATTCGGCATTGCTGCGGAAAGCGCGAAGAGGGGTTGTCGATATTTTTCCTGCTCTGACGAGTCAGCTTGTTGAGACACGGCGTTTCTATCGAGAATTTGTTGTCGTTTTTACGGGAAGGCCGCTGAATTCATAAATAAAAAATCCAATATCCAGTGGAATTGTGTTTGTGAGTTATTCAGTCGATGTTCGACAATCAATCAAGGAATTGACCGTGAGTAATCATGTCATCAAGCTCGCCGCAATCAGCGGCAAGACCATTACCCAAACGATCGAATTGCAGCCGGGCGTGGCGGGTGCGCCGGCAAGCCTGGATGCGGTGGCGAACGGCAAGTTCGTGCTGATCGACGAATCGACCGGCCTGGCTCCGCGCCAGGTGGCCGTGAAGCGCGTCGGCCAGGATCTGCATATCGGCCTGGAAGGCGCGAGCGCGGATCAGCCCCAAGTCGTCATCGAGAATTACTACGGCTCGGGCTCCCAGCTGGTCGGCGAGGCGGAAGGGGGGCAGTACTACGAATATGCGGTGTCGTCGAACGCGAATTCGGGCGCGGCCCTGTCGTCGCTTGCCGAGGATGCGGGCGCGTCGGTCGAGCTGAGTCAATCGAGCCTGCTGCCCGGCTTCGCCGACACCATGGCGGTCGCGCCGGGGGCGGGTGCCCTCGGTCTCGGCACGCTCGGCGCCATCGGCGCGGCCTTCGCGGTGCCGGTGGCGGTGCTCGCCGGCGGCCTGGTCGACAGCGCGCGCGGCAAGGACAGTGCCGTCGACGATCGGCCCACCGAACATCCTCAGACGAAGGCCGGCCCGGCCGCGCCGCTGCTCACCGGCGTCTACGACGACGAAGGCCCGCGACTCAAGGCGATTCCGGACGGCGGCTATACCGAGGACATCACGCCGGTCTTCAAGGGGCAAGGGCACACGCCCGGCGACTCGATCGAAATCCGGAACGGCAGCGAGCTGCTCGGCCGTACCACCGTCGACGCCGAGGGCAACTGGTCCTTGTCCCTCGACGACGCGCTGGTCGGCGGCACCTATACGTTCTCGATCATCGAGGTCGACCCGCTCGGCCACGCGAGCGATCCCACCCAGTTCACGATGACGGTCGACACCTCGCCGCCGAGCCGGCCACTGATCGATCGCGTGGTCGACGACGTCGATCCGCACGTCGGCATCGTCAACCGCAACGAGGCAACCAACGATACGCGTCCGACCATCGAGGGGCGAGGCAAGATCGGTTCGATCGTCTACGTTTACGACAACGCGGGTTCCGAGGCGATCGGCAGCGTGAAGATCGGCGAGAGCGGTACCTGGTCGTTCCGCGTGCCGGACGAACTGAGTGAGGGCAGCCACGGTTTCACCGCGCAGGCGCAGGACCATCTGGGCCGCAAGAGCAGCATGTCGAAGCCCTACACGGTCGATGTCGACACCACGCCGCCGGGCCAGCCGACGATACTCCAGGTGGTCGACCATGTCGGCTCCATCCAGGGCGCGCTCGAGAATCATGCGGTGAGCGATGATCCGAAGCCGGTGTTGTCGGGGCGGGCCGAGGCCGGCTCGATCGTGGCGATATACGATGGAGACACCCGAATCGGATCGGTCGTCGCCGATTCCAGCGGCGCCTGGAGCTTCACGCCGCGCGCGCCGCTGCCAGAGGGCGAGCATGTGCTGACGGTGAGCGCGGAGGACGAGGCGGGCAACGTCAGCGTGCCCAGCGAGCCCTTCGTCCTCGAGGTCGATGTGACGCCGCCGGCCCCGCCGGTGATCGTCGAGGTGATCGACAAGGTCGGGACCGAGACGGGCCCCCTGAATCCGCACGACATCACGGACGACGCGCAGCCGGAGTTGAAGGGCACGGCCGAGGCCGGCAGTCTCGTGCTGATCTACGACACGGTATTCGGCAAGCAGGTACTGCTCGGCAGCGTGGTGGCCGATGCCGACGGCAACTGGGCGTTTCAGCCCTCGTCGCCGTTGCCGGAGGGCGACCATCGGCTGACCATGATCGCGCGCGATGCGGCCGGCAATGAAAGCGAGGTCAGCGACGGGTTCGACTTCACCGTGCAGGTTGGCGGCGTGCCGGTCGTGGCGTCGATCACCGGCGTGTTCGATGCGGTCGAGCCTCACGTCGGCAACGTCGAGAAATTCGGCGTGACGAACGATTCGCAGCCGACCGTGATCGGTACCGCGGCGGCGGGCAGTATCGTCCAGATCTTCATGGACGGCAGGAACGTGGCCAGCACGACCGCGAACGAACTGGGCCGCTGGACGTACCGTCCCGAGGCTCCGCTCGCGGACGGCTCGCACATGTTCGCGGTATCCGCGCCGGCGCCCAACGGCGGCGGGACCTCGCAGACCGGTGAATACCCGATCGTGGTCGACACCACGCCGCCCGCCGCCTCGATGAACGAGGTCCTGATGGATGGCGTGGGTGACGTGACGGGGCCGATCACCAACGGCGCGACGACGGACGACGCCTCGCTGATCTATACCGGCCGTGCCGAAGCGGGAGCGACCGTGACGATCCACGACGGCGGCAAGGTGATCGGTTCGACCGTGGCGGGCGAGGACGGCAACTGGACCTTCCGTTTCCCGCAGGCGCTGGCGGACGGCCCGCATCGCCTGTCGACGACGGTGACGGACCGGGCCGGCAACAGCAGCGCGCATGGCGAAGCGCATGAATTCACGGTGGACACCAGCCAGTTGGCGATCACGATCACCCAGGTGGTCGACCATGTGGGTGTGTCGCAGGGCGCCTTGCAGTCCGGCCAGCCGACCGACGACCGGCAGCCGGAGGTGATGGGCAAGGCGCGCGCGAATTCGCTGGTGAAGGTGTATGTGGATGGAGAGGCGGCCGGCTCGGCGCAGGCGGACGCCAACGGCAACTGGTCGCTGAAGCTGCCAGACGCGCTGTCCGAAGGCAAGCATGCGATCACGGCGAGTTCGACCACGGAAGGCACGGAAAGCGAACAGACCAAGCCGTTCACGCTGAATGTGGACATCACGCCGCCGGCGCAGCCGGCGATCGAATCGGTGCAGGACGACGTCGGGGCCGTGCAGACCCCGGTCGAGAACCACGGCGTGACGGACGACACGACGCCGACGCTGAAAGGCACGGCCGAGGCGAACGCGCTGGTGACAATCCATGATGGCGGCACGGCGATCGGCTCGACCTTTGCCGACAACAACGGCCACTGGTCCTTCACGCCCCCGGTGAGCCTGTCCGACGGCGAGCACGGTTTCACGGCCACGGCGCGCGACGCGGCCGGCAACGAGAGCGTGGCGAGCGACATCTATGCGGTGAACATCGATACCTCGGGCCCCGGGCGCGTCGTGATCACCGGCGCGCTGGACGATCAGGCGCCGCAGACGGGCTCCGTGCCCGACGGCGGTGATACCAACGACACCAGTCCGACGTTGCAGGGGACGGCCAAGCCGGCCTCGACCGTGACGATTCTCGACAACGGCGCCGTGCTGGGCTCGACCACGACCGATGCGTCAGGCAATTGGAGCTTCACGCCGGATCGGCAGCACCTGCTGTCCGAAGGGCGGCATGTCCTGACGGCTCAATCGAAGGACTTGTCCGGAGCGAAAAGCGAACTGTCCAGGCCTTACGAACTGAACGTCGATACCACCGCGCCAGGCAAACCGTCGATCACGGAAGTGCACGACCAGGTGGGCGAGGAAACGGGCTTGCTCAAGCCGAACGACGTCACGGACGACGCGCAACCGGTACTGAAGGGCCAGGCCGAGTCGAACAGCCTTGTGATGGTCTACGACACGGTATTCGGCAGGCAGGTGCTGCTCGGCAGCGCGCGCGTCGATGCCGACGGCAACTGGACGTTCCGGCCGGCCTCGCCGTTGCCCGAGGGTGAGCATGCCTTGCAGGTGCTCGCGCGCGATGCGGCTGGCAATGAAAGCGAGCCGAGCGACGGGTTCGGCTTCGTCCTGCAGGTGGGGAGCGTGCCGAGCGTGCCGGCTATCACGGGCGTGTTCGATGGCGTCGAGCCCCAGGTCGGCAATATCGCGCCGGGAGGCGTGACGAACGATCCGCGGCCCACCGTGAGCGGCACGGCGAAGGCCGGCGAGATCGTGCATCTGTACCTGGATGGCCAGGCGCTCGGCACGGCGATCGTGGGTGAGAACGGCCGCTGGTCGTATCGGCCGGAATCGCCGCTGAGCGAGGGCGAACACGCTTTTCATGCGATCGCCGAAGACGCGAGCGGTGGCAAGAGCCCGGAGACGGGAAGCTACGTGATCGAGGTGGATGTGACCGCGCCGGCGGCCTCCACGAGCGAGACCCTCATGGACGGCGTGGGTGACGTGACGGGGCCGATCGCCAACGGCGCGACGACGGACGACGCCTCGCCGATCTATACCGGCCGTGCCGAAGCGGGAGCGACCGTGACGATCCACGACGGCGGCAAGGTGATCGGTTCGACCGTGGCGGGCGAGGACGGCAACTGGACCTTCCGTTTCCCGCAGGCGCTGGCGGACGGCCCGCATCGTCTGTCGACGACGGTGACGGACCGGGCCGGCAACAGCAGCGCGCATGGCGAAGCGCATGAATTCACGGTGGACACCAGCCAGCTGGCGATCACGATCACCCAGGTGGTCGACCATGTGGGTGTGTCGCAGGGCGCCTTGCAGTCCGGCCAGCCGACCGACGACCGGCAACCGGAAGTGATGGGCAAGGCGCGCGCGAATTCGCTGGTGAAGGTGTATGTGGATGGAGAGGCGGCCGGCTCGACGCAGGCGGATGCCAATGGCAACTGGTCGCTGAAGCTGCCGGATGCGCTGTCCGAAGGCGAACACGCGATCACGGCGAGTTCGACCACGGACGGTACGGAAAGCGGGCAGACCAAGCCGTTCATGCTGAATGTGGACATCACGCCGCCCGGTCAGCCTGTGATCGAGTCGGCATACGATGACGTGGGCTCGTCGAAGGGACCGATCGAAAACCATGGTGCGACCGACGATACGACGCCGACGCTGAAGGGCACGGCCGAGGCAAACGCGCTCGTGATGATCCATGACGGCGGCGTGGCGATCGGTTCGACCTTCGCCGACAGCCACGGCCAGTGGTCGTTCACGCCGGCGGTTGCGCTGAGGGATGGCGACCACAGCTTCACGGTGACGGCGCGCGACATGGCCGGCAACGAGAGCCAGGCGAGCGCGCCGTTCGAACTGAAGATCGATACCTCGCTGGTGGAATTGACCGTGATCACCGACGTGATCGACACGAAGGAGCCGCAAACGGGTTCCGTGTCGAATGGCGGCGATACCAACGACACGCGCCCCACCTTGCACGGTACCGCCGTGCCAGGTTCGACCGTGACGATCTTCGACAACGGCGAACGGCTGGGCACGACCGTGGCCGATTCCTTCGGAAACTGGCGTTTCACGCCGGACCAGGATCACCCCCTGTCCGAGGGTGAGCACACGCTGACCGCGCAGTCGAAAGATGCGCAAGGCGCCGAGGGCGCAGTTTCCGAGCCGTATCTCGTCAAGGTCGATACGACTGCCCCCGAGGCGCCGTCGATCCTCGACGTGATCGACGATGTCGGCACGGTGACCGGATCGATCGCCCGGAATGAAACGACCGACGATACGCGGCCGACGCTGAAGGGCACCGCGGAGCCGGGCAGCATCGTGTTTGTCGAGGATCGGATCAACGGCGCGACCGCCTTCGTGGGCTCGGCCTTGGTCGACGCGGACGGCAATTGGACCTTGCGGCCCGACACGCCGCTCAAGAACGGCGATCACCAGTTCGAGGCGATGGCGCAGGATGCGGCCGGCAACGAAAGCGCGGCGAGCGAGGTCTATGGCATCACGGTGATGCAGGGCGTGCCGAGCGCGCCGGCGATCACGGGCGTGACCGACGCGGTCGAGCCGAAGATCGGCCATGTCGAGCCGAACGGCGCGACCAACGACGCTCAGCCCACCGTCAACGGCACCGCCATGCCCGGGCAGATCGTGCATGTGTCGATCGACGGCAAGGAGGTCGGCACGGCGATCGCCACGTCCACCGGCCAATGGTCCTATCGTCCGACCGCGCCGCTGCGGGACGGCGAGCACACGTTCAGCGCCAGGGCGGAGGGTGCCGACGGCCAGCTCAGCGAGTCGACCGGCCCGTACCCTGTCCTGATCGATACCATCGCGCCGTCCGTGTCCCTCAACGAAGTGCTGTATGACGATGTCGGCGTGCTGCACGGGCCGATCGGTAACGGCACCATCACCGACGATGCGACGCCGACCTACAGCGGCCGCGCGGAAATCGGCGCGATCGTGTCGATCTACGACGGCGCCAAGCTCATCGGCTCGACCATCGTGAAGAGCGACGGGAGTTGGCGGTTTCGTGTCAGCGAGCCGTTGGCGGATGGCGCCCACAGCCTCTCGACGACGGTGACCGATCGCGCGGGCAATGTCAGCGGTCATGGCAAGACGATCAACTTCAGCGTGGATACCAGCAAGGTGCCGATCGCGATCGACCAGGTGGTCGACCATGTCGGCGAGGTGCAGGGCGCCCTGCAACCGGGGCAGACGACCGACGATCGGCAGCCGGAAATTCGCGGCAAGGCAGGCGCCAACGCGATCGTGAAGGTGCTGGTCGACCAGCAGGTCGTCGGGTCGGTACAGGCCGACGAGAAGGGCCATTGGTCCCTGACCTTGCCGAACCCGCTCGCCGAGGGGGACCACCGGATCACGGCGACGGCAACCACGAACGGCGTCGTGAGCCCGCCGACCGCTCCGTTCGATCTGACGGTCGATATCACCGCGCCGGATCGTCCGAGCATCGATGCCGTGCGCGACGACGTGGGCGCCGTGCAGGGCTTGATCGCGAACGGCGGCGCCACCGACGACGCCACGCCGTCCCTGAGCGGGCGCACGGAAGCGGGTGCCCTGGTGGTGATCAGCGACGGCGGGCAGCCGATCGGCTCGACCCTGGCGGACACGAACGGCAACTGGTCGTTCACGCCGGGCCGGCCGCTGGCTGACGGCGAGCATCGCTTCACGGTGACCGCGCGTGATCCCGCCGGCAACCTGAGCGAGCCGAGCGAGGCCTTCGTCATGCTGCTGGACACCTCGGCACCGCGGCAGCCGAGCATCGCGGAGGTGATCGACGCCGTCGGCGATGTGACTGGCCCCTTGCAGCAGGGCGAGACGACGGACGACGCCCAGCCGCTCGTGAAAGGCCTGGCCGAGCGCGACAGCGTGGTGTTGATCTACGACACCGTGATGGGGGCGAAGCTGCTGATCGGCAGCGCACGGGCCGATGCAGACGGCAACTGGTCGTTCCGTCCGCAAGCGCCGTATGCGCCGCTGGTCGATGGCGATCATCACCTGAGCGCGGTGGCGACCGACAAGGCCGGGAACCGGAGCGAGCCGAGCGACGGCTTCGATTTCACCGTGCTGGTAGGCGGCGTGCCGACTGCCCCGGCGATCTCGGGCGTCTTCGATGCCGTGGCACCGCATGTCGGCCATGTCGAGCAATCGGGCGTGACCAACGACACACGGCCGACCGTGATGGGTACGGCGCCCGCCGGGCAGTTGGTCCATGTGCGTCTGGACGGCAAGGAGATCGGAACGGTCCAGGCCGACGCGAATGGCCGCTGGTCGTTCCGTCCCGAGACGCCGTTGAGCGACGGCGAGCACCGCTACACGGCCGTTGCGGAGGTGTCGAACGGCAAGCTGAGCGACGAGACGGGGGCATACACGATCGTCGTCGATACCACACCGCCGGCTGTCGCGACCGACCTGTCGCTGATCGACAGCGTGGGCACGGCGACCGGGCCGATCGTCGCCGGCGGCGTTACCGACGACGCCACGCCGACCTATCGCGGCAAGGCCGAGCCGGGTGCGATCGTGACGATCTACGACGGTGACCAGGCGATCGGTTCGACTCTCGTGCAGTCCGATGGCACCTGGAATTTCCGTCTGACGGAGCCGCTCGCGGAAGGCGCGCACAGCCTGTCGACGACGGTGACGGACCCGGCCGGCAATACCAGCGAACGCAGTGAATCGATCGCTTTCACGGTGGAAAGCGGCAAGGTCGACATTTCGATCGATCAGGTGATCGATCATGCCGGCGCCATCACGGGTGTCCTGCAGCCGGGGCAAGCCACGGACGACACGCAGCCGGAAATCAAGGGCAAGGCGACGCCGGCCTCGCTGGTCAAGGTCTACGTGGATGGCGAACTCGCGGGCTCGGCGACGGCGGATGCGGATGGCCGGTGGTCCTGGCGTCCCGAGGCCGCGCTCGCCGAGGGCCATCATTCCATCACCGCGACATCGACGGGCGCGTCCGGGGAAAGCGAGGCTACCAAGCCGTTCGACATCGTCGTCGATATCACGCCGCCGTCGCCTCCGACGATCGAATCGGTGGCTGACGACGTTGGCCCGAATCAGGCGCCGGTGCCCGACGGCGGGTACACCGACGACACCACGCCAAGCCTGGCAGGCCACGCGGAAGCGGGTGCGATCGTGACGATTCGCGATGGCGACACCGTGCTGGGCTCGACCGTTTCGGACGCGAACGGCCAGTGGAGCTTTACCCCAGCCGCCCGTCTTGGTGATGGCGAGCATGTCTTCACGGCAACCGCGCAGGATGCCGCCGGCAACGTCAGCGAGGCCGGTTCCGCCTATCGGGTTCATGTGAGCACGGCCGCGCCGGGCGAGGCTCACATCACCCAGGTGATGGACAGCGTCGGCCCGATCGTCGGTGACATTCACGAGATCGGCGTGACCGACGACACGATCCCGATGTTCACCGGCACGGCCGATGCGGGTAGCGTGGTGATGCTTTACGCCGAGTTCGAGGGCACCAGCATGTTGCTGGGTTCGACCCGTGTTTCGGAAAATGGCGACTGGTCGCTCGTGCCGGCCGACGACCTGGATGACGGTGTCTATCGCATCACGATGGTACTGACGGACCGGGCCGGCAATGTCGGCGCGCCGTCGGCGCCATACCTGCTCGAGATCGATACCGTGGCGCCTGCCATGCCGACCATCACGGACGTGATCGAGAACGTCGGCGGCGAAAGCGGATCGATTGGCCAGCAAGGCGGGATCACCACCGACCATCGCCCGCAGATCGTCGGCTCGGCCGAGAGCGGCGCCCTGGTCACGATCACCTCGGAGCACCTGGGCGTGCTGGGGAGCACCTACGCGGATGCGAGCGGGCAGTGGCGCTTCACCCCGGACAAGGCACTCGACGACGGGCTCCATGTGTTCTCGGTGATGGCAACCGATGCCGCCGGCAATCCCAGCGCCCGCTCGGGCAAGGTGACGATCACTATCGAGCCCGAATCGAGCGCTTCGTCGGATGCCGTCGATTTGCCCGCCACGGCCGATTCGCTGTTCGGCGGCGAGCACGATCTTGCCTCGCATGTCGGGGGAAGCGATTCGCAGCAGAGCGCGAACGCGACGCCGCATGCCGACGAGGCACCGCGCGAGATGCCGCACGAAGATGGGGTGGCAGCAGTCCAGGCACGCGTTTCCGGGCAGGCCGAAAACGCGGCCCCGTCCGCCGAGCCGCATGGCGAACCCGAAGCCGGCGATGCCTGGGCGATCGATCTGTCGAAGCTGTCGGCAGACGGAGCCCAGGCCGTTGGTGGCGCGATCGGCCTGGACGCATCGGCGGGCAGCCCGCTGAAGCTGTCGCTCGACGACGTGCTGCAACACGGCGGCAAGGACCTGTTCATGGACGACGGCCGCACGCAACTGATGGTGAAGGGCGGCGCCCACGACACGGTCGATTTGTCCGGCACCTCCGGCGGCGATGGCGATGCCTGGGTCGAGCATGGCGCGACCACCGTCGACGGCGTGGCCTACACGGTCTACGAAAACAGCGCGCAGAACGCTGAATTGCTGGTCCAGCATGGTGTGACCACGCATCTGATGTAAGCGGAGGCACGACGCCCCGAGTGTTCGAATCGCAAGCCGGTTCGGATGCTCGGGGCGTCTTTTTGCATGGCCTTCTCCTCTGTTTCGAATCCCAGGGTATTCACATGAGCGTGATCAAGATTTTGCTTGCCGACGACCAGGGCGTGACGCGTGTCGTCGATCCCCGTCGGCTGGCTCCAGGCGCAATCGCCAGGATCGAGGCGATGCCGAACGCGCGCTACATCCTCGTCGATGCGGAAACCGGCAAGGCGCCGCTCGAAGCGGTGGTGCGGCGGCACGGCGACGATCTGTGGATCGGTGCCGATGGCGATGCGTCGCCGCCGATCCAGATAGCGGATTACTACGGATCGGGCGGCAGCCTGATCGCCGAAGGCGCGGACGGGCAGTACTACTCGTACGACGGGGCATCGATCGGGGTTTCGACGCTGGCCGACGATGCCGTCGCGACGCTTGCCCTGCCCGGCGCGACGGCGCCCGAAGCCGCCGCCGGCAATGCCGCCGGAGGGCCTGACTGGACCCCGCTCGGAATTGGCGCGCTCGGCCTGGCTGCCGTGGCGGCCGGTGTGGCGGTGGCATCGTCGGGATCCTCGAACTCGGTGCGATCTATCCCACATGACGCGGCGGCGCGTGACGACATGGCCGGCGCTCCCGTGATCCGTTACCTGCTTGCCGATGCGGAAGGCGGCGGCCATATCGAGAGCGCGGGCATGACAAACGATCCGCGCCCGTCTCTGGTCGGCACGGGAAACACGCCGGGGGATGCGATTCTCGTTTATGTCGACGGTAGTCTGGCCGGCGCGACGACGGTGGCGCCCGACGGTAGCTGGTCATTCCCGATCCCCGCCGAGCAGCCGTTGACGGCTGGCGAACACAGCCTGAGCGCGATCGAGGTCGCCGAGAACGGCAAAGGCGGTCCGGCCTCCGATCCTTTCGCCGTGGTGATCGGGCCGGCGGTGCCGAGCCGCCCGCTGTTCGACTGGGTGATCGACGATGTCGAGCCGAGCATCGGTATCGTGAATCGGGGCGAGTCGACCAATGACGCGACACCGACGCTGAAAGGACGCGGGGAAATCGGCACCGTCGTGCTGGCCTACGACAACGGGGCCGCCGAGCCGATCGGCAGTACCAGGATCGACGCGAGCGGAACCTGGACGATCGCGATCGCCTCACCGCTCGCGGACGGCGATCACCATTTCAGCGTGGTATCGGTCAATCGCCTCGGCAACAGCAGCGCGCCGTCGCGCGACTACCTCGTGACCATCGACACCACCCCGCCGCCCCGGCCGGTGATCGAGGCCGTGCACGACGACGTGGGTCCGCTGACGGGCCTGGTCCCGGATCACGGCATGACCGACGATGCGTCGCCGACCTTGTCCGGCAAGGCCGAAGCCGGCGCCATCGTGGTGGTGCGCGACGGCCTCGACGTCATCGGGTCGAGCGTGGCGGATGGGGAAGGAAATTGGAGTTTCACCCCCGGATCGGCCCTCGCCGAAGCCGAGCACGTGTTCACGGTGATTGCCCGGGACGCGGCGGGCAACAGCAGCATCCCGAGCGAGCCTCACACGATACGCATCGACGTATCCGGGCCCGGCACGGTCATGATCGTTCGCGTGATCGACGACGTGGAGCCGCACACCGGTGATGTGCCGAGCGGCGGCTTCACGAACGATCCGTTTCCGACCCTGGAGGGTATCGCCAAGCCGCATGCGCGGGTGACGATCCGGGATGGGAGCACCGTATTGGGCTCCACGGACGCTGACGAACAGGGCAACTGGCGCTTCGTGCCGGATGCCGGCCATCGGCTGGCCGAAGGCGCGCATACCTTGCTGGCGCAGTCGACGGATCCGCTCGGCCAGCAAAGCGAGCCGTCGGCGCCGTATTACCTCGTGGTCGATACCGTGTCGCCCGGGCAGCCGACCATCGACCTGGTCTTCGACGACGTGGGCAAGGAGCAGGGCGCACTTGCCAGTCACGACTTCACGGACGATGCGACGCCGACCCTGCATGGCCGGGCCGAGGTGGGCGCCAAGGTGGAGATCTACGACGGCGGCCTGCTGATCGGTATGACCATGGCGAACCGCGGCGGTCGCTGGAGCTTCACGCCGTCCCGGCCGCTGGACGAGGGCGCGCACGAGTTGACGGTGAAAGCGCGAGACGATGCCGGCAATCTCAGCATCGCGAGCGATGGCTTCGTGGTGAATGTCGATACCACCGGCTGGCACAAGCCGCCGCCGCCCGCCATCCTGGAGGTGATCGACGACGTTGGCCAGGAAACCGGGCCGCTGAAACCCTACGATCGCACCGACGATGCGCAGCCGGTCATCAAGGGTAGCGCGTCGCCGCACGGCGTCGTGTTCGTGTTCGACAATGTGCTCGGCGTGACGCTGCAGCTCGGCAGCACGCGGGCCGACGCCGACGGCAATTGGCAATTCGAGCCGGCGCCGCCCGTGGCACCGTTGGTCGATGGCGAGCACCGGCTCCAGGTGATCGTGCGCGATTCGTCCGGGAGCATCAGCGCGGCCAGCGAGGCGTTTCCCTTCACGGTGCTGGTGGGCGGCGTCGCGAGTGCCGCGGCGATCACGGGCGTGCTCGATGCCAAGCTGCCCGGCAGCGGAAATGTCCCGCATCAGGGCGTGACGGCCGATGAGAATCCAACCTTGATGGGGACGGCGCGGCCCGGCAGTGTCGTACACGTCTATCTCGACGGCAACGAGTTTGCCCGTGTGACGGCGGACGAGACGGGGCGCTGGTGGTTCCGTTCCGACAGCGCGCTGGCACATGGCGAGCATCGCTTCACGGCGGCCGCGGAGAATGGCGACGGCACGCTCGGCGCGAGGACCGGCGAATTTCTCGTCGACATCGACGTGGTCGCACCGTTGCCGTCCACCGGCATGTCCTTGCGCGACAACGTGGGCTCGGCACGAGGCGCCATCGCCGACGGCGGCAGGACCGACGACGCGACGCCTGTCTACAGCGGCCATGCCGAGCCGGGCGCGCTCGTGAAGGTCCTGGACGGCGACGAGGTACTGGGCCAGACGCGGGTCCAGCCCGACGGCACGTGGACGTTCCGGCCGCTCGCGCCGCTGGCCGACGGCGCCCACAGCCTGTCGACCGTGGTGGTGGACGAAGCCGGTAACTCGAGCCCGCGCAGCGAGGCGATCGACTTCAGGGTGGACACCTCGGCGGCGCACAGCTTGCCTGGCATGATCGCGCTCCATCAGGTGCTCGGGCATGGTGACCTGCTGCAATCCGGTCAGTCGACCAGCGACGTCACGCCGGAAATCCGCGGCAGGGCGACACCGGATTCGCTGGTCACGGTCTATGCGGACGGGGTGCCGTGTGGTTCGGTGCTGGCCGGATCCGACGGCGGTTGGTCCCTCTCGCTTTCCAATCCGCTGGCCGACGGCACGCACCGGATCACGGCAAGCTCGGGAACCAGCCGGCATAGCTGGGCTTTCGATCTGGTGGTCGATACCGAGCCGCCGGAAACGGCGACGAACCTGAAGGTGTTCGGCCATCAGTCGAACGGACTCGAACCCGGCATGATCACCACCAACACGATGGAACGGTTCACCGGCAATGCCGAGGCTGGGGCGACGATCACGGTCTACGACTACGATCGTGTCATCGGCTCGACGACCGTGAGTGAATACGGGATGTGGTCTTTCACGCCGACGCAGCCCTTTTCCCTGGGCCGCCACAGTTTGACGGCGGTCGTGACGGACCAGGCCGGCAACAGCAGCGCGCACAGCGAACCCGGGGAATTCCAGGTCCGGGCGCTCAGGGAGGGAGAAAACGCCGCGTGGATCGATGGCGCCGAATGGCAAGGTGGCGAGTTGCACTACTGGGATTGGGCATACGGCCGCGTGACACTGAAGGGGCAGTCGACGAGCGACACGGTCACGCTGTATACCGAGGGGCAGTTTGACGGCCGAGGCTGGATTGAGCAAGGCACATATCATGTGGACCGTGACGCCGATGGCCGGTTTTCTTTCGATGTCGGCTTTAACCGGCTGTTCAGTCGGCTACGTCAGCCACAAAGCTTCCGTCTGGCGGTAGCGGGGGATCCGCCGTCATTGCAGACCTTCAAGCTGATCTCGGCCGTGTTTCCGCCCTCGATGTTGGGCGGCGAGACCTTCTTGACCGACAATGTCGGCACTTCGCGAGGACACATCCGTCCCGATGGCGTGACTGACGATGCAATGCCGATTTATCAAGGCAGGGGCGAAAACCTCACCCCCTTTGCCAAGGAGGCCGCGCTGGTCACGATCTACGACGGCGATCAGGTGATCGGTCATACGCGCGTCAAGCTCGACAGGACCTGGACATTTCGTCCGGACGCGCCTCTGGCGGACGGCCCCCACAGTTTCTCGGCCACCCTGTCCGATCCGGCGGGAAATACCACCGAGCGCAGCCCGGCACTCGACTTCACAGTCGATACCCGCTCTTTTGGCGGCAGTGGTGGTGGCGACCCTGGCGGCGTTCTCGCGATCCAGTCCGTGATCGACCATGAGGGCGTGATCGTGGGTGCGCTGCAGCCGGGCCAGGCGACCGACGACCGGAGTCCGGAGATCGCCGGCGTGGCGCTCGCCAATTCGCTGGTGAAGGTGCGCGTGGACGGCAAGCAGGTCGGCAGCGTGCTGGCGGATGCCGATGGCCACTGGTCACTGATCCTGCCGCTTGCCTTGTCGGAGGGCCGGCACAACGTGACGGCGTCTTCGGTGGGGCTAGACGGCAAGACCGTCACGACGGCGCCATTTTCCCTGGTGATCGATCTCACGCCGCCGGGCCGGCCGACCATCGATTCGGCCATGGACGACGTCGGTCCGATCCAGCGGCCGACCTCATCGGGCAGCCGCATCGACGACAAGACACCCGGCTTCACCGGCCGCGCCGAGCCCGGCTCGCTCGTGATCGTGCGCGATGGCGACACCGTGCTCGGCTCGACGCTGGCCGACGCGACCGGCAAATGGACCTTCACCTCGATCGTGCGCCTGTTCGACGGTGAGCATGTGTTCACCGTCGTCGCGCAGGACGCGGCCGGCCATTTCAGCGAGCCGAGCGACGGCTTCAGGCTGGTCATTGACACCGAGGCGCCGCAGCCGCCCGCCATCACCATGGTGATGGACGATGTCGGCTCGCTGGTCGGCAACATCATGGAATCGGGCGTCACCGACGATACGAAGCCGATGTTCGGCGGCGTGTCGGAGCCTTTCTCGATCGTCACGCTCGAGGCATTGATCGATGGCGAGCGGATCGTGCTCGGTTCGGCGCAGGCGGATGCGCAGGGTGCCTGGTCCGTGGTGCCCGTCGAGGACATGGACAGCGGCGTCTACGAGGTGAGGGCCACCGCCGCCGACATCGCGGGTAACGTCAGTGAGCCTTCCGAGCCTTATACGCTGCGCATCGATACCAGCCTGCCGCGCGAGCCCCTGATCATCGACGTGATCGACGACGTCGGTGCCGAGACTGGACCGCTCAATCGCGACGGCAGCAGCGTGACCGACGACGCGCGGCCGCTGATCAAGGGCATCGCCGATGCCGACGCGCTCGTCTACCTGTATGACAGGGTGGGCACGATGGTGGCCCGGGTCGGCAGCACCAGGGCCGATGCGCATGGTGATTGGTCGTTCGAGCCGGCCGGGGACCTGCTCGACGGCCGACATGAAATCACGGCTCGCGTAGTCGGCGTGACGGGCGTTCTCAGCAACCCCAGCGAACCGTTCCGTTTCAAGGTCGACACGACCGTGCCGCCGCCGCCGCCCGAGCCGGCCATTACCGCCATCCATGACGATGCCCACCATATCGTCGCGCCCAATGGTTCGACGGATGCCTTGCGACCGCATATCGTCGGCACGGCGGCGGCCGGCTATCTGGTCTATCTCTACGAGAACGCGCAGGACCTGATCGGCTCGGTGCGCGCCGATGGGCACGGCCGCTGGTCCTACGTTCCGGATCACGATCTGGACGAGGGCGTCCACGCGTTCTCGGTGATCGCGGAAGGGCCGAACGGAGAAATGCTGGGGCCGAGCAATATGTACGTGATCGAGATCGAGGATGCCTGGTATCGACTGGATACGCTGTTCGCCTCGCCGCCGATCGATGACGCCGCGACCGACGCCGCGATGCATGCCACCGCTCGCGAGGTTCCGCCGGAGCGACATGTCGCGGATGCGGCAAGCGCCGCGCATGGGGCGCCGGCGGTCGCGGGAGCGCCGGCCACGTCGGCGCGATTGCACGGCGAGGATGCGCCCGATGTCGGTCGACCGGGCAGCCAGGCAATCGGTGAGGCAGTTCAGCCGGAAGCACAGGTGTCGCCGCATGTCCGTGACGCCGCTGACGGCGTCGAGCCGGCATGGCTCGGCGAGGCGGCTCATGCGGCTCATGCGGATCAGTCGGATCAGTCGGATCAGTCGGATGCGCTGAAGCTGTCGCTGTCCGATCTGCTGCAGGACGGCTCGCCGGACCTGTTCCCCGCGAACGGCAGCCCGGAGAAGCCGGCAACGGGCGCGGCCGATTTACCGGGACTGACGAGCGACCTATCCGACACGGGCATGTCCAACGACGCTGCAGGCGCCGCCATGCCCCATCTCTCCCACGACCACGGCATGCCGCAGTTGGACTGGTCTGTCTTGCACGGCATCGACATCCATCCCACCTGAGGTTTCTCCGGCCGACAGATCAACGCGCAACTGCAAGCAGTTGCGCGTTTTCTGACCGGTCAGCTTTCCGTGATCGGCCGCGCTCCTCAGAATCCTCTGACGAATTTCACGTAATCAGGTTATTTCGCGTTGTGAGGGTACACGGTCGGCAGGCTTTCGCTGCTTCGCGCGCGTCGTGGGCGGCCGAGGTCGGTTTCGTTGCTTTCCGCCGCGTCGGGAGAAAGCAGCATGACCGCGAACACCTTCACCTTGCCCGGCGGGGCCGACCAGCAGGATGCGGCACCGAAAGGCGAAGCGACCTACCAGGACAGCCTGCTGGACTGCGTGAGCTGGCTTTGCGAGCACTACGGCTTCGGCAAGAGCCGCGATGCCATGACGGCCGGCTTGCCCAAGTTCGGCTTCCTGGCCCCGACGATGGTGATCGACGCATTCGCCAACGCCGGCATGCAGGCCGGGATGGTCGAGCGCGAGCTGCGGATGTTGCCGGGCCATCTGATGCCGATGCTGCTGATCCGCAAGGACAAGGGCGGCTGTGTCCTGCTCGGCGTGCGGCGCGACACGGATTCCGAGCGCCGCGGCGCGCTGCTCTGCCAGGTCTGGATGCCGGAGATCGCGGGCGGGCCCGTCGAGTACAGCGACGAGCAGCTCGCCGAATGCTATGGCGGTTTCGCGGTGCTCGTGAAGCCGGCCGCCAAGGTCGACATGCGCGCCGGCGAGCTCACCCCCGAGCCGCTCGGCCACTGGCTGACCCGCACCATCTGGCGCTATCGCCGCTTCTACTACAGCGCGGGCATCGGCGCCGTGCTGATCAACGTGCTGGGCCTGGCGTCGATCTTCTTCACCATGAACGTCTACGACCGCGTGGTGCCGAACCAGGCCTTCATCACGCTCTGGTCGCTGGCGATCGGCGTGGTGGTCGCGATGGTGTTCGAGGGTATCTCGCGTCATACGCGCGCCCACTTGATCGACGCCGCCGGGAAGAAGGCCGACCTGGTGATGGGCAGCATGTTGTTCCGCAAGGCCTTGTCGATCCGCATGGAGCATCGGCCGCAGTCCTCCGGTTCGTTCGCGAACCAGCTGCGCGAGTTCGAATCCGTGCGTGATTTCGCCACCTCGGCCACCTTGTCGGCCGTCACCGACCTGCCCTTCGTGCTGATGTTCGCCGGCGTGATCTTCGCAGTGGGCGGGCCGCTCGGCTGGATCCCGACCATGATGATCCCGATCATCGTCGGCATCAGCGTGGCCGTGCAGTGGCCGCTCGCGCGCGCGATGAAGGAAAACCTGCGCGAGGCCTCGCTCAAGCAGGGTGTGCTGATCGAGTCGATCGAAGGGCTCGAGACGCTGAAGGCCGTCGGCGGCGAGGGCTACATGCAGAGGCGCTGGGAAACCTTCAGCGCGATGCAGGCGGCCACCTCGCAGCGCACCAAGACGCTGTCCTCGCGCGCTATGACGATCGTGCAGTTCCTGCAGCAGGTGCAGACGGTCGTGTTGATCGTCACGGGTGTCTACCTGATCACCGAAGGACGCCTCACCCAGGGTTCCCTGATCGCCTCGGTGATGCTGGCCAGCCGTGCCACCGCGCCGCTCAATGCGGTGATGGGACTGGCGCTGCGCTTCCAGCAGGCCAAGGCGGCCTTCGAATCGTTGAATCGCTTGATGGACATGCCGGCCGAGCGCGACCCGAGCCGCGAATACCTGGCCGATCCCCCTCTCGAAGGGCGCATCGAACTCAAGGACGTGCGCTTTGCCTATCCGGCACCGCCGATGCAACCCAATCCCGAGATCCTGAAAGGCATTCACCTCGCCATCGATCCAGGTGAGCGCGTCGCCGTGCTCGGGCGGATCGGCAGCGGCAAATCCACCTTGCTGCGCATGATGGGGCGCATGTACATGCCGACCCAGGGCGCGATGTTCCTCGGCGGGCTCGCGGTCGAGCAGATCGATCCGGCCGACTGGCGGCGCGCGGTCGGTTATGTCGGTCAGGACGTGCGCTTGTTCTATGGCTCGCTGCGCCAGAACGTGATGATCGCGCGGCCCGAGGCGACCACCGAGGAACTGCTGCGCGTGCTGAAGCTGACCGGGCTCGACGAGGTGGCCGCACGGCATCCGATGGGCGTGAACCTGCCGATCGGCGAGGGCGGCGCGGGCTTGTCGGGCGGCCAGCGGCAACTGGTTGCGTTGGCGCGCACGCTGCTCACGCATCCACAGCTGTTGCTGTTCGACGAGCCGACCAGCGCGATGGACACGCAGACCGAGGCGACCTTCATCGCGCATCTGGCGCGCGCGACGGCCGGCCAGACGCTGGTGGTGGTCACGCACCGGCCTTCGGTGCTGGCGCTGGTCGAACGCATCGTGGTGGTCGAGGATGGCCGGATCGTGGCGGACGGGCCGAAGGATACGATCCTTGCCCGGCTCGCCGGGCAGCACGAAGGCCCGCCCGGCTTTAGCGCGCGTGATGGGGCAGCGGCGCCTGCCCGGCCCGCCCGCACGGTCCGAATGCGGCCCTTGCGCGAGGCGGATGCGACGCGCCCGGCGGCCGAGGCGCCGAACGAGCCGATGGAGGGCAGCGCGTGATTTCGAGGCTCAAGTGGTGGCGCCGCGGCGACCAGCCGAAAATGCGCAAGGCGGAGATCGAATACATGAGCGACATGCGCGCGGCCTTGCTCACGCAATCGTCGCCGGGCTCGAAGCTGATGCTCTACGTGGTGGCCGCGCTGCTCGTCGCGTTCCTGATCTGGGCCCGCTTTGCGCGCGTGGAGGAGATCACGCAAGGCGAGGCCACCGTCATTTCGCGTAGCCGTGAACAGGTGATCCAGAGCCTCGAAGGCGGCATCCTGGAGGAGATGAACGTGCGCGAGGGCGATATCGTCAAGAAAGGCCAGATGCTGCTGAAGATCGATCCGACCCGAGCGCAGACCAGCTACCGCGAAGCTTATTCGAAGGCGGTCGGTTTGAAGGCCACGCTGGCGCGGCTGCGCGCGGAAGCGTTCTCGCAGCCGCTGGTGTTTCCGCCGGCGGTGCGCGGCGAGACCGAGGTGGTGCAGATGGAAACCAAGGCCTACAACTCGCGGCGGCACGCGCTCGACGAGTCCATCGCCGCGCTGGAGCGCAGCTACGTATTGCAGCAGAAGGAAATCGCGCTGGCCGAGCCGCTGGCTGCCAAGGGGCTGATGTCCGACGTCGAATTGCTGAGGATGAAGCGCACCGCGAACGAATTGCAGTCGCAGATGGTCGAGCGTCGCAATCGCTACCAGGCCGACGCGAATTCCGAACTGACCAAGCTGGAGCTGGAACTCGCGCAGACCAACGAGTCGCTGGTTGGCCGTCGCGACGTGCTGTCGCGTACCACCGTGGTGGCGCCCGTCTACGGCACCGTGAAGAACGTGCGCGTGAATACGATCGGCGGGGTGATCCAGCCCGGCGAACACATCCTCGAGATCGTGCCGCTGGAAGATCAGCTTCTGGTCGAGGGCAAGATCAAGCCGTCGGACGTGGCTTTCCTGCGGCCGGGGCAGCCGGCGATGGTGAAGATCACGGCCTATGACTTCGGCATCTACGGCGGATTGAAGGGCAAGGTGAGCTACATCAGCCCCGACACGCTGAAGGATGACGCGAAGGCCGCCGCCGGCAAGGATGCGACCTTCTACCGTGTGCAGGTGCTGACCGACCGCGCTTATCTCGAGGCCGGCGGGAAGCAGCTGCCGATCATGCCGGGCATGATCGCCCGCGTCGAAATCCGCACCGGCGAAAAAACCATACTCGATTTTCTGCTGAAGCCGATCTTCAAGGCGCAGGAAGCGTTCCGGGAGCGATAAGCCATGCCAGCCATC
Organism: Burkholderia gladioli; assembly: GCF_000959725.1. NCBI lineage: Bacteria > Pseudomonadati > Pseudomonadota > Betaproteobacteria > Burkholderiales > Burkholderiaceae > Burkholderia > Burkholderia gladioli. The sequence goes on from NZ_CP009322.1 coordinate 3,350,344, forward strand.
CACCCGTGCCGCGATCCGTTCGCGTGCGAAGGCTTCTCGACCGAGCTGCCGTTGCGGCGCACCACCTTGTCCCTCTTGTTGGCCACCGGCGTGTTCGCCGGTGCGCACGCCGCGCCGGCGAGCGCGGCAAGCCATCCGCCGAGCGCCGCCGGCGCGCGCTTCGATGCGACGATGTCGGGGCCGATCCCGACCGGCGAGGTCGTGACGATCTCCTTGTCCGATGACGAGACGAGCGGCCTGAGCGAAGTCGAGCTGGAGGCGCGTCGACAGCGGCGCGAGGCACGCACCGCGCGTGCCTTGAGGATCGCGGCCACGTGGCGCAAGCCGCGTGAGGCGACGACGCACGGGCCGCTTGCGCCGCCGGCAAGCGAGCCGCCTCGTCGCCGTCCTTCCGGCGCCTTGCCGAGCATCGATGCACCCGCGATGCCCACCGAGCCTGTCGTCGGTCCGTCGCCCAGGCTCTCGAATGCTTCGGCATCGAACGAGGGCATCATGCCGGCTGCGCAACCCGTGCAAACCGTGATGCTTCCAGGCGCCTCGCCCCAGGCTGCGGAGCCCGCGTCGCCGGCCGGCCCGGATTGGGCGACCGCAACCCGCCAAGCCGAAGCGCGCATGCGAACGCGAGCCCGCACGCACACGGCGGCGACAAACGAATCGACATCCCCGCCCGCCGAGGTATCGAAGGGCGGCGCCTCGCTGGCGTCGGCCGAAACCGGGCGGGTCACATTGGCGGCGATGCTCGGCAAGGAGCGCGTCGCGCGCAACTTCCCCGGGCGCCGCGACCGCTTGCATCTTGCCGATCCCGGCCGGGTCTCGCCACCGCGACAGTCATCTCCGCTTTCCACGCTGGCCGAATACTGGGCGGCCGATCCCGCCGCGGCCGGCGGCGTCGTCTCCCTTTCCCCGCAAGCCGATTTGCGGCCGATCTTCCTTGCCGCGGTGGAAGCCGCTTTCGATCGCAGTCCACAGGTGCAGTTCGCCTATGCCTCCTACCAGGCGCAGCTTGCCGATGTCGACGAAGTCAAGGGCAGGCGCTGGCCGCAACTGCAATTCGCATCGCGTTCGAAGGCGGTCGAGTTCGCCGGCCCCGCGAGCAACGCGCCGGGCCGTGGCACGGCGATCACCGTGAATCTCACCACCTCGCTGTTCGACTGGGGCTACCTGTCGAAGACCATCGAGAGCCGCAAGGAGACCGCCGACGCGGGCAAGGAGTTCTACGACGCGCAGCGCGAGAATTCCGCATACACGGTGGCCACCACCATCGTCGAACTGGCCAAGCAGCGGCAGTTGATCCGCATCAGCCAGCAGTTCGTGGATCGCATGCAGCAACTCGTGACGATGCTGAGCCAGATCGTCGAGATCGATCGCGGGCGGGCCAGCGAGCTGACCCAGGCGCGGGCGCGGCTGCTGCAGGCGCAGGCTTCGCGGGATACGGTGGCGGCCAAGGCGCGCGATACCGAGCTGACGCTGCGCAAGTTGGTGGGCGACCTGCCATTGCAGCTGCCTTCGGCGTCCGCGTGGAATATCGAGCCGGCCGGCCTCGAGCGTCTGCTGTCGAGCATGAACCGGCATCCGCAGATCCTTCAGGCCCGGGCCGAGGCGCAGGCGGCGCGGCTGCTGGCGGACGCGGTGCGGGCCTCGGCGCGGCCGGCGGTGAACTGGGTGGTCAGCAAGACCACCGGCCGCGACAGCGCCGATCGTCGGCAGCCGTTCCAGACCATGCTGACCTTGAACTGGAACGCCTTCCAGGGCGGCTCGGCCAGGGCCGCGCAGCAGGCCGCGCTGGCACGGGCGCAGGCCAGCGAGCGCAAGGTCGAGCAGGCGCGGCTCGATCTGGAATACGCGATCCGCGCGGCCGACGAGGATGCGCGCACCTTGCTCGAGCGTTCGACGCTCTATGGCGATCTGGTCGACGAGACCGATCGTGTGCGCAAGGCATTCTTCGATCAGTGGTATCACCTCGGCAAGCGCACCCTGCTCGACGTGCTGCAGGCCGAGAACGACCATTACGGCAATCGTGTCAGCGAGATCACCACGCGTTTCGACGGTTATGAGGCGGTGTTCCGCGAGTTGAGCAGCGCGGGCGAGTTGATGAGCTGGCTGAAGGGGATGGTATGAACTCGATCGCTCACGATGTGCCGTCACTGTCCATTGCCCTGCTCGATTCGCACGAATTGGTGCGCTTCGCGCTGTGCACGCGCATCGAACAGGAACCGGGCTGGACGGTGGTCGGGGCATTCGGGGCGGCCGGCGAACTGCTGGACGCGCTGGCGGCCGGCGCGGATATCGGTTTGATCGTGATGAACCACGTGCTCGACGCCAGCGACGGGCTCGATGTGGTGTGGGCCTTGCGCGCCAGCTATCCGGCGGTCCGGATCCTGATCTGCTCGGAATTCGAACGAGCGGATACCATCGCGCGGCTGTTCCAGCTCGGCGTGCATGGCTTCATCGGTCGCACGCAATCGCTCGACGATCACATCGAGGCGGTGCGCAAGGTGGCGAGCGGAAATACCTACTTCAGCGCGCGTGTGATCGGCACGCGGTCGACTTCCAATGGATTCGCGCGGCCTTCTCCTGCTGCGCCGGGCATGCCGGCGCTCAAGGATGCATCCACGCTGCTCACGCACCCCGATCTCACCGCGCGAGAACGCGCCGTGCTGGCATATTGCCTGGAGGGGCTGTCGATCTCCCAGATCGCCGATCGCGTCGGGCGCGGCTACAAGACCATCAGTTCGCAGAAGCAGGCTGCGTATCGCAAGCTGGGCGTGCGCAACGATGCCGAGCTGATCGCGATGCTGTCGCATCACGAGCGCGGCCCGCGTGGGCTTGAATGAGCGTGACGCGCCGTTCGCGATCGCGCGTGGTGAACGGCTAGGCCTTCAGGCGGCGGTATCCAATTCATCCACGTCCGACATCGTCAGTCGATACCCGGATCCATAGACCGTGATCAGCCGTATGCCGTGACGCCCGTCCAGTTCGAGGCGATTGCGCAGCCACGAGATGTGGGTATCCAGCCGTCGATTCGACGCGGCCACCATCGAACCCCAGACCAGCAGGCTCAGGTGGACGCGATCGAGGTTGCGTCCCGGATTCATGAAGAAGGCCGAGAGCACCTGGAAGTGTTTTTCCGTCAGCTTCTGCCGTTGGCCTGCGACGCGCACGGAGCGCGTCGATGCGTCGAATTCGTAGGCGCCGACGCGCCATCGCCGGTTGCGCGTGGCCTGGTGATGCGACCATTTCAGCCAGGTCGCGGTACGCGAGACGATTTCACCGTCGCGCGAGGCGCTCGACAAGTGTTCGTTGGCACCGGCTTCGAGGCTGTCGAGCCGCGAGGTCGAGGATTCGATCCGGCTGAACGTCATGATCGGCACGATGTCCCCGAAGCGGATGCGCAGTTGGCGGATGGCGTCGATCGTGTGCTCGCAGGTCGATTCGCACTGCACGATGAACAGGTCGGCCGGCTGGGCATGGCAGGCGGTGAGCAGTTGCGATGCCGACTCGAAGCGCGCGGGCTGGTAGCCCGCGTCGCGCAGCAGGCGTTCGATGTAGCGGTGACCGGGCTCGCCATCCAATGCGGCGGCGCCGCGCAGGCCCATGCGACCGATCGCGAGGATCGCGATCCTCGGAGATCCGGTTTCCGTCATGTGGACGCTACGCAAGATGTGCCGGCGCGTGCGACAGGAGACGGTCGGGGCGCGCGAGGAGTGGATGGGTCATGGGCAGGCTGCGACAGGTGCGGGACATGAAGCGTGATGCCTTGAAAAAATCCCGCCGCGAAGGCGGGACAAGCATTACCAACAGGGCGTTGACCCGGCTGTCGGGAAACAGTGAGCCGACGTCCCTGATTGTGGACGCTTCGTATCGCGCGAGGTATCGGCCCTGTCTGAAAAGCCGCGTCAAATGCGGAGCATCGCATCCTCGGCGGCCTGGGCCACTTTCACCGAGGCGCGCGCTCCCACCCGTGCCACGAAGCGCGCGAGCGCGGGCCAGCGGGCGATGTCGATCGAGAACGACGGCAACCAGCCCAGCACCGTGTACAGATAGGCATCGGCAATGCCGAATCGATCGTGCAGATAGTCCCGCTCGCACAACGCGGCTTCCATCGTGTCGAGACGCCGGTACAACTTCTCGCGAAAGATCGCCTTGACCTCCCCCGATATCGCCGCATTGAACAGCGGGCTGCAACCGGCATGGATCTCCGCGGTGATGAAGTTGAGCGTTTCCTGCAGTCGCACGCGCGCCCAACTGCCGTTCGGCGCGGCGAGCCCGGCTTCCGGCTGCAGGTCCGCGAGATACTGCAGGATGGCGGGGCCTTCGGTGAGCACCTCGCCGTTGTCGAGCGCCAGGGCCGCGACATAGCCCTTGGGATTGACGTCGAGGAAATTGCCGCTCTCCGAGGTGCGCTTGGTCTTGTTGTCGACGCGAACCAGCTCGAACGGCAAGCCGAGTTCATGGAGCACGATATGCGGCGCCAGCGAACAGGCATTGGGGGCGAAATAGAGTTTCATGATGATCGGCCGAATGAAATAGCGGATGGAAAAGCGATAAAAAAATGAAGCCGTAATTCGATGAAGAGCATCGCAGTACCGCCATATTTCCGGCAAATGACATCTCGGCGGCCAGGTCATGAGAAATTCTCATGCGCTAGAATCGATTCGTTTTTTCGGCCCGGCCTGCGGGTTCGATCCTCGACGCTTCATGAAACCTCACTTTTCTTCGATGCCATGGCGGCAAGACTTCCTTCCCTGAATGGCCTGAAGGTATTCGAATGCGTCGCGCGCCACATGAGCTTCACGCGTGCGGCCGCCGAGCTGAACGTCACGCAGACGGCCGTCAGCCACCAGGTCCGCCGGCTCGAGGACGAACTGGGCATTCGTCTGTTCCTGCGCCTGAAGGAACGCCTCGAACTGACACCGGCGGGACACGCGTATCTGCAAGGGGTGGGCCTCGCCTTCGAGCAATTGCGCTTCTCGACCGCCCAATTGCGCGAAGGCCGCCGCGACAACACGCTGGGCATCAGCACGGTGGCTTCGTTCGCCGCGAAATGGCTGCTGCCGCGCCTGGGATCGTTTCGCCTCGCGCATCCCGAGGTCGAGCTCCGCATCGGCGCGTCGACCGATTTCGTGGATTTCCTGGCCGGCGGCCACGACGCGGCGGTTCGTCTTGGCCATGGTGACTGGCCCGGCTTGTGCTGCGACCGGCTGATGGCGGACGAGATCCTGCCCGTCTGCAGCCCACGATACTTGTCGGCGGGCCCGAGGCTGGCCGAACCGGCCGACCTGGCGCATCACACGCTGCTGCAGGTCGGCGGCGTGACGGGCGATGACTGGTCCTGCTGGCTCGCTGCCGCCGGGTTGTCCCCCGACCTGCCTGGCAGCGGGCGCATGCATTTCGATCTCGCCTTGCTGGCGGTGCAGGCGGCCATCGACGGCCATGGCGTCTGCATCGGCCGGCGTGCCTATGTCGAGGACGATCTGCGCGCGGGCCGGCTGATCGCGCCATTCGACCTGAGCGTGAGCACCGGCCGGAGCTTCTACCTGGTTTCACCCCCCGAGCGCGCCGATTCGGCCAGGGTGAGGGCCTTCCGCGGCTGGCTTCTCGAGGCGGCACGCGGCTGAAAACGGCACGACCGTACTAAATCGTTCCGATGCAACGACGGCGATTTTTCCCGGAAATTTCCCATCGCGTCGATCTTGCCGATTTTCGTTCTTTTATTTCGCGGAGCTTGCCGATAGGATCCGATCTTTCTTGCCTACCCTTGAATGTCGGTTTATAAAACAATCCGCGCGCAGCATTTGACTCAGTGATACTGAACAATTGCGGGTGGAAAATGAAAAGAAACGCGTTGAACCTTGGCCTGGGTAGTGTGGCGATCCTGACCGGCGCGATGCCGGTTGGTGCTTACGCGGTGTGCTCGGCGGTGGGGCCGGGCAGCAATACCACCGTCACTTGCGGCGGCGCGGCGATTCCTTCCGTGGTGGCCGTGCCCGGCAGTACCAATGTCGCGATCGATATCGACGGCACCGCCACCGGAAGCTACATGCTGGCCACCACGCCCACGCCGTTCTCGGTCGACACCTCGAGTTCGATCACCAACAACGGCAACCTGTCGATGTCGGGCAACGGCAGCGGCGTCGCCAATCGTGGTGCGATGCTGATCGGCGTGAACAACGGCAACACCGTCACCAACGGCAGCACCGGCGTGATCACCACCACCGGCGCCTACAACGACGGCATCGCCGCGAACGGCAACAACAACACGCTGGTCAACAACGGCACCATCACCACCTCCGGCAACAACGCCTACGGCATGACGGCAGCCTGGGGACAAAGCAACCCCGGTGCGTCGGGCAACACGCTGATCAATACCGGTACCGTCACCACCTCGGGAAACAATGCGCGCGCGGCTTCGCTGCTGGGCGGCAACGGCACCATCAACAACAGCGGCACGTTGCAAACCAATGGACGCGATGCGCCGGCCGCCTACATGCAGGGCAACAACGACACGCTGATCAACAGCGGCACGATCCTGACCACCGGCACCGCCACCAGCGGCGGCAGCGTCGATGCGGTGGTCTCGAACACGCTCGGCAGCTCGTTTACCGCCACCATCACCAACCAGGCCGGCGGCAGCATCATCAGCACCAACGGGATCGGCATCCGCTCGACCAACGGCGCGACCACCATCACCAACGCGGGCCTGATCCAGGGCGGCGGCACGGCGATCCAGGGCGGCAACGGCAATGTCACGCTGATCCTGCAGACCGGTTCGCAGATCGTCGGGACTGCAAACGGTGGCAATGGCACCAATAGCGTGACCCTGCAAGGCTCGGGCACCGCCTCGAATGCCTTCACCAATTTCCAGAGCCTGACCATGAGCGGCGCCGACTGGACCTGGGCCGGCACCGGCACGTTCTCGACGGCGTTGGTGCAGAGCGGCACGCTGAACCTGACCGGCACGCTGGGCACCACCACGGCCTCGGTGGTCGCCACCGTGAATGCCGGCGCGACCCTGCAGGCTAACGCCTCGAACCTGCCGCTATCGGTAACCGACGATGGCCTGGTGCGCTTCCAGCAGGACGGCGCCGGCACCTATGCGGGGACCATCTCGGGCAGCGGCGCGCTCGAGAAGACGGGCGCGGGCAGCCTGGCCGCGACCGGCGCCAATACCTACTCGGGCGGCACCACGCTCACGCAGGGCAGCCTGCAGGCTGCCGCCGACAACGCGCTGGGTGCCGCCTCCGGCGCGCTGGCCTTCAACGGCGGCACGCTCCAGCTCGGCAGCAGCTTCGACCTGGCGGCGAGCCGGGCGATCTCGATCACGGCCAACGGCGGCACGATCGATACGCAAGGTTTCAATTCCACCATTGCCCAGAACATCACCGGCGCGGGCTCGCTGACCAAGCTTGGCGGCGGCACGCTCACGCTCGATGGCGCGAACAGCTACGCGGGTGGGACGAACCTCGATGCGGGCACGCTGGTGGTGGGCGATGCCACGAACCCTGCGGCCTCGCTGTCGGGCGGTGGCCCCGTGGCGATCGCCTCGGGCGCGACCCTGGGCGGCTACGGCAGCGTGACCGGCAACGTCAGCAACAACGGCACGATCTCGGTGGCCAATGCGCTGGCGAGCCTCGCGAGCGGGCCCACCGGCAACTTCACGATCAACGGCAACCTGACCAACGCCGGCCTCGTGCAGCTCGGCGGCGGTGGTGTGGGCAACACCTTGACCGTGGCCGGCAACTATGCCGGCCAGCACGCGACCATCGCGCTAAACACCTTCCTGGCGGGCGACGGCGCCGCCTCCGACAAGCTGGTGATCAACGGCGGCACGGCCAGCGGCACCAGCACGTTGAAGGTCAGCAACGTGGGCGGCCCCGGCGCGCAGACCACCGGCAACGGCATCGAGGTGGTGCAGGCCACCAACGGCGCGACCAGCAGCAGCGGCGCGTTCTCGCTGGCGGGCGGCTCGGTCAGCGCGGGCGCCTACACCTACTTTCTCGCCAAGGGCGGCACCGCGAGCGGCACCGATGAGGACTGGTATCTGCGCAACACGATTCCGCCGGCGCCGACGCCGCCTACGTCACCGACCTCGCCGCCGTCGCCGCCTCCCGTGGTGGTGGCGGTGGGCACCCCGTCGACGATCGCCGAGGCGGTGGCCGACGCGGCGCCCGGCGCCGCGCCCGAGCCGATCTATCGCCAGGAGGTGCCGCTCTACAGCGAGGCGCCGGCCGTGGCGCGCCAGCTCGGCCTGATGCAGATCGACACCTTCCACGATCGCCAGGGCGAGCAGGGGCTGCTCAGCGAAAGCGGTTCGGTGCCGGCGGCCTGGGCGCGCGTCTGGGGCGGCTACGCGAACCTGCACCAGAAGGGCGACGCTTCGCCGTCCTTCGACGGTTCCGTCTACGGCATGCAGGTCGGGCAGGATCTCTATGCCGACAACCGCCCGAGCGGCCATCGCAACCATTACGGTTTCCTGCTCGGCTTCTCGCGCGCAGTGGGCGACGTGAACGGATTCGCGCTGGGCCAGCCCGATCTCGGCGTCGGCTCGCTGCAGGTGAACAGCTACAACCTGGGCGGCTACTGGACCCACATCGGCCCCGGCGGCTGGTACACCGACGCGGTTCTGATGGGCAGCGCGCTGACGGTGCGCAGCAATTCGAACGGCGGCGTATCGGGCTCGACCAACGGCAACGCCTTCACCGGCTCGGTCGAGGCGGGGCTGCCGATCGCGCTCGGCTACGGGCTCACGCTCGAGCCGCAGGCGCAACTGGTCTGGCAATGGCTGTCGCTCGATCGGCTCGACGACGGCATCTCCTCGGTGCGCTGGAACAACGGCAACACCTTCCTCGGCCGGATCGGCGCGCGCCTGCAGTGGGCCGTCGCCGCACATGGCATCGAATGGAAGCCGTATCTGCGCGTGAGCGCGCTGCGCTCATTCGGCAAGGACGACGAAACGAACTTCGGCGGCAGCACCACGATCGGCACGCAGGTCGGGCAGACCATGGGGCAGGTCGGCGCGGGCGTGGTCGCCCAGTTGACCAAGCGCGGCAGCGTGTTCGCCACGCTCAGCTACCTGAGCAACCTCGGCGGCGAGCACCAGCGCACCATCACCGGCAATGCCGGCGTGCGCTGGGCGTGGTAGCGGCTGGCGGCATCAAGCCGCCGGCGAGAACGCCTGCTGCGCCGCCACCGTGTCGAGCGACTCGCGCAGCAGCTTGATCCTGCCGTTCTCCGCGACCAGCCGGCCCGCGTACATCTGCCGATAGACCTTGCCCGTCGAGGGCACCAGCGCCTCGACCGAGTATTCGCCGAAAACCTGCTCGGGCGTATCGATCAGGATGCGCACGTCCTTGAACGCGAAGTCCGGCACCTTCGCCAGCAGCGAGGCGATGAACCGCTCGATCGCCGCCGGTCCCTTGGCGCCCGTGCTCGGCGCGCCGAGGCTCGTCAGGTACGGCAGTTCGAGCACGCCGTCCTCGGCGAACAGCGCCGCGGCCGCCTTCGGGTCGCGTACCTTCTCGATGTAGTGGCGCAGCAGCGCCGATGCCTGTTCCATGATGTTTTCTCCGTTGAGCGGCCGCCGCGCGATGCATGCCTCACGCCCGTCGCGGGCGGCCGGGTATCGATCGACAGGGCGTTTCAGACTTGGGCCTGGCCGCCGTCGGCGGTGATCTCGGCGCCGTTGATGAAGCTCGAATCGTCCGAGGCCAGGAAGCTGACCACCTTGGCGATCTCCGACGGATCGGCCAGCCGGCCGATCGGCACCAGCGAGCTCAGGTAGGCGAGCAGGCCGTCCTGGCCTTCCCGGGTATCGCCGCCGAGTTCGGCCAGGCCGGTCGTGCGCGTCGAGCCGGGGCTCACCACGTTCACGCGGATGCCGCGCTCCTTCAGGTCCAGCACCCAGCTGCGTGCGAGCGCGCGCACGGCGGCCTTCGAGGCGCTGTAGATGCTGAAGGCCTGGGTGCCCGTCGAGCCCGCGATCGAGCCGTTCAGGATGATCGAGGCGCCTTGCGGCATCAGCGGCAGGGCCTTCTGCACGGTGAACACCACGGCCTTCACGTTGCGCGCGAAAGTGTCGTCGAAGTGCTGCTCGGTGATTTCGCCGAGCGGGGACATCGAGCCGCCGCCGGCATTGGTGAACAGCACGTCGAGTCGGCCTTCGGCGGCGCGGATCGTCTCGAACAGCGCGTCGAGATCGGCCGAGCGCGTCACGTCGCTGCGCACGCCGCGCGCGCCCTGGCCGATCGCCGCGACGGCCTGGTCCAGTTCCGCCTGGCGGCGGCCGGTGATGATCACGCGCGCGCCTTGCGCCGCCAGGTCCTTCGCCGCCGCCAGGCCGATCCCGCTCGTGCCGCCGGTTACCAGTGCCACCTTGCCTTCCAGTCGATTGCTCATGATCTTCTCCGGTTGATGAGTGTCGATGGCGTAACGATAGATATTTCCAGGAGAGAGAGAAATATCCATTTTTCAAATTGATTTTCCACATGTATGGATAATAGATAGACTGGCGGCTCATCTTGGAAAGGACGGGCACATGGATCAGTTGCTGGCTTTACGCGTCTTCGTGCGCATCGCCGAATCGGGCGGCTTCGGCAAGGCCGCCGATACGCTCGACGTGCCGCGCGCCACGGTATCCAAGCTGATCCAGGAGCTGGAGACGCACCTGCGCGTGAAGCTGTTCCAGCGCTCGACGCGCAAGGTGGTGGTGACGGAGGAGGGGCAGGCCTATTACCGCAATGCCGTGAAGCTGCTGGCCGATCTCGACGAGATGGACGGGCGCTTCGCCGACGTGCACGGCAAGCCGCGAGGGCGGGTACGTGTCGATATCGGCTCGTCATTCGCCAACCTGATCCTGCTGCCGCGCCTGCCCGAGTTCCGGCGCCGCTTTCCCGACATCCAGCTCGACATCGGCGTGAGTGACCGGCCGGCGGACCTGATCGGCGAAGGTGTCGATTGCGTGATCCGAGGCGGTGCGCTGGCGGATACCTCGCTGGTGGCCCGGCGCATCGCGAGCCTCGAATGGGGCACCTATGCCAGCGCGGCCTATGTCGCCGAGCGCGGCATGCCGGAGCATCCGGACGAATTGCGCGAGCGACACGATCTGGCGGGCTATTTCTCGTCGCAGACGGGGCGGCCGTTCCCCTTGCTGTTCGAGCGTGGCGACGAGCGCATCGCCGTCGAACCGCGCGGCGCCCGCGCCTGTTGCGTGAACGAGAGCACGGCGCACCTGAGCGCGCTGGTGAGCGGCTTGGGCGTGGGCCAGACCTTTGCGTTCAAGGCGCACCCCCGGGTGGAGCGTGGCGAGTTGGTGCGCTTGCTGCCGCGATGGACGCGGCCCGCGAATCCGATCCACGTGGTGTTCGCACAGGCCAGGTACAACAGCGCGCGGCTGCGGGTGTTCGTCGACTGGGTGGCCGAGCTGTTCGCGCCTTACGACAGCGAGCCGGGAAGAAGGTAGATGGGCATGGACGCGCGCGGTCGCGCGTGGCCTAGAGCTTCCTGGTCAGGTAACGGAAGCAGGTGGTCCGAAGCAGGATTCGCTTGTCATGCGCATCGCCGGAGATCTGCTCCGGTTCGCTCGCCGTGGACAGGAACGACATCACGAAGGCCGGACCGTAGGCGGCATGCACGGATTGCGCCACATCGAGCGAGGCCTTGCCGAGCCAGATCCGGTCGCGCCAATCGCATTTCATCTCCTGCTGCGCCACCCAGGCGTGAAGCAGCTCGACCAGTTGGGCGGCGGGCAGCCAGATGTCTCGCTGCCGTTTCGCGGCGAGTTGGGCGACCACCAGGAAATACAGCAAGCCGACGTACTTCATGAGGGCTTGCCTACCCGTCGGGAGCGGGTCCATGTCGTCACCGCGATCGTTCCGGCTGGTTCGGCCGGGAAGCCGTGCCCAGCCATGCGATGGTCGACGACTTCTGTGACAGGATGCCTTCGCATACCCACTTGGTTTCAAAGAAACCGGTGGCTTCCGCGGTTTCGATCAGGTCGGCGTAGAAGTCCACTTCCCGCAGGAGGGCATCGCGCAGGTTGATCAGCGAGGGCGATTGCCGATCGTCGCCGGCCGCGGGCCCGGCGGGCATGGCCGGAATCTCGGATACGGCATCCCCGGCTGGCGTGCCGATATCCTCGATTCGCATGACTGATTGACCGAGCAGGCGTTGCTGCTCGATGGTTTGCGTCAGCAGGGTTTCCATCTCCGGGCGCTGCTCGTCCGATGCCAGCGCCCGGCTGAGGACGTGCCTGAGACGCTGCTCGGTTTCCCGGCCCAGGGAGCGGGCTTCGCGCAGTTGATCCAGGAGATCGTTTCGGTTCGGCGGCATGGCGGTCGGTTCCACTGGGTGGGCCTTGCATAGGATGGCCGATCGCGTCGGCCATGCATCGGCCGGGGTTCAGCCTTCGGCGCTCAGGGCTTTCTCGATCGCGGCGATCAGTTTGAAGGCGTCGTCCCGATCGAGTATGAAGCCGCGGTTGGCGTATTCGCAGCCGAACGCGTAGTAGGTCGGCAGCAGGGTGAGCTTGTTCAGGTCCTGGTTGAAGTCGACCTCGCAGCGCGTCAACGCGAAGTACGTCCGGCCAGCGAGTTGCCTGACTTCCATTTCGTCTTCCTCAGTACTGCTTCGGAGGCGGCATGGCGCGCCTGAGCCGGGCGCGTTGCCGGGACACAGCGCTGGCGAGCTTGCGCTTGCGCTCCGCGGTCGGCTTCTCGTAGGCGCCGCGTGCGCGCAGTTCCTGGATCAGGCCGGCCTTCTGGATTTCCCGGCGGAAGCGGCGCAGCGCGACCTCGACGGGTTCGTTGACTTTCAGTATGACTTTGGTCATATCCACCTTGAGGAAAAACTCGGATTTCCGGCGGTGCGCCATCGATGCACGCGGCATGCCGGATGGGATCAGGACGGTATCCAGTTCTCGCCGCCATGCTTGTCGATGACGTCTTGCGCGAACTTGAGCGAGGCGCGACGCGCGGCGCCGGCGCTCATGAACGGCGGCGTCTCGTTCAGCTTGAACGTGTCGCTGTAGGTCAGGGTCTCGCCGCGCAGGCAGATCTTGACCGCCGCGTCGAAGCCGTCGTCGTAGTTGCGGCCCGAACCGGCCGTGGATTCCGTGTGCGGATAGATCAGCGGATAGATCTCGAAGCCGCGATAGAAGTGCATGCCCATAATCGCCTCCTGGCGAGCAGCGGTGATTGAAGCGGTGAATCCTGAGGCGCTGTCGGAACATGACATGTCCGGCAGCTTGCGATGAGAAGGAGGTCGAATGATCGACGGATGAGGCGAGCAGACGAGGAGGGTCGAGGCGAAAGGGGTTAGGCGAAGAATGCGTGGCCTCGAAGCGTGGTTCATCATACTCCGCTTGCCTTGGAAGAAACGGCGGCGGCATGCATATTTATTTCGAACGCGGTGCGCACGGTTATTTCGAACGCGGTGCGCACGGCGCGCGCGTCGTTTGCCGGCGCCGCGGCAAACCGCTTTCGATGAATCGTGCGCAGCCAGGCTGCACGGGGTCGGCGACCGGCCCTCAATCTTTCGCGAGGTGCCGCGGCGCGCCTGCGCAAGCGAAATAACTTGACCGATGCCGCCTTAGCGCGTAAGGTCTGTCGCTGAAGTCTCCAAGAAGCGCGATTGCTGCTCATCACTGACCGCTAAGCTGCGGTATTCGTTGTCCTCTCCCTCCTTGATTCTTTTGCGTGCCCGAACACGGCGCGCGGCTCTGTACGTCTTATCAATATCAAAGGATTTTCATGGACACCGGTATCGTCAAGTGGTTCAACGACAGCAAGGGTTTCGGCTTCATCGCGCCGGACAACAGCAAGGACGACCTCTTTGCGCATTTTTCCGAAATTCGCGGTGACGGCTTCCGCACCCTCGTCGAGGGGCAGCGCGTGAGCTTCGAAACGAAGATGGGCCCGAAGGGCCTGCAGGCAAGCAACATCAAGACCCTCTGAGGCGCCTGTCCGGCCGGCGTGCCTGGCGCGAGCCGGTTGCCGGAGCGGGTTGACGGCCCCATCCCGTTGTCGATGGTCGCTGCCGATTCTTTCGATGCGACAAGACAGATGCGAGGCCGATATGACAGGAAACGTTTCACGCGCCGGCAAGCGGCCCCCGCCTCGAAAGAAAATCGGGCCGCCGTCGTCGCCGCAAGGCATTGCCCTCAACTGGATCCCGCCGCATCTGGCGAAGCCCGTGGCTGCGCCGCGCGGTGGACGTCCGGCCAAGAAAACCTAGTTGTCCGTCGCGTGTCTTGCTCGCGGGCGCATGCGGAACTTCTCGCCATCCATACCGATGCCAGGTGCATGCGCGTGTTGCCGACTGCGAGGCGGGCAATGCACGATTCATCATCAGACTGGTCATTGGAGAAAACAATTTGGCAAAGGAAGATCTGCTTGAACTGGACGGCGTCGTCGACGAAGTGCTGCCCGATAGCCGCTATCGCGTGACGCTGGAAAACGGCGCGGTGGTGGCCGCTTATGCCTCGGGGCGCTTGCGGAAGAACCATATCCGTATCCTGGCCGGCGATCGCGTCAGGCTCGAGATGTCGCTCTACGACCTGACGAAGGGCCGTATCAACTACCGCCACAAGGACGAGCGTGCCGCGACCGGCGCGCCGCGTGCGCGTCCCAGCTACCGTCGCTGAGTCGTTCTCCGGCCGGCTTGCCGCGATGGCTTGCCGGTCGCCATTGCCCGAGAAAGTCTGGCCGTCAAGTCGTTCCCTGGCGCGAATCACGATACGCCGTCATGCAGCTCGCTCCCACGAGCCCGGTCCTGTCCGGCCGGAAATTCAACCGCTCGCCGCATTTTTGCCGGCCTGCGTACACCCTGAACAGCAGGATTCCTGACCATTCATCGGCCGATGCCGAACACGTGTCATTACAGTCCATGCTCATCGAACAACTGATTCATCATGCAAGCAACCATCATCAAGCACTATCGCGGCTATGCCGTCGCGCCCTCGGTCCACCGTCTTCCTGACGGCAGCTTCTCGTCCAACCTGACGCTCCGGCGCATGGACCGTCGCGACGAGGCGGCGCTCTACGAGTTCTACTCCCTCGATTATTTCGGCACCGAAGAGGCTGCCCTGCATCATTCCGATCGCTGGGCGCGCGATTGGATCGACACCCGCGGCTGATCCGCCGCCGCGTCGCGTTCAACCATAGGCCGCCTGCAGCCAGGCCCGGGCCCAGTTCCGGGCATAGGCGATCGCGTCCTCGCGCAGCTCGAACGCTGCCAGATCCCCACTCAGGTACACATCGTATTCGGCGCCGTCCAGGCGATTCGAGCTGATGCGCGCATGCGCGATATATTCGCCGTCCGCGCGACGGGGTGTCGGATCGACACGAAACGCCTCTGCCGTGGTTGACATGGAAACTCTCCTTTCGCCGGGCCGGTCACTCGTCGCCGACGCACAGCAGCGCCATGATCTCGCTGGCTTCGCGATCGCTCTGGTTGCCGCCCGTGCCGCCCCGGCCCAGGCTTTCGCGGATCGACGAGTACATCAGGAAGGTGGTGACATCCACCTCGCAGCGCTGCTCGCCGATCAGGCGCTGCAACTCGGCTTCCGCGTCGGCGGGCAGGTGCCGGTCGACGAAGCCTGAGCTGTCGCTTCGAATCGATCGAAGCAGATCGGATTTTTTCATGGCGTGACTCCTGCATCCCCGGCGCGCGGCTGGAGCAAGGCTGATCGGGCGTATCGGCACGAGGATGTGCCGCTTGGCGGGCGTGATCCGGAGGCGGGCAGGACGGTGAGGTGGCCCCCTGAAACAAGGGGCGGAGCCGCAAGGGCTGCGGCGGGCCGATCGTCAACCGGGATCGCGGTGCTGGATCGGCCATGGCCCGGCGAAATCGCGCATTGCCGCGCAAGCCGGGCGCGATGCCGTCGATAGGAGGACGGCATCGCTGCGAACGATGGTACGCGTCTCGCCATGTTTGTACAGCTTAATTTTGTAAGGGCGGAACGCGGCTTCAGCCGAACACCGGCAAGGCCAGGAACAGCGTGATGACGAGGGAAGGATGCCGCGGCGCGGCCTACTTGCTCTCCGGCAGGAACCAGTTCATCAACAGCGCGCACAGCCCGCCGGTGGCCACGCCCGAAGCCAGCACGTTCTTCAGCGCATGCGGCAGATTGGTGAGGATTTCCGGGACCTGGGACACGCCCAGCCCGAGCGCCAGCGATACCGCGATGATCAGCAGCGCGCGCCGGTCGAGCTTCACGCCGGCCAGGATGTTGATGCCCGAAGCGGCCACCGCGCCGAACATCACCATTGCCGCGCCGCCCAGCACCGGCTCCGGCACCGCCTGCAGCACGCTGGCCACCGCCGGGAACAGCCCCAGCACCACCAGCATGCCGGCGATCCACACGCCCACGTGGCGGCTGGCGATGCCGGTCAGCTGGATCACCCCGTTGTTCTGCGCGAACACCGAACTCGGGAAGGTATTGAACACGCCGGCCAGCAGCGAGTTCGCGCCGTTCACCAGCACACCACCCTTGATTCGTTGCATCCACAACGGTCCTTCCACCGGCTCGCGCGACACCTTGCTGGTGGCCGTCACGTCGCCGATCGCCTCCAGCGAGGTGACCACGTAGATGATCAGCATCGGCACGAACAGCGACCACGAGAAGCCGATGCCGAAGTGCAGCGGCGTGGGCACCTGAAACAGGGCCGCCTCGCGCGCGCCGGTGAAGTCGAGCCGGCCCATCGCGGCGGCGGCGAGGTAGCCGACGGCCAGCGCGATCACCAGCGCCGTGCTGCGCACCCAGACGATCGGCACGCGGTTCAGCACGACGATGGTGCCCAGCACCAGGCAGGACAGCGTGAGGTTCTGCGCGCTCGCGAACGTGCCCTTGGCCATCGCGCCGTAGCCGCCGCCCATGCTGACCAGGCCGACCTTGATCAGCGTGAGGCCGATCAGCAGCACCACGATGCCGGTCACCAGCGGCGTGATCAGCCGCTTGATGAAGGGCAGGATGCGCGAGACCGCCATCTCCACGAAGGAGCCCGCGATCACCACGCCGAAGATGGCGGCCATGACCGTTTCCACCGGCGTGCCCTGCTTCACCATCAGGCTGCCGCCGGCTATCAGCGGGCCGACGAAGTTGAAGCTGGTGCCCTGCACGATCAGCAGGCCCGCGCCGAGCGGGCCGAAGCGGCGGCATTGCAGGAAGGTGGCGATGCCCGAGATCACCAGCGACATCGACACGATCAGCGTGGTGTCGCGGGTCGGCACGTTCAGCGCCTGGCAGATCAGCAGGCCTGGCGTGACGATCGGCACCAGGATCGCCAGCAGGTGCTGGAGCGCGGCGACGAAGGCCACCGCCGGCGAGGGGCGGTCGTTGGGGCCGTAGACGAGATCGTGGACGGGGGCGTCGTCTGCGCCGTGGTGTGCGGGAGCGGAAGGCATCGCTGGGTGGGCCGGTTGAGGTGAATGCGTGGAAAGTGCGGAATTCTAACGGGTCGGGCGACCGTGACCGATCGCCGGCCGCGCTTCGCGACACACTTCCCGGTTCGCTTCCCGGCGCGCGTCGGCCGGCGGCGAGTCCGCCCGGCCTTAGTCCTCGTCCGACTGCGCGTGCGGCTTGAGGTGATCCGGCACCACCAGCAGCATGTTCTGCAGGTCGTTCGGATGCAGCACACCCATCCCGTGCAGCGCGCCGCCCGGCTGCATGTGGCCGACCAGGGCCGCCATGGTGGTCTTGATGGCGCCGATCTCGGCTTCCGGCAGCTTGCCGGCTTCCTTCATCAGCGTATTCATCACCGGCTGCCAGTGGCTCGCGGACGTTTCCGACATCAGGTTCGGCATCCAGCCCATCATCACGTCGAGCGTCGTGGCCGTGTCCTTGGCCGAGCGCGCTTCCGGCGGGATCTGCGAGAGATGGCCGAGCACGGTCTGGATGTTGGCGGCGCCGTCGCGCATCGCCTCCGGGCCACCCGGGTGGCCCGGGTGGAAAGCGTGCATGGCCAGGCCGGCCAGCACCTGCATGCGTTCCTGGGGCGGCAGCGTATGCACCTGGTCGCTGAGCGCCTTGAACGCGCTCTGGTGCGCTTCGCGCGAGTCGACCTTCATCAGCTGCTTGGCCAGCTCGCCCATCATGGCCGCGCGCAGCTCCACCGGCTCGACGTGCCGGGTGGCCGCGATCGCGTCGTGCATGTCCTTGCCCGCGAGCGAGCCGTCCGGCATCTTCGAGATCGCGCTGCTGAGCTGGGCGGCGCCCTGCAAGGCCACCATTGGCCGGTCGGCGGGGGGCAGCTCGGCCAGGCTCACGCGGCCCGCGTTGGCCGCGCTGATCGGGCGGGCGCCCATCAACTGCAGCAGGTTGTCGATATGGCCGGGGCCGGCCGTGCCGAACTGGCCCAGCATGCCGAGCTGGAGCGCCCACTGGCCGGCGTTGTGGCTCGGCTCCGGCGGGAACTGCGAGTAGGCCGGCAGCGGCTCGTCGGGCGGCAGCGCGTCGGCCATCAGCGATGGTGTCTGCGGGCGTACGGGGGCCGAGGGCGGTGCCTGCGGACGCGGAGGAACTGGCGGCGCCGATTGCGGACGAGGCGGGACCGGCGGCGCTGACTGGGGGCGCGGCGGTACCGGTGGCGGCGTCTGCGGTCGCGGCGGCACCGGCGGCGGGGTTTGCGGTCGCGGCGGCGCAGCCTGCGGGCGGGGAGGCAGCGGCGGCGGTGTCTGCGGCCGGCCTTGCGCCGCCGGCGGGCGAGGGGGCAGCGGAGGCGGCGATGGCGGGCGCGACGGCGTGCCCTGAGCCGCCTGCGGAGGACGCGGGGGCAGAGGCGGCGGCGAGGTCGATTGTGCCGGGGCCTGGCTGCTCGATTGCGCCGACGGCTGCGCCGCGACGGAGGCCGGCGCCGGGTCGGTATAGGGGCCCGGGCCGAACAGCGATTCGTAGGATGGCGGCGGTGCTTCCTCGTGCTGCTGCGTCGCCGGGCTGTCGCCGGCGGGCGGCCGTGGCGGGGCCGTGTCAGTGCCGTCCGAGCCGGCCAGCAGCGCCGCCATTTGCGGCGACATCGGCAGTTGCGAGCCTTCGGCCGAACCGGCCGAATCGTGCGACGCCGAACTGGCCATCGATTCCAGGCTGGCCCGGCGCTGCCTCAGGTTCGCGCTCGGCGTGGTGACGCGTTGCTGCCGCCGCAGCGTGTTCAGCGCCTGCAGCGAGCCCGATCCGGCGCCCTGCTGGCTCGCCGCGCCGCTGGCCCGTGGCGAGGGGCCGTTGGTCTGTCGACTCTCCCCGCCGGTCGTGGTGGACGGCTGGTTGATCCGGGTCGAGTTGGTGACTGACGGAGGCGGCATGGACAGCGGTTCCCGTGTATGGGCCAGAGGGCGTGGTGACGGATCGTCGATCGGCGCGAAGGGCGGCGGTCCGGCGTGACGCCCCGGGACAATACCGGCCAGATAGCAGGTTTAACGCGGCGAGGCGGCGAAGCGGGCGGCGAAGACGAACCACGATCGCGAAACGCGAAGTTTCGGCGCGTGGGCATCGCGCGCGTCGGGAAATCGTAAGGAGGGGTGAGGCAGGAAGCAGCGAAGCGCGATGCGGGGCGCCGCGCTTCGCGCCCGCGTCGGCGAGGCTCGATGGCCCGGGCCTGGGCGGCCCGGGCGCGATGGCGTTCAGTTCACGCCGGTCCGCATCGGCAGCGCCTTCACGCCGCGCAGGTTGTTGCGGTGATGCCATTCGAGCCGGTCGAGATCGACCGGACTCAGCTTCGGGAAGCGCGCCAGCATCGCGCCGATCGCGGTTTCCAGCTCCATCTGCGCGAGCCGCGCGCCGAGGCAGTAGTGGATCCCGCCGCCGAAGCTCAGCGAGGCCTTGGCATTGGCGCGGCGGATGTCGAGCCGGTCCGGGTCGGCGAACACCGCCGGATCGCGATTCGAGGCGCCCACCAGCAGGAACAGCAGGGTGCCGCGCGGCAGCGCATGGCCTTCCAGCTCGAGATCCTCGAACACGGTGCGCACCACCACCTGCACCGAGCTGTCGTAGCGCACCAGCTCGGCCACGCCGCCCGGCACCAGCGCCGGATCGGCCGCCATCGCCGCGAGGCTTTCCGGGTTGCGGAACAGCGCGATCATGGCGTTGCCCATGGTGTTCGAGGTGGTCTCGTGGCCGGCGATGAACAGCAGCATCACGTTGGCGATCACCTCCTTCTCGTCGAAGGTCTCGCCCTCGTCCTCCACGCTGATCAACGCCGAGACCAGGTCCGTGCCGGGCTGGCGGCGACGTTGCTCGATCACGCCCTCGAAATAGGCCTCCAGCGCCAGCGCGCCTTCGTTGGCTTCGGCCAGCATGTCCTCGCCGAGCGGCGCCAGGTCCAGCGCCGAGGCCACGCAGCTGGCCGCGCGGCCCAGGCGCGCGCCGTCCTCGAAGGGAATGTCGAGCAGGCGGCAGATCACGTTGAGCGGCTGCGGCAGCGCGTAGTCGGCCACGAAGTCGAACTCGGGCTTGGCGGCGATCGCGTCGAGCAGTTCATGCGTGGAGGCCTCGACGATCTCGCGCAGGTTCTCGATCTGCCGCGCGTTGAAGGCCTTCATCAGCAGCTTGCGCAGCCGCGTGTGCACCGGCGGGTTCATCATCAGGAACATCCGGCTCAGCACCTGGAACACCGGCATGCCGACCCGCTCCTCGCCGTAGCGCACGCGCACGCTTTCCAGGTAGGTCTTGCCGGCGCGGCGCTCGCGCAGCAGCGCGTCGATCAGCGCGTAGTCGCCCGTCACGCGCACGTTCGGCGCGAGTTCGAGCAAGGCGCCCTTGGCGCGCAACTGCGCATAAAGCGGGTAGGGATCGGCGAAGAAGGCCGGCGAGGAGAAGGTGGCGAAGTTCATGGGGACGGTCGCGGGGCGGATGAGGAAGGTATTGTCCATAACGCCCGGCCGCGGCGGTCCATTCCACGGGATGGAAAATTTTCTCGATACGCCCGGCAGGACGGCGCTTCGCCCCTGTGCTTGACGCGGGAGCGTCAGCGAAGCGAAAGCGCCGGGGTGCCGCCGCGGTTGCTTTCCGCCGCC
The DNA here is from genome assembly GCF_000959725.1 of Burkholderia gladioli. Taxonomy (NCBI): domain Bacteria; kingdom Pseudomonadati; phylum Pseudomonadota; class Betaproteobacteria; order Burkholderiales; family Burkholderiaceae; genus Burkholderia; species Burkholderia gladioli. The sequence goes on from NZ_CP009322.1 coordinate 3,371,344, forward strand.
GTCACGGCTTGCGGCCGAAGGCCTCGCGCAGCGCCCGCTTGGAGCGCTCCAGCGTCGCGCGCCGCGATTTCGGCAGGTTGCGGCCGGCCCGGTTCACGTAGAAGTTCAGCATCGACATGGCCGACTGGAACGGCGAGGCCTTGCGGCGCCGGCTGTGCTCGGCCGAGCGCTTGAGCGAGGCCGCGATCGCCTTAGGATCGTCGGACTTGAAGATGTCGGATTCGATGTCGAGCGCGTCGCTGCGGGCGTTGACGGCGGCCGACCAGCGCTTGGGCGAGCGCGAGCCGGCGGTGCGCCCGCGTCCGGGGCGCCGCGTCGAGTGCTTGCCGGCGGGGCGCTTGCCTTGCGAACTCCGGTGCGCCGCCGGCTTGTGCGAGGAGGAGGTTTCGCTCATGGTTTCGGCTCCTTCGAAAGAAATTGCGGGGGAGGTCATTCGCCCGACTTGCCGCTGCCGCCGCCGCCGGAAGGCAGCACGGCCGACAGCACCTGCCTGGCGGTCTCGACGATCACGCCGCGTTCGCGCGGGTCGCCCTTCACCAGCGTCTCGGCGAAGTGCTTCGCCTGCTGCAAGGTGACGTGCGGCGGCAGCGGCGGCACCTCGGGGTCGCTCTTCACTTCGAGCACCACCGGGCGCTGCGAGGCCAGCGCCTCGTCCCAGGCTTCGCCCAGGCGCGCGGGGTCGTCCACGTAGATGCCCTTCAGCCCGATCATCTCGGCGAAGCGGTGATACGGCACGTTCGGTACCTGCTGCGAGGCCTCGAACTTCGGGTCGCCCTCCATCACGCGCTGCTCCCAGGTGACCTGGTTCAGGTCCTCGTTGTTGAGCACCATGCAGATCCAGCGCGGATCGGCCCATTGCCGCCAGTATTTGGCGACCGTGATCAGCTCGGCCATGTTGTTCATCTGCATCGCGCCGTCGCCCACCATGGCGATCACCGGCCTGACCGGAAACGCGAACTTGGCGGCGATCGCGTAAGGCACGGCCGCGCCCATCGACGCCAGCCCGCCCGACAAGGAACCCATCATGCCGCGCCGCATCTGCAGGTCGCGCGCGTACCAGTTCGCGCAGGAGCCCGAATCGCTGGTGAGGATCACGTCGTCGGGCAGGCGCGGCGACAGCTCGGTGAAGGCGCGCTGCGGATTGACGCCGCGGCCCGGGCTCGCGTCGGCGGCGGCGCGCTTGGCCAGCGTGCCCTGCCATTCGTCGGTCCAGCGGCCGATGCGCTCGCGCCAGCGATGGTCGGCGCGCGGCTCGAGCAGCGGCAGCAGCAGGTCGAGCGTCTCGGCCGCGTCGCCCACCAGGTTGACCTCCATCGGGTAGCGCAGGCTCAGCATGTCGGCCTTCAGGTCGATCTGCACGCCGCGCGCCTGGCCTTCCTTGGGCAGGAATTCCGCGTAGGGGAAGCCGGAGCCGATCATCAGCAGCGTGTCGCACTCGTTCATCAGGTCGTAGCTGGGCTTGGTGCCGAGCAGGCCGATCGAGCCCGTCACCCAGGGCAGCGCGTCGGGCAGCGCGGCCTTGCCGAGCAGCGCCTTGGCCGCGCCGGCGCCGAGCCGGTCCGCCACCGCGATCACCTGCTCGGTGGCGCCGAGCGCGCCCGCGCCCACCAGCATCGCCACCTTCGAGCCGGCATTGAGCACCTCGGCGGCGCGCTTCAGGTCCTCGGGATAGGGCACCACCTTCGGGCGCGTGTAGCCGACGCCGGAATGCACGGTGCCGTGCGCGCGCTTGGGCGGCGCGTAGTCGAGCTCCTGCAGGTCGTTCGGCAGGATCAGCGCGGTGACGGTGCGCGCGCCGATCGCCGTGCGCACCGCGCGATCGACCAGGTGGCGCACCTGGCCCGGCACGCTGGCCTGCTGCACGAAGGCGCCGGCCACGTCCTTGAACATCGCCGCCAGGTCGAGTTCCTGCTGGTAATGGCCGCCGATCGCCGCGCGTGCCTGCTGGCCGACGATCGCCAGCACCGGCATGTGATCGAGCCGCGCGTCGTAGAGGCCGGTGATCAGGTGCGAGGCGCCGGGCCCCGAGGTGGCGATGCATACGCCGAGCTTGCCTGTAAATTTTGCATGCGCGGAAGCCATGAAGGCCGCCATCTCCTCGTGGCGCGCCTGGATGAATTCGATCTTGCCGCCGGCGCGGTTCAGCGCGCCGAACAGGCCGTTGATGCCGTCGCCCGGGTAGCCGTAGATGCGGTCGACGCCCCATTCGGCGAGGCGTTCGACGATGAAGTCGGAAACGGTGGTCATGCGCGTTCTCCCTCGGTTCGATGTGCTGGTGCCGATGGGTGCGCAAGCACCGTGCCGTGGAAATGGCGCTGGCGCGGCCGTATCCCGGCGGCATCTCGCATCGCGAAACTGCATCGGCCACGCCTGCCGACACTAACGCTTGTAAAAACCGCCAACCGCGATGCCGCACCGCGTCATCCGGCGCGCTGGGATCGCAGCGGCGCCCCGTCGGGCAAGGCCGCGCGGCCGGTTTCCCAGCGGGCCCGCGGCTTGCTTGGCAGCCCCGATGCTGTCTCGCGCGGGTTCGTGCGAGGCGATTCCGATTGGGGAGAGCTGTGCGATGTCCGAAGTGACCATATTTCCATTGCCCTTGATGCCGCGTGTCAGCGCCGCGTTCCTGAGCCGGGACGGCGAAGGTGAAACCCATGGCAACGGCGGCGCGCGCGCCGCGGACGGCCGCGATGCCGACGACCGCGACGCCGACACGCCGAGCAGCGATGGTGGCGGAGGCAACGATCGCCCGCGCGACGGCGACGACCGCCGCAACACGGGCGGCGACGGCAACCACGACGAGGGCGGTGGAGGCAAGGGCGGCAGCGGCGGCAAGGACGGCAATGGCGACGGCAAGGAGGACGACGACCCGGACCAGGACGGCAACGGCAAGCGCAAGCGCCCCGGCAAGAAGCCGATCATCATCCTGGCCATCGTGGTGGTGGTCCTGCTGATCGTCGCGCTGGTGTGGTGGCTGATGACGCGCAACCAGGTCAGCACCGACGACGCCTACACCGACGGCAACGCCGTCACCATCGCGCCGCACGTCTCGGGCTACGTCACGCGCCTGAACGTCGACGACAACACCTACGTCCATCGCGGCGACCTGCTGGTGCAGATCGACCCGCGCGACTATCGCGCCCAGCTCGACTCGGCCGACGCGCAGCTCGGCCTGGCGCGCGCGCAGCTGAGCTCGGCGCAGGTACAGCTCGACATCGCGCGCGTGCAGTACCCCGCGCAATACGCGCAGGCGCGCGCCCAGATCGAATCGGCCGAGGCCACCTACAAGCAGGCGCTGGCCGCGCAGCAACGCCAGCACGCGGTGGACATGCGCGCCACCTCGAAGCAGCAGGTGGACGCGGCCGACGCGCAAAGCGCCAGCGCCGACGCCAACGTGGCGATGGCGCGCGCCCAGGCGCGCACGGCCGCGCTGGTGCCGCAGCAGTTGCGCCAGGTCGAGAGCACCATCGAGGAGCGCCGCCAGCAGGTCCTGCAGGCCCAGGCGCAGCGCGAGCAGGCCGAGCTGAACCTGTCCTACTGCGAGATCCGCGCGCCCTCGGACGGCTGGGTCACGCGCCGTAACGTGCAGCTTGGCAGCTTCCTGCAGACCGGCAGCTCGATCTTCTCGCTCGTCACGCCGCGCATCTGGATCACGGCCAACTTCAAGGAATCGCAGCTCGAGCGCATGCGCATCGGCGACAAGGTGGACGTGTCGGTCGACGCCTATCCCGATCTCGACCTGCACGGCCACGTCGACAGCATCCAGCTCGGCAGCGGCTCGCGCTTCTCGGCCTTCCCGGCCGAGAACGCCACCGGCAACTTCGTGAAGATCGTGCAGCGCGTGCCGGTCAAGATCGTGTTGGACGGGCCGATGCCGACCAATCCGCCGCTCGGCCTGGGCCTGTCGGTGGAGCCGACGGTGCATCTGCCATGAGCGGCGCGAACGTGACCGCCGACGAAGGCGGCAAGGGCAACGGCAAGGGCGGCGGCAACGCGAAGGGCAAGGACAACGGCAACGGAGGCGGCGATGGCCAGGCCTGGCGCCCCGCCTCGAACCCCTGGCTGATCGCCATCGTGGTCACGCTGGCGGCCTTCATGGAGGTGCTCGACACCACCATCGTCAACGTCGCGCTGCCGCATATCGCCGGCACCATGTCGGCCAGCTACGACGAGGCCACCTGGACGCTCACCTCCTACCTGGTGGCCAACGGCATCGTGCTGCCGATCTCGGGCTTCCTGGGCCGGCTGCTGGGCCGCAAGCGCTACTTCGTGATCTGCATCGCGGCCTTCACGGTGTGCTCGTTCCTGTGCGGGATCGCCACCAACCTCGGCCAGCTGATCGTGTTCCGCATCCTGCAGGGGCTGTTCGGCGGCGGCCTGCAGCCGAACCAGCAGTCGATCATCCTCGACACCTTCCCCCCCGAGCAGCGCAACCGCGCCTTCTCGATCTCGGCGATAGCGATCGTGGTGGCGCCGGTGCTGGGGCCGACCCTGGGCGGCTGGATCACCGATACCTTCTCGTGGCGCTGGGTGTTCCTGCTCAACGTGCCGGTGGGGATCCTAACGGTGCTGGCGGTGATGCAGCTGGTGGAGGACCCGCCCTGGCGGCGCGACGGCCAGCGCGGCATCCGCATCGACTACATCGGCATCGGCCTGATCGCGATCGGGCTGGGCTGCCTGCAGGTGATGCTCGACCGCGGCGAGGACGAGGACTGGTTCGGCTCGAACTTCATCCGCATCTTCGCGGTGCTGGCGGTGGCGGGATTGACCGGCGCCGGGCTCTGGCTGCGCTACGCGAAGAAGCCGGTGGTGGACCTGGCCTGCCTGCGCGACCGCAACTTCCTGCTCGGCTGCATCACCATCGCGATGTTCGCGGCGGTGCTGTACGGCAGCGCCGTGATCGTGCCGCAGCTCGCCCAGCAGCAGCTCGGCTACACGGCGACGCTCGCCGGGCTGGTGCTCTCGCCGGGCGCGATCCTGATCACCCTGGAGATCCCGATCGTCAGCCGGCTGATGCCGCACGTGCAGACGCGCTACCTGGTGGGCACCGGCTTCGTGCTGCTGGCCGCCTCGCTGGTCTATTCGCGCACGCTGGTGCCCGACATCGACTACCGCCACCTGATGTACATCCGCTGCGCGCAGTCGATGGCGATTGGCTTCCTGTTCGTGCCGATCACCACGCTGGCCTACCTGACCATCCCGCAGCGCCTCAACGACGACGCCTCGGCGCTGTTCACGATGTTCCGCAACGTGGCCGGCTCGATCGGCATCTCGGTGTCGACCGCGCTGATCCGCGAGCGCGCGCAGGCGCGCATGGCGCATCTGTCCGAGCACATGTCGCCGCTCTCGCAGAACTTCCAGGACGCGCTGCAGCGCAATGCGCAATCGATCAGCGCGCTATCGGGCGTACCGCCCTCGGCGGCGCTGCAAACCGCCAACGGCAGGCTCTACGAGACCTTCGTCTCGCAGGCCACCATCCTTGCCTATATCGACGTATTCGCGATCCTGGCGGTGTTCTGCGCCGCCTGCATCCCGCTGACCTTCCTGTTCACGCCGGCGAAGGCGGCGGGCGGTGGAGGAGGACATTGACGATGACACGACGTTTTATCCGGCCAGCGTTCCCATCGATGCCGGCTACCGTGGCTGCCACGGTTGCCGCAGTTGCCTGTCTCGCGCTGGCGGCCTGTACGGTCGGCCCGGACTTCAAGCCGCCGCAGGCGAACGCGCCGGCGCAATGGCACGACCTGCAGGCGGCGAGTGCGGCCGCGGCCACCTCCGCCTCGGCGCCCGGCGTCACCTCCAGCCCGGTGGTGGATGCCGATCCCGATCCGCGCTGGTGGCGCGCCTTCCATGATCCGCTGCTCGACCAGTTGGTGGATCGCGCCGCGCGCGACAATCTCGACGTGCAGACCGCCGTGATGCGCATCGCCGAGGCACGCGAGCAACTGCACCAGGCCGCCGCGCAAGGATTGCCGAACGTGCGTGCCACCGCCAGCTACCAGCGCGAGCAGCTCGGCATCAAGGGCATCCTGCAGGACGAGGGCGTGAACGACCAGATCGACCGCCTGAGCGCGCCGGGTTCGGCGCTGGCGGGCGCGGTGCCCGGTGGCGGCGCGGCGATCCGCCAGGGCGCGGACAAGGCGATCGATTCGCTGTCCTCGCCGACCAATCTCTGGCAGGCCGGCTTCGACGCGTCCTGGGAGCTCGACCTGTTCGGGCGCGTGCGGCGCTCGGTGGAGGCGGCCGGCGCGGAGACCGGCGCGGCGGTGGCCGGCCGCGACGACGCGCTGCTCTCGCTGGAGGCCGAGGTCGCGCAGACCTACCTGCAGTATCGCGGCGCGCAGGCATTGCGCGCGCTGACGCTGGAACTGGCGCAATCGCAGCAGGACTTTCTCGACCTCACGCGCGATCGCGCCGCGCACGGGCTGACCAGCCAGCTCGACGTGCGCAGCGCCGACGCGCGCCTGGCGCAGATCCGCGCGCAGCTTCCGCAATACGACCAGCAGCTCGCGATGCTGCGCAACGGCTTGGCGTACTTGGTGGGCGGCGCGCCCGGCACGCTCGACGAGTTGCTCGAGGCGCCGGCCGCGCTGCCGGGGCTGCCGCCGACGGTGCCGGTCGGGCTGCCTTCCACATTGGCGCGCCGGCGTCCCGACGTGCGGCGCGCGGAGCTGGAGCTGCACGCGGCCACGGCCCAGGTCGGCGTGGCGGTCGCGCAGTTCTATCCCGACATCTCGCTGACCGGGCAGATCGGCCTGCGCTCCACGCACGTGCGCGAGCTCGCGCAGTGGTCGCATCTGTTCTATTCGGCCGGGCCGGCGATCTCGCTGCCGATCTTCCAGGGCGGCGCGCTGGTCTCGAACCTGCGGCTGTCGAAGGCGCAGCAGCAGGAAACGGCGCTGGCCTACCGGCGCGCGGTGCTGGTGGCGCTGCGCGATGTCGACAACGCGTTGGCGGTCTATCGCACCGATCAGTCGCGCCACGCCGCGCTCGACGATGCCGCCAGGGCCGAGGGCGGCGCGCTCGACCTGGCGCGCGACAGCTATCGCAAGGGCATCGTGCCCTACCTGGACGTGCTCGATGCCGAGCGGCAATGGTCCGAGGCGCGGCAGCAGGCCTTGCAGGGCGCGGTGCAGACCACCACCGACCTGGTCTCGCTCTACAAGGCGCTGGGCGGCGGCTGGCAGACCGATGATGGCGCCGCGGCGGCCGCCCCGGGCGAGCCCGGCGATCCGCGGTCGGCCAGCGCGGCCTCGGTGGCGAACGCGCATTGAGCCGTCGGCGGGCGCGGCTGCTCAGATCGGATGATGCCCGTGCTCGTGCAGTTCGGGCTCGAAGTAGATCCAGCGCGCGCGCGGAAACGACTCGCGCAGCGCCAGCTCGATCTCGTTGATGGTGCGCACCAGCGCGTCGGCGCTCGGATGCGGGCGCAGCACCGCCTGCACGGCCACCACGTGCTCGTCCGACCAGCGCAGCACCACCAGCGAGATCACGCGCACCACCTCGGGCCGGTGCTCGAGCCAGGCCTGCATCTCGTGCCGGGTGCTCTCGTGCGCCGATTCGCCGACGATCAGCGACTTGATCTTGCCCATCGCGAAGGCCGCGCTGGCCATCAGGATCAGGCCCACGGCGATGCCGCCGAACGCGTCGTAGGCCGGCTCGCCGGTGGCGAGCGCGAGCGACACCGCCAGCAGCGAGGCGAGTATCCCGCCCAGCGCCGCGGCGTCCTCGATCACCGCCAGCAGCAGCGCGGGCTGCCCGGTCTCGCGCATCCAGCGCAGCAGGGTGCCGGGCCGGCCGCGCCGCTCGATGGTGCCGATCGAGGCCTTCAGCGCGATGGTCTCGATCACGCCCGAGATCAGCAGCACCGCGATCACCACGCCGCCGTGCTCGACGGGCGAGCGATGCACCAGCCTCAGCGCGCCCACCGCCGCCGAGGCCAGGCCGCCCACGATGAAAATTTGGGTGGCCACCAGCATCGCGTAGAAGTAGTTCACGCGGCCGAAGCCGAGCGGGTGCTCCGCGTCGGGGCGCGTGGCGGCCGCGCGGGCGCCCGCCAGCAGCAGGATCTGGTTCAGGCAGTCGGCGCTGGAATGGATCGCCTCGGCGTAGGCCGAGCCGGAGTTGGTGTAGCCGGCCGCCGCGTACTTGCAGGCGGCCACGGCCAGGTTCGAGACCAGCGCGTAGTAGACGGCGCGCGGCACGGCGGCGGCCATGCCCGTCACTCCCGGATCGACCAGCTCGCCCCGCCGCCGCTGTCGCGCACGAACTCGTCGATCGCCTGCTCGACCGGATCGTCGCGGGCGGGCGCGATCCAGCTCAGGTCGAAGCGGCGGCGCAGCGCGCCGGATTCGGCCTGGGCCTGGGTGCCGGCGCGCCGGATCCGGCAGTCCAGGCCGTCGAGCCGTTCGAGCATGGCGGCGGTGCGCGCGCTGGCTTCGGCTTGGGCGGCGGGCGCCGCTTCGTCGACCGACAGCCAGGCGTGCCGCTTGTGCGGCAGGCGCTGCTCGAGCGCCTTCATGCCGGTCAGGATGCCGAAACCGAGCACGGTGCCGAGTGCGGCCAGGGCCAATTGGCCCCCGCCCGCGCACAGGCCGATCACGGTCACGAACCACAGCGTGGCGGCCGTGGTCAGGCCGGTGACCAGGCCGTCCTTGCGCAGGATCGCGCCCGCGCCGATGAAGCCGACCCCCGACAGGATCCCGAGCGGCAGCCGCATCAGGTCGAGCACGGCGAAGGATTGGCTGCCCTTGCCGTCCTGGGGCAGCAGCAGGTTGACCTGCAGCATCGCCAGGCAGGCGGCCAGGCTGACCAGCATGATGGTGCGCAGCCCGGCCGCCTTGCCCGACTCGCCGCGATTCAGGCCGATGATCGCGCCGGCGATCAGGCAGACGGCGATCCGGGCGGCGATGTCGAAGGGTTGCAGCACGAGCGGCATCGTTTGCATACGGAGCGGTCGGAGGACGTCGATGCGAGGGGCGCCGCAACGCTCGTGCCCGTCCGCGCATGGCATGCAGGTTGCGTGCACGAGGGCAGGGACCAACCCGACACGATACGGAGGTACGCCATGACAACATCCGATTCCAGCCGCCGGCGCCGTGCCGGCGAGTCATCCGATCCGGCCGCGGCCGGTGAGCCCCGGCGCGCCGCCGACCCGTTCGATCCGGTCGCCTGTCCCGACTGGTGGGCCCGGCCCGGCGCCTTGCCGACCGGCGCTTCCGAGATCCGCCACGTGCCGGGCGCCTACCGGCAGGCCGGCATGATGCGCGCCGCCGCCGAGGTGCGCGGCGGCATCGCGAAGCCGACCGGCGCCGCGTTGCCGCCAGTCTCGCGCGAACATCGCCTCGACGCCGATGCCTCGATTCGCGACGAACTGGATCGCCAGTTGAGCACCGGCATGGTGCGCGGCGCCGACGATATCGCGATCGACGTGCGGCAGGCTTGCGTCACGCTCGACGGCACGGTGCCGTCCCAGTCGATGAGCGAGGCGATCGAGCTGGCGGTGGCGCGTTGCGGGGCGGTACGCGAGATCCGCAACCGGCTGCGGGTGGTGCCACGCTAGGCGCCTGGCGCGCCTGATGCGCCTCGTGAGCGTGATTCGCCGGGCGCGGGCAACGGAAAAAAACGGGCGAGGTCATCGACTTCGCCCGTTCAAACGGCGTCGAGCGACGCCCTGAGAGAGACGGGATCAGTATCGGCCGCGTGCCTGTGGCACCGGGGAGCGCAGGCCCAGTTCCTCGGCGAAGCTATGCGCGCGAGGCGTGCCGACGCCCTGGTAATAGGCCGCCATGCGGTCTTCCCAGACCGTGTCGGTCGAGCCGAGCCAGCCGTCCAGATCGAGCGTGGGCGCGCCGCGCACGATGGCCGCCGAGGTGGCGATCTGCAGGCCGCCGGCATCGGCGTCGAGCGTGACGTATTCCCACGGCACCATCGCGAGCCGGCGTGCATGCACGCTTTCCTCGATCGGCACCAGGGCGACCAGCACATAGACGATGCGGCCGCCGCGCAGGTCGAGAATCGCGTTGCTGACATGGCCGATGGTTTCGCCGTCCGCGCTGCGCGCGAGCGTGCCGTCGAGCAGGTGGGCGAGCGCCGTGGTGCGGCGCGGGTAGCGCGCATCGGCATCGCGCAGGGGATCGGGGGTGGCGGGCGTCATCGAAGTCTTCCTGTCGGTGAATGGGAACGGCGGGCGCGGTGCGCTCAGCGTGGTTGCGACACGTAATCGAGTGTTTCGCCGATCGCGCCGCGTTCGGATACGTCGCCGCGCGTGGCGACATCGCCGATCGACACCATACCGACCAGCTCCAGCTCGCGCGAGATCACGGGCAGCCGGCGCATCTGCGCCGAAGCCATCCGCTGCAGCACCGTGTCGACCGATTCGTGCTCGCGGCAGGTCTCGATCGGCACCGAGGTCACTTCACGCACGATGGCCTGGCCGCCCTTGCCCAACGCCAGCGCGCGCGTGACGAGATCGCGGTCGGTCACCATGCCGACCACGCGCGTGCCGTCGCACACGGGCAGGGCGCCCACGTCGTGGCGCGCCATCAGCTGCGCCGCATGCTCGATCGTGTCGGTCGGCGCGAGATGGACGATCTCGCGGGACATGATCTGGTTGATGCGTTGCATCGCTTGCCTCCGTCGGTTTCCTGGCGAACGTACTACTAGTGCAAATCGCGTGCCGCCTCGCGCGCCGTCAGCAGCGGCGCGGCCGGCCGACGGCGCGATCCGTCGCGCGAACGATTTACAACGCTTGGTAATGATTGCCGTGGGATTGCCGTGGCGTGCCCGCACGCGGAACCGATGCCATGTCGGTGCAGCGGAATTCGGTCGGGAAATTGCGGGTCGGACGAGGCTTGCCCCGCTGATACGAAATGTTTCGAGTTTGCAGATCGTCGAGCGGACCGATGACGTTTGCGATCGCAGCGCTGCGAATGGCGAAACGACCCCGCGTAATGGCACGCTGCGCGCGGGTTGATCATTTCGTTCCCCGAAACCATCGAAAAAGATGCCTTTCGGGGATTGATTCTCGCAATGCTCCAGGTCAAGGCAGATAGGAATATCCGATAGCATGGCGGCGTTCGATCTGCTTTGCTGTAGGCATAGGTCATTCGCTGAGACGTCACGCCCGAGGGCAAGACGCCGGTTTTCCGCATTTCCGCTTCCACCGTTTCCTGACCGTGAATATTCCTGGCCTCCCGGCGCTTCGGCGCGAGGGGCGGACGGTGCCATGCCGGAATGCTCCAACAGGAGATTTCATGCCACGTGTGCTGATCGTCGATGACGATGCCGACACCCGAGAAATGCTTGCCGCACTGGCCCAGACGCGGCAATTACCTTGCGATTGCGCCGCCACGCTCGGCGAGGCGCGCTCGCAGATGCGCAACCAGTCCTACGACCTGGTGCTGTGCGACCTGATCCTGCCCGACGGCAACGGGATCGAGTTGTTCGACGATTTTCCCAGGCAGGACACGCCGCCCGAGCTGGTGTTCGCGACCGGCCATGCCACGCTCGATACCGCCATCGACGCGATGCGGCAGGGCGCGTCCGACTACCTGATCAAGCCGTTCCAGATGGGGCGGCTCGATACCCTGTTCAAGCGCGTCGCGCAGGCCGAAGAGCGGCAGGGCGAGGTGGAGGCGCTGCGCTCGGATCTCGAGCGCGCCGGCCGCTTCGGCCGCATGCTGGGCAAGTCGCCGGCCATGTGCCGCATGTACGACGCGCTCGCGCGCGTGGCGGCCACCGAGGCTTCGGTGATGCTGACGGGCGAATCCGGTACCGGCAAGGAGCTGGCCGCGCAGACCGTCCATGAGCTCAGCTTCCGCAAGCAGGGGCCCTTCGTGGCCGTCAATTGCGGCGCGATTCCGGCCAATTTGGTCGAGAGCGAGATGTTCGGCCACGATCGCGGCAGCTTCACGGGCGCGGACCGCCAGCACAAGGGTTTCTTCGAGCGCGCCGACGGCGGCACGCTGTTTCTCGATGAGATCACCGAGATGCCCTTCGAGCTGCAGGTCAAGCTGCTGCGCGTGCTCGAGACGGGGCAGGTGATGCGGCTCGGCTCCTCGCGCGAGACCAGCGTGAACGTGCGCATCGTGGCCGCCACCAATCGCGATCCGGCCGGCGCGGTCGAGGCCGGCGTGCTGCGGCCCGATCTCTATCACCGCATCAACGTGTTTCCGCTGGCGATGCCGCCGCTGCGCGAGCGCGGCGAGGACATCGTCCTGCTGGCCGAGGCCTTCCTGCGCCAGCTCAACCTCGACAGCGGCCGCGCGATGGTGTTCAGCGACAACGCCAGGCGGGCGCTGACGAAATACGACTGGCCCGGCAACGTGCGCGAGCTGCGCAATTTCGTGCAGCGCGCCAGCATCTTCGCCGACGGCGAGGAGATTGCCGTGCTGCCGCCGCCGGTGATGAGCGAGGCCCATGGCGAGGGACTGCGCGCCCAGGCGGCCGAGCTGGTCGACGCGGGGCTGCGGGCCGTCCATGACGGCATCGCCGTGCAGGGCGACAAGCCCACCATCAAGCGCTGAGGCGCCGCCCGGCGCTGGCGCGGGCCCTCAGCGGGCCACCGCGATGGCGGCGTTGACGGGCACCACGCCCGAGTCGCGATCCGGGGCGGCCTCCACCAGGAAATGCCCGATCACGTCGGGCTCGAACAGCAGGCAGAAGGTCGAGCCGCCGTATTGGAAATAACCGAGCTCGTCGCCCTTCGCCAGGCGCTGCCCGGGATGCACGTCGATCACGCACGAGGACACGTCGCCCATCCCCACGAACACGCAGGCCACCGAGCCCATGCCGGGGTCCTCGCATTCGATCACCACCACCGCGCGGGTGGCTACCGCCGTCATGTAGCCCTGCGAATCGTTGAGGCCGGCCGGATCGCGGCCCTCCACGTCCGCCGCCGAGAAATAGCTGCCCGCCACGCGATAGGCATGCGTGACGGTGCCGCCCACCGGCGCGTGCCAGCGATGGTAGTTCCAGGCGCTCAGGTAGGCCTGGTAGACGTCGCCGCCCACGAAGCGCTCGGCCAGCAGCGCATGGTTCGGCGTGAGCATGTCGCGAATCGAATAGGGCTGCGCCTTGATCCAGAAGTCGTCGACGCGCTGCACGCGGCCGGCGATCTGGTAGGGCGCCGCCTCGCAGGCGCTGATCACCACGCGCGGATCGCCCGGCTCGGCGACCGGACGCGCGTCCTCGCGCAGCCGCCGCGTGAAGAAGTGGTTCCATGAGTCGAAGCCCCAATGCGGCTCGTCCGGGCGGCAGCGAAAGGCATCGAGCTCCATTCGCTGGCGTGCTTCCGGACAGAACCAGCCGTTCGGGCCGTTTTCGTGGAGATGCTCGCGCGAATGCGGGCCCGAGAGGAAATCGCACCAGGTCGACAGCACGCGGCCCAGTTGCGTGTTGACGGCCTCGTCGCGGAACAGCGGATAACCCGACGGCATGCACATCGGCCAGTCGAGCAGGGCATTGATCGGGCAGACGATCAGGCTGGTCTCGCTGAACGGCGGCGCGTAGCGCATCACGTAGTCGAGGATCGTCATCAGGTCGTCGATGTTGTTGTAGCCCAGCGCGTAGCCGGCCGCTTCGGCTTCCCCGATCGCGCGCGTCAGGCTCATGCGCAGCACCGCGTCACGCTCGAACAGCGTGGCGAGGTCGGCCACCGCCGCCGCGCGCGGGCGGTTGCCCGCCTGCGCATAGGCGTCGCGCGCGAGCTGGCGGCGATAGGCCGTCATGTGCAGCTCCTCGCTCGCGAGCCAGTCGCCGAGGCGGCGGCGCGTGCTTCGGGCAGGGCCCTGGATCGATGGCATGCTCGTCTCCCTGTCGTTCCGTCGGTTGTTTTCGTCGTATGTTTCATCGGGCGAGCCGTCATTGCCGGTTCGCCGGGCGCGGTGTCGCCTGGCCGTCACGGCCGCGGCAAGGCGCCGATTTCGTTCGGATCGTGCGGGGCGTCGCGGCGCTCGCCGTCGCGGGGCAGCGGCGCGCCGGCCCGATGCGGCGTGACGCGGCCGTTGCTGACGGCATGCGGTTCGGTCGGCACCGGTTCGACCGTGTCGCCGAATCGCGCGCGAATGAAGGCCCGCAGCAGCGCGTGGCGCAGGTTCTCGCCCTCGCCGCGGGCGTCATGCGTGGCGGCGGTGCCGTCACCGGCGAAGCTTGCCGTCACGCTGGCCCGAGCCTCGCCCACCCGCGTCGAGCGCAGCTCGACCACGCGCTCCAGCACCACGGCGGCGTCGGCCCACTCGGCGGCGGGGGAAAAGCGGCTGTCCATGCGCCTGAAGCCGCCGCTGGCGACGGTGACCACGATGTCCGGTTCGACGGCGACGAAGATCAGCGGCAGCTCGTCTCGCGCCAGGGCGCGGGCGGTCCAGTAGTCGAGTTCACGCGCGTCGAGTCGGTCGATCCGCATGGCGGGCTCCGGAGTGGAAACCTTCCTGGCGCAGCATCGGCCATACCCGCCGGGGCGGCGGCGCGCGGGCATGCGCGCTGCGCCCCGCTCGAGACCAAGCTTCGAGCGGAGCCCCGCCATGAACGATATCGACAGGACGGTGACGAGCGACACTTACCGGAACCATGTGATCGCGGTGACGGTCGTGCGCGGCCCGCGCGGTGCGTGGCTGCCGCGCGTGAGCATCGCGCGCGACGAGGCCGGGCACGGCAGGGTCCTGCCTGGACAGCACGAACCCGAATGGCCGAGCGAGGCCGAGGCGGTGCGCGCCGGCCTCGCTCGCGGGCGCGAGGCCATCGACGCGGGCGAGGCGCCGCCGCCGGCTCGAGCGGCGGCCGCCTGGGGACGTGAGCGCCGCCAGGCGCCTCGCGCGGGCTCTCCTTCGCCTACTGCGGCGTCGAAGCCTCTGCCTGGCTGCGTGCCAGGTAGGCGTTCACGATCTCCGGCAGATGCTGCTCCATCCAGTTCGCCATCGCCACCTCCTCGCTGAGGATGCGTTCGCAGATCGCCAGCGTCTGCGCGTCGCCGGCGGCGCGCGGCCGTGATCAGCGTCCGGTAGGCGGCCACCTCGAAGTTCTCGAAGGCAAAACCGGAGATGGCGTTCTTGATCACCTCGTCGGTGGAGAACATGGCGGTAAAGGCCTGCAGCGCCGCCAGGCTGCGCGCGCCGAAATCCTTCAGGACCGACACGTCGCTGCCGCGCCGGCCGACGCACTCGCGAACCAGCCGCTGCTGCTCCCGCGTATCGCCGAGATGCTGCTCGATGCGGGCCTTCAGTTCCGGATAGTGTTCGAGCCGCCGCGCCATCGCGGTGAGCAGGGTGCCGGCCTGTTCCTCCATCGCGTGCGCGTCGCGCAGCCATTCGTCGAGATGCTCGTCGACCGAGCGTTTCGTGTGTGCCATTTCATGCTCCCGTCGGGCGGCGGTCTGGCCGTCCCGGTTGAGGTCGATAAGGGGCTGCGATGCTGCATTGCAGCTACGACGCGAGCGCGTCGCGCCCCGTCGCATGCAAGCGCCGCGCCCGCGCGGCGATACGGCCGGGGCGGGCGGCGCGCATCGGGCCCTGCGCTTTTTGCAATCGATTGTCAAAGTCACACAGCCGCGGCGGCGCCGGCGCGCGGGCCCGCATGGGCTGGTCCGGCGTGGATCGGAACGGAGCTTGCTTGAAGAAAGGCACGACGATTCGAGAGGCGTGCCGCATGCAGGCGAAGTTTCGGAAGCTGCTGCGATTCACGGCGATGGCCGCCGGCACGGTGCTGGTCGGTGGCTGGTCGATGGCAGTGCCCGTGGAAAGCGGCGAACCGGCGGGGCCGGATCGCAGGCGTTAGCGCCCCGGGGCCGGAAGCGGCGGCGAGTCTGGTTTCTGGTTTCGCGCGCCCGCCCGCCTCCGGATCGAATCGATGCGGGTGCAACCATCGCGTCGCGCCCGCTTATCGCGAATGGCGGCATCGGCGGCGGCGCCCTTGGCAAGGAGAGGAACATGAGCGAGAAACCCAACCCCGACGTGCACTATGAGGTGAACGTATGCGGCGGGACCTTCGACTCGGTGCGCGACCGGTTTCGCGCCTGGCAGCGCGAGCCCTTGATGGCGCGCCCGCAACGATCGATGTTCGCGGACAAGGCCGGCGTCGAACGGCTCGACGACACCGTGTTCGAGGCGCCCGAGGACGCGCAGCGCGCCCTGCGCCGTGCCTGCACGCCGCAAGACCGCAATGCGCTGGCGGCGCCGATCGACGACGGCGGGCGCGCGTTGTGGCTGGTGATGGCGGCCTATGTCGATTGAGCGCGGCCTGTCCCGAACCCGGAGCGAATCATGACCAACCCAGCCTTGCGCATGCACCGGCCCGAGCCCGGCACGCCGGACATCCCAGCGCCGGATCCGGCCGAGCCCCCCGGCCCGGGCCCGCGGCCCGACGAGGTGCCCGAGCCGTTCCAGGAACCCGTCGACGAGCCCGTGCCGCCGGTGCGCGGCTGGGCCGCGCCGGCCTGCTTTGCCTAACCAGGAGGTCCGCGATGAGTATCCGTGTGGAACCCGGCCCGCGCCGGGACATCGCCGAAACGATCGGCCGCTATTTCGAGGCGCGCGAGATGCCGTTCGATATCGAACCGACCTCCTCGGGCGGCCTGCACGTGGGCTTCGATCTCGACGGCCAGCCGGCCAGCGTGACGATCAGCTTCGACGCGCACGCCTACGAGCAGTTTGAGCATTGGGACATCCAGCACCAGCGCGCCGCCCTCACGCGCATCGGCGAGGGTTTCGCGCAGGCTTTCGCGCGTCGCGGCCCGAACGCGATCGCCGCCGATTTCCATGTGAGCCGATTCTGATCGACAGGCTTTTGCGCCGGGCACGGTGTTTGCATTGTCTCTCGGCACTGCCATCACGGAGGAGTGTCATGCCAGCCAAGTCACAAGCGCAGCAGCGCGCAGCCGGCGCCGCGCTGGCCGCCAAGCGCGGCGAGACGAAGAAGAGTTCGTTGAAACCGGCATCGAAATCGATGTACGAATCGATGAACAAGAAGCAACTGGAGGATTTCGCCTCCACCAAGACACGCGGTAAACCGCATCACAAGCACGACGCCTGACCCGCAGCCTGTCCACGCCTTTAACAACCCGAATGGGGAGGTTCATATGCTCTACTACGCCGTGGTTTTTTTCGTGATCGCCATCATCGCGGCCTTCTTCGGTTTCGGCGGGATTGCCGCCGGTGCCGCATCGATCGCGAAGATCCTGTTCGTCATCTTCCTGATCCTGTTCATCGTCTCGCTCGTGATGGGACGCATGCGCCGATGAGGCGAGCAGGCATCCCATTGTCGAACCGTCTACGAGGAGGTTTGCCATGACATCGAGCCATCGCCAGCACACCGGGCACGAGTCGAGCCGCTCCCGCGCGCGCGACGCGCATGCCGCGGGCCCGCTGGTCGAGGGGCTGCTGCGGATCCCCGATCGCGAATGCGCGAACCCGGCATCGGTCGCGAAGGAACTCGCGAAACCGATGTGATCCCACCCGGGGAGATGGGTGCGTCTTGCGCGCCCCTCTCCCCGGGGCATTTCCCGCCGCCGTCTTTCATCCCGCCCACGAGCTTTCGCTCGACGCTTCCCCGCGTTCGCATTCGGTAACCTTGCTTCGCACGATGTAAGGATTGCTTGGTATCGCGAGCACGGAATCATTCCTCGAATCACCCGCGCGCGATGCTGCGGATCGTGCAACGAAGTGTGCCCGGCCGGTCGGAATTGCCGCCCGCGGCGCCCCGGCGGGCCTCGCCGCCGGTCACTTCGACCACCCTTTACCGATCCCCGAAAACGCTTGCCCGGCCCGGCATCCGGGGCTTCCCTTACGCGCGATTATTTTCCATTTCTTTATATTTTTTTCTCCCGATCATGACGACCGACAGAAAGCTTGTTTGCAGATGCCCATCGATCACCTTTCGTGCGGAAGCGCCAGATGACCGCCCCCTCCATCAAAGTTTCGATCTGCGTACCGACTTATCGCCGAGCCCACCTGATCGGCCAGTGCATTGATTCGTGTCTCGCGCAGACTTACCGCAACCTCGAGGTCGTGATCGGCGACGATTCGCCCGACGACGCCACCGAGCGCCTGATCCGCCGTCGCTACGGCGACGACCCGCGCGTGCGCTACCGCCGCAACCGGCCGGGGCTCGGCCAGGCGCGCAACGTGACGAGCCTGTTCGCGCATGCCAGCGGCGACAAGATCCTGCTGCTGCACGACGACGATTTCCTGCTCGAGCATGGCGTGGAGCAATTGCTGGCGCTATGGCAGCGCCATCCCGGCCTCGATGCCGCCTTCGGCAAGCAGTACGTGGTGGACCACGACGGCCGCATCAGCCGCGCGGCCACGCGGCGCATGAACCAGATGTTCCATCGCAATGCCGCGGCGGCTGGCCTGCAGGCGCAGCCGGGCCGGGCCGGTCTGGTGCAGATGTTTCCGAACAACGGCTGGCTTGCCAATGCCGAGCTGGTCAGACGAATCGGTTATGAGGAGACCTACGGCTCCTGTTGCGACTATGTATTCAATACGCGTCTTTGTCTTGCCGCGGAGCGGATCTGCTATCTCGACGAATTCGTCTCCTGCTACCGCGAAACCGATGCCTCGATCTCGCAGGCCACGCGCCACACGATGCGCTCGGCTTCGCTGATGGCCTGGCGCTTCGTCAACGAGCTGGCGCTGCCGCCCGACCTGGAGCCGGCCCGGCGGCTCGCGCTGCGCCGGCTGGTGCCGATCGTGGTGTCGCTCTACGCGCGCAACCACGAGCCGCGCACCAGCCTGGCGATCGCGCTGCGCAATCTCTACGCTTACCGTTTCGGGCTGAGCCCGCGGCTCTACTACCACCTGCTGATGATCTGGAAGGGGCGGCACGCCCTGCCGGCGGCGGGCATGGAATAAACGGACGGGGCGATCCGTTCTGGTCGGCAGGCGCCTTGCGCGCCGATGCCCGACCACGACCGACAGCCCATGAAAACCGAATCCCGCGACTCCGACCTCCGTGTTCTCGACAACGCGATCTGGCAAGCCCTGACCACCCACCAGGCCCACTGGTCGATCGGCGGCGATCTCGCGCGCCGCTTCCATCCCGAGGTTTCGCCGCTGGCCGCGATCACGGCCGACGCGCCGGAGAACTGGCGCGCCCTGGCCGCGCTCACGCAACCGGGCGAACTGGTGATGGTGGCCGGCGAGCAGACCCTGCATCCCTCCGACGAATTCGAGGTGAAGGGCGAGGGCGTGCTCGACCAGATGATTTTGCTGGTGCTGCGCGACGAGGCCGACGACGGTTTCGTCCTGCTCGAGGAACGCGACGCGGGTGCGATGGCGGGATTGGTTGCATTGACCCGGCCCGGCCCCTACGAGGCTCGCACGCACGAGATGGGCCGCTACTACGGCGTGTGGCGCGACGGCGTGCTGGTCGCGATGGCGGGCGAGCGCCTGCATGTGCCGGGCCATACCGAGATCAGCGCCGTCTGCGTGCATCCCGAGCATCGCGGGCAACGTTACGCCGAGCGCCTGGTGAAGTTCGCCGCGCGCCAGATCGTGGCGCGCGGCGAGCTGCCGTTCCTGCACGTGTTCCAGGCGAATACCGGGGCGATCGCCTTGTACGGGAAGCTCGGCTTCGAGCGGCGCAAGCAGTTCCATGGCTTGACGCTGGTGAGGCGCTGAGGCGCGGTGAAGGGACGGCGCGCTACGTCGAGCAAATCGCTCAGGACTGCTTGGCCATCTCGCCGAGCGTCCTGACCAAGGCCGCGGCGCCCTGCTGCAACGGCCGCTCGCGCAGCCACACTGCATGCACCGGCATCGACAGCCCGTTCTCGATGTTCTTGAACTGCAGCCGCTGAAGGCGGCCATCGCGCAGCAGCGGCGCGATGGCCGACAGCGGGAAGTTGCCCCAGCCCAGGCCCGATTCCACCATCTCGATCGCCATCGCCAGGCTGTCGGTGCGCCAGCACGATTGCCCGACCAGCGGCCGGCTGTCGGCCAGCGGCAGGTCGCGGCTGGCCACCAGGATCTGCCGGACCTGCACCAGGTCCTCCAGGAAGGTATCGCCGCCCGCTTTCAACTGCGGATGCCGCGGGCCGATGCAGGCGGTCAGCCGCTCGCTGCCGACGTATTGGAAGTGCTCCCTCACGTCGACGGCGAGGCCCGCGTAGGCGATGCACAGGTCCACGCGCCGGCCGTGAAGCAGTTGCAGCGTGTCGTCCTGGGGCGCCGTCAGGATTTCGATCTCGAGCAACGGGTGCCGGTCGCTCAGCTCGCCGACGGCGGCCAGCAGCGGCTGCTTGTCGATATCGGTGGCGACCGCGATCGACAGCCTGCTTTCCAGCCCCTGCGACAGCTGCAGCGCATGCATGCGAAGCCGCCGGAATTGCTCGAGGGCCAGCCGCGCATGCGGCACCAGCGCGGCGCCCATCGCGGTGGGCACCGGCTCGCGGCGGCCGCGGTCGAACAGGGCGTAACCGAGCTCGGCCTCCAGGTTGGCGATCGCCATGCTCACGGCCGAGGGCACCTTGCCGAGCGAACGCGCCGCCGCGGAAAACGAGCCGCTGTCGATCACGGCCAGGAACAGTTCGATGCTGTCGTTGGAGAAATTCACGGCCCGACCTTTCAATTTATCTGATATCTACTGACTTTTTCTGTCAGTTGCGCTGACGTTATATTCGCGGCTTTCCACGTGCTTGTCACGAACGGAGGCGGGAATATGCAGGGCCTGAAACGCAAGCTGTTGTATGTGTCGCTCTACGAAATCATCGGCATGCTGATTTCGGCGCTGGGGCTGGCGCTGTTGTCGGGACAGTCGCCCACCAGCACGGGGCCGTTGTCGGTGATCATCACCACCATCGCGGTGAGCTGGAATTTCGTCTACACCACGCTGTTCGAATGCTGGGAAGCGCGCCAGGCGAATCGCACGCGCACGGTGGCGCGGCGCATCCTGCACGCGGTTGGTTTCCAGCTCACCCTGGTCCTGTTCCTGATCCCCTTGATCGCATGGTGGATGGGGATCAGCCTGGCGCAAGCCTTCCTGCTCGATCTCGCCCTGATCGTGCTGATCCCCTGCTACACCTTCGCCTTCAACTGGTTGTTCGACCTGGTGTTCGGGGTGCCGAGCTCGGCCTTGCAGGAGTGAAGCGGGCGGTTCTTGCCGGGCCGCCCGCTTCAGGGCCCGGCTGCCGCTACCGCCGCCGCAACCTCACCATGAACCGCGACGGGCTCAGCGTGGCGCGTCGCGGTATCGGCTCGACGGGCTGGCTCGTCACCGGCTCCAGCTTCCAGCGCGACAGGATGGCGGCCAGCGCCAGCAGGTTTTCGGTGGTGCCGAACTGATCGCCGATGCACTTGTGCACGCCGCCGCCAAACGGGATGAAGCCGTGCTCGGGAATCGCGGCGGCACGCTCCGGCAGCCATCGATCCGGATCGAAGCGCTCGGGCGCCGCGAACAGCGCCGGATTGCGATGCAGGACATAGGGGCTGTAGGCCAGCCCGTCGCCGACGCGCAGGCGATAAGGGCCCAGCATCGTGTCGCGCGTCACCACCCGCGTGAAGATCCACCCGGGCGGATACAGGCGCAAGGCCTCCATCATGGCGCGGCGCGTTTCGCCCAATTGCATCAGGTGCTCCGCCTGCGGCACCGCCGCGTCGCCCAAGGTGGTTCGCACCTCCGCCGCCGCACGTTCCGCGATATCCGGATGTCGGCCGAGCAGGTAGAGCGTCCAGCTCATCACGCCCGCCGTGGTCTCGATGCCGGCCAGGAACAGCGTGATCACCTGGTCGTGGACTTCCTGCTGCGACCAGGGCTGGCCGTCCTCGTCGCGCGCGGCCAGCATCATCGAGAGCAGGTCGCCGTGATCGACGCCCGAGGCGCGATAGGCGTCGATGATCTGTTCGATCGCCGCGTGCAGGCGCGCCACCGCGCGGTCGTAGCGCAGGCTGCCCGGCGTCGGCACCCTGCCCGGCAGGCCGCTGGGCAGCATCATCCGCACGAACAAGCCGCCCAGGTAGACCGAGAGATCCTCCACCAGCGAAGCTGCCGCCGCCCCGGCCACGTCGGCGGCGAACATGGTGCGCGAGGCCGTGCGCGCCGTGATGTCGTAGCAGGCCGCCGTCAGGTCGACCACGTCGCCGTCGCACCAGCCGCCGATCACGCCGCCGATCGCCTCGTTCATCACGTCGATGTAGGTGAGGATCCGCTTGCGCGAGAAGGCCGGCTGCATCTGGCGCCGCTGCAGCTTGTGGTCGTCGTAGCGGCTGGTGAGCAGGCTGTTGCCGGTCAGTTCGCGCACCTTGTCGAACAGCGCGCCACCCTTGTCGAAGGTGCGGCTGTCGTTGAGCACCTGGCGCGTCAGCTCGGGATCGGTGAGCAGCAGCATCGGCAGCCGCCCGAGGTCGACGCGTACCAGGCCGCCGAGCGGCGCGAGGCCGCTGAGGAAGCTCAGCGGCTTGAACAGCAGCCGGGCCGCGTGGCCGACGATCGGCAGGCTGCCGGGGGCGCGCGGAATCGGTGCTTCGGGCAGCGGAGCGGGATCCACGTGCGCCGGCTTGTCGGTCAGGTCGATATCCATCACCACCACCCCGCAAGCGAGGTCGGCGCGGGCAGTTTGGCTTGCCCGTCGTCCGGCTGGGTTTCACTGATCGGCCAGCCGTGCGCGAGCACATGCTCGAACGCGCTGGCCGGCTGAAGATAACGCGGCGAGAGCGCGCTGTAGTCGAGGTAGCCGCGGATCCACTGCGCGAGCCCATGCACGTAGCGCGTGGTGGCGGTGTCTCCATCGGCGCTCACGCGCTCGCGCAGCGCGACGAAGCGGGCCATCGCGTGGTTGCGCATCGCGCTCACCAGGCCGACCGCCTCGCCCACCGAACATTCGCGCGCCTCGGCGATCACGGCAACCAGGTTCTGGATTGCCGGGAAACCGTATTGCTCGGCGCGCAGCGCTTCCTTGTTGTAGGAGGTCAGGTCGTTGTCCCAGCCGATGATGGCAGCCGTCATCTCGCGCAGCATCCTCACGCGCGGATCGTGCCAGCCGGTGGCCGGGACTTCGTAGCCGCAGGCGAGGTCGGTGAAGGCGATGCAGGGGTAGACGCCGGATTGCTTCAGCCACATCGCGATGTAGTCGTCGATGCGCGGGCTGGCGCCTTGCGCGCGGTTGACCGCTTCCCACAGCAGGCCGTCGAAGTAATCGATGTGGGCGCGCACCCAGCGATCCAGTTGCGCGTGGGTGGCATGCGCCTCGACGTCGAGCCGCAGGTCGCGCAGCGCGGCCGCCCAGCGATTGCCGGGCAGCAGGTCGGCGCGCGGCTCCTCGAGGATGCGCGCCAGCTTCGCGAGCAGCACCACGTATTCGTCGAGCGGCGTGCCGCCGGGTTTCTCGTCGCTATGGACGTCGTCGAAGGACTGCAGCCACATCACCTCCTTGCCGGCCAGCGTCAGCCCATGTGGATCCGCGTCCGGCATCGACCGAGCCGGGAACAGCGGGAATCGGGCGCGGGCCAGGTACTCGCGCTGGCGGGCGTCCTCGTGGAGTTCGAAACGATCGGCCCAGGCCAGCACCCGGGCCTCGGCTTCGGCCGTGGCGGGTGAGATGGCGGGCGCGATCGGGCAGTAGAACACGGGCATCGCTTCCAGCAGGGAAGGGGGCGCCGCTTCCAGACAGATTGGATGGTTCACAGTGATCTTGTCGCATTGGGTAAGGGGGAAACCGGCGACGCGTTTGCTGCTTCGATGCCCAAACCGGGTGGCTTGGCGGTTCACGCGGCCAGCTGCGTATCCGAGCGACGCTGTGACGAAAGAGAGGTGAAAGGACGAGCCGAGGTGCGGCTGCACATGGGCGGATCCCGAGCGGCGATCGTTGCTGGAGAGAACGTGCCGCGCCGGGAGTTTATTCCCCATACTTATGGGATGTCCGGTCCCGCCGCCCGACAAGGGCCTGCTATCGCGGCTTCTGTCGTCATGTGGTCGGGAGCGGAAGTCATCGGGCACACTTCATCGTGGAGAAGCGGCGATACGCAAACAGTTCATCGGCGCGGTGCTGGCCGGCATGATCGCGGTATTCGCGGCACCCAGCCTGGCGCAGACGCCGGCTGTCACCAGCATGACCGTCAATCTCTACGCCGGGCCGGCCGGCGACTATCCCGTGGGGGCGCAACTGCCGGCCGTCGCTCGCCGGCCGTCGATGTCCTCGGCGTGACAGGACCTGTCATCACACGCCCAGGAAAACCCTGCGTTCGCTTTCCGTGACAAACGCCGGGTCGCTCACTATCATTGGATGGACCTTTTGTCCTTTGTGCCAATCGCGCGCCGGACATCGGCTGCCTGTCCCTCCGCGCATCACGCAAGTCCGGTTTCTTTTCTCAGACAATTAGTCATGCCTATCATTCGATCGATGCGCGTCCTCGACGTGCGCTTTCCGACTTCACGCCAGCTCGACGGCTCCGACGCGATGAATCCGGATCCCGATTATTCGGCCGCCTACGTCGTGCTCGAAACCGATCGGGAAGGCCTGGAAGGACACGGGCTGACCTTCACGATCGGCCGCGGCAACGAGATCTGCTGCGCGGCGATCGAGGCGATGCGCCATCTGGTGGTGGGTCTCGACCTGGACTGGATTCGCGAGGACATGGGCCGCTTCTGGCGCCACGTGACCTCCGACAGCCAGTTGCGCTGGATCGGCCCGGACAAGGGGGCGATCCACCTGGCCACCGGCGCGGTGGTCAACGCCGCCTGGGACTTGTGGGCCAAGGCCGAGGGCAAGCCGCTGTGGCGCCTGGTGGCCGACATGACGCCCGAGCAATTCGTGCGCGCCATCGACTTCCGCTACCTGACCGATTGCCTGACGCAGGACGAGGCGCTGGCACTGCTGCGCAAGCAGGCGCCCGGCAAGGCCGAGCGGATCGCCACGCTCGAACGCGAGGGTTACGCCTGCTACACCACTTCGGCCGGCTGGCTCGGCTACAGCGACGACAAGCTGCGCCGGCTCTGCCATGAAGCGATCGACGCCGGCTTCAACCACGTGAAGCTGAAGGTGGGCGCGAACCTGGAGGACGACATCCGCCGCGTGACGATCGCGCGCGAGGTGATCGGCCCCGATCGCAAGCTGATGATCGACGCCAACCAGGTCTGGGAAGTGGACGAGGCGATCGACTGGGTGCGCGAGCTGGCCTTCGCCAAGCCCTGGTTCATCGAGGAGCCCACCAGCCCCGACGACGTGGAGGGGCATCGCAAGATCCGCGAGGCGATCGGCCCGGTGCAGGTGGCCACCGGCGAGATGTGCCAGAACCGCGTGCTGTTCAAGCAGTTCATCGCGCGCGGCGCGATCGACGTGGTGCAGATCGATGCCTGCCGTCTCGGCGGCGTCAACGAGATCCTGGCGGTGATGCTGATGGCCGCGAAATACGGCTTGCCGGTATGCCCGCACGCGGGCGGCGTGGGCCTGTGCGAATACGTGCAACACCTGGCGATGATCGACTACGTCGCGATCGCCGGCACGCGCGAGGGCCGCGTGATCGAGTATGTCGACCATCTTCACGAGCATTTCGTCGAGCCCTGCGTGGTGCGCGACGCGGCCTACATGCCGCCGAGCGCGCCCGGCTTCTCGATCGAGATGAAACCCGAATCGCTGGAGCAGTACCGGTTCCGAGGCTGAGGATACGGCCCGCCCATCGAGGCCGGCAGAACACGAACGACGGAGACGCGAAGTGGATTTGAATCTGCAGGACAGGGTCGTGATCGTGACCGGCGGCGCGTCGGGCATCGGCGCGGCGATTTCGATGCGGCTGGCCGGTGAAGGCGCGATTCCCGTGGTGTTCGCGCGCCAGGCGCCGGACGACGCGTTCTGGCAGGAACTCGTGGGCAAGCAGCCGCGCGCGGCCTTCTTCGCGGTCGAGCTGCAGGACGACGCGCAATGCCGCGAGGCGGTGGCGCGGGCCGTCGCCCGTTTCGGCCGCCTCGACGGCCTCGTCAACAACGCCGGCATCAACGACAGCATCGGCCTCGACGCGGGGCGCGAGGCCTTCGTCGCCTCGCTCGAACGCAACCTGATCCACTACTACGTGATGGCGCATCACTGCGTGCCGCACCTGAAGGCGGCACGCGGCGCGATCGTCAACGTCTCGTCGAAGACGGCCGTCACCGGGCAGGGCAATACCAGCGGCTACTGCGCCTCGAAGGGCGCGCAGCTCTCGCTGACGCGCGAATGGGCGGTGGCGCTGCGCGAGGACGGCGTGCGCGTGAACGCGGTGATTCCGGCCGAGGTGATGACGCCGCTGTATCGCGACTGGATCGCCGGCTTCGACGATCCGCAAGCCAAGCTCGACGACATCGCCGGCAAGGTGCCGCTCGGCAGGCGCTTCACCACGGCCGGGGAGATCGCCGATACGGCCGTGTTCCTGTTGTCGGAGCGCGCCTCGCATACCACCGGCCAGTGGTTGTTCGTCGATGGCGGTTACACCCACCTCGATCGCGCGATCAGCTGAATGCAGCGGAACCCCGAACCCATGCCAACCGAATCGAACTCCGGCGCCGAACGCGCGCCCCTGATCGCGCTGAGCGGCATCAGCAAGCGCTTCCCCGGCGTGCTGGCGCTCGACGACTGCCGCTTCGACCTGCGCGCCGGCGAGGTGCATGCGCTGATGGGCGAGAACGGCGCGGGCAAGTCGACCCTGATGAAGATCCTGGCCGGCGTCTACCAGAAGGACGAGGGCGAGATCCGCATGGACGGCCGCGCGGTGGAGATCGCCGATCCGCGCACCGCGCAGGCGCTCGGCATCGGCATCATTCATCAGGAGCTGAACCTGATGAACCACCTGAGCGTGGCGCAGAACATCTTCATCGGCCGCGAGCCGCGCGGCCGCCTGGGCGTGTTCGTCGACGAGGAGCGGCTCAATCGCGACGCCGCGGCGATCTTCGCGCGCATGCGCCTCGATCTCGATCCGCGCACGCCGGTCGGCCAACTGACGGTGGCGAAACAGCAGATGGTGGAGATCGCCAAGGCGCTGTCCTTCGATTCGCGCGTGCTGATCATGGACGAGCCCACCGCCGCGCTCAACAACGCCGAGATCGCCGAGCTGTTCCGCATCATCCGCGACCTGCTCGCCAACGGCGTGGGCATCGTCTACATCTCGCACAAGATGGACGAGCTGCGCCAGATCGCCGATCGCGTGACGGTGATGCGCGACGGCAAGTACGTGGCCACCGTGCCGATGGCCGGCACCTCGATGGACAGCATCATCTCGATGATGGTCGGCCGACAGCTCGAAACGGAATCGCGCACGCCGCCCGATACCTCGGCCAACGAGGTCGCGCTGGAAGTGCGTGGCCTGTCGCGCGGCCGGGCGATCCGCGAGGTCGGCTTCACGCTGCGGCGCGGCGAGATCCTCGGCTTCGCCGGGCTGATGGGCGCGGGCCGCACGGAAGTGGCGCGCGCCGTGTTCGGCGCGGACCCGATCGACGCGGGCGAGATCCGCGTGCATGGCCGCGCGGTGACGATCCGCACGCCGGCCGACGCGGTGAAGTTCGGCATCGGCTACCTGTCCGAGGATCGCAAGCACTTCGGGCTCGCGGTCGGGCTGGACGTGCAGAACAACATCGCGCTGTCGAGCATGCGCCGCTTCCTGCGCCGCGGCCTGTTCCTCGACGCGCGCAAGATGCGCGACACCGCGCAAGGCTACGTGCGCCAACTGGCGATCCGCACGCCCTCGGTCACGCAGCCGGCGCGGCTGCTGTCGGGCGGCAACCAGCAGAAGATCGTGATCGCGAAATGGCTGCTGCGCGATTGCGACATCCTGTTTTTCGACGAGCCGACGCGCGGCATCGACGTCGGCGCCAAGAGCGAGATCTACAAGCTGCTCGATGCGCTGGCCGCCGCCGGCAAGGCGATCGTGATGATCTCCTCCGAACTGCCCGAGGTGCTGCGCATGAGTCACCGCATCCTGGTGATGTGCGAAGGCCGCGTCACGGGCGAGCTGAGCGCGGCCGAGGCCACGCAGGAAAAGATCATGCAGCTCGCCACGCAGCGCGAATCGACCGTCCTGTCCTGACCCAGCCGACCCAGACGCCCAAAGCCATCATGTCCAACGATACGCATCCCGTCCCGCCCCTCGCTTCCGGCGAGACGCCCGCCGCCGCCTCCAGCCTGCGGGCCCGCTTCTTCAACCCGGCCGCGCGCCAGAAGCTGCTGGCCTTCGCCAGCCTGCTGCTGCTGATCGTGTTCTTCAGCATCGCCTCCTCGAACTTCCTGGAGGTCGACAACCTGGTGTCGATCCTGCAGGCGACCGCCGTGAACGGCGTGCTCGCGGTGGCCTGCACCTACGTGATCATCACCTCCGGCATCGACCTCTCGGTCGGCACCCTGATGACCTTCTGCGCGGTGATGGCCGGCGTGGTGCTGACCAACTGGGGCATGCCGCTGCCGCTCGGGATCCTGGCCGCGCTGCTGTTCGGGGCCTTGTCCGGTTGCGTGTCGGGCTTCGTGATTGCGAAGATGAAGGTGCCGCCCTTCATCGCCACGCTGGGCATGATGATGCTGCTCAAGGGCCTGTCGCTGGTGATCTCGGGCACGCGCCCGATCTACTTCAACGACACGCCCGGCTTCACCGCGATCGCGCAGGATTCGCTGATCGGCAACCTGATCCCGGCGCTGCCGATCCCCAACGCGGTGCTGATCCTGTTCCTGGTCGCGATCGGCGCCTCGATCGTGCTCAACAAGACCCTGTTCGGCCGCTACACCTTCGCGCTCGGCAGCAACGAGGAGGCGCTGCGGCTGTCGGGCGTGAACGTGGACGCCTGGAAGATCGCCGTCTATACCTTCAGCGGCGCGGTATGCGGGATCGCCGGGCTGCTGATCGCCTCGCGCCTCAATTCCGCGCAGCCGGCGCTCGGCCAGGGCTACGAGCTCGACGCGATCGCCGCCGTGGTGATCGGCGGCACCTCGCTGTCGGGCGGCGCGGGCAGCATCCTCGGCACCATCATCGGCGCGTTCATCATGAGCGTGCTGACCAACGGCCTGCGCATCATGTCGGTGGCGCAGGAGTGGCAGACCGTCGTGACGGGCGTGATCATCATCCTGGCCGTCTACGTCGACATCCTGCGTCGTCGGCGCCGCTGACGCGCGCGGGCATGCGCTTCACCGCCGGTTCCGGCCGGCATCCCACTCGATACGAAAAAAGGAGACGCGAAGTGATCAGGAGCAAGCTGTTGAATGCGGTGGTGGGCATGACGTTCGCGGTCGGCCTCGCGGCCGGCGCGCAGGCGCAGGAAACCTATATCCCGCTGATCTCGAAGGGCTTCCAGCATCAGTTCTGGCAGGCCGTGAAGGCCGGCGCGATGCAGGCCGCCGCCGACTACAAGGTGAAGGTGAGCTTCGAGGGGCCCGAGACCGAGGCGATGGTGGACAAGCAGATCGACATGCTGTCGGCCGCGATCGCCAAGAAGCCGGCCGCGCTCGGCTTCGCGGCGCTCGACAGCAAGGCCGCGCTGCCGCTGCTGAAGAAGGCCCAGGCCCAGAAGATCCCAGTGATCGCCTTCGACTCGGGCGTCGACAGCGACATCCCCGTCACCACCGCCGCCACCAACAACAAGGCCGCCGCGGCGCTTGCCGCCGACAAGCTCGCCGCGCTGATCGGCGACGAGGGCGAGGTGGCGGTGGTCGCGCACGACCAGACCAGCCGCACCGGCATCGACCGGCGCGACGGCTTCCTGGAGCGCATGAAGGCGGCGCACCCGAAGGTGCAGATCGTCACCGTCCAATACGGCGAGGGCGACCAGCTGAAGTCGACCGAGGTGACCAAGTCGATCCTGCAGGCCTATCCGAAGCTCAAGGGCCTGTTCGGCACCAATGAAGGCTCGGCGATCGGCGTGGTGAACGGCGTGCGCGAGATGAAGCGCAAGGTGGTGATCGTCGGCTACGACTCGGGCAAGCAGCAGAAGGACGCGATCCGCAGCGGGCTGATGGCCGGCGCGATCACGCAGAACCCGGTCGGCATCGGCTACAAGACGGTCGAGGCGGCGGTGAAGGCGATCAAGGGCGAGAAGCTGCCGAAGGTGATCGACACCGGCTTCTACTGGTACGACAAGAGCAATATCGACGATCCGAAGATCGCCGCGGCGCTGTACGACTGAACCCGCGTATCGCGTCGTCGTTGCATCGGGCGACACGCCGATGCGGCGGCACGCGATGTTTCGGAATGAAACCGCCCAGCAAGGCCCAGGCATGTCCATCCAGCCGATCCAGAACCGTCGCCTCTACCAGCAGATCGCCGACAAGCTCGGTGCCCTGATCGAGGCCGGCGATTTCCCGCCGGGCAGCTACCTGCCGCCCGAGCGCGAGCTGGCCGAGCAGTTCGGCGTGTCGCGCACCTCGGTGCGCGAGGCGCTGATCGCGCTTGAGGTGAGCGGGCGTGTCAGCGTTCGTGTGGGCGATGGTGTGAAGGTGCGCCAGCCCGAGGCGGGCGCGACGGCGGCTGCGCTGCCGGTGCGTGCCGCGGCGTCCGGGCTTCCCGATGTGCCGGACAGGAAGCTCGCGCCGCTGGGCATCGTCGAGGTGGACCCCGAGCTCGGCATCGCGCTCGACCTCGATACCGAGATTCCGCCGTTCGCGCTGCTGCAGGCGCGCCGGCTGATCGAGCCGGAAGCCGCGGCGCTCGCCGCGAAGCACGGCTCGCAGACGCAGATCGCGGCGATCCACGCCGCCTTCCTGCGCAACCAGGAAGACAACCGCAGCGGCTCGCTCACCCATCCCGGCGACCGGCTGTTCCATATCCGCATCGCCGAGGCCAGCGACAACCCCGCCTACGCGCTGATCATCAAGCAGTTGCTCGCGCACAAATACGATCCGATGTTCCGGAGGTTGCAGTCGCTGTACATGTCGAACGACATGCCGCATCGCTCGGAGCTGGAACATCGCGAGATCCTCGACGCGATCCGCGCGCGCGACGCCGGTGCGGCGCGCCGCGCGATGGCCGGGCATCTGGACGAGGTGGTGCGGATCTTCGGGCGGGCGATGGATTGACGTTCGGATCGGCGCCGCAGCGTGTGTGGCCGGCTGCTGTCACTTGCGATTTTCGAGGCCGACGCTTGGCGCTGCCGGGTGCCCCATGGGCGAATTTCCTTATCGCGCCACCGTTCTTTCCAAGCCCTTTTCCCGCAATCCGTCGCTTGTTGTCCCTACACTGCGGTTCGATTAGCTTCGTGATACCTTGCAGCCGACCGCGGACGCGCGGTAAATCCGGACCGCGTATGGCAATGAGCTGGGTTGCCGGGAAGCAATCGGGGATAGAGAAAGTCGATGATCAAATTGGAAGACCTACGCATTTTCGTGTCCGCGGCGGACAACGGCAGCCTGTCCGCAGCGGCGCGGCAACTCGACATGGCGCCGGCCGTCGCCAGCGCCGGCCTGAAGCGACTCGAAGCCGAATTGGGCACGCGCCTGCTGGCGCGCTCGACTCGTAGTTCGCGGCTGACGCAGGACGGCGAGTGTTATCTGCAGTACGCCCGTAACATCATGGAGCAACTGGATGCGGGCAATAACGCACTGGCGCAGGGGCGTGGCGTCATTGGCGGCGCCGTTTCCCTGACGGTTCCATCGGACCTCGGGCGCAATATCTTGCTGAATTGGCTGGATGAATTCCAGCTCCGGTATCCGGGTGTGTCATTGCAGGTGCGTATCGGCGACCACGTCACCGACATGTTTCGTTCCCCGGTGACGCTGGCGATCCGATACGGCGTGCCGGCTGATTCCTCGCTTGTCGCGTTGCCTCTCGCGCCGTCGAATCGTCGCGTGCTGTGCGCCTCGCCTGCTTATTTTGCGGCGCACGGGCGCCCCGCGAAGCTCTCGGACCTGAGCGACCACAATTGCCTGCGCTATGCCCTCAGCGACAGCTTGCACGATCGTTGGACCTTCCACGACGGCGAGGATGTCCATGTGGTGAACGTGCGGGGCAACCGGAGCAGCGATGATAGCGAGGTGGTGAGACGCTGGGCGCTCGCAGGCCTGGGCCTTGCCTACAAATCGAAGATCGACGTACTCGAAGATCTCATGTCCGGTAGGCTCGAGGCGGCATTGCCGGAATTCGGCGGTGAGGAAGCGCCGCTTCACATGGTCTGCGCGCATCGCACAATGCTCTCGCCCACGGTGACGGCATTGCGCGATTTCCTCCAGCTCCGGATGGAGGCCCTGCTGGCCTGAGGCCTGAAGATAGGAGGCGCTCGCGATATCGATGCGCCTGCCCATTTTCTCGCGTGTGTTGAAAGTGAAATCGCGCTTCCGGTCTGTAACTGAACAGCGAACTGCCGCATCCTGGCGCCAGGACTCGATGTTTCCATTACAGACGGAGTGTGATCATGAAAGCCATTGGCTACTATCGTAACCTGCCCATCAACGACCCCGATTCGCTGGTCGATCTCGATCTGCCCGAGCCGACGCCCGGCGAGCATGACCTGCTGATCGAGGTTCGTGCCGTGTCGGTCAATCCGGTCGACGTCAAGGTACGGATCGGCATGGCGCCCGAGGCGGGACAGCCCAAGGTGATCGGCTGGGATGCGGCCGGCGTGGTGCGCGCGGTAGGCAACAAAGTCAGCTTGTTCCGCCCTGGCGACCGCGTCTGGTACGCGGGATCGTTACTGCGCGCCGGCACGAATAGCGAATTGCATGTGGTCGACGAGCGCATCGTCGGCAAGATGCCTCAGTCGCTCGATTTCGCTGCCGCTGCCGCGCTTCCGCTGACGACGATCACGGCATGGGAGCTGCTGTTCGATCGCCTGGGCGTCCGCGAGGGCAACGAGGACGCGGGCGGCAGTTTGCTGGTGATCGGAGCGGCGGGCGGCGTGGGTTCCATTCTGGTGCAGTTGGCGGCCAGGCTCACGGGCCTGACGGTCATCGGTACGGCATCACGCCCTGAAACCCGCAGGTGGGTGGAGTCTCTCGGCGCACACTATGTCATCGACCACTCGAAGCCCTTGTCGGAGGAGCTCGGACGTATCGGTTTCGACGGGGTCGACTGCATCGCGAGCCTGAATCAGACCGATCATCACTTCGATCAGATCGTCGAGTCCATCAATCCCCAAGGTAAGCTGGCGCTGATCGACGACCCGGAGCTGTTCGATGTGCGCAAGCTCAAGTCGAAGAGCGTGTCCTTGCACTGGGAGTTCATGTATACGCGATCGATGTATGCCACCCGTGATCAGATACGCCAACACGAGTTGCTGAATCGCGTGTCCGACCTGATTGATGCCGGTGTCCTGCGCACGACCATGAACGAGACGTTTGGAACAATCAACGCCGCCAATCTTCGGCGTGCGCACCAACTGATCGAGACCAACAAGGCCCTCGGCAAGATCGTACTGGAAGGCTTCTGATCGGTCGGGCATGCCGTGCCGCGTGTCATCTGCCTCATGGAGGATGCGCGCGCACGGGCTCCTTGGCCGGATGGCGACACGGCCCAAAGCATGGCGCTGCCGGTACGCCGGTGCCGGCAGCGTGCGGCCGCTGCGGCATATCCATCCTCGTCGTCGGTCATGGCATTTAAAACCGTTTGGTTTAAAATGGCGACCGTATCCGACGTGGGGGTTTCCATGGGCCGTCCGAAAAAGTTCAGCAGGGAAAGCGTTCTGGAAAAAGCACTGCCCGTGTTCTGGCAATACGGCTATGCCGGCACCTCGCTGCACCAGCTGGAGCAGGCGACCGGCGTGAACAAGTCCGGCTTGTACGCGGAGTTCGAAGACAAGGAGGACCTGTTCCTGAACGCCCTGCTTCACTACTATGCGAACCGGGGCGCTGACCGCATCCTTGCCTCGACGCCGAAAGGATGGGGCAATATCGAGCGGTTCCTGCGCCTCGGGGAGAAAGGGGAGGCCGGCTGCGTCGGCTGTTTTTCCGTTAACAGCTTGCGCGAATTCGCCTCCCTCCCCGAGCGCTCACGCGAGGCGATCAGCGCCTATCATCGCCGCTTGCTTCCCGACATCGTCGAGAACATCGAGGCGGAAAAGCACACCATGCCGGCTTCGGCGATTGCCGAGATCGTGATGGTTTTCTTCTCCGGCTTCTGTATCGAAAGCAACCTCGATGGTGCCCCTCCCCTAGGCGACCCTGTCGCCGCCTTTATGTCCGCGCTGCGACACATGTAGGTTCGGTGTAGCCGTTCCCGCGGCAAGTGATAGCGGCACTTAGATTTCTTTTTTAGAACCGATTGGTTTTTTATATTGGCGCGTGGGCGCCGGCATCGCTATATTGAACCAATTGGTTCAATAAAAGGAAACCGATGGGGCGCTCCCGAAAACGGGCGCTTCATGTTCATTTCCCTATCCCTATCAAGGAGCAGCGCGATGTCCCTGAAGATTTATCCCATCAACTTCGGCAACATGTCGCTCGATTCGAGTGGATTGGTCTTGTTCCGCGAGCCCGGCAAACAGGTCACCATTCCGGTGCTCGGCTTCCTGATCCTGGGAGGGAAGGAACCGCTTCTGGTGGATACGGGTTCGCGCAGCGCCGAGCAATATGCGGCGTTCGGGCTGCCCTACGAGGTGACGCCGGAAATGACGCTGGAACATCATCTGAGCCAGCATGGACTGAAGATCGGGGACATCGGTCAGATCATCCATACGCACGCGCATGTCGATCATGTCGGCATGACCGATCGCTTTCCGATGAGTACCCGCGTCGGCATCTCGCGTCGCGAGCTCGAATTTGCCGCATCGGGCATCCAGGGGCCGCTGATGTACACGGCTGCCGATACCAAGCATCTGATCGACCGCCTGCATACTCGCGGCGCCATTCGTCTTTTCGACGTCGACGGTACGTTCGAGGAGGAGGTTATTCCCGGCGTCGCGGTGCGTTTGTCCGGTGCGCATACGCCCGGCTCGCTGTCGGTTCTGGTCGAAACGAGCGAGGGTATCGCGAACATCTGCGGCGACATCGCCTACAACCTCAAGGATCAGTTGATCGATCCGATCCTGGACCAAGCCGCGCACGAGCCGACCATCACGGCCAATCGTGCGATGACGATCCTCGACGAGAAGCGGGCGATCAAGCGGGCGCTTTCCGACAGCCGCTTTCTTCTTCCGAGCCACGATGTGCCCGCCTTGATCGAGCACGGAAAGGTGGTCGCCACCATGCCGGGAGCCATTTCCAATCCGCACGCCGATGTCATCAGCGTTCAGGCTTACACCCCGATTGCGTAATACCGGCCTCGCGCGCCAACACGTTGCGGCCGACGCGCGATCCCTGGACGATTGATGGAGCTTTTCGTGAATCCTGTCTATCCCCCCTCAATTCCGCGCGCGTTGCGAGTGTTGGCGCTCGCCTACTTCGTGCAAGCCACGGGCGCGCTCTCGGTCGTGGGCAGCCTCGATGCCGTTTCGAAGGAGTGGCATCTGGCAGACTCCCAGAGCGCGTTGCTGATTACCGTGTTCGGCGTGACGTTCGCCATTGCCGCACCGCTCCTGCAGGTGCTGCTGGGACACCTCAGACGGCGAGTGCAGGTGCTGGCGGGCCTGGCGCTGTTCAGCGCGGCCGCGTTGGCTTGCGGGATTGCTCCGGACTTTCCGACCTTGCTTGCCATGCGGATCTTGATGGGGCTCGGCGCATGCTTCATCGGTCCGGTGCTTGCCGCGCTCGGATCGGGGCTGGTGCAAGCGGAAGAACGGGGCAGCGCCATCGCCACCGTGCTGCTTGGCCTGAGCATTGCCGGACTGGTCGGGATGCCCATATCGGCCTGGATCGCGCATGCCTGGGGGGCGCGTGTCCTGTTTCTCGTCATCGGCATCACCGGTGCGTTTACCGCCGCCATGATCGTCTGGATGGTGCCCGACCACGTGCGCGGAGACGACGTGAAAATGTCCTCGCTGCTCACCCTGCTGGTTCGAGCCGAGTCCCTCAGTGCCTTCCTCGTGGTCTTTTTCATCGCATCTGCGGTCTACACAACGTATGCGTTCGTGGCGCCGATCGTGCGCGACGTCTATCACGGTGGCCAGGCCGATATATCGGCAGCGCTCGTCGTGCTCGGCGGCGCCGGGATCGTCGGAAACATTTTTGTCGCGCGCGCCGCGCGGCGCTACACGGCTGAACGCATGCTGCTGGCGGGAATGTCGTTGCTCGCGGTCGCGATCGTCTACTTGTGGTTGATGCCGGCCCACGTTTTCTGGCTGTTCCCGGCGCTGACAGTGTGGGCATTTGCCACCGACATTCTGTGGCCGTCACAGCAGCGCCGCATCGTCGAATTGGCGCCCGAGCGCCGCGGCGTGGCGTTGGCTCTTACCGCGTCGTTCGTCTTCTGCGGAATCGGCGTCGGTTCGGCTGCCGCGGCGTGGATCTACCCCAGATACGGCTTCGCCGGGCTGTTGTGCGGTTCGATCATGTTCCTGCTGCTCGCCGTGGCCAGTCTCGGGGTTTCCGTCAGCGCGAGGGCCCGTCGGCCGGCCATGTGCGTGAACTCGACGACCTGAGGTGCTTGCGGTCGAGTAGCCCGGCAACGAGATGCCGGCTGGAACTCGCGAGGCGGTAAGCGGCGATCGCGCCGGCAGACTGCAACGAGCGCGAATGGATCGGGCGTGCCGTTGTCGCGTGTGCATTTTCATCCGCCCGTTGATAGTGATGTTCGGATTCGTCACTGTCCGATATCGGGCAATCCAGGGATGATCGAAGTGGCAAGCACGGCCGTCGCCGCATGAACGATGGACGCATGAAGCCGAATTACCGCCGGCGATCCGCGTGTCGATTGACGCGGTCCGGCTCACCAAGGACAGGACGCGATATGTCGATCAAATTCATTGTTGCCATCATCAGTACATCGGCGCAGCACGCCGAGGACGTGGAGCGGGCTCTCGAACGCGCGGTGCCGGAAGTCCGCAAGGAATCCGGCTGTCTTCAATACGATTTGCATCGCGACCAGACCCGTCCGGGACGGTTCGTGATGATAGAGCGGTGGCGCGACGCGGAGGCCTTGAAAGCGCACGGTGAGGCAGCTGCCTTCAAGGCGCTGTCCGAGGTGCTGAGCACGCGCGCCACCTTGGACATCGCGGATCTGGCCGCCGTCGTCTGAACTCCTGGCATCGGCGGCCGGTACGAGCCCACGCTGGCTCTTCCCGGGGAGCGGTGCACCACGCGTTGCCGCCGACCTGGATGAAGCTGGTTCAAAGCTCGTCCAGACGCGCGCGGATGAATTCGTTGAAGGTCCTGACCTTGGCATCGAGATAGCGGCGCGACGGATACAGCAAATGGATTTGCAGGTCCGAAAGCCGATGCTCCGGAAGGATTTCGACAAGCGAGCCGCTCGCGATGTCCGCACGCACCAGATGGCGGGGCAGTGCGCCCACGCCAAGCCCGGAGAGAAGGGCCGTCTTCAGCGCGTCGACATCGTCCGATACGAATCGGGGATTGCCGGAAATCTCGACATGGTCGGCTTTCCCAACGTTTGGGGGCATGGTGTCGAACCGGATCGGAACGAGTGCATGCGCGCCAAGGCCTTCGGGCCTGGTGAGCGGATGACGCCGGAGAAAAGCCGGCGAGGCCACCAGCGTCATCGCACACGTCCCGACTGGCCTCACGATGTTGGCCGAATCGGGAAGCGTCGTGGCCACCACGATTGATACGTCGAGATCCTCCTGGATGAGATCGGTCGTGCTGTTGCCGATGCGTAGATCCACGGCGACGTCCGGGTGCAGGGCGTGATAATCGATCAGCGAATTGGTGATGAAATTAACGCCGAGTTCGCGGCAGCATTGCACCCGAAGCCGGCCCCGCGCATGCGTATGAGCGGAGCCGGCCTCGGTCTCGGCCTGGTCGAGACATTCGAGTATCTGCTTGCAGGCTCGATAGAAGCGCTCCCCGGCTTCGGTTACCGACATCTTTCGAGTAGTCCGTTGCAACAAGCGGGTCTTGAGATGGTTCTCGAGGTTGGACACGGCGCGCGAAATAACGGCGGTGCTGCAATCGAGCAGTTCCGCAGTACGCGTGAAGCTTCGCGTCTCGACGACGAGAGAGAACACCTGCATGTTGGTCAGCTTGTCCACGTGCGCTCCAATATCGTTGGGAAGATCCAGTGATTCGGTACGGCGTCCGGCGGCATCGCGTGCGACCATGCCGGCAACCGGTTTTGCCGAGGAACGAGAGCCATCAGAAAGAGGCGGAGCGAATGCTCCGGTCGCTCGCCGTGTGATGGTTCCGCAATAGGCTCGCCACGATCGCGGCCTTGATGATCAGGCCGACGGCCAGCATCACGGTCAGTAGCGGCGAGACCGAGGCAATGCCGGGAAGCGAGAATCCGACGGCAAGCACGCTGGCCGCGCAGACGAACGTCAGCAGGCGCAGCGCGAGACCGAACCGGGCAGCCGCGCCCACGATCAGCAGCAGCCACAAGGTCCGCCCGACGAGCATGGGCAACATCTCGTCCTGGCTTCGCATATAGAGCGTCTCGAGCAGGGATTCGAGCAGCCAGTAAACGGCCAATGCCTTGATCGAGACAATCGCGTAGCTGCTCAGTTGAACTCGCCGATGGATCATTGCTGCCTCGCAATAAATATTTACCCGATGCGGCAAGATAACAAGCAAACAAGCATGTCGGCCATCGTTCAGTCGTCGATGCAGGCCTATTCCACCGTGCCGGGTCCTATATACCGAGGTATAGGAGGCATGGCCCATTTTTGCCGCTGCGGCGGGAAAGCGGGCGAAACGTCGATTGGAAGAATGGTGTTTTAGGCGCGAGGCTATTCAAGCTTCGCCGCGTCCGACCTAGGATGCGCGTATCTTTTACTCCGCGATCGGTCGGGACGCCCAATCCCAAGGGATTGGCCGACATGCTGCACCTTGACGCCATCGTCGCGTAAAGCTCGTTGAGGAAAGCCGATATCGAGACGATCAAGCTCGCCATCAGCGCATTATCCGACTGTGATTACTGCGTCGCCGCGCATTCGCTGCTTGGCAAGGGAGCCGGGCTGACCGCCCAGACCTTGCGTGATATTCGCGAAAACATGATTACCGGCGACGCCCGGCGGGATGCCCTGCTGAATTTCGTGCGGACCGTCTATTCGACTCGCGGCACGGTGCCGACCGACGTCGTCGACGCGATTCGTGCGGCAGGGTTTACCGATCAGCAAGTCATCGACATGTTGTTCGTGGTGACATCCATCACGTTTACCAATCTGGTCAACCGCGTCAACGATACCGTCGTCGACTTTCCGGTTGCCGCCTGAGCCACATCGGCGTCCCCAAAAGGCGCGGTGAGAACGAATCCGCATGATCCGCGGATTCGTTTCTTCTTGCCTGGAGCCGATGTGCACCCTGGCCGCGCCTGGTCCGGGAAGGCGCGCGTCGAGTATGT
Source organism: Burkholderia gladioli (assembly GCF_000959725.1). Lineage (NCBI taxonomy): Bacteria > Pseudomonadati > Pseudomonadota > Betaproteobacteria > Burkholderiales > Burkholderiaceae > Burkholderia > Burkholderia gladioli. The sequence goes on from NZ_CP009322.1 coordinate 3,410,589, forward strand.
AGGGCACGGCAGGTTAACACCATCGTATGGGACGGCGAATCCCACCAGGTAATAGAGTGAGCGGCGCGAGTTCTCTAAACTGGGCCCTGTCTTCCCCAGCAACGATTGTCGGAGAAAAGCATGGACCGAACCCTGCAGGCAATGTCAGTCTTCGCCCACATCGCACGCGTCGGCAGTTTCACAGCGGCGGCGGAACTGCTAGGCATCAGTGCAGGGTCCGCCAGCACGCTGGTGCGGCAGCTCGAGGGACACCTGGGCGTGATGCTGCTGCATCGCTCGACGCGCTGTATTCGCCTGACTGCGGAAGGCACGCAGTACTTCGAGCATTGCGAACGGATCCTCGGCGAAATCGACGAAATGAAGGACCGGCTCGGTGGTGGAGGAAAAATCGCGAAGGGCCGACTGGCGGTGGACGTCGATCAGGAGGTGGCTCACACTCTGTTGCCGCTGGTCCCCGGATTTCGTGCCGAATTCCCCGATGTGGACTTGCGCGTCGATGTGGGCGGGGAGCAGGATGGACTGATCGCCAATGGCGTCGACTGTGCGGTGGTCGTGGGCCAACTTGCCGATTCGTCGCTGCGCAGCCGCCGTGTCGGCGATTTCCATGCAGTGACCGTGGCGAGTCCGGCGTATCTGGCGCGGCGTGGCACGCCGCATGGCCTTGATGAACTCCACGCTCACGACGTGATCCACTACACGCCTCGCCGGTTCGGGCCGCCGCGTGAATTCTGCTTCGGCGTGGGTGCCGACGAGGTACGCGTCAAACTCGCCGAGCGCATATGCGTCAATGACGCGAGGGCGGTGCTCCGTTACGCCGCTGAAGGCGTCGGCATCGCCCAGGTATGTCGGAGAATGGCGGCCGAGGAACTGGCTGCGGGGCGGCTTGTCGGCGTTCTCGAAGAATATGGCCCGGCCCCGTTACCCATCTCCGTGCTCTATACCGATCGCCGCCACGTGCCTATGTCGATCAGGGCGTTCATCGACTGGATACAATTGCAGCTCGATCGCGGGCAGGCCGAGCCTGTTGCGGCCCTGTCGCGTCATGCCATCGAGGCTCGCGAGACCAGCGCGTCGTGGATCGCCAACGCTCGCGTTGCCGCGGGGCGATTGGGCCAGGGCGGCGCTCGGCGACCCGCGCCCATATTCGCAGGAGCATGATGGGCAGGGAAGCAGGCGCGGTAACCTGCCTTGCGATATGCTTGCGCCCCGGCCTGTCCATCCGAAAGGTGACGTCCAGCGCGCAAGGGCGAGGCGAGCGTTCATACATTCGTATAGTTCTCGGGCTGGCGGAGGGCGTATAAGATTCGGCCGGGGCATCGACGCTGGGCGCTCGAACTTGCGCCATCCTTAACGACGCGATCAGGGACATTGCTCGCATGCTCACTCATCCAGTGGTTTCGATCATAGACGACGACTCTTCGGTTCGTCTTGCGACGCGCAGTCTGGTGCGCTCACTGGGCTGGGACGTGCGGGTCTACGAATCCGCGGAGGCATTCCTGGATGCCGACGAGGTGGCCGATGTTGCCTGTATCATCTCCGACGTGCAAATGCCGGGGCTCTCCGGGCTCGAGATGTACGAATGTCTTCTCGAGCGCGGTGCCGCGCCTCCCGTCATCTTCATTACATCTTTCCCATCCGAGGCGACGCTTCGGCACGCAATGAAGCTGGGAGCCATCTGCGTCTTCAGCAAGCCTGTCGACCCGGCTGCCATCGAGCAGCGCCTGGAAGATCTCCACGGCTCGCATGCCTGAAGGCCACGTTCAACATCATCGTGTCGAAGCAATAACATTCCATGAGTGACGATCGTCGCCTACACCAAGGCGGTGCCGTGGACGCGAGGTCCGTCGTCGGTCCCCGCAGGCGCCGGCCTGGAAGGCCGGAAAACCAGGGTGACAACGTCGACGAGGTGCTGCAACGAAGTCAGCGCACCGTGTATGTCATCGCCGCGGCGCTGGGCCTCTGTATCTTCCTGATCGACGCATTCGCACCGGTCGACGTCGCCGTCGCCGTGCTCTATGTCGTTGTCGTGCTGATGGTGGCGTCAGTTGCGTCGCAGACCGTCACGGTCGCGGTCGTCTGGATGTGCGTGTCGCTGACCGTGCTCGGATTTTTGCTCGCCCAGAGCGATCAGACCGCATTCAGCTCCGTGGCGCGCTGCATCGTGAGCGTGCTGGCGATCGTGACCGTGTCCGCGCTCGCGCTCAGGAACCAAAGCAGTCGTGTGACGCTGCAAAAGCAGATCGATCTCCTGAACCTCACCCACGATGCCATTGTCGTGAGTGGCCTGGATGGTCGTATCAGCTTCTGGAGCGTCGGTGCCGAAAGCCTGTACGGGTGGACCGAGGAGGAGGCGATCGGACGGAATATCCACGAACTCACGCGCACCGCCTCGTCGGTGCCGATCGCCGACTTGCTGGCAAGCACGATCGAGGCCGGGCATTGGCAGGGTGAATTCCTGAGAACCGGCAAAAGCGGTGCGGTGGTGGTGATTTCGAGCCGTTGGACAGTGTCGCGCGACAAGTGGGGGCAGCCCGTCGCCGTTCTGTCGACCGATAGCGACATTACGCAGGCCAAGTCGCTCGAGGGCGAGCTGCGCCGCCAGAAGGAGGAACTGGTCGCGACGATCGACGCGATCCCCGCCATGGTCTGGAGTACCTCCAACGACGGCCGCATTGTTTATCTGAATCGACGGTGGTCCGATTACGGCGTTGAAATCAATGGCGACAAGGATGTCTGGCATGACATCATTCATGCCGAGGATATCGGCGAATTCGAGTGCAGATGGCGCGAGGCGATTGCAACCGGCAGCGGTTTCGAAGTGACCGCCCGCGTGCGGCTCGGCAATGGCGCCTATCGCTGGATGATCATCGGCGCTGCGCCGCTTCGCGGTGCCGACGGGACGATTACCCGCTGGTACGGCGTCAACACCGATATCGAGGCGCGCCGTCATGCCGAGCAGGCGCTGGAGCGCTCGAGGTCCGAGCTCGCCCACGTGACGCGCATCACCATGCTCGGTGAACTGGCGGCCTCGATCGCGCATGAAGTCACCCAGCCCTTGGCGGCGATCGTGACGGCAGGCGAGGCTGGGATGCGGTGGCTCAAGCGATCGCCGCCCGAGTTGTCCGAAGTGCGATATTCGCTGGAGCAGATGACGCACGATGCCAAGCGGGCCACCGACGTGATACGTCAGATCCGGGCGATGGCCAAGCGCAGGGATCGGGATAGCGAGGCGATCGACCTCGGTGTGGTGGTCCAGCAGTCGATCGACCTGATGCGTCGCGATTTGCAGGGCCAGCAGATCGACGTCTCGGCTTCGCTCCCGACGAGCGACATGCGGGTGAGCGGCGACCGGGTACAGATTCAGCAGGTGGTGATCAACCTGCTGATGAACGCGGTTCAGGCGATGGCAGGCGTGAAGGATCGCGAGCGGAAATTGGCGGTTTCGGTGCTGCGCAACGACGACGAGGCACGCGTGATCGTGGCGGATTCCGGGCACGGCATCAACGAGGCGGATGCCGCTATGTTGTTTACGCCCTTCTTCACTACCAAGGCGGAAGGGATGGGCATGGGGCTGTCGATTTGCCGCTCGATCGTGGAAGCACATGGGGGCCGTATCTGGGCCGAGTCGCGCGAGGGCAGCGGTGCGTCCATGCAGTTCACGCTGCCGATAAGAACGGAGGCAATCGATGGGTGAGGAGAAACAGGGCAATGGCTGAGCAGTCGATCGTCTATGTCGTCGACGATGACGATTCCATGCGCGCGGCGCTCGGCATGCTGCTGCGCTCGGTCGGGCTGCGCGTCGAGCTTTTTGGCTCGGCCCAGGAGTTCCTGGCCTTCGAGCGGCCGGACGTCGCGAGTTGCCTGATTCTCGACGTACGGTTGAAGGGCCAGAGCGGGCTGGTGCTGCAGGAGCAGATCGTCGCCGGCGAGATGGGTTTGCCGATCATCTTCATCACGGCGCACGGCGATGTCGCGATGTCGGTCAAGGCGATGAAGAATGGCGCACTGGATTTCCTGTCCAAGCCGTTTCGCGATCAGGAGATGCTCGACGCGGTGGAGGCCGCGCTGCTCAAGCATGAGGCGCAACGTAAATCCGAGGGGCGCGTGGCCGCCATCCGGCATCGTTACGAATCGCTGACGCCGCGCGAGCGCGAGTTGATGGGATTCATGGTGCGAGGCTTGCTCAATAAGCAGATCGCTGCGGAAATGGGGCTGAGCGAGATCACCGTCAAGATCCATCGCGGCAACGCCATGCGCAAGATGGAAGTGCGCTCGCTTGCCGAATTCGTTCTCGCGGCGAAATCGCTCGGCATCGATCCGAGCGAGGACTGAAGCCTGCACGGCGGCTGGCGGTGGCCAGCCTAGCGATTGACGAGATGCTTCGGCAGCAGCAAGGTCAAGACCAGCCCGAGCAGCAGGCAGGCAATGATGCAGAAGACGGGCAAGGCGAAGCCTCCCGAGGACTGTTTCAGTTGCCCGACCACGTAGGGGCCGAAGAACCCCCCGATATTGCCGATCGCGCTGATCCAGGCGATACCGCTCGCGACCGCCGCCGGACCCAGGACCGCGGTCGGCATGCCCCAGAACACCGGCGGGATCGACAGCAGTCCGGCGTTGGCGATGCAGAGGGCCAGCACGCTCAGCCAGAGGTTGTCGTGCCAGAGCAGCGAAAGAGCCAGGCCCGCCGCCGCCATGAAAAACAGGCCGGCAAGCAGCATGCGGCGCTCACGGTGCCGGTCCGCCCGGCGCCCCGCGATCAGCATGACGGCGACGGCGACGGCATTGGGCAAGGCGGCAACCAAGCCGATCACGGTGTCCCGCTCCACGCCGAGCGACTTGATGATGGTGGGCGCCCACAGGGTGTAGCCATAGATGCCGAATACATCAAGAAAGTAGATGACACCGAAAATCCAGAACAGCCAGCTCGCGAACATCTCCGTATGGCTGGCCGACGCGCTGATGGCACGATCTTCCGCGAGGATACCGATCAGGTAGGCGCGGTCGGATTCGGAATGGTGGCGACTCAGCGTGACATCGTCCTCCAGGTATTTCCAGCAGAGTAGCGCGGCACCGAAAGCGGGGATCGCTTCCACGATCAACATCCACTTCCAGCCGGACACATCGAGAAGACCGTCGGAGAATTCCATGATGAAGCCGCTCAACGGTGAACCGATCAATCCGGCGAGCGGCAAGGCCGCATAAAAGACGGACAGGATTCTTGCGCGATGGAAGCGGGGAAACGACTGGGAGATGTAGTAAACCACGCCGGGCACCAGGCCGGCCTCGGTCACGCCAAGCAAGTAGCGCATGATATAGAACTGCTTGGGCGTTGACACCAGCGTGGTCAACGCAGAGACGATGGCCCAGGCCAGGATGATCCGCGTCAGCCAGCGTTTCGCGCCGACTCGCTGCAATATCATGTTGCTCGGGACTTCGAACAAAACATAGCCCAAGGCGAACGTGCCTGCGCCGAATCCGAACACGGCATCGGTAAACCCCAGTTCCTGGCTCAGTTGCAATTTGGCGAAGCTGACATTCACGCGATCGATGTAGGACGCCAGATACGCGAACATGAAAATCGGCAAGATACGGAATGCCAGACCTCTGCAGATGCGGTTTTCCTGCGCTGCCTCGCTCATCGCGCCATAGGGCGCGGGATCAGATGATCGTGCCGCATTGAGTTCCAAGAAGTTCTCCCTGGGATCGAAGGAGAGACGGTTCTCTCGGCCGCACAGGACTGCTTACGAGGCATCGTTCGATGCACGCTCCCTGCATGGTCCGTACAAACAGTCGACTGAAGGCGCATTACCAATGCATCGCGTCGAGATGGTGTCTCGACGAACCACGTACGCCCGGTCGACCCACATGAAGGAGGGGCGCCGTATCGACCATCCTCGGATGTAACGGACCATTCCCATTCTTCGGGACAGGCCGCTTGAACCTGCCGGGATTCGTCGGGCGGGCAATGCCCGTAACCGGTGTCGAGCACGACAGCAGGCACATGCCGCCGTACATCGATGCGGTCCGGATTTTACCGGATGCCACTCTTTCCAGGTTAACGAATTTGGCCAGAACGGTACGAATATTTCTATAAAAGATTTTTTTTCGCAACCCGCGCTCTTCTTTGAAAAGGCGCATTCATCCATGAATCAAGTTGGCACGATCCGCGATGGCGGCGGTTCGCGATCTCGCGGGCACCCGGTCACGAGATGCACGGCGCAGGCTCGACGAATCCGGCTGCATTCGGCTCGAAGTAGACGGGCTGTCAGGTGTGGGCTCGCCATCGGTAGCCAGTTCCTGTCTGCTCCATGCGGAGCGCGTGAGTGATCGCGCCGCGCATGGAGCCGTCCGGGATATCAAGCGACGGGAATCGGATTTTCCTCGAGGGATTGATTGAACGCGTCGACGAAAGCATGCTCGTCCGGCCCGACATTGTCGCGCAGCGGTTGCGCGATTCCGACCACCACCTCGGTGGTCGCCGTCTCGAGGCGTTCGAGCGTCTCGGCGATGAAGGCGTCCAAGGGCATGGCACGCGGGTCGCCGCTCTTGTGGACGAGGTCGGTGTCGACCCACGGAGGCGCGATCTCGAGCACACGGACGGTGGTGTCGCGCAGTGCGAATCGTTGCGACATCGAGTACGAGTGAATCGCCGCCTTGGTTGCGGAGTACAGCGCCGTTGCGGCCAGCGGGACGTAGGCCAGCACCGAGCTGTTGTTGACGATATACGACTGGGGCTGTTTTTTCAGATGTTCGACCAGCGCGCCGCTCATGCGCACGGGCCCGAGCAGATTGGTGTTGACGAGACGAACGGCCTGTTCGTCGTCGACGGCGCCGGCTGCGTCGTCGAACGGCATGATGCCGGCGTTGTTGATCAGCACGTTCAAGGACGGGTAACGCTCGATCAAATGCCGTGCCACGTCCCGGATTTGCTCGGCGTTGCCGATGTCGAGCTCGACGGTGTCGATGCCGGGGTTGGCGGCGGCGATTTCGTCGAGCAGGGCCTTGCGTCGTCCCGCGATGATCACCTTGTTGCCACGTTGATGGAATGCTTCCGCCAGTGCACGACCGATGCCGGAGGTGCCACCGGTGATGAGAATCGTGTTTTCAGTGAGTTTCATGGTCTTGCTCCTTGGATAAATACGGGTTCAGTGGGGGACAGCGGAGGTCACGAGATAACGCGTGGCGGGATGCTTCGACGATAAATGGGGCGCCATGTTGCGCCGTGCCGCCTCATAGGCATCCCACTGCGCGATGTCATGGAGCGAGGGGATGGTGATCAACTCGCCGCGGTCGAAGCCGAGCAGTGCCGCATCGACCATGTCGGATGCGGACATCACGATTTCCTCGGGAAGCTGGTCAAGTGGCAGGCCGCCGGTCTGCCAAAAATCGGTCGCGGTCGCGCCGGGGAGTAGGGCCTGGACACGAATGCCCTGACTGAAAAGCTCATGGTGGAGCGATTGGCTGAAAGCCAGCACGAACGCCTTCGTGCCGCCATATACGCCATTCAGCGTCTCGGGGGAGAGCGCCGCGATCGAGGAAACGTTCACGATCGCGCCGTTGCCGCGCGCGATGAAACCCGGCACCGCGGCGTAGGTGAGGCGCATCAGTGCGGTCACGTTCAGGTCGATCATGCGGGTCATGGCATCCGCGTCGCTGTCGAGCAGGGATTTGTGCGTGCCTACGCCTGCGTTGTTCACCAGAAGGGTGAGATCCGATGCCTTCTGGATGGCGGTCTCGATGCGTTGGACGTCGTCGCTCCGGTTCAGATCCGCGAAGATGGTGCTGACGGTGCGTCCCGTTTCCTCCGCCAGCCTTTCCGCGTGGCGGGCCAGTCGTTCACGATTGCGCGCCACGAGAATCAGGTCGTATCCGCGACGGGCAAGTCGGTCGGCATACACCGCGCCGATTCCCGATGATGCGCCGGTGATGAGGGCGGTGCCACGCTTTGTATGGCTCATGTCCTTCTCCTGATGGGATGGTCGAGATTCGGATAAATCGATGCGGACTACGAACGAGATGGGTTTGGAAATCAATCGAGCCGCATACAGGCAGTGATATGGAGTCTATGGACTGCGAGGTTCCGGATCAACGAGAGGCGTCCGAACACAGCTTTCGGAATCGCCAAAGAATGCCGGGGCTGGCGCATGGACGGGCGCATGCGTGCAACCTCGACCGCTCAGTCCATCGTCGGCGGGGCGCTATGCAAGGGCCGGGAAATGCGTGAGCAAGGAGTCGACGACTCGCGGGAACGGAGCGTCGGCATGTCTGCGCGAGCGGGCTGCACGCGCGACATGCTGTTCGTTGAGCGACTTGGTTGCAGCGGCTCGAAACCAGGGTTCAGGAGGATGGGGTGGCGGCGCCGCGCATCAGTTGATGGTCCAGGCGGCTCACCTGCGCATTTCCCAGTGTCAGTTCGCGCAGGGCAGCCACTGCATCGGGCGGCAGCCGATGCAGTGCGTCCTTTCTCAGGATGAGCGTGGCGTCATCGACGCCGCCGAGCAGCCCGTCGGGATCCTTCAGTTCGCGTATCCGATACCGTTCGTGCAGGTACTGCGGTGCCCAGAGCGGCACGACGACCCACTGTCCCGCCTTCACGGCGTTCTCGAACGCGTCCGTGCAGTCCTCGAGCGTTCCGTTCTCGAAGGCGTACCCTGCCTTGTCGAGACCGTAACGCGCGACGATATCGCGCGAGAAACGGCTGATTCCCGCACCGGGGCCGATGCCCTGAATCCGCTTGTTCATCCGCTCAGCAACTTCCGGTTTGGCCAGGTCGGCCAGCGTGTCCACCGCCTCTTGCGGAACATAGTCGGGTACACCCCACAGCGCGTACGGACGGTACATGACAGCCAGTTTTTCCACCTCTGTCTCGAATGGTCCGAGATATTGGCCATGGCTGCTTGGAAGCCAGGCGCTGCAGAGCATGTCGGCTCGACGCTCGCGAAGGAGCGAGAAGGCTTCCTCGTGGGGCGCCAGCAGTTCGTGCGATTCGACGCCGTATGTTCGCAACGTCGATTGCACGACCGCCGAGGCCGCGCGATGAAATGACAGATCGATGGTCACGATGGTGATTTTCGACATGGAATGGTTCTCCGGCGAAGCAGTGGTGTGTCGATGGCTAGGCGATCGAGAGGGCGATGCCGCTCACGATCAAGATGACGCTTCCCATCAATGAAAACGTGATGGGCTCGTGGAGGAACGCGATCGAAGCCAGCAAGCCGACGATCGGTACGCCGAGCATTGCGGTGGCCATGCTCGAACTCGACATCCTGGTGTTGGCGGCGTTGACCGCGCAAAAGCAGAAGGCAGTGGCCAGTGGTCCGATGAAACCGAGGCATGCCGCCAAGGTCATGCTGCCGTCGCCGGAATACTGGCCTTCATGAAAACGGGCGAGTATCAACAACGGGACCGCGGCGATCGCCATCTGCCATGGCGCGAGCGCATAAGCGCTCGACGCGCTTCGGAAGTGACGCAAATGGAGTATGCAGACCGCCCAGCACAGCGAAGCCGCCAGCAGCATAAGATTGGCCAGCACGATGCCGCGGTTGTGCCAGTCGATGTCGAGCGGGTTGAAAAGCACGACGACGCCGGCCACGCCCAGCGCGACGCCTGCCGACTTGCGGCCGGAGAGGCGCTCCCGGAACAGGAGAACCGCGATCGGGGTGACCCAGATCGGCGTGGTGTAGGCAAGCACTGCCGATCGGCCCGCGCCGATGCGGTGCAGGGCGATGGCGCTCAAGGCCGTGAAGGCGAGCATCTGGAGCAGCCCGACGCTCGCGAGCAAGGGTATGTCGGCTCGCTTGGGCAGGGCCAGTTCCCGCCTGACCGCTTGCAGCGCGAAAAGACATGCTGCGCCGGAGGCGAAGCGGATTGCCGACATCCAGAGCGGTGAGACATGGGCGAGGCCGACCTTCATGATCGGCCAGTTGGCACCCCAAACGATGATCGCGGCGCCCAGCAGCATCGCGCTGCCATACGGGGAGGCTGTTGGGCGAGACGATTTCGAGGCCGTGATCGGCGAGACAAGGTCGGACATGATGTGATCCACGAGATGAGGCCGGTGCCCGTGGGGCGGAGCCTGGCGCGCTCGGCATCCGCGCCAGGCTGGCGGCCTCAGATAAACGTAAATATCTGCTCGCGCGGCAGCCTGGACTTCGGCAGGCTGGCGTTGAAATCCTGCGGGCCGCGATATCCGAGCGAGACCAGGACGACACTGCTGAGGCCGCGTTCGCGTAGCCCCAGGCTCTCGTCGAGGGCCCGGCTGTCGAAGCCCTCCATCGGCGTCGCGTCGATACCCAGCATCGCGGCCCCCAGCAGCAGGCCGCCCAGTGCCAGATAGACCTGTTTCTCCATCCATTGAGCCGTATCCTTCAGGTCGAAACGATGCATGGCCACGTAGGAGCGGCGGCTCCTGTCCTGCGCGGCCTGGGCATCGGCGAGTCGAAAGCGTCCGTCTCGTGCCTCCTGCTCGAGAATGGCCGAAAGGTGTTGCTCGTCCATGTCGACGCGCACGCACAGTGCCATGACATGCGAGGCTTGCTTGATCTTCGACTCGTTGTAGGCGTATGGCCCTGTCGCCGCGGCGGCAACGCGATCCCTGCCTTCGGCGGTCGACGCGATGACGAAGTGCCAGGGTTGCGAGTTCACGGAAGACGGGGAGTGATGGAGCAGGTCGACCAGCGCATCGATCTGCTCCTGGGGCAGACTGCGCCCGGGCTCGAAGGCTTTGACGGTATGACGTGCATGCACTGCGTCGGTAAGTTTCATGATTTTTGCCGGGTGGGATGAAAGGGGCTCAGTGGGTCGGGGCCGGCTCGGCATCCACGCGAACACGGAACAGGGCATAAGGCTTTTGGCGCTGGTCCGTTCCCGCGTGGAAACCGGCTTGGCGATGTAACTGATTGGCGGTGAAGTAGAGATAGCCGTCCGGGCCGACCGCCAGTGTGTCGGGCCACAGGATGCGGGGGTCGTGCACCAGGGTTCGCCACTCGCCCCCGGGGTGCCACGCCCTGATGGCGTCACGTTCGTAGTCGCCGGCATATATCGTGCCGTTCGCATCGGCGGCGAGGCCGTCGGAGGCTCCTTTTTCGCCGAGATCCTTGACTGCGGCGGCGAGTTCGGCTTCCGTGACGGACATGTCGCGCAGCAGGGAGGTCGGGACCGAATAAAGATGGCGGCTCGAAAGCGGGCAGTAGTAGAGCGTCTGTCCGTCGGGAGACAGCGCGATGCCGTCCGACGCCACCGAGAACGGCTTGGATGTGCCGTCGGCGTTGCGGACGCGCAGCGATTCGCCTTCCACGACAGGGGAAAATGCGGGGTCCGCCGATGTGGAGACGTCGCCGGTGAGGCGGCGAATGGCATGGCCCGAAGCGAGGTCGACGACAATCAGACCGCCGACGCCGGACAGCGACGAGTCCGTCACGTACGCAACGCCGGCTTTGCCGATGCGGAAATCGAAGCGCACGTCGTTGACGTAGGTGTCGGCTCGCATGACGTCGGCCGGGAACACGATGGTCTTGACGACGCGATTCCTCGCCAGGTCGATGGCAACCAGCTTCGCGCCTCCCTTGAGCGGCGCGGCGAATTTGGGTGCTGCCGTATCCAGTACCCAGACGTGGCCATTCAAATCGGCGACGACGCTCTGCACGCTCAGGAAATGGCCGGCGGGCCGCGATGCGTCGGGCCGGTTGATTTCCGCGTTCGGATACGGCACGACGGTGCCGTTTTTCAGTTCGCCCACGGTGAAGGGGACGTCGTCTCCCCAGCGTGGATAGTTGACGAAGATGCGTCCGTCCTCGGCGACGGTGACGCCGGTCGGCATCGGGCCGCTGAATGTCGCCACCGTTTCCAATGAACCGGACGTGCGTTCGGTGGCGAGCGTCTTGGCGGCAGGCTCGGCGGCGGCGTCTTGCGCGACGGCCGGTGGCGAGCCGGCCGCGATCCATACCGCGGACGCAAGCGTCGCGATGGCAGTCAGACGGGAAAAGGAAAATCGCTTGGATGATTTCATGATGATGGTTTGGCTATTCGAGATGTCTTGTGCGTTGCAGCGATGTTGTCAGCTGTGATCTCCATGAAAAACCGTAAAAAACCGAGAAGACTTTCGTCGTGTCGATGAAAATGCAGCGCGCGTCACCTCGGCACACCGCAGCGTCTACGCGAAGCGTGCGGTGCTTGGGATAGGGGTGCCGGGCGGGCCTCGATCGCTCTGGGATATGACTGCGATCTGGTGGAGACTGTATCGACGGGGGCGCGGCGGGAAAATCGTCACGAGGTGTGATCGACGTCACGGGAGACGGTCGGCCTCGCTATCCCTACGTATAGGTTTAAGGTGCGGGCTGTCGGATCAAACCGTGTTTTCCGATCACGCGGCTATAGGCGCCGAGCGGAGCGACACGTGATCCCAGCTCCGGCGGGCTGCCCGCCCGCTTCCGCGGCGTCCCTAGGAAAATTTTTCGAAAAACCGCTTGACTCTCTATCTTCCAGTAGATAAATTACGACCCATGGAAACGAAAACGCCAGTCCGCGAACAGGTTCTCGAACACGCCATCGAGCTGATCATGCTCCTCGGCTACAACGGGTTCAGCTATCGCGATCTGTCGGAGCGGGTGGGGGTGAAGACCTCGAGCATCCACTACTACTTTCCATCGAAGGACGACCTGGTGCTCGAAGCGGTGCGCGAGTACAGCGAGACGGTGATGAACGGCGTCGCTGCCATTTCCCCCTCGCTGCCGGCCGACGAGAAGCTGAGCCGCTACACGAAGCTGTTCGGCAAGACGCTCGGCGACGGCAACCAGATCTGCCTGTGCGGCATGCTGGCGGCGGATATCGAATCGCTGCCCGAGCCGGTCCGGCAGGCGGTGCAGGCGTTCTTCAACGCGAACGAGCAATGGCTCGCGGCGCTGCTGGAGCAGGGCGCGGCCGACGGCACGCTGGTGTTCAGCGGCAAGCCCGAACATGCGGCGCGCACCTTGTACGCCGCGTTCCAGGGCGCGGTGCTGGCGAGCCGGCTGTTCAAGTCGAAGGCGCGCCTGGACGAAGTCGAGAAGGCGTGGAAGAAAGCGCCCTGACGCGGCGGAGGTAGGTAAAAAGATCGAAAGGCGGTTCACCGCCTTTTTATTGAAGCTGGTTATCTATCTATTGGTAGATAAAATTGCAGGAAACAGCGCAGACGGCAAGGTCTGCATTTTTTGAGTCGTGTTGTCTATCTAGTAGTCGATAGTGGCGCGGCGAGCAGTTCAGCCGGCGATGGCGGAAAGGGTTCCGCCCCGGCCTGGTTCATTCATCCAACAGGAGTCAGTCATGTCGATCGAAAACGTTCTGTACCGCGCCCATGCTCACGCCACCGGTGGCCGCGACGGCCGCGCCGTGGTGCCCGAAGGCAAGCTGGATTTCAAGCTGGTCACGCCGCGCGAGCTCGGCGGTGCCGGCGGCGAAGGCGCGAACCCGGAACAACTGTTCGCGGCCGGCTACAGCGCCTGCTTCCTCGGCGCGATGAAGTTCGTCGCGGCGCGCGACAAGATCAAGATCCCGGCCGACGTCGCGATCGACGGTAGCGTCGGCATCGGCGCGATCCCGAACGGCTTCGGCATCGAGGTCGAACTGAAGATCTCGCTGCCCGGCATGGAGCGCGAAGCGGCCCAGGCGCTGATCGAGAAGGCGCACATCGTCTGCCCGTACTCGAACGCGACGCGCGGCAACATCGACGTCACGCTCACGCTGGTCTGATCGCCGGCGCTCGCTTCTCCCCGCATCGAAATCCGCCATCCAGGCCAAACCATTCGGGCCCATTGCCCAGGAGTCCATCATGAAGATCGTCAAGCCGCTGTTGATTGCCGTCGCGATTGCCGCCGCCAGTTCCGCGTTCGCCGCCGGCACGGCCGGCTCGCACACCCCGTCGGCCGCGCCGGTCGACCAGCCCGATGCGGTCACGAGCCGCTTCCTCGCCGCCCTCAATAGCCAGAAGGGCCCGGGCCTCGAGACCCTGTCGCCGGAAAAGGCGCGGCAGGTGCTGGTGGGTGCGCAGAACAGCGTGAAGGTCGATCTGTCGGGCATTGAGGTGTCGAACCGCACCATCGAACAGGACGGCCTGAGCGTGCCGGTCACGATCGTGCGTCCGGAAGGCGTGAAGGGCAAGCCGCCGGTGTTCATGTTCTTCCACGGCGGCGGCTGGATCCTCGGCGACTTCCCGACCCATGAGCGGCTGGTGCGAGACCTGGTGGTGCAATCCGGCGCGGTGGCGGTGTTCGTGAACTACACGCCTTCGCCGGAAGCGCAGTACCCGGTGGCGATCAACCAGGCCTATGCCGCCACCAAGTGGGTGGCCGCGCACGGCGACGAGATCGGCGTGGACGGCAGCCGCCTGGCGGTGGTGGGCAACAGCGTCGGCGGCAACATGGCGGCGGTGGTGGCCCTGATGGCGAAGGACAAGGGCGGCCCGGCGATCCGATTCCAGGGCCTGCTCTGGCCGGTGACGGACCACAACTTCAACGATGGCTCCTACGTCGCGTACCAGAAGGATCACTTCCTGACGCGGCCGATGATGAAGTGGTTCTGGGACGCGTACACGAAGAAGGAAGCGCAACGCAACGAGATCTACGCCTCGCCGCTGCGCGCCTCGCTCGACGAGCTGAAGGGCCTGCCGCCCGCGCTGATCCAGGTCGCGCAGTTCGACGTGCTGCGTGACGAGGGCGAAGCCTATGGACGCAAGCTCGACGCGGCCGGCGTGGAGGCTGCCACCACGCGCTACGACGGCACCATCCATGACTTCGGACTGCTGAACGCGCTGGCCGAGGATCCGGCCACCAAGGCGGCGATGAAGGCGATGGCCAACGAGCTGAAGACGCGCCTGAACTGAGGCGTCGCGCCTCGATGACACGGCCCGGCCGCGCTGGCATGCGCGGCCGGGCCGTTTTCAGGTCCAGCGGTTCCGGTGCATGCGAGCGTCGCCGATAACCCACATTCAAGCCCCTCGTGTGCGCCGCATTGGCGATCGGCCCGCGCGAGGCGTTATGCTTGGCGGTTTCGGATCTCACGGACAGGCGGACATGACATCAATGCCCAGGTCGCGCGGCGGCAAGCAGGCGGAAGGCGAGACGCCGGCCGAGCCCGGCGCGGACAGGACCGAATCGGTCGCGGCGGTCGGCAAGGTCTTCACGATCCTGTCGGCGCTCGGCGCGAGCGGCACGGCGGGCGCGGCGGAATTGTCCCAGCAATTGGGCATGTCGCGGCCGGTGGTGCAGCGCCTGCTGCAGACGCTCGAGTCGCTCGGCTACGTGGCGCGCGTGGCCGGCGAGGATGGCGCGGGCGAGCACTACCGGCTCGCGATCCGCCTGTTCGAGCTCGGCGCCAAGGCGCTGGAGAGCGTCGACCTGGTGCGCGAGGCCGATCTCGAGATGCGCCATATCGCCTCGATGACGCGCGAGGCGATCCATCTCGGCGCGCTCGACGAGGACGCCATCATCTACATCCACAAGATCGACGCCGATTACGGGCTGCGCATGCAGTCGCGCGTCGGCCGCCGCAATCCGCTGTACAGCACCGCGATCGGCAAGGTGCTGCTGGCCTTCATGCCTGATGACGAAGTGCGCGAAACGCTCGCGCGCGTCGAGTTCAAGCCTTCCACCGCGCGCACGCTCGGCTCGGCCGAGGCGCTGGTCGCGATCCTGCCGCAGGTTCGGCGGCAGGCTTACGGCGAGGACGACGAGGAGCAGGAGGAAGGGCTGCGCTGTCTCGCGGCGCCGATCTTCAATCGCTTCGGCAATGCTGTCGCGGCGCTCTCGATCTCGTTTCCCACCATGCGCTGCGGCGCGAACACGCGCACTCACTACGTCGAATTGCTGCGCGAGGCCGCCCAGGCGATCTCCGCGCGGATCGGCTATCGCGGCCCCTGGCCCGCGTCGCGCTGAGCGACGGCGCGCAGCCGGCATGGCCATCGGACCCGGCCATGCCATGCGCTTTCACTACCACGCGAAGCGGTCGTGCGCTTGCGAGCGCATCAGCGCTTCCATGAAGTCGTCGTCGCCACAAGACAGCATGTCGTCGTGACTCCCTGCCGACACATGCGCCGCGCCATGGACCGGCAGACCATGCGGCGCCGGATCGCCGCTACGGGCGGGCCGTCTTGCTTCATTTCTCCTCCAGTGCCCAGCTTGTCGTTTTCATTGCAGCCGGCATTGAATCACATCGATCAAATTTGCGGAACATCGTTTCGAATTCAATCAAAAAGAAATCGCTGTCAAAAAAGATGACTGATGGAAATGCCAGTGCTTTATCGATACGACCTTGATTTTCAGGGGTAAACGATAGGCGGCTCAGTGCATTTCGATTCGGACCATCGTTCCGGATGCGTGCTAGATTGCCTTCATGCCGGCCCGGGCGGCAAGTCCGGGAATCCTCGCGAAGCGTGTCGTCGTGTCGGTTGGGGGAAGTCGTTCGGGCATTGGCGCGGCAGACGTTTCGGCATCCATATCAAGAACGAGAAGGACGAGACAGATGGACGTCAATATCGCCGTGGTGGCCGGCTATTTCCTGTTGATGTTCGCGATCGGCACCGCGTTCAGGAAGATGGCCAGCCAGTCGGCCAGCGATTATTTTCGCGGCGGCGGCCGCATGCTGTGGTGGATGGTCGGCAGCTCCGCGTTCATGATCCAGTTCTCGGCCTGGACCTTCACCGGCGCCGCCGGCGAGGCCTTCCGCAACGGCTTGCCGGCCTGCTACGTCTATATCGGCAACTGCGTCGGCTACCTGGTCGCCACCTTCTGGTTCGGCAGGCGCTTCCGCCAACTGCGTTGCGACGCGCCCACCCAGGCGATCCGCCAGCGCTTCGGGCGCGGCAACGAACAGTTCTTCACCTGGTCGGTGATTCCGCTGTCGATCCTGCAGGGCGCCGTCTCGCTCAACGCGCTGGCGGTGTTCTTCTCGGCCGTCACGGGCTTCCACCTGGGCGCCACGCTCTGGCTCACCGGCTTGTCGGTGCTGGCGCTGTCCTTCCTCGGCGGCGCCTGGGGCGTGGTCGCCTCCGACTTCGTGCAGTCGATCGTGGTGGCGGTGATGTCGGTGGCCTGCGCGATCGTCGCACTGGTCAAGCTAGGCGGGCCGGGCGAGATCGTAGCGCGCTTTCCGGCCGATTTCCTCACCGGGCCCGACTACAGCCACGGCAGTCTGCTGGTGGGCTCCTTCCTGTTCCTGTGCGTCAAGCAGATGCTGGCCATCAACAACATGAAGGATGCCTATCGATTCCTGAACGCCAAGGATTCGCGCAACGCGACCCGGGCGGCGCTGTTCGCGCTGGTGCTGATGACGGCGGGCGCGCTGATCTGGATGGTGCCGCCCTGGGCCGCGGCGATCCTCTACCCCGATGCGGCCGTCGCGCATGCGCACGACCTGGGGTCCAAGTCGGGCGACGCGGTGTTCCTGGTGTTCGTCGAGCGCGCGATGCCGCTGGGCACGGTCGGCCTGCTGATGGCGGGCATGTTCTCGGCCACCATGGCCTCGATGGACGCGGCGCTGAACCACAACGCCGGGATCTTCGTGCGCAGCTTCTACCAGCCGGTGATCCGCGGCGCTCGCGCATTGTCCGAGCGCGAATCGGTGCTGGCCGGCAAGGGCATGAACGTGATCAACGGGCTGGTGATCATCGTGATCGCGCTGGGCTTCTCCCACCTGAAGGGCCTGAGCCTGTTCACGCTGATGATGCGGGTGGGCACCCTGGCGACCTTGCCGATCGTGGTGCCGCTGTTCCTCGGCCTGCTGATCCGGCGCGTGCCCGATTGGGCCGGCTGGGCCACGTTGGTGGTCGGGCTAGGCGTGTCCTGCCTGTGCAGCGCGGTGATCTCGGGCCACGAGCTGAGCCGCTGGTTCGGCTGGGGCTTGAGCGCGCGCGAGACTTCCGAGTTCGACACCATGTGGGCCGTGCTCTGCCATTGCGTGCTGACGGGCGGTTTCTTCGTCGCCACGCGGCTGTTCCATCGCCAGCCGGACGCGGCCCGCGCCGGCGTGCTGTCGAAGTTCTGGCGCGATTACGCGACGCCCGTCCACAGCGACGGCCTGCAGGGCGAGTTCGATCGCCTGCAGCGACTCAAGCTCGGCCGCATCACGCAGGGGATGACGGCGGGCCTGCTGGCGATGGTGGCGATTCCGAATCCTGCCTGGGGGCGGCTGGTGTTTCTCGGTTGCGCGCTGGCGGTCGGCACCATCGGCACGCTGCTGGTGCGCAGCGCGCGGGCGACGAAGCCGCTGCCGGACGCGGCCATGCCGATGCGCGACGGCACGCGCGACGACGGCAGCCTGCGCGCGACGCGCTCCGGCGCCTGAACCCATCATCCGAATCGAGCGTCGCGGCGCCTGCCCGATGTAGGCACCGCGATGCGTGAAACGCGCGTCGAGGGCCGTCGCGCGAGCGGGTCGTGCCCACCCGCCGATGCAAGGGGCAAGCTCGAAAGGCGACTTCGATCGTCACGGCAGCCGCAAGCCGGTCGATCGGCAATCCATATCGATAGCAACCCAGGAGATGACATGAAGCGAAGATTCCAGGTCTCGATGATGGCAGGCGGCGCGCTGGCGATGCTGGCGCTCGGCGCGGCCGGCGGCAACGCGCAAGCGGCGGGTTTCAAGCACCCCGGCATCCTCGTCACGCAGGCGCGCCTCGACTACGTGAAAGGGCAGATCGCCGCGAACAACAAGCTGTTCGTCAATGCCTTCAACCAGATGAAGGGCAGCAGCTGGGCCTCGAAAACCTACAAGATTGCCGGCACGCTCGACGGCGGTTATATCTCGTGCGATGCGGTGTCCTCGAACGATCACGGCTGCAAGGCCGAGCAGGGCGACATGACGGCGGCCTACACGCAGGCGCTGATGTGGTACCTGACGGGCGACAGCACCTACGCGAAGAACGCCGTGTCGATCATGAACTTCTACGCGCGCAACCTGAAGGGCGGCCATCGCGGCGCCAACGCGCCGCTGCAATCGGCCTGGGCCGCCGAGGTCTGGCCGGCCGCCGCCGAGATCATCCGCTACACCTACAGCGGCTGGTCGGCCAGCGACGCCAAGGCCTTCGGCACCATGCTGAGCACCCAGCACCTGCCCTACATCACCGGCAGCAACGGCAATGGCGGCAACGGCAACTGGAAGCTCAGCATGATCGACGGGATGATCGGCATCGCCGTCTACAACGACGACCAATCGCTGTTCAACACCGCCACCGGCACCTTCCGCCAGTGGATGTCGGCCTATTACTACAACGCCGCGAAGGACGGCGGCGGGCCGGTCAAGTTCTCCGGCAGCCCGGGCGGCTGGAACGGCCAGACCGTGTTCAACGCGCAGGTCAGCGGCGTCACGCAGGAAACCTGCCGCGATACGCAGCACGTCGGGCTCGGCATGGCCGCCACCTTCAACGCGGCCGAGACGGCCTATATCCAGGGCACCGACCTCTATGCCGTGTTCGCGGACCGCCTCACCACCTCGCTCGAATTCCTCTCGAAGCTGCTGCACGGCACCCGCAACACCTCGCAGACGGCCTACCAGCCGGTGCCGAATGCCTACCTCGGCGCGCTCTGCACCGACGTCTCGGGGCATGCGAACCAGTTCGTGCCGGTGTTGAAGGGCACCATGGTGCGGGCCTACAACGCCTATGCGATCCGCAAGGGCATGTCCCTGCCGGCCACCAAGGCGCACCTGCTCGACGACATCATTCCGGCCGCCGAGGCGAATGACGGCCACAACGTGCAGTGGGAGGTGCTGACGCACGGCGACAGCCCGTCGACACCGGTGGAGTGAACGTCGGGCGGAAGTGCGTCGGCATCGACGGCGCGCGGCACGCGGCGCTGCGCGAGGTCCCGTCGGTTCAGGCCTTGCGCAGTGCCGCGCGCACGAAGGACACGAAGCGCTCCATCACCGGGTCCTGGCGCGTGTCGGGCCAGGCCAGGCCGACGCGCCAGCGCGCATCGCGATCGCGCAGCTCGAGCACGGCCGCGTCGCGCAGCAGGTGCCGCGCGCGCGAGGGAATGAAGGCGACGCCGGCGCCGGCCGCCACCGAGGCCAGCACCGACTGCACGTCCTCGGCCTGCTGGCTGACGTTCGGCACGAACTCGCGCGCGCGGCACCAGCGCTCGACCTGCGCGGCCAGGCCGGCGCCGCGCGAGCGCTGCAGCGCGATGAAGCCGATCTCGTTGAGCGTGGCCAGCCTGGCCGGCAACTGGGCCGGGGTGATCGGCGGCAGTTGCGGCGGCAGCGCCAGCGCGAGGTTTTCCTCCACCACCTTGAACGAGGACAGGCCTTCCACGGCCTGCGCCGGCATGCGCATGAAGCCGGCTTCGAGCTTGCCGGCCAGCAGGCGCCGCGTCTGTTCGCCCGAGGAGAGATCGCTCAGCGTGACCGAGACGGAAGGGTGCTGGCGCCGGAACTCGGCGATCAGCGGCGGCACCAGGGTCAGCACCGACAGGCAGATGCCGATCCGCAGATGGCCGCGCCGACCGCTGCTCGATTCGCGCGCGCGGGCCAGGATCTCGTCGGCATCGCGCACCAGCGCCTGCGCATCGAGCAGGAAGGCGTCGCCGAACGGCGTCAGCTCGGCGCCGTGCCGGCCGCGCTCGAACAGCCGGCCGCCCAGGCTCGCCTCCAGCGCGCCGATCTGCTTGCTCAGCGCGGGCTGGCTCATGTGCAGCGCATCGGCCGCGCGGCCGAAATGGCGCAGCTCGGTGACAGTCAGGAAGGCGCGCAGCAGTTTCAGTTCCATTCTGCGTGGTTATCGAATCGCTCAAAACATTCATTTTACGGATCGATCGCCGCCGCGTTCAATACGGGCTCCTGCTGCCTCGAAGGATTTGCCATGTGCGCCCGACATTTCGATTCATGCCCGACCGGAACCCATGCGGGGGCCGCGGCGGAGCCGCGCGAGCGGGAGACTGGCCGCGACGGGGCCACCGGGGTGGAGCTGGGGAATCAGTGCGTGCCGACCGAATCGACGGTCGGCAAGCGCGCGCGGGCGAGATTCGTCGAACCGCTCGGCGAAGCGGCGCCGCGGGCGGCGACGGGCTCGATCGCGGTCAGCCTGGCGATCGTCTCGTTCCGCAACTGGCCGCGGCGTGGATTGTGAAGGCGTGAAACCGGCCCGGGCTCAGCTCGCCGTGTCGGCGTGCTCGGGCGGCAAGGGGGAGGGGGCGGGCGATGATGCCGCCGGCGGCGCGGCGACCAGTTCGTCGAGCATGCGTTTGGCATTGTCGCGGCAGGCCATCTCGTCGGGCTTGCCCTCGACCTGCCGGATCACCTCGAGCAGCCGCGCCTTGCTGGCGGCGAGCCGCTGCTCCATGGCCTCGATATCGGCCACCTTGGCGCGCAGCTTGGGTACCAGGTCGGCGTGTCGCCAGTCGGCCAGGTCGTCGGGCAGCATGCTGCGGATTTCGCCGAGCGAGAAGCCGGCTTCCTGCGCGCGCACGATGAGGGCCAGCACCAGTTGCGCCTCGGGCGCGTACTCGCGATAGCCGTTGGCCTGGCGCTGCGCCGCGCGCAGCAGGCCGCTGGCCTCGTAGAAGCGGATCCGCGACGGCGCGAGGCCGCTGCGTTTCGCCAGTTCGCCGATCTTCATCGCTGCCTCCCGGGGCTTGACATTCAAGCGAACTTTAAACTTATCGTGGGCGGCATTCAATGCGGGGAGCCGCTCATGACACTTTTCAATTCGCTGACACTGCCGAACGGCGCGACCGTGCCGAACCGCCTCGCGAAGGCGGCGATGGAGGAAAACCTGGCCGATGCCGATCATGCCCCTTCGGAGGCGCTGCTGCGCCTGTATCGCGCCTGGGCCGAGGGCGGCGCCGGGCTGATCCTGACCGGCAACGTGATGATCGACCGCCGCGCGATGACGGGGCCGGGTGGCGTGGTGCTCGAGGAAGATGCGCACCTCGAGCGCTTCCGGCGCTGGGCCGAGGCAGCGCGCGCGGGCGGCGCCCAGGTGTGGATGCAGATCAACCATCCCGGGCGCCAGATGCCGGCCGAGCTCGGCCAGCCGACCATCGCGCCCTCGGCCGTGCCGCTCGACATGGGCGCCTTCTCGAACCGTTTCCCGGTGCCCGAGGCGATGGACGAGGCGCGCATCGACGAGGTCACGCGGCGCTTCGCGCGCACCGCGCAACTGGCCGAGGCGGCGGGTTTCACGGGCGTGCAGATCCACGCCGCGCATGGTTACCTGTTGAGCCAGTTCCTCTCGCCGCTGTCGAACCGGCGCGGCGATCGCTGGGGCGGCTCGATCGAGAACCGCGCGCGGCTGCTGCTGGACGTGGTGCGCGCCGTGCGCGCGGTGGTGAGCCCCGGTTTCGCGGTGTCGGTGAAGCTGAATTCGGCGGATTTCCAGCGCGGCGGCTTCGACCCCGAGGACGCGAAACAGGTGGTGGCGATGCTCAACGAACTCGCCGTCGACCTGATCGAGCTGTCGGGCGGCAGCTACGAGGCGCCGGCTATGCAGGGCCAGGCGCGCGACGGCCGCACGCTCGCGCGCGAGGCCTATTTCCTGGAGTTCGCCGAGGACATCGCCGCCGTCTCGCGCGTGCCGCTGATGGTGACGGGCGGGATCCGGCGCCGCGCGGTGGTCGAGCAGGTGCTGGCCAGCGGCGTGGCGATGGCCGGCATCGCCACCGCCATGTCGATCGATCCGGCGCTGCCGCGGCGCTGGCGCGCCGGCGAGGAGATCGTGCCGGTGCTGCGGCCGGTCACGCTGAAGAACAAGATGCTCGGCGCGATGGCCAACATGGCGATGGTCAAGTACCAGCTGGTGAGGCTGAGCCGCGGCCGTCGTACCCGGCCGGACGTCTGGCCGGTCGGCGCGCTGGTCCGGCAACGCCTGGCCAATGCCTGCCAGACGCGGCAGTATCGACGCTGGACCGGCGCGGCGCGCTGAATATCCTGTAGAAAAACTGGTGGTGGACGGGCGCCCGATGCGATCGCGACATACTGCATCGGGCTTCAATTCCTGGCGGAACAGCCGACCCTCGCGGGATTTGCAAAGGCAGTAGAAATTCTCCTGACTCTAAGCAGAATTGATGGTTCGACACCGGCGTTTGCGCGTCCTACAGTGCGGCATGCACGGGACGGCCGGAGCCTGGGCCGCCCATTCTCAACCCAGGAGAAAACATGTCTGCAGAAAAAGTTGCACTCGTCACCGCCGCCGGCAAGGGCATGGGCGCCGCGATCGCGCGTGAGCTGGCCGCCGGCGGTTATCGCGTCGCGCTGATGTCGCCTTCGGGCAGCGCCGTCGAGCTGGCCGCCGAACTGGGCGGCTTCGGCATCGCCGGTTCGGTCACCGAGGATGCCGATATCGGGCGCTTCGTCGACGAGACACTCGCCAGGTACGGCCGCATCGACGCGGTCGTCAACAACACCGGTCATCCGCCCAAGGGCGATCTGCTCGCGATCGGCGACGAGCAATGGCATCTCGGCCTCGATCTGGTCGTGCTGAACGTGGCGCGCGTGCTGCGTCGCGTGACGCCGGTGTTCGAGAAGCAGGGCGGCGGCGCGGTGGTCAACATCTCGAGCTTCGCGGCCGACGCGCCCGAGCAGGCCATGCCGGTGTCCTCGGCGCTGCGCGCCGCGCTCAGCGCCTTCACCAAGCTCTATGCCGATCGTTACGCGAGCGCGGGGATCCGCATTAATTCGGTGCTGCCGGGCTTCATCGACAGTTGGCCGGAAACGCCCGAGATCGTCGCGCGGATCCCGGCGGGGCGCTTCGGCAAGACCGAGGAGATCGCGAAGACGGTGGCCTTCCTGCTGTCGGACGGCGCCGGCTACATCACGGGCCAGAACCTGCGGGTGGACGGCGGGATCGTCCGCGCGCTGTGAATCGGCTCGAGCCGGGCGCGATCGCCCGATGAAGACATCGCCGGCCTTGCGTATCGCGCAGGCCGGCGATCTCGCATCCGGGGCCCGCTTCAGCGCAACTGCACGGCCGCCAGGCACAGGATCATGCTGCCCACCGCGCCGTCGAGCAGGCGCCAGGCGAGCGCCTTCCTGAACCAGGGCGCGAGCAGGCGCGCGCCATATCCCACCCCGACGAACCACAGCACGCTGACCAGCATCGCGCCGATCGCGAAGGCGGCGCGCGTGCCGTCCGGCTCGCGGGCGCCGGCCGTGCCGATCAGCAGGAAGGTGTCGAGATAGACATGCGGGTTGAGCCAGGTCAGCGCGAGCGTGGAGAGCACCACCGGCCAGGCGCCCTGCGGGGGCGGCGCGGCGCTGCCGCTCACGTCGAGCGTCGCGTGGCCCGGCTTCAGCGCGCGGCGCAGCGCGCTCAGGCCGAACCAGGCCAGGTAGGCGAGGCCGAGATAGAGCACGACGTGGATGAAGGTCGGGTAGCGCTCGACCAGGACCGAGGCGCCGCCGACGCCGGCCGCGATCAGCAGCATGTCGGAGGCGGCGCACAGCAGCACGATCTTGCCGACGTGCGAGCGCATGATGCCCTGGCGCAGCAGGAAGGCGTTCTGCGCGCCGATGGTGATGATCAGCGAGGCGCAGAGCGCGGCGCCGTGGGTGAAGGCAATCCAGTTCATGGCAAGGAGGGGGCAGTAGACTCGTTCAGAAATTGCCGCTAGTCTGCGGGCAGGCTTCGGATAAGCGAAGCTAATTTCCCTAATGTCGATGAAGGAAAACTGAATGCTCGACTACGCCCTGCTGGAGGCGCTGGCCGCGGTGATCCGGCACGGATCCTTCGAACGCGCGGCCAGGGACCTGAACGTCTCGCCCTCGGCCGTCTCGCAGCGCGTCAAGCTGCTGGAAGAGCGCGTCGGCAGCGTGCTGGTCAAGCGCGGGCAGCCCTGCGTGGCGACCACCTCGGGCGCGCTGCTGTGCCGGCATACCGAGCGCGTGCAGTTGCTGGAGGCCGAGCTTTCCGGGCGCGTGCCGCACCTGCCGGGCAGCGTCGGCGCCTGGCCGACCTTGCGCGTGGCCGTCAACGACGACAGCGTCGCCACCTGGTTCATCGACGCGGTCGGCCCGTTCTGCGCCGAGAGCAACACCTTGCTCGACCTCGTGATCGACGACCAGGACTACACGGCCGAGCGGATTCGCGACGGCAGCGTGCAGGGCGCGATCACGGCGCAGGCCGAGCCGATCCAGGGCTGCCGCTCCACGCGCCTGGGCCGGATCCGCTATCACGCGGTGTGCTCGCCCGATTTCCATGCACGCTATTTTTCCGACGGGCTCACGCGCGAGGCCCTGCGTCGCGCGCCCTGCGTGATGTTCAGCCCCAAGGACAGCCTGCAGATGCGCTTCATCCGGCGCGCCGTGCGCACCGATCTCGATCCGCCCAAGCACTGGATTCCGCACGTGGCCGGTTATCTGCGTGCCTGCGAGACGGGGCTCGGCTGGGGCATGTGTCCGGACCGGATGATCGAGCGGCAGGTGGCGGCCGGCGAGATGATCGACCTCTCGGAAGGGCGCAGCATCGATATCGAGCTCTACTGGCAGAGCTGGCGGCTCTCGATCGACTGGCTCGACGAGTTCAGCCGCGCGCTGAAGACGCAGGCGGCGCGCTGGCTCGATTGAGCCGGCTGGTTCGGCACGAAAAAATGGCGCCCAATGGGCGCCATTTGCGTTCGTGGTGGGAAGCGGGAGCGCTGCGCGAGGCAAGGCGCGATCAGATCGCCTGCAGGCCTTCGAAATCGAGGATATGCACGATGCGGCCCTGCATCGACAGCAGGCCGTTGCGCTGGAACTTCGACAGCGTGCGGCTGACGGTTTCGAGCGTGATGCCGAGGTAGCTGCCGATTTCCTCGCGCGTCATGCGCAGGTTGAACTCGGTGGACGAATAACCGCGCGCGAGGTAGCGCCGCGACACGTCGAGCAGGAACGCGGCCACGCGTTCGTCGGCGTTCAGGGAGCCGAGCAGGATCGACTGCGTGGTTTCGCGCACCAGTTGCTCGCTCATCAGCTTGAGCACGCGCGCCTGCAGCGTGCTGGTTTCGGAGCAGAGCGAGCGCAGCGGGGCATAGGGGATCACGCAGACGGTGCTGTCCTCGAGCGCGACGGCGGTGCGCGGGTGCTGGTTGTCGGCGATGCCGTCGAGGCCGAGCGGCTCGCCGGCGAGATGGAGGCCGGCCACCTGCTCGCGGCCGTCGTGACGCGTGGCGACCGACTTCAGCGCGCCCGAGCGCACGGCGTAGAGACTGTCGAAGCCGTCGCCCTCGCGGAACAGCGCATCGCCGCGACGGACCGGGCGTGCCAGGCAGATGACCGTCTCGAGCCGTTCGACGGCATCGTTGCTCAGGCCTTGCGGCACGCAGAGATGGCGCATCGAGCAGGTCGAGCAGTGCGCGGCCTGGTGAGGGGACCAGGAGGGGGAGGGACGGGAGCGGACGGGGGACAGCGGGGTAGGGGTCAGCATGTGGTGCTCGCACAAGGGAATCACAACGGGGTCATTGTCCCACCGGGTTTTCCATGAGCTGAGCGGCAAAACGCCGCGACGCGAGCTGCGTCGCGGTTGCGTTACGGCAAGGCAATCAGGTTTCCGAATTGTCCGGTTCGGCGGCGGCCGCCGGCGGATGCGAGGCGGCCGAGGGGATCAGCAGCACCGGCAGCGAGGCCTGCCGCAGGCATTGCTCGGCGATGCTGCCGAGCACCAGGCGCTTGAAGCCGCGGCGCCCGTGCGTGCCGAGCACCAGCAGGTCGGCCTGGTACTCCTTGGCGGCCTCGAGGATCAGCGAGGAGACGTCGGCCAGCGTGGTGGCCTCGCCGGTCAGCACGTCGCCCTTCACGCCGGCGTCCTGCATGCGCTGCGCGAATTCGCGGGTCAGGTCGCCGCCCTGCTCGATCAGTTGCGCGCGCAGCACCGAGGGATCGTAGCCGGGCACGTTGTAGTAGAGGGTCGCGTTCTCGACCGCGTAGAACGCGCGCAGCGTGGCGCGTTCGGAGCGCGCGAGCGCGAGGGCGGAGTCGAATGCATGACGCGAGGTTTCACTGCCGTCGACTGCGACGAAGATGCGCTGGTACATGGTGGCTCCGTGGTGCGTTGAATGAGGGACCGGCCGAGGCCGGGCGGCGTGTGTGCCTTGCTGGATGGGAGCGTATACGAACGGGCCCCGGCTTGCAGTGCCGTGGATCAAACGCGATTCCGGGAGCCGCGCGGTTCGTATCGCATGATGCGGCGCATCGAGAGACATCGAACGGTGCATCGAGGCCGACGTGGAGATTCCACGATGTGGGCGGATCGTGAACGCGGCGGCGCGCGCCGATCGGTGAAAACCC
The DNA here is from genome assembly GCF_000959725.1 of Burkholderia gladioli. NCBI lineage: Bacteria > Pseudomonadati > Pseudomonadota > Betaproteobacteria > Burkholderiales > Burkholderiaceae > Burkholderia > Burkholderia gladioli. Next base: position 3,437,811 of record NZ_CP009322.1, read on the forward strand.
CGCCTTCGGACGGCGAGATGCCCGAGGCGTGGCGCGTGCGCGATCGTCCAGTATCGACGGGTTTTATTTCAACTAGAAGGCACCGGGACGACAGAGTATGATTCCCTTTCGAGACGGCGCGGCGGCACGCGCCGGCCGCGCGGCTCCAGCCCGCAACGGGCACCGCGGCACCCTTAACGGACGGCAGTGAAGAAGAACGCAAGGGACTTAAGGTGGGCGCACTCATGCACTCGACGACGACGGCATTCACGCATCGCGGCTATCTGTTGAATTGCGCTCCGGCGCGTGCCAGCGACGGTTCGTTCCAGCCTTACGTGGTCATCTCCCGATCCAGCGACGGCGAACTGGTCGCGAATCGTTTTTTTCCATCCGATCTCCATTTCGGCGACGAGGGCGATGCGATCGCCCATGCGCGTGACTGGGCCGTGCGCTGGATCGATGCGAGCAGCATGACGGTCTAGGCGTGCTCCCCGCGCCCGCCACGCCCTGGTTTCCCGATTCCGAGTCGCGCGGGCCTGGCCCGGCGCCATCGCGCGTGCCTCGCTGCCGCAACGGAGCGCGTCGGCGCCCGGCGCGGGCCGCGTTTCGCGGGCGCGGACGAAACGCGGTAATCTTGTCGATCCTGTCATTCACCTTTTTCAAACAGCGCGCCCGTTCGTTACGTATGCTACGAACGGCCGTCCACCGCACCATGTCGAAATCGTCCTCTTCGTCCCTCGCCCGCAGCTGGGGTCTTGAACAGATCGTCGCCGAACTGCGCGAGTCGCGCGAAACGCTGCATCGCACGCGGCACCCGCGCGGCATTCGCGAACTGCCCTCGCGCGATGCGATCTGCAAGATTGTGACCGGCCTGCGTGCATCGCTGTTTCCGACGCATTACGGCGCGCCCGACCTGACCGACGAGAGCGTCGATTTCTACGTCGGCCACACGCTGGAGAGCACCCTGCGCGTGCTGCACGAGCAGGTGCGCCGCGCGCTGCCGTTCCTGCCCGAGTACGCCGATGCGGAGCCGGGCCCGCTCGACGAACGCGCGTTCGAGATCGCGCGCACCTTCGGCGAGCAGTTGCCGGCGATCCGCGCGCTGCTGGTCAGCGACATCCAGGCCGCCTACGCGGGCGACCCCGCCGCGCAGCACATCACCGAGATCCTGCTCTGCTACCCCGGCGTGCTGGCGATGATGCACCACCGCCTCGCGCATGCGCTGCACAAGCTCGGCGTGCCGCTGCTGGCGCGCTTCATCAACGAGATCGCGCATTCGGCCACCGGCATCGACATCCACCCCGGCGCGACCATCGGGCCGAGCTTCTTCATCGACCACGGCACCGGCGTGGTGATCGGCGAGACCGCCATCATCGGCGAGCGCGTGCGCGTCTACCAGGCCGTCACGCTCGGCGCGAAGAGCTTCCCCGCCGACGGCGACGGCACGCTGGTGAAGGGCAACGCGCGCCACCCGATCGTCGAGGACGACGTGGTGATCTATGCCGGCGCGACCATCCTCGGGCGCGTCACGATCGGGCGCGGCTCGGTGATCGGCGGCAACGTCTGGCTCACGCACAGCGTGCCGCCGGGCAGCAGCGTGGCGCAGGGCAAGGTACGCGAGGGCGAGCGCGGCGCCGGCGAGAACGGCGAGGCGCAAGCCTAGGCAGGAAGCATGAAAAACAGGCGCCACGTTCGTGGCGCCTGTTTCAAACGGTATCGAAGGTGAGGTTTTTCGGGAGCCGCCGCAATCGAGGGCGATGCGCCGCGAGCAACGATCGACCCGCTTGATCAGGGTTCCGAATCAAGGCGCCTTCGAACCAGGCGCCTGACGCTGTCGTCCGACTCAGCTGCCGCGCGCCGGCGAGCGATGCTTGTAGAGCACGTCCTGGTCGACGCGAATCAGGTTCTGTCCCGCATCCACCACGAAATCCACGCCGTTGTAGGCGCTGCCCGTCAGCAGCAGGATCGCGTTGGCGACATCCTCGGGCCCCGCGATGCGCGCCAGCGGCGTGGAGGCTCGGCTCGCATGCGCGAAATCGGCCTCGGTCTGGTCGTCGCTGGGCAGCATCAATCCCGGGAACACCGCGTTGACGCGCAGCACCGGCGCGGCCGACATCGCCAGCATCTGGGTCAGGTTGCCGAGCGCGGCCTTCGCGACCGTGTAGCTGAAGTGGTCGCGATGGAAGTTTTCCTTGATCTTCTGGTCGATCACGTTGATCACCACGCCCTGCCGGCCGGCGGCCTTGGCACGCTCGTAGAAGGCCCGGGCGAGCAGGATCGGCGCGCGGCAGTTGACTGTCCAGGCGCTGTCGAAGGCGGCCAGGTCGAAGCCGGGGAAGTGGTCCTGCCAGAACACCGAGGCGTTGTTGACCAGCACGTCGAGCCGCCCGAAGCGGGCATGGACAGCCGCGATCAGCGCATCGCAGGCCGCGGCGTCGGCCAGGTCGGCCTGCAGCGCGATGGCCTCGCCGCCGTCCGTGCCGATCTCGCCGACGGCCTCGGCGGCCGCCTCGGCCGAGCGGTCGTAGTGGACCGCGACGCGATAGCCGCGCGCGCCGAAGTGCCTGGCGAAGGCGCGGCCCGCGCGACGCGCGGCGCCCGTCACCAGCACCACGGGCGCCTCGCGCAGATCGGTGTCGTGCGGCATCACGTGTTCGTCAGGTTGACCGAGGACGGATTCGACACGATCGAGAGGAATTCGCGACGCGTGGACGGATCGGTGCGGAAGGTGCCGAGCATGCGCGAGGTGACCATCTCGACGCCGGGCTTGTGGATGCCGCGCGTGGAGATGCACTGGTGGGCGGCTTCGAGGATCACGCCCACGCCCTTGGGCTGCAGCACCTCGAACAGCGTGTCGGCGATCTGCACCGTCATCTTTTCCTGGATCTGCAGACGCTTGGCGAAAGCGTCCACCAGCCGCGCCAGCTTCGAGATGCCGACCACGCGGTGGTTCGGCAGGTAGGCCACGTGCGCGCGCCCGATGATCGGCACCATGTGGTGCTCGCAATAGCTCTCGAAGCGGATGTCCTTCAGCACGATCATCTCGTCGTAGCCTTCCACCTCGCTGAAGGTGCGCGCGAGGATGTCCTTCGGCTCGAGCTGGTAGCCCTTGAAGAATTCCTCGTAGGCGCGCGCCACGCGCGCGGGCGTGTCGAGCAGGCCCTCGCGGGCGGGATCGTCGCCGGCCCAGCGCAGCAGGACGCGCACGGCGTCCTCGGCTTCGGCGCGGCTCGGGCGCTCGACGATCTGAGTGGTCTTGCCGGCCACGGGCTCGGCTGCCGCCTTGCCGGCGGTCTTGCGTTTGGACATGCTCTCGGGCTCCTAGGATTGCCGCCTGGCGCGGCTGACCGGGCATTGTTTCATGGTTTTGACGCCGATGCCGCGCCTTGCCCCGGATAGGGTTATTCGACGGCGCCCGCAGGGCTTCATTTCGGCCATTCGTCCAGCGCGTCGTTGAACAGGTCGGCCACCATGCCGCGCAGCCAGGCCGTGCGCGGATCGTTGTGGTACTTGCGATGCCAGTGCTGGCGCAGGTCGAAGCGCGGCAGCGGCAAGGGCGGCTCGACCAGGGTGATCGAGGCGTGCTCGGCCACGTAGGCATAACCGATCGCGTGCGGCACGGTGGCGATCAGGTCGGTGCGGCCCAGGATGAAGGGCAGGCTCATGAAGTGCGGCGTCTCCAGCACCGCGCGCCGCTGCAGCCGCGCCTTCGCCAGGTGCTGCTCGAGGATCTCCTGGCTGCGCCCCTCGGCGCGCACCACGGCGTGGCCGCAGGCGAGGAACTGCTCCAGCGTGAGCGGCTTGCCGGCCAGCGGATGGCCGCGTCGCATCAGGCAGATGAAGCGATGCGTGAACAGACGCTGCTGGAAGAAGTTGCTGCCGCCCAGGTCGGGGAAATAGCCGACCGCCAGGTCGACGCTCCCCGCCTCCAGCCCGCGCTCGATCTCCGCGTGCGGCAGCGACACCGAACGCAGGTTCGCGCGCGGCGCGCGCCGCGCCAGCTCCTGCAGCAGCCTGGGCAGGAACACGATCTCGCCGACGTCGGACAACGCGATCGAAAAGGTGCTGGTATCGGTCGCCGGATCGAAATCGTGCGGCGCGACCAGCCCGCGGCGGATCTGCGCGAGCGCGTCGCGCGCGGCCGGCACCAGGGCCAGCGCGCGCGGCGTCGGCTCCATGCCGCGCGAGGTGCGCACGAACAAGGGATCGCCGAAATGCTCGCGCAGCCGGCCCAGCGCCGCGCTCACGCGCGGCTGGCTGACGCCGAGCAGGTCGCCGGCGCGGCTCACGTTGCGCGTCTCGTCGAGCGCTACCAGGTAGGGAATCAGGTTCAGGTCGAGTTCGGACATGCCTCACCACTATCGGAATTCGATATGGAACATATCTCCAAAATGGCATTGCCGCATAGTCGGCGAAGCCCGAACATCCGTTTCACTAATCGAATCAATGTTCAGGAGACGAACAATGCGTACCCAGGTCGCGATTGTCGGCGCCGGCCCCGCCGGGCTGCTGCTTTCCCATCTTCTTCGCCTGCAGGGCATCGACGCGGTGCTGGTCGAGGCGCGCTCGCGCGAGTATTGCGAGAACCGGATCCGCGCCGGCGTGCTGGAGCAGGGTACCGTCGACACGCTCAACGAAGCCGGGCTCGGCGAGCGCATGCGCAGCCAGGGGCTGGTGCATCACGGCATCGAGCTGCTGTTCTCGGGCGAGCGGCATCGCATCGACCTGTCGGCGCTGACGGGCGGCCGCGCGATCACCGTCTACAGCCAGCACGAGGTGGTGCGCGACCTGATCGCCGCCGGCATCGAGCAGGGCCACGCGATGCATTTCGAGGTGAGCGAGGTGGCGCTGCACGAGGTGACCGGCGAACGGCCGGCCGTAACCTTCCGGCGCCAGGACGGCGTGGCCGAGCGCATCGATTGCGACTTCATCGCCGGCTGCGACGGCTTCCACGGCATCGCGCGGCAGACCATTCCCGAGGCGCTGCAGCGCTGCTACGAGCGCGTTTATCCCTTTGCCTGGCTCGGCATCCTGGCCGACGCGGCGCCCTCGCTCGACGAGCTCGTCTATGCCCACCACGAGCGCGGTTTCGCGCTGTTCTCGATGCGCTCGCCCAGCGTCACGCGGCTCTACCTGCAATGCCGCCCCGACGAGGATCTCGCGCAATGGTCCGACGCGCGGATCTGGGACGAACTGCACACGCGCTTCTCGAACGGCAGCGGCTGGACGCCCACCGAAGGCGCGATCACGCAGAAGAGCGTCACGCCGATGCGCAGCTTCGTGTGCGAGACCATGCGCCATGGCCGGCTGCTGCTGGCCGGCGACGCCGCCCACATCGTGCCGCCGACCGGCGCCAAGGGCATGAACCTGGCGGTGGCCGACGTGCGGACGCTGTCGCGGGCGCTGGCCGCCCACTATCGCGGCGACGCCGCGCCGCTCGACGCCTATTCGTCGACCTGCCTGGAACGCGTCTGGCGCGCCGAGCACTTCTCCTACTTCATGACCAACATGCTGCATGCCTCGCCCGAGGACACGCCCTTCGTCGATCGCCTCAAGCTGGCCGAGCTGAAGTACGTGACGCGCTCGCCCGCGGCGGCGCGCGCGCTGGCCGAGAACTACGTCGGCCTGCCCTTCGACGACGCGGCCGCCTCCGCATCACCCCGCCTTGACAAGGCCGCGAGCGAGATTCTATGATCGCCGCATCGTTCGCTAATCGAATCTGAGTTCGAAATACGAACAAATCGGGCCAAGGACGGCCCGATGCGGCGTGCCTTCGGAGGAAGTCCGGCGCGCTGTCCGACGCGCGCGTGGCGCGGCGCGGATTCCCTCAGGAAGAGCCATGGTCAACAAGATTTTCGATTCCCTGCAGTCGGCGGTGGCCGACATCCACGACGGCGCGACGGTCATGATCGGCGGCTTCGGCACGGCCGGCATGCCGTCCGAGCTGATCGACGCGCTCATCGCGCACGGCGCGCGCGATCTGACGATCGTCAACAACAATGCCGGCAACGGCGAGACGGGCCTGGCGGCGCTGCTGAAGGCCAAGCGCGTACGCAAGATCATCTGCTCGTTCCCGCGCCAGGCCGATTCGCAGGTGTTCGACGCGCTCTACCGCGCCGGCGAGATCGAGCTGGAGCTGGTGCCGCAGGGCAACCTGGCCGAGCGGATCCGCGCGGCGGGCGCTGGCATCGGCGGTTTCTTCACGCGCACCGGCTACGGCACGCGGCTGGCCGAGGGCAAGGAGACGCGCGAGATCGACGGCAAGCAGTATGTGCTCGAGACGCCGATCCACGCCGATTTCGCGCTGATCAAGGCCTTCAAGGGCGATCGCTGGGGCAACCTGGTGTATCGCAAGACGGCGCGCAACTTCGGGCCGGTGATGGCCAGCGCCGCGAAGACCACCATCGTGCAGGTCTCGCAGGTGGTCGACCTGGGCGGGCTCGATCCCGAACACATCGTGACGCCGGGCATCTTCGTGCAACGCGTCGTCGAAGTGCCGCAAGCCGTGCATGCGGCCGAACTCGGCGCGCAAGCCGCCTGAACCCGGAGGACACCACCATGAAACGACTGACCCGCGATGAGATGGCGCAACGTGTCGCCCAGGACATCCCCGAAGGCGCCTACGTGAACCTCGGCATCGGCGTGCCGACCCTGGTGGCCAACCACCTCGGCGCCGACAAGGAAATCTTCCTGCACAGCGAGAACGGCGTGCTCGGCATGGGCCCGGCGCCCGAGGCCGGCCATGAGGACGACGAACTGATCAACGCCGGCAAGCAGCACGTCACGCTGCTGACCGGCGGTGCGTTCTTCCACCACGCCGATTCCTTCGCGATGATGCGCGGCGGCCATCTCGACTACTGCGTGCTCGGCGCCTTCCAGGTGTCGGCCAAGGGCGACCTGGCCAACTGGCACACCGGCGCGCCCGACGCGATCCCCGCCGTCGGCGGCGCGATGGACCTGGCGATCGGCGCCAAGCAGGTGTTCGTGATGATGGAGCACCTGACCAAGCAGGGCGAGAGCAAGGTGGTGGCCGAGTGCTCGTATCCCGTCACCGGGATCGGCTGCGTGACGCGCATCTATACCGATCTCGCCGTGCTCGACGTGACGGCCGAAGGCCTCGCCGTGCGCGAGATCTTCACCGACCTGTCGTTCGACGAACTGCAGGCGCTGACGGGCGTGCCGCTCGTCGACGCCACCGAACGCGCGGCCGCGTAAGCGCCGCTGTTTCCAGGCTTTCCCGTTCTTCCAGGCGCCTGCCTGCCGATGGCCCCGCGCGACACGCCGCTTCCCGCGTCGCGCGGGGCCATTCGCCGTGCGCGCAAGGCGGCGCGCTTCGGTGGACAATAGGCGCTCCCGGCCCTTCCCGACCTGCTGACCATTCCATGTTCGAAGACAGTGCCCGACTGACCTCCCTGATCGGCGGCGATGCCACGCTGGTGCGCATCTGGTCGCCCGCCGCCACCCTGCAGCGGATGCTCGACGTCGAGGCCGCGCTGACGCGCGCGCTGGCCGCCCACGGCGTGATTCCCGCCGCGGCGGTGGCGCCGATCGTGGCGGCCTGCCGTGCCGAGCGGCTCGACGCCGAGGCGCTGGCGCGCGACGCGGCGCTCGGCGGCAATCTCGCGATCCCGCTCGTCAAGCAGTTGACCGCGCGCGTCAAGGACGACGATGCCGAGGCGGCCAAGTTCGTCCACTGGGGCGCCACCAGCCAGGACATCATCGACAGCGGCCTGGTGCTGCAGTTGCGCGACAGCTTCGATGCGATCGAGCCGCTGCTCGATGCCGTGTGCAGCTCGCTGGCCGCGCTGGCCCGCGCGCATCGCGACACGCCGATGATCGGCCGCACCTGGTTGCAGCAGGCGCTGCCGATCACGCTCGGCCTGAAGTTCGCGCAATGGCTCGATACCCTGGGACGCCATCGCCGGCGGCTCGCCGCGTTGCGCGGCGAGGTGCTGGTGCTGCAGTTCGGCGGCGCGGCCGGCACCCTGGCCAGCCTGCGCGAGGCCGCGCCGAAGGTGGCCGCCTCGCTCGCCGAGGACCTGCGACTGACGCTGCCCGAGGTGCCCTGGCACACGCAGCGCGATCGCATCGCCGAAACCGCTTCGTTCCTCGCGATGGTGATCGGCACGCTCGGCAAGATCGCGCGCGATATCTCGCTGCAGATGCAGACCGAGATCGGCGAGCTGGCCGAGCCCGCCGCGGCCGGCAAGGGCGGTTCCTCGACCATGCCGCACAAGCGCAACCCGGTCGGCTGCGCGGCCGTGCTGAGCGCCGCCGTGCGCGCGCCGGGGCTGCTCGCCACGGTATTCGCGGGGATGGTGCAGGAGCACGAACGCGCGCTCGGCGGCTGGCAGGCCGAATGGGAGGCGCTGCCCGAGCTGGCGCGCCTGGCCGGCGGCGCGCTGGCCCAGGTGGCGCAGATCGTCGGCGGCCTGCAGGTTGATACCGCGCGGCTGGCCGCCAATCTCGACGCCACGCGCGGCCTGGTGCTCGGCGAGGCCGTGATGCTCGCGCTCGGCGACCGGATCGGCCGGCTCGACGCGCATCACCTGGTCGAGCAGGCCTCGAAGGAGGCGGTGCGCTCGAACCGAACCCTGCATGACGTGCTGGCCGCCGATCCCGTCGTCTCCGCGCAGCTCGCGCCCGAGGCGCTGGCGCGGCTGCTCGATCCCGCTCATTACGTCGGCGAGGCCGGTGCCTTCGTCGATGCCGTGCTCGCGCGTCACGCGAGCGGCAATTAAGGAGAACTAGCGATGCCTTTTGCTTCTGTCAACGGCGTGAAGCTGCATTACCGAATCGATCGTGCAGCGAACGCCGAGGCGCCGTGGCTGGTGTTTTCGAATTCGCTCGGCGCGGACCTGTCGATGTGGGCCGCGCAAGTCGATGCGCTGGGCGCGCATTTCAACCTGCTGCGCTACGACACGCGCGGCCACGGCCACTCGGAAGCGCCGGCCGGCTCATACACGATCGACCAGCTCGCCGGCGACGTGATCGGCCTGCTCGACCACCTGGGGATCGAGCGCGCCCATTTCTGCGGCATCTCGATGGGCGGCCTGACCGGCGCCGCATTGGCCGCGCGTCATCCGCGGCGCATCGGGCGCGCGGTGCTGGCCAACACGGCGGCCAAGATCGGCTCGCCCGAGGTATGGGAGCCGCGCGCGGCGAAGGCGCGCGACGAAGGCATGCGCGCGCTGGTCGACGCGGTGCTGCAGCGCTGGTTCAAGAAGGAATTCTTCGCGGCCGAGCCGCGTTTGGTCGACGTGGTGCGCGACGCCTTCGTGCATAACGACCAGCAGGGTTATGCCGCCAACTGCGACGCGCTTAACGCAGCCGACCTGCGCGAGGAAGTGAAGGGCATCGCGCTGCCGGTGCTGGTGGTGACGGGGGCGCACGACATGTCGACGCCGCCCGCGCTGGGCCGCGAGCTGGCTGCCGCGATTCCGGGTGCGAAGCACGTCGAGTTCGACGCCGCGCATATCTCCAACATCGAATGCGCCGAAGGTTTCAACCGCGCGCTGATCGAATTCCTGACCGCCTGACGGAGCCGCAAGATGGACGAGAAACAACGCTACGAAGACGGCCTGGGCGTGCGCCGCGCCGTGCTCGGCGAGGCTCATGTCGATCGCTCGCTGGCCAATCGCAACGAGTTGACCACGGAATTCCAGGATCTGATCACGCGTTATGCCTGGGGCGAGATCTGGACCCGCGAGGGCCTGCCGCGTCACACGCGCAGCCTGCTGACGATCTCGATGATGGTGGCCCTCAATCGCGGCGAGGAACTGGCGCTGCATCTGCGCGCGGCCAAGAACAACGGCGTGACGCGCGACGAGATCAAGGAAGTGCTGATGCAGACCGCGATCTATTGCGGCGTGCCGGCGGCGAATTCGGCCTTCCACCTGGCCGACCGGATCTTCAAGGAAGAGGACGCGGGCGGCGCCGCCTGAGCGGCTCGCCCGCCAGGGCGAGGCAGGCGCCGGCAAGACGGCGCCGTTGCTCGAAGGACATGAAAACGGGGCGGCGCTTGCCGCCCCGTTTTCATTCCTCGGCGTCGTGGACCTTGGCGAACTGGCGCAGATAGGCACGCAGCGCCGACTCGACACAGCGGCGATCGGCCGAGGTGGCCGTGCGCATCGTGTGCTCGTCGCCGAACAGGGTGCGCGGCGCGATATAGGTGCCCACCTCGCTGTGCTCGCGCAGCACGCGGATGTGATGCGTGTTCGGATGATATTCGGCCCGCCAGTGCAGGCCTTCGATGCGGTCGCCGGCTTTCATGGTGTGCTTCATCGGACCCTCCTGCCCGGGCGGGCGTGCCGTCGACGCGCCGGCGTCCGGGACCGACCAGCCTACGCCTGCACGCGGCGGCCGACAACCGGAAATGCCGCGCGCCGGCATGCCGGATTCGGGGTCAGGCGGCCAGCAGCCGGGCGAACAGCGGATAGAGCGAAGCCACCAGCAGGATCGCCATGGTCACGTTGAACATGCGCAGCCGCCGCGGGTTCGACAGGAAGCCGCGCATGCCCTGGCCGAACGCGGCCCACACGCCGATGCAGGGAAAGCCCACCAGGATGAACACCAGCGCCATGCCGATCGCATTGGTGCCGTAGCTGGCCGAGAGCTGGACTGTGGTGGCGGCGGTCAGCACCATCATCCAGGCCTTCGGGTTGACGAGCTGGAACAGCGCGGCCTCGACGAAGGTCATCGGGCGCGACTTGCCCTGGTTGGCGTTCACCTGGCCCGAGGTGCCGATCTTCCAGGCTAGGTAGAGCAGGTAGGCGATGCTTGCGACCTCGAGCACCGTGTAGAGCACGGGCAGTTGCGCGAAGGCCTCGCCCAGGCCGAAACCCACCGCCACCATCATGATCGCCACCCCCGTGCTGATGCCGACCATGTGCGGCAGCGTGCGACGGAAGCCGAAATTGACGCCGGATGCCAGCAGCATGGTGTTGTTCGGGCCTGGCGTGATCGACGTCACGAGTGCGAACAGCATGCCGGCCGGCAGCGCGCTCAGGGTGATGATGTTCATGGGTGCCTCTCGAGACCGGGAATGGGAAACAGTCGGGGAAGAGGCAGTGTAGCGACAGTTATCTGTACAGTACCGATACAGTTTGGCGGGGTGGCAGCGATACGGCGCGGCTGGCTGGATGTCGATGTGTGCCGAGGCTTGCCTGATGGAGCCTGGTCTGGCGGCGATCTCACGATCCTGTCCGGAGCGTCCTGTCCACCTGACGGACGAGCAAGACCGCCAGTTTTCTCGTTCGTTTATCTGAGATTCAGCTATTCTTTAAATATCTGGAATGCGGATATATTGCGCATATCCGGATTTCAGATAAACTCGAAAAATCTGGAATCAGGATATTTTTCTCCATGGCCTTGATCCTCTCGCCCCAGAAGCTGATGTCGGCCCTGCAACTCGGGCAGTTGCTGAAGAGCGCCCGCAAGCGGCGCAAGCTCACGCAAGCGCAAGTGGGGACACGCCTGGGCCTGAGCCAGAACCGCATCTCCCATCTCGAACAGCATCCCGAGGAACTGAGCTTCCGGCAACTGCTGGGCTGGTGCGCTGTCGTGGGACTGGAACTGCGGCTCGGCGAGCCCGATCATTCGCCGCCCGGCGACGAACTGGAGTGGTGAGATGGGGCGCCGCTCGCACAGTCAGACACTGGCTCTCTGGGCCAATGGCGAACCGGTCGGACGCTGGACCGTCACGGCGCGCGGCGAGATGGAACTGCGCTATGACGACGCCTGGTTTCGCTCCCCCCGGGGGCGGCCGCTCTCCCTGTCGCTGCCTTTCACGGTCGGCAACGCGGCGATACGCGGCCCCGCCGTCTCCCATTACTTCGAAGGCCTGCTGCCCGACAGCGACACGATTCGCAAACGTGTCGCCGCCCGCTTCCGGACCGGCTCTACCGACGCGTTCGATCTTCTGCGCGCCATCGGGCGTGATTGTGTCGGCGCATTGCAACTGCTGCCCGAGGGTGAGATGCCACCGGGTATCGATCGCATCGACGGCATCGCGCTGGACGAGGAGGCGATCGAGCGGCATCTGCTGGAAATGGTCGCGCCCGATCGCTTCGCGGGCGCGCGCGATCCCGACGACGATTTCCGGATCTCGCTGGCCGGCGCGCAGGAAAAGGACGCCTTCCTGTGGTGGAACGGTCGATGGATGAAGCCGCGCGGCGCCACGCCTACCACGCATATCTTCAAGCTGCCGCTGGGTTTGATCGGCGGCCGGCGTGCCGATTTCAGCACCTCGGTGGACAACGAGTGGCTGTGCCTGCGCCTGTTCAAGGCCTATGGCCTGCCGACCGCCAACGCAAGCATCGCCGCTTTCGGCACCCAGCGCGTGCTGGTGGTCGAACGTTTCGATCGCATCGTCTCGACGAGCGGTTCGCGTCTGCTTCGCCTGGTCCAGGAGGATTTCTGCCAAGCCACCGCCACGTCACCGCTGCTCAAATATGAAAACGAGGGTGGGCCGGGCCTGAAGGCCTTGTTCGAGCTCGTCCATCAATCGCGTGACGCCGAGCGCGACCTGCGCACGCTGATGGCGACACAGATTCTGTTCTGGCTGCTGCGTGCGCCCGACGGTCATGCCAAGAATTTCAGCATCCAGTTGCAAGGCGGCGATGCGGGAGGGTTTCGTCTCACCCCGATCTACGACGTGATGTCCGCCTATCCGGTGATGGGCGACGGGCCGAATCAATGGGCCGCGCGGGACATCAAGCTGGCGATGGCGCTGCTCGGCAGGAACCGCCACTATCAGGTGCACACCATTCGACGCCGGCATTTCAACAGCACGGCGCGCAAGCTCGGCTATGGCGACGACGCCGAGCCGCTGATCCAGGAACTGATCGCACGCACGCCGGCGGCCATCGAGCAGGTAGCGGCCGAGCTGCCGGGCGGATTTTCGCAACGCGTGGCCGATACGGTACTGGGCGGCTTGCTGAGTGCCGCGCGGGAGCTGGAGCGAATGACGCCGGATTGAGGTTCGCCGCATGCGATCGTCGGTGACGACGAAGGCGGTTCAGCGGTTCAGCGGTGCTCGCGCGATCGCGCGCTGCTATCGCCCGCGCGCCGCCTTGCGTCCCCTGGTTTCCGCCGTCGCCAGTTCACGCGCATCCAGCACGTAATCGCGCGAGCCGGCGAGCCGCTCGACGCCGAGGTCGATGAAGGCGCGCACCCGCGACGGCTGCGCCGTGCGGCTACCGTAATAGAGGTAGACGCTCATGTGATCGGCCGCATGTCGAGAGAGCAGCGGCACCAGCCGCCCGGCCCGGATCAGCGGCGCCGCCGACAGGCCCGACAACAGCCCGATCACCTGCCCCGACAGGACCGCCTCGGTTTCCAGTTGCGCATCGTTGGTCGACAGCATCGGCGGCAGCTCATGTCGGATCACCTCGTCGCCGACCCGCAGCAGCCAGGGCAGCACGCGGCCGCTGCCGGGATGGCGGAACACGCTGCAGCGATGCGAGGCGAGCTGCTCGATCGAAGCCGGCGCGCCGTGCGCGGCCAGGTAGGCCGGCGCCGCGCAGACGATCAGTTGCAGGGCGAACAGGCGGCGCGCGGTGAGCTCGTCCTCCAGCGTGGTGCCGATGCGGAAGCCGACATCGATGCGATCCCGCACCCAGTTGCCGATGCGATCGTCGAGCGTCACGTCGGGCTGGATTCCGGGATGGCGCCGGCAAAATTCGTCGACCAGCGGCCAGAGCACCGGCAGGAACGAGTATTTCGGCGCGACGATGCGCAGCGGCCCGGCGATCTCGTCCTTCGCGATGCGCGCGCGGTCGATGGCGCGCGCCAGCGCCGCCAGCGCGGGCTGCGTGGTTTCGAGGAACTGCTGGCCTTCGTGGGTGAGCGCGAGGCTGCGGGTGGTGCGATGCAGCAGGCGCACGCCGAGCCGTTTCTCGAGCGCGGCCAGCGCCTGGCTTGCGGCTTGCGGGCTGATGCCCTGGGCGGCCGCGGCGCGCCGGATGCTGCCCAGCTCGATGGCCTTGATGAAGATCTCGATCGCGCGGACGTCGCTGACGGACATGGGGTACCCCGGAAAAAACGAACAGGCAGTATCAATCTGAACTTGCCAATGGAGCAAGCCATGGACGGCTACTGGATTGATGGTCGCCTGCCTAGAATGGGCCCGGTCTCATTCACCACCACCGGGAGAATTCCATGAGCGAGAACATCGACGGCAAGGTCGTCGTCATCACCGGCGCCAGCAGCGGCCTGGGCCTGGCGGCCGCGCGCCACCTCGCAGCGCGGGGCGCGCACGTGGTGCTCGGCGCGCGGCGTATCGAGCGCCTGCAGCAACTGGTCGAGGAATTGAGCGGGCAGGGCGCGCGTGCGCTGGCCTTCGCGGCCGACGTGACCGTGCGCGAACAGGTCGAGCGGCTCGTCGACGGCGCGGTGCGGGGCTTCGGCCGCATCGACGTGATGATCAACAACGCGGGGCTGATGTCGCTCGCGCCGCTGGAGCGCCTGAAGGTCGACGAATGGGATCGCATGATCGACGTGAACCTGAAGGGCGTGTTGTACGGCGTCGCGGCGGCGCTGCCGCACATGCAGCGCCAGATGTCGGGGCAGGTGATCAACGTGTCGTCGGTGGCGGGCCACAAGCTGATGCTCAACGGCGCCGTCTACAGCGCCACCAAGCACGCGGTCGGGGCCCTGTCCGAAGGCCTGAGGCAGGAGATCAAGCCCTGGAACATCCGCACCACGGTGATCTCGCCGGGTGCCGTGGACACCGAGCTGCCGGGCGGCGTGAGCGAGCCGGATATCGCGCGCGGCCTGGGCGACTTCTACGCGGCCAACGCGATTTCCGCCGACTCCTTCGCGCGCGCGGTGGCCTTCGCCATCGCTCAGCCCGAGGACATGGACGTCAACGAGATCCTGTTCCGGCCGACCCGGCAACTGCCCTGAGGCACGGCGATGCGGCGTCGACATCGACGAATCGAGCCGCATCGCGATCACCGAAACAACTCGCGCAATTGAATACGAATATGCGCGATGCGAATCCTTATTCGCAATAAACATTCCAGATAATAAATCTCCATATCGAAAAGACTGCGTGCTAAGCTCGCTCCGCCATATGCCGAGCCGCCTCGACAGCAAGCGAATTCGAGATTCATTTCAACTCGCGGCCGGCTCGGAATGACTATTCAAAAAATACAAGAAAAAGCCTGTGCGGCTTTCATTGAAGCCCTCTCGCGGATGGTGCAGGCGGATGCCCGGCCTGGGATGTCGGCGTGAAAACGATGGAATTTTTCGACGGAAAACCCGCGTTTTCAAATACGGAGAGATTCATATGTTGAAGCTTCGTCACGTCAGCTTGACGCTCATTGCCACCGCGGTCACTTCGCTGGCCGCCTGCGGCGGCGACGACGGCGCCTCGCCCGGCAGCCTCGCGCTCGCGCAGAGCTCGGTGGCCGGCACCAAGGCCAGCACCTTCGCCACCTCGAACACGCCCGACTTCGGCCCGAACGTGGTCGTGTTCGATCCGAGCATGTCGAGCGCCTCGATCCAGTCGCAACTCGACAATGCCTTCAATTCGCAATTGCGCAGCCCCACCGCGCAATTCGGGTCGCAACGCTATGCATTCCTGTTCAAGCCGGGCAGCTATAACAACATCAATGCCAATGTCGGTTTTTATACGGCGATCGCCGGGCTCGGCAAGAATCCCGACGACACGGCCATCAGCGGCAGCGTGAATGTCGACAGCGGCTGGAATTACGGCGATCAGTCGAATGCGACGCAGAATTTCTGGCGCTCGGTGGAGAATCTCGCGGTGTCGCCCAACGGCGGCACCGATCGCTGGGCGGTCTCGCAGGCCGCGCCGATGCGGCGGGTCCATATCCGGGGCAACCTGACGCTCGGGCCGTCGAACCAGGGCGACGGGCAGGGTTATGCCAGCGGCGGCTACATCGCCGACAGCAAGATCGACGGCACCGTGTCCTCGGGTTCGCAGCAGCAGTGGTACACGCGCGACAGCACCATCGGCAACTGGGTCAACGGCGTCTGGAACATGGTGTTCTCCGGCGTGCAGGGCGCGCCCGCGCAATCGTTCCCGGCCACCTGGAACGCGGCGCCGCCCTACACCACGCTCGGCACCACGCCGGTCTCGCGCGAGAAGCCGTACCTCTACATCGACAGCGCCGGCAACTACAACGTGTTCGTGCCCGCGCTGCGCAACAACGCCAGCGGCATCACCTGGGCCTCGGGCGCGACGCCGGGCAGCTCGATCCCGATGAGCCAGTTCTACGTCGCGCGTCCGTCCGACACGGCCGCGACCCTCAACGCCGCCCTGCAGCAAGGCCTCAACCTGTTCTTCACGCCCGGCACCTACCACCTGAGCCAGCCGATCGCGATCACGCGCGCCGACACGGTGGTGCTCGGCATCGGCTTCCCGACGCTGACGCCCGACAACGGCGTGAACGCGATGACGGTGGCGGACGTCAACGGCGTGAAGATCTCCGGCCTGCTGTTCGATGCCGGCACCGTGAACAGCAGCGCGCTGCTGACGGTCGGCACCGCCGGCTCCTCGGCCAGCCACGCGGGCGATCCGGTCAGCGTGCAGGACGTCTACTTCCGCATCGGCGGGGCGGTGTCCGGCAAGGCCACCAACAGCCTGGTGGTGAACGCCAACGACACGCTGATCGACCATATCTGGGCCTGGCGC
This sequence comes from Burkholderia gladioli, assembly GCF_000959725.1. Taxonomy (NCBI): domain Bacteria; kingdom Pseudomonadati; phylum Pseudomonadota; class Betaproteobacteria; order Burkholderiales; family Burkholderiaceae; genus Burkholderia; species Burkholderia gladioli. Next base: position 3,454,453 of record NZ_CP009322.1, read on the forward strand.
GCGGACCACGGCTCGGCGCCGACCGGCTGGACCGTCAACACCGCCGATACCGGCGTGGTGGTGAACGGCGCGAACGTGCTGGCCACCGGCCTGTTCGTCGAGCATTACCAGAAGTACAACGTGCAGTGGAACGGCCAGAACGGCCGGACCATCTTCTTCCAGAACGAGCTGCCCTACGACGTGCCGAACCAGTCCGCCTGGATCAGTCCGGCCGGCAACGGCTACGCGGCCTACAAGGTGGCCGCCGGGGTGACCAGCCACGAGACCTGGGGGATGGGCAGCTACTGCTTCTTCAACGTCAATCCCTCGGTGAACGCGCTGCACGGCTTCGAGGTGCCGCAAACGGCCGGCGTGAAGCTGCATGACACCTTCACGGTATCGCTCGGCGGGGTGGGCACCATCACGCACATCGTCAACAACACCGGTGCGCAGGCAGCCGGCGTGTCGACCATTCCGGTGAACCTGGTCAGTTATCCGTAAGTGTCGCCGGTGGCGTGGCCCGGGCGAGCAGGCCGGGCCGCGCCACCGGCTCCCGGCTGGTCCGCCATCGTCGATGAACGGCAATACGTCCGAGGCATGCTTGTCCTTCCAATAACCACTGAGGGGCCAGCATGAGTTTGATCGATGAGGTTTGCAACGACCCGGTATTGCAGGACAAGGTGAAGGATGCCGTCAGAGGCCGGATCAAGGACGCTGCCGACGGCACCGAGATCGGCACGCCGGATGGTGCGTACAACATCCAGGTCGAGGACGTTTCCGTGGAGCCGCGCGAGGCGTTCCGTTCCGACTGACCGCATCGGCCGCCACTGCGCGGCCGGTGCTTCCGCATCCCTCCCGCCGCCCCTCCTACCCGGTACCGTTCCCATGACTGGTATGCGGTTTTGCCCCTGAGCCGATATCGGCTTGCGTTCATACTTTTGCCCAGCGAGCCGGCATCGTCCGAGCGTCAGGGATGCCCGATCCCGCGAGCGATCGGGCATTGGCCTATCCGAAATGAGGAATCCGGAATCCATGTCCGAAGCAACACGATTGCGAAACAGCGGCCGCATCCTGGTCGATGCGCATGGCAAGCTGACGGACCGTCCCAGGACATGCTTCGTGACGCGCGCGCCCGGCGTCACCCATGCGAGCAATGGCGTGCATGGGGCGCGCGAGGATTCGACGCCGATGATCCTGTTCGTCGTCGTGACGGGTCAGACGATCGCCGCCGACGGTGGCGTGACGCTGGGTTCCTGAGGCTCGACGAAGGCCTGCAGCTCGACTTCCACTGCGGCGTGGCGAGGCAGGCGGAACACGCTCAGGCTGGTGCGAGCGTGCACGCCGGCCTCGCCGAACACGACGTGCAGCACCGACGAGGCACCGTCCGCCACCGCGCTGTGGGCCTCGAAGTCCGCGTCGCTCTGCAGGTACACGCCGATGCGCGCGATGGCGCGGACCCGATCGAGCGTGCCGAGCGCCTGCTGCAGCAAGGCGATGCAGCGCGCGGCGCAGAGCATGGCGCCGCGCCGGCCGTCCTCCACCGACACTTCGGCGCCGATCAGGCCGCGCAGCGCCAGTTCGCCGCCGCGCTTCGGCAACTGGCCGCTGATGAACACCTGCTCGCCGCAGCGCACCCAGGGCGCGTATTGCCCGGCCGCGCCGAAGTCCTCGTCGGCGGGGAGCGCCAGTTGGTCGGCGATGTGCCGGAAACGTGCATCGCGATTCGTCATCTGCCTCGGTCACTCCCCTGCGATTTCATGGTTGCCGTAAGCCGTGGAGGCTGCATCCCAGGCCACGTCGACATGCGAGGCCATCACTTGCAGGTCGCGCCAGTGACGTTGCGCGGGATGCGCGTCGAATGCCGCGGCGGTCCCCATGCTGCCGATCAGGCGCCGGATCGCCTCGACGCAGAGCTGCGCGAGATAGGCGCGATCGCGCCGGATCCGCAGCGTCTCGGCCGTGCTCAGCGCGCGGCGCGCCACGCCGGCGGCGTGCAAGGTGTCGAGCAGCGCGTGGTAGAGATGGCGCGCGCAACTCAGCTCCGCGTCGCTTCTCGCGAGATGCGCGGCCAGTACGGCATCGCCGCGCCGGCCACGCTCTCGCAGCGCTTCCAGGCAATGCTGGTAGGCACCCTGCGCGCAGCCGAGGATCGGCCCGACGATCCAGCTCGTGCTGTAGGGGATCAGCGGCACGTCGTAGAGATAGGCTTCGGGATGCAGTTCGGCGCCCGGGGGATGCGCGCCGAAATAGCGGGAGCGCTCGAATACCCATTCCGCCGGGACGCGCAGCCTGTCGAAGAGCAGATCCTTCGAGCCGGTCGCGCGCATGCCCGCCACCTGCCAACTGTCGAGCGCCTGGACGTCCTCGCGCCGGAGCATGACCTTGTAGAGCGTCGAGGCGTCCCGCGCATCGGCCTCGCTCAGGCGCGCCGTGAGGATCACCCAGCTGGCATGGTCGATGCCCGAGCTGTAGCGCCACACGCCGTCGAGCCGGAAGCCGTCGCCATCCCTGACGAAGCTGCCGACCTGCACGGCGGCCGTGGCGAACAACTGGCGCGGCCCGTCGGCGAACACGATGTCCTGCTGCGATTTCGGCAGGCGCGCGGCGGTGCTCGCGTGGCCGCCCACCACGCAGAGCATCCAGGCGGTGGAGGCGCAGGCGGTGGCCGCGCGGCGTGCGATCTCGACGAAGCGCGGGAAATCCTGTTGCAGGCCGCCGTAGCGGCGCGGCGTGAGCAGATGCAGCAGGCCGCTGTCGTGCAGCTCGCCGAGCGTTTCGAGCGGCAGCCGCGCGCTTCGGTCCGCCGCCAGCGCGCGTTCGCGCCAGCGCGGCAGCAGGCGTTCGAGACGCTGCTCGATATCGGCTGCGCGGTCGGCCGGCAGGTCTCGAAGCCGCGGCGCGGCGTCGATCTCGGCATGCTCGCCGTGCAGGCCCGTCACGCCGCGTCTCCGCGCGGCCCCGCCACCTTGCGCTGCACCGGGTGCTCGAAGCAGAAGGCCGGTTCGATGCAGGGCTCGCCCAGCAACGCGACGAAGGACTCGATCGAGGCCGCGTCGTTGGAGGCGACGAACTCGTGGAAGTTGGTGCCGTTCCAGAGCAGGTAGACATGCTCGAATTGTTCGTGGATCGCGGCCACCAGCGTGTCGAACGTGACCTGGCCGTTCTCCATCTGCGTGAGCATCTGCTGCCGCTTCCAGTCGATTTCCTCGCGGCTGAAGTAGTGGGTCTTGTGCAACTCGTCCTTGACGTTCTCGCGTCGCGTGTACTCGTCGGGCGAATCGCAATTGAGCTTCTCGAGGAAGAAGATCAGCCCGCCCGGCTTGAGCAGGCGCGCGGCGTGACGAATCTGGTCGGCGCGGTCCACGCCGTAGAACTGGAACGCCGCGGTCTCGTAGAGGTAGTCGAACTGGCCCGACAGACGCGACAGGCGTGGCTGCTCCCGGAACAGCCGCGGCGTGACGTGGGCGAAGGCCTGCGGATGGAACAGCGAATGGTCGTGGTTCGCGAACTGGTTGAACGCGGTTTCGTTGGCCGGGTTCGGCGAGTTGGTGAAGCTGCGGATCAGGCCGCCCGAGCGCTTGGCCAGCGTGCGGCCGTTGGTGCCGTCGAAGGCGTCGAGCTCGTAGAACTCGAAGTGCTGGTCGGCGTGCTGCCTGCGCTGCCGGGCGTGGCGCGTCAGCGCCACGCCCACGCGTGCCATCTCCTCGAGGATGGCCGGCACGCTGGCGAGGAAGTGCGTGAACAGCGGTCCCGCCTCGGCCACCATCATGTCGTGATAGGCCAGTACCTCGGGATCGCGCAGCAGATGGCGCACGCGGCTCGATACCGATTGTCGCGGCACCTGGGTGCTGCCCGTCGCCAGGCTGTGGAAATAATCCGCCATGCGGATCATGGGCGCGTTTTCGAGGTACTGCGCGGCGCCATCTTCGATGCCACTGGATGTCATGTCGACCCCTTCGTAGGTGATGTCAGTTCAGACCCTGGGCGGTTGCCTTGCCGCCGAAGGTGCGCGGCAGCGCCGGCCGGAATTCGATGCCGGCCGGCATCGCGCCGGCATCGAGATGGCGGCGGCAGTGCGAGAGCAGCTCGTCCGCGTCGATGTTCGTGCCGAAGATGCCCGGGGCGGGAACCACGTAGGCTCGCGGTACCCGGCTTCCGTCGTTCGCGGCGAACGGCACCACCAATGCTTCGGCCACCGAGGCGTGCTCGAGCAGGACGCGTTCGACGGCACGCGGATTGACCTCGATGCCGTTGCGATCGAACAGATCGCCCTTGCGGCAGTGAAAGAACAGGAAGCCGTCCCGGTCCATCGTGAACAGGTCGCCGGTCATGAACAGGCGTGATTCGCCGAAGCGATCCCGGCGAATCACGCGCTCGGTGTCGGCCTCGCGGCGCCAGTATTTCTCCATCAGCAGATCGCCGGCCACGGCGAGTTCGCCGACCTGGCCTGCCTGCGTGACCAGGTTGCCGGCTTCGTCCAGCAGGTAGGTGCGCACGCCGGGGATCGCTTTGCCGACCGAGCCGAGGCGACGCTCGAGCTGCTCGGGCGGCAGGTAGCTGATGCGCTTGCACTCGGTCGAGCCGTAGTTGCAGTAGAGCAGGACCGCGGGCAGGGCCTGCCGGATCAGGCGGATGTATTTGCCGGGCAGGTTCTGTCCGCTGGTCGAGATGTAGCGCAGCGATCGCAATCTTGCCGTCGGCAGCTCGCCTGCCTCGCAGAGCCGGAACAGCGCCGGCGGGAACACGTGCAGGCCCGTCACGCCGTGGCGCTCGATCAGCTCGACGATGGCCGGAGCATCGGCCGGCAGCGCGGTCTCGACCACGGCATGACCGCCCGACAGCAGCGGCATCATGGTGTTGTAGAAGCCGTAGTCCGAACTGAGCCCGGGGGTGAAGCCGAGCACCACATCGCTTTCGGTGCTGGCCAGGTAGCCGGTCACGGCGCGGAACGCCGCGACCATGTTGCGATGCGTGACTAGCACGCCCTTGGCGTCGCCGGTCGAGCCGGAGGTGTAGAAGATCGTCGCGGCGTCGGGCGTCGCCGGGTCGAGCTCGCGCGCGCCGCCGTCGATAGCGAATCCCGCGACGGCATCCAGGCTGCCACCGGTCGCCGGATCGAGGGCCACCGCGCGATGCCGGGTCGCGACGCGCGGCAAGGTGGCGCGGGATGCGACGAGCAGGCTGGCGCCGCTGTCGTCGAGCTGTCGTTCCAGTTCGGCGGTATCGACCGTGTGCCGGATGCAGGCCAGCACGCAGCCGGCCTCGAGGATGCCGAAGGCTGCCGCCACCGCCGTGGCCGACAGTTCCGAGTAGATCGCCACGCGCGCGCCGGCCGGCAGGCCGAGGCGTGCGATGGTGGCGGCCACCGCCGACATCATGTCGAGCAATTCACCGTAGCGGGTCGGGTGGCCGTCGACGGTCAAGGCGATCCGGTCCCGACGGCTTGCCGCGCCGCGCGCGAAGATCTCGTGGAATGGTTCACCCATGGCCTCAGCCCTCGTGCGAGGAAGCGGCGGCCGAAGCGTCGCCGCGGTGCTTGAGCAGGCGCGGCACGAGCGCCACCAGCAGGCCGAGGCCGGCCATGCACAGCGACAGCACCAGGATCACCGCGCCCGCGCCGAAGCGCGTGGAGAACGCGCCGACCGCGACCCCGGCGAGCGGCTGCGTCATGTTGTTGAGCAGGATCACCACGCCGGTGGTCTTGCCGTAGTCGCGTGCCGGGATCAGTTTCTGGCGCGTGCTTCGGATGTAGACGTTGAACATCTTGTCGAAGCCGACGATCAGCAGGAAGCCGAACACGTAACCGGCGATGCCGGGGCTGGCCGCGGCGATCACGCCGCCGGCGCTGATCGCGCAGAAAGCCGTGAAGCCGAGGATCGGGCGCGGAATCGGCAGCCTTGCCGTCATCAGCAGGATCGCGATCGTTACGCAGGCACCGGCGGTCTGCAGACCGGCGTAGTCGCCGCCGCTGCGCTGATGCACGCCGGTGACCATCGCGGCCGAGGTGGCGAGCGTGACGCCGATCACCAGGTTCTCGGCGGCTGCCAGCAGGATCACCGACTTGAGGCCCGGCAGGCGCAACACATGCGACAGCGCGATCCGGATCGGCTGGAACCAGGTGCCATGCACGCCTTCAGGCATCGTGAACGCGAAGGCGCTGGCTTTCTGCCAGTAGGCCAGCGCGAGGTCGGCGACGAAGAACAGCGCGGCCGCGGCGATCACCACCCATTCCCAATGCCACCAGGACAGCAGCAGGGCCGCCAGCATCGGGCCGAGCACCAGGCCGAGCTGGTCGGCCAGTTGCGAATACGAGAGCACCTTCTCGAAGCGATGGCTGCTGAAGATCTGCGGCAGCATCACTTCGCGCGCCACCACGCCCTGGCTGGTCAGCATGCCGCAGAGCGCGGACAGCGCGATCAGCCAACCGATGCCGCCCGCCAGGTCGTAGGCGGCTACGCCGCCGACGCAAACCACCGCGCGCAGGACCTGGCTGATGCGCATCAGCCGGGTCGGCGAGTAGCGGTCGCACAGCGCGCCGAGAAACGGGAAGCACAGATAGCGCGGCAGCGTCTCGAGCGTGAAGGCGATGCCCGACCACGAGACGCGGCCGGTCATCCGGAAGATCACCAGCGGTACCAGGAACAGCAGCACCTGATCGGCGAGGCGGGCGAGGAACAGTGAGAGAAAGAAGGCTTGATGCTGGGCGCGCACGAACGATTACCTATCGATATCGCGGGCCCGGCCACGCATGGCGCGCGCCCGGGTCCCGCGGACATGGCCGGCAGGCCGGTCGGGCCGGCCCTGGCGAAGGGATTGCGATGCGCCTCAGTAGGCGGAGGCTTCCGCGCTTTCCAGGTTGTGGCGCTCGTGCCCCTGGAGCGGCGGGTTGAAGACACTCACCAGTACCAGGTCCTGGTCCTTGCCGCCGCGCAGGTAATGGCGGTCGTGCTGGTCGAGCACGTAGATGGTGCCGGGGCGGATCGGAAACACGTTGCCCTTCATGTCTTCGACCTCGCCCTCGCCGGCGATGCAGTAGCAGGCCTCGAGGTGATTCCGGTATTGCAGCAGGGATTCGGTGCCGGCACGCACCACGGTATGGCAGACGCCATAACCCATGCCATCGCGTTCCGTCAGCAGCCGGTGGCTGGTGCCGGAGCCCCATTCGACCAGCAAACCGTCGTTCTCGACATCTCTCAGGTTCCGGATGAACACTTTGCACTCCTTTCTTTGTTGTAAGGAATTCTTGTTTTGCTTACGGTGCCGGCCCGGCTCGCATGGCCGGCGAGAAGGGGGAGGCACGTGACATGGAGACAGGTCTGTTTTTGTAGTTTTTCAACAATAGCTGTGAACAAAGGCAGCGGTCAATAGCAAATTTCGTGGGAATTTAGTGAGATGTCGGTGGTTTTACGCCAGATGGCGAAATGACGATTGTCGATTGGGGTTGTAGTTTTGCTACAAGATGATCGCGGCATATCGAATGTGTCGATCAGTTTCGGCGTTCGCGAGAGGCGATGCCGAAGACGGGGCGTGTGCAGATTTGTTGCTCGTTGGTTGGCAATAAGGCGTTGATTGTGTAGCCATGCTGATTTTTGAAGGGATGTGTCGACGGCGATCCGATTCGTGCCGCCAATGACTAGACTGCCGAGCGTTGCACGATTGCCTGTCGTGAACCTTCGGGCGCTGCCACCGGCACCCGACGCCATCGTCCATCCAACAGGAGCGGGTTCCCATGAAGCACGCATACAAGTGGTTCGGTGCCGCGCTTGCGCTGGTCGGCGCCTCGGCCCTGCAGGCCTGCGGCGGCGATTCCGCCGCTGCGCCGTCGCCGTCGATCGGCATGGCGCGGGTATCGTCCGAGCCGGCGCCGCCGGCCGCACTCTCCTCGCGCTGGCAACCCGTCGCCTCCGACACGTGGCAATGGCAGTTGCGGGGCAAGCTCAATCGCAGCTACGCCGTCGCGATCTACGACATCGACCTGTTCGACAACAGCGCGCAGACGATCGCCGATCTGCACCAGGCGGGCCGCAAGGTGGTCTGCTATTTCTCGGCCGGCAGCTCGGAAGACTGGCGCCCGGACTTCGGCCAGTTCGCCCCCGCCGACAAGGGCAAGGTGGTCAAGCGCTCGCCGGACAGCGACTGGGAAGGCGAGAACTGGCTCGACACGCGTTCGGCCAATGTCCGCGCGATCATGACGGCGCGTCTCGATCGCGCCGTCGCCAAGGGCTGCGACGGTGTCGAGCCCGACAACGTCGACGCCTACGCGAACGATTCCGGCTTTCCGCTCACGCCCGCCGACCAGGCCGATTTCAACCGCTTCATCGCCGCCGAGGCGCGCCGCCGCAATCTCGCGGTGGGCCTGAAGAACGACGTCGACCAGATCGCGCTGCTGGCGCCGTCCTTCGATTTCGCCGTCAACGAGGAATGTCACGAACAAGGCGAATGCGACAAGTACGGCCCGTTCACCTCGGCCAACAAGCCGGTCCTGAACGCGGAGTACGAGGCCAGCTACCGGACCTCGGCCGGCCAGCGCGCGCTGTGCGCCGACGCGCGCGCCCGCAAGCTGCGGACCCTGGTGCTGAGCATGGACCTGGACGACAGCTACCGCTTCAGTTGCGATTGATCGGGAATCGAGGGGGCCGGCATGCCGGCCCCCAAAAAAATCCTGATACCTCCATCAGCTCCCTTCTGCCAAACGAAATACTGCCATCGCATCGCCTGCCCAGAATCCACTGCGTTCACCGGCCTGGTCCGGACATTCAAAACAGCGGAAGGGGGAAGCATGCGGAAAACGACACTCGCGCGCCTGCTGGGCGGGTTGGTCCTGGTCGCCACGCTCGGCGCCTGCGGCGGCAATTCTGACAGCGGCGCGGGCAGCGGCGGCAGCTCGGCGGCGGCCGGCGGCTCGACCACGCCGGTGCAGACCAGCAGCCAGCACGCGCTGCTGATCCAGCTCGACGGCGCGACCTATGCCGCGCTGGCGGCCGGCATCGCCAACGGTTCGCTGCCGAACCTCGCCAAGCTGCATGTGGCGCCGGCCTATAGCGGCGGCCTCAACGGCACGCTCTCGCAGCAGCCGAACCTCGATACGCCGAGCTGGGCCACGTTGCTGACGGGCACCTGGGCCAATCGCCACCAGGTGCTGTCCGATGCGCCGAACCAGGCGCTGCAGGCGCCCACCCTGTTCGACGCGCTGAAGACGGCCAAGGCCGGCAAGCTCGGCGCGGCCGTCGATTCGGCGGGCCTGGCCTCGCTGCTTGGCATCGACCGCAATGCCGGCAATCTCGACACGCTCTCGAACTGCGCCTCGGTCGACAGTTGCGTGACGCAGCAGGGCGTCTCGATGATCGACCAGGGTTATGCGCTGGTGGTCGCGCAATACCATTCGGCGCAGGATGCCGCGCTGAACTACGGGCTCGGCGCCTCCGCCTATGCGAGCACGCTGCAGCAGCTCGATGCCGCGGTCGGCACGCTGGCCGCCGAGACCGCCAAGCGCAGCGGCGAGAACTGGCTGATCCTGGTCACCGGCAGCCACGGGCTCAACGCGGCGGGCGGCGCCGACGGCCTGCCGCTGCTGCCGGAATCCACCACCTTCGTCGCGATGAACCAGGCCGACAACGGCCGGCTCGGCAGCGCCGCGCAGCCGGCCTCGCTGGCCGACCTGCATGCGCGCGCCAGCATCGCCGACCTCGCGCCCACCGTGCTGGCCCAGCTCGGCGCGCTGCCGGCCGCCTCCGCCTACGCGCTGGACGGCGGCGAGCTGATCGGCGCGCAGCCGGTCTCGCAACTGACGAGCGCGAGCCCCGACAGCCGCAGCCTGGTGCTGTCCTGGACGGCGCCCGCCAGCGGCGCGATCACCGTGTTGCGCGCCGGCCAGCAGATCGCCACGCTGCCGGCCGGCACCAGCAGCTACACCGACAGCCAGCTCGGCCTGAGCGCGGCCGGCACCTACAGCTTCGACTACGTGGTGACGGCCGGCAACGCGCCGCTCGGCACCATCGCGCGGATCGCCTACGTACCGCCGCCGCCTCCGCCCCCGACGCTGGCCACCACCCTGAAGAACAACCTGGTGTCCTACTACCCGTTCGGCGCGCTGCCGGCGGCCGATGCGCTGAACGCCAGCACCCTGGGCCCGTTCGCGTCGGACGCGGACGGCGGCTCGCTGGCGGCCGATCCGTTCGGCTCGCAGGGGCTGCAGGTCAACACGCAGACCGTCGACACCAACGGCTTCGACGGCTACAAGCTGGTGCAGAACGCCGACATCACCGCCCAGTCGCAGTTCACGATCGGCATGTGGGTGAAGACGCCGTGCAGCGACGTGGTGGGCTTCGGCACCCCGGTGTTCGCCAACAAGAACTGGCAGACCGGCAAGAACCCCGGCATCGCGATCGGCCTGTTCCCGCAGGTGTCGGGCGCGCCCTCGGGCAGTTGCAACATCCAGTTCAACGCGGGCGACGGCACCAACCGCAACGACCTGAAGACCATGAGCGTGAGCGGCAACCAATGGGCCTACGCGGCCTTCGTGATCGACACGGCGGCCAAGACCATGACGGCCTATACCTTCGATCCGGTGCTCGGCGAGCAGAAGCAGAGCACGCCGCTCACGGTCGCGCCGTCGGCGCTCACGGGCCTCAACAACAAGACCTTCGGCATCAACGAGGACGGCACCGGTCAGTACCACATGCTGGCCTGCGGCAAGCCCGCCAGTTCCTATCCCGGCGGCTACACGGTCAACGGCTGCACCACGGTCAAGCCGAACCTCGAGGGCTTCTCGGACCTCGCGATCTGGAATCGCGTGCTCACCGAGAGCGAGCTGCAATCGATCGCGGGCTCGGGCAAGCCGCTGTCCACCATCCTCCACTGACGGAACGCCGACATGAACGCGAATTTCCCGGGCCGCCGCGGCGCCCATCTCGTGCGCGCGCTGCTGGCCGCCTGCGCCCTGAGCGTGCTGCTGGCCGCTTGCGGCGGCGACTCCTCGGACGGCGCCGCGCCTGCCCCCACCAAGGCCGATGCCGCGCCGGCCGGCTCCGGCGGCGCCAGCGCGCCGGTGCCGATCGTGGTGATGCCGGGCGCCGGGCCGTGCCCGGCCTCGGGGACGACCGCGCTGCCGTCGCCCTCGCTGAATGCCCAGCTGCGCTGCGCGCCGTGACGCGCGCCTTCCCGCGACGAACCCAGATCCGATCATGACCCTCATCGACCGCCGCTCCTTCCTCCGTGCCGCCGCCGCCGGCACGGCCTTCTCGATGTTCCCGCCGGCGATCCGCCGCGCGCTGGCGATTCCGGCCAACAACCAGACCGGCACGATCAACGACGTCCAGCACGTCGTGATCTTCATGCAGGAAAACCGTTCCTTCGACCATTACTTCGGCAGCATGGCCGGCGTGCGCGGCTTCGGCGATCGCTTCACGATCCCGCAGCCGGGCGGCGCCACGGTCTGGCAGCAGAGCGACGGCGTGCGCCCGGTGCTGCCGTTCTACCTCGACAGCACCAAGGGCAACGCGCTGCTGGTGGGCGGCGCGCATTCGTGGTCCGACGCGCATTCCGCCTGGGACGGCGGGCGCATGACCGCCTGGCCCGCCTCCAAGGGCGATGCCTCGATGGGGTACCTGCAGCAGGGCGACCTGCCGTTCCACTTCGCGCTGGCCAACGCCTTCACGATCTGCGACGCCTATCACTGCTCGCTGCACGGCGGCACCAACTCGAACCGCATCTTCCAGTGGACCGGCACCAACGGCCCGACCGGCTCGAACACGGCGGTGGTCAACAACAACGGCTGGGACGATTTCGGCCCGTCGGCCACGGGCCTGTCGTGGACCACCTATCCCGAGCGCCTGCAGGCGGCCGGCGTGAGCTGGAAGGTCTACCAGAACCAGCCCGACAACTACACCGACAACCCGCTGGCCGGCTTCGCCACCTTCCGCAAGGTCAACGAGACCCTGGCGGGCTCGCCGGACGCGCCCTACACGCCGGCCATGGAAGCGCTCTCGCCGCTCTACAAGGGGATCGGCAACACCATGCCCGACGGCGGCTTCCTGCAGGCGCTGGCCGACGACATCGCGGCCAACCGCATGCCGCAGGTGAGCTGGATCGTGTCGCCGCAAGCCTATTGCGAGCACCCCGGCGTGTCGACGCCGGGGCAGGGCGCCTACTACCTGCAACTGCTGCTCGATACGCTGACCGCGAACCCGGATGTCTGGAGCAAGACGGTGCTGCTCGTGAACTACGACGAGAACGACTGCTTCTTCGACCACATGCCGCCGCCGAACGCGCCCACGCGCAATGCCGACGGCAGCTACGCGGGCAACTCCACCGTCACCACGCAGTACGAATACTTCACGGTGCCGAACCCGACCGGCGATTCCTCGCCGCTCAAGCCCGATGGCCTGTCGTATGGCGCGGGGCCGCGCGTGCCGATGTTCGTGGTGTCGCCGTGGAGCGCGGGCGGCTGGGTCAACTCGCAGGTGTTCGACCACACCTCGGTGCTGCGCTTCCTCGAGCAGCGCTTCGGCATCCAGGAGCCGAACATCAGCCCGTGGCGCCGTACGGTGTTCGGCGACCTGACCTCGGCCTTCAATTTCCGCAACCCGAACGCGGCCGCGACCAGCGCGCGCTCGGCGCCCACCAAGGCCGCCGCCGACGCGCAGTCGACCCAGCAGAGCCACGCGGGCGCGGTGCCGGTGCCGTCGGTCAGCGCGCAGACGATGCCCAAGCAACAATCGGGCACGCGCGGCTCGCGTGCGCTGCCCTACGAGCTGCATACCAGCGCGAACGCCGACGTGGCGGGCGGCAAGCTGTGGCTGTCGTTCAGCAATACCGGCTCGGCCGGCGCGGTGTTCCATGTCTACGACAAGCTGCACCTGGATCGCGTGCCGCGTCGTTATACGGTGGAGGCCGGCAAGCAGTTGTCGGATTCCTGGAACGCGGTGGCCGACGACGCGGGCAGCTACGACCTCTGGGTGCTCGGGCCGAACGGCTTCCTGCGCGAGTTCAAGGGCAACGTGAGCGCGGCCGCCAACGGCCCGGCTCCCGAGGTGCGCGTCTGCTACGACCCGACCAACAACGCGGTCTATCTCACCATCATGAACGTCGGCAAGGCGGCCAGCCAGGTGACGGTGACTTCGAACGCCTATCGCAGCGACGGCCCGTGGAGCTATGCGGTGCCGGCCGGCATGCAGGTCGAGCCGTACTGGACGCTGGACGCCTCGAGCAGCTGGTACGACTTCACGCTGAGCGCCGAGAACGGCCTGTCGCGGCGCTTCGCCGGCCGCGTCGAGACCGGCCGCGACGGCATCAGCGATCCGGCAATGGGCGTGCTCGGCTGAGCCGGGCGGCGGGCGGCGGCTCGCCTTCGTCGGTGCGCGAGCGGGCGCACGGCTCGACATTGGCCATGAAGGCCGAGATCAGCCGCGTGCCGCCGCGCGCGTCGAGGTAGTAGAGGTACTCGTGCATCGGCGGCATCTCGTCGACCAGCGGGATCGCGCACAGCTCGGGATCGCCGCCCACCTCGCCGCGCGGCATCAGCGTGCAGCCCATGTCGTGCCGCACTGCCTCGCGCACCGCTTCGCGGCTGCCCAGCTCGATCACGCTGGCGGGCAGTTCGATACCGGCCAGCCGCAGCACGTCTTCCATCATCGAGCGCGTGCGCGAGCCTGGTTCGCGCAGCAGCAGCGCCTCGCCGGCCAGCGCCGCGAGCGGGATGGCCTCGCGCGTGGCGAACGGGTGGGACGGGTGCACCACCACCACCAGCGGATCGTTGGCGATGGTGTGCCGCACGAAACGCGGATCGTCGTCGCGCTGCGAGGAGACGGCGATATCGACGCGAAAATCCACCAGCGCGTCGAGCACCTGCTGCGAGTTGCCGATCTCGATGCTGATCTTCACGGCCGGATACTGGCGCCGGAATGCCGCGATCGCGGGCAGGATGTAGAACGGGCCGGTGGTGCCGACGCGCAGGTTGCCGGTGCGCAGCTCGCGTTCGTTGCGCAGCGCGAAGTCGATGTCGTTCTCGATCTGCATCATCTGGCCGACCAGCGGCATCAGCGAGGCGCCCGCGTCGCTGAGGTCGAGCCGGTTGCCGCGCCGATGGAACAGCTCGACCCCGTAATGGCGCTCGAGCTGCTGGATTCGCGAGGTGATGGTGGGCTGGCTCATGTCGAGCCGCCTGGCCGCGGCGGTCACGCTGCCCTGGCGAGCGGTTTCGTAGAAGGCGGCGAGAAGCAGGGGGAGCATGGCGGGAGGCGCGCGCGGGCGACAGGCGGAAGGAGCGGGCAGTGTGTGGCGGCCGCGTGTCGGCTTGATGGCAGGGCGGCGCACGGGTTTGCCGGGAATACCTGCGTCGATTCGATAATGCGAACGAGAACGATGGGATTGATTTTTCAATATCCCGCCATGAATAGCATCCGATGTTTTTAAAATCCCGGAATGGCAGGCGGGGAATCGTATTGAAATGCGTTGACCGCCATGTTGGCCGGGAATAATCTGATTCTGGTTCCGTCATTGCGGACGCCATTTCGAATCCAGGTATGACCGCGTGGCGGTTCTTTCGTCGTTTTCAAGCTCGGGAGACCACGATGTCGAAGCTCGGAAAAATCGTCTTGATCGCGCTGGCCAGCGGCTTGCTGATTGGCGGCAATGCCGCGAACGCGGCGGCAAAGGCATTCTGCTATTACCACCACAACTGCCCGGACGACGGCAAGCTGCCGAAGAACGGGCCGCCCGAGCAATACACCAAGCAGCAATGCAAGAACGGCGGCGGCAAGAGCTGGGGCGACGATCCCAAGAGTTGCGAGAACGTCAACAAGTGAAATGCGGGCGGCGCCGAATCGATGTCGTCGCGCTTCGGCGTCGGGCGTGAGTTTGATTTTCACATCCGGCATGTCATTAATCGTTGAATTAATAAATATGTTCAGTGAGTGACGGAAAAGTGAAGAGATAATCGTCGCGGCCCGGGAGCGGCCGCGACATGGGCTTCCCGCTCGGAAAGTCGTTCGACACGCCGCCGCGCTTTGCCGATAATTCACGCGGCCCGGGCGCGCCATGAAGGCGCCCCCGCTTCGACCGATACGACCGACCCGAGAATCATGCTGAAACGAAGCCTGTGCGCGCTGCTGTGGGCGATCTGCGCGATCGGCCATGCGCTGGCCGCCGAACCCGCCGTCGACCTCGCCACCGCCGGCAAGACCGTCTCCTTCACGCGTGCCGCGCTGCTGGCGCGTGCCGACGCGACCGATATCGAGGTGGCGCGCGACGTCTCCTACGGCAAGCCGATGCGCTATCGCGCGGTGCCGCTGGCCGACCTGCTGGCGGGCGCGACGCTGCCGGCCGGGGAGGTACTCGAGACGCGCGCCGCCGATGGCTTCGCCGCGCAGTTGCCGATGGACCTGGTGCTCAACCGCGATCCGTCGCGCGCCGTGGCGTGGCTGGCGATCGAGGAGCCGGCGCGGCCCTGGCCGAAGCTGCCGGGCAAGGCGGTGGGCGCCGGGCCGTTCTACCTGGTCTGGGTCGGCAGGCAGGCCGCCTCGGTGCGCAGCGAGCAGTGGCCCTACCAGGTCACGCACCTGGCCCTGCAGCCCTCGCCGGCGGCGCGCTGGCCCGCGCTCGAGGTCGATGCCGCGCTGCCGGCCACCGATCCCGTGCGCGCCGGCCAGACCTTGTTCATCACGCAGTGCCTGGCTTGCCATCGCCTGAACGGCGCGGGCAGCTCGAACATGGGCCCCGACCTCAACCTGCCGATGAACCCGACCGAATACTTCCAGCCGGCCGCCCTGCATCGCTATATCCGCAACCCGGCTTCGCTGCGCGATTGGCCGGGCCGCGCGATGCCGGCCTTCTCGGCGGCGCAGCTCAGCGATCGCGAGATCGACCTGGTGGTGACTTACCTGGCATACATGGCAGGGCGCAAGCACCCGGCATCGGCTGCCAGGTAGCCGGCCGCGGGCTCGATACAATGCAGGGCGTCGCGGGGCTCGCCATCCAGCGCGAGCCGGCCGTCGACGCGTGATCCACATCGGGAGCCTGCCGGATGCCTATCAACTACCTGCGCGGCTTCACCACGCCGCAGCGCAGCGACGCCGCCAATCGCCGCCTGGGAGGCACGCTCGCCTTCGTCGCCGGAGCCGCCAATGCCGGCGGCTTCCTGGCGGTGGGCCAATACACCTCGCACATGTCGGGCATCGTCTCCTCGCTGGCCGACAACTTCGCGCTCGGCCACCTGGATCTGGTGGCCGCCGGCCTGGGTTCGCTGCTGTCCTTCCTGGCCGGCGCGGCTAGCTCGGCGATGCTGATCAACTGGGGCCGCCGCCGGCAGTTGCGCAGCCGCTACGCGATCCCGCTGCTGCTCGAGGCGTCGCTGCTGCTGGCGTTCGGCCTGCTCGGCGCCAACCTCGAAATCCATCGCCTGCTGTTCGTGCCGGTCACGGTCTGCCTGCTCTGCTACGTGATGGGCCTGCAGAACGCGATGATCACCAAGATCTCCAAGGCCGAGATTCGCACCACGCATGTCACCGGCCTGGTGACCGACATCGGCATCGAACTCGGCAAGCTGCTGTACTGGAATGCCGGGGGCGATCCGGAAGAGCGCGTGCGCGCCGATCGCCAGAAGATCGTGCTGCTCGGTACCTTGTTCCTGTCCTTCCTGTCCGGCGGCGTGGTGGGCGCGCTCGGCTTCGGCCATCTCGGCTTCATCGCCACCGTGCCGCTCGCGTTGGTGGTGTTCGCGCTCGCGTTTGTCCCGGTTTTCGACGACATGCTGACGCGCCGTGTTTGATCGCCTCATTCCGAATTCTTATTGATATCGATTCGGGCCGCGGACCATACCATTCCCGCATTGCGGGCAGCAGGGAAATGGTATTTGATTCGAATGCCTCTCGCGTTTTGCCGAGTCATCGCCGACACCCCAAGAAAAGTGAATAACGCGTCACGTGTCGCGACGATGAGTTTGCTGTGCCGAGCCCCCGTGCCGCTTCGCCGAAGCGGCCTGGTTTGCAACGCGCCCGATGCCAGGCATCGGACATTCGAACAGGAATACTGAATGAAAACGCCCCGCAAGTCCGCCATCGGACGTCTCCGTCAAGCTGCCATCCTTGCCTCCGCCGCATTCGCCATGTTCGCCGCCTCGGGCGCCGATGCGCAGGCGGCCTTGTCGATGCTGCACGCGAGTGGACGGCAGATCGTCGATACCAGCGGCAAGACGGTCCAGTTGAAGGGTTTCAATCTCGGCGGCTGGTTCGTGATGGAAGGCTACATGTCGCCGATGGACGCCGGCAGCCTGACCGATACCTACAGCGTGATGAAGCAGCTCGACGCCGCCTACGGCGTGACCGAGGAGCGCGCGCTGATGAAGGCCTACCAGGACACCTGGATCCAGGCACAGGATTTCGCCAATATCAAGGCCGCCGGTTTCAACGTGGTGCGCGTGCCCTTGTGGTGGGGGCAGTTCTTCGATCTCGACAATCCGACCATTCCGGGCTGGCGCAGCGATGCCTTCGTCGAGCTCGACCAGCTGGTGGCCAACGCGGCGGCCAACGGCATCTACGTGATCTTCGACATGCACGGCGTGATCGGCGGCCAGGGCACCGACGTGGATACCGGCCAGGGCAATCGCAATGCGTTCTGGAGCAACACCGAGTTCCAGTCGGATACGGCCTGGCTGTGGTGGCAGATCGCGAATCACTTCAAGGGCAATACCACCGTGGCCGGCTACGACCTGATCAACGAACCGACCGGCGCGCCGAACAACAACGCCGTGTGGAGCGCCTATTCGCGCTTCTACAACAGCATCCGCAGCATCGATCCCGATCACATGATCTTCATCGAGGGCACCTGGGGCAACTGGAACTGGGACATGCTGCCGCCGCCCTCGCAATACGGCTGGACCAACGTGGTCTACGAGATGCACGAGTACCAGTGGGGGGCGAACGGGAACGCCTCGGTGATCAAGAACGGCGCCGACAACCAGGCGCGCGACTTCGCCAATCACGCCTCCTGGAACGTGCCGGGTTATGTGGGCGAGTTCAATGCCTTCTCGACCGACCCGAGCGTCTGGCAGTACTGCATCACGGCCTACAACAACGCCGGGCTGAGCTGGACGCAATGGGCCTACAAGGCCGTCAACGGCACCGCGCCGAACTACTGGGGCTGGTACGACCCGACCTTCTGGCCGGCGCGCCCGAACGTGTCTACCGATTCGGCTTCCGAGATCGAGCGCAAGTGGCGGCTGTGGTCGACCAGCGCGACCTTCGCGAAGAACTCGGCGCTCAATATCAAGCCTTCGTATTGAGAAAAAAGGGCTCGCCCCTTTCTTCAGCCGAATCCCCGCGCGCCGCCTACGCAGCGCGCGCGATAAGGATCCCCGAAATCGGCATTTGAGCGTGTATTTGCTGTCGATATAGTCGCAACTCGTTTTCTTCCTGCTGACGAGCCGAACCATGTCGACCCTCGCTTTCGATCGCGCCGCGCCGGCGCAAGCCGATTCCGCCGCCGGCGCGCCCGAGCTGATCCGCTCGGCCCAGGACGTGGCGCGCCTGGCCAACCGCGGCGCCGCGTCCGGCGGCCACGCGCGCGCGGTGGTGGCGATCGCGCTGGGCGGCGTGTTCCTCGACGCCTACGACCTCACCTCGCTGGCCTACGGCATCAAGGACATCGCGCGCGAGTTCGCGCTGAGCCCGGTGCAGGTCGGCCTGGTGTCCTCGGCGATCACCTTCGGCGCGCTGGTGGGCGCCCTGGCCGGCGGCTACCTGACCGACCGGATCGGCCGCTATCGCGTGTTCATGGCCGACATGGTGTTCTTCGTGGTCGCGGCGATCGCCGCCGGCCTGGCGCCGAATGCCTGGGTGCTGGCGATCTCGCGCTTCGTGATGGGGATCGGCGTCGGCCTCGACCTGCCGGTGGCGATGGCCTTCCTGGCCGAGTTCTCGCGCGTCTCGGGCAAGCGCAACAAGGCGTCCAGCATCGCCGCCTGGTGCCCGGCCTGGTACGCGGCCACCAGCGCCTGCTACCTGCTGATCCTCGGGCTCTATGCCGTCTTGCCCGATGCGCAGCTCGGCTGGCTGTGGCGCGTGGTGCTGGCCTTCGGCGCGGTGCCGGCGCTGGCGATCATCGCGGTGCGCAGCCGCTACATCAGCGAATCGCCGGTGTGGGCCGCCAATCAGGGCGACCTGGCGGGCGCGGCGCGCATCCTCAAGCGCTCGCACGGCATCGACGCGGTGGTGGCCGAGGGCGCCGAGCTCGGCACGCCGCGGCCCGCGCGCGCCTCGTGGCGCAGCTTCGCGGCCCTGTTCAATCCCACCTATCGCAAGCGCACCATCCTGACCCTGGTGATCGGCGGCGCGTCCTCGTTCGGCTACAACGCGATCGTCTACGGCCTGCCGGTGATCCTCGCCAGCTTCCTGAAGCAGGGGCCGCTCACCACTATCGTCGCCGCGCTGGCGCTGAACCTGCTGTTCGCCTTCGTGGGCGGCCTGATCGGCGTGCGCACGGCCGCCAGCATCGGCGCCTGGAAGATGACGGTGGCCGGCGTGGCCCTGCAGTTCGCGTCCTTGATCGGCCTGGCGCTGATCGGCAAGCCGAGCGGCGCGGCCCTGGTTGTCGGTGCGATCCTGCTGCTCGGCGCCTACCTGTTCGGGCAGGGCTTCGGCCCTGGCTCGCATTCGATGACCTACGCCACGCTCAGCTATCCCACCTCGCTGCGCGGCGTCGGCGTCGGCTTCTCGCAGACCGTCGCGCGCGGCCTGTCCACCGTGTCGCTGTTCCTGTTCCCGGTGCTGGCCGCCGCGCTCGGCACGCGCGTGTTCTGGCTGATCGCGCTGGCGCCGCTGGCCTCGCTGACGGCGCTCCTGCTGCTGCGCTGGGAGCCTTCCGGCTACGACATCGACGCGGAAGACTATCGCGACGCCGAGCCGGCGGCCGCACTCGCGAAACAGGCTGCCTGAACGAAAACGGCGCGCCGCGAGCCCGATGCCCGCGACGCGCCGTTGTCCTCTTGCCGCCGTGCCCGATCAGAACAGCCCGACCGGCCGCGCGTCGTAGCTCACCAGCAGGTTCTTGGTCTGCTGGTAATGGTCGAGCATCATCTTGTGGGTCTCGCGCCCGATCCCCGATTGCTTGTAGCCGCCGAAGGCCGCGTGCGCCGGATACAGGTGATAGCAGTTGGTCCACACGCGGCCGGCCTTGATGCCGCGCCCCACGCGATAGGCGCGGTTCGCGTCGCGCGTCCACAGCCCGGCGCCCAGGCCGAAGATGCTGTCGTTGGCGATCGCCAGTGCCTCGGCCTCGTCGCGGAAGGTGGTGACGGCGATCACCGGCCCGAAGATCTCCTCCTGGAACACGCGCATGCGGTTGTGCCCCTTCACCAGGGTCGGCTCCACGTAGTAGCCGCCGGCCAGCTCGCCCGCCAGCCTGCCCGGCGCGCCGCCGGCCAGGAACTGCGCGCCTTCCTCGCGCGCGATCGTCAGGTAGCCGAGGATCTTGTCTATTGCTGCTCGGGAACCTGCGCGCCGATGGTGGTCTCGGTATCGAACGGATCGCCCTGGCGGATCCGCTTCACGCGTTCGATCACGCGCTCCATGAAGGGTTCGTAGATCGATTCCTGCACCAGCGCGCGCGACGGGCAGGTGCAGATCTCGCCCTGGTTCAGGAAGCCGAGCACCAGCCCTTCGGCTGAGACGAGAAGCGCTCAGCGCGCGTCGAGCGGCGGAAACAGCTCGCGCAGGTCGGCGCCGCCGTCGAGGATGGCGCGCCGTTCGACGGTTTCGATCGCCCGCCCGCTCCATCGATCCACGCGATACAGCGCGCCGAACGGGAAGGACGGCGGCTGCGCGCCGGCGCCGGGCACGTTCTCGCCGCCGCGCCGCACCGAGTCGGACAGCCAGGAAGCCAGGCGCAGGTGATAGGGATTGCGCGCGATCTCGCCGCGATGGCAGAGCAGGGCATCGAGCAGGGTGGCGACCTCGGCCTTGCGCAGTTCCAACAGCAGGTTGGGATCATCCAGCGTGCCCCAGAACTCGGTCTGTGCCAGCCACAGCGGCCGTTCGTATCGCTGCAGGGCGTCGAGCACCAGCCGGTGCACGCCGATATGGGTGGCCGAGCCGTCGCGCGCATTCGGGAACATCAACAGGCGCGGACGATACCGGTCGAGCAGCGCGGCCAGCAGCGCGACGTCGCGTTCCCAACTGATCGGGTCGGCATGGCGGCGCGCCTCGCTGATCGGCTCGCGGCCCGCGAAGCCGGCATCGGCCAGCGCGAAGCCGAGCCGCCCGCAGGCCTGGCTCAGTTCGCACCAGCGCGCCTCGCGGCGCTCGACGCGGCTGCCGAGCGTGGCCGCCAGGTTCAGCACCGCGTAACCGGCCTCGCGACGCAGGCGCAGCGCGAGACCGCCCACCAGGCACTCGTCGTCGGGATGCGGCGAAACCAGCATCGCCAGCGGGCGATCATGATCGAGGTCGATCGAAGGCAGCGGGCCGGCCGGCTCGGGCATCGGCAGCCGCGCTTGCAGCAGGCGATCGAAGGCATCCAGGTAGTCGATCACGCCGTCGGCCGGCCGCGTTTGGTTCATGCCTCGGGCTCCGCCGCGACGGGCCGGCCGGGCAGCGCGCGCGGCGCCTTGCTGCGCATCACCCGCGCGATCGCGGCGATGTGCTCGGGCGTGGTTCCGCAGCAGCCGCCGGCGATATTGAGCAGGCCGGCCTCGGCGAATTCGCCGAGCAGGCTGGAGGTGACGTCGGGCGTTTCGTCGAAGCCGGTCTCGCTCATCGGGTTCGGCAGCCCCGCGTTCGGGTAGCAGGAGATATAGGTCTCGCAATGCTTGGCCAGCTCGGCCAGGTAAGGCCGCATCAGCGCGGCGCCCATCGCGCAGTTCAGGCCGAAGGTGAGCGGGCGCGCATGGCGCAGCGAATTCCAGAACGCTTCCACGGTCTGCCCCGACAGCACGCGCCCCGAGGCATCGGTGACCGTGCTGGAGATCATGATCGGCAGCCGCTCGCCGGTCTGCTCGAACAGCTCGTCGAGCGCGAACAGCGCGGCCTTGGCATTGAGCGTGTCGAACACGGTTTCGACCAGGAACAGGTCCACACCGCCTTCGAGCAGCGCCGCCGCCTGCTGGTGATAGGCCTCGCGCAGCTCGTCGAAGCTGACGTTGCGCGCGCCGGGATCGTTCACGTCGGGCGAGATGCTGGCCGTGCGCGGCGTGGGCCCCATCGCGCCGGCCACGTAGCGCGGCTGCCCGGGCGCGGCATGGCGGTCGGCCGAGTCGCGCGCGAGCCGCGCCGATTCGAGGTTCATCTCGCGCACCAGCGCTTCGAGGCCGTAGTCGGCCTGCGCGATCGAGGTCGCGCCGAAGGTATTGGTCTCCGCGATATCGGCGCCGGCCGCGAAATAGGCGTCGTGGATCTCGCGGATCAACTGCGGCCGCGTCAGCGACAGCAGCTCGTTGTTGCCCTTCAGGTCGCGCGGGTAGTCGCGAAAGCGGTCGCCGCGGAACTCGGCCTCGCCCAGGCGCTCGCGCTGGATCATGGTGCCCATCGCGCCGTCGAGGATCGCGATGCGCGCCTGCAGCAGCCGCGCCAGCCCGGCGCCGCGTGTGTAGTCGATGTCGATGGCGGGATGCCGGGCCATGATGGTCCTCGTGCGGGTTCGATGGTTACAGGATCGTCGGATTGGGCGCGTCGCCGTACATCTGCAGCGGATCGAAGGTCTTCCGCGCCTCGGTGAAGACCAGCGCCGGGTCCTGCTCGTGTTGCGCGCCGACCGGCACGCGCCGATAGAAGCAGGAGCGGTAGCCGACATGGCAGCTCGCCCCGGAGCCGGCCACGCTCACGCGCAGCCAGACGGCGTCCTGGTCGTCGTCGATGCGCATCTCCTCGACGCGCTGCACCAGGCCGCTGGTGGCGCCCTTGCGCCACAGCGCCTGCCGCGAGCGGCTCCAGTAATGCGCCTCGCCGCTGCGGATGGTCAGCGCCAGCGCCTCGCGGTTCATGTAGCCGAGCATCAGCACCTCGCCGCTGGCGGCCTCGGTGGTGATGCAGGCGATCAGGCCGTCGCGGTCGAAGCGCGGCGCGAGGGCATGGCCCTCCTCGACCTGCTCGATCGAATCGCGCGAGGCCAGCGTCACGCCCTCGCTCGCCGTGTCCTTGGGTATCTGGCTCATTGCAATGCTCCTGTCGTGTTCGGGGTATGCAGTCCGACGCGCGCGAACAGCGCCTGCCGTGCCGCGATGCGCGCGGCCTGGTCGGGTGCCTGGCATTCGTTGACCAGCAGCGCGACGGCCTGCGCGAGCGGCAGCGTGCCGAGGTCGAGCCCGCCGCGCGAGCGAATCGCGATGCTGCCGGTTTCGCGTTCCCGGGCGCCGGCCACCAGCAGGAATGGAATCCGCTGCAGGGTCTGCTCGCGGATCTTGTAGCCGATCTTCTCGCGACGCACGTCCGCCTCGGCGCGCAGGCCGGAGGCGGCCAGCCATTGCGCCACGTCGCGCGCGTAGTCGGCGTGTTCCTCGCTGATCGACAGCACCATCGCCTGAACCGGCGCGAGCCAGGGCGGCAGCTTGCCGGCGTGATGCTCGATCAGGATGCCGATGAAACGCTCCAGCGAGCCGAACAGCGCGCGGTGCAGCATCACGGGCCGCTTGCGCTGGCCATCCTCGTCGACGTACTCGATGCCGAAGCGCTCGGGCAGGTTCATGTCGACCTGCAGCGTGCCGCATTGCCAGTCGCGGCCGATCGCGTCGCGCAGCACGAATTCGAGCTTGGGGCCGTAGAACGCGCCTTCGCCGGGGTTGAGCCGGTAATCCAGGCCCATCGCGTCGAGCGCGTTCACCAGCGCGCCTTCCAGGCGATCCCAGGTGGCCTCGTCGCCCATCCGGTTCGCGGGCCGCGTGGAGAGTTTGATGCGCACGTCCTCGAAGCCGAATTGCCGGTAGATGTCGAGCACCAGCGCCACCACGGCGCGGCATTCCTGGTCCATCTGCGCGGGCGTGCAATAGATGTGGGCGTCGTCCTGCGTGAAGTGGCGCACGCGCAGCAGCCCATGCAGCGCGCCCGAAGGCTCGTAGCGATGCACCTTGCCGAACTCGCCCATGCGGATCGGCAGGTCGCGATAGCTCTTCAGGCCGTGGCGGTACAGCAGCACGCTGCCGGGGCAGTTCATCGGCTTGAGCGCGAGCGAGCGGCCGTCCTCGGTGGCGGTGGTGAACATGTGGTCGCGATAGTTGAGCCAGTGGCCCGAGATCTCCCACAGGCTGCGATCCATCACGTCGGGCGAGTTGACCTCGACATAAGCGGCTTCCTCCTGGCGGCGGCGCATGTAGGCGATCAGCTCGCGGAACACGGTCCAGCCGCGCGGATGCCAGAACACCGCGCCGGGCGCGTCCTCCTGGAAGTGGAACAGGTCGAGCTCGCGGCCGAGCCGGCGATGGTCGCGCCGCTCGGCTTCCTCCAGCCGCTCGAGATGGGCCGCGAGCTGGCGCGCGTCGGCCCAGGCGGTGCCGTAGATGCGTTGCAGCTGGGGGTTGCGCGCGTCTCCGCGCCAGTAGGCGCCGGCCAGGCGCGTAAGCTTGAAGGCCTTGAGGAAACGCGTGTTCGGCACGTGCGGGCCGCGGCACATGTCGACATATTCCTGGTGGAAATAGAGGTTCATCGCCGCGACCTCGGGCATCGCCTCGATCAGGCGCAGCTTGTAGGCCTCGCCGCGCTCGTGGAACAGGCGGATCGCCTCCTCGCGCGGCAGCACGCGCTTGATCACCTCGTAGTCTAGGTCGATCAGTTCGCGCATGCGCTGCTCGATGGCGGCCAGATCCTCGGGCGTGAAGGGGCGCGGATAGGCGATGTCGTAGTAGAAACCGTCCTCGATCACCGGGCCGATCACCATGTTCGCGTCCGGGTAGAGCTGCTTGACCGCGTGGCCGAGCAGGTGGGCGCAGGAGTGGCAGATGATCGCGAGCCCTTCCTCGTCGGCGGGCGTGATGACGCGCAGCCTCGCATCGTGCTCGATGGCGTCGCCGAGATCGACGAGCCGGCCGTCGAGTTCGCCGGCGACGGCGCGCCTGGCCAGGCCGGGGCCGATCGCGGCGGCCACCTCGGCCACCGTGGTGCCTGTCGCGAAGCCGCGATGCGAGCCATCGGGCAGGGTGAGGTCGATGGGTTCGGCCGGGGCGGAAGGAATCATGGCTTCGGGAAACGGAGAGGGGGGAGGCGTCATGACTGCACCTCGTGATCGGCGAAGCGCCATCGCGTGCCTTGCGGCGTGTCCTCGAGCAGCACGCCGCCGTGGTCGAGTTCCTGGCGCAGCGCGTCGGCGCGGGCGAAGTCGCGACGCTGGCGCGCGGCATCGCGCTCGGCCACCAGCGCCTCGGCGCGCTCGGGCGTCAGCGGCGCATGGCGCGGATCGCGGGACTGGTGGCGCAGCGCGGCGAGGGCGCTCGGAGCGTGCTGCCGTAGCAGCCCGAGCAGCGCCGCGGAGGTGCGCAGCCGCGCCGCGGCCTCGCGCTGCTCGTCGGGATCGGTGGCGTGGGCGAGCTGCGATACGAGCTCGTGCAGGCGGCTGATCGCGAGCGGCACGTTGAGGTCGTCGCGCAGCGCGGCCAGCACCAGCGCATCGGGCTCGACGGCCTGGGCCGGAGCAGGCCCGCCGTCGTGCGCCTCGACACAGGCCAGCGCGCCGTACCAGCGCGTCAGCGTCTGCCGCGCCTGAGCCAGGCGCCGCGCGTTCCAGTGCAGCGGATTACGGTAATGCGTGGCCAGCAGCGCGAAACGGATCGCCTCGCCGGGCGCCTCGGCCAGCAGCTCGCGCACCAGCAGCACGTTGCCGAGCGACTTCGACATCTTCTGGCCGTCGACGGTGACGAAGCTGTTGTGCACCCAGGTCCGGCAATACAGCGCGTCGTGGGCGCAACTGCCTTGCGCGATCTCGTTCTCGTGATGCGGGAAGATCAGGTCCTGGCCGCCGCCGTGGATGTCGATGGTATGGCCGAGGTGGCGGCCGATCATCGCCGTGCATTCGACGTGCCAGCCGGGGCGCCCGCGGCCCCAGGGGCTGTCCCAGCCGGGCAGCTCGGGCGTCGAGGGCTTCCACAGCACGAAGTCGAGCGGATCGCGCTTGTAGGGCGCCACCTCGACGCGCGCGCCGGCGATCATGTCCTCGGTGCGGCGGCCCGAGAGCTGGCCGTAGTCGGCGTAGGAGGGCACATGGAACAGCACGTGGCCTTCCGCGACATAGGCATGGCCGCGCACGATCAAGGTTTCGATCAGGGCGACGATCTCGGGGATGTGCTCGGTGACGCGCGGTTCCAGGTCGGGCGCGAGCACGCCCAGCGCCTGCATGTCCTCGTGATAGGCCGCGATGTAGCGTTCGGTGATCGCGCCGATCGGCAAGGCCGCGGCGGCCGCGGCCGCGTTGATCTTGTCGTCGACGTCGGTGAAGTTGCGCGCGTAGACCAGCTCGCGATAGTCGTGGCGCAGCAGGCGCGCCAGCACGTCGAACACCACCGCCGGCCGCGCGTTGCCGATGTGCGCGAAGTTGTAGACGGTGGGGCCGCAGACGTACATCGTGGCGCGATCGGGCCGGGAGGTCCGAAGGACTTCCTTGCGGCGCGTGAGCGTGTTGTACAGGCGGATCGCGTCGCTCATGGCTGGCCTCCTCCCGCTCGCGCCGGCACGGACCAGGCCGCCGCGTCGTGCGGATGCAGGCTTTCCAGGTGTCGCACATGCACGTGCGCGCCGCCGAGGCTGGCGAGCGCGGCCTGGATGCGCCGCGCGGCGTCCTCGACGAACATCAGGTTGGCGCCGTTCAGCGCCGCGAAGGCCTGTTCGTCGGCGCGCTTGACCGCCGTCTGCACCGGCGTGGCGACGGCCGCCTCGACGCGGTCGATCAGCGAGAGCAGGCCGAAGTCGCGCGCATCGGCGGCGATATCGATACTCACCTCGGCCTCGCTGCGCTGGCTGTGCGGCGTGGCCAAGGTGGCATGACGCTTCAGCCAGGCGGCGACTTCCGCCGGGTCGAGCGCGGTGCTCGCTTCGAAGTCCTTGAGGAAGGCCTGCTCCACCAGTTGCCTCGACAGCGCCGCCGAGCACGGGCAGGTCGACGAATAGGCGACCGTGACGCGCGCATGCAGGCTCGGGCGGCCGTCGATCAGCGTCGCGTCGATGCGCACCGGATAGGCTTTCCAGCCCGACAGACCCTCGGTGACGAGGGCCGGGCGGCGCGTCAGCAGCTCGGCCCGCAGGCGCAGGCGTGCATTGCGGCTGTCGCAGTCGCGATGGCTGTCGACCATCGCCTGCAGCAGCGCGACCAGGCCGGCGGGCGACAGCGCCTCGTCGTGCCCGAGCGTGTCGAGCAGGCGATAGAGGCGCGACATGTGGATGCCCTTGACCTGCGGGGCGGGCAGATCGACCTGCACGTCGGCGCGCGCGTGCAGGGCGCGCCGATAGCCGGGCTCGTCGATCGTGACGGGAAGGTCGATCTGCTGCATGCCGACCCAGGCCAGCGGGCTCAGGCTGGGCGCGAGGTCGGTCAGGGAGACGTCGGGAAGGGCTGCGTTCATGCTCTCGGTTCGGTGGAGATGCGTCCCCACCCGGTCTGGAGCAAGGAACGCTGGTTCGATCAGGGCCAGTCGGAAAACGGACTCGGCCAGGTGGTCCAGACGGCCGGGCCGCGGGACATTTCCTCGTCGCTGAGCAGACAGGCATCGAGCCGGGCGCGCATCGACGCCTCGTCCATGTCCATGCCGATCAGCACCAGTTCCTGCCGCGCGTCGCCGACGCGCTCGTCCCACTTGGCGCGGATCGCGGCGACCGCCTCGGAATCCTGCGGCCAGCGCTCCTCGGGCACCGCGGCCCACCAGTAGCCGGCCGGGCCGTGGCGCGCCACGGCGCCCGCCTGCGACCAGCTCCCGGCCAGGGTCGGGTGGCTGGCCAGCCAGAAGAAGCCCTTCGAGCGCACCACGCCGGGCCATTCGCTATCGATCAGCGCGTGGAAGCGCTGTGGGTGGAACGGGCGCCGCGCGCGATAGACGAAGCTGCGGATGCCGTATTCGTCGGTTTCGGGCGTGTGGGTGCCGCGCATTTCCTGCAGCCAGCCCGGCGCCTTCGAGGCTTCGTCGAAATCGAACAGGCCGGTGCTGAGCACGCGCTCGAGCGGCACCTTGCCGAATTCGGCCAGCTCGATGCGCGCGCGCGGGTTCAGGCCGCGCAGGATCGCCATCAGGCGCTCGCGCTCGGCGTCGCTGATCAGGTCGATCTTGTTCAGCACGATCACGTCGCAGAACTCGATCTGCTCGATCAGCAGGTCGACCACGGTGCGCCGGTCTTCCTCGCCCAGCGATTCGCCGCGCGATTGCAGGCTGTCGCGCGAGCTGTAGTCGAGCAGGAAGTTGTAGCCGTCCACCACCGTCACCATGGTGTCGAGCTGGGCGATCTCGTTGAGGCTGCGGCCGTCCTCGCCCTCGAAGGTGAAGGTCTCGGCCACCGGCAGCGGCTCGGAGATGCCGGTCGACTCGATCACGATCTGGTCGAAGCGGCCCTCGCGCGCCAGCCGGTCGACCTCCTCCAGCAGGTCCTCGCGCAGCGTGCAGCAGATGCAGCCGTTGCTCATCTCCACCAGCTTCTCGTCGGTGCGCGACAGCTCGGCGCCGCCCTCGCGCACCAGGGCCGCGTCGATGTTCACCTCCGACATGTCGTTGACGATCACCGCCACGCGCCGGCCCTCGCGATTGTTGAGGATGTGGTTCAGCAAGGTGGTCTTGCCCGCGCCGAGGAAGCCGGACAGCACCGTGACCGGCAAGCTGCCGGGAGAGGGGGAAGTGGAGGTTGCTTGGCTCATCTTGGGGATCTCGATAATGGCGCGCGCCGGCTCGCTCGATGGCGGCTCAGCCGTGCGTGGCCTGTTCACGTGCGCCGCAGGCCGCGCACTGGCCGTGAAGCTCGATGGCGGCCTGGCGCAGGGAGAATGCGTGCTCGCGCATCCAGTGCCCCAGGCAGCGGCCGACTTCCGGGTCGACGAATTCGTCGACCTGCCCGCATTCGTCGCAGATCGCGAAGGCGAGCAGGCCGGGCCCGCAGGCGGCCGTCTGCCGGCAGGCCAGGTAGGCGTTCAGCGATTCGAGCCGGTGCACCAGGCCATGCGCGGTGAGTCGCTCCAGCGCCCGGTAGACCTGGGCCGGCGCGCTGAAACCCTGCTCGCGCAGCCGCGCCAGCAGCGCGTAGGCGCTGAGCGGGCCGGCCGCCTGCCTGAGGGCGGCCAGCACGCGCTGCTGGTTGACGGTCAATCGCATGGGAATCCTCCGGGGCCGGCCTCGGGCATCGCGACGGCGGGATGCGATGCGGGATACGAAAATGATATGTTATATCATCTCGGGGCGGCGCGTAGGGTGCCGTGTGGCGGTAAAGAGAAGGGAGCGAGGTAGAGGCGGGCGCTTGACCAGCGCGTTAACGAGCGGCGCGATGCGCTGACGACGGTTGCGATCGGGCAGATTTCCTGGCGCATACGCTGGCGCTGGCTCGGCGGCTGCGTCAGGCAGCGCCTTGCTGGCGGCGCTCGATGCGCGAGCTGTTCGACCTGATGAAATGCTGGTGCCGAGGCAGCGGGCCGCGGCCCCAGGGCGGGGCGCCTAGCCCTGCACCAGCCGGTTGCCGCCGAGCGATTTCGCCGTGTAGAGCGCGGCGTCGGCGGCGGCCAGCATCTCGGCCAGGGCCGGCACCGAGTTCGCCTCGTAGCGCGCCAGGCCGATGCTGACGGTGGCCTGGATGTCGATGCCGTCGATCTTGGCGGCGATCGTCTCGGCGAAGCGCTGCGCGACGTACTCGCCGAGTTCCGCGGCGCGCGAGGCGTCGTAGCTCGACAGCAGCGCCGCGAATTCCTCGCCGCCAATGCGCGCCAGGATCGTTTCGGACCCCAACACGGTGCGCGCCACCTCCGCAAACGATTTCAGCACCTCGTCGCCGGTGTGATGGCCGTAACGGTCGTTGATGCGCTTGAACTGGTCGAGGTCGAGCGCCAGCACCGCGAACGGCAGCTTGCCGCCGGCCGCCTGGATCGCCCGCGTGCCTTCCTCGAAGAACCAGCGGCGATTGCCCAGGCGCGTCAGGTAGTCGGTCTGGGCCTCGCGCAGCAGGCGGCCATGGGTTTCCTCGCGGATCAGCCGCAGCAGCGTCATCGGCAGGATCACGGAATACAGCACGCCCTCGTAGAGCGTCGCCTGGCTCGCCAGCATCACCAGCGGCATGCCGTAGCGCTGCGCCAGCCAGGGCAGCACCAGTGCCCGCGCAATATAGAACAGCGCATGCAGGCCGGTGACGAGGATCGCGATGCGGCGCGCCTGCAGGGCCTTCATGCCCTCGCAGCGCAGCAGTTCGCGGGTGGTCATGCCGCTCGCGAAGGCGATCGGCAGGGCGCTGACGTAGTACCACATCACGTCCGCCCAGCGCGTCCAGCAAATCGCCCAGGCCAGCGCGTCCACCGCCAGCACGCCGATCGCCACGCGCGTCGCGCGGCGGCCGTTCAGCGCCGCCACCCCGCCCAGGATCAGCAGGTAGCCGCCGAGGATCACCAGGTTGCTGAGCACGGCGCCCGACGCGCCGGGCATGGCGCGGCGCACCAGCACCACGGCGCAGCCCACGCCGAGCGTGGTATAGCCGGCGGCCAGGATCCGCAATGCCTTGCTGCGATGGGGATGAGCCTGGTGCTCCCAGAACGTCAGTCCGGCACTGGCGAACAGCGTTCCGATCGCGAGGAAATATAGGGTAAGAAGGTCGACGTGCATTACTGACGTAAAGGCTTACGCCGGTGTGTCGCGGCGGCTGGCGGCATTTTACGCTGAACGTTCGACAACTCCGTGATGTTCAAATTTCAGGCGTGACGGGCGCAATTCATCGAGGGGAGCGGCGCTCGTTTCGGCTGTGCCGTGATCGAGCGGCGGCTTCCCGGTATCGCGCGGGCCGGATTGAAAAGATGGCGGCGGCCCGCAGCGCGGCGATCAGGAAGGTCGAACTGGTCGATGGAATTGAAATTGAGTGGCGATTATTTTCACCATTACTGAAATTAAAATCAAAGGTGCCATTTGTTGTTGATGGTGCCTGATTTCAAATGTATCGGTATGCACGGGGTAATTTCCTTGTCATCGTCGTGATACAGTATGTTTCAAATCTTTCCGTAGACGGAATATTCAATCCAGGTGAATCGGAAAACCGAGCCGGGCTCTCATGCCCGGCTCGGTTGCTCCTGCCTGGGCGATCGGCTATGTCCACCCACGAATTGCCGTGAAATCGGCAGGAATCAGCCCGGTTTTTCGATTTATCAAACGCTCGATGATATTGCATGGGCAACCGCCAATAATTCCCGCGCTGCCGTGGCGCATTGCGCGCGCTAAATAATGACGAGGATAATTTTGAACGCCAAAAACCCTCAGGAAATTCTGGAGCTCACCGCGGCGCAATTGGAAATGTGGTTTTCGCAGCAACGCGAGCCCGACAATCCCTTGTTCGACAGCCGCGCTTATGTGGATATCGGGGGGGCGATCCATTACCCGGCTTTCGAGGCGGCGGTGCGCCGTTTCATCGAGGAAGCCCGGATCCTGCATTTCCGTTTCCTTGAAACATCGTCGGGGCCGGTTCAATTCGAAGCTGGCGGAGATTCCTTCGAGCCGACGTTCATCGACGTCTCGCGCGAGGACGATCCATTCGCGGCTTGCTGGAACGCGATGCAGGCCGAATCGAATCGTCCATACGATGTCCTCTCCGGCAGGCTGTTCAGTCAAACGCTGTTCAAGCTGGGCGACCAGCGGCATGTCTGGTACCAGCGCTATCACCATATCGTGATGGATGGCGCCAGCATCCCGCTCGCGACGCGCCGGGTGGCCGCGATCTACACGGCGCTGATGCGGCAGGCGCCGGTTCCCGACGCGGACTTCGGGGCGATCGACCTGATGATGAGCGGCGACCGCGCGTATCGGTCCTCGCCGCGCTACGCGAGCGACCGCCAGTATTGGCAGGACTACGTCCATGCCTTGCCTGCCACGGAGACGATCGCCGGTGCGGCGCCGCGCGCGAGCGGTTTCTTCAACCGGGCATCGGCGCCGCTTCCCGCTGCATTCATCGACCAACTCGACCAGATCGAGACGCGGATCGCGAAGTGGCCGCTCGTGCTCACCGCCATCGTGGCGGCCTATCTCTACCGGATGAGCAACGGCCGTATAACCGTGTTCGATTTTCCGGTTTCGGCGCGCAGCAAGGAGACGCGTGCGCTGCCCGGCATGTTCGCCAATATCCTGCCGATGCGGCTGCCCATCACGCCGGGCACGACGCTGGCGGAGTTGACGCGCCAGGTGAGCACCGAAGTCTTCGCGCACATGAAGCACCAGCAGTTCCGCGTGAAGGAGATCAGGCAGATGCGCGGTGCGTTCGCCGGGCCGGTGTTTGGTCCGCGCATCAATATCGTTCCCTACGACAACCGCTGGGAGTTCGATGACGGCCGCGCGACCTTGCACGCGCTCGCCAATGGCCTGGTCAACGATTTCGCGGTGACCGTGACGGGCAATCCGCGCGATCCCGGCTGCACGCTGCATGTGGATGCGAACGCCGAGCTTTATGACGAAGCCAGCGTGCAGGCGCATCGGAAGCGTTTGCTGCACTTCATCGAGGCGGCGCTGGCGGATCCGGAGCAGCCGATCGAGCGGATCGATTTGCTCGATGCCGACGAGCGGCGTTTGTTGCTGCAGACGTGGAATGCGACGGAAGCGGATTATCCGCGGCATCGATGTGTTCATGAGCTGGTCGAGGATCGGGCAGGGCAGATGCCCGAGGCGATTGCGCTGGTTGCGGGTGACGAGCAGCTTTCTTATGGCGAGCTCAATGCGCGTGCGAATCGGCTTGCTCGCTATCTCGTCAAGCTCGGCGTTGGACCGGATATTCCGGTTGCCGTGTGTGCGGAGCGAAGCGTCGCGATGGTTGTTGCGTTGCTCGCGGTGTTCAAGGCCGGTGGCGCGTACTTGTCGATCGATCCCGCTTATTCGAGTGCGCGCCTCGCTCATATCCTCGATGATGCGGCACCGCCCGTCATGCTGGTCGATTCGGTTGGGCGTGAAGCGCTCGGCGAGGCGCGTCTGGCCAAGCATGTGATGGTTGATTTGAGCGCGGTGTTGGCGCCGTGGGATGAACTGGCTTCGGACAATCTTCCGCCGCGCTCGCTCGGGCTGGATTCATCGCACCTCGCTTACGTGATCTACACGTCCGGCTCCACCGGCACGCCCAAGGGCGTGATGGTCGAGCATCGCCAACTCGCGAATCTCGTGACTTGGCATATCGATCGCTTCGAGTTACGGGCGGGTTCTCGTGTCCCTGCCACCGCAAGCCTGGCCTTCGACGCCAGCGTGTGGGAGCTTTGGCCCGTGCTGTGTGCTGGCGCAAGCTTGCTGCTGCCGCCGCCTGGACTGTCGTCCGATGCTGCTGCGTTGTTGAACTGGTGGCGACATCAGTCGATGGATTGCGCATTCCTCGTCACGCCGCTGGCGCTGCTGGCAATGCAGTCTGAATTGCCGCCGGGGCTGAAATCGCTGCTGATCGGCGGCGATCGCGTGACGTCGCTGCCTTCTGGGTTGCCGCCATCGCTGCGTATCGTCAACAACTATGGCCCAACCGAAACCACGGTCGTCGCGACCTCGGGCGAGATCGAACCGTCTGTCGGCGATATGGTTTATCCGATCGGCAAGCCGATCGCTAATACGCGCATTTACTTGCTCGATGAGAACCAGGCGCTGGTTCCCTTGGGCGCTGTCGGCGAACTCTACATCGGCGGTGCCGGTGTCGCGCGAGGCTACCTCAATCGCCCCGATCTCACCGCGCAACGCTTCCTTGCGGATCCGTTCGCGCGTGCTGAGGGCGATGCCGAGGCGCGCATGTATCGAACCGGCGACCTCGCGCGCTACCAGCCAGACGGCAACATCGTGTTCCTCGGTCGTAACGACGAGCAGGTCAAGGTGCGTGGCTTCCGAGTCGAACCCGGGGAGATCGAGGCGCAGCTCGCCACGCACGAAGCGGTGCGCGAGGCGATCGTCGTCGCTCGGCAGGATCCAGCGGGCAATGCTCGCTTGCTGGCTTATGTGAGCTTGCAGGACGCGGCGCCGCGTGCCGAGCTTGTTCGAGGCTTGCGCGAGCACCTTGCTGCACGACTGCCGGAATACATGGTGCCGGCCGCGTTCGTCGTGCTGGACGCCTTGCCGCTGACGCCGAACGGCAAGGTGGACCGTCGCGCGCTGCCGGAGCCGGATGACGAGGCGTTCGCGCAGGCGCAATACGAAGCGCCGCAAGGCGAAACCGAGCAGACCATCGCCGCGCTGTGGGCCGAACTACTCGGCGTCGAGCGCGTGGGCCGGCACGATAACTTCTTCGTGCTCGGTGGCCACTCGCTGCTGGCCGTTCAGCTTATCGAGCGTTTGCGCCAGATCGGCTTGACGCTCGCCATCCGCGACTTGTTCGAGCAACCGGCACTTGCCGCGCTTTCCGCCACGCTCGGTCAATCGCGTGAAGTCGTGGTTCCGGAGAACCGGATCGGCCCCGACACGCGAGTCATCACGCCCGATCTCCTGCCGCTCGCCGATCTGTCGCAAGCCGATATCGATCGCATCGTGGCCCAGGTTCCAGGCGGTATCGCGAACATCCAGGACATCTACGCGCTTTCGCCGCTGCAGGACGGCATCCTGTTTCACCATGTTCTCAGCACGCAGGGCGATCCCTATCTGTTGAGCGCGCATCTGGCCTTTACCGATCGCGCGGCGCTCGATCGCTACCTCCACGCAATATCGCGTCTCGTCGAACGGCACGACATCCTGCGCACCGCCGTACTGTGGGACGGGCTGGGTTCGCCGGTGCAGGTCGTCCTGCGGCAGGCGAGTGTCGAGGTGAGCGAGCTTGTCCTCGACGGCAACGGTGAGGCAATCGCGAAGCAGTTGCAGGATCGCATCCATCCGGCGCGCTACAGGATGGACCTGGCGCAGGCGCCGCTGCTGCGCTTCGTGCTTGCCGAAGAGGCGGGAGGGCGCTGGCAGGCGATCATGCTGCTTCATCACCTCGTCGGCGATCATTCCACCCTCGCGATCCTGAACGAGGAAGTCCAGGCGACGATCGACGGGCAGGCTCATCTTCTTCCCGAACCGCAGCCCTATCGCAACCTGGTCGCGCACGCGAGGCTGGGGTTGCCCGCCAGTGCTCACGAAGCGTTCTTCAGCAAGATGCTGGGCGACGTCGATACGCCCACGCTTCCATTCGGCCTCGCGCTTGCACATGACGACATGGCGCCGGTGTACGAAGCGCGTCGAATCGTGCCGGTCGCGCTCGATGCACGGTTGCGCGCGCTGTCGAGAACCATCGGCGTGAGCCTCGCGACTATGTGCCATCTCGCTTGGGCGATGGTTCTGGCACGCACCAGCGGGCAGAAGCAGGTCGTGTTCGGAACGGTGTTGTTCGGGCGCATGGCGGCTGGTGCCGGCAGCGATCGCACCATGGGCCTGTACATCAACACGCTGCCGCTGCGCATCGATATCGACGCGACCGACGTGCGAGCGGCGGTTCGCGATACACAGATACGGCTCGCCGGCCTGCTGGCACACGAGCACGCATCGCTCGCGCTGGCGCAACGATGCAGCGGGATCGGCGCGAACGTGCCGCTTTTCAGCGCGCTGCTGAATTACCGCCATAACGTGCGTCTCGATGCTCCTTCGCAATGGCCGCGCGATGTCGAACTGCTGGAGGCGCATGAGAGGACGAACTATCCGGTGACGCTGTCCGTCGAGGATTACGGCGATGCGCTGGAGTTTGCCGCGCAGGTCATCGTGCCGGAACTGCCCGACAGGATATGCGCATATATGCAGCATGCGTTGGAGCAATTGGCGGATGCACTCGATGCGGGATCCGGCTCGCTCGATCATCTGCAGGTTGTGCCTGAGGATGAGCGAGCGCTGCTGATCGATACGCTGAACGCGACGGATGCGCCTTACGATCGGAATCAGTATCTGCATGGGCTTTTCGAGGCGCAGGTGAAGCGCACGCCTGAGGCTACCGCGTTGATTGCCGGTGATGAGCGGCTGTCTTATTCGGAGCTCGATGCGCGCGCGAATCGGTTTGCTCGGTACCTTGTCGGTCTGGGCGTTGGTCCCGATGCGCTTGTTGCCGTTTGTCTCGAACGCAGCACGGCAATGGTTGTTTCGCTGCTCGGCATCCTCAAGGCGGGCGGGGCTTATGTGCCGATCGATCCTGCTTATCCGGGGCCGCGCATCGCGCATATTGTTTCCGATTCCGCGCCTGCTGTCGTGCTGGTCGATGCGACGGGGCGCGAGGCCCTTGTCGATGCGCTCGGCGATGAGAAGCTGGCCGAGTATGGGCTGATCGATGTAGGTGTAGCGTCTGCACCTTGGGACGCTCTCTCTTCGGAGCCGCTCTCGCCGAACGCGCTTGGATTGAATCCACGTCATCTCGCCTATGTGATCTACACCTCGGGCTCCACCGGCATGCCCAAGGGCGTGCAGAACGAGCATGATGCGCTGGTCAATCGATTGACCTGGATGCAGGAGGCTTATCGGCTCGGTGGGCAAGATGTCGTGCTGCAGAAGACCCCGTTCAGCTTCGACGTATCGGTTTGGGAGTTCTTCTGGACGCTGGCCAATGGCGCGACGCTGGTCATGGCCGAGCCTGGCGCGCATCGTGATGCCGACTATCTGACCGAGATCATCGCGAAGCACGGCGTTACCACGTTGCACTTCGTCCCCTCGATGCTCGCCGGCTTCCTGGAGGCGCAGGATCTGACGCGCTGCAAGACGCTCTCGCGAATCATCTGCAGCGGCGAGGCCTTGCCGGCTCCGATCGCACGACGATGCCTGGAGCGGCTGCCTCATGCGCGGTTGCACAATCTCTATGGCCCGACCGAAGCGGCCATCGACGTCACTGCGTTTACTTGTCCTCCGGATTTCGACGCGCAAGCCGTTCCGATCGGCAAACCCATCGCCAACACACGTATCTATCTGCTCGATGAGCATCAGGCACCTGTGCCCATGGGCGCGATAGGCGAGCTTTACATCGGCGGAGTTGGCGTCGCGCGTGGTTACCTGAATCGCGCTGATCTCACCGCGCAGCGATTCCTTGGCGATCCGTTCGCGCGTGCCGCCGGTCATCCTGAAGCACGGATGTATCGCACGGGCGATCTGGCTCGCTACCTGCCGGATGGCAATATCGTCTTCCTCGGTCGCAACGACGACCAAGTCAAGCTCCGCGGCTTCCGCATCGAGCTTGGCGAAATCGAGGTGCAGCTCGCCAAGCACGACGCGGTGCGCGAGGCAATCGTCATCGCTCGGCAAGATCCGGCGGGGAACGCCCGATTGTTGGCCTACGTGACTCCTCAGGAATCGGCATCGCGCGAGGAACTGGCCCGAAGCCTGCGCGAGCATTTGACGGCGCGGCTACCCGACTACATGGTGCCTGCCGCGTTCGTGGTTCTCGACACCTTGCCGCTGACGCCGAACGGCAAGCTGGACCACCGCGCGCTGCCGGAGCCCGCCGACGACGCCTTCGTCCAGTCGCGATACGAAGCACCGCAAGGCGAAACCGAGCAGGCCATCGCCGCGCTGTGGGCTGAACTACTCGGCGTCGAGCGAATCGGCCGACACGACAATTTCTTCGCGCTCGGCGGCCATTCGCTCGTCGCGATCCGAATGATTTCGCGTATCGCCAATGCAACCGGAAAATCCCTGCCGCTGCGAAAGGTGTTCGAAGCACCGACGCTCGCGGAACTGGCTCTCGCACTCGCGGATGTGACGTCGTCAGAACGCGCTCATGATCTCGTTCGCATCGACCGCAATGTGACGATGCCGCTGTCCTTCGCCGAGGAACGGGTGCTCGCGATCGAAGCGGGTGGCACGCGTGGCGCGATGCTCAACTCATCGCGTCTTTTCATCCTGTCGGGGCGCGTGCGCGAGGATGTGCTGGATCGTGCCCTGCGCGCGGTGGTCGAGCGTCACGAGATCCTGCGCACGCATTATGCGGATGACGAGACCACCGGGTCGTTCGTGCCGGTCATCGGGCGCTCGACACTCTTCCGCCTCGAGCGCCGCGAGGTGGCCGAGGACGACGCGATGCCGATCGCGCAATCGGAAGCCGCCAGGCATCTCGACTGCTTCCGTGGGCCGGTCTTCGGCGCGACGCTGTTTGTCGAATCACCGCGGCGCGCGATCCTGATGATAGCGATTCACCACATCGCGATGGACGCCGCGTCCTGGAACATCGTCTGGCGCGATTTCCGGCAGGCGTACGCCGCGCTGGCCGCCGACGAACCGCCAGCGCTGGCCACGTTGGCGCTGCAGTACCGGGACTACGCGGCCTGGACGACAAGGCAGGTCGATGCCGAGCGTCTCGCTCAATTGCGGCAGACCTGGCGGGAGCGTCTCGCCGGTGCGCCTGTCTACCTGGATTTACCCGCCGACCGGGCAAGGCCGGACAAATTGTCGGACCGCGCGGGACGGATCGAACGCATGCTCGCGCCGGAGCTGGTGCAAGGGATCCGACAGATCGCCACGGCATACAAGGTCACGCCCTTTATCGTGCTGGAGACGACGCTCGCGATCGCTTGCGCGCAGCTCGCGCGCAGCCGCGACATCGTGATCGGCACGGTGACCGAAGGGAGAACGCATGCCGCCACCGAGGATATGGTCGGCCTGTTCGTCAACACGCTGCCGCTTCGCCATCGGCTGGATCGAACCGCCTCCGTCGCGAGTCACTTGCTCGCGACCTCGCGTGAACTTCTTTCCGCACTCGAGGCGAGCGAACTGCCGTTCGCCGACGTGGTGGCTGCCGTCAATCCGCCGCGCGCGTCTTCCCACGATCCGATCTTCCAGGTGTTTTGCCAGTTCCAGCAAGGCCCTGGAAAGACTCGCGAGACGATCGCCGACATGACGATCGAAGCCATTCCGCGCACGCGCATGGCGCGAGGTGCCGATCTCGCCGTCGTGTTCCTGGACGCGGGCGAATATCTCAGTGCGGACGTCTCATACAGCGCCGATCTGTTCGACGCCGAGAGTATCGATGCGCTGTTCGAACTGTTCCTGCACTTCCTGGCGGAAAGCGTGCAGCGGCCCGATGCGGTGGTGGACGAGCTTTGGGATGCCGGTGTCGCCAGTGCGAGGGCCGCGGCTTCGGGCCCGGATGTCTCGCGCCTGATCGACCGCCCGGGCAGCCCGGCGGGAACCTGGTACGCGCTCTCGCCGGCGCAGCAGGCGGTTTGGCTGCAGGAGCAGGCGGCTCGGCCGGGGACGTCGTTCTTCTCGGTCGCGGCCATGCGCTGCGCGCCGGAGGTCGATCGAATGCGTCTGGTTGCTGCCTCGCGCGCTTTGATCGATCAAAACCAGGCATTCTGGATTCAAGTGTCCGACGCTGGCCTGCAATGCGAGGCGTCCACGCCGACGACACGCTTCCAGCATTTCGTCGAACCAACGACGATGACCGACGAAGCGATGCAACGGGCGGTGATCGAGTGGCACGAGAAGCTCAACGAGGACCCGCGCGACAAGTCCGGTGCCGTCGCCGTGTTCGACTCTCCTGGTAGCGTGCTGGTGGCGTTGCGTTCGCCTCATGTGCAGAACGACGGATGGTCGGCGCTTCGATACTTCGAGCGCATCGGCAGGAACTACGCCGCGCTCGAGAGCGACCCGGCCCGCGCGTTTGACATGGATCGGATCTTTCTCGATACCTTGTCGCTCGACGAACGTTATCTCTGTTCGCCGACCTACGAGCGCGACGCCGCGTTCTGGCAATCGGCATGCGCGCGAATCGACGGGCAGCCATTGGTAACGCTCGTGGCCGACCATGCTCACCCCGTGGATGCACGCGGCGTGGTTCGATCCTTGCGCAAGGTGTTTCCGCAGACGCTGCAAGAGCGGGTCCAGAACGCTGCGCGGAAGCTCTCGTTGTCGCCAGCGGAATGCCTGACCGCGTTGACCGCTCTGTATCTGATGCGGGTCACGGGTGAAAGGAGCACGGTACTCGGCGTGTCGTTCCTGAACCGCACTCGGGAAGCGCTCGATATTCCGGGGCAGTTCGCCAAGGTCATTCCGCTTCCGGTGTCGATCGGGCAGGGCGATATTCCCCTTTCGTCGACGTTGAACGGAATTCGCGATGCATTCAAGGACGTGATGCAGCACGGACGATTTCCGTTCGGCGAGATGGTCAGGCGTTACGGGTTCGATCCCCGGCATATCGAGATCAGTGTCAATACCCTGTTCCTGCGCCATCCCGT
Source organism: Burkholderia gladioli (assembly GCF_000959725.1). NCBI lineage: Bacteria > Pseudomonadati > Pseudomonadota > Betaproteobacteria > Burkholderiales > Burkholderiaceae > Burkholderia > Burkholderia gladioli. Next base: position 3,494,683 of record NZ_CP009322.1, read on the forward strand.
TGAAGTGGGCGGCCAGCCCGCGCATGTTCAGTGGTTGTCCGGGCCCGAGCATGGCCTCTCGTTCCTGTTTACCCAGTTCGGCAGGAGCGCGCCGATCGATATCGAGCTCCGATACAACAGCAATGCATTCGATTCGGAATCTGTCGAGCGGCATGCGGGACGTTTGCTCGATTTTATCGAGCACGCGTGCGAGGACGATAGCGTGTCGGCTCGGGGGATCGAACTCGTGTCGAGTGAAGAACGGGCCTTGCTGATCGATGCGCTGAACGCGACGGATGCGCCTTACGATCGGAATCAGTATCTGCACGGGCTTTTCGAGGCGCAGGCGAAGCGCACGCCCGAGGCTACCGCGTTGATTGCCGGTGATGAGCGGCTGTCTTATGCCGAACTCGATGCGCGCGCGAATCGGTTTGCTCGGTACCTTGTCGATTTGGGCGTTGGTCCCGATGCGCTTGTTGCCGTTTGTCTCGAGCGCAGCGCGGCGATGGTTGTTTCGCTGCTTGGCATCCTTAAGGCGGGCGGGGCTTATGTGCCGATCGATCCTGCTTATCCGGGGCCGCGCATCGCGCATATCGTTTCCGATTCCGCGCCTGCTGTCGTGCTGGTTGATGCGACGGGGCGCGAGGCTCTTGTCGATGCGCTCGGCGATGAAAAGCCGGCCGAGCAGGGATTGATCGATGTGAGTGCCGCATCTGCGCCTTGGGATAAGCTCTCTTCCGATCCGCTTTCGCCGAACGCGCTTGGATTGAATCCACGTCATCTCGCCTATGTGATCTACACCTCGGGCTCCACCGGCATGCCCAAGGGCGTGCAGAACGAGCATGATGCGTTGGTCAATCGCCTGACCTGGATGCAGGAGGCTTATCGGCTCGGTGGGCAAGATGTCGTGCTGCAGAAGACCCCATTCAGCTTCGACGTATCGGTTTGGGAGTTCTTCTGGACGCTGGCCAATGGCGCGACGCTGGTCATGGCCGAGCCTGGCGCGCATCGTGATGCCGACTATCTGACCGAGATCATCGCGAAGCACGGCGTTACCACTTTGCACTTCGTCCCCTCGATGCTCGCTGGCTTCCTGGAGGCGCAGGATCTGACGCGCTGCAAGACGCTCTCGCGAATCATCTGCAGCGGCGAGGCCTTGCCGGCTCCGATTGCCCGACGATGCCTGGAGCGGCTGCCTCATGCGCAGTTGCACAATCTCTATGGCCCGACCGAAGCGGCCATCGATGTCACTGCGTTTACCTGCCCGCCGGATTTCGACGCGCAGGCCGTTCCGATCGGCAAACCTATCGCCAACACACGTATCTATCTGCTCGATGAGCGTCAGGCACCTGTGCCGTTGGGTGCGATAGGCGAGCTTTACATCGGTGGAGTTGGCGTCGCGCGTGGTTACCTGAATCGCGCTGATCTCACCGCGCAGCGATTCCTTGCCGATCCGTTCGCGCGTGCCGCCGGTCATCCTGAAGCACGGATGTATCGCACGGGCGACCTGGCTCGCTATCTGCCGGACGGCAATATTGTCTTCCTCGGCCGCAACGACGACCAAGTCAAGATCCGCGGCTTCCGCATCGAGCTCGGCGAAATCGAGGTGCAGCTCGCCAAGCACGAAGCGGTGCGCGAGGCGATCGTCATCGCTCGGCAGGATTCGGCGGGTAACGCGCGATTGTTGGCTTACGTGACTCCTCAGGAATCGACATCGCGCGAGGAACTGGCCCGAAGCCTGCGCGAGCATTTGACGGCGCGGCTACCCGAATACATGGTGCCTGCCGCGTTCGTGGTTCTCGAAACGCTGCCGCTGACGCCGAACGGCAAGCTGGATCGCCGCGCGCTGCCGGAGCCCGCCGACGACGCCTTCGTCCAGTCGCGATACGAAGCACCGCAAGGCGAAACCGAGCAGGCCGTCGCCGCGCTGTGGGCCGAACTACTCGGCGTCGAGCGCATCGGCCGACACGACAATTTCTTCGCGCTCGGCGGCCATTCGCTGCTTGCCGTGAGGATGTTGAATCGCTTGCGGGCGATGCAAGCGGGGGATTTATCGCTTTCCTCATTGTTCGATCATCCAACCGTGAGCGCGGTTGCCCAGGCGATCGACTCCGGAAGCCGAAGCGTCGCGCCTCCGATCGTTCGCGCGGCTCGTGACGCGTGCCTTCCTCTGTCGTTCGCCCAGCAGCGGATGATGTTCCTGAGTGGTTTCGATGGCGCAAGCACGATCTATCATGTCCCGCTCGTGTTGCGTATCGACGGAAAGTTGGACATAAGTGCATTGCGTCGTGCCCTCGACACGCTATGGGCGCGTCACGAAGCGTTGCGTACGGTATTTCTCGACACCTCTGGAACCGGCGAGGGCGCTCATGCGGAACTGCTTCCCGCCGACGATGGCATGCTCTGGCGGGAAGACGATTTGTCCTCGAGACTCGATGCTTCGCAAGACGAATGGTTGCGTCTATGCGAGGAGGAAGCCACGCAAGCGTTCGATCTCGCACGCGGGCCGCTGGTGCGCGCGCGTCTCGTCAGGTTGGCCGCCAACGAGCACACGCTCATGCTCACCCTGCATCACATCATCTGCGATGGGTGGTCCCTGGCGGTGCTCGTCAAGGAGCTCGGCGCGCTTTATCGTGCCGTGACGGAGGAGCGCCCGAAACCGCTCGGCGCACTGACGATCCAGTATCCCGACTATGTGAGCTGGCAGCGCCAATGGTTCGGCGCCGAGCGTCTCGAACGCGAAGCCGCTTATTGGAAAACAACGCTGGCGGGTATTCCGACGCTGTTGGATCTGCCGACGGATCATCCTCGTCCGGCGCAGCAGCAGTTCGATGCTGCACGCCTGCCGCTCGAGCTCGACCCGATGCTCACTCAGGACTTGAGACGACTCGCAGCGCGACGCGGCACGACTGTCTTCGCGGTTGTCACAGCGGCGTGGGCGGCAGTGCTGGGGCGTCTCGCGGGCCAGGAGGACATCGTCATCGGCACGCCGGTAGCGAATCGCTCCAAGCCCGAGCTCGAGGCTGTCGTCGGCCTGTTCGTAAACACCCTGGCGCTGCGTATCGATTTGTCGGGCATGCCGTCCGTCGGGCAGCTGCTCGACCGCGTTCAATCGACGATCGTCGCCGCGCAGGACCATCAGGATCTTCCGTTCGAGCAGGTCGTGGAGATCGTGAAGCCGCAACGGCGGCTTGCTCACACCTCGATATTCCAGGTGATGATCTCGTGGCAGAACACCGACATGCGAACCATCGAATTGCCGGATCTGGCGTTCACGCCTGTGGGTGGCGCGTTCGATCGCGCAAAGTTCGATCTCGAACTCGACCTGCTCGACGATGGGCAGGTGATATCCGGGGCGCTGCGTTATGCCACCGCCTTGTTCGAGGAAGCCTCGATCGCGCGTCATTGCGCATATTTGATTGCGATATTGCGCGCCATGGCCCGCGACGAGGAGCAGCCGATCGAGCGGATCGATTTGCTCGATGCTGACGAGCGGCGCTTGTTGCTGCAGACGTGGAATGCGACGGGAGCGGATTATCCGCGGCATCGATGTGTCCATGAGCTGGTCGAGGCTCAGGCAGGGCAGATGCCCGAGACGATTGCGGTGGTTGCTGGCGATGAGCAGCTTTCTTATGGCGAGCTCAATGCGCGTGCGAATCGGCTTGCTCGTTATCTCGTCAAGCTCGGCGTTGGACCGGATATTTCGGTTGCCGTGTGTGTGGAGCGAAGCGTCGCGATGGTTGTTGCGTTGCTTGCGGTGTTCAAGGCCGGTGGCGCTTACTTGTCGATCGATCCGGCTTATTCGAGTGCGCGCCTCGCTCATATCCTCGATGATGCGGCACCGCCCGTCATGCTGGCCGACGCGGTTGGGCGTGAAGCGCTTGGCGAGGGGCGTTTGACCAAGCATGTGATGGTTGATTTGAGCGCGGTGTTGGCGCCGTGGGATGAACTGGCTTCTGACAATCTTCCGCCGCGCTCGCTCGGGCTGGATTCATCGCATCTTGCCTATGTGATCTACACGTCAGGTTCCACTGGCACGCCCAAGGGCGTGATGGTCGAGCATCGCCAACTCGCGAATCTCGTGACTTGGCATATCGATCGTTTCGAGTTACGGGTCGGCTCTCGTGTCCCGGCCACCGCAAGCCTGGCCTTCGACGCCAGCGTATGGGAGCTTTGGCCCGTGCTGTGTGCCGGTGCAAGCTTGTTGCTGCCGCCGCCTGGGCTGTCATCCGATGCTGCTGCGTTGTTGAACTGGTGGCGACATCAGTCGATGGATTGCGCATTCCTCGTCACGCCGCTGGCACTGCTGGCGATGCAGTCTGAATTGCCTCCGGGGCTGAAATCGCTGCTGATCGGCGGCGATCGTGTGACGTTGTTGCCTTCGGGGTTGCCGCCATCGCTGCGCATCGTCAACAACTATGGCCCAACCGAAACCACGGTCGTCGCGACCTCGGGCGAGATCGAGCCGTCTGCCGGCGACACGGTTTATCCGATCGGCAAGCCGATCGCGAATACGCGCATTTACTTGCTCGATGAGAACCAGGCGCTGGTTCCCTTGGGCGCTGTCGGCGAACTCTACATCGGCGGTGCCGGTGTCGCGCGAGGCTACCTCAATCGCCCCGATCTCACCGCGCAACGCTTCCTTGCGGATCCGTTCGCGCGTGCTGAGGGCGATGCCGAGGCGCGCATGTATCGAACCGGCGACCTCGCGCGCTACCAGCCAGACGGCAACATCGTGTTCCTCGGTCGTAACGACGAGCAGGTCAAGGTGCGTGGCTTCCGAGTCGAACCCGGGGAGATCGAGGCGCAGCTCGCCACGCACGAGGCGGTGCGCGAGGCGATCGTCGTCGCTCGGCAGGATCCAGCGGGCAATGCTCGCTTGCTGGCTTATGTGAGCTTGCAGGACGCGGCGCCGCGTGCCGAGCTTGTTCGAGGCTTGCGCGAGCACCTTGCTGCGCGGCTGCCGGAATACATGGTGCCGGCTGCATTCGTCGTGCTCGACGCCTTGCCGCTGACGCCGAACGGCAAGGTGGACCGTCGCGCGCTGCCGGAGCCGGATGACGAGGCGTTCGTGCAGGCGCAATACGAAGCGCCGCAAGGCGAAACCGAGCAGACCATCGCCGTGCTGTGGGCCGAACTGCTCGGCGTCGAGCGCGTGGGCCGGCACGACAACTTCTTCGCGCTCGGCGGCCACTCGCTGCTGGCCACCCGCATGCTCGCGCGGCTGCGTGAATCATTCGGGCACGATGTGTCGATTCGCACGCTCTTCGAGGCGCCGACTGTCTCGCAATTGGCGCCGCGAGTACACACGGCGGTTCAGTCCGACGCGCTGGCCATGCTCCTGCCGATTCAGACGCTGGGATCAAAACCGCCGCTGTTCTGCATCCATCCGGCTGGCGGTTTCAGCTGGCCATATGCGGGCCTCGCTCACCATCTGCCGGATCGTCCGCTCTATGGCCTGCAAGCGCGCGCACTCGCGGAAGCGGACGAGCAAGTGGATTCGATCGAGGAGATGGCACTGGATTACGTCCGGCAAATCCGCGGCGTGCAGCCCAGTGGCCCTTATCATCTGCTCGGCTGGTCGCTCGGGTGCCATATCGCGCATGCGATTGCCACGCAGCTACAGCTTGCCGGCGAGAGCGTGGCGTTGCTCGCGATGCTCGACGGTTATCCGATGGCGGAGATCGAAGCTATTTCCTCCCCGACGGAAGCGGAAGTTATGGGGGTGCTGATGCAAGCGTTCTCGGATTCACAGCAACCGACAACCGCCGAACCGTTGACGATAGCAACGCTGAAAGCGCACCTGGCGCGGAGCAATCCGATGTTCCAGACGATCAGCGAACCGACGTTCTCATCGATCGTGCGGCAATTCCAGATCGCACCGGCCCTGGCCGGCATGTTCTTGCCGGAGATATTCCATGGCGATGTGCTGTTCCTGAGGGCCGGGCTCAGTCAGACAGATGCTTATCCACAGCGCGAGGTCAGTGCATGGCAGCCCTATGTGCAGGGCCGAATCGAGACGCATGACGTCGAGTGCCTGCACGAAACGATGATGAGCGCACAGGCACTCGCGAGGATCGGGCCGATCGTTGCGGCCGCACTCGAACGGGGCTTGAAAAATGGAGAGGCGTCGACAGGTTCGCCTATGGCTACCGAGAACGCATGACGGCAGCTGATGATGCGCACGCATCGCGCCGTCGAGGAAGATCGACTTGCACTTCCTCGACGGCTACCGCAATGCCTTACAAGCTCGCGAGCGGCACCGTCACCTCGGTCCCCGCCGGGTCGAGCCGCAACTCGGTACCCGGCGCCGGCCGCAACGTCGCCTCGTAGTCGCTCGACAGCACCACCAACCCGAGCCGGTGCCCCGCCGCGATGGTGTAGTCGCGCGGCATGAAGCTGAGCTTCAGCTCATAGGGCAGGCCCGCCAGCACCGGCAGCGAATGCCGGATCGACAGCGGATTGCGCGGATCGGCCCAGGCGCGCGTGACGATGGTGGCGGTGCCGTCCGGCGCGCGGTCGACCAGCAGCGCGGTGACGTTCGCGGCAGCCGAGAACGTCAGCCGCACATGCGCCGTCGCGGTGCCCGACAAGCGGCTCGCGGCGGTGAACGGTGCGGTCTCGAAGCGGCCACGATGCGCGCCGTCAGGCGCGTTCGCCAGCGTCAACGCATCGATGCGCGCGTCGTCGCGGAACGTCAGCAGCGGGCCGCCGGTCGGGAAACGCAGCAGCGCGCCGTCGCGCGAGCCGTCGCCGCCGGCGAAGTAGGTGACCGGGCGCGCCTGGCGTGACGGCCACTGCGTTTCCTTCAGCAGCGTGCCGTCTGCCTGCTCGACCACCGAACCGGCATCGCGCTCCACGCCGTTGTCGACGCCGAGCAGGTAGCGCGTGAACCAGCGGTTCACGGCCACCGGCCACGCATCGGTCAGCGCCGGGCGGCTGCGCGGATCGATGTGCTTGGCGCGGTGCAGCCACAGTTGCGCGGGCACGCCCTGGCGGCGCATCGCCAGGTACCAGGAGGTCGACTGGTCGACCCGCACGTTGTCGTCCGCGAGCCCCTGCGCGACCAGCGCCGGCGCCACCGCGCGCAGCGGCGAGATCTCGCGCGCGGCCCAGAACGCCGAATAGTCGCCGGTGGCGCGATCCTCGTCGCGCAGCGCCTCGTCGACCAGATGCGTGCAGCGTTCCGGATGCGCATTGGTCAGCAGCGCCTTGATGTAGACGTCGACATCCTCGCCCTGGTAGCCCTCGGGCGCGCGCACCAGGCCGCCCGCGCGGTAGTAGCCGTACATGTCGGTCAGGCCGGCGATCGGCACGATCGCGTCGAGCCCGCGCGTGCGCAGGCTCGCGACCATCTTCGGCAGGGTGCCGTCGTACGACACGCCATACATGCCGACATGGCCCGTCGACCAGTTCGCGACCACCGGCTTGCCGGCCGCGTCGCGTGCCGTTGCCTCGCGGCCGAGCCAACGGATCACCTGGGCCATCGCCACCGATTCGTCGTGGGTGAGGATGGTCGGGCAGCCGTCGGAGCCGGCGGTGCCCAGCGAATCGGCATAGACGATGCTGAAGCCGCGCTGCACGAAGTAGCCCTCGATCCACGAGCGCGCGGCCGCGGCCACCTCGGCCTGCTGGCGCAGCAACGACACCGGCCGCGCGGCCATCACGCGCGCGCCGCTACCGGCATCGGTAGCCCGCGAAGCCGTGGCGGCGGCAGGGCTGGGCGAGCCGTCCAGCTCGACGTCGACATCGTGATTCGGGCTGTCGGCCAGGTCGTTGTAGTAGGGGCTGGCCAGCACGATCACCGGCGTCACCGCGCCGTCGTCTGTCTCGGCCGGGCGCACCACGCGCACGTGGATGCGGTCCTTCTGGCCGTCGCCGTCGGAATCGACGGGCGTCTCGACCCAGGCCTCGCTGGTGCGCGTCGCGCCCGACAGCGAAGGCTGGACCTGGCCGTCCTTGACGAGCGGCGGATATTTGCCGCGCGAGGCATCGGCATAAGGCACGCCCGAAGGCGAACGATGCGCGCGCGAGGCCGCATCGGCCGAGGCTTGCTCGGCGGAGGAAGCGGAGGAGGAAAACACGGAAGCGCCGGGGCTGCCGCCGTCGTCGCCGCCGCACGCGCCGAGCGCGAACACGGCCGCGATCGCGGCGAGCCACGCCTTGGCGGCGGGCAGGGAGGAGTGGGTCATGCTTGTCTCGCTGTAGTTGTGTCGGGAGTCGTCAAGCGCAACGAGCGGCGGGCGTTGCCGCGCCGCCGCCCGCTCGCGCCGGATGGACCAGGCCATCCGGCGCGCGTGGTGCCTGCCGTTACTGACGTGCCGCGTTGACGGCCGCGCCGGCGTCGAGCAGGCCCGCGCCGCAGGTGCTGGTCGAGCAGCCCGAGCCGCTCGGGAACGGCCGTGCCGAGGCTTGCAGCTTCTGCAGGATCTGGCTGGGCGTGAGCGAGCCGTTGGCCGCCAGCATCAGCGCCACGGTGCCGGCCACGTGCGGCGTGGCCATGCTGGTGCCGTTGTAGGAGGCATAGCTGTCGGCGGCCGGCGATTTAGTGCCGCTGTTCAGCGTCGACAGGATGTTCACGCCGGGGGCGGCGATCTTCACCAGCGAGCCGGTGTTGGTGAAGCTGGCGCGCCGGCCGTTGATGTCGGTGGCGGCCACCGCGATCACGTTCTGGCAGTTCGCCGGCTGCGAGCTCGACACCGGGGAGGCCTCGTTGCCGGCCGCCACCACCACCGTCGCGCCCTTCGCCACCACCGCGTTGATCGCGTTCTGGTAGGTGCGGCTGCAACTACCGCCACCGCCGAGGCTGAAGTTCAGCACGCTGGCCGGGTTCGGGTTGGCCGGAGCGCCCGGCACCGAGAGACCGGCGGCCCAGCGCATGCCGTCCGCGATATCGGACAGCGTGCCGCCGCACTTGCCGAGCACGCGCACCGGCAGGATCTTGCCCTTCCACGAGATGCCGGCCACGCCGGTGCCGTTGTTCGACACCGCGCCGATCGTGCCGGCCACGTGGGTGCCGTGCCAGGAACTGTTGCTGGCGAAAGTGTTGCCGAACTGGTCGAGCTGGCAGCGGTAGAACGGGCCGTTCGGATCGTCGACTTCCTGCTGCGTGACCCAGTCGCCCGGATCGGCTGCGTTGTTGTCGCGACCGTTGCCGTCGTTGGCGCTGTCGGGATCGCTGATGAAGTCGTAGCCCGGCAGGATGTTCGCGGCGAGGTCCACATGCGGGCGGTAGCCGGTGTCCACCACCGCCACCACCACCTTGTCCGAGCCCGTGGTGATGTCCCAGGCCTTCGGCAGGTTCGCGCCGCCCACGCCGCTGGCATAACCCCATTGCTCGGAATAACGCGTGTCGTTCGGCACCAGGAAGGCGTGCATGCGCGCATCGGGTTCGGCGTAGTCGACTGCGCCGTCGGCGGCGAAGTCCCTGGCCAGCGAGGCCGCGTCGGCCGCCGAGATGTTGCGGCCCAGGCGCAGCACGGTGGCGCCGTCGGCCATCTCGCGCTTCACGTGCAGGCCGGCGGCCGGGTCGCCCGCATTGCCGGGCGCCGAGGCAGCCGCGGCACCGAACGAGCGCGTGGTGACGCGTTGCCCACGCGCGGCCAGCACGCGATCGATCACGCCCTGGATGCCGGACTGCGCGCTCGACGAGGCGATCGAGGCGGTGGCGCGCGCGGACGGCGAGGCCGCCGGCTTCAGCTTGACGATCAGCTGGTTGACGCTTTCGCCGCCGCTGCCGGCGTTCGGCACGCTGGGCGCCTGCGTCTCGGCGTAAGCGAGCGTGGCGCCGGCGGCGAGCACCAGGGCGATTGCGGAAGAAATAGAAGTAGTGCGAACTAATTGATTCATGCCAGTACCCCCAGAAGGAGAGAACGGATTGCGTTGTTGGAGTGTTACCGTTGCGAAACCGCGGGTTTGCATCCCGGCACGAAGGCGGGCGCGACGCCCTGGCCAGGGGCGGCACCTGCTGCCGAACAAGAGCACGGACTACTGGCGCGGCTGCTGCGGGAAGCGCGCTGTCGAGCCGGCCGGCCCGCAGGGCGCGGGCCGGCCGTGTGCCTCTCTCAGGTTCTTTTGTTGTGGTTCGGATACCGCCACGATCCTGCGAGGCAAACGCTGGGCGTTGTCGCGCAAGGTCGATAATTCATTTAGTACGACTGAAATGGACAGCGAGGAGACGATGCCGTATTCAGTGCTGCGCGGCGCGCTTGCCGGATGGCGGCGCATCGAGCCCGTCGAAATAGAGGAAGCTTTCCTCGGGCTTTCGCAAAATTATCTTGCCGTATGGCGGCTGTCAAATAAATTTAATCGAAATCTAAAAAAGTTAGATAAGTGCCGGATGTGAGGGGGCAGCCGCGCACGGCGCGATGCGCGCGCACAAAATGACGAAGGCCGCGTGCCTTGTCGGGCACACGGCCTTCGCCGTTCGATCCGGCGCGGGACGAGCCTCAGGAATAGGCCTTGACGCTCGCCGCCTCGCGCGGGCGCGAATCGCGGATGAACACACCCGAGAGCAGCGCACCGGCCAGCGCGATGCCGCCCGCGAGCAGGAAGGCGCTTGCGTAGGAACCGCTGCGCTGCACCAGCAGGCCCGTGACGGCCGGCCCGATCACGCCGGACAGGCTGCCGATGCAGTGCATGCAGCCGCTCACGCTGCCGACCCTGGCGGGATGTACGACATCCTGCACCACCGCCCAGTAGAGCGCGCCGGTCACGTAAAGCAGGAACAGCGCGACCGACATCAGCGCCACCGCATTGGCGGCGGTATGCACGGTGCCGGCCACCGCCACGCAGATGCCGGTGGCGAGCAGCGAGACCACCAGCACGATCTTGCGCGACAGCATCAGCTTGCCGGTCCAGCGGAAGATCGCGTCGGAGATCGCGCCGCCGGCGGCGAGCCCCACCGTGCCCACCAGCCAGGGCACCACGGTAGCCAGGCTCATCTCGCGGATGTTGAGATGGTGCGCGTCCACCAGGTAGCTGGGGAACCAGCTCAGGAAGAAGAACAGCACGTAGTTGTAGCTGAAGAAGGCGAACGCGGCGGCCAGGATCAGCGGCTGGCGCAACCAATGCGAGAGCGGCAGGTTCGCGCTGGCCGGATCGATCGGCGCGACGGCGCCGCCGCCATGCGCGCTTGCCCGGCCGCCGGCGGTGGCTTCGTCGTCGAGCGAGCGGACCAGGCGGCTGCTCGCCGGCGTGTCGGCCGTCATGGCGACCCACGCCACCACCCACACCAGCCCGATCGCGCAGATGATCCAGAACGCCAGGCGCCAGCCGAAGCTCAGCGCGAGCAGGCCCACCACCGGCCCGGCGATCGCGCCGCCGAGCGGCGAGCCCGCGCTGAGCAGGCCCATCGCGGTGGCGGCGCGCCGATGCGGCATCCAGTTGTTGACCATCTTGTTGGCGGCGGCGCACAGCGGCCCTTCCGCCATGCCGAACAGCACGCGCACCACCAGCAGGCTGGCAAAGCCGACCGTCACCGCGGTCAGCCCGCAGAACAGCGACCAGAAGCCGACCGCCAGCACATAGACGAGCTTCGGGCCGAGCCGGTCGCTCGCCAGCCCGCCGACGAAGTTGAACAGCGCGTAACCGACGAAGAAGCTGCTGAACACGATGCCCATCTGCGCGGCGTCGATGCCGAGATCCTTCTGGATCAGCGGCGCCGTCAGCGACAGCGCGATGCGGTCGAGATAGTTGATGCCGTAGACGAGGAACAGCAGGAATACCGTGATCCAGCCCATCGTGCGTTGCTTCATGCTCTGTCTCCTGTTCTGCCGGTTTTGTGACCGGTTGGTGGCCGGCTTTGTCGGTGTCGCGAGGCGGCGGTCGGCGGTGCTAGCGTTCGGCCGATCTCGCCAGCAAGGCTTCGGTGCCGCGCTCGTGCAAGTCGGCGAGATGCCGCGCGAGCCGCGCGACGAAATCCGCCGGCCAAGGCGCGGCGCCGAACACGCCTTGATGGCCGAGCGCGGCCTGGGCGGCGTCGAGCGGCGTGTCGGCGGCGCGTAGCCGGTCCGTCAGCGCCGCCGCGCCGGGGTCGCTGATCGCGAGCGTTTCGCCCGTCTCGCCGCGTGCCGTGGCGAGGTAGTGCAGCCAGGCCGCCAGCGCGCGTTCGAGGCGCGGCCGCTCGATGCCGGCCGTCAGGCTCTCGCGCAGCGCCGGCAGCCAGCGCACCGGCACCTTCTGCGTGCCGTCCATGGCGATCTGGCGCGTCTGGTGGGCGAGCGTCGGATTGCGAAAACGCGCCAGCAGTTCGTCGCAATAAGCCTGCACGTCGAAGCCGCGCGGCACCGTCACGGTGGCCAACAGGTCCTCGCGCATCAATGCCTGCACGAAGGTGCCGATGGCCGGATCGGCCATCGCCTCGGCCACCGTCGCCCGTCCGCGCAACTGGCCGAGATAGGCGATGGCCGAATGCGAGCCGTTGAGCAGGCGCAGCTTCATCGCCTCGTAGGGCCGCACGTCGCCCGTGAGCAGCGCGCCGGCTTCTTCCCAGGCGGGCCGCGGGCCGCTGAAGCGATCCTCGATCACCCATTGCGTGAAGGGCTCGCAGGCGATCGCCGCCTCGTCGCGCAGGCCCAGCCGCGCTTCGGCGGCCGCCAGCGAGACCGGCGTGGCGGCCGGCACGATGCGGTCGACCATGGTGTTCGGGAAGGCGATCGTGTCGCCGATGCGACTCGCGAGCGAGGCATCGAAGCCGCGCGCGTACTGCATCAGCAGCTTGCGCAGCCTGTCGCTGTTGCCGGCCATGTTGTCGCAACAGACCACGCTCAGCGGCGCATCGGCGGCGCGCCGGCGAATGCCGGCGGCCAGCACGCCGAGCGTGGTGCGTGGCGTGTCGGGCGTGAGCAGGTCGTGGCGGATGTCGGCATCGTCGAGATCGAGATCGCCGCTGGCCGGCGCGATGCTGTAGCCCTTCTCGGTCACGGTCAGGCTGACGATCGACACGCGCGGATCGGCAATCGCGTCGAGCACGGCCGGCAACGCGCTAGGCGCGTGCAGCGCACCGACCAGCGCGCCGGCCACGCGGCTGCGCGTGGTCTCGCCGTCGCTCTCTGTGACGGAGTAGAGCAGGTCCTGCTGGCGGATCAGCTCGGCCATGCGCCGCTCGCGCAGATGCACGCCGACGATTCCCCAGCGCAGGTCGCCCGCCTCGAGCAGCGCCTCGGTATAGAGCGCCTGATGCGCGCGGTGGAAGGCGCCCAGCCCGAGATGGACGATGCCCGGCTGCAGGCGGTCGCGTGCGTAAGCGGGTCGCCGCGTATCGGCGGGGAGCGCGCCCAGGGATGCCTGGCTCAGCAGTGTCGCCATCGTGTGCTCTTTGTACCATGGTAGAGTTCGCGTCGAACGAAGCTTAATCGGCACTGGTTGGGGATTTTATCGGTGTAAACGCTAGACGATCCCGAAAACACCTCAGTGCTACCATGGTACGAACAATGGCACCGTCACCGAACATGACCCAGATGGCTCCCGATCCACAGGAAGACAGCACGCTCGCCGCGCTGCGCGGCTTCAAGGCGAATGCCGACTTGCCCTATCGCCCGCAGGTGCACCGTTTCCTGCGCGACGCGATCGTGCGCGGCGCGCTGCCGCCGCATACCAGCCTGTCCGAGGCGGCCATCTCCGAGGTGCTCGAAGTGAGCCGCACGCCGGTGCGCGAGGCGCTGGCCCAGCTCGCCGACGAGCATCTCGTCAATATCTATCGCAAGGTCGGCACCATCGTCGCGCCGATCTCGGTCTCGCAGCTCGAGGAAGGGCGCTTCGCGCGCAGCACGCTCGAATGCGCGAACCATGTTCAGCTCGCGCAGACCATCACGCCCGGGCAGCTCACCGAATTCGGCGCGATCGTCGAGGCGCAGCGCGAGGCTGTCGCCGCCGGCGAGGTCGAGCGCTTCTTCGAGCTCGACGAGCTGATGCACCGGCGCCTGTTCGAATTCGCGGGCCGCGCGCATGTCTGGGAGATGCTGCAGCCGATGAAGCGCCAGTTCGACCGGGTTCGCTGGCTGCTGCTCGACCGCGTCGCCGATCACGCGCTGCGCGCCCTGCACGAACACGAGCTGATCCTCGCGCAGATGGCCTCGCGCAACGTCGCCCAGCTCGGCGCGACGGTGGCCAGCCATATCGACCGGGTCGGCTCGCACCTGCCCGCGGTGCGCGAGCGCGCCCCCGACTATTTCACCGGCTGAGCGGCACCGGCCGCCGGCCGTCCCGCGCATGGAGACGACGATTGAAGATTGAACGCTTGCAGACCATCGTGACCTGCCCCGGCAGGAACTTCGTGACGGTGAAGATCGTCACGGACGAGGGCGTGCACGGCCTGGGCGACGCCACGCTCAACGGCCGCGAGCAGGCCGTGGTCGCGTATCTGGAAGAGCATGTGTTTCCCTGCCTGGTCGGGCGCGATCCGCGCCGTATCGAGGACATCTGGCAATACCTCTATCGCGGCGCCTATTGGCGGCGCGGGCCCGTCACCATGACGGCGATCGCCGCGATCGACATGGCGCTGTGGGACATCCTGGGCAAGCTGGCGGGCATGCCCGTGTACCAGTTGCTGGGCGGCAAGAGCCGCGACGGGCTGATGGTGTATGGCCACGCGAACGGGCGCGATCACGAGGAGGCGGTCGACGCGGTGCGCAGGCACATCGAGGAAGGCTACCTGGCGATCCGCGTGCAATCCGGCGTGCCGGGGCTCGACAAGGTGTATGGCGTGGGCAGGACAGCCGGCGAATACGAGCCGGCGCAGAAGGGCCTGCCGCCCGAGGAGCCCTGGGATACGGCGCTCTATCTGCGTCACACGCCGGAGCTGTTCCGCAAGGTGCGCGAGGCGGTCGGCTTCGAGCCGCATCTGCTGCACGACGCGCATCACCGGCTCACGCCGATCGAGGCGGCGAGGCTCGGCCGCGATCTCGAGCCCTATCGGATGTTCTGGCTGGAGGATGCCACGCCCGCCGAGAACCAGGAAAGCTTCCGGCTGATCCGCAGCCACACCACCACGCCGCTGGCGGTGGGCGAGGTGTTCAACTCGATCTGGGATTGCAAGGACCTGATCCGCGAGCAGTTGATCGACTACATCCGCGCGACCATCGTGCACGCGGGCGGCATCACGCATGCGCGGCGCATCGCCGATTACGCGGCGATGTACCAGGTGCGCACCGGCTTCCACGGCGCCACCGATCTCTCGCCGGTCTGCATGGCGGCCGCCGTCAACTTCGGGCTGTGGGCGCCGAACTTCGGCATCCAGGAGCTGATGCCGCACAACGCGCTGACCAACGAGGTGTTCCCGCATCGCTACCGCTTCGAGAACGGCTTCCTGGTGATGGACGACGTGCCGGGGCTGGGCGTCGAGATCGACGAGACGCTGGCCGCGAAGTATCCCTATGAACGGGCCTACCTGCCGGTGGCGCGCCTGCGCGACGGCGCGATGTGGAACTGGTGAGCGCGGCGCGCTGCCGTGCCCGATGGCAAGAACCGAGAGAATCGAAAGGAGTGACGAGATGCTGAGCGTCGTGGTCGACCGTCCCAACCGCCTGAACCTGCGCGAGATGCCGCTGCCCGAACCGGCCGCCGGCGAGGTGCGCGTGCGCGTGCGCTACGCGGGCATCTGCGGATCGGACCTGCATATCTATCGCGGACACAATCCCTTCGTGTCTTACCCGCGCGTCATCGGCCACGAGTTCGTGGGCCGCGTCGAGTCGGTGGGCACGAGCGTCGATGCCGCGCGCATCGGCGAGCTGGTGGCCGTCGATCCGGTGATCAGTTGCGGGCAATGCCACGCCTGCCGGATCGGGCGACAGAACGTCTGCAGCAAGCTGGTGGTGCTCGGCGTGCATCGCGACGGCGGTTTCAGCGAGTATGTCTGCGCGCCGGCGCGCAACGCCTACCGGATTCCCGAGGGCATCGCCGACAGTTGCGCCGCGATCGTCGAGCCCTTCGCGGTGGCCGCCAACGTGACGGCGCGCACCGGCGTGCTGCCCGAGGATGTCGCGCTGATCTACGGCGCCGGCACGGTCGGACTGACCATCCTGCAGGTGCTCAAGCGCGTGCATGGAATTCGCGCCTTCATCACCGACCGCCTGGACGAGCGGCTCGCGCTGGCGCGCCTCAACGGCGCGGCCGAGGACGAGACCATCAACACCGGCCGCGAGGCGGACCTGGCCGAGGCGCTGGCGCGGCGTGGCGTGGCGGGCGGCCCGACCCTGGTCTTCGATGCGGCCGGCCATCCCGCGATCCTCGAGGAAGCCGTGCGGCTCGCCGCGCCGGCGGCGCGCATCGGCCTGCTCGGCTTCTCGTCGACGCCCTCGGCGATCGCACAACAGGAACTGACCAAGAAGGAACTGACGCTGTGCGCGTCGCGGCTCAATTGCGCGATGTTCCCGACCGTGATCGACTGGCTCGAACGCGGGCTGGTGACGCCGGCGTCGATCGTCACGCACAAGGTGGATTTTCGCGAGGTGGGCAGCGCGTTCGAGCTGGCGGAAGGGAGTCCGAAGGAGGCTTGCAAGGTGCTGCTGGATTTCGGGGGCTAGCGCCTGGCGCGACGACCAGGAAAAAGGACCGCGCGTGGCGGTCCTTGAGGATCGGGGAAGCCGGGTGGAGCAAGTGTCCAGCGCACCGATGTCTCAGCACTCCCGACTACGGCATCGATATTAATCGGGGTGCAGGGCGTCGCGCAATCCGCCCCTTTGCGGCCCATCAACTCTCGCGTACATCCAGGGCGTTTCCCTCACCGCCCCTCACTCCCCGATCAAATGCACGACCACGTCGCGCTGGTGCGCGGCGCGGCGATGCTCGAACAGATAAATTCCCTGCCAGGTGCCGAGCACCATGCGGCCCTGCTCGACCGGGATCGACAACTGCACCTGGGTGAGCGCCGTGCGCAGATGCGCGGGCATGTCGTCGAGGCCTTCGTCGTCGTGCTCGTAGCGCGAGGCGTCCTCGGGCGCGATCTCCTCGAAGTAGCGCTCCAGGTCGCGCCGCACCGACGGATCGGCATTCTCCTGGATCAGCAGCGAAGCCGAGGTGTGGCGGCAGAACAGCGTGAGCAGGCCGTTGCGGATCGGCTGCTGCTCGACGAAGGCGCGCACCTGCCGCGTGAATTCGACCAGGCCGCGCCCGCGCGTGGCCACGCCGATATGCTGGATCGCCTGTTTCATGCACATGATCTCCGCCGCCGTGTTCAGCCGAGCGCGGCGAAGCCTTCGGCCTCGATCTGCGCGGTGCTGGTCGGGCGCACCACGCGCGCGACTTCCACGCCGTCGCGCAGGAACACCAGGGTGGGCCACAGCTTGACGCGGAACGAGCGGCCGAGCGGGCGGCCGGGGCCGTCCTCGATCTTCAGGTGACGGATCCCGTCATGGGCCGCGAAGGCTTCGCGGATCGACGGCTGCGCGCCGGCGCAGATCCCGCACCAGTTGGTGCCGAATTCGATCACGGTGGCGCCGGTCAGCGCATCGACGGCTTCGCGCGTGGGCGCGTCGGGCGTATAGGCTTGGGGAGAATTCATCGCGGCTCCGGGGGCAGGGCAGGCATCGGGAAGGATCGGGCAGTGTGCCCGATCGATGTCCTACTCTAGCGGAAAAGCGCGGAGCTTGCGGGGCAGCGAAATCGCCTGCCGACGCGCGGCGGCCGGGCTCAGTCGTCCTTGCGCGGCGGGGCGCAGGAAGCCCGCACCATCAACTCGGCCGACCAGCCGATGCTGGCCACCTCCGCCTGCCCGTCGAGCTGGGCCAGGATCAGGCGCGCGGCCTGCTTGCCGATCTCGGCGCTCGGCACGCGCACGGTGGTGATCGGGATCGGCAGCTCGGCCATCAGCTCGAAATCGTCGAAGCCGATCAGGCTCAGCTGGCCCGGCACGTCGATGCCGATCGCCATCGCCTCCAGCATCGCGCCCATCGCGAACGAGCCGTTGCCGCAGACGATCGCGGTCGGCGGTGGCACCTTCGCCTCCATGATCCGGCGCAGCAGTTGCCGCCCTTCCTTGACGCTCCAGTAGCCTTCCACCTCGTGCGCGGGATGGATCGCGATGCCGCGCTCGGCCAGCGCGTCGCGCACGCCCATCCGGCGCGCGGCCGCGCGGTCGTTGGTATCGGCGTTCTGCGCGATCATGCCGATCCGTCGATGGCCGAGGTCGAGCAGGTAGTTGGTGCAGTCGTGGAAGGCGCGGTAATTATCGACGCCCACGCACACGGTGCCGTGGCGCGGCGGATAGGTGAAGGTGCTGACGCAGGGAATGCGCCGCTGCTCGAGCAGCGGGTACAGCTCGGCATGATGTCCCTCGCCCACCACCACCACCGCGTCCACGCCGCGCTCCAGCATCTTGCGCACCTGCCGGTACTCGCGTTCGAGCTCGTATTCGGAGCAGGCCAGCAGCAACGTGTAGCCCTCGCCTTCGAGCTCGTCCTGCAGGGTCTGGATCGCGGTGGCGAAGTGCTCGTTGGAGAGCGTGGGCACCACCGCGCCGATCGTGCCGGTGCGCTGCGTGGCCAGGGCGCGCGCGGCCGCGTGCGGCACCCAGCCGAGATGCTTGATCGCCACCTCGATGCGCTCGCGCACGGCGGGCGAGACGATGCCCGGATTGTTGACGAAGCGCGAGACGGTGGCCTTCGAGACGCAGGCGAATTCGGCGACGTCCTTCAGCGTGGCGGCACCGGCGCGCGGCGCCGGTTCGGCGCCCGAGCCCGCGTCGGGTTTGCTGTTGCGCGCGGCCTTTGCCATGTCGATCGCCGGAATGAGAGGGGCGCCCATTATACCGGCCGCCCTCGCCGTTCCCGCCTGCCGGAAAGCCCTGGCGGCGCCGTTTTTCGGCTGGTGTGCGCGACCACGCTTACTGGTTCGACAGCTTCTTCGCCCACTTCATCAGGTGCCGCCCGGCCGCCACCACCTCGCCGCGCTGGTTCACCACCTCCATGTCGGCCGTGCTGCGCCGTTTCTCCTCGTCGATCTCGGCCACCTTGTAGATCACCGTGACCGTGTCGCCGAGCAGCACCGGGCGGATGAAGCGGATCCGGTCGTAACCGGCCGAGACCGGGAATTCCTCGAGATCGGTGCGATGGATGATGTGCGCGATGCTGATGGTGGAGGCCGTCGACATGTAGCCGACGATCAGCGCTCCATGCGCGATGCGCGTGCCGATCGACGACTTCTCCTGCATGTACTGCTCGTTGATGTGGGTGTCGCTGAAGTCGCCGGTCAAGCCCGCGAACAGCGTCACGTCGGTCTCGCCGACCGTCTTCGCGAAACGGAATTCCTGTCCGATTTCCACGCCCTTGATTGCCATCGTCTGTCTCCTGGATGAGTTGCCCGCCAGGCGAGAACATCTGCCTCGTATTTCTGGCTGGTTGCAAAAATGATACCGGTT
Organism: Burkholderia gladioli; assembly: GCF_000959725.1. NCBI lineage: Bacteria > Pseudomonadati > Pseudomonadota > Betaproteobacteria > Burkholderiales > Burkholderiaceae > Burkholderia > Burkholderia gladioli. Next base: position 3,514,016 of record NZ_CP009322.1, read on the forward strand.
ACATTGTCGTGAAGTAAACGACGTCTCGTGAAATTTATTAGAAAATCTGGCGTATAAGTGAAACCACCAAGATGAAAGATTCGGAATCCATGTCTTAATGAAACCGGTTACACAAGATTCGGCGAAGTGCCTCCCGGCAAGATTGTCGGGGCAGCCCGCCGAGGCACGGAACGATCAGTCAGGAAGGCGACATGGAGAGAATCTCGGCGGCCGAGGCCGCGGCATTGGTACAGGACGGCGACGCGGTGGTGATCAGCGGCTCGGGTGGCGGCCACTCGGTGCCCGAGGCGCTGCTGGCGGCGCTGGAGGCGCGCTGGCTCGACGCGGCGCAGCCGCGCGGCATCACCTCGATCAGCGTGGTGGGGATCGGCGATCGCGCGGCGCTCGGTGCCACGCACCTGGCGCACGAGGGCTTGCTGCGGCGCGCGATCACCGGGGCGCTGGTCGATTCGCCGGGGCTCGTCACGCTGGCGGCCGAGGATCGCATCGAGGCCTACACGCTGCCGCAAGGCGTGCTCTCGCAACTGATGCGCGAGATGGCGGCGGGCCGCCCGGGCCTGATCACCAAGACGGGCCTGCACACCTTCGTCGACCCGCGCCAGCAGGGCGCGCGGCAGAGCCCGCGCACGCCGGCCGATTTCGTCGAGCTGATGGAGCTGGACGGCGAGCAATGGCTGCGCTTCAAGCCGCTGCCGCTGAACGTGGCCTTCCTGCGCGGCACCACGGCCGACGAGGACGGCAACGTGACCATGGAGCAGGAAGCCGTGTTCGGCGAGATGCTGGCGATGGCGCAGGCCACGCGCCGCGCCGGCGGCGTCGTGATCGTGCAGGTCAAGCGCATGGCGCGGCGCAATACGCTGCCGCCCAAGCAGGTGAAGATCCCCGGCATCCTGGTCGACTTCGTGGTGGTGGAGCCGGGCCAGCGCCAGACCTACGCGACCGACTACGACCCGAGCTACTCGGGCGAGCTGCGCGTGCCGCTCTCCGATATCGGCCCGCTGCCCTTCGGGCCGCGCAAGGTTATCGTGCGCCGCGCGGCCATGGAGCTGTATCCCGAGGCGGTCTGCAATCTCGGCGCCGGCATCTCCACCGGGCTGTCGACGGTGGCGGCCGAGGAGGGCATCCTCGACGCGGTGGTGCTGACCAACGAGCAGGGGCTGATCGGCGGCGCGCCGATCACCGGCCGCGATTCGGGCGGCGCGCAGAACTACGCGGCGATGATCGACCAGCCCGCGCAGTTCGACTTCTACGACGGCGGCGGCCTCGACCTCGCCTTCCTGTCCTTCGCCGAGGTGGACGCCGAGGGCAACGTCAACATCAGCCGCTTCGGCGACAAGATCGTCGGCGTGGGCGGCTTCATCAACATCAGCCAGAACGCGAGGTGCGTGGTGTTCAGCGGCACGCTGACGGCCGGCGGGCTCGACGTGGGCTGGGAGAACGGCCAGACCGTGATCCGCAGCGAGGGGCGGCACCGCAAGTTCGTGCGCGAGCTGGAGCAGGTCTGCTACAGCGCCGCGTTCGCGCGCGAGCACGGCCACCAGGTGCTGTTCGTGACCGAGCGCGCGGTGTTCCGCGTCTCGGAACAGGGCTTGATGCTGACCGAGATCGCGCCGGGCATCGATCTCGAGCGCGACGTGCTCGGCCAGATGGCCTTCCGTCCCGCCGTCTCGCCGGATATCAAGGTGATGGATGCGCGGCTGTTCCTGCCGGCGCCGGTCGGCATGCGCGACGAGATCCTGGCGCGCGAGCGGCGCTTCCGCTCGGCGCGCGTGGCGGCCTGGCATGCGGAGCATCGGCGATGAACGGCGCGCAAGGGCAACTGGCTGCGGGCCGCGCGGATGCGGCGCTGATCGATGTCGGGGGCGCGAGCATGCGCGGCGCCGCGATCGACGGCGCGACGCGGCTCTACGCGATCGTTGGCGATCCGGTGGCGCAGGTGCGCTCGCCCGGCGTCTACACGGAAGCCTTCGCGCAGGCCGGGCATAACGCCGTGCTGATCCCGGCCCTGGTGCGGGCCGATCGCTTCGACGAGACGATTCGCGGCCTGATGGCGCTCGGCAATCTCGACGGCCTGCTGGTGACCGCGCCGCACAAGGCGCGCATGGTGCCGTTCGCGGCGCGGCTGTCGGCGCGCGCGTCGGTCGTCGGCGCCGTCAACGCGCTGCGGCGCGAGCGCGACGGAAGCTGGTCCGGCGACATGTTCGACGGCGTCGGCTTCGTGGCCGCGGCGCGCCGGATCGCGCCGCTGGCGGGGCGGCGCGCGCTGCTGTTCGGCTGCGGCGGCGCGGGTGCCGCGATCGCCGCCGAGCTGGCGGCCGACGGCGTGGTCGCGCTGACCCTGGTCGACCCCGACGCGACGCGCGCGCAGCGGCTCGCCGCCGAGCTGGCGCGTCACTACCCGCAATGCGAGGTGCGTGCCGGGCGCGGCGACCATGACGAACCAGGCCACGACGTGGTGGTCAACGCCTCGACGGTCGGCATGCGCGACGGCGATCCGCTGCCCGGCGATACGGGCCCGATCGACGCGCGTTGCCTGGTGGGCGACGTGGTGCTGCGCCCGGCGGGCTCGCCCACCGCGCTGGTGGAGCGGGCCCTGGCGGCCGGCGCGCGCGTGGTGACCGGCCAGGACATGCACGCCGGCCAGCGCGAGGCGATCCTCGACTTCTTCGCGCCCGCGCCCGCGACCGGCGCCTCGTCGACCCGCAAGCAGGAGGCAGGCTGATGGCGATGCTCGGTCAAGCGGCGGTGCTGATCTGGAACGACGTGCTCGACAGCGCCGAATCCGCCTTCTATGCATGGCACGACAAGGAACACATCCCCGAGCGGCTGGCGCTGCCGGGCTTCCTGCGCGGGCGCCGTTACCGAGGCGACGGCGAGCCGGCCTGGCTGACCGTCTACGAGGCCGAGGATCTCGCGGTGCTGACGAGCCCCGCCTACCTGGAGCGGCTCAATCATCCGACGCCGCTCACGCGCGCCACCGTGCAGGCGTTCCGCAACACCGCGCGCTCGATCTGCCGCGTCGAGCGCAGCGCGGGCGGCAGCACCGGCGGCCACGCGCTGACGCTGCACCTGCCCGCCGGTCTCGCACTCGATGTCGAGGCCCTGTTCGCGCGGTTGCTCGGCATGACGGGCGTGCTGGCCGCGCATCTGCTGACGGCCGACGAGGCGGCCAGCCGCATCGACACGGCCGAATCGCGTCAGCGCGCCTTCGTGGTGCCGGCGCGCGTGCTGATGGTCGAGGCTTCGACGCCGGCGGCCGCGCAGGCTGCGCTCGACCTGCTGGTCGAAGCGGCGGGCGCGACGGGCGGCGATGCCGCGCGCGTGGCGACGGCGGCCGGCGCCGGCATCTACGCGCTGGAAATCAGCCGCCTGCCGGCGCGCGACCCGCTTTGACATGGCGCCCGGCTCGCGGCCGGGCGCGCGAATCCCCATCACAACACTGAGGAATACAAAATGAAATTGCTGCGATACGGCCCGCGAGGCCAGGAAAAACCGGGGCTGCTCGATCGCGACGGCCGCCTGCGCGACCTGTCCTCGATCTGCGAGGACTACACGCCCGCCTTCTTCGCGGGCGGCGGCATCGAGCGCCTGCGCGGCGTCGATCCGCAAACGCTGCCGCTGGTGGCGGGCGAGCCGCGCATCGGCGCCTGCATCGCGCAGCCGGGCAACTTCATCGCGATCGGGCTGAACTATGTGCAGCACGCGATCGAGACCGACGCGCCGATCCCCGCCGAGCCGATCCTGTTCAACAAGGCGCCGTCCTGCCTGTCGGGGCCCTACGACCCGGTGATCCTGCCGAAGGATTCGCGCAAATGCGATTGGGAAGTCGAGATCGCGATGGTGATCGGCAAGCCGGCGCTCTACGTCGACGAGGCCGACGCGCTCGACCACGTGGCAGGCTACTGCGTCTGCAACGACGTGTCCGAGCGCGAAATGCAGCTCGAGCACGGCGGCCAGTGGGTCAAGGGCAAGATGTTCCCGAGCTTCGGCCCGCTCGGCCCCTGGCTGGTCACGACCGACGAGGCCGGCGACGCGCAGGACCTGGGCCTCTGGCTCGAGCTGAACGGTCGGCGCGTCCAGGATTCGTCGACCTCGGACATGATCTTCACGCTGGCGAGGATCGTCTCCTACGCGAGCCGGCACGTGCTGCTGCAACCCGGCGACGTGATCACCACCGGCACGCCGCCCGGCGTGGGCCTGGGCATGAAGCCCGAGCAGTACCTGAAGCCCGGCGACGTGATGGAGCTGGGCGTGGCCGGGCTCGGCGTGCAGAAGCAGACCGTGCTGGCCTGGGAGGATTCGCCGTTCGCGAGGACGAAGGCGGGCGGACACGGCGCCTGAATCGAGTCCCCCGAGCGGCAAGCAGGAAGTCGTGGCAAGCAGCAGGAAGCAGTAGCGAGGCAGGCCGGGAGCCGGCGCGATGGCGCCGGCCATCCCGCCCGCCCGAGATCGAGATCAATCATGGAGACCCGGCAATGGACAAGCGATTGAACGACGGGCACGGCCCGCGGAGGAGCGCGTCATGAGAACCACGGAAGCGGCACGGTCGCAGCCCGTGACGGAGAGGAAGCGGGCCTGGTATCGCGACATCACCTGGGCGCAATGGCGCGTGCTGATCGCGGCCTGGGGCGTGTGGGTGATGGATGCGGTCGACTTTCTCGCCATCACCTTCGTGTTGCGCGATATCGCCGGCGAGTTCCATGTCGGGCTCGAGGCGGCCTCGCTGCTGCTGTTCGCCACCTACGGCGTGCGCTGGCTCGGCGGCCTGCTGTTCGGCAGCCTGAGCGACCGGATCGGTCGCAAGATTCCGCTGGTGATCACCCTGGCGTGGTTCACCGGCGGCGCGGTGCTGACCGGGCTGTCGTGGAATTTCGCCGTGCTCGCCGTGTTCCGGCTGCTGCTAGGCTTCGGCATGGCGCCCGGCTTCTCGCTGGGCGCGACCATGGTGGCCGAGTCCTGGCCCGAGAAGTACCGTTCGATCGGCATCGGCATCCTCGATACCGGCTGGGGGCTCGGCGCGATCGGCGCGGCGATCGCCTACGACCTGGTCTACCCGGCCTTCGGCTGGCGCGCGATGTTCTTCGTCGGCGTGATCCCGGCCATCCTGCTGGGGCTGTTCATCCTGTTCTGCGTGCCCGAGTCGGAAGCGTTCCGGCGCGGCGGGCGGCCGGCGCGCGTGCCGCTGCGCGACAACCCGGCGGTGCTGCTGTTCCGCCGCTACCCGAAGCGCGTGGCCTACCTGGCGCTGCTGATGCTGGTGCTCTGCTTCGGCTCCTGGCCGTTCCAGGGCCTGTTCCCAACCTACCTGAAGTCGCTGTCGTTCTCACCGGCCCTGATCACCGTGCTGACCATGACCTCGGCCTGCGGGCAGGTGATCGGCTTCTTCGCCTCCGGCTTCATCGCTGAGCGGATCGGGCGGCGCTGGGGCATCGGCCTGATGATCGGGATCGGCTCGCTGTGCGTGGCCGCGCTGGTCTACAGCGTCCACCTGTTCTGGCTGGCCGAGCTGTTCGCGTTCCTGAGCGGCTTCTTCCTGGTGGGCTCCTCGGGCATCTGGGGCACCATCCTGACCGAGAACCTGCCGCGCGACGTGCGGGCTTCCGGCGTGGGCTTCCTGTACAACGTCGGCGTGATCGGCGGGGGGCTCGCGCCCTACATCGTGCTGTCGACCGTGAAGGCGGCCGCGATGCCGATCGCGCTCGGCATCGCCGGCTTCAGCGTGGTGGCCGCGCTGCTGGCCATGGCGATCCTGCTGCGCGTGCGCGAGACCCGCGGCATGCGGCTCGAGGAGATCGACGCGGGGCTGGCCGAGTAGACGGCGCTGCCGCGATCGGGCCGCGCCAGCGGCGGCGGGCAGCTTGCCGCCGCCGCTTTGCTTTTTGGTGGGGGTGGATTCGAATAAAGTTATTGGATAAAAAAGGAGCCAATGCGCCTGAGTCAACACAGGTAGGGAATCAAGCGGTAAACAAGCTTCGAAAATGCGGATTGATGTCAATCCACGCTGATTGACGCCCGCGCCTCCATCCGCTTACATACGCCCATCCGCGCCGCGGCCCGCCATCGGCCGCGCGCCCCTTACCGGAAACGCGTATGGCCCGAATCATTGGCGGCATCGCCGCCTCCCACACTCCGACGATCGGTTTCGCCTTCGACAAGAACAAGCGCGACGATCCCGTCTGGGCGCCGATCTTCGAGAACTTCGCGCCGCTCTCGGCCTGGATCGAGGAAAAGCGGCCCGACGTGCTGCTGATGATCTACAACGATCACGCCACCTCGTTCTTCTTCGACCATTACTCGGCGTTCGCGCTCGGCGTCGGCCCGCGATGGGAAGTGGCCGACGAGGGCGGCGGCGCGCGTGCCCTGCCGCCGATCGAGGGGCACCCGGCGCTGGCCGCGCATATCGGCCGCTCGCTGATGGCCGACGAGTTCGACATGTCGTTCTTCCAGAACAAGCCGCTCGACCATGGCTGCTTCTCGCCGCTGTCGATGCTGTGCCCGAACCGGCCGAGCTGGCCGGTGCAGCTGGTGCCGCTGCAGATGGGCGTGCTGCAGTTGCCGATGCCGAGCGCGCGGCGCTTCTACAAGCTCGGGCAGGCGCTGCGCCGCGCCGTCGAGAGCTACCCGGAAGACCTGCGGGTGGCGATCGTGGCGACCGGCGGGCTGTCTCACCAGGTTCACGGCGAGCGCGCCGGCTTCAACAACACCGCCTGGGACCAGCGCTTCCTCGACCTGTTCGAGCACGATCCCGAGCAACTGGCGAACATGACGCTGGCCGACTACGCGCGGCTGGGCGGCTACGAAGGCGCCGAGGTGGTGATGTGGCTGACCATGCGCGGCGCGCTGCCGGCCCAGGTGCAGTGCCGCCAGCGCGGCTACTACCTGCCCTCGATGGCCGGCATCGCCACGGCGATCTACGAAGACGCCGAGGACGAGCCCGATGCGGTGCAGGCCGCGCGCCATCGCGCCCGCATGGCGGCCGAGCTGGACGGCATCGAGCAGTTGGAGGGCACCTATCCGTTCTCGGTCGAGACGGCGGTACGCGCCTGGCGCATCAACGACTTCCTGCACCGCATGATCGAGCCCGCGCATCGCGAGGCCTTCCTGGCCGATCCCGAGCGCAGCTTCGAGGCCGCCGGCCTCAGCGACGAGGAGCGCGACCTGGTCCGGCGGCGCGACTGGCGCGGCCTGCTCCATTACGGCGTGATCTTCTTCATGCTGGAGAAGCTCGGCGCGGTGAGCGGCATCTCGAACCTGCATATCTACGCGGCCATGCGCGGCGAGACGCTCGACGCGTTCCAGCGCACCCGCAACGCGCCGGGCGCGCTGTACTCGGTGGCCGGCAAGGGCGCCGGCGCGCTGGTCTGGGACCGGCAGGCCGGCGACGCGCAAGCGGACGCGCAGCAGGGCAGGACGAGCCGCGGCGACAACTGAATGCTTGATCGCCGCGGTCCGGCATGACGTCGTGCCGGATCGCGGCGAAACCCGAACCATCCATCAGGATTGCAAATGATTATCGATATCCACGGGCATTACACCACTGCGCCGAAGGCGCTCGAAACCTGGCGCAACCGCCAGGTGGCCGCGTTCAACGAGGGCGGCGCGATGCCGGCCGTCTCGGAGCTGCGGATCAGCGACGACGAGCTGCGCGAGTCGATCGAGACCAACCAGCTCAAGAAGATGCGCGAGCGCGGCATCGACCTGACGATCTTCAGCCCGCGTGCCAGCTTCATGGCGCATCACATCGGCGATCTCGCGGTGTCCAGCACCTGGGCCGCGATCTGCAACGAGCTCTGCTATCGCGTCAGCCAGTTGTTCCCCGAGAACTTCGTGCCGGCCGCGATGCTGCCGCAAAGCCCCGGCGTGGACGTCTCGACCTGCGTGGACGAGCTGGTGAAGTGCGTCGAGCAATACGGCAACGTGGCGATCAACCTTAACCCGGATCCCTCGGGCGGCCACTGGACCAGCCCGCCGCTATCGGATCGCTACTGGTACCCGATCTACGAGAAGATGGTCGAGTACGACATCCCGGCGATGATCCACGTCAGCACCAGTTGCAACGCCTGCTTCCACACCACCGGCGCGCACTACCTGAACGCCGATACCACGGCCTTCATGCAGTGCCTGACCTCGGACCTGTTCCGCGATTTCCCGACGCTGAAGTTCGTGATCCCGCACGGCGGCGGCGCGGTGCCCTATCACTGGGGCCGTTTCCGCGGGCTCGCACAGGAGCTGAAGAAGCCGCTGCTCGGCGAGCACCTGCTCAACAACGTGTTCTTCGACACCTGCGTCTATCACCAGCCCGGCATCGACCTGCTGACCAACGTGATCCCGGTGGCCAACATCCTGTTCGCCAGCGAGATGATCGGCGCGGTGCGCGGCATCGATCCGGAAACGGGCCATGCCTTCGACGATACCAAGCGCTATATCGAGGCGGCGGCGATCAGCGCCGAAGACCGCTACAACATCTACGAAGGCAACGCGCGGCGCGTCTATGCGCGGCTCGGCGCGGCACTCGAGCAAAAGGGGCTCTGATCATGGTCGAACTCGGCGTGGTATATCGCAACATCGAACGCGCGGACGCGAGCGTCGCGCAACGGCTCGGCGAACTCGGCACGGCCACCGTGCACGAGGCCATGGGGCGCGTCGGTCTGTTCAATCCGGTGATGCGGCCGGTCTATCCTCATGCGCGCGCGTCCGGCACCGCCGTGACGGTGCTGCTGCATCCCGGCGACAACTGGATGATGCACGTGGTGGCCGAGCAGATCCGCCCGGGCGACATCGTGATCGCGGCCGTGACGGCCGAATGCACCGACGGTTATTTCGGCGACCTGCTGGCCACCAGCTTCTGCGCGCGCGGCGCCACCGGCCTGGTGATCGATGCCGGCGTGCGCGACGTGGCGACGCTCGAGGAAATGGGCTTCCCGGTCTGGAGCAAGGCGATCTCGGCGAAGGGCACCATCAAGGCCACGCTCGGCTCGGTCAACGTGCCGGTGGTTTGCGCGGGCGCCTATGTGACGCCGGGCGACGTGGTGGTGGCCGATGCCGACGGCGTGGTCTGCGTGCCGCGCGCGATCGCCGCCGAGGTGCTCGACAAGGCGCTGGCGCGCGAGGCCAACGAGGCCGCCAAGCGCGAGAAACTCGCCTCGGGCGTGCTCGGCCTCGACATGTACGCGATGCGCGAGCCGCTCGCCAAAGCCGGGCTGCGTTATGTCGACTGAGGACGGGCTGGGCCTGATCTCGTCGATGGCGACGCGGCAGTTGCTGGCGCGGCTGGCCGAGGACTACCGGGCCGCGACGGGGCAGGCCGTGACGATCGAGTCGGTGGGCGGCGTCGACGCGGCGCGGCGCGTGGCTGACGGCGAAGCCTTCGATCTGGTGGTGCTGGCCGACGCGGCGCTGGCGAAGCTGGCCGCGGGCGGCCATCTCGACGGCGCCGGCCGCGTGGCGATCGCGCGTTCGGAAGTGGCGGTGGCGGTGCGCGAGGATGCACCGCATCCGGCCATCGACAGCGGCGCGGCTGTGCGCGAGGCGGTGCTGCGAGCGCGCTCGATCGGCTATTCGACCGGGCCGAGCGGCACGCACCTGGAGGCCTTGTTCGCGCAATGGGGCATCGCCGAGACGATCGCCTCGCGCATCGTGCGCGCCCGGCCGGGCGTGCCGGTGGCCGCGCTGATCGCGGCGGGCGAGGTCGAGCTGGGTTTCCAGCAGCGCAGCGAACTGCTCGACCAGCCCGGCATCGCGATCGTCGGGCCGCTGCCCGACGAGGTGCAGGCCGTGACCGTGTTCGCCGGTGCTGTCGGCAGCCTTTGCACGCGGCGCGAGGCCGCCGCGGCCTTCCTGGCCTTCCTCGCCTCGCACCAAGCCGCGGTCGCCAAGCTCGCCTGCGGGATGTCGCCGGCCTGAGCCGGGCTCGATCTCGATCTCAGTCGCGCGGCCGGTTCGCGATCGCGCGGATCGTCTCGAACAGGGCCGCGGCCGGCGGCGAGGCCAGCACGCCGGCGCGCCGGATGATGCCGATCGGCCGCGCGGTGCCGGCCAGCTCGATCGGCAGCGCCTTCACCTCGCCGCTGCGCAGCTCGCGCGTCATCTGGCCTTGCGAGACCACCGCCAGCATCGCCGAGCGCGCCAGCAGGCCGCGCACGATCATCGAATCGCCGGTCTCGACGCTGGGCACCGGCTCGGCCTGGCCCGCCGTCGCGAAGGCGGCGGCGAGCAGCGCGCGCGAGGGCGTGTCGCGGCGCGGCAGTATCCATTGGTGGCCGGCCAGCGCGGCCAGCGAGACGCGCCGCTTGGCGGCCAGCGGATGATGGCTGCCGACGATGATCGCCAGCGGCTCGGCGAACAGCTCGTGGACTTCCAGGTCGGTGGCATAACGCGCATCGCGCAGCGCGCCGACGATGAAATCGAGGCTGCCCGCGCGCAGCGCCGCGCAGAGATCGTCGAAGGGGCTCTCGACCGTGCTGACCTGTACGCCCGGTTCGGCCGCCACCAGTTGCGCGATCGCCTCGGGCAGCAGCGAGGAGCGCGACAGCGGCAGCGCGCCCACCGCCACCTCGCCGGCCAGCGTGCCGTGGGCCGCCGCGATGTCGCTGGCGAGCCGCGCCAGGTCGTTCAGCGCGTGGCGCGTGGTCTGGCCCAGCGCGACCGCGCGCGGCGTGGGCGTGAGGCCGCGCGCGGTGCGCAGGAACAGCTTGTCCTGCGCGCATTCCTCCAGCAGCGAGATCGCGGCGCTCACCGCCGGCTGGCTCACGCCCACCTGGCTGGCCACGGTCGGCATGTGGCGCGAGCGCAGCAGCCGGCAGAAGATATCCAGCCGCTTGTTGTTGAGCACGGCGGCCGGCACGTTGCGGTAGAGATCGTCGGCCTGCGCCTCGGCGCTCTTCCTGCGCCCCCATATCGACAGGTCGCGCATCACCGAGCGCACGCGCGGCAGGATCGCTTCGGCCGCGGGCGTGAGCACCACGCCGGCCGGCGTGCGCTGGAACAGCGTCGTGTCGAGGCTGCCTTCGAGTTCATGGATCGCGCGCGTGATCGCCGACTGCACGCGAAACAGCTGGCGCGAGGCGCCGGCCAGGCTGCCGGTGTCGATCACGGCGAGGAAGGTGCGAAGGTGGCCGAGGTTGGGGGGCATGGGCCGTGAGAGGATCGGGACGCGTCGTGGCCCGCCGGGCATGACGGGTCGACGACATGCTACACGAGCATGCCGGATCAGCCGAGGCTGGCGATGGCGTCGGCTTCCGCCCGCGAGAAGTTTTCCACCGCATTCGCATTGAGCGGCATCAGATGGGCGATCGTGCCGTTCGGACCCAGCACGCCCACCTCGTTGGTGGCGACCGCCGGGGCGGCATCGAATCGCCGGTTGTCGATGTTGGGTACGAGGCCGCGAAGAACGGCACCGGGCAGGCTGTTGCGCAGCTCCGTCACGATATCGGTGCCGCCCGCCCACATGCTGTTCTGGTCGTCGACGGCGGTGAAGTCGAAATACCGGAAGGTGTGGCGGCGATAGATATACCGCCAGGCGTCGCAATGGTAGACGACAGGCCCGCCTGCGCCCACGCCGATCACGTTGCCGGCCGCGTTGTAGTCGACTCGTGGATGATTGGGGGGCGCCTGGCGAAGAAACAGGGGAATCAGTCCCGAGATCCGCAGGAAGCGGGCTCGCGCGTTGAGCGCCGGCAGCGCCAGCAGCAGTTGCCGAACGCGAGGCGGCGTGTTTTGGGCGCGATCGCGAGAGATCAGCGGAACCAGGTCGAGGACGTTCGCGGCACCGAGCGTCGCGACCGCCGCGGTCAGCATGTTGGTGATTGCCGGCATCGCGCCGTGCCCTCGTACCTCGTCCACCAGGGTCATCAGCGGGACGCAGGGGTCGGCTGCGCCGCCGAACGCCTGTACCAGGGCTTCGACCTGGGCTAGCGGGGTTCCCGGATTGCGCAAGCGGATCGTCTTGACCAGCGCCGTCTGCTCGGCCAGGGTGTTGCGGGCCGCGACGCGGTTGACGAAGGCGGTGATCGCCGCGAGGTTGCCCGTGTTGCGAACCTCCGCGAGCAGGTCCGCGATGTCTGCCGGCGCGGCCGCCGCATGCCGCACGCGGATCGCCTGCAGCAGCGGTGCGAGCCCGGCGTAGTTGCCGGCGTGATACTTGCGGAATGCATCGACGAGCGGCGTCAGGCCCTTTACCGTGACGTCCGCGACATCGCCCAGCATGGTGGTCAGCGCATCGAAGCGATGCCGGGCGGCCAGCGCGAGCGCTTCGATATCCTCCGCGTTTGCCTGCGCGTCGTGGACGCGCAGCGCTTCCAGGAAATCCGGCAGGTTGGCACGTTGGGCGGCAGGCGCGGGGCCGGCGATGCTTGCCCAGTCGGCGCCGCTCAGATCGTGGTGGCTAGCCGCATAAGCCTGCGTCAGCGCGTCGATCTCGGCCCAATCCCAGTCGGCCATCGTGCATAAGGCGTTGGCCGACGTGGCGTCATCGTCGGCTACGCATCGGGCCACGCTGAGCCACTGGTCGGCCGTCAGGTCGTTGACGTTGTCGTCCTTGAAGGCCAGCGCGAGGGCCCGGATCTCCGCACCTGTCCAGCGTGGCAGGCGACAGAATTCGGTCGCCTCGTCGACCTGGTCCACGCCCTGGAGCCGCGCGACCGCTGCCCAGTCCTGTGCGTCGAGGTCGTTGCGGTCATCGAGGAAGTTCTGTACCAATTGCTCCGTAGCGGCATGGTGCCAACGCAATTGGCAGAATGCGATCACATCGGCGGCAGGGCGAGGGGCCAGCAGTACGGCGATCCGCACCCATTGCCCAGCGTCGAGCAGGATGTTTTTCCGTTTCTTGAACGCGGTGGCCAGCGCGACCACGTCGTCCCGAGGCCGATCAGCGAGCCCGCAGAACGCGATGGTTGCCGCCACGGCGTTGGCCGGCAGCGCTCGCGCCACCGCTCGCCAGCGATCGACGTCCTGATCGCCCGGGGCCTCGTCGAATGCGCTTTCCAGGGCTTGCCGATTCAACTCGTTCCAGCCGTGCAGGCCGATGAAGCGAGCGGCTTGCCGCGGCGCCTCCTCGCGTTCCTCCGGTCGTGCGTTTTCCCGGCCCAGGAAGCGTCTGACGAGGTAGATGGCGGTGCCGACGAGGGCGGTCGTGCCAATCACTGTTCCGATCGTCAGCGGATCGACGTAGCGCTGGACTACGGCGGGGCCGGCAGGGGCCGGAAACCGGCGCATGACCGGCTGCTCGAGCGGGATTTCGCTGTCGCCGTGAATGCCGATTCGATGCGCCGCGGCCCGCCGCCCCATCGTGTCGGCCTCGCGCTCGAGCGTCGAGTCGTCGTTCAGCGAGGTCGCGTCCTTCAGTTGCGTGGTGGCCGCGACGCGCCCCTGCTTTTGCTGCACCACGTGCCAGGCCTCGTGCGGCAGATGTCGCGCCTGGCCGGGCGCGAGGTGGATCTCGGCGCCGCGCGCGTAGGCCAGCGCGCCGAGCCGCGCCGGCTCGGGCGAATCGTAGTGGACGCCGACATCGTCCATGGCGAGGCCCGACAGGCGCTCGATGCCGTGCCTGAGCGGCGCGGGCAGGGCATGGCCGCCGGCGGGTCGTGGCGGTGCGGCCGAGGCGATGGAGGTTCGTGAGATCGATTCCGCTGGCGTCGTGGCGGGCGACATCGCGGGGGCTCCGCGCGGCGGCGCGATCCCGCCGCCGTAATGGTATGGCTCCATCGCCGTGAACGCGTGGTCGGATGCGTCGGAAATCGGCGCGGAATCGCTGCCGGCGAGTGCCGTGACCGGGAGGGCCGTACCGAGGGTTCGACGCGGCGCATGGGCGGGCGACGTCGGGGCGCCGCGTTTCGAAGCGAAGCTCATCGCTCAGTCCCGGGGGAGATGAAGCGCGCCGTCGCGCCCGGGAAATCGGCAAATGCCGCATAGCGGGCACTTGCATCCGGAGCGGAGGCAGGTAGCGTGCCGTCTTCCGGCAAGCGAGAAGAACGTGGGGCGGAACGCGACGAAACGGAACGGCACCGGCGGTCGGGGCGCATGCGATTCTCGGCTTCGATCTGGCAGCGTGGGTGTGATGGATTGCTTTGTATACCGAATCGTCCAGGCCGGCAACGCTTACCTGCCTATGGAGCCGCCTCGCGCTACGAATCGGTCGTCGTCATGTCGCGCTCGGCGTCGTCGTGCGCCGGCGGCGTGCCGCAAGCCTCCCGCAAGGCCCCGCCATGCCACAGTCACAGCGCAAGCGAGCCCAGCGACACGGCGCCCAGCACCACGAACGCGCTGGCATAACCGAAGTGCTGCGCGAGCACCCCGCCCAGCACGGGGCTCAGCGCCGCGCCCACGCCTTGCGCGGTGGCCACCGCCCCCTGCCCGACATTGACGCGCCCGGTGCCTTGCAGCAGCCGCACGATCAGCGCCGATGCCGTCGAGGATCTGCACTGGCCAGACGCCGGCGCCGTTTATCAGCAGCGCGGCGATCGCGCTGCGCACCGGCAACGCGAGATAGGGGACCAGCAATACCCACCAATAGCCGTGCGAGGGGATCACGAGGCCGTGAGCCTGTCTGGCGGCACGGGCGAGGCGCCAGCCCATCGACCTGCTTGACGGGCCGGCCAGCACCCTGCACGCGACGGCTCGATCAGAGCGAGCGTTCGAGCCGCTTCGCGGTGGCTTGCAGCGCGGGCAGGAAGCTGCCTTCGAGCGTCGCCATGTCGACGCGGCCCGAGAACACGCTCACGCTGATCGCCGCCTCCACCACGCCGGCGCGGTTCTTCACCGGCACCGCCAGCGCCGACATGCCGAACTCGAGCTCCTGGTCGCTGACCGCATAACCCTGTTCGGCGGCGCGGTGGATCGCCTTCAGCACCGCCTCGGGGCTGACGAGCGTGCGGCTGGTGAGGCGCTTCATCGGCACGCTGTCGAGCGAGGCGCGGATCGCCTCGTCCGACATGCCCGAGAGCAGCACGCGCCCGGTTGCCGAGCAATAGGCGGGCAGGCGCCCGCCGAGCTTCACGCCCGTCGAGACGATGCGCACCGCCTCGGCACGCGCCACGAATACCGAATAGCCCTCGTCGAGCACCGCCAGCGAGATCGACTCCTGCAGGCTGTCGCGCGCGTCGGCAAGCAGTGGCTGGGCGATCTGCGGCAGCGAGGAGGTGCTCAGGTAGGCGCCGCCGAGCCGCAGCATGCGCGGCAAGGGCGTGAAGAACTTGCCGTCGTGCGCGAGATAGCCGAGATCGACCAGCGTCAGCAGGCAGCGTCGCGCGGCCGGCCGGCTCAATTCCGCGAGATGCGCGGCGTCCGAAACCGTCATGCGCGTGGTGGACGCGTTGAAGGCCTCGATGATCGCGAGGCCCTTCGCGAGCCCGCCCATCCCCTCCTTGGCGCGGGCGCCGCCGCTCGCGTTGTCGTCCTCCGAGGACGACAAGGCCCCTTCCCGACCGTTGACAGCTTCTGTGGTGGATGTCATATTGAATCAAATATCGAACAACGTACGGTATTCGAACACATCGAATCGGAGCTGTCAACGGAATCGATCGGCGCCATGCGAGGTGTCGACGCCCGTCGAACCCCGCCGGCAGTTCCCGCAATACATGGAGCGAAGCACTTGAACGTCATCCCCATCAAGCTGGCGCGCCGCGCCAGCGTCGCGTGGCCCGAGGAGGGCCTCACCCGCGTGCCCTACCAGGTGTTCCAGGACGAAGCCGTTTACGCGGACGAGCAGGAAGCGATTTTCCGCGGCCCGAACTGGAGCTTTCTCTGCCTCGAGACCGAGGTGCCGAACCCGGGCGACTTCCGCAGCACCTTCGTCGGCGACGCGCCGGTGGTGGTGACGCGCGATACCGACGGCGAACTCTATGCATTCGAGAACCGCTGCGCGCACCGCGGGGCGCTGGTCTGCCTGGAGGACCAGGGCAACGCCAGGGATTTCAGCTGCGTCTATCACGCCTGGACCTACAACCTGCAAGGCGACCTGGTGGGCGTCGCCTTCAAGGACGGCATCGACGGCAAGGGCGGCATGAAGCCGGACTTCTGCACCGGCGACCACGGCCTGCGCAAGCTGCGCGTGGCGACCCTGCACGGGCTGGTGTTCGGCAGCTTTTCCGACGACGTGGCGCCGCTCGACGAGTATCTCGGCGAGGAGATCGTCGAACGGATCGCGCGCGTGCTGGACAATCGTTCGCCGGTGGTGCTCGGCCGTTTCACGCAGATGCTGCCGAACAACTGGAAGCTTTATTTCGAGAACGTTAAGGATTCCTACCATGCCAGCATCCTGCATCTGTTCTTCACCACGTTCCAGCTGAATCGCTTGTCGCAGCGCGGCGGCATCATCGTCGACCCGAGCGGCGGCCATCACGTCAGTTATTCGGCCGTCGACCACGCCGCGGCCGCCGAGGCCGCGCAAGCGCAGCCGGCAGGCAACGACTACGCCGAGCAAAACATCCGCTCGGAAAGCGAGCATCGGCTGGAGGACACCTCGGTGCTCCAGGGCGTCGACGAATTCGGCGACGGCGTGACCCTGCAGATTCTCTCGGTATTCCCCGGTTTCGTGCTGCAGCAGATCCAGAACGCGATCGCGGTGCGCCAGATCCTGCCGCGCGGCACGCGCCAGACCGAGCTGAACTGGACCTACCTCGGCTTCGAGGACGACACGCCCGAGCTGCGGGAAATGCGGCTGCGCCAGTCGAACCTCGTGGGGCCGGCCGGTTATGTCTCGATGGAGGACGGCTGCGTCGGCGGCTTCGTGCAGCGCGGCATCGAGGGTGCCAGCGAGTGCCGCTCGGTGCTCGAAATGGGCGGCGACGATGCCGAAAGCAGCTCGAGCCGCGTTACCGAGGCATCGATCCGGGGCTTCTGGAAAGCCTATCGCAACGCAATGGGATATTGAGCATGGCAGCACTGGACATCCATCAGGCCATCGCCCGGGCACAGGCCGAATACGTGCGCTGCATCGACGACGGCGATCTCGCGCAATGGCCCGACTTCTTCACCGCCGAGTGCACCTACAAGGTCACCACCGCCGACAATCATCGGCGCGGCATGCCGGGCGCGATGATCTACGCGGCCTCGCGCGGCATGCTGGCCGATCGCGTCGCGTCCCTGCGCGACGCCAATATCTACGAGCGCCACGCTTATCGGCATCTGCTCGGCCAGCCCTATGTCGTCTCGGCCGACGGCGGCGAGGCGCGCAGCGAAACCTCGTTCGTGGTGGCGCGCGTGATGCGCGACGGCAGCACGGACCTGTTCGCGACGGGGCGTTATTGCGATATCTACGCCGTCACCGACTCGGGCGTGAAGCTGCGCGAACGGATCGTCGTTTGCGACAGCTCCCGCATCGATACCTTGCTGGCGCTGCCGCTATGACGCGCGTCTCCATCGTTGCGCTCGCGATCGGCGACCCGAACGGCATCGGCCCGGAAATCGCGGTGCGTGCCGCGCTTGCGCCGAGCCCGTCCCGGCTCGTGCTGTTCGGCGATCGCCACGTGATCGACTGGTATGCGCGAGCCTGCGCGCCGCAGGCGCGGGCGCGCGCGGTCGCGATCGACGCCTTGCCGCCGGCCGAGGCGGGTGTGATCGACGTCGTCGACGTGCCGTCCTTGCCGCGCGACGCGTTTTCGCCGGGCACGATCGCCGCGCAAGCCGGCACGGCGACGCTCGCCTATGCCGCGGCCGCGATCGACGCCGCCCGCGACGGGCATGCCGACGCGGTGATCGCCTGCCCGCATTCGGAAACGGCGATCCACGCGTCCGGCGTGAAGTTCGCGGGATATCCCGGCTTCCTCGCCGGGCGGGCCGGCCTGCCGGCCGACGACGTCTACCTGATGCTGGTCGGCGGCGGGCTGCGCATCGTCCATGCCACGCTGCATGAAGGCATCGTGCCGGCGCTGGCCCGGCTCAGCCGCCACCACGTCGAGCGGGCCGCCCGCGCGGCGGTGGCCGCGCTGCAGCGCATGGGCGTCGCGCGTCCGGTGGTCGGGCTGATGGGCATCAATCCGCATGCGGGCGAGGGCGGGCTGTTCGGGCGCGAGGACATCGAAATCACCGAGCCGGTGGCGCTCGCCCTGCGCGAGGATGGCATCGAGGTGGTCGGCCCGCAGGGCGCCGACCTGCTGCTCGGCGATGCGCGCGTCGATGTATTCGTGGCGATGTATCACGACCAGGGGCACATTCCGGTCAAGCTGCGCGCCGGCCGCCATTGCGCCGCGCTCTCGCTGGGCGCCGGCGTGGTGTTTTCGAGCGTCGGGCACGGCAGCGGCTTCGACATCGCGGGGCGTCTGTGCGCCGATCCCGCGCCGCTGACGGGCGCGATCCGGCTGGTCGCGACGGGCATGGTCGCGTCGCCCGAGGCCTGAGGCGGGAAAAATTTTCGAGGACTTGTTTTGGACTACTGTATTTCAATCGAAGGCAGCGATATTGCCTTTCCGTGCGCCGAGGGCGAGACCGTGCTCGATGCCGCCGAACGCGCCGGCTATGCGGTGCCGTATTCGTGCCGCAAGGGCGTGTGTTCGACCTGCGAGGGCGGGCTGGCCGCCGGCAGCGGGCGCTCGCCGGTGCAGGGCGCCGTGTCGGGGCCTGCCGGGCGCGTGCTGCTCTGCTGCCTGCGTCCGGCTTCGGACCTGAGGATCGCGCCGCGCCGTATCGACAAGCGCGATCCGGTGGCACGCAAGACGCTCGACGTATCGGTCTATCGCATCACGCGGGCGGCCGACGTCAGCATCCTGCAGTTGCGCCTGCCGACCGGCGTACGCGCGAAGTTCGCCGCGGGCCAGTACCTGCAGGTCGAGCTTGACGACGGCACGCGCCGCAATTATTCGATGGCCAATCCGCCTCACGAGAGCGATGCCGTGCAGCTGCACGTGCGCCATGTCCCCGGCGGCCGCTTCTCGAGCGAGGTGCTGGGCAGGCTGGAGAAGGGCGACAAGCTGCGGATCGAGCTGCCGTTCGGCGAATTCACGCTGCGCGAGGATGCCGGCAAGCCCGCGATCCTGATCGCGACCGGCACCGGTTTCGCGCCGGTGAAATCGATCGTCGAGGATGCGCTGCGACGCAGGATCGATCGGCCGATGACGCTCTACTGGGGCGCTCGCACCGAAGCCGACCTGTACCTGGCCTCGCTCGCGCGTAAGTGGCACGACAGCGGCCGGCTGCGCTTCGTGCCGGTGCTGTCCGCGCCGCACGAAGGCTGGGCCGGGCGGCGCGGCCTGGTGCACCAGGCCGTGCTCGAGGATTTCGGCTCGCTCGGCGGCCATGAAGTTTACGCCTGCGGAAACCCCGCCATGGTGCAGGCCGCGCAGGAAGCCTTTACCAAGGCCGGACTCGACGAGGCGGATTTCTTCAGCGACGCCTTCGTCCAGACCGCGCCAATCGATTAGCGATACGACGCATTCGACTCATCACCATAACAAACCCCAAGGAGACAACAACCGTGACAACGGCCCCCCCGATCGATGTCGCCGACATCATCGAACGTCAGAAGGTCGGCAGTGGACAGTGCATGGTGGTATTGCTGTGCGCACTGCTGATGTTCCTCGACGGATTCGATACCCAGGCGATCAGCTATATCGTTCCCGCCCTCTCGCATGACTGGCACCTGCCGAGGGAAATCCTCGGCTCCATCTTCTCGGCGGCGCTGGTCGGCCTGATGGTCGGCTACCTGGCCGTCGCGCCGCTGTCGTCGCGCTTCGGGCACAAGCGGATGATGATCGCGAGCACGCTGATGTTCGCCGCCTTCACCATGCTGACCGTGTTCGCGACCAGCGTGAGCGAGCTGATCGGCCTGCGCTTCCTGACCGGCATCGGCCTGGGCGCGGCGGCGCCCAGCGCGGTCGCGCTGACCTGCGAGTTCGCGCCGAAGCGTCTGCGCTCGACCTTCGTGCTGCTGGTCTATTGCGGCTTCTCGCTCGGTTTCGTGGTCGCGGGCCTGGCCGCCGGCGTGCTGATGCCGGTGTTCGGCTGGCAATCGATGATGGAGGTCGGCGCCATCGCGCCGCTCGTGCTGAGCGTGCTGCTCGCCTGGCTGCTGCCCGAATCGCCGGTGTTCCTGCAGCGCCGCGCCGATGCGGACGCGAGGATGCGCAAGGTGTTCGTGCGGCTGTTTCCGCGCCTGGCGGTGCCCGCCGACGCGCGCTTCCGCTTCGAGGCGCCGGCGGAATCGAGGGCGGGCGTCGCGGCGCTGGTGCGCGGCCGGACCTCGATCGGCACCGTGCTGCTCTGGCTGATCTTCTTCCTGAATCTCGCGGAGTTCTATTTCATCCAGAGCTGGTTGCCGACCATGCTGAACGGGCTGCACCACGCGCCGGCCACGGTGGTGTGGATCACCGCGCTGCCGACCATCGCCGGCGTGCTGTCGGCCGTGCCGCTCGGCCTCGCGATGGACCGGATCGGCGCCTACGCGACGTTGACCGTCATGTACCTGGCCGGCAGCGTGTTTCTCTGGCTGGTCGGCGGCGCGTTTTCCGGCAGCGTCGCGTGGTTGATGGTCAGCGTGTTCTGCGCGGGCTTCTGCATCAGCGGCGGCCAGAAGAGCGTGATCGCGCTGGCCGCCGTCTACTACCCGCTCGAGCTGCGCTCCACCGGCGTGGGCTGGGCGCTGGGCATCGGTCGCCTGGGCGGCATCGCCGGGCCGCTGGTTGCCGGCATGCTCTATTCGGCGCACTGGAGCCCCGCGGAGATCTTCCGTTTCGCGGCCCTGCCGGTGCTTGTCGCCGCGGCCGGCGTGTTCGCGATGGGGCGCCTCGACCGCCTCGGGCGAACACCGGCCGGCGTGCGCCGCGACGCATCCGAGCGACGCGGCAACGCGGCCTGAATCCCTCACGCAAGCCTTCCCACCTCGATCAACACGATGCAGCCCGATGCGGCGCCGTCCCGGACGGAACCGCGGGGCTTCGTCTTGCCGGAAATTTCATGATGACCAGAAAACTGATTGCCTGCGCCGGCCTGCTGGCCGCCGCCGGTGCCGCCCATGCCCAGAGTTCCGTGACGCTGTATGGTTTCATCGATTCGGGCTTCGTCTACCTGAACAACCAGTCTGGCCACTCGAACCTCGAGTCGATCACCGGACAGACCAACGGCAGCCGCTGGGGCGTACGCGGCAAGGAGGATCTCGGCGGCGGCCTGCAGGCCGTGTTCACGCTCGAGAACGGCTTCGATTCCTCGAACGGCAAGCTCCTGCAGGGCGGACGCGAATTCGGCCGGCAGGCCTTCGTCGGCCTGCAGGACGCGCGTTGGGGCGCGCTCACGCTGGGGCGGCAATACGATCCGATGACCGAGCTGATCGGCCAGATCGCGGCGACGCGGATGTGGGCCTGGCTGGGCACGCATCCGGGCGATATCGACGATTTGAACTCCTCGTTTCGCGTCAACAACGGCGTGAAGTTCACCACGCCGCGCATTGCCGGGCTGCAGGCCAGCGGCATGTTCGCGCCCGGCGGCGTGGCGGGCGATTTCGCTTCCGGCCGCGTCTATACGCTCGGCCTGTCGTATGCCAATGGCCCGCTGTCGGCCGCGCTCGGCTACGACAACATCAACAACCCGGCCGTCTCGGTGCTCGACAGCGCGGTGGCGGCCGGGCAAACCGGCTTCGTCACGCCGGCGAAGAGCCCGGTGTACAGCGGCTACGCGTCGGCCAATGTCTGGCAGATCTTCGGCGCGGCGCTGTCGTATCGGATCGGCGCGGCCCAGCTCGCCTTCGTCTATACCAATGCGCGCTTCCAGGACATCCGGCGCACGGCATCGACGCCGAACGTGGGCACGGCCGCCTTCAACAGCTACGAAGCGAACGCGAGCTACCAGATCACGCCGGCATGGATGGTCGGCGCATCGGCCGACTACACCAAGGGGCGCGACGCCCACTACCTGCAATTCGACTTCGGCCCGGACTATGCGCTGTCCAAGCGCACCGACATCAACCTGGTCGGGGTCTGGCAGCACGCATCGGGAATCGACTCGACGGGGCATCGCGCGGTGGCGGCGATCAGCACGCTGGGGCAGTCGTCGACACCGACCCAGGTGGCCGTGCGCCTGTCCCTGAGGCACCGCTTCTGAGTCATGGCGCCCGCGGCGGGCGCCGCCGACGGCGTCGATCCGCTTTCGCGGCACGCTGATTCTTCCTTTGGTTTGCCCGACCTCGCATCGCGCTACGCGAGTTCGACCGATTCCGATGTCAGGTCCTCGCCTTGCCGGCCGGCTTCGCGCCGGTAGGCGCTGGGCGCCACGCCGGTCACGCGCTTGAACGCGCTGCTGAAGGCACTTTCCGAGGCATAACCGAGCCGCTCGGCGAGCACTGCCACGCTCGCCTGCTCGTCGGCCAGCGCGCGCTTGGCCAGGCGCATGCGCCATTGCGTGAGCCAGGCCAGCGGCGGGATGCCGGCCACCTCGCGAAAGTGGACCGCGAACGCGGTGCGCGACATGGCGGCGGCCGCGGCCAGCTCCTCGAGGCGCCAGGCCCGCGCCGGCTCGCCGTGCATCAGCCGCAGCGCCGGCGCCAGCCGCGCGTCGCCGATCGCGCGCAGCCAGCCGGGCGAGAGCTCGGTGTCGCGCGCCAGGTGGGCGCGCAGGATCTCGATGAACATCATCTGCGAGAGATGGGTGCAGGCCAGGCTGCTGCCCAGCACGCCGGCCTCCAGCTCGCGCACCAGGCGCGCCAGCAGCCACTGCAGCACGGCCGCCTGCTCGGAGCGGCCGTCGATGTGGATCAGCGGCGGCAGCACCTCCAGCAGCAGCGAACCGTTGACGGGATCGAGCCGCACGTGGCCGCCGATCTGCCGGCAGTCGAGCCCGTCGCCGATGGTGGCCGAGCGCGTCGCGGCGCTGCCGGGGAACAGTTGCAGCGCGTCCACCGGCGGCGCGTCGGGCTCGCTCGCGAGCACGAAGCCATGCTGGCCCGAGAGCAGGAAGATGTCGCCGGACTCGACGCGCAGCGGCTCGGCCCAGCCGTCGATCAGCAGCCAGCAGCCGCCCTTCACCAGCGCGAAGAACTTGATCTTGTCCGGCTTCGGGAAGCGGATCGCCCAGCGGCCGCCGGCCGAGAAACCGCCCGCCACCACCGGGTTCGCGCTGACCAGGCGCAGCATGTCCGACAGCAGATCCTCGGTGATTCCTGAACGCATGCGATGGTTTCCTGAACTTTCGGCCATTCATCGTACAGGATTTGCCGCCTACACTGGGCCCACCTGTCCTTCATGAGTTTTTGCCATGTCGAACCAGCAACAGCCTATCGGCTCCGGATTCGGAGCCGCTTCCACGGCCGACGAGGTGATCGCCGGCATCGACCTGTCGGGCGCCACCGCGGTGGTGACCGGCGGTTATTCGGGGCTCGGCCTCGAGACCGTGCGCGTGCTGCGCGAGGCCGGCGCCCGGGTGATCGTGCCGGCGCGCGACGTCGAACGCGCGCGCTCGGCGCTGGCCGGCATCGACGCGCAGGTGCGCGCGATGGACCTGCTCGATCCCGCTTCGATCGCGGCCTTCGCCGCCTCGGTGGCGGCCGACACGCCCGCGCTGCGGATCCTCGTCAACAGCGCCGGCATCATGGCCGTGCCCGAGCTGCGGCGCGACGCGCGCGGCTACGAGATCCAGTTCGCCACCAACCATCTCGGCCATTTCCAGCTGACCACCACGCTGCTGCCGCTGCTGCGCGCGGCGCGCGGCGCGCGCGTGGTATCGGTGTCCTCGCTCGGCCATCGCTACGCCGATGTCTCGCTCGACGATCCGAACTTCGAGCGGCGCGACTATCACCCGTTCTCGGCCTATGGACAGTCGAAGACGGCCAACATCCTGTTCGCGGTCGAGCTCGACCGGCGCGAGCGCGAGCATGGCGTGCGCGCCTTCTCGCTGCATCCGGGCAGCATCGTCGAGACGGGGCTGGGCAAGCACGTCACGCGCGAGCAACTGATCGAGGCCGGCGTGCTCGATGCACAGGGACAGCCGATCCGCGATCCGTCGCGGCAGTTGAAGACGGTCGGGCAGGGCGCGGCCACCCAGGTCTGGTGCGCGACCAGCCCGAAGCTCGACGGACTGGGCGGGCTCTATTGCGAGAACGTCGATGTCGCGCCGCTGCGCGACGAGTCACCGCGCGAGATCGAGATGGCCGACGCGATGCGCATCCGGGGCGTCTCGCCTTACGCGGTCGACCCGGTGCAGGCCGGGGCGCTGTGGACGCTCAGCGAGCAGTTGCTGGCGCGCTGAAACGGAGAAGGGAGGTGAGGAGCCGGGGCGGCATGTCGATGATCATCGAGGCCGAGCCGCCCGGGCTACGGCAAGCCGCGTCGCCGCAACCGGCGGCGCGGCTTGCCTTTGAAGCGCGCTCAGCTCGATCGCGCGCCGGCGGCCGCGGCCGAATCGCCCGCGCCGGCGCGGCTTCGCGCGGCCGCCATGGCCGGCTTGCCGCCCAGCTCGTTGAGCGGCGTGCGATAGGTCTCGCGCGCGGTCCAGGCCGCCAGCGCGGCCAGCGCCGTGATCACCAGCGTGGTGGTGCCGATCAGCATGGGGATGTTCTGCGTGCCCGGCGGCGCGATCGCGGCGAACAGCGAGGGCAGCAGCGCGGTCAGCGCCATGCCGATGTTCTGGCCGATCGACATCGCCGAGACGCGCGTGCGGGTCGGGAACAGCTCCGGCATGAAGCTCGGGAACACGGCATTGAAGCCCTGGTAGATCACGCCCCACATCAGCACCGAGGTGACGATCGCCAGCGGCGCGTTGTGCGCGCTGATCGCGTAGAGATAGACATAGGACAGCAGCCCCGCGCCGAGCGAGCCGACCACCACCGGAATGCGCCGGCCGATCCGGTCCGACAGCCTGCCGACATAGGGAATCACGATCACGGCGACGATATTGCCGATCAACGGGATCGCGAGGTAGATGTCAGGCGCGAAGCCGATGCCGTAGGCGGGCTGCACCGCGTAGGCCGCGCCGAAGATGGTGGCGACCATCGCGATCACGGCCGCGGTGGCCATCACCGCGATGCGGATCATGTCGCGCCAGCTTTCGCGGAACGCCACCGCGATCGGCGAGGCCGGGATGCCGCCTTGGTTGTCTTCATTGACGAAGGCGGGCGACTCCGACACGTTGCGGCGGATCACGAAACCGGCCGCCAGCACCAGCGCGCTGAGCAGGAAGGGAATGCGCCAGCCCCAGGCGACGAAGGTGTCGTGCGACATCCAATAAGCCAGCGGCATGAAGATCGCGGCCGCGAAGATCTGGCCCGCCTGGGTGCCCTGCAGCGCGAAGCTAGCGTAATAACCGCGTTTGCCGAACGGCGCCTGCTCCAGGATCATCGAGCTCGCGCCCGAGATCTCGCCAGCCACCGCGAAACCCTGCACCAGGCGCAGCAGCACCAGCAGGATCGGCGCGGCGATGCCGATCTGCCCGTAGGTGGGCAGCAGGCCCACCGCGAAGGTCGAGGCGCCCATCAGGAACATGCACAGCAGCAGCAGGTGCTTGCGGCCGTGCGTGTCGCCGCGCCGGCCCAGCAGGAAGCCGCCGATCGGACGCGCCACGTAGCCCACGCCGTAGGTGGCCAGCGAGGCGACGATCGCCAGCTTGGGGTTGCCGTGCGGGAAGAACAACTGCGGGAACACCATCGCCGCGGCCTGCGCGTAGATGAAGAAGTCGTAGTATTCCAGCGCCGAGCCGATCCAGCCGCTCGCCGTGGCGCGCCGGGTCTGCCCGGCGCTGGGTGTGAATGTGATGTGTCGGTCGTTCATCGATCCGGTCTCCTGATTAATATTGGAATGTCATCCTGGTGGATGAAAGCGTCCCGGCTCGCCTTGGGCGGCCGGGTTCGCAGCCTGTGCCGCTCAGACCTCCAGCGGCGTGACGTTCATGAACGCGCCCAGGTTGCCGAACTGCGCCAGCGCCATCTCGGCGCCGGTCTGGATCGGGCAGCCGGCGCGGCGCGCCAGTTCGAGAAAGGGCGTGACCTCGGGCGCGGTGACCACGTCGGCCACGAGCGTGGCGGGGCGCAGCGTGGCGAGCGTGATCGCTTCCAGTGGCAGCGGTGCGTAACCTTCCATGCCGGCCGGCGAGGCGTTCGCCACCAGCTCGAACGGCGCCAGCGTATCGAAGTGCGGCTCGATGTCGGTGCCGGGATGATGCCGGGCCAGCAGCTCGCGCAGGCGGCGCGCGCGCGGCGCGTCGATGTCGACCACCGTCACCGACGCCGCGCCCTGCTCGCAGAGCGCCCAGGCGATCGCGCTGCCCACCCCGCCCGCGCCGATCACCAGCGCCCGCGCGCCGGCCGGCTCGAAGCCGTGGCCGCGCGCGGCGTTGAGGAAGCCGTCGCCGTCGACGTTGTCGCCCACCAGCCTGCCGTCCGCCTCGCGACGGATCACGTTGACACAGGCCAATGCCTCGGCGCGCAGGCTCAGCGCGTCCAGGCGCGGCGCCACCTGCTGCTTGTAGGGCACCGTGACCACGCAGCCGCGCAGGTTGCGCCAGGCGCGCATCGCATCGATGAAGTGATCGAGCGAGCCGCCGTCGAGGTCGATCGGGATCATCGAGGCATCCTTGCCGTGCCGCTCGAACCAGCCGTTGAAGTTCTGCGGCGATTTCACCTGGGCGATGGGGGAGCCGACGATGGCCACCAGTTCGGTCGTACCGCGAATCATTGAGGTGCACCGGAATCCATGAGGAACATGGCGCTTATGGTGCGACCGGCGCCCTGGCGGCAGCAACGGCGAAGAATCGAAAATATTGCGATGAGCGAATCGGCATTGCGATAATCGCATTGCCGTAGCGACTTCGTGCCTGCCCCTGAATAATCCTCTGATGAAACAACCCCTCATCCATGAACGCGACCTGATCGCGGGATTGCAGAAAGGGCTCGCCCTGATCCTGCTGTTCAACGACCAGACGCCGCGGCTGACGGTGCCCGAGGCGGCCGCCCGCGCCGGCCTGAGCACCAGCGCGGCACGGCGCTTCCTGCTGACCCTGGTGCATGACGGCTACGCGGAAACCGATGGCCGCTACTACTGGCTGACCGCCAAGAACCTGCGGATCGGCCAGGCCTACGTGGAATCGGCGCGGCTGCCGCGCATGATGCGGCCGATCGTCGAGAAGGTGGCGGCGGAGACGCGCGAGCATGTATCGGTGGCCGTGCGCGACGGCGACGAGGTGGTGCATATCGTGCGCAGCCGCGTGATGAACGTGTCCTCGCTGTCGATGCGGCAGGGTTGGCGGCTGCCGATGTACTGCACCGGCAGCGGCCGGCTTTGGCTGGCCTCGCTGAGCGACGAGGAGGTGGATGCCTACCTGGCGCGCGTCGACCGGCAGGCGTTGACGCCCTACACGCGCACCGATATCGCCGAGATCAAGGCCGTGATCTCGGCGATCCGCGAGCAGGGTTACGCGGAGCTGGACCAGGAATACGAGGTCGGCATGCGCATCCTCGGCGTGCCGCTGACGGATCGCCATGGACAGATGCGCGCGAGCCTGACCATCACCACGCAGGTGTCCTCGCTGTCGCTCGCGGAGATCCGCGAGCGTTACCTGCGATTTCTCTATGAAGGGCAGGCGCTGCTGCGGCCGATCATGGATACCTGAAGCGGGGGCGGTCGGGCTTACTTCCGCTCGAACACCTCATTGAGCTTCCCGCCCGCCGGAATCCCCGCGAAACCATCGAAGCGTCCCTCCACCAGCGCCTGCGTGGCGGCCATGACGCCGCCCCAGGCCGCGCGCGCCAGCGCCCCGCCGACGCTCACGCGCCGCACGCCGAGCGCGGCCAGGTCGGCCAGCGTGAATTCGAGCGGCGTGCCGACCAGCACGTTGACGGGTTTGGGCGCCACCGCCATCACCACCGCCTCGATCTGCCCGCGCGTGCGAATGCCGGGCGCGTAGAGACAATCGGCGCCGGCCGCCGAATAGGCGCGCAGCCGCGCGATCGCGTCGTCCAGGTCGGGCGTGCCGGCGAGGAAGTTCTCGGCGCGCGCCACCAGCAGCGTATCGCCGCCCCTGGCATCGATCGCGCGCCGCGCGGCGGCCACGCGCTCCACCGCCACCTCGATCGGGAACAGCGAGCCGCTCGCGTCGCCCGTCGAATCCTCGATCGACAGGCCCGCCACGCCGGTTTCCACCGCCAGCCCGACGCTTTGCGCGACATCCTCGGGCGTGGCGCCGAAGCCGTTCTCGAAGTCGGCATTCACCGGCAAGTCGGTGGCCTGCACGATCGCGCGCAGGTGGGCGAGCACGGCCTCGCGCGACAGCGTGTTGTCGGCATGCGCCTGCGACCAGGCGAAACCGGAGCTGGTGGTGGCCAGCGCCTGGAAGCCGGCGCTCTCCAGGTAGCGCGCGGTGCCGGCGTCCCAGGGATTGGGCAGCAGGAAACAGCCGCTTTCGTGGAGTTGGCGGAACGCGGCGCGTTTTTCGGCGATGGTGCGGGGCATGGCTCGCTGTCCTTTGCGGCTCGGGGCCGCGTGGTGGGCCGTGCACGCAAGGCGGCGCGCGCGGCGGGTCGGGCATCGGAATTGCGTCCTGGCGTGTCGCGCGGATCAGCGCTCGCGGAGGCGACCGGCACGACGCGCCTCGATTGTCGCTGCAACCCTCATACGATTACAATCGTCGACACTCCCGAGCCGCATGCAGAACGTAGCGCCATCGCGTCGGCCTGTGAAGCACCCGCGGCAAGCCATGTCGTATGCCGCGCCGGCCGACGATCCTTCCCACCCTATCCGAGAGGAACAGGTACCCCGATGAGATCGTCTCCCCTGCATCCGCCGCGCCTGGCAGCCTGCGCGCTGTTCGCGGCAGGCCTGCTGGCCGCCTCGCTCGCGCCGGCCGCCACGCTGAGCCAGGCGCCTTACGGCACCACCAAGGACGGCAAGCCCGTCACCGAGTACACGCTGAGGAACGCGCGCGGCACCACCGTCAAGCTGATCAACTACGGTGGCGTGATCACCGCGATCGAGGTGCCGGACCGGCATGGCAAGTCCGCCAATATCGTGCTCGGCTTCGCCTCGCTGAAGGATTACGAGGCCTACAACGGCAACATCCATTTCGGCGCCCTGATCGGCCGCTACGCGAACCGCATCGCCGGCGGCCAGTTCCAGCTCGACGGCCAGACCTACAAGCTGCCGATCAACAACGCGCCCAACACGCTGCACGGCGGGCCCGACAGTTTCGATTCGAAGGTCTGGAGCGCGAAGCCGCTCGACGGCGGCAAGGATGGCGCGGGCGTCGAGCTGAGCTACGTGAGCCCCGACGGCGAGAACGGCTTCCCCGGCACGCTGACGGTTCACGTCACCTACCGGCTCACCGACGACAACGCGCTGCATATCGTCTACGAGGCGAGCACCGACAAGGACACGGTGGTCAACCTGACCAACCACACCTACTTCAACCTGGCCGGCGAGGGCAGCGGCAGCGTGGAGGACCAGGAGATCCGCATCGCGGCCTCGCGCTACACGCCGACCGATCGGACCTCGATCCCCACCGGCGAACTGGCCTCGGTGGAAGGCACGCCGCTGGACCTGCGCAAGCCCACGCCGATCGGCAAGCACCTGCGTTCCGATTTCGAGCAGATGGTGTATGCGCGCGGCTACGACCACAACTGGGTGCTCGACGCGGGCGGGCCGAGCACGCCGGCCTTTGCCGCCAGCGTGCGCGATCCGCGCAGCGGCCGCGTGCTGAGCGTGGATACCACGCAGCCGGGACTGCAGTTCTACTCGGCGAATTCGCTGGACGGCAGCGCGGTGGGCGCCTCGGGCCATGCTTACCGGCAGACCGATGCGTTCGCGCTCGAGGCCGAGCATTTCCCCGATTCGCCGAATCATCCGGCGTTTCCGACCACGGAGCTGAAGCCGGGGCAGACGCTGCACGAGGAAACCGTGCTGCGTTTCTCGGTGGCGGGGCGGAAGCGATAGGGCGGTGGCGGCGCGTTGTTCGCCGCAGCCGAATTGAGATTTCGTGACGGGCTGCTGTTCAGGCTACGCGCGAGCCGGTAATGTGTGGTCAACCCTCATCATCTCCTCCCGATGTCACCCAGGGGGCCAGGGATGCCCGCCACGTCGTGGCGGCGTCCCGACTCTTTTTCGCAGCGTCGGTTCTTGGCGCGTTTTCCTTGCGATATCACCCGGAGCTTATTGGGCGGCCGGTTCAACGGTTGCGTGCGCAAGCTCATCAATGCTCCACGCGGTTTCGACTTTCTCGCGACGTATTACCCGGATGAAAACGACAACGAATCGATTAGCGTTGCAGAGCATCGCGACGCAGGATTCCGTGTAGCGATCCGGGGCTTCGTATCGGCGCGATGACATGACGGCCGGATGTCATCGCCCGCCCGGCACGCTCATCGCATCGCGCTGCCCGGCGCCGCGCTGCGCGCGCGCCACCGCCTCGGCCAGCGCATCGACATAGGCATCGCCGATGCCGTGCTCGCGTAGCGCCGCCTGCAGGCGGAACAGGTAATCGGCATTGCTGCCGATCGGCCCGGCTGCTTGCGCGATCAGCGGCGCGGCCGTGGCCACCGAGGCGTCGCGCTCGTATTGCTCGCGGCTCGGGTCGGCGACGAAGGCGATCGCATGCGCGTCGCTGCCGTCGTCGAGCCGGACCTTGGCCCAGGTCGGCCGATACGAACCGAGCACCATCTCGCGGATCCACACCAGCCGCAGCTCGTCGACCAGGCGCTCGGCATGCAGGCGCAGCGCGATGCCGGTGGTTTCTCCGCCGGGCTCCAGCGCGAGCATGCGCCCCGGGCGCTCGCAACCGGCGCGGCCGGCCAGCATCCGCAGGCAGAAGCTGCGATGCCAGCCTTCCAGCCGGGCCACGCGATGCGCGGCGAACTCGATGGCGGGATTCCAGATCAGCGATCCATAGCCGAACACCCAGACTTCGTCGGCGCCGGCCGGCCGCTCGCGCAGCGTGGCATCCAATGAAGCGTCGATGCGCTCGGGCGTCCAGAGCCCCGGCATCGCCTCGAACTGTTGGCGGTAGGCGCCGGTTTCGATCGCGTGTCTCGTCAGCATGGCATGACCTGTCGTGAGGGAAGGCCGGGGCGGGACGGTTGGCGCGGTCGATGGCGCGCGCCGTCACGGCACGGCGGATGTTCGACAGTATCGCGATTGCGGCGGCGCGGATAAACCGTTGCGGGGGAAACAGATTGGCCTGCCGGCGGCGACAATCCGGCAATGTCGCTATCGACGGACATCGACGGGCGCGGCTCGCCGTCCTCAGAACGAAAAGAGCTGCCCCTGCCCCGAGATCACCGTTTCGAAATCGTCCTTCAGGAACGGCAGGATGCCGTCGGCGACGGGCTGCAGTTGCCGGCTCAGGTAGAACGCGTAGTCGATCGGCGAGCGCATGGTCTCCAGCGGCTCCGGGCCGGCGGTGGTCATCACGTAGCTGATCCAGCCGCCGCGCTGGTACTGCAGCGGCCGGCCCAGCTCGCGGTTGTACTCGTCGGCGGTGCGCGCCGCGCGCACGTGGGGCGGCACGTTGCGCTGATACTCGGCCAGCGGCCGGCGCACGCGCTTGCGATAGACCAGCTCGGCATCGAGCTCGCCGGCCAGCACGCGGCGCACCGTCTCGCGGATGAAGTCCTGGTAGGGCTCGCGACGGAACACCAGCGTGTAGAGCTCGCGCTGGAACTGCTGCGCGAGCGGCGTCCAGTCGGTGCGCACCGTCTCCAGGCCCTTGAACACCACGTCCTCGCCGCCGTCGGCGCCGAGCGCGAGGCCCGCGTAGCGCTTCTTGCTGCCTTCCTCGGCGCCGCGCACGGTGGGCATCAGGAAGCGCAGGTAGTGGCGCTCGTATTGCAGCTCCAGCGCGCTGTCGAGTCCGAAGCGCTCGCGCAGGTGCGTGCGCCACCAGTCGTTCACGTGCGCGACGATCGCGCGGCCCTTGCGCTCGGCCTCGCCGTCCCGGTGCGCCTCGCGCAGCCACACGAAGGTGGAATCGGTGTCGCCGTAGATCACCTCGTAGCCTTGCGCCTCGATCAGCTCGCGCGTGCGATGCATGATCTCGTGGCCGCGCATGGTGATCGAGGAGGCCAGACGCGGGTCGAAGAAGCGGCAGCCCCAGGAGCCGAGCACGCCGTAGAAGGCGTTCATGATGATCTTGAGCGCCTGCGAGAGCGGCGCGTTGCGCTGGCGCTTGGCCAGGTCGCGGCCTTCCGAGACGCGCCGCACGATGTCGGGCAGGCAGTGCCGGCTGCGCGAGAAGCGCGCGCCCAGGAAGCCCGGCACCGAATGCGCGTCGTCGGGCTGGGCCAGGCCTTCCACCAACCCGACCGGGTCGATCAGGAAGGTGCGGATGATCGAGGGATAGAGGCTCTTGTAGTCGAGCACCAGCACCGAATCGTAGAGGCCGGGCCGCGAATCCATCACGAAGCCGCCGGGGCTGTTCTGGCCGGTCACGTCGCCGAGGTTCGGCGCCACGTAGCCGAGCCGGTGCATGCGCGGCAGGTACAGGTGTGTGAAGGCGGCCACCGAGCCGCCGGTGCGATCGGCCGCGAGCCCCGTGACGGTGGCGCGCTCCAGCATGAAGGACAGCAGGTCGGTCTTGGCGAAGATGCGCGTGACGAGTTCGCAGTCCTTGAGGTTGTAGTGCGCGAGCGCGGGCTTGTCCTCGTCGAAGCGGCGCTGGATCTCGTCCATGCGCGCATAGGGATTGTCGACCGCCTTGCCCTCGCCGAGCAGCGTGCGCGAGACGTATTCGAGGCTGAACGAGGGGAAGGTCCAGGTGGCCGACTTCA
The DNA here is from genome assembly GCF_000959725.1 of Burkholderia gladioli. Lineage (NCBI taxonomy): Bacteria > Pseudomonadati > Pseudomonadota > Betaproteobacteria > Burkholderiales > Burkholderiaceae > Burkholderia > Burkholderia gladioli. The sequence goes on from NZ_CP009322.1 coordinate 3,546,675, forward strand.
GCGCGTCGATGCCGTCGATGATCAGCCGCCCGGCAGCGCCCGCGAAGAAGTGGTCGGGCTGCTGGCCGTGGGCGCGCCAGTCGAGCACGCTGCCGTCGCGGCCCAGGCGCAGCGGCACGCCGAATTCCTGCGAGTGCGCGTGCAGCACGCGCAGGTCGAACTGGATCAGGTTCCAGCCGATGATCGCGTCGGGATCGTGTTCGGCGAACCAGGCGTTGAGCCGTTCGAGCAGCGCGGGGCGCGTCTCGCAATAGACCAGGTTCAGCTCTAGCCCGGCGGCGTCGCCGTTGGCCGGGCCGAGCATGAACACGTCGCGCTGCCCGCAGCCTTCGAGCGCGATCGAATAGAGTTCGCCGCGCGCGCTGGTCTCGATGTCGAGCGAGACGCAGCGCAGCGCCGGGCGGTAGTCGCTCTCGCTCTTCAGTTCGGCGTCGACCAGCAGCGCCTCGCCCGCCGGCGTGCCGCGAAAGCGAACCGGCGCGGTGATGAAGCGCTCCATCGCGTAACGATCGGGCGGCGTGATGTCGGCTTCGTAGAGATCGACGCCTTCGCGCGCGAGCCGTTTCTGCAGGGCGCCGAGATGCCGGTGGCGCTTGCAGTAGAGGCCCAGCACCGGGCGCCGGCGGAAGTCGTGCAGCGCGAGCGGGCGCAATTCCACGCCGCTCTCGCCGGCCAGCAGGCGCTCGGCCGCCTCGCGTTGCTCGACGGGCAGGAACGCGACCGATTCCTGCGGACGCAGGCGCACCCGGCGCGGACCCTGGCCGGTGGCGAGCCAGAATTCGATCTCGACGCCGGCGGCCGTGTCCCGCCAGTGACGGGTCAGGATGAAACCCTGCTCGAAGTCAGTCAAAACCGGGGCTCGTCTTGGAGTGCTCAGGCGCGGGATTGTAGCGCTTGCGCGCTGGGGGCGCTTAGCCTGGCGCGCAGGGCAACTAACGGTCTGGCCTCGACATCCCGGCCGGCGGCAGGGCCGGTCGCCGGCCCGAATGTTTGCCATAATTCACGTCGATCGATGCATGACGGGCCGCTCGCCGCGCGGCCCGTGCCGGAACACCTGGGAACGCCGTGGAACTGAGACAACTTCGCCATTTCGTAGCCGTCGCCGAGGAGGCGAACTTCACGCGCGCCGCCGAACGCTGCCATATCGTCCAGTCGGCGCTGTCGACCTCGATTCGTCTGCTGGAAGAGGAACTGGGCGCCAAGCTGCTGGTGCGCACCACGCGCCGCGTGAGCCTGTCGGCGGCCGGCGCGGTGTTCCTCGACAGCGCGCGCCGCGCGCTCGACATCCTCGATCGGGCCGGCCTGGAAGTGGCCGACATCACCTCGGTGCGGCGCGGCAAGCTCTCGATCGGCACGGTGCAGAGCCTGCCGCAGTTCCTCGAGCTGCCGGGCCTGCTGTCGCGCTTCTACCAGGCGCATCCGGGCGTGGAGGTGCGGCTGGTGCAGGGCGGCGCGCTGGAGTTGAACGAGAAGGTGGGCGCGCGCGAGCTCGACCTGGCGATCCTGCCGATCGAGGAGCGCAACGAACGGCTCGAATCGCACATCATCGCCTGCGACGAGATGGTGCTGGCCTGCGGGCGCGACCATCCGCTCGCCTCGGCCGGCTCGGTGCCGCTCGCGCGGCTCACGCGCGAGGCCTTCGTCGATTTCGTGCCGGGGCAGGGCACGCGCCGGCTGGTCGATCGCGGCTTCGCCGAAGCCGGGTTGCAGCGGCGCGTGGCCTTCGAGATCGGCGACCTGGACACGCTGCTCGACCTGGTCTGCCAGGGCCTGGGCATCGCCCTGCTGCCCGAGGACATCGTGGTGCGCCGCCCCGAGATGCTGGCCTGCGTGCGGCTCGAACGCGCCGAGCTGTGCTGGGAACTGGTGGTCACGCACGCGGCGGCCGCGGCGGGCGACGTCACCGAAGGGCTCGATCCCGCGCCGGCGGCCTTCCTCGAGATGCTGATGGCCGAGACGGCCGACCAACGCTGATCGCGGCGATTCCGTCGGCTCGGGAAAGAACCGGTTCCTCTTCCCGGCGCATTGCAAGATCCTTTCGTAATAATCGAAAGCTGTCGAATCGAGAACAAAATGATGCACGGCCGGCGCCCGATATCGTTGGGTCCGTGAGGGCGGGATCGCGCCGCCCGGCCCCGGCCGGCGGGGCTGGTGCCTAACTGGTCATACATCTCACCTTTCGTCTGCATAATCCCAAAAAATGGCACGCGTTGTCCGAGGACGGCAACATTACACGGAATATTGCGGAAAGCTTATGAATTAAAAATGAAAGAAATAAAATATCGATAATAATCAATGAGTTGTTAAATGAGTCCACACTGTCAAGTGCAGGTTTCAACATAAATGACACAGAGATTTCCCTAGGAATCTGAAATTCTGCATTGTTGGATTTATTGCGATCGTTATAGGATGTCTGACTAGATGAGGGGCTCCACAAGTACGCGGACAAGGCTCTTCATTTGGAGACCAGTCGCCGTCGACTCGCGGCGCGGCTGACAAGCGATCGTATCTGCCTGCGGGGTGCAGGCTTTGGAAACAGAGGGGACGCAATGAAGAAACGCATCATGGTGGCGGCAGCTACGCTCACCGGCCTGACCGCGGGCGTCGCGTACGCGCAAAGCAGCGTGACGCTGTACGGTATCGTCGACACGGGTATCGGCTGGCAAAGCAGCCAGACCTCGCTGGGTTCGACGGCAGGCGGCAAATCGGTCGTCAAGATGATCAACGGCATCTGGGCCGGCAGCCGTTTCGGCCTGAAGGGTGCCGAGGACCTGGGCGGCGGCCTGAAGGCGATCTTCCAGTTGGAAGAGGGCTTCAACAGCGCCACCGGCGCGCAAGCGGTCTCGGGCCTGATGTTCAATCGCCAGGCTTATGTCGGTCTGCAGGACGCCCGCCTGGGCACGTTCACGGCCGGCCGCCAGTACACCGCGTACTACACGCTGCTTTCGCCGTACAGCCCGACCACCTGGCTGACGGGCGCATACGGCGCGCACCCGGGTGATATCGACTCCCTGGACACGACCTACCGCGTCAACAACTCGCTGGTCTACATGTCGCCGACGTACTACGGCTTCACGTTCGGCGGTTCGTACGCGTTCGGCGGCACGCCGGGCAGCGTCAACGCCGGCTCGACCTGGAGCGTGGGCGCACGTTACGCGGTCGGCCCCGCGGGCATCGCGGTCGGCTTCATGCGCCTGAACAATTCGACGTCGGGCGGCGGTGCCTGGGGCGCGAACTCCACGGCATCGAACAACGGCGCCGAGCCGAGCGTCTCCGGCATCAACAACGGCTACCAGTTCGCTGCCGCGCAGCAGCGCCTGGCCGTGACCGGTGGCTGGACCTTCAACTCGCAGTGGGACGTGACGGCCTCGTACTCGAACGTGCAATACATCCCGGGCTCGGGCTCGAAGTTCGCAAACACCGCGATCTTCAACACGGCCGGCGCGGTGCTGCACTTCAAGCCGATCCCGACGCTTGACCTCGCCGCTGGCTATAGCTACACGCGCGCCACGCTCGCCAACGGCGTGCAGCACGCGGCGTACTACCACCAGTTCAACCTGTCGCAGTACTACAGCATGTCCAAGCGCACCGGCTTCTACCTGCTGGAAGCGTATCAGCGCGCGGGCGGCCAGACGCTGGCCCTGGGCGGCAGCATCATCAACGCGACCGCCGACATCGGCGACGGCCAGAACAGCGCGCCGTCCTCGTCGCGCAGCCAGGTCGCCGTCGGCGCGGGCATCATCACGCGCTTCTGAGCGAGGTATCACGGGGCGGCGTGAGCTGCCGCCCCGCGCGGTTCTCCGAGCTTCACATCCTCGATGGCCCGTCCAGGCGGGCCGTCCTTCGGCCGTCGTCGCGCTTCCTGCGTGGCGACGGCATTTTTCTTGGTGCCTGGTTTTTGCTTCTCGCGTGTATCGAGCGTGAGGCGCGGCGCCTTGCCTGACGATTCGTCATGACGGCGATGACTTGCGCGGCATGGCCGGCCCGCGCGTGCCGCCGCACAATCGTGATTCCGGCCATGCCGGGGCGGTTGCGCCCGCAACCGTCGTTCCGCCAGGGAGGACATCACATGAGCAAGGCATCCACCGTTCTGATCGTCGGCGCATCGCGCGGGCTCGGGCTCGCGCTGGCCGAGGAATATTGCCGGCGCGGCGCACGCGTGATCGCGACCGTGCGCGGCCCGTCGCCGGCGCTCGACGCGCTGCGCGCGCGTCATCCCGATACGCTCGCGATCGAGACCGGCATCGATATGGCCGATGCCGACAGCGCGCGCCTGCTGCGCGAACGGCTGGGCACGCGCCGGCTCGACATCCTGTTCGTCAATGCGGGGATCGCGCGCTCGATCGGGCTGACGCCGGGCAATGCGCCCGAAGCCGATTTCCTGGAGATGATGCGTGTCAATGCGTTCAGCCCGGCGCGGCTGATCGAGGGGCTGGAGGATGGCGTCGAGCCCGACGGCACGATCGCGATCATGTCCTCCGAACTCGCCAGCATCGCCAACAACCCGGGCGGCTGGGATCTCTACAGCGCGAGCAAGGCGGCGCTGAACATGCTGGTCAAGTGCCATCTCGCGCATCGTCCCGGCAATCGGCGCGCGGTGCTGCTGGTGGCGCCGGGCTGGGTGCGCACGGAGATGGGCGGGGAGGAGGCGAGCCTGTCGATCGAGGAGAGCATCCCGAAGGTGGTGGAGATGGTCGAAAGCAATCGCGGCAAGGCGGGCTTGCGTTTCGTCGATCGGTTCGGCGAGACGCTGCCTTGGTGAGGTGAGTGTGGAGTGAGCGCTCCGATCGTTGCGACGAGGCTCGGGTCGAGCGCTTGATTACTTTGTCGTCCGTGCTCACCGTGCAGCGAACTCGAGCGGATGCACGATTCAGGTGGATTGCTTCATTAAGCTGTCGGTGACGTACAAAACTGCCGTGAAGACGAGAATGACCGCTCCTCCACCAACCCATTTCCGGGCTGACCAACGTCGCCAGGCGACCGTGTTGAGCAGGCAAAACGCGATTGCCGGGCCGCAGAGGTAGCCAATCACCAGCGGCACGCTCCACCACGGAATAGGACACTTTCCCAATTCGCTGCAGCCGGTCGCGACGTGCCCGGATCCGCCATGCCAGTGGAGACGGCTGAATGCGTAGAAGAAAGCCCATGTGACGAGCAGCCCGAACAGCAAACCACCCAGTGACACCGCGAGTCGTTTCACTTGATTTCCCAAAACAGGATTTGCTTCGCGCCGGCGAGATCGGAGTATGCGGCTCTCGGGAATATGCTTGCCTGTTGCCGGAAGGACGAAACTCCAAGGTATCGTCCCCACGTTGCGAAGCCGCTCCAAAATCCGCTGACCGTCAAGCGGGAGCCGTTCCACAGATCTATGTGCCCGCCTGTTGCGCCTGACGAGGTTTCTCCGTTGCGTGCCCAGCAGCCGGAAAATTGAATGATACCGGTGCGCCCCCTGATCTTCGACGCCCAGTCTGCTCCGGTAATCTTCTCGGCCTTTGGCAAACCAGCAAACGGTTGAAGTTGCAACCACGTTCCGAGTTCCTCGGCACGTGTTGCGGTTGGTTTTCCGTCGAGCAAAATGCGTCCGATTGTCATTGTCCCCGTCATCGGGTGGACGGTTTTGGCATTGAAGGATTTCATGTCGACCCCCACGCGGTGCAACATCACGCTGATGCGGATGGCGCATTGATTCGTGTATGCGGGATCATCATAAGGATCACCCGACGGAAAGTTATTCCAAAGCTCCTGAAATGTGATTGCCGGAACCACGACTCCTTTTTGCGAGTTCGGCACGTCATTGGACGTGATGCTGGCGTGTTTGGTATGCGGCATCACTACCTTCCCCCGTGCTGTTTCGCGAGCGCGTCGTCACCCCAATACACGATGTATGAGCCGGGTTTGTCGCCGGTGGAAATGCGTGGCAAGATGCCATCCGGTCCGATCCGCCCTGCATTGGTTTTGCCGTCTTCTGTTTCGATGTAGTAAGGAAGGCCTTCCACACGATGTCCCATGACCTTGACTTGCTCGTCATAGCCTAGGTTCTCGACCGACGCAGTGCCGCTTGCTGTGGAAACAGGCGATGCCTGCATTCGATTGCTGCCGGACTGGTCGTCGCACCATGAGTCGCCGCCAAGCGATGCAACGATGCGCGGAGGGACGGGGCACTGGCATCGTACGACGTCGCCATCCAGTGTCGTTTCGCCCATGAAGAATAGGCGATAGGGGCCGCCAGCCTTTGCGATGATTCCAGTGCATCGACACGCGGTGCAGAACGCCTCGCCTCCAATCAAGGCGACTTGATGGCCGTCAAACGTGCATCGCGAAGCTTTGTAAGTGCTGATTGTCCCGCCGCTCGAAAGCGCGTCGCCTGCGACCGCGATTTTTCTTCTCATGGATTGGCCTCCGAAAAGCCATAATCCTAGTTGTTCGCAGTCTTAACTTATCCGGAAATTTATCAATACATTGTTGATTACATGGCGAGCCGCTGACGTAAGAGACGAGTCGACGCTGCGATGTCGTGAAGCTTGACTTGAGCAGTCTAGATCAACTGATCGCCCCTGCGTTGACGAGCGGAAACCCTAGACATGGTCGAGATGCCGCAGCTTCCACCGCGGCACCCCACGACCATCCTCACTCGTCCATCAACCGCACCTTGACCTTCTTCCCCTTGATCTTGCCGCCATTGAGCTTGCGCAGCGCCTCGTGCGCCACGCTGCGCTCCACCGCCACGTAGGTCGAGAACTCGGTCACGTTGATCTTGCCGATCTGCGAGCCTTGGAAGCCCGCATCGCCGGTCAGCGCGCCGAGCACGTCGCCGGGCCGGATCTTCTCCTTGCGCCCGCCGAGGATCTGCAGCGTCTCCATCGGCGGCAGCAGCGGCTCGTTGCTGGCAGGCGTGAGCGAGGCCAGCGGCTGCCATTCCACCTCGCGCCCCTGGGCCTGCTCGATGCCGCCCACGCGGCCCATCTCGTTCATGCTGGCCAGGCTCAGCGCCCAGCCTTCCTGGTCGGCGCGGCCGGTGCGGCCGATCCGGTGCACGTGCACCTCGGGGTCGGGCGTCACGTCCACGTTGATCACCGCCTCGAGCTGGGCGATGTCGAGCCCGCGCGCGGCCACGTCGGTGGCGACCAGCACCGAGCAGCTGCGGTTCGCAAACTGGATCAGCACCTGGTCGCGCTCGCGCTGTTCCAGCTCGCCATGCAGCGCGAGCGCATGAAAGCCCTGCGCGCTCAGCACGTCGAGCAGGTCGCGGCACTGCTGCTTGGTATTGCAGAACGCGATGGTGCTGGCCGGCCGGTAATGATTCAGCAACTGGCCCACCGCGTGCAGACGCTCGTCCTCGGTCACCTCGTAGAAGCGCTGGCGGATCTTGCGCGCGTCGTGCTGCTCGGCCAGCTTGATCTCCTTCGGATTGCGAAGAAACTGCCGGCTCAGCTTGGTGATGCCTTCGGGATAGGTGGCCGAGAACAGCAGGGTGAGCCGCTCGGTCGGGCATTGCCGCGCGACGGTCGCGATATCGTCGAAGAAGCCCATGTCGAGCATGCGATCCGCTTCGTCGAGCACCAGCGTGTTCAGCGCGCCGAGCGCGAGCGTGCCGCGTTCGAGGTGGTCCATGATGCGGCCCGGCGTGCCGACCACGATATGCGCGCCGTGCTCCAGGCTGGCGGCCTGAGGACGCATCGGCGTACCGCCGCACAGCGTCAGCACCTTGATGTTCTCCTCGGCGCGCGCGAGGCGGCGGATTTCCTGCGCGACCTGGTCGGCCAGCTCGCGCGTCGGGCACAGGATCATCGCCTGCACGTCGAAGCGGCGCGTGTCCAGGCGCGAGAGCAGCGCCAGCGAGAAGGCGGCGGTCTTGCCGCTGCCGGTCTTGGCCTGCGCGATCAGGTCCTGGCCGGCCAGCGCCAGCGGCAGGCTGGCGGCCTGGATCGGCGTCATCTCGGTGTAGCCGAGCTGCTCGAGATTGGCGAGCACCGCCGGCGAGAGCGCGAGCTCGCTGAACGGCCGGTTGGGCGTGGCTTGGGTCATCGTGGCTCCGGGTTCAGAAGGGACGGCCTTCGATCTGCTCGTAGACGGGATTGCCGTTCTCGTCCTCGTAGCGATAGAGGTAATTGCGCGCGCCGCACAGCGGGCAGCGGAACAGGTCGCCCTGTCCTTCGTCCTTGATGACGACGTCGGCGAGCTCCCACGGCGTGCCGCAGCTCTGGTTTCTACAAGTGAACAAGGTCTTCTCCAACGGGATGCGATGGCGCTCCGGACCAGCGGGGCCGCGGGCGCCGCGCGACGGCGGCCTGCGGCATCCGGGCGACGGCGCGGATGCGGGCGGCCGTGGCGAGGACGGGGCGTCGATGCGCGGGTGAGATTGAGGGCGATCGGCGGATCGCGCGTGCCGCGATTTTAACGGATGCGCGACCGCCAGGCTTTCGATTCCGAAAGCCTGGCGCCGGTCAAGCGGTTTGCATGGGCGCCGGATGATACCGCCCACCCTATTGTATGGAGAACATTCTCAAGGTATTCTCTGCGCCGATACAGACCTGTCTTGCTTAATCGGCGGCTTCAACTGATATGGAATCGATTCCCGCCGTGGAGATATCGAATCTTTCGACAGGCAATCGAAAGCGAGCAGGATGCAGGACCCGAACTCCAGGCGCATGGCGCCAGGGGGCTGGCGGAACAACGAGAGAACCTGAGAGAAACGGCGCTGGGGCAAGAGCCGGATTCTCGCCGCGACGGACGACGGACGCGGCGGATCCCGGCTCGGCAGGTGGCCCGGCCGGCGCGCTGCGGCGCGCACACCACCGAGCAAAGGCAAAGCGATCGTGGACACGCGCTCGCGCTTTTCATCAAAGCCGCAATTGCGGCTTTTCTTTTTTCCATCGCCCGAATGCCGCGAGGTATTCCGATTTTCCTGAATTCCGGCAATCGCGCCATTGGCCGTCATTGAATAAAAAATGATACCGGCGGTATCGTTTTTCCATCGGGAGCGTCAGTGCCGCGATTGATTCGAATCTCATGATGATACCGGCGGTATCGTTGTCAGGCGGCCCTGGCGTACTGGAAAGCGGGTTCGATCGCAAGCGGATTTCTTGATCCCACGGGATAAACCCGTGTGCATCACTCACTGTCATTTCGTTTATGTAGAATGCACGCGCGTATGTTTACTTTTTCGACGACAGGCGTCGAGGGACATAAGGCACAACGAATCATCAGGACAGCATGCGACACGAAATGGCAGCGACGGCTCAGGACCTCCCGTTCCGCGCGTTCGAGCGCGAGACGGCCGACTCAACGCGGATCGACGCGGTGCTGGACGAAGCGTCGATGCTGAGCCTGCCCGCCGCCGTGGCGCTGCTGTGCGATTCGGATGCGTTCGACGACTGGCCCGACGCCACGCCCGAGAGCGGCGAGCGCTTTCTCGCCGCGGTGCGCGCCACGCTGTCGCGAGCCTTCGGCGCGCGCGACCCCGAGGCGCTCGCCGAGGCGCACCAGGCGCTGTTCCAGCTCTACGACCTGCACGTGGCCGACGGCACCGATCCGCGCGCGCGTCACCAGTTCAATCCGCTGCTGACGCAGGCACGGGCACTGATCGAGCGGGCCTGGCTGCGCAGCGAGCGCGAGCGGCTCGGCCTGGGCACGGCGCCCACCGCGAGCGCCGAGGTGGTCAGCGCCCTGAAGGCCCTGTGGTCCGGCCATCGCGCGGCCGCGCATCCGCTGTTCGATTTCCTCGAGACCGAAGCGAGCCGCGAGCAGATCGTCGCCTTCTTCCGTAGCGACAGCGCGTTGAACATCCGCTTCTTCGACCTGCTGCTGTATTCGCTGATCGGTTCGCGTGTCGAGGTGCGCAAGGAGCTGGTGCAGAACCTGTGGGACGAATCGGGCCGCGGCAACCCCACGCTGAGCCATGTCAGCCTGTTCCGCCAGTTGCTCGACGTGGTCGGCGTCGGCCAGGCCGAGGACAACCATGCCAGCCAGCTCCAGGTGGAGGGCCATGCCGGCTACAACCTGTTCATGCTGACCAGCCTGAACCGCGCCCATTACTTCAAGCTGCTCGGCGTGATGGCGATGACCGAGCTGCTCGATCCGTCCCACTACGAAAAGCTGGTGCGCGGCTGCCGGCGCGTCGGTTTCGGCGGCGCCGGGGAGCTGGGGTATTACGAGGAACATGTGACGATCGACATCGTCCACGCGGAAGGCTGGCTGGCGGACGTGATCGTGCCGGTGGTCGAGCAGACGCCGGCGGTCGGCGACGACATCATCTTCGGGGCCGCGCTGCGCCTGGCGAGCTGCGAGGCCTATTTCGACGCGCTGCATGCCAGGCTGGCCGCGCTCGAACCCGCCGCGCTCGCCTGAGACGGGCTTGAGGCGGCAAGCAGAATAATGGAGCCTGAGAGAACCGCGCCCGCGCGTCGGCCTGGCCCGGCGCGCGGCGGCGCGACCTTGCTCAGTTGAGCGTGGCGGTTTCCCGGTGCTGGGGCGTCAGCCGGTAGGCGGCGATCAGCCGCTCGGCCGCTTCCCAGGCTTCGCCGGCGGCGTGATCGCGATCGCCGCTGGTGGCGGCGATGATCGCGCCATCGAGGATCATCACGATCTGCCGCGCCAGCGGCTCGACCATCGCGGACGGCACCAGGTCCTGCAGCAGCCCCTGCACGAAGCTGCGCAGGCCCTGTTTCTGCGAGATCGAGATGCGCACGATGTCGCCCGAATCCTCGTGGAACTCCGACAGCGCGCCCACGAACATGCAGCCCGAGAAGTCGTGCGAGGTGAACCAGCGGTGGTGCCAGTCGAACAACTCGTGCAACTGTTCCTCGGACGACTGCCGCGTGGCGATCGAGTCTGCCATCGACTGCAGGGCCGAGCGGGCCCGCTGCGACAGCACCTCGGAGATGAGGTCGTTCTTGGTGGCGAAATGGCGGAACAGGGTCATTTTGGCGACGCCCGATTCCTTGATGATGCGATCGATCCCCACCGCGTGATAGCCGTTTTCGGCGAACAGGCGGGTAGCGGTATCGACGATGCTCTGCTTCTTGGTGCTCATGCGTCCGACTTCCTTAGGCCACCCGGAATGGCGGACCCTCCCGGAAATCGGGAGCCGCATGCCGCCGTCGCACCGCTCGGCGGGGCCGGAACGGGGAATCGGGTGTGACGCATAGATTACCTTGAACCGGCCAGGTTTCGCTTGCCGTGGCGCGTTCGCGACGCCGCGTCGCGCGTTACGGCGTGTTGTTTCGTGTCGCAAGCGCGTGTTTCGCGCCGGGCGGCCGCGGATGCACCGCCGGGGTGCGCGATTGGACCGCCGGTTCGGGCGTGACGACGGGGCGCGATCCTTCGACGGATCGCGCCCCGTCTGTTTTCAGGCGGCGTTCCGGTAACGCGGCGCGGCCGAGTTCGTCGACAACTGGCCCGACATCGTGCGGCGCGCGCTTTCGTAGGCCAGCCAGGCACCCTCGTCATGCAGCGGCGGAATCGTCACCAGCTCTCCGCGATCGAAGCCGACCAGGGCCGCGTCCACCATCTCGGCGGCCGGCATCACGATGCCCGGGTCCAGATGCTCGATCGGCAGGCCGCCGGTGGCCCAGAAATCGGTGGCGGTCGCGCCGGGCAGCACGGCCTGCACGCGCACGCCCTTGGCGGCCAGCTCGTGATGCAGCGACTGGCTGAAGGCGAGCACGAAGGCCTTGGTGCCGCCATATACGCCGTTCAGCACTTCCGGCGCGATCCCGACGATCGAGGCGATATTGATCACGGCGCCGCCGCCGCGCGCCACGAAGCCGGGCACGGCCGCGTAGGTCAGGCGCGTGAGCGCCGTCACGTTCAGCTCGATCATGCTCGTCATGCGCTCGACGTCGCTGTCGAGCAGCGGCGTGTGGGTGCCGATGCCGGCGTTGTTGACCAGCAGGCTCAGGCCGGCATCCTCGCGCAGCCGCGCCTCGACCCGCGCGAGCTCGGCGCGGTCGTTGAGATCGGCGGCCATCACTTCGACGCCGACCTGCGTCTCGTCGCTCAGGCGCTTGGCCAGCGCGTCGAGCCGGTCGCGCTGGCGGGCCACCAGCACCAGGTCGTAGCCGCGGTGCGCGAGGCGTTCCGCGTAGAGGGCGCCGATGCCGGACGAGGCGCCGGTGACGAGGGCGGTGCCGGGGCGGGATGAGGTCATGGTCATTCTCCAGAGGCTTGCTGCGTTTCGGGGGAGGTTCGTCGTCGAACCGGTGTACGCATTCTGGCAAGCTTCCGTCTTGTCTCAAATGACGTAGATAGACATGATTCGTGCCATGCCCCCGACGCGACTTTTCCTCAGCCTCGTCGCGGGCCGTCCCGATCGTTTTTGTCGTCCTTGTCGCTGTCGTCCCTGTCGTCCTTGTCGTCCCGGTCGGTCTCGACGAAGGGCGAATCCGTGTCCGGGCGGCCCTCGCGTAGCGCCTTGCGTGCCCGCTCGGCCAGCCGCTCGTAGTGGCGGCGGAAGCGCTCGAGGTCGTGCTCGTCGAGTTCCTCCAGGTCGAGCAGGGCATTGTGGGCGCCGTCGCACGCGCGGATCAGCTCGTCGAGCTTGATCTGCATGGCCGCGGTATCGCGGTTCTGGGTGTTCTGGATCAGGAACACCATCAGGAAGGTGACGATGGTGGTGGAGGTGTTGATCACCAGTTGCCAGGTGTCGCTGAAGTGGAACAGCGGGCCGGAGACGGCCCAGATCAGCACCAGCGCGACCGCCAGGATGAAAGTGGCCGGGCGGCCGGTGGTGGTGGAGAGAAAGCTGGAGAACCGCGAGAACCATTGCGTGCGCATCGTCGCCTCCGTTCTGGATCGGGAGTGTCGATGATGGCACAGCGCGGCCGATCGCCTGGCCGCCCGCTCGAGGCGGGTTCGCGGCGCAACGGACGGGCAACCCGGCCGGACGAATCGCCGGTGGCGCGGCGCTCAGCCGTTCGCCTGGGTGCCCTCGGGCGCGTCGCCCTTCTTGTTGCGCTTGGCGTCGTACATCGCCGCGTCGGCGATGCGCAGCAGCGAATCGATATCGGTGTCCTCGCCCGACACGGAGGCGATGCCCACGCTCGCGCCGACGCTGGCCGTGATGCCGGGCGCCAGCTCGAAGGGCCGGGCGATCTCGCGGGCGATGGCGTGGGCGAAGTCGCGCGGCGTGTCGTAGTCGCGGCAGGTGTCGACGATCACGAACTCGTCGCCGCCGATGCGCGCCACCAGCGCCTCCGGACCAGCCAGCCGCATCAGCCGCTCGGCCACCTGCACCAGCAGGGTGTCGCCGGTCTCGTGGCCGTGCGCGTCGTTGACCGGCTTGAAGCCGTCCAGGTCGAGATAGAGCAGGGTCATGCCGGCGTGGATCCGGGCCCGCGCGTTGCCGTTGGCGGCATTGAACAGGCCGGCCCGGTTGAGCAGGCCGGTCAGCATGTCGTGGCGCGCGCGATGGCTGTTCTCGCGCTCGGCCTTCATGGTCGAGATCAGCAGCGCGTTGAGGCGGCGCGCGGCCCCGCTCATCGCGAACAGGTAGAAGGGGATCTGCACCAGGGTGAGCAGCAGCACCTTCTCGCCCGAGATCAGCGCGCCCAGCGCGCAGGGGCCGAGCGAGAGCACGATCATCACCGCCACCAGGCGCGGCGCCGCGAAGTTGCGGAAGCAGATGCCGCCCACCATCGCGGCGGCCGACAGGAAGGACAGCGTGGCCGCCACCCAGTCGCCGCTGATCGCGCTGATGAAGGCGCCATAGCCCACCGAGGCGCCCCATAGCGGTGCCAGGCTCAGGTAGAAATCGGTGGGCGTCGGGCGGTGCTGCAGCGCGCGTCGGCGCGAGACGATCAGCACCACGAAGCGGATCGCGCAGATCAGGATCTCGCCGAACAGCCAGATGCGGAACAGCGTGGTGGGGTGGCGGGTCTCCAGGGCCCAGGCCACGGCGATGGTGTTGAAGACGCCGCCGAAGAAGATCGGCAGCGTGCCGAACAGGGTGCCGACCAGCGCGACGCGTATCTCGTGCGGCGTGTCCCGGCCAGGCTCGGCCAGCCACGTTGCCAGCCGGCCGCGGGGCAACGAGTAAACTTCGGTCCTGCTCTGCACGTGACGGTCCTTCGTCGAGTCGCGCCCAGCTTGTGGACGGCGGGCGGCGCTATTGGGATTGGGCAGGCGACTGCGGCGAACTGCGTGACCGGCCGAACGCTTCGCGTGCGGTCATGCCGTCGGGCCCCGCCGTCCGCGGGTGCTGGACGGTTCCGACGCGCGCGCCGGCGCGATGCGCCAAGCCTGCGTGGTGGCGCACTGGGCGCCGCCTGCAAGTCTACCAGTCCTGGGCAGACGAAAAGCGCCTGTTTTAGCGCGCAATCGTGGCGAAAGCGTGTCCGCGCCGACGCTCAGGACGGCGAAGCGCGTGAGCGCGGCGGCCCGGCGGTGCGATCGCAGCGGCGTGCCCGCCGCGAGGCGCCGGCGCCGATCGCGCGCGCGGCGCTAGAATGCCCGCTTCGTCCCGCAGATCGCCGCCGCCCGCCGGGCCCGGCGTTTCCCGTATGACCCGCATCCCGAAACATCGCCGCCTGCCGCCGCTCAACGCCCTGCGTGCCTTCGAGGCGGCCGCGCGCCACCTCAATTTCCGGCTCGCCGCCGAGGAGATCGGCGTGACGCAGGGCGCGGTCGCGCAGCAGGTGCGGCACCTCGAGGATGTGCTGCAGCGCCCGCTGTTCGACCGGCTGCCGCGCGGGCTGGCTTTGACGGCCGACGGTCGCGCCTATTTCCCGGCGGTCCAGCGCGCCTTCGCGATCGTTGCGGACGCAACCGATACGCTGAGCCGGCGCCCGTCCACGCTGAGCATCAGCACCGCGCCCTCGTTCGCCTCGAAATGGCTGATCCCGCGGCTCGCCCAGTTGCGCGAATCGCAGCCGGCGCTGGAGGTGCGCGTGATCGCCGACGAGAAGCTGGCGAGCTTTCGCGGCGACGGCGTCGACATCGCGATCCGGCTCGGCAAGCCGCCGTTCGGCAAGGGGCTGGCGGCCGAGCTGCTGTTTCCGCTCGAGGTGTTCGCGGTGGCCGCGCCCTCGCTGCTGGCGGCGCGGCCCGTGCGCCGCGTCGACGAGCTGGCCGGCCAGGTGCTGCTGCACGACGCGCACGATCTGTGGCCCGAGTTCCTGGAGGCGCTGCGCGCCGGGCCGGCCGTCGATCCGGCCAAGGGGCCGCGCTTCAACCAGTCCTCGCTGGCCATCGACGCGGCGATCGACGGCCAGGGCATCGCGCTGACCAGCGAGCCGCTGGTCGAGCGCGACATCGCCGCCGGCCGCTTGCGGCGCGTGCTCGATTTCTCGTTTCCCCTGTCGCTCGGTTTTTATGTCGTGCATCCGCAGGGCGCGGCCGACAGCGGACCGCTGCGGGACTTGCGCGACTGGCTGTTCTCGCAGCGCGACCACGAGCGCGCCAGCCAGGGCAGCGACGCGCTGCGGATCTGAGGCGCCCGGCGCGTCGGCCTCGGCCTCAGGGCGCGATCCAGTTGCCTTGCCAGCCCGCCGGCTCGCGCACGAAGCGCGCGCGGCGATGGCCGTCGGCGGCCAGGTCGAGCCAGTCGATCGCCTCGGCGCGCAGCTCGATCACGGCGAAGTTCGCGAAGCCGTCGAGCGTGTCATCGGCTGCGGCGGCGGAAGAGGCGGAAGCAGGATGTGCATCGGCTGGCGCGGCGACGGGCGTGCCCGGCGGCAGCGGCGCGCGATAGAGGATCAGCGTGCGCGGCCGGCTCGCCTGCCAGATCGCCAGGCGCCGGGCCTCGTCGGCCAGCACGCTCGCCGTGCCTTCGACGCGGATCTGCAGCCCGCCGGCGAGATCGCAGCCGACCAGCGCGGCGCGGCCGTCATGCCGCAATTCGGCCAGCTTGGCCGAGCGCGCATCGGTATGGAACAGCAGCGAACCCTGCCCGGCATCGACGCCGCGCAGCACCACGGTGCGCACCCTGGGCGCGCCGTCGAGCCCGAGCGTGGCCAGTTGCAGCATGGTGAACGGCGAGCGCTCGCGGCCCGCGTTCGCGCCTTCGGCGAGCAGGGTCCAGATACGGGGGAGCAGGTCGGTCATGGCGGGAGGCGGGCGGCGCGCCGGCTGGCGAGGTGCCGAGCACGATAGCGAGCCGCGCCATGGCGGTCAACCGGGCGCGCCACCACCGGGAAGTGGCGGCGCGCCCGCGCCTCGGGTTCAGGTGTTGGCGGGGGCGTTGCGGCGCGTCAGCGCGCCGCCATTGTCGGTCGCCGTGGTGGTGGCGGTGGTCGGCAGGATCGGGCCGCGCGCGGTTTCGCCCGGTGCCGGCTTCCGGATGTTGCCCATCTGCGCGAACGGCACGTACATCAGGCCCAGCAGCATCGCCACGCCGAGATTGTTGACCGCGGTCTGGGTGGCGGGGCTGGCGTGGGTGCTCTTGTCGGCGATGATCTGCGAGAGCAGCGTGGTGGCCGTAAACAGCGTGGCGCGCGCCGGGAAGGCGCCCGTCAGCGTGTCCTTGAAACCCTCCAGCGTCGGCATCTCGATGCCCGCCCGCAGGTCCGGGATGCCGCCCTTCTTGATCGCGTTCGACACCCAGTCGTCGAACACCTCGCCGGCCGTGTTCCAGCCGGCGCGCTCGGCGCCGTGGGCGGTCTGCAGCACTTCGCCGGCCGCGCCCGCGCCCGACGGGCTCGAGGTATAGGACATGCCCATGCCCACGCCGAATTCGTCGACGGTATAGGCGCCGCCCGAGAGAGCCGAATCCTTGACGGTCGGGTCCCTCGATTCGGGGCCGTCGCGATCCTTCGGGTTGAGCTTCACGAATTGCTGCATGCCGTCGCGCATCGCGCAATACAGCACGAAGGCGCCCAGGCTGGCCGAGGCGCCCGCCATGCTGCCGGTGCCGATCGCGGCCATGCCCATCACGCTGCCGATCGCCATCAGCGCGAGGCGCGAGTTGCGGCTGGCATCGGTCTGCACGCCCTTTTCCTTGTCGCGCATCATGCCGGCCACCAGCAAGGCGACCGGCGCCATCGTGAGCAGCAGCCCGACCATGGCCTGGACGTCCTTCGAGGTGTGCTTGTCGTTGAGCACGCCGCCGAGCCCCTGGCCGGCCAACTGGCGCAGGAAGGTCGGGCCGTAGACCGTCGGCAGGCGAACCGCGAGCGAGTGCGCGGCCGAGATGACGCCGCGCTGGCCGCCGTCGACGATGGCTTGGGCGAACTGCACCACGCTCTGCGCCATGGTGCGTTCCTGCTGGGTACGCGGCAAGGGCGCGTTGTCGACGTCGAGCGCCTGGTGCAGGGCCTCCAGCGAGGCGGGCGAGTGCAGCGCGAGCGCCGGCTCGCCGCCGCTCAGGCTGACCAGCGCGTTGTCCATCTGGGTGCGCAGCGCGCCCATGTCCGAGATGTCGACGCTTTCCAGGTCGACCTCGTGATGCGATTCCGTCAGGGTCGTATCGTGGTGCAGGTCCTGGAGGCTGTGCACGCTGCCCGACTCCGAGCCGCCGCCGATCATCGCGCGTTCCTGCTCGGTGGCGCTCGTGAGGGTCTTCTTGATCAGCGGCCGCTTCGGCGGCTGGCGGTTCGTCAGCGGGGAATGCTCGAGCGTGGTGCGCGAGGACGACGCGACCGGCGGCGGCGTGTTGCCGCTTCTCGCGCGGATCGTGGGGCGCGAGGTGCCGGTGCCGAGATCGCTCGGCTGCCGGTTCGACTGCGAGGTGAGCTGCGAGAGGGCATTGTTCGACGCCTGCCGGGTCGGCGGGGGCGGCGTCGGGGTGGTGACCTGCGGGGACGTCGTGGTGGACGTTTCCGGAATGGATGTCGGCGTGCTGCGCCCCGAGGAAATATCGTTGCTCTTCATCTTGGCCCTCTCGTAGGAATGGAAACCGCCAGGGCACGACTCAATCGTGCCGCGGTCCACGATGGGGCAACAGTAGCGAGAAGACGGGCGCGTCGAATCGAAAACACGAAATGAGGTCGTGCATGACGAAGCGCCCCCGCCGAGGCGGGGGCGTGACACACGGCAGCCATCCCGGGCGTGCCGCAGGTCGGGCCGGATCAGGCGCGCGGGGCGGCGGCCGGGGCGGGCGTCTCCTCGAGGGTTTCGCGCGCGTCGAAGAACTCGTCGCCGTCCTCGTCGATATAGGGCGTTTCTGCCTGGGGGGCAGGCGCCGTCGTGTGCGCCGGGGCAGGCACCGGCGCGGCCGTGTCGCGCGTCGGCGTCGGGGGGGCGGCCTCGGCCAGCGCGCCGAACGACTGGAACGCCACGCGCGTGTCCGCCGCCGGGATCGGATCGAGCGCCGTTTCGCGAGGCGGTGGCACGGGAGGGCGCGCCGGCGGCGGTGGCACGGCCGGGCGGCCGCCCAGCGCGCCGAAGTTCTGGAATTCCGTCTGCAATCCCGTCTGCGCCGGCGCCGGCCGGATCGCCTGCGCCTGCGGCTGCGCCGCGCGCGGCGGCCTCGCCGCCGGTTCGAACAGCGCCTCGCGCGCCGGCCGATTCCTGCCGTCGAGCATCGCGCCGATGGTCGGCCGCGTCTGGCGGGCCTGCGCGGTGGTCGGGTCGAGCATCGCCTGCATGCGCTGTTGCATCCGCGGCGGGGTGGGCGGCACCGGCCGGGTCGGCACGGGCGGGCGCTGGCGCGGCAACGCGGCCGGATCCGGCAAAGGCGCAGGCACCGGCGCGGCCGGCTGCGCCGCCGCGAGCCTGGCCTGGTACCGCTCGAGCTTGTCGAGCTGGGCGAAGTCTGCGCTTTCCGAAACGATCTCGTGCTCGCCCGATACCTGGGTGACCGAACTGAGATGGATCGCCGCGTTCAGGCCCACGCGCGTGGTGGTCGCGTTCGACTCCTTGACCTTGAGGTCCGAGGCGATCCACGAGGCCGGATCCGTCATGATCTCGTCGATCTTCCGCGCGGCGGCGGCGCTGGGTTTGCCCATCGCGGCATCGGCGGCGGCCAGCGCGTCGATCTTCCGGGCCGCGTCGTTGCGCAGGCGGAAGCGGTGGAAGTAGGTCTGGTTCGGCGCCGCGTTGCCGCGGATGTCGCCGAGCAGGGTGTCGATCTTCCTGTCCGCCGCCTGGTGGGCCGCATCCCATTGTTCGGGCGTGGCCTGGTCGATGTCGATGCGGTTCTTCTTGAAGTGGTCGAGCGCGTAGAGATCGCGCCAGGCGCCGCGCTGCATGTCCACCGCGTGCGTGAAGGTCTTGGTCGACTTGTACTCGACGTCGATGATGCACGAGCGCGGCATCAGCACGCCGTTGTCGCGCGCGATCTGCACGCGCGACTCGACGCCCGAGTCGCTGAGCGCGAGGTTGGCCGAGGGCGTGTCGAGCGAGCTGACGCCCACGCCGACCGTATGCGGCTTGTGGCCGACCGGCACCGAGCCGCTCAGGCCGCCGGTGAGGCGCGCCACCCATTGCGAGCCGCCACCCGAGCGGTGCTGCTCGATCTGCAGCGAGCCGCCGTCGTCGTGCACCTCGCGCGTGTGGTCGCGCGTCGACGCGTAGCCGACGCCCAGGCCGAAGCCGGCGGTCAGCGGCGAGTGCGGGATGCCGCCGTAGACGCCGACGTCGACCGAGGCGCCGCGCCGGGTGGTGTCGTCGATGCCGTCGGTCCAGCCGACCGAGATGTCCGGATCCTCGATGAACTTGTCGGCGAGCCGGTTCCAGGTGTCGCCGGCGGTGCCGGTCTTCGCCTGGGCCGAGCTCTCGACCAGGTGATCGAACACCGCCGCGTATTTCTTCTCGAGCGTCTTGTCGTCGAAGTTGCTGCCGTCTTCCTTGACGCGGCGCGTCACGCGCAGCGACACCCCGCTCGGCTCGTTGCGCTCGTGCTGGTGCAGCACCGCCTGGGCAGTCACGCCGGCGCGCACGTAGGAGAGCCCGACGTCGAAGTCGTAGCCGACGCGCACCCCGAGCCCCGCCTGCGTGCTGATGCTCTTGGCCGTGCCCATGAAGATCTCGGCGCCGTAGTTGCTGCGCCCCAGCTCGACCATCGCGGTGCGATTGCCGGTGGCGCGCAGGTCCACGCGCGGCGAGAGCGGCACGCCATGCACGTTCAGCAGCTTGCCGACGTTGGCCGACAGCCCGCGCGTGCTGGCGCCGAAGCGGTTGCCGTCCTGCATGCGTAGCCGGGCCCCCGACGGGAGTTCCCTGACCACCTGCGACATCGCCTTGACCACTTCCTGGCGCTGCGGCTTGGCCACCGTGTGCGGCAGGTTCTTGGCGTCGCCGCGCAGCGTGTCGAGCGCGGCGACGAACTCGGCATCCTCGACGTCGGCGCGCTGCGCCCAGTTGGTGATCCGCTCCAGGTTGAACGGCGCCTGGTTCAGCGCGGTGAAGGCCTCGTGCTTCTGCGCCTCCTTGCCGCCCCACGAGGCCGTGTCGGCCAGCAGCTTGTCGCGCGCCTCGGCATCGGCCGGCGAGTCGGACAGGTCGGTCCTGGCGAGATCGTCGCGCAGGCTGTTGGCCTTGGCGACGATCTGTTTCATCTGCGCCGCGTCGGGCTTGCCGGTCGGAAAGCCGCCGTGCTCGAACCAGACGTGCAGCGCGGCCAGCTCGACCAGCGAGTGCGGGGCGTGCGCATGCGCGAGCGTGGCGCGCGGCTGCATCATCGGCTGGTCCATCAGCGCGCCGCGATGCTCGGCCACCGCCTTGAGCGCCTTGAGCTCCTTGGCGATGGTGGGACGCGTGACGTCGGCCGTGCCGCTGCGCAGCGCCGCCACCGGCGAGCGATGCTTGCCGACCGCGCGCGCGGCGAAGGTCTTCCAGCGGTTCTCGGCGGCGCGATCGAGTGTCTTTCCGGTGAACTTGTGCAGGCGCTCGCGCGTCTTCGCCAGCGGCGTGCCGGCGCCGTCCTCGCGGAAGTTCTGGCGCCAGGCGAAGAAGTCGCCCTTCTGCGCCGGCGTCATGTCCCGCACTTCCCCCGTGTTCGCCGCCGCGGCCGCCTCGAAGGCGCGCGCGGCCAGCGTCGGCTCGGCGCCGGGCACCTGCATCCGCTCGCGCACCGCGCCCGGCGCGGGATCGTTGTCGCGCGTGAGCGTGTCGTGCGGGCCCGGGTCGGCGTGGTCGGCCGCCTGCAGCATCACGCGCTGCGCGGCCGTCTTCATCGGCGCCTCGCGCGGGTCGGTGCCGCGCAGCGTGCAGAGCGAGTCGAAACCCTCGTCGCTGCGCGACAGGATGCGCGCCGCCAGCCAGGCCCGCGCGCGCGTGGCGTCCAGCGGTTGCGCGGCGCCGGCCGGCTGCGCGCTGGTGGCGCGGTCCATCTGCGAGAAGTCGAGCGTGCGCATCGCCTCGACGATCGCCTTCGCGTCGGCGGCGTCGTGCGCGCCGGCGCCGCGCAGTGCGATCGCAAGCAGGGCGCCGCGCTGCGTGGCGGGCGCATGTTCGGGCGCGCCCAGCCCGGCGAGCTGCCCGGTCAGCACCGAGCTTTCGCCGCCCTCCACCGGCGGCGCGCCGGCGGGCTCGGGAAACCAGGCCTTGACCAGCCGGTCGAGCGATTCGGGATGCTCGAGCGCGTCCAGGCGCGTGCTGCGCTCGTCGGCGTCCTCGTGATCGTCCTCGGGCACCGCCGGCAGGGCGCCGCCGAGCGCGGCGCCGACTCGCTTGCCGGCCCGGCGGCGCAGCGCCTCGGCGTGCGCGGCCTTGGTATCGGGCGCGTGCCGCTCGACGTCGGTGCGGTACTGCTTGGCGGCGAGCGGGCGATGCGTGCTCGAATACTGGCCGAAGGGCGTGGACAGCTCGGTGGCGGCCGCCTGCACGTGCGCGGCCGCGTTGGCGAACACGCCCGGCGACGGGCCGGTGTCCTGCGTGGCCGGCCTGGGCCGCAGCGTCCTCAGGCGATCGGTGTTCTGCTGGCGCCGCGCGACATCCGCATCGGGATGGGCGGCGGCGCGGTTCTCGGTCCGATTGGCGGTCCGATTGGCGGCCCGATTGGCGGCGTGCTCGGGCTGCGGAGGCGGCGCGGGACGCTGGGGCGGTGCCGCGTCGTTGCGCGCGCGCGGGGCCGGCAGCGGCGCGCCCGGTTGCGCGGCCGGAGTGGGCACCGCGTGCGTGATGCCGGGCACGCCTCGCGCATCGCCCCGCGGCTTGGCATCGGCCGTGCCGCTACCACCGATACCGAGACGGGCGAGGACAGGCTTGAACGACGGCATTGGGGCTCCGGGAACGCATGCGAGCCTCGCCCGTTGGCGCGAGGCTCGCATCTCGGTATGGAAGCCCATGGTAGGCGGCGTGGATGACAGCCATTAGTCACCGCGGCGGCACTGGCCGAAGCGATGTTGCGTGATCCGAAGTATCGCGTCCGCCGCGTCGATGCGAATGCGGATGTGGATGTCGATGCAGATGTGATGCGGCGGCCGATCAGCCGCCGGCGGTGCCGTCGAGCGCGTCGAGATCGGCGCGGATCCGCTCGACGATGCGATAGGCGCCCTGCTCGGTGGCGCAGCGCAGCGCCTGCAGGAAGCCGCGCCGCGTAACCTCGTGCGCCTCGCCGCGCGCGCGCGACAGCACGCCTTGCAGATGCAGCAGCCAGGGCATGGTCCAGCGCTCGCCGGTGCGATCGGCGCGGCGCACCGCCTGGGCGATGCCCTGCGCGAGCGTGTCGGCCAGCGCCGGCGTGGTGGCCACGGGGATCGCCGGCAGCAGGGTGGTGACGAAGGCCAGCTCGACCGGCGGCACGCGATGCGATTCGAAGCGGCGCGCGATCTCCTCCACCAGCGATAGCGCGGCCGAGGCGTCGCCCTGCCGGCTCAGCAGCCAGCGCTGCACGTCCAGCCCGGTGCGCAGCCAGCGGCGCGGCGCGGTCGAGCTGGCCAGTTCGACCAGCGCCGCGGCGTAGGCTTCGGCGCGCGGCGCGTCGTCGTCCACCACCGCCAGCGCGCAGGCATGGCGCAGCGCCACGCAGCAGGACAGCGGCTCGTTGTCGGTGGCGTTCAGCTCGGGAATCTCGCATTCTCGCGGCGTGCCGCCCACCAGCCATTGCACGGTCGACAGCGCCGCGCCGGCGATCAGGTGCAGCGACAGCCCATGCCGCGTGGCCAGCGCGCGCGCCTCGCGGATCACGTCGGGCAGCGCGACGTTGGGCCCGTCGGGCATGCCGCTGAGCAGCGGGATCGCCATGTGCAGGTCGCCGGTATAGGCGCGCAGCAGGCCCTCGATCAGCCGTGCGTTGTGCTGCGCGGCCGGCCAGTGCGCCGCGTCGGCGATCTCGGCGTACTTGCGCGCGAACTCGCGCGCGCGATCGGTTTCGCCGCGGATCTGGGCGCGGAAGAACAGGTGCAGCAGCGCGCGCAGCCGGGTGGAATTGTCGGCGCAGGCACTGGCGATCTCGTAGGCGCGCTGCCATTGCAGGGCCGCCTCGCCGGCGGCGTTGCGCTTGCAGGTCAGCGCGTTGGCGAGCGCCGCCGCCACGCGCATCTCGGGGCGGATCCGGCGCACCTCGCCGTCGTTGCCGCAGATCGCCACGCGCCGCGCCCAGCCGACGTATTCGTCGCCGAGCGCGAGCCGCACCCACAGCGGCGCGGAATGGTCGAGCAGGTCCGCGCCCAGTTCCGGCTTGCCGGTGTCGATCGCCCATTCGAGCGCGGCGCGCAGGTCGGCCAGGTCGTGGCGCACCGAAGGCGGCGCGAGGAACGGGCCGGCGCCGAAGCGGCGCGCCACGATGCGCGCGATCAGCGCCGCGTGCAGCGCGCCCGGCGTGGCGCGCTCGGGCGTGCGCGCCAGCGTGGCCAGCGCGAAGCGGCGCACCGAGGGCGGCAGTTGCAGGCGCAGCTCGCCGTCGCATTCCACGTCGTCGACCAGGCCCGCGCTGACCAGTTGGCGCAGCCGCCGGCGGGCCGCCTCGGCCGGCGTGTCGTCGAGGCCGATCGCGCGGTCGAAGGCGATCAGCAGCTCGATCGCCGCGCCTTCCTCGAAGGCGCCGTGGAACACGCCGAGCCGGCGCAGCGTGGTGCGCGTGCCGGGGTCGAGCCGGCCATGCACGAAATCGAGGCAGGCGAACTGCAGGTCCGCATGGGGCAACAGGCGCCGCCGCGAGCCCGAGCGTTGCGCGAGGAAGCGGTCCAGGTCGGTGGCGCAGGCCACGAACACCGAGCGCACGTCGCCGTTCGAGGCCAGCGCGGCGGCCAGGTCGGCCGCCATCAGCTCGACCGGATGCGGCATGCCGTCGAGGCTGGCGCAGATCGAGGCGGCGGCGGCCAGCGCATCGGCCGGCAGCCGCGCGGCGGGCGGCGTGCCGTCGCGGCGCTGGCGGCGCGCGAAGGCCGCGAAGAACAGCGCCAGCGCGTCGCTGTTGCCGGAATCGTAGGGCTGGTGCGTGTCGGCCGAGATGCCGAGCGGCGCCACCGCGATCGCGCGTTCGCCGCCCACCGCCAGCGGCGTGTCGCCCGTGGCGAGCACGTGCACGCCCTGGGTGGCGGCGGTGAGGTGCTCGATCACGCGCGCCACCGCGTGGCGTACCGGCGAGACGTGGTCGAGCACGACGAGCAAGCGCCGTTCCCGCAGGGTTTCGGCCAACTGGGCCGCGTCCAGCTCGCCGCCGCGCGTGTCGACGTCGAGCGCGTCGGCGATCGCGTGCACCACCCGATCGGGCGCCGACAGCGTCGCCAGCGGCACGTAGGCGACGCCATCCGGAAAGGACGGCGCCAGGCCGCGCGCGGCCTCGATCGCCAGACGCGTCTTGCCGATCCCGGCCGCGCCGGTCAGCGTGACGGCGCGCACCGCCGGCACCGTGGCCAGCAGCTCGGCCAGCTCGGCGTGGCGGCCGACGAAGGGGGTAGGGTCATGCGGCTGGGCGTGGGTGAGCGTGTCGCGCGCGCGCGGCGCGGCGGCTTCGGCATCGGCCTCGGGCAGCGCCATCAGCTCGTCGGGCGGCGCGGCATCGCGCGCCAGGCGCTCGCCGCCGTCGATATCGGGCCGCTCCACCACGCGCAGGTCGCCGGCGAAGCGGTAGCCGCGGCCCGGCACGGTCTCGATCAGGTCGCGGTCGTCGCCGAGCGCGCGGCGCAGGGCGGAAATCTGGGACTGGACGGTATTGGTGTCGACCTCGAGGCCCGGCCAGACCGCGTCGCGCAGCGTGGCCACCGGCACCGCGCGGCCGTTGGCGTCGATCAGCAGGATCAGGATCGCGAGCGGGCGCGCGCCGATCGCGACGATCTCGCCGTCGGCGATCAGCAGGCCCGCGTCGCGCAGCAGCCAGAAGCGGGAGAAGGCGATGGTGCGGCCGCCCGGGGTATCGGCCGGCGCCGGGACGCGGCGCCGGATGGGCGCGCGCGGAGAGACGGATTTCGACATCGGGGACTACGCGTGGCGCCAGACTCGGGTTGATCGGCCGAGCGGCGCCGGGCGGTCAAGCGCGCAACCAGACGTACTCCCCGGATGCGATGCCGTCGAACATGTCGTCACTCGATTCCATGATGTTGCGCCGCCAGTAGCGGCCGTGTTCCGCGTAATGGGCGAGCAGGTCCGCCAGTTCCGCGCCGTCCACGCCGCTGTCGAACGGGATGCGCAGTATCAGTACCACGTTCCCGGTATCCGTGTCGATCCCCATTTGCGCCTGATCCTGGGCGTAGACCAGCAGGTTCGCCTCCAGCATCAGTCGGAAGATCGTCAGGGTGCGGCCGGCGGTGACGGTTCCATAGTGGAAGTTCGCATACATCGCGTCGATATCGTTATCGAAATAATCGAGGCGTACGTCGAATCCTTCCACTTCGATGGCGCGCGTCTCCAGTACGTTCTGGACGTCGGGCAGGTCGATGACGGCGCACAGATCCTCGATCAGCCAGGTATATCGGTCGGAGCTCATGCGATGCGCTAACGGGTCGGGAAAATCGGGGATGAATCGAGAAAACAAAAAGAGGCGGCCGCCCGAAACCGGGCAGGGCCGCCGCGATGGCGCCGCGTGAGGCGACGCCGGTTGGCGCGATTAGCCGCCTTGCGATGCGCTTTTGACGTTGCTCGCGCCGCTTTTCATCACGTTGGCCAGCGATGCGGCCATGCTCTGCTGGAGCTGCATCTGCGCCGAAGCGAGCGTCATGCGGTTCATCTGGTCGCTGATCTTCTGCATCTGGTCTTCGGTCGACCCGGCATCGGCGCCGCCTGCTGCGGCGTTGGTGGCGCCGTTGAATGCATTGTTGGCGGCGCTACCGAAGGTGCTGGCGGCTCCGCCCAGGCTGCCGGCGGCGCCGAGCACGTTGCTGGCGGCGCCCATCGACCCACTGATATTCGGAAAAGGCATGGTGTACCTCGCGTGTCTAGGTTTGGTTGCGAAAACTACGGAACTGCCACTGCGGTTCATTGCCGGCCAGGCCCGGCCGGGCTTTTCGGCCCGGGCCGCGCGCGGCCGGCAGCGTTCGAGGACGGCGGGCCGCCCGCGAATCGGTTACGACGCGTTCGCGCGCTGCTCCTGCAGCTTCGCCAGTGCCCGCGAGGTCGCGAGGAAGCCGCGATAGAGCTTCGCGAGGTTGCTGCGGTCGAGTTCGTTGGTCGACGGCGTCGCGCCGATCTTCTCGGCGGTCGCGTCGAGCGCCGCGCGCAGTGCGTTGACGCGGTCCTGGCTGTCCGGCGCGTTGAGCAGCGTGCGGATCTCGTTGAAATCCTTGGCGTACGGGTCGAGCGGTTCGTACATGGTTGATCCCTTGGGGTGACGTGCCGGGCTCAGCCCGCGATCGGCGGAGCCGGCTGCCGGGACGGTGGTTCGGCCCGCTGCGCGAGCGCGGCGGGGCGGGTGGCCGATGCGGGCATCGGCGCATGGGTTCGGGCCGCGCGCGGCAGCTCGGCCGAGGCCGAGGGCAGCGGCACGAATTCGTCGGCCGTGTTGCGCGGGGCCGGGGCGCCCGGGGCGTTGGCCGCCTTGGCGGCCGCGTCCTTGCGCGAGGCGCCGGCCCGGGCCGGCTTGCCGGCGGCGGGCGTGGCCTGCGCGCTGGCTGCCGTGCCGGTGGCCGCGACCTTGGCCGGGGCGCTGACGCCGGTGTTCGCGTTGCTGCTGACGGTGCCGTTCGCGCCCGTCACGCCGCTGTCGGCCGCGCCGTTCGCGGCGGCATTGGCGGCGTTGTCGGCTGCCGCCGCCGCGTCGGCTGCCGAGGCGTCCTGCGGATCCGAGGCGTAGATGTGCTTCACGCCGTCGGGCGTCTGCGCGTACTGCACGCCGTCGGCCGAGATCATTTCCGAATAGGCCGTCGCGTCCGTCGAGGTGGCGTTGCTGGCCGATTCGGAGACGTCGGCGACGATGTCCTTCACGTTCGGGTCGAGATCGGCGCGCACGCGCGCGATCGCCGCGTCGAGCGCCATCTTGTTGCCGACCGAGCCCTTGATCACGAAGCGCCCGCCGCCGCCGTACTGCACGCGCGCGCCGGGCACGCCGAGCGAATCCTCGATGCTGCGCGCCACCTGGGGCGCGACGTCGTATTGCGGCGCGACCTGGGTGATCGTCAGGCGGCGCAGCAACTGGCGCACCGCCGAATCGTCGGCCGAGCTGGCCAGCATGCCCGTCACCACCACCGTGTCGCCCACCGCGTGCGCGTTCAGGCCGTCGATGCGGGCCGCCGCGAGCGCTTCCGTGACGCGGCGCGCGTTGTCGTCGGCGTTCGGCGGCAGGGCCGCGCGGCTCATCTGCACCGTCGAGAGCACCGAGACCGTCACGATCACCGCGCCCACGCCGAAGCAGGCCGCCGCGATGCCGAGGTAGCGGCGGCGCAGCGGCGAGGCCTTCGGCACCGGCTTGGCCAGCAGCGTCTGCAGCAGCTCGTAGTCCGACGGCCAGACGCCGGTTTCGTCGCCAACGCAGAGGATCGTGCCGTCGAACTGCATCGGCACGAAGTCGATCAGCAGGATGGTCTCGAGCGGGCCGCTGGTCGGGTTGCCGGCCGCCGCGCCCGCGTTGGCCGAGGCCACCGCCTGCGCCGACACCACGCCCGATTCGTCCACCGTCAGCCACAGATCCGCCCCGCGCCAGTCCGTCAGGCGTATGTCGGCCGCGTCGTCCGTGCCGATGCGGTGCGCGCCGGGCGCGAGCTGCAATTGCGCGCCTGCGTGGGTGCCGGTCAGAATCCGCAGCAGTTTCATGGGTCCGTCGAGTCTGGTCACAGCCTGAGCTTTCGTTCCGGCTAATGTAGGCGCTCGCTCGATAGCGGCGTGTGGCGGATGCGAAGCTAGAACGCGGTATGCGAACGCAGGGGAGGCGGCGCCGGGAGTGTGAAAAAGCGTGTCGTGAAGGTGGTTTTTACCGACGCCGAATTATTTTCGGGTTGGGAATGGGGGTAATGCCGAGGTGAGTCTCCGAGGCTCGGCGGGCGGCGCGGGCGGCGGGTGGGGAAGGCTTGTCGGGTGGGCGATTCGGCGGGATTTAAATCGTTATGCGCGACGGGTTGGTGGTGAATGCGAAGCGACGGCCGGTGGAAATCAGGAATGCTCGACGGGCTCATTGCCTCGAAACAAAGCCTGATGATGGGTGCCGATGCGAGATCGGGCGATACCGGTAGCTGGCTCGTTCGACGAATGGTCGGCCCATGTCGAATCCAGGGAGGTGGCGCGCGATTCCATGTGAATCGACCACCGGTTCCACTCGCTTGCACTCGCGAACTCTCTTCGTTACACTGCGCCGCAGACGAGGTTCAATCCACTTCCCGATCCTCGCGTAAGCGTTAACGTGAACCAACGCAAGTCATTGGGCTTGCTCTCCCGGCAGGCTCGATTGCGCAGGTTCACGCATCATGAAATCCGCTTACGTCAACGCGGCCGCATTGCGCCGTGGCTATCTTCTCCCCATCGGTATCGTCCTGGTTGGCGCCAATCTGCGCGCACCGATCACGTCGCTTGGCCCCGTTCTCGACCGGATTCAATCCGACCTGTCGCTCGGCGATTCCGCCGCCGGCCTGCTGGGTGCGCTGCCGCTTCTGGTTTTCGCCTTGCTGTCGCTCGTCGCGCCGGCGATCGCCAGGGCAATCGGCCTCGAACGCGGCATCGGTGCCGCGCTGGTCGCGATCCTGGTCGGCACCGTCGTGCGTTCCTGCCCGTTCGATGGTGCCGTCTGGCTCGGCATGCTGCTGTTGAGCGCCGGCATCGCCATCGGCAATGTCCTGCTGCCCGGGCTCGTCAAGCGCGAGTTCCCGGAGCGCTCCGCCTTCTACACCAGCCTCTACGCCGCGGCCATGGCCAGCGCGGCGGGCCTGTCCGCGGGCCTGGCGGTGCCCGTCGCGTCGCTGCCCGGCTCCAGTTGGCGCGTCGCCATCGGGATGAGCATCATCGTCACCGTGGCCGCGTTCGCGACGTGGCTGCCGCAACTGCGCTTCGAACACCGTCCCTCGGTGCGCAAGGAAAGCGCCGCCGGCTCGGTCTCGCCCTGGCGACACCCGATCGGCTGGCAGATTTCAGGCTTCTTCGCCTGCCATTCGTTCGTGTTCTATTCGCTCGTGACCTGGTACGCGTCGATTGGATTGGAGCGTGGCGAGTCCGCCGCTTCCACCGGGTTCGATCTGCTGCTTTACCAGGTGGTCGCGGTGGCGACGAGCCTGCTTTCGGCGCCTCTCATCAAGCGCATGAAGGATCAGCGTGCGATGGGCTACGTGTGCGGCGCGTCTCTGCTCGTCGGCGCGCTCGGGCTCTGGAGCGGTGCTCCCGTATCCGCCGCGTGGCTGGTTGTTGCCGGCCTCGGCGCCGGCTTCTCGATGACCACCAGCTTGTCGCTGTTCGCGCTGCGTACCCACCATCACGACCAGGCGGCCAGGCTGTCCAGCATGGCGCAGTTCATCGGATATTCCGGCTCGGCTGTCGGCCCGCTGCTGATGGGGGCCTTGCATGCCGCCACCGGTGCCTGGCGTGTCCCGTTGGCCGTGCTGATCGTCGTCAGTGCGTTGGTTGCCGTGTTCGCGGTTCTCGCGGGACGGCGGCGGTTCATCGATTGAAGGTGGACATCTCTCGTGAGAAGTTCGACGAGAGTGGCAGGGGATTCGGAGATCGATTCGGCCGGCGTCGTGCCGTCATCGCCGCTTCACGTCCATGACACGTTCATCCCCGATCGTGACCGCATCACGTCGGCCCACCTCGTCGAATTCGAGAGGCTGCACACGGAATAGATCCACGGCATCAAGCGTTCTTGAGTGCGACAGACACTCAAGACGATCTGGATGTACAACCGAGGGCGCCTTCGATGCATCGAGGGCCGAGATGTCTGTCGCAGCATTTTTCCCGTGCCGCACGACAAATTGAGAGCTGACAAGGTCGAATATGCAATCCAGACAGCGCATGGGGCTCCAGCCCCTACCTTTCACTTACGAGGAGTGGAAGAAAAAGACCGAACTGACGATCGGCCGCCGCGATTCCAGGCTGGTGGCGCTCGACTTGGCCATCAAGGCCTATGAGGTGGGCAAGTCGCCCGGCAATCTGCGCATCATCGAGAACGCGTTTTTCGCCTGGCGCCGCAGCAGCGGCATGGGCGACGAGTGGAAGCGGAATGCCCGCAACAAGAAGACGGAGTGCTTCTCCCTCCTGTATTCGTGGCTCTATTCGGTCGACCTGGACGTGCTGGCGGGATCGGCGCAGTTCATGGTGGACGACATGGCCAATGCGCGCGCCGGCATCCTCTGGTTCTTCTCCAAGCTCGAGTGCGAGCGCGGCAAGTTCCAGATCGTGACGGGCGGGGTGTTCGACATGTCGAATGCCGGGCTGACCTTCGGGGCGACCGAGGCCGGCAAGGAGGCCGGCAAGATCGTCACCGATGTCAGGAACATCAGCAGCACGGGGGTTCGCACCCAGGCGGAAAAGCTCGCCAAGAAGCTCGACGCGCTAGGGGCCGGCACCAAGGCGGCGGACCCGCCCTCGACGCAATTCACGGTCGATTCGGGGATCCTGTTCCATCGCTCTCCCGAGGTGCTGAGCAACGGCGAGATCGCGCTGTCCGACAAGATCTTCGGCGCCTTCAAGCAGGCCTGGACCGCGGCGGGAAATTTCATCGACGAGAACACCTTCAAGGATCTGCGGGCCCTGACCGATTTCCTGGTGAAGCGTTTTCTGTCGACAGTGGCCAACGCGACATACGGCGTGTCGATGAATCTCGCCACCGCCGTGAACACGCTCGTCGAGGCCGTGTTCCAGCGATACAAGGCATGGCAGAGCGGGCAGGACGTGCAGGTGGTCGACGGCACGCCGGCCACCATCGTGCATGCGCTGGAAACCAAGATGTCGGTGATCGCGGCGCAGAACCTGTACGCGACGCTGCGCTCGGGCGTGCAATTCGGTTTGCAGGTCGCCTCGCTGGGGGCGGCGCATGTGGTCAGCTTTGTCGTGTCGGCGGTGGAGGTGCTGATCAAGACGGCCTATCGCCTATATGAATTGCACCTGTTCCGGAAGTTCGTGGCCGAGGCGAAGGAGAAATTCCAGGGGCTCGCGGCACTGAAGATTCATCAGGACCCCATCGCATTCAATACATGGTTCAAGTACTACGCGACGCGGGTGCCGCTCATTTCGGCGCTGATCCTGAACAGCGGGGCGATCAACAAGATGCACCTGCTCAAGATGTTCGCGGGGCGCTGCGTGATCAACCAGTCGCAATACGATGCCGGGGTGAAGTATCTGGCCCGCCTGCACAACTGGAGCGCGAAGTACATCGAGGATTCGGGCTACAAGGTGTACAGCGCGGACGAGATCGCGAACCAGTGGGCGAAGCCGAGGAAGGATTTCGACTCGAACTACCTGAACAACCGGAAGTACCAGCTCTACAAGTTCGGGTCGGCGTTCCTGAGCGGTGGATCGAAGAACATCGTGACGGGCGTGGCGGGGGATGTGATTCCGGTGCTTTAGCCTGCGGCACGCTTGGCGACGGAGGTCGGTGGGGATATCGATGCACCCGGCATGGCGAAGCTGGCGGGCGCGTCTACTAGCAAGCTGTTGTCGGCAACGACCATCAACCGCCGCGCAGCACGCCCAGCCGTGCGAGCCGCTCGGGGCAAGCCACCGGTTTCCCCGCCAGCCAGGCGAGTGCCTGGGCGGCTTCCTCGCCGCTCACGGCAACGCCGTTGCCGAGCACCTCGCAAGGCACGAACACCGTCGCCGCGGGATTCTCGCCGCTGGCGAGCGCGGCTGCCGTGGCCGTGCTCGCGGCGCGGCGCGGGCCGCTCGGATCCGGGCCGCCGGGCCGCGCGAACGGGGTGAGCGAGCCACCCGCCACCAGGAACAGCAGGTTCTGCATGATCTCGCGCGCGTTGCGCTGCGCACCGCCGAGCCGCGCGACGATCTCGCCGATCGGCGAGGCGCCGCCCGCCAGCAAGGCGCGCAGATCGGCGATGAAGTCGGGCTGGAAACCGAGCGCGCCGCGTGGAATCGTCATGCGCGGCTCGATCTTCTCGAGCGCGCCCGAGCAGCCGATCGCCAGTTCGTCTAGATCACGCATCGCCTCGCCGGGCGAGCGACCCGCACGCGCGCCGCGCACGAAGACATCGCGCCGGAAGCGGCGGTTCACGGCGAAATCCTCACCCAGGTGCCGCAGCCGGGCATTCGGCAAGGCGGCGATCGCATCGGCGGCCGGGCGGTCCATCAGCAGCAGCGGATGGTTGTCGGCCAGCGTCGCGCTGCCCGCGTAGACCAGGCCCGCCTCGGCCATCTCGTCGACCACGTCGACCGAGTAATGCACGTCCCAGGTGCCGTTCAGGAACTCGTGCGCGAGATAGTCGAGCGGATCGTCGGCGAAGGCCGCGAGTGCCTTGGTGGCGGCGGGGTTGTCGCGAAAGTAGCGCAGGCTCGGGATGCCGAGCCGCTGCATGCCCGCCAGCGCGCTGCCGGTGCGGGTCCCGGTGCCGCCGTCGGCCG
Source organism: Burkholderia gladioli (assembly GCF_000959725.1). Taxonomy (NCBI): domain Bacteria; kingdom Pseudomonadati; phylum Pseudomonadota; class Betaproteobacteria; order Burkholderiales; family Burkholderiaceae; genus Burkholderia; species Burkholderia gladioli. The sequence goes on from NZ_CP009322.1 coordinate 3,579,414, forward strand.
CCTGGGCGAGCTCGAGCATCAGCTTGCGCAGCGGCGCCTCGGCCGACCAGCCCGGCTGGCAGTTGTAGCTGAGGTAGACCAGCCCGCCATCGGCGAGGCGGCGATAGATCAGCCGCCGCAGCACGCGCCGGACCTCGGTGTCGACCCAGCTGTAGATGCCGTGCATCACGATGAAGTCGAAGGGCGGGAGCTCCGCCTCGAGCAGCGCCTCGAAGCTGGTCTGGTGGAACACCGTGTTGCTCACGCCGAGCCGGGCCGCGCGTCGCGAGGCCACCTCGATATGGGCCGGGTTGAAATCGCAGGCATGGAATTCCGCATGCGGGAAGGCCGCCGCGTTGATCACCGTCGAATGCGCGAAGCCGCAACCCAGGTCGAGATAGCGGAACGGTTGGCCGAGCGCCTTGGGACGCGCGCCGCCGATCACTCCGGCATAGTTCAGCCAGGCCGGCGACAGTTCGCGATGGAACCGGTCGGGGAAGGTCACGTCGCTGAGGTAACCGGAGGTGGGATCGGCTGCGGACATGGGGATGAAAGTGCGATTCGATTGCCAGCCGGAGGATGGGCCAGGCTGGGTGCCTGCGTGGCGCTAGCGATGCGGGGCGGGCGCGGGCCACCGACCTGGGCTGCGCTCGACACGAGGCCGTCCGGCTGCTTTGGGCGACAGGGCATGAGCTTAGCATGGGGGGGCCTCCTGACGTGCTCGCGAGTGCTTCGCGTCCGCTAATCCTGAGCTCGCCACGGGTATCTTGACCCCTCACCCACGATGGGCGGTGTGCTCGGTGCGGCTGTGCCGATCAGACGCAAGATAAAACTTCAATGCACTGTATTTTTGTACAGTGTCTCTGGCTACAATGACGGCTCGTGGGCAGGGGAAGCAACTGATGTCGCAGCGGATTGTCTGCCGGCCAGATATTCCAACCGTTTGCAGGAGTCTGGATGGCTGTGAGGCGGAACTTCCTCGCCTCGACGGTTGCTTTGCTGCCGAGCTAGAATGCGCCGTCCAGTACGCCGGGGTTGGCGCAGCCCCTCATCCATCAGGACTGGCGGCGCTGCTTTCCAGGATTTACAAATGACTCGCGGACACTCTTTGGATCTTTTTGATACGCCAGAACTTCGTAAAGAGCGGGGAGCCTTCTTTACTCCTGACGAAATTACTCGATTCGTCGTCAGTTGGGCCATCCGTACCTCCGATGACTCTGTGTTGGAGCCGTCCGCAGGTGATGCCGCGTTCCTTGTTGCCGCGGTCGATCGTCTTCGAACGTTGAATCCAGGGAAAAATTCGCGCCCCCTTGTTAGTGGTGTCGAGATTCACGCGCGTAGCGCCCAAATTGCTCGTGAACGCATTCTTGAGGCCGGAGGGAAATCGAAAATCTTGGACAGCGATTTTTTTGCCGTCCAGCCGACCCCGGTCTACGACGCTGTAATTGGCAATCCGCCCTATATTCGTTATCAAGATTTTTCAGGTGAGGCTCGCGCCCGATCTCGTGAGGCGGCTCTCCGAGGGGGGGTGTCCCTGACTGGTCTCGCTTCCAGTTGGGCCGCATTCACAGTCCATTCCGCAATGTTTTTGAAGCAAGGTGGACGACTTGGTCTCGTGCTGCCTGCCGAACTGCTCTCAGTAAACTATGCGGCCCCGGTGCGTCGTTTTCTCTTCAACCGTTTTCGTGACGTGGAACTTGTGCTTTTTGATGAGCAGGTGTTCCCTGAGGCCGAGGCGGATGTTGTCCTCCTGCTAGCCGATGGCTATCTTGAGGGCCCAGCGAATCACGCAACGATTCGTCAAGCAAAGAACGCCGCGGAACTCGCGACGCTTGGTGCGGGTCAGATTTGGCGTCCGGCCGATCCGGCCGCCAAGTGGACTAGTAGCCTCATTGATCCTAAAGCGATCGAGTCAGTGCATGAGCTGCAGCAACAGGGTCTTTTCACACATTTGGAATCGTGGGGAGATACCACTCTCGGAATTGTTACGGGCAACAATAAGTACTTCACGCTTTCACCGCAGCGCGTGAAGGAGTTGGGCTTGCATAGGAGTGAGTTGCTTCGTCTTTCGCCACCTGGCAGCTCGCATTTGCGTGGACTCTCGCTTTCCCGTGCCATGCTCACGAAGTTGGGTCGAGAAGGCCACGCTACGTACCTCTTTTATCCGCGCAATCCTCCGTCCTCGGAAGCAGCGGCATATATAGAAAATGGTCATCGCACTGGCGTCGATACAGCGTACAAATGCCGTGTTCGTAAGACTTGGTATCAAGTGCCACTGGTCCCTGCCGCTGATTTGTTGCTGACGTGCATGAATGCGGATACACCCCGGCTTACTGCAAATGATGCTGGCGCTCGCCACCTCAACTCAGTACATGGTGTTTATCTGAACGATCGGTATCGAGAGTTGGGGCGTGAACTTTTACCTCTTGCAAGTTTGAATTCGGTTACTCTATTGCACGCCGAGATAGTTGGCCGTGCTTATGGCGGGGGCATTCTAAAGATCGAGCCCAAGGAGGCCGACCTTTGGGCAATGCCTTCGCATGCATTGGTTTTGGCTCACGCAGATGCACTTCGCGACATCAAGCAACAAGTTGCTGATCTCCTAGCTTCAGGACGCCTGCTGAGTGCCGTTGAAATGGTCGATGAGGTTGTTCTGCAGGGACGTGGAGAATTGACCGCAACGAAAATCAAATATATTCGGCAAGCGAGATCGGAGCTTGCTCAACGCCGTACTGTGAGGGCAGCCAGTGGCCGCTAAGACATCTGCAAAAGCAAAAGCGTGGGTTCTTTTTGACAGAATCGTTGATCTTGCCGCTCCGGATGGGGTTCATAGTAATCCTTGGGTTAAGGGCTCAAACGGAGCGCTACGTTTTGAACCTGATTACGACACACTTACGCTATTGTTGGGCGTGCCTCTTTATTTGAAAGCGGAGACTCAATCAGGGGTGCCGGCTCTTGCTCTTGACGTATGGCTGAGCTATGAATTGCGACGAGCTGGATTTGGTAGAGACCAGACTTGGCCGCGGCCGGTGCACCCACGTATTCTTCCCGCCCCAGTCGCTGCATTGCTGAAGGAATTGCCCCGCAAGATGGGCGATGCCGTGGCGGAGCGCATTACTAATGCGGCATCTATTCGTGACGTCACCTCATCTAGTGCGTCAATCCTTGGGAAGAACTACCTCAAGCAGGTTGATGTCATTATTACCGACTGGGCTACAGGCCCTGAGTTACTGATTTCAACGAAACGCATGGATTCTTCCTACGGTAAGAACGCTCCGAATAGAATCGAGGAATCTTACGGGGATGCGAAGAATTTGAGGTTGAGGCATCCGCTTGCTGCTCTTGGTTTTGTGTTTGGACTGCGTTCTGACATTTTGCAAAAAGAGCCCCGTACTGCTGCGTGGCTTTTTGACTTGCTGGCTAAGCTTGGTCGCGAGGACGATGCGTACCACGCTACTAGTCTCGTCTTGATGGAATATGCTGACAGTGTCGAAATTCCAGATACGGGAGAGGAAAGGCATGCCGAAGGTGTCCCCGAGCTTGGGCTTGAATTAGACGGAGATGAAGATCTGCCGGAGTTCGTTGCGACGTCCGATGTTGATCGTGAAATCGCTCGATTGCCGAAGGTAACGATCCGTAAAGATGCGACACCAGACGACCTCACGCCCGGTCGTTTCCTTGCTGCAATGGTTACACGCGTCCTTGATACAACGCCTGTCAACATGCATGAGTATGCGCGAGAGCGTCGTGCTTCTGTGATTGCCGGTCAGTCTTGACAGGGCGTCGACGAACAAGCAGATGTCGAGCGGATGTTGATAAACAAATAAAGGTCGTGGTGCTAGCTGGCAACGTTCCAGCACATCAGTATGAACAAGGGGCAACGAGGCGTGCGTGGCTTGCCGGCCGGCACGCTACGGGCTGCTAGAATCACCGCCATTTCCTCCCTCCCGCGCCATGAAGTCCGCCCCCGCCCAGCCCGCGAATCCGAAATCCGCCGCCTCCACACCGGGCGACAAGCCGAAGGCCCGCGTATCGCAGCGTCTGACCTACGCGATCGGCGGGCTCGATCGGCTGCTGCGTCGCCACATGACCGACGCGCTCGCGCCGCTCGGCATCACGCTCGCGCAATACACGGCACTGTCGGTGCTCGAGGCGCGCGGCGCCCTGTCGAATGCGCAACTCGCCGACCGTTCCTTCATCACGCCGCAATCGGCCAACGAGGTGATGAGCGTGATGGCCGGCCGTGGCTTCGTCACACGCGAGGCCGATCCCTCGCACGGCCGCGTGATCCTGCTGAAGCTGACCGGCGAAGGCGCTGCGATGCTGCGCGAGTGCGAAGCCGTGCTGCGCCCGCTCGAGACGCGCATGCTCGGCGATGTCTCCGCCGATGATGCCGTGCACGTCCAGCGCGCGCTCGAACTGTTCGCGCGCAACCTGCGCGGCTGAGCCTGCCGCCGCATCGCGCGGCGTGACCCGCCTGTTCCCTATTCGCCGCCGCTGCTGCCGCGGCGCCTGATTGTTCCCTGCTTCCTGTCGTTTCGCTCCGGGTTTACACCGGCGCGCGTGCGGCTTGCAATATCAGGTAGCCTGATATTAAATTGAACCGTCCGCAGCAGGGGTGCTGCGTGCGTCATGGCATGAAAACGAACGACAGGAACATCTATGAGCAAGTACGACAAGCGCTGGCAGACCGTGGACGTGAAGGTGGAGGCCGGCATCGCCTGGGTCACCTTGAACCGCCCCGACAAGCGCAACGCGATGAGCCCGACGCTCAACCAGGAGATGCTGCAGGTCCTGGACGCGATCGAATTCGACGACGAGGCGAAGGTGCTGGTCCTCACCGGCGCCGGTGCCGCCTGGACGGCCGGGATGGACCTGAAGGAGTACTTCCGCGAGATCGACGGCGGGCCCGACGCGCTACAGGAAAAGGTGCGGCGCGACGCGTCGGAGTGGCAATGGCGCCGCCTGCGCATGTACGGCAAGCCGACCATCGCGATGGTCAACGGCTGGTGCTTCGGCGGGGGCTTCTCGCCGCTGGTCGCCTGCGATCTGGCGATCGCCGCGGAGGAGGCGGTATTCGGCCTGTCGGAGATCAACTGGGGCATCCCGCCCGGCAACCTGGTCAGCAAGGCGATGGCGGATACGGTCGGGCATCGTCGCGCGCTGCACTACATCATGACCGGCGATACTTTCACCGGCATCGAGGCGGCCGAGATGGGCCTGGTGAACAGCAGCGTGCCGCTCGCCGGGCTGCGCGAGGCGACCATCGCGCTGGCCGCGCGGCTGATCGACAAGAACCCGGTCGTGCTGCGCGCGGCCAAGCACGGCTTCAAGCGCTCGCGCGAGCTCACCTGGGAGCAGAACGAGGACTACCTGTACGCGAAGCTCGACCAGGCGCAACTGCGCGACCCGGAACATGGCCGCGAGCAGGGTCTCAAGCAGTTCCTCGACGACAAGGCGATCAAGCCGGGCCTGCAGGCCTACAAGCGCTGAAGCCGGCAAACGGGACAGACAAGGCAGGAGACGACATGACCGACAGACAAATGCTGATCGGCGAGACGAAGGCGCGCGCCGGCGCGTCGAACGCCGGATTCAGCGGGCCGGGGCGGGCCGCCATGCAGACCACGCCGTGCCACGGTCCGACATGAGCGACGCGACGATGAACCCATCGCAGCCCGCGCCGGCACGTGCCGACGACGGCGTGCGCTATCGCGCGGCGGCGGTCGCCGAAGGCGCCGCCGCGATGCGCCGCGCGCAAGACGGCAGCTGGTACCTGAGCGCGCGCGAGCCGCTCGGCGACTACCCCGCGCGCCTGAGCGACCGCCTGCTGAGCGGCGCGCAGGCGCATCCCGATCGGCTGCTGGCGGCGCGCCGCGGCGACGATGGCCGCTGGATCGGCATCAGCTACGCCCAGATGCTGGAGCGCTCGCGCGCGATCGGGCAGGGGCTGGTCGACCTCGGCCTGTCGGCGACGCGCCCGCTCGCCGTGTTGTCCGGCAACGATCTCGAGCATCTGCAACTGATGTTCGCGGCAATGCTGGCCGGCGTGCCGTATGCGCCGATCTCGCCGGCCTATTCGCTGGTCTCGACCGACTACGGCAAGCTGCGCCACACGCTGGGCGTGTTGCGGCCGGGCGCGGTGTTCGTCGCCGAGCGCGCCGGGTTCGCGCGCGCGCTCGACGCGGCAAAGCCGGCCGATGCGACGCTGATCGTGGCGCGCGATGCCGACGCCGCCGGCGATGCGCTGCCGCTCTCGCGCCTGCTGGCCACGGCGCCGCGCACCATCGACGCGATCCATGCCGCGATCGGCCCCGACCATCTCGCGAAGATCCTGTTCACCTCGGGTTCCACCCGGCAGCCGAAGGCCGTGCCCACCACGCATCGCATGCTGTGCAGCAACCAGCAGATGCTGCGCCAGACCATGCCCGAGCTCGGGCGCGAGCCGCCGGTGCTGGTCGACTGGCTGCCGTGGAATCACACCTTCGGCGGCAGCCACAACCTCGGCATCGCGCTGTACAACGGCGGCACGCTGTATATCGACGACGGCCGCCCGGTGCCCGGCCGTTTCGACGAAACCGTGCGCAACCTGCGCGAGATCGCGCCGACGATCTACTTCAACGTGCCGAAGGGCTGGGAGGAGCTGGCCACCGCGCTCGAAGGCGACGCGGCGCTGCGCGATTCGTTCTTCTCGCGCGTGAAGCTGTATTTCTTCGGCGGCGCGGGGCTCTCGCAAGCCGCCTGGGACCGGCTCGATCGCGTGACCGCCGCGCATTGCGGCGAGCGGATTCGCATCATGGCGGGCCTGGGCATGACGGAAACCTCGCCGTCCTGCCTGTTCACGACCGGGCCGCTGATGCGCTCCGGTTATATCGGGCTGCCCGCGCCCGGCTGCGACGTGAAGCTCGCGCCGAGCGGCGGCAAGCTCGAGCTGCGCTTCAAGGGGCCGAACGTGATGCGCGGTTATTGGCACGCCGAGGTCGATCCGCGCGAGGTGTTCGACGAGGAAGGCTATTACCGCAGCGGCGACGCGGCGGTGTTCGCCGATCCCGATCGGCCCGAACTCGGGCTGCAGTTCGACGGGCGGCTGACCGAGGATTTCAAGCTGAGCAGCGGCACCTTCGTCAGCGTCGGGCCGTTGCGCGCGAGGGCCGTGTCGAGCGGCGCGCCCTATGTGCAGGATGTGGTCGTGACCGGAATCAATCGCGACGATATCGGCCTGCTGGTGTTTCCGCGCCTCGATGCCTGCCGGGCGCTGGCCGGGCTCGCCGCCGACGCGCCGGCCGCCGAGGTGCTGCGCGCGCCGGCCGTGCGCGCGGCCTTCGCGGCCTGGCTCGCGGCGCTGAATCGGCAGGCGAGCGGCGGATCGACCTACGTGGCGCGCATCCGCTTGATGGATAGCCCGCCGTCGCTCGATCTCGGCGAGGTGACCGACAAGGGGTCGCTGAACCAGGCGGCCGTGCAGCAGCATCGCGCGGCGGCGATCGAGACGCTGTACGACCCGGCGCGCGACGATCCCCACGTGATTCGCGCCTGAGCGCGGTCCTGGACGGACAACAAGGACCTGCCGGCCACGCGACTGGCAGGCTTTTTTACGGCCGGTGGATCAGGCTGCCTGATAAAAACCGCGGCGCCCGGCAAGACGCGCCGACGACAAGACAACATGGATTGGAGACATCGATGAATACCTACGTTGCCGAAAAGCCGGCGGTCGCGACCACGCTCGCGCTCTGCTTCGCGATCGCGCTGCTCGAGGGGCTCGACCTGCAGTCGGTCGGCGTTGCCGCGCCGCGCATGGCGCGGGAGTTCGGCCTGAGCGTGTCGCAGATGGGCATCGCGTTCAGCGCCGGCACCTTCGGGTTGCTGCCCGGCGCCATGCTCGGCGGGCGGCTGGCCGATCGCATCGGGCGCAAGCGCGTGCTGATCGCCTCGGTCGCCTTGTTCGGGCTGCTGTCGATCGCCACCGCGCAGAGCTCGAGCTTCGCGATGCTCGTCGTGGTGCGCGTGCTGACCGGCATCGGCCTGGGCGGCGCGATGCCGAACCTGATCGCGCTGTCGTCCGAAGCGGTGCCGCCGCGATCGCGCAGCAGCGCGGTGGCCGCGATGTACTGCGGGATTCCGTTCGGCGGCGTGATCGCCTCCCTGATCGGCGTGCTGCTCGCCGGCGATACCGAATGGCGGCACATCTTCTACGTCGGCGGCGCCGGGCCCTTGCTGCTGGTGCCGGTGCTGGCGGTGCTGCTGCCGGAATCGCGCGCCTATCTCGACGTGGCCGGCACCCGCGCCGCGCGAGCGAGTGTCGCCCACACGCTGTTCGGCGGCGGCCGCGCGAGCGCCACGCTTGCCTTGTGGATCAGCTACTTCTGCACCCTGATCGTCCTCTACTTCCTGTTGAACTGGCTGCCGTCGCTGATGGCCGCGCGCGGGCTCGACCGCGCGCACGTCGGGCTGGTGCAGGTGGCGTTCAACGTCGGCGGCGGGCTGGGCGCGCTCGGCATCGGCGCGGCGCTGGACCGGATGCGCGCCTCGCGCGTGGTGGGCGGCATGTACGCGGGGATCGTGCTGTCGCTGGCCGCGCTGGCGGCGGCGCCGGGCTTCGCCTCGCTGGCGGCGGCCGCGTTCGCGGCCGGCATGTTCGTGATCGGCGGTCAGTCGGTGCTGTACGCGCTGGCGGCGATCTACTACCCCACCGCGATGCGCGGCACGGGCGTGGGCGCGGCGGTGGCGGTCGGGCGGCTCGGCTCCGTGGTCGGGCCGCTGGCGGCCACGACGCTGCTGGCCGCCGGCCGCAGCGCGCCGATCGTGATCGGCGCGAGCATCCCCGTCACGCTGGTGGCGGCGGTGGCCGCGCTGCTGCTGATCCGTCGTCCGCAGGCCCGCGACTGAGCTTTTCCGGTTTTCCCGATGCGTGCCGTCAGAGCGCGCTTATTCAAGGTATGGAGACGAAGCAGATGAAAAAGCACATCAGGAACGGCCTGCTGGCCGCCGGCGCGGGCTGCGCCTTGGTCGCGCCGATCGCGCACGCGCAGTCGAGCGTGACGCTGTACGGCATCATCGACACGGGCGTGGAATTCGTGTCGCACGCGAACGCGGCGGGCGACCACGTGGTGCGGATGCCGGCCGTGACGGGCGAGCTGCCGTCGCGCTGGGGCCTGCGTGGCAGCGAGGATCTCGGCGGCGGATATCAGGCGATCTTCACGCTGGAAAGCGGCTTCAACGTGCGCGGCGGCGATCTCGGCCAGGGCGGCCGGCTGTTCGGGCGGCAGGCCTTCGTCGGGCTGAAGGGCGGCTTCGGCACGCTCGCGTTCGGCCGCCAGTACACGATGACCTATCTCGCGCTGCAGGGCGCGGACATCATCGGCCCCGACATCTACGGGCTCGGCTCGCTCGATGCCTATGTGCCGAATGGACGTGCCGACAATGCCGTGAGCTATATCGGCACCTATCGCGGCGTGACGCTCGGCGCCGCCTATTCGTTCGGTCGCGACGGCGCGGGCACCGGCAATTCGCCTGGGCAGGGAACCTGCGCCGGGCAGGTGCCCGGCAATACCGTCGAATGTCGAAACATGTCGGTGATGCTGAAGTACGACAGCGCGTATTTCGGCGCGGCGGCTTCGTACGAGGAGCAGCGCGGCGGCACCGGCGCGGCGGCGAACTTCTTCGATGGCGTGGCCCCGGCCGCGCTTACCAGCAGCGCCGGCAAGGACGCGCGCGTGCATGTGAGCGCCTATGCGCAGGCCGCGGGTGCGCGTATCGGCGCGGGATGGATCGGGCGGCGCGTGTCGACCGGTTCGCCGAGCGTGGCCGGCGCGCATTCGGATCTTTTCTTCCTCGGTGCTTCGTATGCGGTGAAGCCCGATTTCATCGTCGATGGCGAGGGATATCGGATCGTCAACGCGGCGCACGACACGCGCGCGACGATGGCGACGCTGCGCGCGACCTATCTGCTGTCGAAGCGGACCTCGGTCTACGCGCAGTCCTCGTATCTGTGGAACAGCGCACACGCGAGCTACGCGGTGAGCGGCGGCGGTGCCGGCACGACGCCCGGCGCGGGAATGGGGCAGCTCGGCGCGATGGTCGGCGTCAAGCACATGTTCTGATCCGGCAGATTGAAACGAGGGGGATATCTTGAACCGAAAATATGCATTCCTTTGTTTGTCGCCGCTGTTCGCAGTCGGGCTTGCCGGTTGTGGCGGCGATGGCACGACCAACGCCGCGCCCTCGCATCTGAGCGCCGCGACGCCGGCGGCGATGACGCAGAGCTGCGATGCGCTCGCCGCGAAGCTCGCCTATGCGAATACCGCGTTCACGTCCGTGACCACCGCTTCGGCCGGTGCGTTGACGGTGGCCGGCAAGCCGATCGCCGAGCATTGCGTGATCGAAGGGAAGATGAACGAGCGCGTTAGCGCGGTCGATGGGAAGACCTACGCGATCGGCTTCGAGATGCGCTTGCCGAAGGCGTGGAACGGACGCTTCTTCTACCAGGCGAACGGCGGGCTGGACGGCAACGTGGTGACCGCGACTGGTGAGATCAGCGGCGGCGGGCCGTTGAACGATGCGTTGAACATGGGCTTCGCGGTGATCAGCTCCGATTCGGGGCATGGCGCCGCTCAGAACCCGCTGTTCGGGCTCGATCCGCAGGCGCGGCTAGATTACGGCTACGCCGCCGTGGATGCGCTCACGCCGATGGCCAAGCAGGTGATACGGCTGGCTTATGGGAAGGCGCCCGATCGCAGCTACTTCGACGGCTGCTCGAACGGCGGGCGTCATGCGATGGTGACGGCCGTGCGCAATGCGGGCGACTACGACGGGATCATCGCGGGCGATCCGGGTTTCCATTTGCCGAAGGCGGCGATCGGCGAGATGTATGGCGCGCAGCAGTTCGCCAGGATCGCGTCGGCGACGGGGGCGAATGGCTTGCCGGATATCGGCAGTGGGTTCAATGCGGCGGAACGGCAGTTTGTCGGGGCGAGGATACTCGACAAATGCGATGCGCTGGATGGGGTGGCCGACGGGATGGTGCAGGACGTTGCCGCTTGCCAGGCGCATTTCAGTGTCGAGACGGATATTCCGACCTGTGTTGGCGGTACGCGAACGGGAGCGTGCCTGACGAGCGAGCAGAAGACGGCACTCGAGAATGTGTTCGCGGGCGCGCGCAACAGCGCGGGGACGGCGCTTTATGCGGGCTTTCCATACGATCCCGGCATCGCGGGCAGCGGCTGGGCGGCGTGGAAGCAGTCGAATTCCATCACGCTCGATCCGGCCGCGATGGCGTTCACCTTCATGACGCCGCCGAAGAGCGCCGCGACGCTCGCGAACCTGGCCGGTTTCGCGCTCGGGTTCGACATGGATGCGGACGCGCCGGCGATCTTCGCGACGAACGGCACGTATACGCAATCCGCGTGGTCGTTCATGACGCCGCCTGACGAGACGAACCTGTCCGCGCTGAAGTCGAGAGGCGCGAAGATGTTCGTTTATCACGGCACGGGTGACCCAGTGTTCTCGTTCGACGATACGCGTGATTGGTACGAGCGTGTCGCTCAGGCGAACGGCGGAAGTGCCGCGGACTTCGTGCGCTTCTATCCGGTGCCGGGGATGAACCACTGTTCGGGCGGGCCGGCGGCGGATCAGTTCGATATGCTCACGCCGCTGGTGGCCTGGGTCGAGCAGGGACAGGCGCCGGCCGCGATCGTGGCCGCGGCTCGCGATGCGACGAACGCGGTGCCGAATGCCGACGTACCGGCGTCATGGGGCGTGGGGCGCACGCGGCCTCTGTGTCCTTATCCGCAAGTGGCGCGGTACAACGGCTCCGGCGACCTGAATTCGGCAGCGAACTTCAGTTGCCGGTGAGGCGGGGGGCGATCCGGTTGTCCGGGGCGGCTTGCCCCGGGTGGCGGAAGCCGCCTTCCGAGATGCCGCAACCTGCGGTAGGCACACCGATCCATGCAGCGCGCCTCGGGGCGGGTCCGGATCAGGGCATCATTCCGAGCCTGCCGGCCGTGCCGCATTCGTCAGAGTATTCGACTTGGGAATCTGCCGGGGGCTGGCGAATGCGCGTGCCGAAGCCGATCGAGGCACGGGGACCCACCGACGACAAACATAGCTGTGCTACATGATTGATCCGGTTTCGCCGCGGCGTCGCGAATCGCCGGGGCGACCATGGGTTTTGGATTGGTATCGCGCCGATACAGGGCGATTTTGAAATGGCATACTACGACATCGACCTAGCGGGGTATGACGTTGCGTTTGGGCAGATGATTGGCATCCTGCAGCGCACGCCCATTGCGCCATCGCGTGGAAAATGTCACATGAGCAGCGGCCCGACAGTACAGCCGATCGAGAAGCGGGAAGGGAACGACGAGGCGTCGTCCCCTTCCCGCGCCTCATGGCTTGCCGACGAGTTTCGGGCCAGCTATGCCTGGCTGAAGGCGAAGCTGCAGCGGCGTGTCGGGTCGCCGGCCGATGCCGAGGATCTCGCGGCCTCGTCCTTCGAGGCGCTCGCCGGCGTCGACGACCTGCAGGGCGTGCGTGAGCCGCGTGCCTTCCTGACCGTTATCGCCCAGCGCCTCACCTTCGAGATGTGGCGCCGCCGGGATCTCGAGCGCGCCTATCAGCAGGCGCTCCTCAACGTCGAGGAGCCGGTCGCGCCGTCCGCCGAATCGATCGTCGAGATTTCCCAGGCCCTGTTTCTGATCGATCAGGCGCTCGATGGATTGTCACCGAAAGCAAAAAGTGCTTTTATCTACAGCCAGATCGACGGCCTCACTTATGCGGAGATTGCCGCTCGACTCGGTGTCTCCACCAGCATGGTCCGCAAATACATCGCCCAGGCGCTTACCCGATGCTTTCTGATCAGTTGAAGATCCCGCGCGGTGCCGGTCCGGTCGAATCCGCCGTGGAGCAAGCCGTCCATTGGGAGGTGCGCCTGCGAGCCGAGGACGCCACGCAGCGTGACCGCGAAGGCTTCGAGGCGTGGCGCCGCGCCGATCCCGCCAATGAACAGGCTTGGACCCGCCTCCAGGAAGGGCTGGCGAGGTTTTCCTCCTTGCGGGGAGCGCCCGGCGCGGCGGTACGAAGCGCGCTGAACGAACCCTCTCATGCAAGACGCCGCATGTTGAAGGCGGGGGCGGGCGTGGGGGCGCTGGCCCTGGCCGCGATCGGAACGCGAGAACTGGTCAGGACCTTTTCGCTGGACGCCGATTACCACAATGGCGATCTGGCGCCGCGCTCGGTTGCGCTGGATGACGGCACGCCGATGATACTCGGGGCGTCGGCACGCGTTTATTCCGCGCAGGATGGCATACGCGGCGACGTCTACCTCGCATCGGGCCAGATCCTGACGACGCCTTCCACGACGAGCCCCTCGCGGCGGATCGTGCGCACGAAGGACGGGACGGCGGCCACGAGTCTCGCTCGCCTGAGCGTCGATGCCTTGCGTTATCACACCGTGGTCGCGGTGCAGGGCGGCGGCGCGACCCTCGCCTCGCCGGGCGGCGGCAGCCTGCGCGCCGACGATGGCTCGGTCTGGTCGCTGTCGGCGCGGCGCATCGTCCGCATGCCCGAGACGGCCGCCGATATCTTCGCATGGCGGCGCGGCACCCTGGTGGTGCTGGATCGCCCCGTGCCGGACATTCTCGAGACGCTGGGCCGCTATTACGGCGGCTATATCCGGTTTCCCCAGATCGCGCTCGCCCGCCGGGTCAGCGGCGTGTTTCCGCTCGACGACGCCGAGGCGGCGCTGCGCCAGCTGGCCAACGGCCTGGGACTCTCCCTTGCCGTGTACGGAAAGGTCCTGGCCGTCGCCTCGGCGGCCTGAGGTCGAGTACCGCCGGCCCGGCCCGGCCCGGCCCGGCCGAAAAATTTTTTCCCTTCCCGGTGTCACTTTTCCCGTTTCGTTGCACAAGGTGAATGAAGGTGTCCGAATGCCGGACGCCACCCTTGTCCCGGAAGGGGGAACTGTGATCGACCACATCGACAAGGCCATCCTGACAGTCCTGCAAGAGGACAGCACGCTTTCGGTGGCGGAAATCGCCGATCGCGTGCATCTGTCGACCACGCCCTGCTGGCGCCGCATACAGAAGCTCGAGCAGGACGGCATCATCGCCCGTCGCGTCGCCCTGCTGGACGCCGAGAAGCTCAATGTCGGCGTGACCGTACTTGTCGAGATCCGCACCGCGCAGCACACGGCAGCCTGGCTCAGGCGCTTCTGCGAGGTGGTCGCCGGCATCCCCGAGGTCATCGAGGTGTACCGCATGAGCGGCCATATCGACTATCTGCTGAAGGTGGTCGTTCCGCACATCGCCGCGTACGACGGCGTCTACAAGCGCCTGATCAGCGAGTTGGAGATCTTCGACGTGAGCTCGAGTTTCTCGATGGAGACCATCAAGCATACGACGAGGCTGCCGCTCGATTACGTTTGTTGATTTCCTGGTCTGCGGAATTCGCACGCGGATGGAATTTTCAAGGGCGGGGCGTTCGGCGGGAATAAAAAACCGCAAATGGCGCGAAAGACGAATTCTTTCAAAAAAGCATTCCGAGCAGGATCGCTAGACTTTTTCGTGTGGGTGAGGGGCAGGCAAGCCTGCTGTAGCCAGCGGCCTCGAGCGAAGCCGGGAGTGAAGGGGCGCAAGGGCATGCCGTTGCGGTCCGCCGCTTTTCGACCTTCGTTCATGTGGGACTAGACAGGCGTTTTGCCGAAATACAACCGACTAGGGGATGGGTGTCATCGTGGGGATCAAGTTGAACGGCAGGGGTATGGCTCGCAATGTTGCGGCAATGGCGATCGCGATGGCGGTTGCCCAGACTTTCATGGTGTCCGCGGCCGATGCGCAACAAGCGGCGCAGCACACCTATCATCTACCGAGCGGTCCGCTGGATCGCACCTTGGTGGAGATCGCCAAGGTCGCGCATCTCCCGCTGAGCTATGACGCTGCCCTGGTGCAGTCGCTCAAGTCGGCTCCGGTGGACGGTACCTATTCAGGCGAGGCGGCGATCCGCAAGGCCTTGCAGGGCACCGGCCTCGACCTGGTCCCGACGGCCAACGGCGGCTACACGCTGGCTCACGTCAAGGCGGACGTGAAGGCGGCAACGGCCGCGACAGCCGCGACGGCCGCGGCCACGACCGTTGCCGGCACGTCCACGGCGCAGGTCGATACCACCCTGCCGCTCATCAGCGTGGCGGCCAGCCGGGATTCCGGCGGTACCGGCTTCGTCGCGGAATCGTCGTCCACCTATGCGCGCTCGGACGTGCCGCTGAGCGAGACGCCGAAATCGGTCAGCGTCATCAACGCGGCGGTAATCCAGAGCCAGGCCGACCAGTCGCTCTCCGACGTGCTGAGGAATGCTTCCGGTGTCGTCACGCGGCCGGGGCCGCTCGGCGTGCCGAGTTACACGATTCGCGGGTTCTCGGCATCCAACCTGACCTCGGACGGGCTCGCCACGGTGGGCTCGGCACCCAACGTCACGCCGACCATCGCCATCTCGAGCGTGGAAGTGGTCAAGGGGCCGTCGGCGATCGTGAACGGCAACAGTCCGCCGGGGGGCGTCATCAATCTCGTCAAGAAGACGCCTCAGGCCGATCCGTTCCACGAAATCCAGGTGGGCTACGGCTCCTACGGCAGCGAGCAGATCGCGCTGGACAGCACGGGCGCCATCACCGACGACAAGAAGCTCCGGTATCGCTTCATCATCTCGGGCGAGCGGGTCGGCCAGAATTCGATGGGATATGACGGCGAGAGAAATTTCTACTTCGCCCCGACCCTGCAATGGAAGGATTCGACCACGGATCTGACGGTGGGCTATGAGCGCACGGTCGACCGCGAGCCGGTTCCCCCATTCACCATCGGCTATGCCAAGGGCGATATCTATCGGAACTATATCGACAGGCCGCTGGGCTCGCCATCCGACCATTTCGGCGCGCAAACCGACAATGTTTTCTATCATCTCGAGCAGAAGCTCGGCACGTCGCTGACCTTCGTGAGCAAGGCGTCCTACACACGGAGCCAGCAGACGCAGATGGCCTGGACGCCGGTCTCGCCGCTCTCGGCGACCAATGGCGCGACGTTCATGAGTTTCGATTCGCTTTCGGATTTCTACAGTTGGAGTTTTCAGAACTACCTGCGTGGCAAATTCAATATCGGCGAAGTGAAAAATACGGTGATAGCGGGATGGGATGTGCTCCGTTACAGCCAGTATCAGTCTGACGCCACGGCCACGAAATTCATTTCGGTTCCGAATGTATTCGGATCCTTTGTGTTCCCGACGTCCGACGTTGCAAGCTTGGCGCCGGATGTGGCGAGCTTCTACACCCAAACCGGTTTGTATCTTCAAGATCAGTTTTCCTACCGGAATTTCCATGCGCTCGCGTCCGTGCGCCGGGATACGTATCTGACACATGCGAACTACGCCGGTAACCCACCGGCTGGAAACCATCAGAACGCTTATAGCCCGAGCCTCGGCCTGCTCTACGAACTGACCTCCGAGGTCGCGGCCTACGCCAGCTACAACCGCGGCTTCCAGCCAGGCACGGCGATGCAATTCGGCGGCGGCTTGCTTCCCCCGCAGATCAGCCAGCAGGTCGAGGTGGGCATGAAGTTCAACCTGCTCGACGACAAGCTGGCCATCACGACCTCGGCCTACCGCACCTCGTTCAGCAACTACAACGTCGCCGATCCGCTCCATCGCGGTTTCTATCTTCCCGCCGGTGGTGCTGTCAGCCGGGGATTCGAAGCGGAGATCAGCGGCCAGCCGCTGCCCGGCGTCAACCTGATCGGCAGCTACACGTACAACGACTTCGTGCAGCCCTCGGGCACCAAGCTCGCGGTGAACCTGCCCAAGAACAGCGCCAGCCTGTGGGCCACCTACAACTTCCGCTCCGAGAAGCTCCAGGGTTTCGGTGTCGGCGCGGGGCTGTTCTTCGCGAGCGGGCAGTACATCGGTTCGGGCTCGGCGTACCGCATCCCCAGCCAGGTGGAGACGGACCTCGGCGTGTTCTATCGGAAGAAGGGTTACGGCCTGAATCTTTCGGTCAAGAACGTATTCAATCGCAAGCTCTACTACAGCAGCACGACCTCTACCCTGATCCCGATGGGACCGGAGCGGACCGTCATGCTCACCGGTACCTATGATTTCTGACACCCTCGAGACTCGGCCCTGGCGCGGCGGCATGTCCGGCTCCGAGCACCTGGCGAATTTGCGATCGCGGTGGAGGCGCGCGGCGGTTGCGCTTGCCGTCGTGATGGTGCACGGACTCGGGCTGTACCTGATCCTTCATCACAGCGTGCACCTGATCAGGCTGGAGGCCGACCGGGCCGCCGGTGCCTCGGTGCAGGTCAGGCTGGTTGCCGCGCCGACGCCGCAGCCCGTGGCGAAGCCCGAGCCCAGGCCCGAGCCCAGGCCCGAGCCCAGGCCCGAGCGGCCGCCGGAGCCCAAGCCCAGGCCGATCGAGAAACCGGTGGTTCGGAAGACGGCACCCTTGCTGTCCTCGGAGGCGCCGTCCGAGCGGAGCGTCGCGCCCGCCAAGACCGAGCCCGTCAAACCGGTCGAGCCGGCGCCCCCCCCGCCGGTGCCGACGCCCACCGCGGCACCGGCCCCCGCTCCGGCGCCGCCCGCACCCGCACCCGGGCCCAATCTGCTCGATACCCCGAAGCAGATCAGCAGCGCGGAACTCAAGCAACTCGGTTGCCGGATCCCGAGGCCCGACTATCCCCCGAAGGCCAGGCGGCTCGAGCAGGAAGGCACGGTCCTGGTGAGGCTGACCATCGGCGCGGACGGCGCGGTCAAGACGGCGCGAGTCGCACGAAGCAGCGGCTACCCGCTGCTGGACGCGGCGGCGCTGACATCGATCGAGGCCGGGCGTTGCCAGCCCTATACGACCGCCGGCATTGCCCGCGCCGTCGAGGCCGAGCAGCCGATCGCCTTCAACCTGAATGACTGACCTGGAATCAACGGAGCAAAAAATGGAACAGTACGGCATCGCCAACGTCTGGCAGCAGGGTGACTTCATCACCCGCTTCATCTTTGTCTTTCTCCTCGGCATGTCGGTCGTGTCCTGGTTCGTCATCGTGACCAAGGGACTGGCGAATCGGCGCCTCGAGACCATGGGCAAGCGCGCGCAGACGCGCTTCTGGTCCACCCCGTCGTTCGACGAGGGCATCAAGGCGCTGGGCGACGGTGCCGACAATCCCTATCGCGCCATGGCGCTGGCGGGCCGCGAGGCGAACGAGCAGCAGGCCGGCGGCGGGGCATCGCTGCAAGGCAGTCTGAGCGCCAGCGAATGGGTGGCCCGCGGCCTGCGCAACGCCTTCGACGACGAGGTCGCCCGACTGCAAAACGGCCTGGCCGTGCTCGGCTCGATCGGCAGTACCGCGCCCTTCGTCGGCTTGTTCGGCACCGTGTGGGGCATCTATCACGCGCTGATGGCGATCGGCGCCTCGGGCCAGGCCAGCCTCGACCATGTCGCGGGCCCGGTGGGCGAGTCGCTGATCATGACGGCGATCGGCCTGTTCGTGGCGATTCCCGCCGTGCTCGGATTCAACTACGTCAATCGCGGCAACAAGCGTGTCAGCCATCGCCTGAACCGGTTCGTGCATGAACTGCACGTGTACTTCATCACGGGCGCCAAGGCCCACGGCGACGTTCGCCAGGCGCCCGCGGCGCCGGTGGCGAGCAAGCGCGTCGGCGCCGCCGCCTGATCGGGAGCCTATCGTGTCGATTCTCATGGATGGCAACAACGACGAAGGCGTGATGAACGACATCAACATGACGCCGCTGATCGACGTCATGTTGGTATTGCTGATCATTTTCATCGTGACGCTGCCGGTCATCAACAAGGCGGTGAAGGTCGATCTCCCCAAGGCCGCGGCCCAGCCTGCCGAATCGAAAACCCAGGACATCGATCTGTCGATCACGGCCGACAAGACGGTGCTGTGGAACAAGGACGTGGTGGACGACGCGGCGCTGAAGCTGCGCGTCGCGGCGGCCGCGAAACAGGGCGATCCGCCGGCCGTCAACATCAACGCAGATCAGCACGTCGAGTACGGCAAGGTTGCCGCCATACTCGCGGCGCTGCAGGGCGGAGGGCTGAACAAGATCAATTTCGTCATGCAGCCGGACAAGGGACAGCAATGATCAGGAATCGGGCACTCCCGACGGATCGCGCCGAGGATCGGGATGCCCGGCGTCACTTTCCCACCGTCTGGAAGTTGATCAAGCCGTACTGGAGCACCAGGGAGGGCATGCTGTCGGCCTTGATGCTCGCCTACGTGCTCGGCGCGGGCTGGAGCCACACCTATATCGCCGTGTGGCTCAACCGATGGACCGGCACGTTCTACGACGCCGTGGGATCCGGGAGGTTTCAGGCGCTGCCGAGCCTGCTGTTGCAGTTCCTGCTGGTGTCCATGGCCGCGGCCGCGCTCACGATGTCGACGGTGGTGCTGCAGTCGATCGTCGAGATTCGCTGGCGGCGATGGCTGACGACCTGGCTGGCCGATCAATGGCTGGCCCGCCATACCTACTACCGCATCGAGCGCGACCGCGCGCTCGAGAACATCGATCAGCGTATCGCGGAGGACGCGAAGCAGTTCGTCAAGGACACCTTGCTGCTGTCGATGGGCGTGCTTCAGGTGCCGGTGAGCATCGTGAGCTTCAGCGTGATCCTGTGGTCGATTGGCCATTCCCTGGATCTCGATATCGGCGGGCACACGTACCAAATCCATGGATACCTGGTCTATGCCGTCTTTCTCTATCAAGGCCTGTTTTTCTGGGCCACGCACCTGCTCGGCCGACGCCTGATCACCCTCAATGCCAAGCAGAACCGCGTGGAGGGCGACTTCCGCGTGCTGATGGTGCGGGTGCGCGAGTTCGCCGAGCAGATTGCCTTCTTCGATGGAAGCGGCGCGGAAGGCAAGCGATTGAACGGGGCGTTTCGCCAGGTCGTTTCGAATCTCTATGCGCTGCTTTGGGTCAACACGCGGGTCTCGCTGTTTACCAACATCGTCGGGCAGGTCAGCTCGGTGGTGCCTACCCTGCTGGTGCTGCCGCAACTGATGACGGGGGGGCTGACGCTGGGCGGGCTGATGCGATCCAACGCTGCATTCAATTCCGTGTCCAGTTCCCTGGCGTTCTTTCCCCAGGCCTATCTGGGATTCACCGCGTGGCGCGCGGAAGCGAACCGGCTTCGCGAATTCCTTCATGTCAACGCGCTCGAGGCGCAGGGCGGCATCGAGGTGAGCGCCGGCAAGGCGGGCACGGTTGCCGCCAGGGCGCTGGTGCTGCGCGACGCAGGCGGCACGGAGCTTGCCCGCGTGCCCGACTTCTCGCTCCCGCCGGGTTCGCGATGCCTGATCCGCGGTCGCTCCGGAAGCGGGAAAAGCACGCTGCTCAGGGCACTCGCGGGCCTCTGGCCTTACGGCGAAGGCGCGATCACCCGCGCTGTCGAAGGCGCGGTGTTCGTTCCGCAGCGCAGCTACATTCCCGCCGGCACCTTGAAGGCCGCGATCGCCTATCCCCACGATGAATCGATGTACACCGACAGCCGTTGCGAGGAAGTCCTGCACGCCTGCGGCCTCGGTGTCCACGCCGCGTCGATGCTGGACGCCGATCGCTGGAGCGA